>CAWIXZ010000010.1:0-587146 GCA_963840205.1 uncultured Chloroflexia bacterium
CTCCGGCTCGTTCGTCGGCGCCGTGATGGTGATGTCGCGGCCCTCTCGGTCGTCGAACAGCTCGCCGCCACCCTCGAGCGCGACCGTGCCCAGCGTGTCGATCGCCTTCGCCGCGTAGTACGCCGGGAACGCGTGCATCGCGAGCGTCATCAGCACGAGCGCGTAGGTGATCAGCGCCGGCCACTGCCGCAGCGCCAGGCCGGAGCGCATGCCGTGCGCCTGGAGGATCGCGACGAGCCGCCAGCCCAGGAGCGCGACGTCGAGGACTATGAGCGCGATCAGGAGCCGCGCGTCGAGGAAGCGGCTCACCACGGCGGACCCGTCGCGCAGAACAAGCACGACCGCGAGGCCCGCGATGAGGACGACTGGCAGCGCAAGGAGGCCCGCGAGGGCCCACTGCCCGTTGTAGGCCTGGCCGACGCCCGGGAACAGGAAGGAAAGGAGCGCGGCCGTCGCAGAGCGCGGATCGGCGCGTCGCTCGACTCGATAAGCCGTCACGGAACTCCGGTGATTGATGGGGGCGGGAAGTATAAGCGCGTGAACGCGTGGGTCCCAGACGCGATCCAGGTTGGACTGGTTGCGGATTCTCGCGCCGGTGGGTCCCGGAGTTGCCGTCCAGTGCAACGAACTACGAAAGCTCGAGCTGCCCGCCGCGCGACCGTGGGCTCGAGTTGCGGTCCACTGCAACCAGCTACGAACCCTGAAGCCGCCCGGCGTGGTGGCCGTTGCACGTCACGGCAACTGCCGCCAGACAGGCAGGCTCAGCTGCTCCGTATGACCGCGACTTCTGGGGCTTCTTCAGCCTCGAGCTCTGGCAGCAGACGTTCCACGACCGGGCGGCTGAGTTCCGCGGATTGGCGACGTCTCGTGAGCTCGTCGACGCGGTCACCGACGCGTAGCGCTCCCGACAACCTCGAACAGGCTCGGCTCCTCGCGCTCCCACGAGAAGCGGAGTGCCGCGGCCTCGAGCGCGTCGCTCCCGATGCCGGGGAGGGTCTCGTCGACGAACCGCCGCAGGTCGGCCGCGGTCGACTCGGTCGTCGAAAAGTCCACATAGCCGCCGACCTGGGTACTGTCGATGATGCGCTCGATCATCGGCAGCCTGGACGTGGCGATCGGGAGGCGCGCCTGGATGTACTCGAACAGCTTGTTCGGCGTCGCGATCTGGTGGTTGATCCCTACGGCCTGGTAGGGAAGGACGCCCATGTCCGCGGACGAGATCACCTGCGCCAGCTCGTGCTCGGGCGCGCGGCGGCCGAGGAACACACGGTCCGGCGAGTGACTGACGTCGCACCAGCTGCTCCAGTCGCCCGCGGAGCGGGCCATCGCCCAGCAGCGCGAGCGCCCATCCATCGAGCCGAGCGGCGTCGAACCCGCTGATCAGGGTCTCGACGTTCGCGTGGGGCCGCAGCGAGCCGGCGAAGAGCATCACCCTCGTCTCGCTCCCGATGGGGTAGTGGTCGCGGACCGTTCGGCCCCGGAGGTCTCGACGCTCCACGTGCGGCACGGAGTTGTGGACGACCACCGTCGCGACCCGGGGGGAATACCGAGCGCGGACGTAATCCGCGACCGCTTCGTTCACGCAGATGATGCCGTCCGCGATCGCGATGCCATTCCGCTCGACCGATCGCCAATACCGCCTGGCGGTGGCGCTGGTGAAGTGCTCATCCTGCTCGGGAAACACCTCGTGCAGGTCGCAGATGAGCCCGCACGTCCACGCCTCCTTCAGCCTCGCGGCGAGCGGAAAGACCGGGACGTCGTGGGCGAACAGGAGGTCGTACGGCCCGAGTGCCAGCAGGTGAACGGCGTTGGCATCGGCCAGCGCCCGCGCGCGGTCCCGGGTCCGGTATCGGGCGGCTTCGATGAGACGGTCAAGGACCGGAGCCAGCGGAGCGAGGCTGCGCCGGAGGCGCCGCAACACCTTCTTCCGCCGACCGATCGGGACCGGTGGGAGGGGGTTGGGCAGCAGCCGGACTCCGCTCGCAAGCTCGTCGTCGAACGTCAATCCCGGGTCGACGACGGGAAAGATGTCGACCTCCCAGCCCCTCCCGGCGAGGCTGGCGGCCTCCTGGGCGATGCGACGATCGAGATGGCCTTCATCCGGCGTGAGCATGAGTGCCCGCAAGGTGACAGTCCCCTAATCGCGAGAGCGTGCTGAGCCGCCCCATCATGGCCGTCGATGAGGCGGATGCGGGGCGCCCACTGCGCCGATGGCCCGATCGGCCTATAGCGAGCAAGCCATACCCATCTAGTATCTGCCGCATGTCATCGCACCCCACCGCACCTCGCCGGAGGCCCGGGCGACGCACGCTGGCGGCCATCGCCGTGGGTGTGGCGGCCGTCCTCATCGGCGGCATCATCGCCTTCGCCGTCACCGTCGGGTCGCCCCAGCCCACTCCGTCTCCGACCCCGCGGCCGACCGCGTCGCCGTCACCCTCGCCCACCGCGTCGCCGACGCCACGCCCGACGCCTTCGCCCACGCCCGGGCCGACTGCGCGCTGTCCGCTCGACGGCGAGGTGATGCTCGATCTCGCCGGCGTGCCCATGGACCGAGGGAGTGGTGCCCGAGGAGCCGGCGCTCGCGGTCCAGATCGAGAACCATCCGGAGGCTCGTCCCGGCCGCAACATCAGCAAGGCCGAGATCGTGGTCGAGACGCTCGTCGAGGGCGACACGACCCGCTTCACCGCCATCTTCCTGTGCGAGCCCACCCTCGGCATGACCGGCCCGGTGCGCAGCGCCCGGTACCACAACATCGACCTGTGGCAGGACATTCACGTCCTCACCGTCGGCTTCGGCGCGAGCCCCGGCGCCGTGGAGCGCTTCATCAATGCCGGCATGCCGTATCCCAACGGGATCGACGGCGGCTGGCCGTGGTACGCGCGGTACGGCCTGGCGCAGGCCCCCGCACAACCTCTATGTCGACCTCGAGGCGATGCGCGCCGATCTCGATGCGCACGCCGCGGCTCGCGGCCCTCGCCGATCGCGTCGAACCGGTGCGCCCGCCGTGGACATTCGACGAGGAGCCGGAGTTCCCCGGCGGCCGCAAGGTGACCAGCCTGCGCATCAGCACGAACAGCTACTGGCACTTCGGCTGGGACTGGGACGAGGAGCTCGAGGCCTATATCCGCAGCGACCAGGGCGTCGAGATCACCGACGCGGCCATCGAGGAGCCGCTGGCCTTCACGTCACTGATCGTCCAGCGTGTGCAGCAGGATGTGGTCTTCGGCGATCCCGATCCGGGCGGCAACCCCCGCCGCTTCCAGCACCTCGTCGGCAGCGGGGAGGGCGTCCTGTACACGCAGGGCATGGCCTACGCGATCAGCTGGTCGCGCCCGACTGCCGCGGACGGCACCACTTGGACCTTCACCGAAACGGGCGAGCCGATGGTGCTCCCACCGGGCGAGATCTGGTGGCACGTCCTGCCGCACGAGTCGCCCGTCACCGAGGGGTAGCTCAGGGCGCGCAAGCCTCGTGGCATGGCAAGAGTTGCCGCGGGACGCAACTAACTACGAAGGTAGGGCTGGTGCCATCCCAAGAGTTGCCGCGGGATGCAACAGCCCACCACCCCGCTGACGGAATCGGCTCGTGCCTCGCAGTTAGTTGCACTGCGCGCAACTTCGGAAGTTCCGGCGCTCGTTCAGGCCACCCGTCGCCGCTCGCGGAGGCCCCGCAGCCCCCGGCGAAGGTCGTTGGGATCGATGAGGCCAAGCCAGACGACCACGCCCAGCGTGGCGAGCGTCAGGAGGGCCTTCACGACGATGGCGGGCCCCACGGGGAGCGGCAACGCGAAGCCGAGGACGCCCAGCAGCGTCGCGGCAAGGGCAGCCACCGCCAGCCGCGCCCACGCGTGCGGGACGAAGTACAGGCGCTGGCTGACCGTCATGTAGGCGGCGAACACGAGCGCCGCGCTTGTGAGCGTGGCGGCGGCGGCTCCGACGATGCCCCACACCGGGATCATCAGGAAGTTCAGCAGGGTGTTCAGGCCGGCGCCGGCAAGCGTGATCAGGGCCTGAGTCGCGCTGCGCTTCGCGATGCCCAGCCCGGGTGCGAAGACGTACATCGCCGACAGCAGCAGCGCCGGGGTCAGGAGCGGCACGACCGCCGCGCCGGCGTAGTACTCGGGCGTGGACACGACCACGAGGATCTCGCGCGCGAACAGCGCGAGACCGACGGCGAGGACGAGAGCAATCCCCACGAAGTAGCGGAAGACGCGCGCCAGCTGGGCTGGCGCCTCAGGCTCGCGGTATCGCGCGTACACCAATGGCGTGACGGCCATCTGCACCGCGGCGACGAGAAGGGAGACCATCGACGCCACGCGGTAGCCGATGCCGAACAGGCCGACGTCCGCGACCGTCATGAGCTCCTTGATCGCAATACGGTCGATGTAGAGCGTGACGAAGACGCCGATGCTGGACGGGACGAGCGGCAGCGAGAACAGCAGCATCTCGCGCAGCCTGTGACCGTCGAATCGGAACCGATACAGGTCGCGCGAGACGAAGAAGCACACGAGGCCGCCCATCACGGCGCCGACGAGCTGCCCGAGCACCACGCCGGTGACGCCAAGGCCTGCCACGAGGACGAGCACGATCGTTGCGACGATGGAGCCGAGGGCGAATGTGAGGCTGCCGGCCGCATACGCCTTCGCCTGCAGTCGCCACCGCAGCTGGTTCAGGAAGAGGTAGAAGAGGCCGTTGGCCGCCGCGCTCACGATCACGATGCGGGCGAGGTCCGCCCGATCTCGAGACTCGAACGCGATGTCGGCAACGAACGGCGCAAGTGGGAAGGCCACCACTACGAACAGGGCATATGCGCCGATCGAGAACCACATTGCTGTCGAAGCGAGAGCCACCTGCCCATCGTGGTCGGGAGCCTCGTGGAACAGCCGCGCGACGCCCTGCGAGATCTCCAGGGCGACCGTCAGCAGGACCAGGGTGATGAAGATGCTCGCCAGATCGACCAGTCCGTAGTCGCTGGGTGACAGCACGCGCGTGTAGAACGGGAGCAACAGCAGCGAGATCCCGCGAACGAGCAGGGAGGCCACCCCGTAGATGGCCGTGTCCCGAAAGACGTCCCTCAGCACGGCTGGGCGCCGGCTGCCGCGCGTTGCGCGGCCATGTCCACGAGACGCTGCTCGAGCTGGGGCTTGTCATCGACACAGAGCCCGGCACGACCGCCCGCCTCGAGGACGCCGGCCAGCACCTCCCCGAGCCTCTCCTCCGCGAGCCCGGTGCCGTGCGCGTACACGACGGACGCCGGGTCGAACGACCACGCCGTGGACTCCCGCCGCTCGACCAGCTCGAGGAACCGCCGCGCGACGGCTTCCGGCGACCACGCCTCGCCCACGTAGCGACGTGCGCGGGCACCGAGATCCGTGCGGTACGCCTCGTCCGACGCCAGGAGGCGGATCGCATCCGCCACCTGGCTGGGTTCGCAGAGGTGTGCGGGCGGCAATGCCTCCGCGCGCGTCACCCGCCTGAGCTCCTCCCAGCCGTAGCCCCCGACGATCGCCGGGCGGCCCATCGCGGCGGCCTCCACCGCGAAGCCGGCCATCGGCGAGTCGCTGTACAGCTCGTCGACGACGAAGTCGCACGCCCGTATCGCCTCAAGGACCTCGCTGTTCGGTCGCCCGCTGACCACCACGAGCTCCATGTCGATACCCTCGGCCGTGAGCGCGGCGACCGCGTCGCGGATCGCCTGCGTGCCCTTGCTGCCGGCGTTGGATGGGGCGTGCAGCACGCGGATGGGACGAGGACCGGAGCGAGGGACGGGGGCGCCGGCACTGCCGCCGACGCGGTGCGGAAATCCCATCTCGAGGAATGCGACCGCGGGCCGGCGGTGGAGCTGGGCGGTCAGGACGTGACACACGATCGCGCTGGCGTGTCGCTCGGTGCGCGCCACCATGCGCCGCCTTGCGGCGGTTTCGGCGACGGCCTTCTGGCCGATGAACCCTCGCCCGACGTCCCAGCCATTCAGGTAGGCCGGCCTCGAGTCGCTGCCGAAGAACACGACCACCACCTGCTTTCCGAGCAGGCGCAGGAGCGGCAGGTCGTGCAGCCGGAAGAACGAATTCCCGGCGCGGAAGACGAAGACGTCGTAGCGCAGGATCGCGCCGATGAAGAGGCAGGCCATGACCGCGGCGTATGCCGTGACCCACAGCTGCCTGGGGCTGCGCCGGTCCGCGTTGCGCCGGGAGAGCCAGCGCGCAAGCCGAAAGGTCCATCGCGGGCGCGGACCGCTGTCATACGTGAACGGATCCTCGGCGAGGTTCAGGAAGTCAGCTCGCACACCCACGCCGCGGAAGCCCGCACCCAGCTGCGTCAGGTAGCCAGCGGTCTCGCCCATCCCCAACAGCACGGCGGGGCGGCGGCGGCGGATGCGCATCGGCGCCGGAGTATACGGGCGGGCCGACGCCGGTATCCTGACCAGGCGATGAATCTCGTGGTGGTCGACGCCGGGATAGGCAATCTCGGCGCCATTCCGAACATGCTCAAGCGCATCGGCGCGACCGCCCACATCACGAACCGGGCGGACGAGATCGCCTCGGCAGATCGCCTCATCCTGCCGGGCGTCGGCGCGTTTGACGCGGCGATGCGGACCCTGAACGAGCTCGGCATCGTCGAGGCGCTCACCCACAAGGCGCTCGTCGAGCGCGTCCCGGTCCTCGGCGTGTGCCTGGGCATGCAGCTCCTCTTCCGCGACAGCGAGGAGGGCGATATCCCCGGCCTGGGATGGTTGGGCGGCCGGAACGTGAAGTTCAGGCTGGACGGCACGGATCGGTCCCTTCGGATCCCGCACATGGGCTGGAACTGGGCGTCACCGGCGGACGGATCGGCCCTCCTGGCCGGCTTCGAGCAGACGCCGCGCTTCTACTTCGCCCACTCGTATCACGTCGAGTGCGACGACCCGGCCGACGTCGCGGGCTGGACGACGTACGGGTATCGGTTCGCATCGGCCGTGCAGCACGAGAACATCGGCGGCATCCAGTTCCACCCGGAGAAGAGCCACCGATTCGGCCTCAAGGTGTTCGAGAACTTCCTTGCATCCTGACGAGCGGCCGATCCCGCGCGTCATCCCGTGCCTGCTGCTCGACGACGAGGCGATGTTCAAGACGGTTCGCTTCGAGGACTCCGCCTACCTCGGGGACCCGATCAACGTCATCAACCTCTTCAACCGTTTCGAGGTGGACGAGATCACGCTCCTCGATGTCCGGGCCACGGTCCAGGGGCGCCCGCCACCGTTCGAGCTCATCGAGCGCCTGGCGGCCGAATGCTGGGTGCCGCTCTCGTACGGCGGCGGCATCACGACGCTGGAGGACGTCCGCGGGGTGCTTTCGTCCGGGGTGGAGAAGGTGATCCTGGGGACGGCGGCGGCGGACAACCCCGCGCTCATCGGCGAGGCGGCGGCGGTGTTCGGTGCGCAGGCCGTGATCGTCGCCGTGGACGCGCGGCGGGCCAATGGCGCCTACGAGACGTTCGTGGAGAGCGGTCGGCGGGCGCTCGGCATCGACCCGGCCTCCTACGCGGCTCAGGCGGTGGCTCGGGGGGCGGGCGAGATCCTCGTCACCTCGATCGACCGCGACGGGACGATGGAGGGCTACGACCTCGAGCTCATCGGCTCCGTTGCTGGAGCGGTGGATGTGCCGGTCATCGCCTGCGGCGGCGCCGGAGAGCGCGCGCACCTGGTGGAGCCGATCCGCACGGGTGCGTCCGCCGTGGCTGCGGGGAGCCTGTTCGTGTTCCGCGGGCGTGAGCGCGGGGTGCTGATCAACTTTCCCGATCGGCCGCAGCTCGAGGCGCTCTTCGCCGCCGATTTGTAACCGCGAAAGTTACGTGGGCCCGCCTGAGGCTCTGCGTTGTGGCGGGGCTCCGTCAGCCCCTCTCCGTGACATCGTGCTCCACGTTCTCACGCAGGGACCCTGAGCGAGGCCCCCGCGTGGGTGCCAGCATGGCAACTACTCCCCCAGGCTGGTGCGGTACCACTCGACGGTCTCGGCGAGGCCGGTGCGCAGATCGGTCGCAGGGGTGAACCCGAGCAGCTCCCTGGCACGCGCGGTCGCGCCGCAGTGACGGCGCACGTCCCCGGGCCGCGCCTCCTCGTGGACGATCTCCGGCTCGACCCCCAGCAGCTCCGTCAGCTCGCGGACGAGGCGATTGATCGACACCTCCTCGCCGCTGGCGATGTTGATCACCTTGCCACGCGTGCGCGGCTCCTCGTAGATGCGGACCGCGGCCTCGGCAGTGTCGCGGACGAACACGAAGTCGCGAGTCTGCTCGCCGTCGCCGTAGATCACGATCGGCTCGCCGCGCATCGCTCGGCCGACCACGATCGGCAGCACGCCCGCGTAGCTCCCGGCGTTCTGGCGCGGCCCGTAGTTGTTGAAGGGGCGCAGCACCGCGACGTCGGACCCGTACGTCTCGCGGTAGGAGAGCGCCACGAGGTCGGAGGCCACCTTGCTCGCCGCGTACGGCGTCGAAGGCATGGACGGGTGATCCTCGTCCATCGGCACGTAGGTCGCCGAGCCGTACGCCTCCGACGACGAGAAGTGGATGAGCGTCTTGAACGTCCCCTGCCGCTGGAGCTCGCATAGGACCGATGTGAGCGCCACGTTGTGGTCGACCGTCCAGCGCGGGTTCACGAGGGACGCCGGCAGGGGCACGATGGCGAGGTTGAAGACGACCTCGATCGCGTCGCCGGTGATGATGGCTCCCATGGCGTCGTAGTCGGCCGCGTCCTGGACATGCACCTTGAGGCCGGGGAACTGACCGCGCGCGTCGGCCAGGTTCTCCGCCCGGCCGAGGAACATGTTGTCGACCACCGACAGCCGGGCAGGGCCTTCACGGGCGATGCGCTCGACGAGGTGGCTGCCGATGAACCCGGCGCCGCCGGTCACCAGCACGCCCTTGCCGGCCAGCGACAGCCGTTCCGGACGCGATTGAATGTCTGTCATCGAACCCCGCTGCTGCGCGTCATCGGCCCCGATCCGGCCGCGCCGGTATCCTAGCCTTACCAGTGAGGCCTGCCTTGACGATCGCTCACGGACGCGTCTGCGCCCGATGCCTGTACGACGAGAGCATCCCCGGCATCACCTTCGACTCGGCCGGGGTCTGCAACTACTGCCATGTCCACGATGCCATGGATCGGCAGTACCCGACCGGGCCCGAGGGCGAGGTGGAGCTCCAGGCGATCGTCGAGCGCATCAGGCGGGCCGGACGCGGCAAGCAGTACGACTGCGTCGTCGGCGTCAGCGGCGGATGCGACTCGTCGTGGATGCTCCACAAGATGGTCGAGTACGGGCTGCGCCCGCTCGCGGTTCACTTCGACAACACCTGGAACTCGCCGATCGCGACGACGAACATCTACAACGTGCTCGAGAAGCTGAACGTCGAGCTGTTCACGTACGTCGTCAACAACCGCGAGTACGACGACATCT
This sequence comes from uncultured Chloroflexia bacterium, assembly GCA_963840205.1. Taxonomy (GTDB): domain Bacteria; phylum Chloroflexota; class Limnocylindria; order QHBO01; family QHBO01; genus JACDBZ01. Next base: position 9,432 of record CAWIXZ010000010.1, read on the forward strand.
ATCGGGCCTTCATGCTCGCCGGCGTCAAGGACGTCGAGGCGCCGACCGACATCGGCCTCGCCGCGACGCTGTACATGGCGGCGGAGAAATACGGCGTCAAGTACATCATCGAGGGGCACTCCTTCCGCACCGAGGGCGTCGCCCCGCTCGGCTGGATCTACATGGACGGCCGCTACATCCGGTCGGTGCACAAGGCCTACGGCACCAGGCCGATGAAGACCTTCCCGAACCTCGACATGAGCAAGTTCCTGCGCTGGGCGGCGGTGCGCAACATTCGCCGCATCCGGCCTCTCTACTGGATGGACTACCACAAGGACGAGGCGAAGAAGTTCCTCGCCGAGAACCTGAACTGGGAGTGGTACGGCGGGCACCACCTCGAGAACCGATTCACCGCGTTCTGGCACACGTACTTCCTGCCGAAGCGCTACGGGATCGACGCGCGGCTGCTCGGCCACTCGGCCCTCGTCCGCTCCGGACAGCTCTCCCGGGAGGCCGCGCTTGCCGACCTGGCGATTCCGGTCGAGGCCGATCCCGAGATCGTCGAGCTCGTCAAGAAGCGCCTGCGCTTCAGCGACGCGGAGTTCGATGCCGTCATGAACCTTCCCCGCCGCCACTACTGGGACTTCCCGACCTACAAGCGGACCTTCGAGCGGCTCCGGCCGCTGTTCTGGCTGCTCTACAAGCTCGACCGCGTCCCACGCAGCTTCTACATGAAGTTCACGTACCCGGACCCCGGCGCTGCCCTGCCCGACTCGGTCCGCGAGCCACAGGCCGCGTTCCCGGCCGGAGTCCCTCGGCCCGAGGCCTGACGGTTGCCGTCGCGTGCAACCAGGTACGAACGTTCGGCTTCCGAAAGCCCGACGGTTGCGTGAGGTGCAACCAACTACGAAGCCGGGCCTTCTGGCTTGCCGCGAGTTGCTGCGTATGCAACACGCGGGAATCCAAGGGCGGGTTCGGGCATCCCAGAGCCCTCATCTTCGTAGTTAGTCCCACGGCGCGGTAATCGGCGGATATGGGGCCAGTAAGCCGGCCCCTGCCACCCTCCGCAGATGGCGAATCGGCCCCACGGCAACCACGTAGCACAGGCCGATCGGCTCGCACGTTGGCTACTGCGTGACCTCGGCCGGGAGTTGCGTGTGGCACGGATCGCCGGGGGGTCGCGACAGGTCGATGTGGCCCGGCGCCTTGGGCATCTCCAAGTCCACCGTATGCAGGATCGAGCAGGGTTCGATCGGCGCGCTAACGTTCTCGCGGCTTCAACGGCACGCTGCGGCGGTGGGCCTGAAGCCGTTCGTCAAGCTGTTCCCGGCATCCCGTCGCATCCTCGACCAGCCACAGCTCGACCTTCTTGAGGAGTTTCGCGCCCGGCTCCATGCGTCGTGGAGCTTCGAGACAGAGGTCGTCATGCCGATTCCGGGTGACCTGCGCGCCGCCGACTGCCGCTTCGCGAGGCTCGGCTGCATCTGCATCGGCGAGGCATACACGCGGTTCAGTGACTTCCAAGCGCAGTCGAGAGCCGCTCTCGCGAAGAAGCGCGACATCGGCGCCGATCGGCTGTACCTGATCGTGCGGGGAACGACCACCAACCGGCGTGCGCTCACAGCGGCAGGCCCCCTGATCAAGGCCTCATTTCCGCTCGGGACACGGGAGGTGATGCGGTCGCTCGCCAAAGGCAACGATCCGGGCAGCGACGGAATCGTCGTGCTCTAGCGTCTACGGGGCAGGAGCCAGCTGAGTTGCGCCGGGCGCAACCAACTACGAGGCTGGACGCGCGGGCTGGTCGCGTGTTGCGGTCATTGCAACCCAAGGGCGGGAGCGGGGGCTTTTCCGGTCCGTGGAGGGCAGATCTTCGTAGTTAGTCCCGCTGGGCGAAACCCGCCGCCCAGAACGGGTCACTCGTAGACCAGCGTCACCCCGCCCGCACCGTCCAGCTCCACGCGGCCGATCGAGCGGGCCGGGATCCCGGCGACGATCGTGAGGGGCGGCACGTCTCGGTTCACCAGGGCGGACGCCGCGACCACGGAGTGATGGCCGATGGTGACGCCCTTCAGGACCACCGCCGCGGCCCCGACATGGCAGTGGTCCTCGATGCGCACCGGTGCGTGGGCCACCTCGCGGCGCCCCTCCGACAGGACACGCTCCACGGTGTCGTGGGAGTAGATCTGCACCCCGGCGCTGATGTCGCAGCCAGAGCCGATGCTGAGACCGCCACTCCCGTCCAGCAGCACCCACGGGCCGACCCAGGTCCGCTCCCCCACCTGGACCTCGCCGTACACGTAGGCAGACGCGTAGATGCTCGATCCCTCGCCGAAGCCCAGGCTGCGAGCCCGCTCCCATCGGTCGCCAAGGAGCTCCTCGAGCGGCAGGTCGCGCTTGAACCGCGTCCGCATGTCGTGGCGCAGCCGGGCGTGAAGAGTGGCCAGCTCCTCGGGCAGGCCGGGATCGGTCATGGCCGCGAGGATACCCTCCGCTAACATCGGCGGCGTGGAGACCAAGACCGTAATCCCCCTCACCCGCCCGCAGACCGATGACGCCGAGCTCGCGGAGATCGCGGAGGTCCTCGCCTCCGGGTACCTGACGCAGGGCCCGAAGGTCGAGCAGCTCGAGGGGATGGTGCGAGACCTCGTCGGGACCGAGCACGCGTTCGCCGTCACGTCGGCCACCACCGCCCTGCACCTGTCGCTCGTGGCGCTCGGCATCGGGCCCGGGGACGACGTGCTGGTGCCGGACTTCACGTTCCCCGCCACGGCCAACGTCGTCGTCCAGCAGGGCGCTCGTCCTGTGCTCGTCGACATCGACCTCGACACGTTCTCTGTGAACCACGATGACCTCGCACGCCGCGTAACGCCTCGCACGCGGGCGATCATCCCCGTCCACCCGTTCGGCCTGACCGCCGACATGGACCCCATCCTCGAGGTAGCCGAGCGCCATGGCCTGGCGGTGCTCGAGGACGCCGCCTGCGCGCTGGGCGCGACCTATCGTGGCCGCCAGGCCGGGAGCATCGGTCAGGTTGGCTGCTTCAGCTTCCACCCGCGCAAGTCGATCACGACGGGCGAGGGCGGGATGATCGTCACCTCGGACGCCGCCCTGGCGGATCGGATCAGGCTGCTGCGCAGCCACGGCGGCGTGCGGGAGCACGGACGCTTCCGGTTCGAGGCCGCGGGCTTCAACTACCGGCTCAGCGACATCCTCGCCGCCGTTGGCGTGGCGCAGATGCGCAAGCTCGACGGGTTCCTGGAGGCGCGCCGACGCGTGGCCGGCTGGTACGACGCCGCGCTGGCGGGCGTGGAGCGCCTGCTGCGCCCAAGCACGCCTGACTGGGCGACGCACACCTACCAGTCGTATGTGGTGCTGCTGGACGCGGACGTGGACCGGGACGCGGTCATCGCCGCGCTCCGACGCGATGGAATAGAGACCACGCTCGGGACGTACGCACTCCACGCCCAGCCCTTCTTCGCCCGCACCTACGAGCTCCAGCCGGGAGACCTTCCGAACTCGTACCGGGCATTCACGAGCTCCCTGGCGCTCCCGCTCCACGGTGGGATGCGCGAGGCGGAGGTGGAGACGGTCGTCGCCAGTCTGCGGAGAAGCCTGGGCAATTGACACCTCCGGATGAATAGTGTCACACTTGAGGCATGAGTGACACATACGCCGTGGAAGTGGGGCCTAAGGGACGGGTCGTGATTCCGGCGCCTCTCCGAAGAGAGCTGGGCCTCGAGGAGGGCAGCCAGCTGGTGGCCATGGCCGAGGGTGGCGGGGTCGTCCTCCTCCCACGGGAGCAGGTCAAAGCGCGACTCCGCGGACTGCTCGCCGGCGTGAGGGTGAGCATGGCCGATGAGCTGGCGCGCGAGCGCCGGGCGGAGGCACGAGCCGAATCGTCATGACGACAGTGGTCGATGCATCGGTCGTGCTCGTGTGGCTCCAAGATGAGTTGGGAGCCGATGCAGCCGAGCCGCTGCTGATGGAGGGCCTGATCGGCGCCGCGAACTGGTCCGAGGTGGTCCAGAAGGTCCGTCAGCATGGCGCCGATCCCGAGGTCGCCGCCCGCCTGCTCAACTCGTTCGGGCTACGGGTCGCAGACGTGACGCAGGAGGACGCCGAGGCCGCTGCGGGGATCTGGCAGCGCGACTCGGCTCTGAGCCTCGGCGATCGCCTCTGCCTGGCACTTGCCGAGCGCCTCGGGCTGCCCGTGGCAACCGCCGATGCCGAGTGGCGCGGACTGTCCACTGGTCCGGAGATCATCTTCATCCGATGACGGGGCGCAGCTTCTCGACCGACGTCGCGCTCCTCACCGGCGTCCGATTCGGCTCGGTCGGGGCAGCGTTCCTCACCAATGTGCTGGCGGCTCGCCTCCTCGGCGCGGCCGGCCTTGGCGCCGCCGCGGTCGCGATTGTCATCGGCACCCTGAGCGTGCTCATCGCGAACAGTGGCCTGGGCATCACCTCGATCTATTTCCTCGGGCGACGCCCCGAACAGCGAACGGCAATCGTGAACAACATCGCGGCGATGACCATGGTGAGCGTGGTCGTCGCGATGCTGCTCATGCTGGCGCTCATCCCTCCGACGCTCGCATTCGTGCTGCCCCCAGGACATTCGCCCGGAGTGCTCATCGCCGCTGTGGTGCTCGTTCCGGTCATGCTCGTCGCCGACGTCGGCGGCGCCACGCTGCTCGGACTTCATGCTCGAGGTCGCTACATGGGCCTCGAAGCCATCCGCAACTTCGGGACCCTCGCTGCGACCGCGATCGTGCTCGGCGTGGGGGCGCGCACCGAGGAGGCCTATGTCCTGGCGATCGCGGGGGCCACCGCGGTGGCGGCCGTCGTCGCATGGGCAGGCGTGGCTCGCGTGTCGGGTGCGATCCACCCGCGCTTCGATCGGTCGTTCGTCCGCGAGTCGCTCTCGATGGGCATACGAGGGCAGGCGGGGAACGTGCTCCTGTTCGTCAACCTCAGGCTCGACCTGCTGCTCGTCTCCGCGCTTCTGCGCGTGGAGGCGGCCGGCATCTACCTCGTGGCGCTGCGCGTCGGCGAGGTGGTCGTCCAGGTGGCGAACAGCGTGGCCGCGCTCATCTTTCCGCAGGTCGCGTCGCAGGCCGACCCGGGCGACACGACCTCCACCGAACGCGCCACGCGCGTGACGCTGTCGATCGTTGCGATCTCCGCCGTGGCGCTGGCGCTGGTCGCCGAGCCGCTGCTCACGATCGCCTTCGGTGAGGGGTTCCGGGCGGGAACCGCGGCGTTGCGGATCATGCTGCTGGGGATGGTTCCGCTGGCGCTGTCCCGGATCGTCACGAGCGACCTGAAGGGACGTGGCCGTGCCGACCTCGTCTCGATCGCCAACCTGCTCGGCGTCGGCCTCACCGCGGCCTTCGGCCTGCTGCTCATCCCGCCCTTCGGCATCGAGGGCGCGGCGTTGGCATCGGTCGGTGCGTACCTGGGACTGACGATCGCCCTCCTGCTGGCCTACCGCTACGTGACACGCGCACCGTTGCGCCGGCTGGTGCCTCGCCCTGCCGACGCGCTGCTCATCTGGAACCTGGGGCGCCGCGCCCTTCGCTAGGAGCGCACTCGCGGCTGCGCGCTGGGATACTGCGGGCTGATGCCGAAGAAGCGCATACAGGGACGGACCCGGATCCTCGGCGTGCCTCTCGACCCGTTGACCATGGACGAGACGGTCGCGCGCGTCGTCGAGCACGTGGAATCGGGTCGTCCGGGGTGCCACATGAGCGTGAACGCCGCGACCCTCATCCGGGCGATCGACCACCCGGAGTACCTGCACTGGCTGGAGGAGGCCGACATCGCCGGGGCAGACGGCCAGTCGGTCGTATCGGCCGCCCGTCTGCTCTCGGAGCATGGCCCGGATCGGGTGACCGGCATCGACCTGATGGAGCGGCTGCTGGAGGAGGCGCGGGCTCGCGCCTGGAGCGTCTACCTGCTGGGGGCGCGGCCACACGTGGTGGCGCGGCTCGCCCGGCGGCTCGAGAAGCGCGGAATCACGGTGGCGGGCTATCGGGACGGCTATTTCAGGGACAGCCAGTCGGACGAGGTGCTCGCCGACGTCCGTCGCAGCGGCGCGCACCTGCTGTTCGTGGGAATCCCCACGCCACGCAAGGAGCGCTTCCTCATCGAGCACGCCCGGCCGGCCGGCGTCCCCTTCTCCGTGGGGGTCGGCGGCAGCTTCGACGTCCTGGCCGGGCTCGTCCGGCGCGCCCCGTACTGGATGCAGGCCCATGGCCTGGAGTGGCTCTTCAGGCTCGCGCAGGAGCCGGGACGCCTCTGGCACCGGAACCTGACGACCAACACCCGGTTCATGCTGCTCGTCGCCCGCGAGCTCATCCGCGTTCGGGCGGCGGAGCGGCGAAGCTCCGGCCCGAGCGGCCCGCGGGATCCGGACCGGACGAGCTGAGCCGATGCGGCTCGTGGTGTCGGGCTACTACGGCTTCGGCAACGCCGGTGACGAGGCCATCCTCGCCGCCATGGTCGCCGCCCTGCGCCGCCGCCAGCCGCGCCTCGAGCTGGTCGTCATCTCCGGCGATCCGGCCGAGACCTCGAGACGCCACGGCGTCCAGGCAATCGGCCGTGGGCTCGTCACGGCGATCCGAGCCCTCCTGCGCTCGGACGGGCTCGTGAGCGGCGGTGGGGGCCTGCTCCAGGACCGGACGAGCACCCAGTCGCTGCTGTACTACGCCGGGCTGATGCTGCTGGCGAGGTCGCTCCGTCGCTCGGTGTATGTGTATGCACAGGGCATCGGCCCCGTCGAGGGCCGCCTGGCGCGCGTCGTCGCCGGCTTCGCGCTTCGTCGCGCGACCTACGTCTCGGTGCGGGACCAGCGGTCCCTGGACGCCGCGCGTTCGCTGGGAGCAGGGGAGGTGGAGGTCGCGGCCGACCCGGCCATCGGTCTCGGACCACCCAGGTCAAGCAAAGCGCACTCGAGGCCGACCATCGTGGTTGCGGTCCGACCCGCCCCGCGCTGGGCGGAGATCGAGGACACGTTCGTCGCGGCCCTGCGAAAGCTGGGGGAGAGCCACCGGCTGGCCTTCGTGGCGATGCACCCTTCGCAGGATGGTCCGCTGGCCACCCGTCTCGCGGCACGTGTCGGGCCGTATGCCACGGTGGCCGACTACGCGGACCTCGACGAGCTGATGGGACGCATCGGCTCTGCGGAGCTCGTCATCGGCATGCGGCTTCACGCGCTGATCCTCGCCGCGGTGGCCGGCGTGCCGTTCGTGGCGGTCTCGTACGACCCGAAGGTGGATGCGTTCGCCGCGGCCCTCCGGCAGCCGCTCGCCGGATCGGTGAAAGGCCCCCTCTCGACCGATGCGCTCGTGCGGCAGGCGCGCTCCCAGCTGACCGCGGATCTGGACGCCTACCGGGCATCCGTCGCGGAGCTTGCGCTGCGCGCGGAGCGACCCGCCGATGCGATCGTCACGGCACTGCGCGCGCGACGAATCTGACACCCGGTAACTGCGGCCGGTTGTCGCCCAGCGGGACTATCGGGTAGGTGGTCTAGCGGGTCAGCGCGCGCTTCAGGAACGCGGCCATCTGCTCGCGCGTGGTGGTCGCGACGGGGCAGAACTCGCCCGGCGCACAGCCCAGCGTGATCTTCGCGTCGGCCACGCGGTTGATGGCGGCCTCGTGCATGTTGCCGTTGTCGTCCCAGAAGTGGTCGACGGTCGAGGGCGGCAGCTTGAGCGCCCGGGCCAGGAAGCTCGCCATCTCGGCGCGGGTGACCGGGTCGTTCGGACAGTAGACGCCTTCGCCGCAGCCGAGCGTGATGCCGGCTTCGGCGACCCGGTTGATCGCATCCTGGTGGACCAGGCCCTCGTCGTCCCGGAAGTGATCGGCCACCGCCGGCGCGAGATTGAGCGCCCGGGCCAGGAAGCTCGCCATTTCGGCTCGGCTGACGTTCAGGCCCGGGCAGAAGACGCCGGGGGCACAGCCGTTGCTGATGGATAGGCCATAGAGCCAGGCGATGTCGCCGATGAACGGCGAGCCGCCGATGTCGCGGAAGGTCTGCGCCACCATCAGGCTCGCGACCCGGTTGCGGATGTCGGGAAGCATGGCGTTCAGGACCGCCCCCGGACAGGCCGTCGGTTGGAACTGGCGGTGGGGCGCGATCGCATCGGTGAACTGCGCCTCTCCGTTGCGCGGGTTGACGTAGGTGCCGGACCAGTGGGGGTTGAGGCCGTAGCGGATGGAGGCCCACGCCAGCAGCCGGACGAGCGCGTCACGCGCGGCGGTCGTGGGGGCCTTCGTGTCGAACGTCCCGAGGAGGGCGATGCCGACGCTCCCGGCGTTGGCTCCGGCGGCGTGCGCGCCGGCTGAGCCGCGCCCATAGATGTCGTCGCCGCTGGGGACTGCGTCGGGCGCGTACTCGCGCGAGTAGCGACCCTCGTACACGTTCCCCGCGGCGTCGATGAGGAAGTTGTAGCCGATGTCACCCCAACCACGACCGACCGCGTGGTAGTAGTAGATCGCGCGGACGGTGGCCGCCGGATCCGGGTCGTCGTCGCCCATGGCGGTGTGATGGACGACGAGCATCTGGATCGGGTAGTACTGGAGCGGCTTGATCATGTCGCCCGCGTCGTCGAAGCGGAGCGACTCGTCGGCGCCCCATGCGGCACGAGAGATGACCGCGGGCTGCGCCACCGCCGCGGCAGTCCTGCCGCCGATGCCCCAGGCCCCGACCTCGTCGCGCCGCGTGTCGAGGACCAGCAGCTCGACCTGGAGCGGGCGATCGGCGGTCACCCGCACGGCGATCGCGTCCGTGGCCACCATGAGGGCGCCGTAGGTGCGTCCGTCGCCACCCCCGTCACCGGCCTCGTCCAGCTCGACCTCTTCCGCGGGCCCGAAGCTCACCCCGTCGGTGCTGAACGCGGCCGTCAGGCGAGCGTCGCGTGCGCCCGGCCAATGCAGCGCAACGTGCGAGGCCGGCATCGAGAGCGCGAAGGTGCGCGATCCGTCGACCATCCCCACCAGCTCGACCGCCTCCGTCTCGACCGGCTCGTCGGCGCGTGTGGCTGTCGCGGGCCCCAGCGAGGTCACCAGGACGACGCTGAGCAGCGACGCGACGATCTGACGCAGGCCTGGACGCACGAGCGAGACTCCCTTCGGCAGCGGCCTCCCGGGGCCGGACGGACCGGGAGTATAGGCACCGGCCCGGGCGGATCGGCAGCCCGCTATCGGTCCCATGACTATCCGCGCCGGAGCTCCTGTTGGACCCGATCGGCCCTCGCTCAGTCGGTCATCGCCCGATGGAGGAAGGCGGCCATCTGCGCCGCGCGTCACGAACGAGAGCGGGCAATAGCTCCCCACGTCGCAGCCGAGGGTGATGCCGGCCTGCGCGACGCGGTTGATATCGGCCTCGTGGATGGACCCGGCGTCGTCGGCGAAGTAGTCGGTGGTCGCGTCGGGGAGGGCAAAGGCGCGCGCCAGGAAGCTCGCCATCTCGCCGCGCGAGACCGCGTCGCTCGGGCAGTACCGCCCCACGTCGCAGCCGTTCGTGATGCCCGCCTCGGCCGCGCGGTTGATGTCGGCCTGGTGGAACGATCCGTCGTCGTCCCAGAAGTAGTCCCCCGACGCGCCCGGAAGCGCTCGGGCCCGTGCGAGGAAGCTCGCCATCTGCTCGCGCGGAACGATCTGCTGGGGCAGAACAGCAGGTGGCTGCACCCGGTGGTGATCCCGCTCTGGAACAACCAGTCGATGTCCGCGGCGAACGCCGGTCGCGCTCCAGTCGTTGAGGCACGACTCCCACTGGTTGTGCACGCTGACGGCACCCGAGTCGTCCCACGACAGCTCGACGCTGGTGCATTGGTTCTGCTCGTTGCCCTCGACGAAGAACTGATAGGGATCGGCCATGGCGCGCACGACGTACGACCCCGACGGGAGGTCGGTGATGTCGATCCACTGCCAGGTGACGTTCCACGAGTACTTGTCCCCCCAGCCGACGCTGATGCCCATGCGGTTGCTGAGGGCGCTCGAGTTCGTGCTGCAGAACGAGCCGCGGTAGTAGATCGAGCCGGGCGCGCCGGGGAGCGACAGGTCGTATGAGTCCGAATCGAGGAAGCAGAAGCCGACCTTCGCGCCGTGCACGGGGCTCGTCGGCGCCCCACAGGTCGTACCGTGCGATCTCCTGCACATGCCAGTGGTTGTGGCCGTCCCCGGAGTACTGCGCCACGGCGCCCGTGGCGTACTCCTGCGCGATCGGACCGTCCGGGTCAGCGCCCTGGTAGACGACCTGCCGCATGCTCATCGCCTCATCCGTCGAGTCGCGCGATCCTCGCAGCTCGAAGGGCCCGGCGCCCACGTTGACGATCATCCCCGTGAACCGGAGCATCCGGCGCCCGTCGACCATCTGTATGCGGAACTCGTTCAGCGGCGCCATCGCAAGATCGGGCTCAGCGCCCACCCCGCCCGCACGGGCCACGGGCCCGGACGATCCGGGGAACGCCAGCAAGCCGAGGATCGCGACCACGGCCAGCCCTCCCCGGAGGGCGCGGAACGGAGGCTTCGTCAAGACACTCAGTCGGTCAGCGCGCGGCGGATGAACGCCGCCATCTGCTCACGCGTGGTCGCGGAGCCCGGGCAGTACTGCCCGCCGCCGCAGCCCAGGGTGATGCCGGCGTCCGCGACCGAGTTGATGGCCCCTTCGTGGATGCTGCCTTCGTCGTCCGAGAACCAGTTGTTGGTCGAGTCCGGGAGGCCCAGTGCGCGGTCCAGGAAGCTCGCCATCTCGGCGCGGGTCACCGGATCGTTCGGACAGTAGTTGCCGCCGCTGCAGCCGAGCGTGATCGCATGCTCGGCGAGGTGCTCGACGTAGCCGGTGTACCAGGCATCCGACGGGACGTCGGCGAAATAGCCCTGATACGGCGGCAGGTGCCCGTCGTGGTCGATCGCCCGCAGGATGAACGCGGCCATCTCGGCGCGCGTCACGCTGGGGCTCGGGCAGAACGACCCGCCGCCACATCCGATTGCTGATGCCCTGGTAGTCGAGCCAGGTGATGTCGTCGACGAACGGAGAGTCGATGACGTCGTTGAAGGTGGGAGCGACGACCTTGTAGATCGCGCCGTTGTCGTAGCCCGCGACGTAGAGCTCGCCCCGCTCGTCCTCGCCGAACGGTGCTGATGGCGAACGGGGCCTGGAGGTGGAGCTGGAGCCCGGCGGCCGTATTCGCCGAGTCGACCGTCCACATGCGTCCGCTGCAGAAGTCGCCGACGACGTACTGACCTGCGAAGTCGAGGTACGACGGCCCGCGGTAGACGTAGCCGCCCGTGACCGAGCATTCGACGCCGGGGCCGCCACCCGCGCTCGAGTACTCGACCACGGGATCGGTGAACGAGCCGCCGCAGCCGGCGTACGGGTGCATCCCCTCTCGGCAATTCCAGCCGTAGTTCACCCCGGACGGGTTGCCGGACACACGGTTGATCTCTTCCCAGCTCGCCCTGCCCGACGTCGCCGATCCACAGGTCGCCATTCGCGCGATCGAAGCTGGCACGCCATGGGTTTCGAAGGCCCTTGGCCCAGGCCGCAGCCGGCGCTGGCCAGGCCGCCGCTCAGATTGGGTACGAGCCTCAGCATCTTGCCGAGGAACGTGGCGTCACTCTGGCCGTTCTCGTCGAGGCTGCCACCGCCATCGCCGACGAACGCGTAGAGCGCGCCGTCGGGTCCGAACATGAGCTGGCCGCCGTTGTGGTTCGAATTCGCGCTGTGCTCGAGGGTGAGGATCGGGAGGTACGTGTCGGCGCCTGCGGCGCCGCCGTCGTCGTTTGCGGTGAACTCGGCAATCTGGATGTCGCCGCCGCCGTCGGTGAAGTACGCGAACACCTTGCGGTTCGACTCGAACGATGGGTGGAACGCGAGGCCGAGGAGGCCGCGCTCGCCGCCGGTGCCGACCATGCCGCGCAGGTCCAGGAAGAACCCGGCCTGAAGCTGCCGATTGACGATGACGCGGACCGTCCCGCTGCTGCTCCACTACGAACAGGCGGTTCGTCCCGTCCGCGGCGTTCACGATCGCCGACGGGATTCACGAGGCCCGACGACGATGTGCTGGAGCTGGACCTGGCCGGCGTACAGCGCCGCGGTGGCCTCCGGCTCCGACGGCGTCGGTGCGGCAGGAGCCGCCGATGCGGGTGCGGCGAGGAGGCCGAGGGAGAGAAGGGTGACCAGCAGGGCAGCTGAGGAGCGGCGGTTCCGGGGCATGTGAATCCTTCGAGGCATGTGGATAACCCATGATGCCGTCGCGGACGGGGAGCTCGCATAGGATTTCTGCGCCCCGGCGCGCTGGACCTTTCGGGTTACCCGGAGCGTGACCCTCGCTCCGCGAGCACCTCGGTCCAGATCCGATCGAGCGCAGCCTGCCATGCCGCGAGGCTGTAGCGCTCCGCCGTGCGGGCCACCGCTGCGGGGTCGTAGTCGGGGACCCGCGCCAGGGCTCCCGCGAAGTCGCCGTCGTCGACGAGCGTGCCGTTGATCCCGTCGATCACGATGTCGCGGAGGCCGCCGACCGCATTCGCCACGACCCACCGGCCCGACGCGATGGCCTCGACCGCAACGAGGCCGAAGCCCTCCGCGCGCGACGGGACCAGCACGACGTCATGGGCTGCGATGAGCTCCGGAATTCGCTCGGGATCGACGTCGTCGAGGCCTGGGCCCACCAGCGTATCGGCCAGCTCGGCGGCGACCGCGTAGCCCTTCCCCGGATCGCGTCCCCCCAGGTAGAGGACGCGCCGTCCGGAGGGCCGCTCGGACGGCCTGAAGCGCGCGAGGTCGACCCCGGGTGAGGCGACGATCGCGTCCCGTCCGGCGAGGGCCCGGACGTCGGCGGCGGTGGCGTCGGAGTTCGCAACTACCCGATCGGCACGGCGGGCGACGTATCGGCCCAGCCGGCGCAGGCGAAACGCGGGCGTCTGCGCCTCGGAGACGTCCAGACCGTGCGCGTAGACGACGAGAGGAACTCGCCGCGCCCGCGCAACGAGGAGCCCGATGAAGCCGGTGGGAACGAGCATGTGCGCCTCGACACCCCGAACCGGGCCCACGCGCATCGCGTCCAGCAGCAGGCGGGCGTAGATGAGGATCCGCGGCATCCGCCCGTCGGGCGGCCTCACGACGCGGATGCCGGGCACTCCCGACACCCGCGTCGCGGACGAAGCTTCCGAGGCTCGGCCGATCCGGCCTGGGCCAGATTCGCGTCAGGACCAGCAGCGGCCGTGTCACGTGCCGGCGATGACGCGGACGATCCGGCCCGCGGCGTACCCGTCGCCGTACAGGCCACGACCCGCGCGGGCCATGGCCGCGAGCTCGGATTGCGGAGCGGAGCAGGGAGACGACTGCGTCGCGGACGCGGGCAGCCTCGGTCCCGATGAGGCGCACGGCACCTGCTGCAACGCCCTCCGGCCGTTCGGTCACCTCCCGGGTGACGAGCACCGGGATGCCCAGTGTCGGGCCCTCCTCCTGGATCCCGCCCGAATCGGACACGACGAGCCGCGCGCCGCGCAGGAGGCTGGAGGAACGTGGCATACGGCACGGCTCCGCTGACGAGCGCGCGGTCGTGCCCGGCGAGCGCCTCCTCGACCGGACGCCGTGCCGAGGGATTCGGATGGGTGACGAACACGAGCCGATGGTCCGGCAGGTCGTCCAACGCGTCCCGGAGTCCTCGCGCGACGGCGGCGATCGCCTCTCCCCAGGACTCGCGTCGGTGCGCGGTGGCAAGCACATACGGCGCCTCGCCGATGAAGTCGGCTCAGGTCAGCCGGAAGCTGCTGCCTCGGCCGCGACGGTGACGTGCCGCACCGCATCGACCACGGTATTGCCGACAACGTGGATGCCGTCGCGGACGCCTCCTGCCCGCAGGTTCGCGGCCGCGCTCTCGGTCGGCGCGAAGTGCCAGGACGCCACCACGGAGGCCGCACGACGGTTCATCTCCTCCGGGAAGGGCAGCGCCAGGTCGTCCGACCGCAGGCCCGCCTCCACGTGGGCGACCGGGATCCCGCGATGGAACGACGCCAGAGCCGAACCGAGCATGCTGGTCGTGTCGCCCTGGACCACCACCGCCGACGGAGCCAAGCGGTCCAGCTCCCGCCCCACGACCTCGATGGCGGACGCGAGGACGTAGTCCAGCCCCTGGGCCTCGCGCATCAAGCCGAGGTCGACGTCGGGCTCGATCCCAAACGGCTGGAGGACCTCGCTCACGAGGTCGGCGTGCTGGCCGGTGGTCACGACCACGTGAGGCATGGCGGCCTCGCGCAGCGCCAGGACCACCGGAGCGAGCTTGATGGCCTCGGGACGCGTGCCGAAGATGACGGCGATCCGTCGGCTGTTGGACATCGGGCACGCAGTATACGGAGGTCTAGTGGCCGCCCTCGCGCCGGGGAATGGCCGATGCGAGGCGCGCTCGCCTCGCGGGCGGGGCGGCCTCGCGCAGCGCCTCGAGGACATCGCGCGCCCGATGCGCCCAGGAGGCGCGCTCGGCGGCGCGCGTTGCATTCTGCGACCACCGGTCCAGGTCTCGCGGCGACGCCTGCCCCACCGACGTCAGGCCTGCTGCGATCTCGTCAGCGCCGTCCCCCACCACGAGCCCGCAGTCAGCGTCGCGCACGACCCGCGCCTGCTCGACGCAGTCGGTCACCACCACCGGCCTGCCGTACGCCAGGTACTCGAACAGCTTGATCGGCAGCGCGAGATCGTTGTACACGCCGCGCGAACGCGGAATGACGGTCGCCAGCACGTCGGGGAGCAGCTCGTGAATCTGGGCACCCTGGGCACGTCGCAGGTTGAGCCATGCAGGGCGTGGGCCCCGCGGCTCCTCGCCGGGACCTGTCACGATTGTGAGCTCCAGCTGCGCGCCGGCGCTCCGCGCTAAGCCGACGGCCTCGATGAGCCCGCCGACGCCCTGGGCGGGCCACGTCGCGGCACCCACGTACAGGATCTGCTTCGCGTCGGGCGCGCGCGGCACCCGGACAGGTGGCGGAGATCCTGGGGGCAGGACGACGAACCCCGACGCGCGGCCCACGGCCGCTGCCAGGCCGACCGTCGGAAAGGCCAGCCTGGACGAAACGGCGCCGAGGGCGCGGACGAACGGAAGGAAGGCCTGCTTGCCCAGCCATCGCCGGGCGGTATCGGCTCGGTAGTACTCGTCGAAGAGTTGGTACGCGTCCCGAATGTAGGTCACCACCGGTGCTCCCAGGGCACGCGCAAGCCCCAGGAACGCGACGTCGGCCTCGGATGGAAGGAACGTGGACGACTCCACGTAGATGCCATCGAGCCCGCGCATCCGCCCGCCGAACGCGTATCGCGCGAGCGCACCGCGCCTCGGCCCGCGGTAGCCGGCGATCACGTCGAGGTCCACGAGCCTGGACAGCTCGTCACGAAGGTGCGTGATTCGCACGATCGGCCCCGAGGGGTCGCCGTCGAGGGGGTACATCGAGAGGAGGAGCAGACGCGGCCGGCGCCTGCCCTCGGAGACCGGTTCCGGCGGCATGGGGCGGCAGTATATGGGCGTTCGGCTGCCGCGCTATTCGTCACAGCGGGAGTTACAAAGCCGCGCGGTGGACCGAGCTGGCGTTTGTCAGGGCCTCCGCGTGCAGCACGATCGCACGAGGGGCCCCCGACAGCGGCGGAACCTGTCAGCC
Organism: uncultured Chloroflexia bacterium; assembly: GCA_963840205.1. Lineage (GTDB taxonomy): Bacteria > Chloroflexota > Limnocylindria > QHBO01 > QHBO01 > JACDBZ01. The sequence goes on from CAWIXZ010000010.1 coordinate 25,058, forward strand.
GCCGACGTAACCTCCGAAGTTACAAATCGCGCACCGACACCCCCCTAGAACGCCTCGAGGTAGCGCTCGACCTCCCAGGTGCTGACCTGCGTGCGGTACTCGTCCCACTCCTCGGTCTTGGCCTCGACGAAGCGCTCGAAGACGTGCTCGCCCAACGCCTCGCGGATCACCTTGTCGCCCTCGAGCTCGTTCAGCGCCTCGCGCAGCGTGCCCGGCAGCTGCTTGATCTTGCGCGACTCGAGCTTGGCGGCGTCGAAGTGGTAGAGGTTCTCCTCCACCGGATCGGGCGGCGTGAGCTTACGCTCGATCCCGTCGAGGCCGGCGGCCAGCATGCAGGCGAAGGCCAGGTACGGGTTCGTGGAGGGATCGGGGCAGCGCAGCTCCATTCGGGTGCTGTTCAGGGACCCCTTCGAGATCTGCGGGATGCGGATGAGGGCGGATCGGTTGATGCGCGCCCAGCCGACGTAGACGGGAGCCTCGTAGCCCGGCACGAGCCGCTTGTACGAGTTCACCAGCGGGGCGAGCACCGCGATCATGCCCCGCGCGTGGTCGAGGGTGCCGGCGATGTACTGGCGTGCCGTCTCGGACAGCCCGTACGAGTCCTTGGGATCAGAGAAGGCGTTCTTCCCCTTCTTGATGTCCCACAGCGACTGGTGCGTGTGCATCCCCGAGCCGTTGATCCCGAAGAACGGCTTCGGCATGAAGGTGGCGTACAGACCGTGGGACGCGGCCACGGCCTTGAGCGTGGTCTTGAAGGTGACCGCGTTGTCGGCGGTGCGGAGCGCATCGGCGTATTCGAAGTCGATCTCGTGCTGGCCGGTGGCGACCTCGTGGTGCGCCGTCTCGACCCTGATCCCGAAGTCCTCGAGGCCGTTCATCATCTCCTTGCGAACCTCGGTGCCGAGGTCCTCGGAGAGGTCGAAGTAGCCCGCCGCGTCGTGCACCACCGGCTCGACGTTGCCGTTCTCACGGCGCAGCAGGAAGAACTCGAGCTCAGGGCCGGTGTTCAGGATGTAGCCCTTCGCCTTGGCCCGGTCGATCTGACGCCGCAGCACCCAGCGCGGGTCGCCGGGGAACGGGTCGCCCTGCGGGGTGAAGACGTCGCAGATCACGCGTGCGCTGCCGGTCGGCAGCTTCGTCTTGCCGTCGGGGCCGATGCCCGGCTCCCAGGGGATCGGGCTGAAGGTGTCGAGGTCGGGAACCAGGAACATGTCGGACTCCGCGATCCGGGCGAAGCCCTCGATGCTCGAGCCGTCGAACCACTTCCCGCGCTCGACGGCCTCTTCCAGCTGGTGCATCGGGACCTGGACGCTCTTCACGTGGCCCACGATGTCCGTGAACTGGAGGCTGACGAAGCGCAGGTTGCGATCCTCCGCCAGCTTGAGGGCAGCGGCGAGCTTGTTGGAAGCCATGGATTTCCTCCGAGGGGGTCTGATGGGACCCAAGGAGGGTAGCGTCGCCGGAGCCTCAGGATGGACCGATTCGCCCGCCGCCGCGGGCGAGGGCTTGTGCAGAGTGCACAAGTGGACGGCTCTGGGCCGACCCGTGCGGCTCTGCCCTATCCAGGCGTGGGCCGTGTCAGAGGCCCACCGTGCCATCGTGCTCCACGATCCCACGGCGACGCGCTGACACCGTCGAGCCGCCGGCCCGTGTCTCGCCCGTCGCGGGCCGCATCCGAAGGAACTCGGTGACCCCGAGCACCTTCAGGAACATCCGGACAGGGAGCGGCATGAGGCTCCGTCGTGGATCGACGAACACGCGGGGGTCGGTCAGCGGGACGTGGCGGTCGCCGATCCGGAGGTCGGCCGCGCCGGAAGCCACGACGTTCCTGACCCAGTGCGCGTGGGAACCATACGTGAGCGCGAAGACGTAGTCCTGCCCGTCCCGGAAGTACTTCATCGGCGTGCGCCGGACGATGCCGGAGCGTCGTCCGCGGTAGCACATGAGGGCGAAGCCGGGCACGCGATGCACGAAGTGCCGTGCGATCGGGTTGATGACGTGATTGGTTACTGGCCGGATGAGGCGGGTCCGAGGTCGCCGGGCGGTCACGGACGATCGTCGCGCAGCAGGCGCAGCGCGTCGGCGGGGCGCCGGGGATCGAGCCCGAGCTCGGCCGATGCGCGCCGCAGCCGATACAGCACCGTGTTGCGATGGACGCCCAGGCTGCGGGCGGCCGGCGCGATCCTGCCGTTCGCACGGGCAACGGCGAGCAGCGTGTCGCGCAGCGGGTCGCCGGTCGAGGGCGGCAAGCGCGGAGCATCGCGGGCGGTGGAGGACTCCGGGGCTCGACGACGAAGGAGCGCACGCAGCGTCACGGCCAGCGCCTCCAGCGCCACCTCGTCGATGCGGGCGAAGGGCAGGTCGTCGAACAGCCATGCCGCGGCGCTCGGTCCCACCGGCCGCTCCATGATCCACAGCCCATCGCGGGTGTGACGGGGCTCGGATGGGCGGCTGCCCCGGTCGGCCAGCAGCCTGGCATGCGCCGCCGCGAATCGGGTGGCGAGCGCTCGGCCGGCGGGCCGCGGGTTCAGGGACCTGAGCGCGCCGTCGACCGTGACCGCGACGCCGCGCTGCAGCCGTGCCGCGATGACACCCGCCGGCGCCGAGGGCTGCGGGTCGGCCAGGGCCGCCTCCGCGCCCGCGAGCCGCAGCTCGGCGACCGCGGTCGGCGAGCAGTGTCGGCTCGTCGTCGAGATACTCGGACGCGATGGCTTCGACCGCGGCGGCCGAGCCGATACCGGCGAGCACCGGCAGGTCGTCGCCCGCCCGCTCCAGCGGCGCGGAGCCGCCGGCGATCCACACCGCCGCCGGCGCCTGCTCGGCCTCGTGGAGCGCGGCGATGAGCCGATCGAGGTGTCCGTCCTCGACGATCGAGGCATCGGCAACGAGCAGGTGGCCGTCGGCGGCATCGGGCAGGTGCGGCGGGGCGGCGCGGGTGCGGGTCACGCCGCGCACCGGGCGACCGAGGTGGGCCTCGGCCCCGGAGACGAGGCGGGCCGCCGGATCGACGGCGCGCCAGAGGTCGAGGACGCTCGTCACGCGGGGCCTGCCAGGTGGCGCTCGAGACGCGCGAGCTCGTCGACGGGGCGATCGAAGCGCTCACCGCGCAGCACGAGCTCGACCTCGCCCGTGGCGGGCATGGGGCGAAGGGTCACCCGGCGGCGCGGAAGCCAGAACGCGACCGCCAGGGACGCGCACAGCGCGGCCGCGCCTCCGAACAGCACGAGCAGGCCGGGGTCGCGGCGTGACATGAACGTCACCCACGCGTCAAAGCCCGCCAGCTCGACCTCGAGGTCGCCCACACGCACCCGCTCCCCCGGGCGGACCCGAGCAGTGTCGACCAGGCCGCCGGCGCCGACCACGCTCACGCCGAGCTCGTTGGCGTCGGCATCGGTCACCGCGAGGCCGAGCGTGACGCCGTGTGTCGGCAGCTCGGCCGCGCCGACCGGCAGGCCGTCGCGCACCTCGTCCAGCGGCACGGCTCCGTCGAGCAGCGTGTCGCCTCCCAGCGAGGTGACGCGCAGCCGCACCGCCGGTCCGTAGGTCCATGGGTGGACGAGGTAGCCGGCGAAGTCGCCGGGCTCGTTCACGCGCAGCACCGACGTTCGGGCAGCCTCGCCGCCTTCCAGGAACGTGACGGCCGTGTCGAGCCGCCGTGGCCGCTCGTCGGAGCCGAACTCGGCGTCAAACGACTCGAGCCGTACCGCCGCCGTGAACCCGTCCCGGGGCGAGTCGAGCAGTGCCTGCTGCCCGGGGAGCAGCGAGAAGGTCGTCTCGGAGCCGAAGGCGGCGCCGATCGCCGCGCCGAGCACGACCACGACCAGGGCCAGGTGGCTGATCAGCCCCGCGAAGCGCGATGCGCCGCGGCGGACGCCGTGGATCGCCCATCGGCCGCGTCCGTCTTCGAGGCGGGTCCGATACCCGGCGACGCCGAGCCGATGCGCGAGCTCCGCGGGCGGAGCCGCGCGGAGGGTGGCCGTCAACGCGCCGCTGCCTGGCTGAACCGGACCCGGACGGCGCCACTCGCGCCACGCGGCGGGCGCCCGCACGGCCACGGCGGCCACGCCGGTCAGGGCCACGGACGCCAGCAGGACGGCGTACGGCCACGCGTCGAGGAGGCGCGGGCCTCCCGGCAGGAAGGCGGCGGCGGCGTTCGCAAGGCCGGTGAGCAGCAGCAGGACGAGGCCCGTGCGCGCGTCGCCCAGCACGCGCAGGATCCGCTCGGCGCCACGGGCGAGGCGTTCGCCCGCCGGGATCGGCCTGCCAGCCACGCGGGTGGCGGCCATCAGGCGGGTCGAACGGCGGCGGCGAAGTCCTCGATCAGGTCGGCGCTGTCCTCCAGGCCGATCGAGACGCGGATCGTGCCCGGCGACATCCCCGCGGCCGCGAGCTCAGCCTCCGACACCTGGCGGTGCGAGGAGCTGGCCGGATGGCTCACGAGCGTCTCTACGCTCCCCAGGCTGGTGGCATGGATCGCGACGCGCACTCGCTCGAGGAACCGCTCCCCGTGCGCGCGACCGCCCTCGAGCTCGATGGCGAGCATCCCCCCGGCCATCCCGTCGCGGAAGCTGCGTTGCGCGAGCTCGTGCTGGGGGTGCGATGGCAGCCCCGGGTAGCGGAGTGCCGCGACACCATCGGCGCCCTCGAGCGCCCGGGCAACGGCGAGCGCGTTCGAGGAGTGGCGCTCCATCCGCAGGCCCAGCGTCTTCAGACCGCGCAGCACCAGGAAGGCGTTGAAGGGCGACGCGTTGCCACCGGCGTTGATCACGATCTCCCGCGCCGCCGCGACGCGCTCCGCGGATCCCACCAACGCGCCACCGATCAGGTCCGAGTGACCGCCGATGTACTTGGTCGTGGAGTGCACGACGAGGTCGGCGCCGAGGGATATCGGGTTCGCGAGCGCCGGCGAGGCGAAGGTGTTGTCCACGGCGACAAGGACGCCGCGGGCGTGGGCGAGTTCCGAGAGCGCGGCGATGTCGGCGAGCGCCGTGTTCGGGTTCGCGATCGTCTCCAGCCAGAGGAGCCGGGTCTTCGGGCCGATGGCGGCGGCGACGGCATCGGCATCGGTCGTGTCGACCGCCTTCGTGGCGATGCCGGACCGCGTGAGCACGGTGCGCGCGAGCCCGAGGACGCCGCCGTACACCGCGGACGGGATGACGATCTCGTCGCCGCTGCACACGATCGACAGCACCGCGGCGTGGATGGCGGCCATGCCCGAGGCGGTGGCGATGCCCGCTTCCGCGTTCTCCAGCTCCGCCATGGCGGCCTCGAGCGCCGCGTGAGTCGGGTTCGAGTAGCGCGTGTATGAGTGCCCAGGCCGTTGGAACTCCAGGAGCTCGTGGAGCTCTGTGGCATCGGCGACTTCGAAGGTGCTCGTCTGGTAGATCGGCACGTTGATCGGCGGCTGCGGGGCGTCGGGCACGCGGCCGGCGGCCTTGATCGCACGCGTCGAGAAGCCGGGCATGGCTGGTGAGTCTACAGCGCGCCCCGGGCGCATCGGTCTGGCCGAGTCGGTAGCATTGACCGCACATGCATCCCCGCCGACCAGGTCGCGCGCTCGTCGCGCTGGCCGGACTGCTGCTCATCGTCCTCGTGGTCGGGATTGGTGCGGTGGCACTGAATTCGCCCTCGTCGACCGCCACTCCATCCCCCAGCGCCAGTCCCTCGCCCACCGCCACCGAGAGCCCGTCGCCCTCACCTTCGGCATCCGAGACTCCGTCCCCGGCGCCGACGGTGGCTGCGGTCACCTGCCCGATGAACGGGGAGCCACTCGCGGATCCGGCGCTCGCGCAGCGCCCGGCGATCCTGGTGCAGATCGAGAACAACCCGATCGCGCGACCGCCTTCGGGGCTCAACCTCGCCGACCTCGTGATCGAGGCGCCGGTCGAGGGCGACACGACGCGCTTCGCGGCGATCTACCTGTGCAACGAGCCGGTGGGGGCCGACGTCGGCCCGGTGCGCTCTCTGCGCTACTTCAACGTGGACTTCTACCAGCAGCTGCGCGCCGTCACGTTCGTGTTCGGCGGCGCGGATCTCGTGCTCGCCGCGATGAACCGCGAAGGCGTGCAGTACGTGAACGGGCTCACCGGCGGCTGGTCGTTCTTCTATCGGGCGGGGCCGTGGCCGGCGCCACACAACGTCTTCTTCGACGTGGATGCGGCACGCGCCGAGGTCACGAGCGGGCGGCTGGTGCAGCTGGGCCAGATCGCCGGCGTCCCCCGCGGGCCATTCGTCTTCGACCCGGCCGTCACCCTGCCGGCTGGGCCGCGCGGTGGCGTCGATCGGGCTCCAGACCGCCAGCTTCTGGCGCTTCGGCTGGGAGTGGGACCCGGCCTCAGGCCTCTGGCTGCGGACCGATGCGGGCGAGCCGAACTCCGACGCGGTGACCGGCGACCGCATCAAGGCCCGCACCGTCCTCGTCCAGGAGGTCGAGCAGGAGGTCCTGGTCAACGAGCCAGATCCAGGCGGTTATCCCCGGCGCTACCAGTTCCTCACCGGCGAGGGCACCGGGGTGCTGTTCGTGGATGGCCAGGCGCACGACGTGCGCTGGTCCCGACCTGTGCCGGAGGACCTGACGACCTGGACCTACGCGGAGACCGGTGAGCCGATGGTGCTGCCACCGGGCCGCGTGTGGTGGGAGATCGTCCCGGTCGGGAGCGCCATCACCGAGGGCTAGCCGTCGGGGCTAGGCGTCCGGCGTGCGGCGCTCGGCGTCCTGGCCGATGGGCGAGAGGAACGCGTCCATCGCCCGCCGGATCTGGTGGTCGGGGTCGAAGGAGCGGCTGGCGTGCGCGATCTGTCGGCGTACCTCGCCGGCGTCGGCCTGGTCCTCCTCATCGGCCTCGTGCCCGCGTGCCTCGTCCTCCTCGTCGGAGGGGGGCGGCGGTGTGGCGGCGGCGGGCCTGGGGGCGACCTGCCGGGGCGGTGGCGGTGCCGCAGGTTCGGGGGCCGAGCCCAGCTCGACCGCGATCGCGCGGTCCTCGCGCGGCGCCATGCTGGCCTCCGTGCGGACGGTGGCGGCCACCGCGCTCTGCGACTGCCAATCGCGTTGGGCCTCGGAACCCGACCGGCGCGCGATGAGCGCGGGGCGGGCTCGCGGATTCCCGCTGATCTGGTTCTTCCCGAGCATCTTCGCCTGGTACATCGCGCGGTCCGCCGCGGTCATGAGCTCCTCGGCGCTCAGCCCGTCCTCAGGGTGCGAGACGAGGCCGATGCTCACGCTGGTGACCGCCTCGGGACCGGCGAGGTTCGTGGCGAGGGTCAGCGCCAGATCTTCGGCCCCCGCTCGAATCTTCTCGGCGACCACGAAGGCGCCGACGATGTCGGTCTCTGGCAGGACCACGACGAACTCGTCGCCGCCGTAGCGGTAGGCGCTGTCGACGGTGCGAATCGAGTGCAGGATGACGTTGCCGAGCGCGCGCAGCACGTCATCGCCGCGCAGGTGCCCCATGCTGTCGTTGACGGCCTTGAGCCCGTCGAGGTCGATCATGAGCACGCAGAAGCCACGGTCGCTGCGCCGAGTCCTGCTCACCTCCTGCTCGAGCGTCACGAACAGCTGCGATCGGTTGAAGAGGCCGGTGAGCGGATCGGTTCGCGAGAGCGCGAGCACCGTCGCGATCGCCCGCCGCTGCCGGCTCGCGTGCGCGATGGCCACGAAGGCGAGCAGCCACGTGGCGACGAGACCGACCGAGAGGCGGAGGACGTCGACAGGCCTGTAGTTCATCAGCTGCGGATCCGCGTACAGGACAGCGGCGAAGGAGATGGTCGCGAGGATCGCGGCGGTCAGGCCCGCGCGCGGTCCGTACGCGAGCGCCGCGGCCACCGCGACGAGGGCGAAGACCATCGAGAAGGGCGAGTTTGCGAAACCGGTGAGCGCCAACAGCCCCGCGATCAACGCGACCGCGGAGACCAGCTCGGCCAGCCGAAGGAGGCCGGACCGATACCCGCCCGCCAGCTCATGGAACATCACGACCGCCACGATTGCGGCCGCGCCGAGCACGAAGATGGGCGAGCTCTGGTCGTCGAACGAGCCGCTGATCCCCACCCCGACCAGGACGATGGTGACGGTGAGCCACCACACCACGCGCAGCGTGGCCTCGGCGGCGCGTGGCTCCCTGTCAGTCGCGGGGACGGCGCCCTGGCCAGCCACAGCGACGCCGCGGGTGCGGTCAGCGAGCGGCGTCAGCGCAGTGGTGACGGACGCGGGAATCGCGCCGCGATCCGCGCTGCCGATCGGCGCCACGCGCTCCGGGACCGGGCGACGTGCCATCAGCGTGATCCCGACGAGGAGGAGACCGGCCACGAGGGCGGTGATTGCGACGATGGTGAGCTCAACGGGGGGCATGTGGGGTTCCTTGGGTCGTGGCCGCTCCAACCGGCTCGGGCCCGGTCTCAGCAGTATGTGGGCCGCGGGTGAGATGACGCAAACGTACTAACCCATCCGTAGTACCCATGGTGTGGACCGCGCGCAACACCAGGCTGCGCCGGCGTGGTTCAGGGGTGTCCGGTGGTAGACTCCCGCCTCCGATGGCCACTGCACCAAGCTTCTCGACCGCGGTCGAGCGGCACCCGCTGACCCATCGGCCCCACCGTCCGTGGCTTGCGGCCCTGCTGTCCTTCATCTTCCCAGGTCTCGGACAGGCATATGCAAGAAGGCCGCGCAGCGCCGCGATATTCGCGATTCCCGTGGTGCTGCTGATCACCGTCGGGCTGGTGCTCATGGGGCTGCTGGGCGGGGTCCTGCGCAATGCCCTGCTCTCGAACAGCTTCCTGCTCGGGGTGCTGGGCCTCAACGGACTTCTCTTCATCTGGCGCGCGATCGCCATCTCCGACGCCGGCCTGAGCCGGCCCCGCGTCGTCCAGCGCCGCGTCGTCCACCGCCGGGAGCGGCGGGTGGCGATCAGCGCCGTCGCGCTCCTCCTGCTCGCGACCCTCGCGATGCACGGGTGGGTCGCGGTGGTCGTGGCACACCTGGACGATACCCTGGCGCAGGTCTTCACCGCCGACCAACCCGACGCCCCCGCGGGCGACGGAGCGCTTCCCGGCGACGACGGGGAAGAGCCTGGCGTCACCCCGGCGCCGGTGTATCGGTGGGACGGTGAAGAGCGGGTGAACGTGCTGCTGGTCGGGACCGATGCAGCCCCTGGGCGAGGGGAGATCCTGACCGATGTGATGCTCGTGGTGAGCATCGACCCGGTGGGGCGAACCGCCGCGATGATCTCGATACCCCGCGATACGGGCTACCTCCCCCTTCAGAGCGACCGGATCTACGTCGACGGCAGGTTCCCGGGCAAGGCCAACGAGCTTGCCAGCGTCGCCGCCACGAATCCGGACCTGTGGTGCCCGAACGCTGACCTTTCGCCGCGCCAGTGCGGAATCCGCACGCTCCAGGAGGCAATCGGCCTGTATGTCGGCCTGGACCTTCAGCATTACGCCGCCGTGGACATGGCCGGGTTCGCCGAGCTCATCGACGCGCTCGGCGGCATTCGTCTCTGCCTTCCGGGGGAGCTGGTCGATCCGCTCTTCGGCGACCAGCTTCGACCAGGCGAGGCGGGGGTCCCACTCGTCCTGGCGGCGGGATGCCATCCCTACGCCGGCCTGGAGGCCCTCGCCTACGCGCGCAGCCGACAGGGCCATATCGAGATGCCCGATGGCCGGCGCATCGCCCAGACCGACTTCGACCGCAACGAGCGGCAGCAGAGCCTGCTCGTGGCCGTGCGCGACGAGCTGGCGGATGCGGACCTCATCTTCGAGCTCCCCGCCGTGCTGAGCGCCATCGGGCGGACGGTGGACACCGACTTTCCACGCGACCAGGCCGGGGACCTCGCGAGCCTGCTGCCATTGATCACGGGCCGGGACATCGAGCGCGTCGTGCTCGACTACCCGCAGTTCGTGGACGCCCCGTCGGAGCCGGAGGTGAACTATCTCCTCGAGCCCCGGCGCGACTCGATTCGGGAGGAGATGGAGCGTCTCTTCGGAGCCGATGCGCTGCGCGGCTGGTACCTGGCCACGGAGCGCCTCTCCCCGTAGGCCTACCTGGCGCCCGCCAGGACCAGCGCGAGCATGGCGAGGCCGGCCGATACCGCCGTCAGGGTGAGCATGGCGTCACGCTGCGAGAGGCCGAGCCGCAGGAGCTGGTGGTGGATGTGACCGCGGTCGGCGACGTAGAACGCGTCACCGCGCGCGGTGCGGCGGATGACGGCCCAGATCGTGTCGAGGATCGGGACACCGAGGGCGATCACGGGCACCCAGGGCGGCACGGGATTCACCCCGTCCTGGGCGAGTGAGATGCCCACCGCCGCCACGACGAAGCCGAGGAACATCGAGCCGGTGTCGCCCATGATGATCGTCGCGGGGTGGAGGTTGTAGGCGAGGAAGCCGGCGGCCGCGCCGATGGTCGCCGCGATGAGGTACAGCGTCGGATCCACGCCGTCGAGTGCGGCCAGCACGGCGAACGCGCCGAGCACGGTGAGCACGACGCCGGAGGCGAGGCCGTCCAGGCCGTCGATCAGGTTCACCGCGTTGATCACGCCGACGATCCACGCCACGGTGATCGGCAGGGCGAGCGGCCCGAGCTCCACGACGCCCCACGGGAAGTGGAGGCGGTCGAGGCTGAGGCCGAGCCCGAAGGCGAGCAGGGCGGCGGCGACCTGCACCGCGAGCTTGATGAGGGCGCGCATCCCGCGCGTGTCGTCGATCACGCCCAGGACGAGCAGCAGCGTCACGCCCGCGAGGATCGCCGGCGCGCGATTCGGGTCGAGCCCGCCCGCGTTGAGGTCCCCGGCTGCCAGCGTCGCGAGGGCGAGGCCGACACCGAATGCGATCACCATCGCCACACCGCCCAGCCGCGGGACCGGGAACTGGTGAACCTTGCGGTGGTCTCCCGGGTGATCCAGCAGCTCGAGCCGATGCGCCAGCCGGCGCACGAGGGGCGTGATCAGTAGCCCGGCGACGAGCGCCGCGGCGAACGTGAGGGAGATCAGCATCGGACGGGCCGATCTTAGCGTCCGGCGCGGGGTGGTCGGGGCGGCCGGATTCGAACCGGCGGCCTCCTGCTCCCAAAGCAGGCGATCTGCCAGACTGATCTACGCCCCGTCGCCCGGCAGGCTACCACGGCCCCCGGCGCGCCCGGCAGGGGCGTCGGGCTACAATCGGCCCCGATCCACCCGGCACCACGGAGCGCCCCGCTGAGCCTCGCCCCTGCCTCCCCTCGACCGCTCGCCAGCTGGCTGCAGTCCCCCATCGCGATCGTCCCGATCGCACTCCTCCTGACCGTCGCTGCCGTCCTTCTGGCGCGCGTGTCGTCCGGCTGGTTCTTCGGCGCCGGTGTCGCGCTCGTCGGACTCGTGGCGTACGCCGCGCTCATCTGGCCCCACGCCGCGATCGTGCTGGTGGTGCTCAGCCCGATCCTGGACCGCTACCTCGTCTCGGGCCTGCTCCCGCCGGAGGTGGTGCCGGCCTCGAACTACTTCTCCGAGGCCGTGCTGCTGGCCGTCACCGTCGCCATCGTCGTTCGCGCGGCGATGGAAGGCCGGCTCGTGGACGCGTTCCGCCACCCGGTCACCGCGCTGCTCGGCGCGTTCAGCCTGCTCGCCCTGGTGTCCACCGTCGTCAACGGCGTGCCACCGCACGTCGCCGTTCTCGGGATGGTCTTCACGCTCGACGCCGCAGTGCTCTTCTTCCTGCCGCGTCTCGTGGCCTGGTCCCACAGGCAGGTCGTGGGGGCGGTGGGTGCGTTTCTGGCGATCGTCGTGGCAGCCGCCGTCGTCGCGCTGGCGCAGGCGCTCCTGCGTCCCGATCTCCTGGGCCTGTACGTGATGACCGGACAGTTCGGCGAGCTCTACCGCCTGGCCGCGTTCATCGGCAACCCGAACGTGCTCGGAGCCTTCATCACTGCCGCGGCGCCCTTTGCGCTGCTGGCGGCCACGAACCTCGATTCGGCCAGGGCACGGCGCGTCGCGGTGGGGACCGCGTTCCTCCTGACGCTCATCCTGTGGCTCACCTTCTCGCGCGGGGCGTGGCTGTCCATGGCCATCGCGACGATCTTCGTCCTGGTGTGGTTCGGCCGGCGCACGCTCGTGCTCGCGATCGCGATCCTGGTCCTCAGCTTCTTCACCGCCAACTTCATGCCCCGTGACCTGCTGGGCTCCGGCGAGGGCGCGGGTGTGCGACCGAACGTCATCAGCTCGACCTTCGGACGGGTCAGCGCGGTCGGCGAGGGACGGGACCTGCGCACGTTCTTCGTGCTGAACGCGCTCCCGATCATTGCCGACCATCCGCTCATCGGCGTTGGACCGGGGCGATGGGGTGGCGCGGTCGCCTACGACTACTGGTCACCGGTCTACGAGGAGTACGGGACCGATGAGGTCTTCGACCTCTACCCCCAGCGCACGGCCGACATCTTCTGGCTCCACCTGCTCGTCGAGTCCGGGGGCCTCGGCGTGGCCGCCTTCATCGCCGCAGCGGCGGTGCCCGGCATACAGATCCTGCGGGCGGGCCGGCGCGCCACGGGTATGGATCGGGTGCTGCTGGGTGGGATCGCCTTCGCCACGGTGGCCCTTGCCGTGAACTCGGTCACCACCATGCTGCTCGAGGCGAACAGCGTCGCATTCCTGTACTGGTTCCTGCTGGGCCTCGGGACCATCGTGTTGGCCCGGGCGTCACCGCCACGATCCGAGCCCGGTCTGGCCACCGCACCCTGATGTGCGGGATATCGGGCATCGCGACGCCCGGCGGGCTGGCCGACGCTGGCCTGGCCCGTGTGATGGTGCAGTGCCTCGCCCACCGTGGCCCTGACTCGACCGGCTCGGAGGACCTCGGTGGGGCCGTGCTGGCGCAGCAGCGCCTCAGCATCCTCGACCCAACCCCGAGCGGGTTCCAGCCGATGGCGAGCGCCGACGGCCGGCATTGGATCGTCCACAACGGCGAGATCTACAACTTCCTGGAGCTTGCGGACGAGCTCGCGGCAGCCGGCCACACGTTCCGGACCAGGACCGATACCGAGGTGATCCTGGCCGCGTACGCCGAGTGGGATACGGCCTGCGTCGAGCGCTTCAACGGTATCTGGGCATTCGCATTGTGGGACCGCGAGCACGAGCGATTGTTCCTCTCCCGCGATCGGTTGGGGGTGAAGCCACTCTTCTACGCCGAGCATCGCGGCGGGATCGCCTTCGCCAGCGAGATCAAGGGCCTGCTGGCGCTCCCGGACGTGCCGCGCGATCCGGAGCCCGGCGCGATCCGCGACTTCCTCCTCGACTCGCTCGTCGACCACTCGGACCGCACCTTCTTCCGGGCCGTCCGGCGTCTACCGGCCGCGCACAACCTCGTCCAGGGCCGCGACGGGAGGCGCTCCATCGAGCGCTACTGGGGCCCGCCGCCGCTCTCCGAGGACGTGGGCATCGCGGCAGGACCGTCGGACGCGGAGCAGGTCGAGGAGCTCCGTGCGCTCCTCATCGACTCGGTCGCGCTCCAGCTCCGCTCGGACGTGGAGCTGGGCTCCTGCCTGTCCGGAGGCGTCGACAGCTCGTCGATCGTGACAATCGCCGCCGGACTGCGGAACGGCAGCCTTGCACGTCAACGCGGCCACGCGGAGCGTGACGCCCTGCCGCAGCATGCGTTCTTCGCCGAGTTCCGTGAGCCGGGGATCGACGAGCGCGCGTATGTCGACGTGGTCGTCAAGCGGACCGGGGTCGAGCTCCACACGGTGACGCCGAGCGCCGTTGACTTCTTCGAGAGCCTCCCCAGCGTGATGTGGCACCAGGACGAGCCCTTCCGCTCGGCGAGCATAGTGGCGCAGTACCACGTCATGCGCCTGGCGCGGGAGACCGGCGTACGGGTGCTGCTCGACGGCCAGGGCGCCGACGAGCTGCTGGCCGGGTACCCCCGATATCGGCAGGCGAGGCTGCTCGGCGCGCTCAGTGGCGGCACGTACGGGACAGTCGCGCGCATGGTGGCCGCGGAGGCTGTGGGCGTCCTGCGATCGGCGCGGCAGCGCCCCGCCTACCTCGCCTCCGTGCTGCGGCACCTCGGCCGCGGCGCGGCCAGCAGGATTCCGTTTCTCCGGGGCCGAGGGCTCCCCAGGTGGGCGGGAGACCTCACCCGCGACGCCGAGTCGCTGCGCTCGCGGGAGGCCGTCGAGGGCGGAACCGTGCTTGCGGCGACGCTCTGGGACGAGGTGGCTCTCACGAGCCTGCCGGCGTTACTGCGATACGAAGACCGCAACAGCATGGCCTTTGGCATCGAGGCCCGAGTGCCCTTCCTGGACCATCGCATCGTCGAGCTCAGCATGCGGCTTCCCGATCGCCTGAAGATCGACGCGGAGCGTCGGAAGGCGGCGCTCCTCGACGCGATGCGCGGGATCGTGGCCCCGCAGGTGCTGGCACGTCGCGACAAGATCGGATTCGTCCCGCCGCAGGACCGCTGGCTGAGGGAGGTGGCCCCGCGCTGGAGCGACCTGGCACGCCGCCCGCGCGCCGAGGAAGCCGGCTACCTGCGGCCCGGGACCGTTGCGACCACGCTCGAGCGCATCGCCTCCGGAGCGCCGACGACGGTCCCCTGGCGGATCCTCAACCTGGAGCTCTGGCTTCGGCAGATCGCCGGATGAGGCGTTCAACGATCTCCAGGTAGCGGGCGCGCTGGACATCCCAGTCGTAGGCATCCGCCTGCCGGCGCGCCTCGAGGCCCATGGCGGCCGTCCCGGCCGGGTCGTCGGCGAGGGACTCGATCGCGCGGGCGAGGGCGTCCGCGTCGCCGCCGGGAACGAAGCGGATGGCCGCGTCGGTGAAGTGGTGCCGGAACGTCGCCAGGTCGCTCGCCACGATCGGCACGCCCATCGCGGCGTACTCGAGCAGCTTGGTGCTGAGCGAGTACTGCAGGTACGGCAACGGCAGCGAGGGGACGAGGCCGATGTCCGCGGCCGCGAGAAGCCTCGGGAGGTCGTCGATCGGCACGGGGCCGTGGAGCGTGATCCGCTCCTCCAGCCCGTTGCGTGCGACGGACGCCTCGACCTGTGACCGCCATGGGCCGTCGCCGTAGACGTCGAGCCGCCACCGCAGGCCGTCCCGCAGGCGGGCGAGGCCGTCGATCGCGCGATCCAGGCCGTAGATGCGCTGAAGGTTCGAGTGGTGCACCAGCCGCAGCTCACCGTCCTCCATGAACGGCCGGCGCGGGTAACGCGACGGGTCGAAGAGCCGGCCGTCGGCGCTGTTCATGACGACCGAGATGCGCTCGGATGCGATCCCACGCTGGATGGACAGCTGGCGCAGCGGCTCGTGGACCGTGATCAGCTCGTCCGCCAGCCAGGCCGATGCCCGCGCGGTGGCGGCGACGACCGGCATCAGCGGGCGGAGCAGACGCCGAGGGAAAGCGATCTCGGAAGAACTCGGGCATGTCCTCGTGCAGGTCGAGCAGGAGTGGCGTGCCGCGCAGCTTCTCGGGGAGCGCGGCGAAGCCCAGGAAGTCGGGCACTGTGGCGACCTGTACCAGGGCGTATCGGCGCCGCCGATGCTCCCGCGCCAGCCGCCACGTCGCCATCGCCGTGAACGCCACGTATTCGGCGAGGTGCCCGGCAAATCCGACGAAGGCCCGGTTGATCGGCAGCCGAACGATCCTCACCCCGTGCGAGCGCTCCTCCTCCGGCTCGCCGGGCTGGCGCAGGGCGATGACGTCGACCTCGTAGCCGGCGTCGAGCAGCGCGTCGCTCTGGCGCCGCACGCGCGGGTCGCCCGGGAAGATGGCGTGCACCACGATGGCGACGCGCGCCGGGGTCGTCACCGGCGCTTCACCTCGTCCCACAGCTCGTCCTTCCCGGCGAGGTCGAGGGCGTTCAGGTCGACGCCGCGCTGCGCCGCGAGCTCCTCGACCTGTCGATGGCGCGCGACCCATCTGTGGTTCGCGGCTCGAAGCGCCTCCTCCGGGTCGAGCTTCATCCAGCGCGCGAGATTCACGGTGGCGAAGAGCACGTCGCCGATCTCGTGCAGCCGCTCCTCGTCGGTGGCGGCCGACCGAAGCTCCTCGATCTCCTCCGCGACCTTCTCCCACACCGGCTCGATGGCCTCCCAGTCCCAGCCGAGGGCCGCGGCACGCTCCTGGATCTCGCGGCTGGCCGGCAGCGCCGGGAGCGCACGCGCGACGCCGCCGAACGCGCCCTCCTCCTTCTTGCCGCGCTCCGCGCGCTCCCCCGCCTTGATCGTCTCCCAGTTGCTCAGCACCTGCTCCACGCCGTCGACCTCCACGCCACCGAAGACGTGCGGATGCCGCCGAACGATCTTGCCGGCGATGGACCGATAGACGTCGGTCAGGTCGAACTGGCGCTCCTCCGCCGCGAACTGGGCGTGGAGGATGACCTGGAGCAGCAGGTCGCCGAGCTCCTCGGCGAGGTCGGCCGGCGTGCCGTGCTCGATGGCGTCGAGCGTCTCGTACGCCTCCTCCAGCAGGTATGGCCGCAGCGTGAGGTGCGTCTGGCGCTGATCCCACGGGCAGCCGTCGGGCGCGCGCAGGCGGGCGGAGATCGCGGCCATGCCGTGCGGGCTGGCGAGGTTCTCGATGGGGTCGAGCGCGGGCACGAGCCAGTCGTGCGCGGCGAGCGCCGGCGTCGTCGAGCGACTCGACCGCGTGCTCGCGTGCGATCGCGCGAGCCGCAGCAGGCGGTGCGACGCTGGGTAGAGCGCGGAGAGGACGCCGCGAGCTCCGCTCCGCGCGTGCCGGCCGGGGAGCGTCGGCCGCGCCGACGGTGTCGGTCCGTGGGCCAACAGGATGAGCGGCAGGGACGGGTCGAAGGCGACGCCCGCGAGCCGATGCGGCACCGACCACCTGCACGCCGTCGGCGGGATTGAGGCCGGCATCGGCCAGGAGCCGGTCGACGCCGCCGGTGGCGTCGTCGGTCATGGCCTCAGGCTGCCGCTGAGGCGAACTGGGGGTCGACCCACGTGAGGACCGACGACCGAACCTCGTCGGAGAGCCAGCGCTCGAAGCCGGTCGCGTGGATCGACTCCAGCCGATCGGCCTCGACCTCCCGGCTCTCGGCCGTCTCGAGCAGCTGGTAGATGGTGATGCCCGCGGTCCCGAGGTCGACCGGGTCGCTGATCTCGTTCACCTCGGTGAGCGCGAAGACCGCCGCCTCCGGCTGCGCCTCGAGCTGGTACGGCGCTACCCAGCCGAGCTCGCCGCCCTCGCGCGCGGTCTCGTGGTCCTCGCTCAGGCGCGTCGCGACGGCCCCGAACGTCTCCGGCGCCGCGCGCAGCTCCTCGACGAGCGCGGCCGCCTGCGCCTGCGGGCTGTCGCGCTCGGCCGTCTTCTCGATCAGGTGATAGCCGAAGTCGGTTCGCACCGGCTCGCTCAGCTCACCGACCTCCAGCGCCTCGAGCGCCTCGCTGAACTCGACGACGAAGGGGGATGCGACCGGGTCGTACCAGCCGAGGTCGCCGCCGCGCGCGCCGGAGCCCGGATCGGCGCTGCGCTCCGCGGCGATCTCGAACCAGTCCGCGTCGTCGGCGGCAAGAAGCTCTCGCACCTCATCCGCCTCGGTGAGGGCAGCCGCCCACTGCTCGTCGGTCGCGGTGCTCTGGTCGGCCGCGTCGGGGAGCGGCGCGATCAGGACGTGGCGGGCTCGCACCTGGGCGACCGGCTCTCCGGACGCCGGCGCGATGAAGATCTCGCGCCACGCGCTGCTGACGCGCGGGCGAGGTCGCGACCTCCTCGGCGAAGTGGGTGCGGTACGCGTCGACGAGCAGCTCGTCGCGGACGTACTCGCGGTACGCGGCGTCGTCGACTCCCGCTTCGGCGAGCAGATCTCCGACGCCACCCTCGGTCGTCGCCTCGCGCCGGGCGAGGAGCTGGAGGACGGCGTAGCCACGCTCGGTCTCGACGGGCCCCACGATCTCGTCGACCTCGGCATCGGCCAGCGCGTCGAAGTACTCGTCGTACGCCGCGTCGTCATCCTCGAACCAGCCGAGCAGGCCGCCGCCGGTCGCGGTGAAGTCGTCGCTCACCTCGGCCGCCACAGCCTGGAAGTCCTCGCCCGCCTCGACACGCGCCAGCGCGTCCTGCGCCTCCGCCTGCGCGGCCTCGCGCTGCGCGTCGGTCGGCTCCGCCTCCGGCTCGGCGTCCTCCGGCAGCGCCACGACCAGGATCAGGTTCGCCGCAACGCGCTCAGGCAGGGTGAGCCGCTCGGAGAGCCCGGCCTCGAGGTCGTCGTCGCTCACGCTCACGTCGAACTCCTCGGCCCGGGACGCGAGGACGGCGGACTCGACCAGCGAGTCGGTCGCCGCGGTCGAGATGCCCGACAGCTGCAGGCTGAGGCCGTCCATCTGCTGCTGGAGCAGCTGATCGCGCGGACCGCCCAGCTGCGCCTGCAGCTCGGTGTACTCGGCGATCGTCTCCGCCGCGATGATCGACTCGCGCTCGCTGAGGTCCGCGCGGTCGAAGGTCGTCCCCCCCACCGCGGCCACCGGCCTGAAGTGGCTCTCCCAATAGCCGTTCCATGCCGCGGCGCCGAAGATGCCGACGGCCAGCGCGATCGCCACGGCGAAGGCAATGACGGTCAGCTGCTGCGTGCGGAGCTCGTCCTGCCAGCGAGGACGATGCTTGCGGTCGAGAACGGGGCGCGTTCGGAAGGTCATCGGCTCCTGGTCGAGAAGGCTTGCGCGCGGCAGCTCGCGCTGCGGCCGTGGGTGGCCGCCGGGGCGCTCAGCGGACGGCCATGCTAGCCGATGGTGCCACCACGCGCAGGCTCGCGGCCCTGCTCACTTGTACGGGCGCCGGGTGATCGCGCGGCCCATGGCCTGGGCGCGCAGGCGAAGGACGAGGAACAGGGCCTCGCCGATGATGCCCCTGGTCATCTTCGACGCGCCCGCGGTTCGCTCCCGGAAGACGATCGGCACCTGGACGATCTTCGCCCCGCGGCGGTGCGCCCACCACGTCGTCTCGATCTGGAACGCGTACCCGGAGCCCGACGTCTCGCGCAGCCGGATCAGCTCGAGGATCTCCCTGCGCCACGCCTTGAAGCCACCGGTGAGGTCGTTGTACGGCAGTCCGAGGACGACCCGCGCGAAGACGGTTCCCGCCGCGGCTGATGAAGCGGCGATGCCACGGCCACCCGGCGGTGCTTCCGCCGCGCATGTAGCGCGTGCCGAGGACGAGATCGGCCTCGAGCATGAGCGGGGCGAGCATCCGCGGCAGGTCGCGCGGATCGTGGCTGAAGTCGGTGTCCATCTGGACCACGGCCCGCATCTCGTCGCGAGCGAGCACCCAGCGGAAGCCCTCGCGGTACGCCACCCCGAGGCCCTCCTTCCCCGGCCGGTGGAGCACCGAGAGCCGGTCCTCCCGGGCAGCGATCGTATCGGCCAGCTCACCGGTGCCGTCCGGCGACGAGTCGTCCACCACCAGGATGTGCGCCTCGGGCAGGACCTCGAGGATCGTGCCGACCATGCGCTCGAGGTTCTCCTGCTCGTTGTAGGTCGGCAGGATCACCCACACGCCACGCCCGGCGGCGAGGCCCACGCTGGGAGGTTCGGACGCCGCCGCGTCAGCGCCCAATGCCGACGTACCCGATCCCGCCGCGCTCGAAGTCCCGGCGGTCGAGGGCGTTGCGGCCGTCGACGAACAGCTCCAGACCCGGGAGGGTCGCCGGATCGAGCTCGCGGTAGGCGGCGTGCGCCGCCTGGAGGACCGCCACGCGCACCGGCTGCGGAGCGGCGAGGTCGTACGGCTCGAAGCCGACGCTCCGAAGGTGATCGGCGTCGAAGTAGGGGTCGTGGCCGTAGACCCGCGCACCGGCGGCGAGGAGCTCGTCGCGCAGCCGGAATGCGCTGCTGAACGCGTCCTCGCGCACGTCGGCGCGGTACGCGATCCCGAGCACGAGCACGGGCTGCCCGTCGAGGAATCCGAGGCGGTCCTCGATGACGTCCACGGTGAACGCACCCATGCCCTCGTTGATCTCGCGCGCGAGGGGCGGCATCCGCAGCTGGGGATCGTCGTTGAACAGGAAGTGCGGGTAGACCGGGATGCAGTGCCCGCCCACGCCGACGCCGGGCTGGTGGATGTGGCTGTACGGCTGCGAGTTCGCGGCGCCGATGACCTCGCCGATATCGATCCCGTGCCGCGAGGCGTACCGGGCGAGCTCGTTCGCGTAGGCGATGTTCACGTCGCGGTACGTCGTCTCGGCGAGCTTCGTCATCTCGGCCGTCTCCGCGTTCGCCACCGCCATGACCTCGGTGCGGGGCTCCAGGACGGCCTCGTAGAAGGCGACCGCGCGGCGCGTGCTCTCCTCGCTCGTCCCGCCCACCACCTTCGGGTAGCGACGCAGGTCCTCGAACACGCGGCCGACGAGCACGCGCTCCGGGCTGAAGGCGAGGAACAGGTCGCGGTCGATCTCGAGCCCGCTCCCCTCCGCGAGCGCAGGCCCGAAGCGGGTGCGCGTCGTGCCGACCGGCAGCGTCGTCTCGTAGATCACGAGCGTGCCGGCGGCGAGGCGGCCCGCGAGGTCGCGGGTGGCGGCGTCGATCGGCCCGAAGTCGATCTTGCGATCGTCGTCCACGACGACAGGGACGATCACGACCACCGCCTCCGCCTCCCGGATCGGCTCATCCTGCTCCCACGTGGTCGCTCGCAGCAGGCCCGACGCGACCAGCTCCGGCACGCGGTCGATCAGGGTCTGCTCGTCCAGGTGCGGTGAGGTGCCGCCGTTGATGGCGTCCACGACGCCGCGGTCGATGTCGACGCCGATGACCTCGTGGCCGCGGGAGGCGTACTGGACCGCCAGCGGAAGACCGATGTGTCCGAGGCCGATGACGGCGATCCTCACGAGAGCACGGTCTGGAGCTCGGCCCCGGCCACCACCTCGCCCGTGCTCGCGGACTCGACCATCTTGCGCGCCAGCAGGAGGGCGATCATCGCGTCGCGAGGGTCGACCGGTGGCGGCCCGCCGTCGCGCACCGCGCGCGCGAACTCCTCGAGCTCGACCGCGAGCGGCTCCCGGCGCTGGATGATGCGCTTCGTCATCTCCCCCTCCGAGACCGATGCCGGCGCCCCGCCCGCGCCGGCCGCAGCGGATGCCTCAGGGCTCTCGGACGCGTCGGGGTTCGCGTAGAAGACGAGGTCCTGGGTGATGTAGTCCACGACGTACATGCCGCGCTCGCCGGTGACGGTGAGGGTCCGCTTCTTCGTCGGCGTCAGCCAGTTGATGTCGAGCACGCCGATCACGCCGTTCGCGAACTTCATGATCCCGTTGAAGAGGTCCTCGTGCTCGGTGTGGATCCGGCGCTCCGTCTCTGCGTACAGCCGGATGGGCTCCGAGCCGATGAGGTAGCGCATGACGTCGAGGTCGTGCGGCGCCAGGTCGACGACCACGCCCACGTCGCGGATTCGTGCCGGGAAGGGCCCGAGCCGCGTCGCGTTGATCTGGAAGATGCGGCCGAGCTCGCCGTCCGCGAGGCGGCGCCGCAGCTCTCGGATGGCGGGGTTGAAGCGCTCGATGTGGCCGACGGTCAGCATCCGGCCCGCGGCCTCGGCCGCGGCGATCATCTCGACGGCCTCCTCGCGCGTCGACGCGATCGGCTTCTCGACGAGCACGTTGGCGCCCGCGCGCAGGGCGGCGACCGTCACCGGCAGGTGCAGGCTGGTCGGAGCCACGACGCTCACGAGATCGAGCCGCTCCTCGGCGAACATGCGCCCGGGGTCCTCGTAGCCGCGGACGTCGCGACCGGCCGTCGCCTGCGCCAGCGCCGCGGGATCGGGATCGGCGACTGCCACGAGCTCGACGCCCTCGATGCCCTCCCAGACGCGCAGGTGGTTGCGGCCCATCATGCCCAGGCCGACCACGGCCGCCCGGAGCGGGGCGCCCCCCGGGTCGCTCATGCGCGGCTGGCCTCGACCTCGAGGCTCCCCAGCTCGGCCGCGGTTTCGTTGACGGCATCGATGACCGCCGTGACCTCGTCCTCGGTGAGCGACGGGTGGACCGGGATCGAGAGGACCTGCTGGGTCAGCAGGTCGGTGACCGGGTACGACTCGCTGCCGTAGCCGAGGGCCACGAACGGGGTCTGGCGGTGGACCGGGATCGGGTAGTAGATGGCGCTGCCCACGCCGCGCGCCTTCAGCGCCTCGGCGAACGCATCTCGCTCGCGCACCCGAATCGTGTACTGGTGGTAGACGTGCGTGACGTCCGGTCGAACGTACGGCGTGACGACTCCACGCAGCTCGGCGTCGTAGCGGGCAGCGATCTCTCGGCGCCGCGCGTTGTAGCCGGCGAGCTTCTCGATCTGCGCCAGGCCGATGGCCGCCGCGATATCGGTCATCCGGAAGTTGTAGCCGAGCACGTCGTGGTGGTAGCGGACCTTCATGCCGTGCTCGCGCAGCAGGCGGACCCGATCGGCGAGCTCGCCATCGTCGGTGGTGAGCATGCCTCCCTCGCCGGTCGTCATGTTCTTGGTGGGGTAGAAGCTGAACGTCCCTGCGCCCCACGTGCCGCTGCGTCGCTCGCCGATGGACGCCGCGTGGCTCTGGCACGCGTCCTCGACCAGTGCGATGCCCCGACGCTCCGCGATCTCGGCCAGCACGTCCATCTGCGCCGGCTGCCCGTACAGGCTCACCGGCATCAGGGCGCGGGTGCGCGGGGTGATGGCGGTTTCGACCAGGGCGGGGTCCATGTTGAAGTCGCGCTCGTTCACGTCCACCAGGACCGGCCGCGCGCCGGTGTACAGCACGCTGTTCGCGCTGGCGATGAACGTGAAGGGCACCGTGATGACCTCGTCGCCGGGGCCGATGCCGTAGCCGAGCAGCGCGAGGTGCAGCGCCGTGGTGCCCGAGCTCGTCGCCACCGCGTGCGACGTCCCGATGAGCGCCGCGAAGCGCTCCTCGAACTCGCGGACTCGCGGGCCCTGCGCGAGCAGGCCCGACTCCATCGTCTCCCAGACGAGCCGCTTCTCCTCCTCGCCGAGCTGGGGCCGCGCGATCGGGATCACGAGACGCCGGCCTCCTGGGCAGATGCGGGCCGTCGCGTGGCGGCATCCAGCCGCTCGAGCGAGGCGACGATGCGCCCAGCGGTCCGGCCATCCCCGAACAGCTCCGGACGCGGGCGATCTCGATCCATGAAGCTCACGTCCTCCAGGGCGGCGGCGAGGGAGCCCGGCGCCGAGCCGACCACTCGATTCCACCCGGCGTCCACCGTCTCCACCCACTCGGTCTCGCCGCGAAGCGTGATGCACGGCACCCCGGCAAGGTAGGCCTCCTTCTGCACTCCTCCGGAATCGGTGGCGATCGCGTATGCCCTCTTCTCGAGGGCCACCATCTGCAGGTAGCCGATCGGATCGATGGTGACCACATTCTCGGGGAGGCGGGCGCCGCCCGACGCGAGCATCGTCGCGGTGCGCGGGTGGACCGGGAAGATGACCGGCAGGTCCAGTCGCAGCAACTCCGCCAGGCGTGCGAAGGTAACCGGGTCGTCGACGTTCTCCGCGCGGTGCAGCGTCAGAAGGACGTATCGCTCGTGCTCCCGGGCGACGGCGCGGCAGGTGGTCGCCGGCATGCTCCAGGGCCCACCGGTACGCGTCGACCATCACGTCGCCCACGAGCTCGGCCCGCTCGCCGAGCCCTTCGCGCTCCAGGTTGCGCATGGCTGTCTCGGTTGGAGCCAGGGACAGGTCGGCGAGGTGATCCGCCACGATCCGGTTCCGCTCCTCGGGCATGGCCCGGTTGAACGAGCGGAGCCCCGCCTCGACGTGGGCCAGCCACGGGCGCGAGCCACCCGCATAGGCGACCTTCACCGCGGCGAGCGCTCCGGCGAGTGTCGAGTTCGTGTCGCCGTACACGAGCACGCCGTCGGGCTCGTGGTCGAGGATGGAGCGCTCGAGGCCACGGAGCATCTCGCCTGTCACCGCCCCGTGGGGGCCGCTTCCGACGGCCAGGTTGAGGTCGGGCTCGGGGATCTCGAGCTCCCTGAAGAACCCCGCGCTCATCGCGTCGTCGTAGTGCTGCCCGGTGTGCACCAGGATCTCCGTGTGGCGCTCGCGCAGCGACGCGGCTGACGGGCGCCGCCTTGATGAACTGCGGGCGCGCGCCGACCACCGTCAGGACTCTCACCCGCCGTCCTCCGGCGGGAAGGGGGTCCCACAGCGCGGGCACGCCCCGCGGAAGGCGGACCCGTCCGCGGCGTCGCGCAGCGGCTGGCCGCAGGCGCACGCGCTCCCGACCCTGCGTGCGGGGTTGCCGAGCACGAGCTCGTGGTCGGAAACGTCGCGCGTGACGACGCTCCCCGAGCCGACCATGGCCCACCGCCCGATGGTGACCCCCGGCAGGATCGTGGAGTTCGCGCCGAGGGCGGCCCCATGCCGGACGCGGGTCGGGCTCACCTGCCAGTCCGCATCGGTCTTGGCAGTCCCGTCCGCGTTGATCGCGCGCGGGATGAGGTCGTTGGTGAAGCACACGTGGGGGCCGATGAAGACGCCGTCGTCGACCGTGACGCCGTGGTAGATGCTCACGTTGTTCTGGACCTTCACGTTGTCGCCGAGCACGACCCCGACGTCGACGTACGCGTTCTTTCCGATGACGCAGCCGGAGCCGATCCGGGCGCGCTCACGCACCTGGGCCTGGTTCCAGACGCTGGACCCGGGACCGATGACCGCGTCGGGCGACACCTCCGCGGTCGGATGGATGCGCACGTTCGCACGCGAGGCCATGTGATCTCCTTGGGGCGGCGCCATTCTAGCGGACGGCCGCTCCGTCACCGACGATCAGGCCCGGGTCAGTTGCCCCCGAACGCGCGGTACAGGAAGGCCGCCATCTGCTCGCGCGTGACGGTGTCGAGCGGACAGAAGCTGCCCGGCGAGCAGCCATTCGACACGCCCGCGGCAGCCATGCGGTTGATGTCGTACTGGTGGCCGCTGGCTGCGTCGTCGCTGAAGAAGTCGGCGCCGGTGGCCGGGAGGTTGAGCGCCCGCGCCAGGAAGCTCGCCATCTGCTCGCGCAGCACGTAGCCACCCGGGCAGAAGAGGGTCCCGCCGCACCCGTTCGTGACGCCGGCGGCGGCGAGGCGGTTGATGCTGTCCTGGTGCGGGCTCCCGGCGTCGTCGCTGAAATAGTCGGTGCCGGCCGCCGGAAGCTGCATGGCGCGCGTGATGAAGCTCGCCATCTGCTCGCGCGTGACGGGTGTGGATGGGCAGAACTGCTCGCCGCCACACCCGAGGGTGATTCCCTGCGACGCGAGCCACTCGATCTCGGTCACGAACGCGCTGCCCGCGACGTCGCTGAAGGTGCTGGCGCCCGTGGTGATCGTCCAGCTGCCCGGGATCGCGCCGTTGCCGGCGGTGTCGCGCACGCCGTTCCCGACGGTGACCGCGTACTGGCGGCCGGCCTCGAGGCGTGAGAGGGGCTTCAGTGTCGCGCGGACCTGCGCCGCGTCGTAGGTGACTGTCGCGGGGACGAGGGTGCCAGTCGCCATGTCGGTGAGCGTGACCGTCGCCGTGTTCACGTCGCGTACCGGCTCGCTGAAGGCGACGACCGGGTTGACCCAGCGGCCAACCGTGCTCATGTCCGGCGTCGGGTAGGTGAGGAGCGCGCTCGGCGCGATGGTGTCGACGTAGCTGGTCGTCACCGCGTAGGCGGCAGGACTGCCGTTCGCGTAGAAGTTGCGCACGCGGATGAGGACGCGGGTCGGCCCGGCGACGTCGAGTGACGCGAGCTCGACGCCCGACTCCCACTGGTTGTCGACTCGCACGAGGAGGGCGCCGCCGGTCGAGTACAGCTCGACGATCGGGTCCACCGGGAGCGAGTTCTTCGCGACCCGCGCGGTGTCGGTCACCCCGGTGACGCGTACGTCCAGGCGCCCTGCCTGCGGCACGTCCACGGCAAAGACGTCGACGTCGCCGGCGGGATGGATGGACGGCCTGATGGTCATGCCGACGCCGATGAGCGTCGCGGACCCGAGCGCGTTGTTCGGCTCCACCGCGTCTCCGGTCGAGGTTCGCGGCGTCGGCGTCCCGCCGCCCACCGCGCGGGCCGCGTTCACCCGACCCAGCCCGTATCGGTTGTCCCAGCCCGGGTAGCCCATGTCATCCACGCTGCCGAACAGGCGGTTCACGATCTGCGCTGGGGTTTCACCGGGGAAGCGGCCGCGGATGAGCGCGACCACGCCCGCCACGTTGGGGGTCGCGAAGCTCGTGCCGCTGATCTTCGTGTGCGTGCCCCACGACTCCTTGCCGACGCACGTGTAGCAGTGCGTGGTGAGGACCTGTGAGCCGGGGGCGCTGACGTCGACCTTCGAGCCGTAGCTGGACCAGTTGGCGAACTCGTCGTCGGGCTGCGTGGCGCTCACGCTCACGACGTTCGCGAAGCTCGCCGGGTAGAAAGTCTCCTCGCGACGGTTGTTCCCGGCCGCGCCGACGAGCACCGCGCCCTTGTTCCACGCGTAGTTGATCGCGTCCTGCACGTATTGCGAGTAGGGGAAGCCGCCGACGCTCATGTTGATCACCGTGGCGCCACTGTCCGCGGCCCAGATGATGCCGGAGGTGAGGTCCGACGTGTCGCCGCGTGCCGCTGCCGTTCATGATCTTCACCGGCAGGATGTAGTCGTTCCAGCTGATGCCGGCCATCCCATAGCCCTCGTTCGGGTTGGCGGCGATGATCCCCGACACCCAGGTGCCGTGGCCGTTGTCGTCGCTCGCGTCGGTGTCGTTGTTGACGAAGTCGTGGCCCGTCGAGCAGGCGGCCCGGCGAGGTCGGGATGGTCGAACTGCGACGCCGGTGTCGAGGACGGCGACGATGGAGGCGCCGCCCGGCGAGAGGCCCCACGCGCTGCGGACCTGCATCCGGTCGAGCGAGTACTGCTCGCCGCTGCGCGGGTCGTTCACGGAGACGGCGGTGGCGCCGGTGTCGGGGGGCAGCACGCTGACCGCGCCGTCGTCCGGCTCTTCGGTCAAGCCCACCACGTAGTTCGGCTCCGCGTAGTCGACGGCGGGGTCCGCGTTCAGCTCCGCGACGACCGCGCCGACGGACTGGCCCTCCGTGGAGACGAGGAGCGGCATGTCGTCGGGGTCGCTGCCGAGCTCGGCGATGATCTGAAGGCCGTCCTCGGCGGTGGCTGCCGGGGCGTCCGCCGCGTCGTGGTACTTCACGACCACCTCGCCGGGCACCACCTCGCCGACGACCGGGGTCGTGGCGAGATCGGGCTCCGCGGCGCTCACGGGCGCGGCGGCGCTCACGAGGACGAGGAGCGCGAGGAGGCTGGCTGCGGCTCGGGACACGATGGCTGAGGACTCCGGTGCGGTGCGGTGCGGAGGACACACACGCGTGCTTGCCCTCCGCGAGGTACCGCCACCGTACGGTTCGCGAACGCTTTGTTCGACCGGACGAATGTCGCCAAATGGCCCGGGACCGATGGGCTATGCCGGCTGGAGCAGCTCCATGAGCCGGGGCGTGGCCGCGGCAACGGCACGGCCGCGGTGGCTGATGCGATCCTTCTCGCCCTCGGGCAGCTCGGCGGTCGTCTGGCCGCTCGGGAGCTCGAAGACGGGGTCGTAGCCGAAGCCGCCGCTCCCGCGCCGCTCGCGGGCGATCGAGCCGTCGATCACGCCCTCGAAGACCTCGATCCGCGGAGCGGAGCCGTCAGCGGAGGGAACCCCGACGGCGAGGGCGCACACCATCCGGGCGCCGCGGTCCCGGGCGCCGGCCACCACCTCGATCATTCGGTCCGCGTCGCGGCCGTCGCGCTGGCCCCAGCGGCTCGTGCGGACACCGGGGCCGCCGTCCAGGGCGGCCACCTCGAGGCCGGAGTCGTCGGCCAGGGTGAGCAGGCCGGAGGCGCGCGCGTACGCATCGGCCTTGGCGATGGCGTTCTCGACGTACGTGTCGAAGGGCTCCTCGACGTCGAGGGCCAGGCCGATGTCGTCCGGCGTGACGACCTCGGCCGGGAGGGTCGACAGGAGGCGACGGAACTCGCGCTGCTTGCCGGGGTTGGTGGTGGCGAGGAGCAGGCGCCTCACTCGCCCGGCGGCGCCTCGATGGCAGCCCGCTGGATGGCGAAGAGCTGGCGGATGCCGGCAGCTCCGAGGTCGATCATCGCGTCCATCTGCGGCCGCGTGAACGCGCCGTGCTCCGCGGTGCCCTGCACCTCGATGAGCCGGTCGTCGTCGGTCATCACGACGTTGAAGTCGACCTCGGCGGTCGAGTCCTCGGAGTAGTCGAGGTCGAGGTGCGCGATGCCGTTCACGATCCCGACGCTCACCGCGGCGACCTGGCCGGTGACGAGCTGACCCATGCCGAACTTGTTGAGTGCCCGCGCGAGCGCGACGTAGGCGCCGGTGATGCTCGCGGTGCGCGTGCCGCCGTCGGCCTGGATGACGTCGCAGTCGAGCGTGATCGTGCGCTCGCCGAGCCGGCTCATGTCGATGACGCCCCGCAGCGAGCGGCCGATGAGGCGCTGGATCTCGTGCGTTCGGCCGCCGATCGACCCGCGGGCCGCCTCGCGCTGGCTCCGCTCGGTGCCGGCCCGGGGCAGCATGCTGTACTCGGCGGTGACCCAGCCGCGGCCCTTGCCGCGCATCCAGCCGGGAACGCGGTCCTCGATGGTCGCCGCGCAGATGACGCGGGTGTCGCCGACGCGGATGAGGACCGACCCCTCCGCGAACTTGAGGTAGTCCGGGACGATCTTCACCGGGCGCAGCTGGTTCGGGACGCGCCCATCTGCTCGTTGCCCAGTACAGGGGCGGTTGCGCCGCCCGGCGTGATGGTGGTCATGTGGCTGCCGATTCTACCGGCAGCCGCGGTCGATCAATGGGTCAGTCGAAGGCGCGGTGCAGGAAGGCCGCCATCTGCTCGCGGGTCACGCCGGACGACGGGCAGTACTGGCCACCGGCGCAGCCGGTCGTGATGCCGGCCTCCGCCAGGCGGTTGATGGCGTCCTCGTGGACGCTGCCGCTGTCGTCCCAGAAGTAGTCGCTGCTCGGGGCCGGCAGGCCAAGGGCGCGCGACGAGGAAGCTCGCCATCTGCTCGCGGCTCACGATGTTCCCCGGGCAGAACGCTCCCTCTCCGCAGCCGTTGGCGATCCCGGCCTGCGCCACGCGGTTGATGTCGTCCTGGTGGGCGCTCGCGCCGTCGTCCCAGAAGTAGTCGGTGCCGGCCGCTGGGAGGCCGAGCGCACGCCTGAGGAAGCTCGCCATCTGCTCCCTCGAGACGGGCGAGCTCGGGCAGAAGGCGCCGCCGCCGCAGCCGTTCGAGATGCCGGCCGCCGCGAGCCACTCGATGTCCGCCAGGAACGGAGAGCCGACGGTGTCGTAGAAGGTGACGCTCGGCTGCCAGGGAGGCGGGCGACTCGCCGCACAGCTTCACGAAGATCATCACCGCGTAGATGGCGCCCGTCGGTCCCCTGCGTCCAGCTGCCGCCGACGTGGGTGTAGGCCGATCCGAGCATCTGGGCGTTGTGATCCGGCGAGTTGTACCACCGCAGGATGAAGGCCTCGTAGTCGACCTGCCCGGCGCGCAGGACGATCTCGCCGAATGCCTGCCAGCAGATGCCGAGCTGCGCGAACCGAACCTTGAGCGCCTCGAAGTCGTGGCCGATCTGCTGCGCGGCGGCGACCTGGTCGCTGCGCTCCGAGGCGAGCGCGTCGACGACGCCCGTGGAGGGCGACAGGCCCGAGGCCGGCGTCGGAACGGTAGCGGTTCACGACGGAGACCATCGAATCCCCGCCGGTGGCGGCGGCCGGAGCGGCCGCGAGCGGGAGCAGTGCCGACGCGAGGACGATCGCGCCGAGGATGGTGGTACGGAAGCGGTGTGTGGTGCCGACTGGCAACAGGGGATCCCCCAGCGGTGTGAAGTGACCGCCTCACCGTATGCGCGCGGGCTCCATCGGACGATGGGCCGATGGTTCGACGCGGGGGGTCCGATCGGTGCGAGGCTGAGCTCCAGCTGAGCTCAGGGGGCGAGCGCTCGGTGGAGGAAGGCGGCCATCTGCTCGCGGGTCACGAAGCTTCCCGGGCAGTACTGGCCGGACGCGCAGCCGCAGCGTGATGCCGGCCTCGGCCACGCGGTTGATGTCGGCCTCGTGCACGCTCCCGGCGTCGTCCCAGAAGTGGTCGCCCGCCGGAGCCGGCAGGGCCAGCGCGCGGGCGAGGAAGCTCGCCATCTGGTCGCGGGCCACCGGCGCGCTCGGGCAGTACAGCCCGTCGGCGCAGCCGAGCGTGATGCCGGCCTGCGCGACGCGGTTGATGTCCGCCTCGTGGACGCTGCCGGCGTCATCGGCGAAGTAGTCGGTGGTCGCCGCGGGCAGGCCCAGCGCGCGCGCCAGGAAGCTCGCCATCTGCTCGCGCGAGACCGCGCTGACGGGGCAGAACTGGCCGGATCCGCATCCGTTGCTGATGCCGACCTCGGCCAGCCAGATGATGTCGTACACGAACGGCGAGCCGCTCATGTCCGTGAACGGCAGGTCGACGAAGCGGCGCGAGATCACGCCCCACAGGTCGGTCCGCGTGCCGTCCATCAGCAGGTGCCAGATGCCGATCCCGGCGAGCTGGTTGGCGTTCACCATCTCGTACTTCGCGTCGAGCGACTGGACGTCGTCGTAGTAGCCCTGCACCTGGGCGGCGTAGGTGTCGCTCCAGTACGTGTACCAGGGCACCTGGCCCGTGGCGTCCCACCGGCGACCGTGCGCGGCGATCGCCTCGAGCGCGTCGACGTAGCGCGGCGCCCAGGTCGCCGCGCGGCACTCGCCGGTCGGAGGCGCAGGTCGGGCTGTTCTGGTCGCGCCGTGGTCGTCGTCCAGGCGCGCCCGTAGTACGGCACGCCCCAGATCAGCTTCGAGGCCGGCACCTTGCGCTGGTAAGTCGCGCATCGCCTCGCGGACGTCGAGCGATGTACGGGCTGTCGATCGGCGCGACGCCGCCGGCCCGGGCCGATCCGCGACCAGTTGAAGTCGTAGGCCATGACCATGATCGCGTCCGCGGCGCCGGAGGCCGTCAGGCCGGCGAGGTCGTAGCCCTCGTCCCACGATGCGGCACCACCGGTCGTCGGCGACGGTCAGGTACGACCCGGTGCCCCAGGCGAGGAGCGTCTGCCTTCACCTCGCGGACGAAGGTCGTGTACTGCGACTCGAGCGAGTTCGGCATCGGCTCGAAGTCGAGGTTCACGCCGTCCGCGTTGCGGAACGCCACCGCGTCCGCGATCTGGCCCGCCAGGGTCGCGCGCTTCGCCGGATCGTTCAGCATGCCCGACATCGCGCTGTAGTCGCCGTTCCACGCCATCATCGTCACGGTCAGGACGACCCGGACGCCGTGCTGGTGCGCCCTCGTGATCACGCCGGTCATGGGCGACGAGGTCCAGCCGCCCCAGCCCGTGCTCCCGGGGTCCATGTTGAGCGTCCCGTCAGGCAGCACGCCGACGCTGAAGTAGGCGATCGTCGACACACGGTCGTAGCGCAGGCTCGGCAGGCTCGGGCTGGTGAGCAACCAGTACGGCAGGTAGCCGAACACCTCGCGGCGCAGCCCGTTCGGCAGCGCGCTCACGCTCCCGTCGGCGGCGATCCCCGCGGCCGAGGGGCTCATCGGCTCCGGCTTCTCGCCCGGCGGCGAGGTCGAGCGTGTCGCCCTCGTGCTCGGCGAGCATCTCGGCGTGCACGGTCGGCGGGCTGCCGGCTTCGGGCTCGACGGACGGCGGCGGGTCGGAGGGCGGCTCGGTGGCGGCCACGCCCGGCGCCGCCGATCAGGGTGAGCAGGGCAAGGGCAATCGCGAGGGAGCGGTACGTGGGAGTGCGCATCGACCCCACCCTAGGGTCGATTGGTGCAGTGCGGAATAGTACGGTTGAGCCCGCGGTCCTAGTCCCCGATCGCGCGATGGAGGAAGGCCGCCATCTGCTCGCGCGTCACCGGGTTGGCCGGGCAGTAGTAGCCGGGCTGGCAGCCGTTCGTGACGCCGGCCGCCGCGAGGCGGTTGATGTCGGCCTCGTGGATGCTGCCGGCATCGTCGGCGAAGTAGTCCGTCCCGGAGGCTCCCAGGGCCAGGGCTCGCGCCAGGAAGCTCGCCATCTGATCGCGGGTCACGGCCGCGCCCGGGCAGTAGAGGCCTGCGCCGCAGCCGTTCGAGATCCCGGCTGCCGCGAGGCGGTTGATGTCGGCCTCGTGGACGGAGCCGGCGTCATCGGGGAAGTAGTCGGTGCCGGCGGCCGGGAGCGACAGGGCCCGGCCGATGAAGCTCGCCATCTGCCCGCGGGTCACGTTCTGCGCCGGGCAGTACTGCCCGTTGCCACAGCCGAGCGTGATGCCCTGTGCCGCGACCCACGCGATGTCCGCGATGAAGGCCGAGCCGGCGATGTCGCTGAACGGGAGCGGCGGCGGGGCGGTGCCGCCGGTCGTCGGCGTGCGCGTTCGGGTTGCCGGCGAAGGCGTACCAGTAGTCGGGCTGGCCGAAGTGCATCGAGCCCGCGACGGTCTCCTGGACCCAGACCTCGGCGCCGGGGATGTCGGCGTGCGAGATGGCCATCAGGGCGCTCTGGCTGAAGCCACCGCCCTGGAAGAAGATCTGGCCCATGGTGCTGTTCGGCTGGGTCAGGACGCGGGTCAGGATCTCGTCGGCGTCGCCGAGGCCGGTCGCGAAGTAGCCCCGGGCGCCGAGCGCCAGCACGGGATAGCTGTAGTTTCGGACCCGCTGCTGCGCCTCGTCCAGGGTCGTGAGCGGATCGGACGGCGAGTAGCGCTCGCCCCAGCCACCGGTGTAGTGGGCCTGTGCGTAGATCATCGTGAAGCCCGGGGCGGGCGAGATGCCGCCGCCGGCGCAGTAGGTGCGCTGAACGGCACCGTCGCTGCCGGTCAGGGTGCCCAGGAGCGCCTTCTCGCCGCAGTACACCAGCGTCGTCGACCAGTTGTCGCCGTCGCCGTTGGTGGTCGTGCGGTTGAGGCCCCAGCCGTTCGTGCGGTCCGTGAGCTCGGTGCTCGCCGTACGGGTTCGGGAAGCCGTTCCCATGCCCGAAGTAGACGATGACGTTGGCGCCGTTCACGGCGGCCTGAACGTTTGCCCACGTCGCATTCGGCGAGTACACGGCCGCGACCGTGGCGCCTGCCGCCACCGCCGCGTTCGCCACGCCGTCCGCCGCGTTGCGGTAGCCGTTGGTCATACCGCCGACGGGGCCGACGATGATCGCGACCTTCTCACCCGCGGCCGCGACCGGCGTGACGGTGGTGGCGGTGGCGAGGATCGAGGCGGCGACGATGATGCCGGCACTGAGGGCGGCGCGAAGGCGGACGGGCAATGAATCGGCTCCTGAGCGGTGTCGAAGGGCATGAGCACCACCTGCAACGGCGCAGGCGGCTCGCCTCAAACCCTACGGGCGAGGGTGCCGATGGCCTATGGCGCGATCGTCCGCGCACGAACCCGGACCGATGGGGCGGTGCCTGGACGCACCGCGCCAGCGACCCCGCCTGGGCTCAGCCCTGCTCGAAGTCGAGCACGATGAGCACCCGCTCGAGCTCCGAAGGATCGAGCGACGGGCGCACGTAGCCCGTCTGGGTGACGGCGTTCGAGTCCGGTTCCACCGCCTGGATGCGGCCGATGAGGAGGCCGGACGGATACCGGCTCGAGTCGTCGGCCACCGAGATGCTTCCTGTGACCACCGCGTCGCCGATCGCGAGCCGCTCGGTGACCGGGACGTTCGCGAGCACGAGCTGGCCGCCGGCCTGCCCGTGGAGCTCACCGAGCGCGCGGCTCGCCTGGTCCAGCGCGATCACCACCGATCGCGCGTCGACGATGAATCGCACGCGCGAGGTGCCCGCGGTGACTTCCACGACTGTGCCGACGAGCGCGGCCGCGCCGTCCGCGTTGCCGAGGACCGGCATCCCGACGCGGACGCCGTCGTCGCTGCCCGCGTCCACGCTCGCCTCCGCCACAAGGTTCGACGGCTCCCGGCCGGTGATCCGTGCGGGCAGCAGCTCCATGTCGAGGGCACGCGTGATCCCGAGCAGCCCGCGCAGCTCCTCATTCTCGCGCGCCGCCTCGGTGAGCTCGGCGACGCGCTGCTCGGCGCCCGCGAGCTGCGTCCGCAGCTCCTCGTTCTCGGCGCGCAGCGTCCCGATGTCGCCGATTGCCCCGAACGCGTCGGCGGCGGTCTGGCCGACGGAACCGATCGCCTCCCGTGCCGGATCGAGGATCCCCCCCGCCGTCCGCTGCAGCGTCCGGACCGGCTCCGTGGAGCTTGTCAGCAGCATGACGAGGCTCGCGACCACGAGCGCCGCGAACAGGAGGACGGCGCTCGACGGCGCTCGGCGGTCGCGGCGGCGCCCGGGATACATCGCGCTCAGCGCGGCGGGCGGGTGAGCTGCTCGCTCACCAGCACCCGGCCGTACGTGTCGAGGTCCTCGAGGGCACGCGTGGCGCCACGGACGACGCAGGTGAGCGGATCGTCCGCGACATGGACCGGCATCTGGGTCGCCTCGGCCACGCGGCGATCAAGGCCGGGGAGCAGCGCGCCGCCACCCGCGAGCACGAGACCCTGGTCCATGAGGTCGGCGACGAGCTCGGGCGGCGTCTCCTCGATCGTCTCCTTGATCGCGTCCATGATCTGCGCGATCGAGGGCTCCAGCGCTTCGCGCACCTGGTCGCCGCCCACCTCCACGCTGCGCGGCAGCCCGGTGAGGAGGTCGCGTCCGCGGAGGGTGACGGTCCGGTCCGCGCGCTCGCCGGGGTAGGCGGACCCGCTGGAGATCTTGATCTCCTCCGCGGTACGCTCCCCGATGAGCAGGTTGTACTGCCGTCGCGCGAACGCCACCACGTCCCCGTCCATCTCGTCGCCGCCGATGCGGATGCTGCGCGACACCACGACGCCCCCGAGGCTGATGACGGCGACCTCCGTCGTCCCGCCGCCGATGTCGACGACCAGGCTGCCCGACGGCTCCATCACCGGCAGCCCGGCGCCGATCGCGGCCGCCATCGGCTCCTCGATCAGCCTCGCCCAGCGGGCGCCCGCGTTGAAGGTGGCATCGCGCACGGCGCGCTTCTCGACTTCAGTGACCCCCGACGGGATGCCGATGATGACCCGCGGGCGCGGGATGCGGGCGTATCGGTCGTGAAGCTCGCGGATGAAGTGGCGGATCATCGCCTCGGTGACGTCGAAGTCGCTGATGACCCCGTCGCGCAGCGGCCGGATCACGGTGATGTCGGCCGGCGTCCTGCCCTCCATTCGCTTCGCCTCGGCACCGATGGCGATCACCCGCTTCGTCCGGGCGTCGAGAGCGACGACCGACGGCTCGCTGATGACGATGCCGCGGTTGCGCACGGCGACGAGCGTGTTCGCCGTCCCAAGGTCGATGCCGACGTCGTGGCTGAGGAGGCCGAGCAGGCCGTCGAGAAGTCCCAAGGTCCCTCGCGTGATGTGTCGTGGGGTCGCTGGCCCGTGGCCGGTGGGGACGGACGCGCGGCGCTGTGGCCATTGTGTGCCTGCGCGGACCCCGGACGTGGCCCCTCCCGACCACGGCACACCGGTCACGCCGGGGTACGATCGACCCGATCCGGCCGTTGGCGGCATGGGTGAGGAGCGCGCGTCGAGCGCGAGGAGGATGGGCGTGGCTGGCTTCTTCTCAGAGGTGCCGGACCGAATCGAGTTCGGCGGGCTCGCGTCCAGCGAGCCGCTGACCTTCAAGGTGTACGAGCCGGACAGGCTCGTCCTCGGGACCCGGATGGCGGACCACCTCCGCATCGCGGTCTGCCTCTGGCACTCCTTCAACTGGGCGGGCTCCGACGTGTTCGGCGCGGGAACGTTCGACCGACCCTGGCTTCAGGCTTCTGACGACCCGATGCGCGCCGCTCGAGCCAAGCTCGATGCGGCATTCGAGTTCATCGAGAAGCTCGGCGCCCCGTTCTTCTGCTTCCACGATCACGACGTCGCCCCCGAAGGCCGCACGTTCGCCGAGTCGAGGTCCAACCTGGACGCAGTGCTCGAGGACATCGAGCGGCACATGGCGCGCACCGGGGCAAGGCTGCTGTGGGGCACCGCCAACCTGTTCAGCCACCCACGCTATGCGGCCGGGGCGGCGACGAACCCGGATCCCGAGGTATTCGCCTACGCGGCGGCCCAGGTCAAGGTGATGCTCGAGGCGACCCAGCGCCTCGGCGGCGTGAACTACGTCCTGTGGGGCGGGCGCGAGGGATACGAGACCCTGCTGAACACCGACATCTCGCGTGAGACGGCGCAGCTCGCTCGGTTCCTGACCCTCGTCGCGGAGCACAAGCACAAGATCGGCTTCGAGGGCACTCTGCTGCATCGAGCCAAAGCCGCAGGAGCCGACGAAGCACCAGTACGACTACGACTCCGCCACGGTGCACGGCTTCCTCGTCCGCCACGGCCTGGAGGGCGAGTACCGCGTGAACATCGAGGCCAACCACGCAACCCTGGCCGGGCACAGCTTCCATCACGAGGTGGCCACGGCCATCGCGCTTGGCATCTTCGGCAGCGTCGACGTCAACCGCGGCGACTACCAGAACGGCTGGGACACCGACCAGTTCCCGAACTCCGTGGAGGAGCTCGCCCTGGCGCTGCACGAGATCCTGCTGGCGGGCGGCTTCACGACCGGCGGCTTCAACTTCGACACGAAGCTGCGTCGCCAGAGCCTGGATCGGGCCGACCTGTTCCACGCCCACATCGGCGGCATGGACACGCTGGCCCGCGCCCTGCTGGTCGCCGCCGAGATGGTCGAGCGGCGAACGCTGCGGGACACGGCGCGACGCGAGGTACGCCGGCTGGAGCTCCGAGCTCGGGACGTCGATCCTGTCCGATGGCGCCTCGCTCGCCGCACTCGAGGAGCGGGTCGCGGCGGGCGCCATCGACCCACGACCGGTCTCGGGCCGGCAGGAGCTGCTCGAGAACCTCGTGAACCAGGAGATCTGGGCCGCGGACCGGCCCGAACGCTGACCGATGGGTCACGTGCTTGGCCTCGACGTGTCGACGACGGCGACCAAGGCGATCCTCATCGACGAGTCCGGCGCGGTGCGCGGGATCGGCACCTCCGAGTACGACTTCAGCACGCCCCATCCGCTCTGGAGCGAGCAGCACCCGCGGCAGTGGTGGGACGGCGCGCGGGACGCCATCGGGTCGGTCCTGGCCTCGACCGGCGTCACCGGTGACGAGGTCGTCGCGATCGGCCTCACCGGGCAGATGCACGGCCTCGTCCTGCTCGACGCGGACGGGGAGGTCCTCCGTCCGGCCATCCTCTGGAACGACCAGCGCACGGCGGCCGAGTGCGACGCCATCCGGCGAGCTCGTGGGCGCCGAGCGGCTGATCCGGGTCACGGGCAACGACGCGCTCACCGGCTTCACCGCCCCGAAGCTGCTGTGGGTGCGCGAGCACGAGCCTGAGGTCTGGGGACGGGTCGCCCACGTGCTCCTGCCGAAGGACTACGTCCGGCTGCGACTCACCGGCGACTACGCCATGGACAAGGCCGATGCGGCGGGCACGCTGCTGTTCGACCTGGCCGCCCGGGCCTGGTCGCCCGAGATCGTCGCCGCGCTCGAGATCGACCCGGACTGGCTCCCGCCGACCTCAGAGGGGCCGGAGGTCACCGGCGTGGTCAGCGCCGACGCCGCGACGGCCACGGGGCTGCGTGCCGGCACGCCGGTGGTCGCCGGCGGGGGCGACCAGTCGGCCAACGCCGTCGGCGTCGGGGCCGTGCGACCGGGCACGATGGCGCTGTCGCTCGGGACGTCCGGCGTCGTCTTCGGCGCGACGGATCGCCCCCTGTACGAGCCGCGCGGGCGGGTCCATGCCTTCTGCCACGCGGTGCCCGAGCGGTGGCACATGATGTCGGTGATGCTCTCCGCGGCCGGTAGCCTGCGCTGGTTCCGCGACGCACTGGCGCCCGGAGAAGAGTTCGCCGACCTGGTGGCGGCCGCCGGCGAGGCGCCCGCGGGCAGCGGCGGGCTCTACTTCCTGCCCTACCTCAGCGGGGAGCGCAGCCCGTACCCCGACCCGCTCGCACGCGGCGCCTTCGTGGGCCTGACCCTGGGCCACGATCGGCGCCACATGGCCCGTGCGGTGCTCGAGGGCGTGGCGTTCGGCCTGCGCGACGGGCTCGACCTGATGCTCGAGGCCGGCATGCCCGCCCCGACCCAGATCCGCGCCTCGGGCGGCGGCACGACGAGCGCCGTGTGGCGGCAGATCCTCGCCGACGTGCTCGGCGCGGAGATCGCCACGGTCGGCACGGCCGACGGTGCCGCGTACGGCGCCGGCCTGCTGGCCGCGGTGGGCGCCGGCTGGTACGGCGACGTGGATGGCGCGACCGACGCGCTCGTCAGCGCAACGGCGGCTGCGGCCCCGGGCCCGGACGCATCGGCCTATGCCGGGGCGCATGCGGTGTATCGGTCGCTCTACCCTGCCCTGGCGCCGCTCTTCCCGCGGATGTAGTCAGGACGCCGGGGAAGAGGAGATCTGGAGCTCGGCGAGCTCCTCGCTCGATGCCTCCTCGGGCTTCTTGCCGAGGATGATCATCGCGAGGACGTCGTCCGTGGTGACCTTTCCCTTCTCGACCGTATCGACGATTCGACCGTGGTACATCACGCTGATTCGGTCGGAGAGGTCGAGAACATCGTGGATGTCGTGGCTGACCATGAAGATCCCGAGACCCTCGTCCTTCAGCTGCTTGACGAGGTCGCGCACCTGCGCAGTCTCGGCCGGGCCCAGCGCCGCGGTGGGCTCGTCCATGATCAGGATCCGCGCATTGAAGTGCACGGCGCGGCCGATCGCGACCGACTGGCGCTGGCCACCCGAGAGCGACATCACCGGCGTCTTGAAGTTACGGAAGCGTGGGTTGAGGCGCTGCATGACGCTCCGCGTTGCGGACTCCATCGCCGAGTCGTTGAGCGACCCGACGGCGTCCACGAGCTCACGGCCGAGGAAGACGTTCGACGGCGCGTCCAGGTTGTCGGCGAGCGCGAGGTTCTGGTAGATGCACTCGATCCCGTACGCCCTCGCCTCTCCCGGATTCCTGATCGAGACTGGCCGCCCCTCGACCCTGATCTCGCCGGAGTCCGCGGGCTGCGCGCCGGAGAGGACCTTCATCAGCGTGGACTTCCCGGCGCCGTTGCCGCCGACGATGCCGACGACCTCACCCGGATTGAGGTCGATCTGAACCCCGTCGACCGCATGGACGCCGCCGAACGCGACCCTGATGTCGCGCATCTCGACCAGCGGGGCGCGGGCTCCGGCCGTCGTTGCGGCGGTGGGTGAGTCGGTGGCGGTCATCCTCCAGCCTCCATGTCTCAGGCGGTCCGACGCCGCAGCAGTGCGTCGAGGCCAACGGCGACGACGAGCACCAGCCCTACGACGATGTCCTGCGTGGGCGAATCGACCCGCAGCAGCAGCATGCCGGAGCGGAGCGACTGCATGACCACCGCACCCAGCACCGCGCCGGCGATGGTACCGATACCTCCGGCGAACGAGGTGCCGCCGATGACCGCCGCGGAGATCACGTCGAGCTCGTTCTGGACGCCGAGCCCGGTCACGGCCGCGTTGAGGCGCGCCGTCTGGACGGCCGCGCTGATGGCGCACAGGATGCCCATCAGGCCGAAGGTGTAGACGATCGTCCGCCGGGTGTTGATGCCGGCCAGCCTGGCCGCCTCGGGGTTGCCTCCCATCGCGAAGACGTTTCGCCCGAAGCGTCGGCGCGTGGCGAGGTAGCTCATCACGATCGTGACGCCGATCATGATGAGGACGGGGATCGCGATGCCCGTCGGGATCACCAGGCCGCCGGGCGGCACCGGGATCCCGTTCTCCTCGGCGTACTGCGCCGCCAGCGCCTCCGGCCACGGATAGCTGTTGGTCACCCAGACGGCGCCGAGGACGGCCGCGCACAGCACCGCGCCGATGGCGATCTCGGCCCACAGCGGGCGCCGCTGGAAGCCGTATCGCTGCCGCCGGCGTCCCGACAGGTACAGCCCGACGATGATGACGACGCACGCGATGATGCCGACGATCCAGCTCGGCCACTCGCCAATGGATCCGGACGGCCCGCCCCCCAGCAGGCGGAACGTCGTGTCCAGGGGCGCCATGGTCTGCCCCTGGGCGTAGGAGAAGATCAGCCCGCGCCAGACGAGCAGGCCGCCGAGGGTCACGATGAACGAGGGGACTCCGCCATAGGCGACGACGAACCCCTGCAGCCCGCCCGCGATGGCGCCGAGCACGAGCCCGATGGCGACCGTGATGATCCAGGTGTAGGGCTGCTCGAGCCCGAGCCCGAGCCCAATCGGGATCCAGACGATCTGGACCATGGCCATCGTGTAGCCCAGGAAGCCGAGGAGCGCCCCCACCGAGAGGTCGATGTTGCGCGACACGATGATGAGCACCATGCCGGTCGCCATGATGCCGATCGAGGCGCTCTGGACCGACAGGTTCCACAGGTTGCGAGGGGTGAGGAAGTCCCCGCCGGAGATGAGGTCGAAGCCGAGCCAGATGACCGCCAGGCCGGCGATCATGCCGAAGAGCCGGGTATCGATCTCCGCCGTGCGGAGCAATGCCCGTAGCTGCCTCGGGACTGCCGTGAGCACGTCGCTCACGCGCTGAGCGGACCCGATCGCAGGAACGTCGACAGGTCAGGCGCGGACAATCGTCATCCCTCTTCGACCACGAACGTCAAAGCGCCCTGCGCCGCGGATCGACCGCGACGCAGGGCGTCAGTACTACGGGAGGTCAGGCCTACCCGTTACGGACAGACGTCGACAGTGCCGGACTCCACGCCCTGGCAGAGCGTCTCCTCGTCGATCCAGTCCGCGTCGAGCACGATGTCCAGGTTGTCCTGGGTGATCGGGATCGGCTCGAGCAGGATCGAGGTCAGCGAGTTGCCGCCAGGGCTGTCGAACGCCTCCGTGCCGGACAGCGCGCTGAGGTCCGGGTTCTCACACAGGGCCACCGCGGCCTCACCGGCCGCCCGACCCAGCTCTCGAGCATCCTTCCAGACGTCGACCGTCTGGGTACCGAGGGCCACCCGGTTCAGGGCGGCGAGATCGCCATCCTGGCCGGACACCGGAATCTCACCGGCGAGCCCCTGGGCCTCGAGCGCAGCCACGACGCCGCCCGCCATGCCGTCGTTCTCGGACAGCACCGCGTCGACCTCGTTGTTGTTCTCGGTCAGGAACTGCTCCATCTCGGTCTGTGCGAGCGCCGGGTCCCAATTGTCGGTGTAGGTTTCGCCCACGATCGTGATCGTGTCGCTGTTCTCACCGACCGGCGGGATGCCAGCCTCGGTGTAGCCGTCGCGCAGGAAGTCCGAGTTCGCATCCGCGCCGTTGCC
Source organism: uncultured Chloroflexia bacterium (assembly GCA_963840205.1). Classification (GTDB taxonomy): domain Bacteria; phylum Chloroflexota; class Limnocylindria; order QHBO01; family QHBO01; genus JACDBZ01. The sequence continues at coordinate 66,304 of CAWIXZ010000010.1, forward strand.
CTTGATGATCACGAAGTTGCCCTCGGAGACGACCTCCAGGATGGCTTCGGCCTGCATTCGACCAACGGCGACGTTGTCGAAGCTGATGTACAGGGCCTCGGGATCCTCGATCAGCCGGTCGTAGCCGATGACCGGCACGCCCTGGCTGGTCGCGGCCTCCACTGACGGGAGGATGGTCTCGGTGTTCTGGGCCAGGATGATGATGACGTTCGCACCCTGCGAGAGCAGGTTCTCGACATCGGTCGCCTGCTGCTCCTCGGACGAACCCGCGTCGGCAGAGATGTACGACGCGCCGACCTCGTCGAGCGCGGCCTGGATGGCCGGCTCATCGCGGAGCGCCCAGCGCTCTTCCTGGTAGTTGTTCCAGGAGACGCCGACGGTGCAGTCGCCCCCTCCCGCAGCCGCCGACCCGGCCGGCTCCGATGCCGTCCCGGTGCCGGTGCACGCGGCCAGCACAAGGGCAATGGTGCCCAGGGCCGCCGCGATCCTCCGATTGGACATGAAGTGCTCCTCCGCTCAGGCATCCCGCTGCGCCGTACCCAAAAGTAGCGCTGCGCGGATGGTGGCCAGCCGCACGGCAGGATTGGTCGCCCTAGACTCGTACACCGCGGCGATGCATGTCAATACACAGAGGTGAAGATGCGGCGTCTGCGCTGGGGTGTCATGTCGACCGCGGCCATCGGAATGCGCAAGGTCATCCCGGGCATCCAGAGGGCCGAGCGCTGCGACGTGGTCGCCATCGCCTCGCGCGATGCCGCGCTCGCCGGCCGCGCGGCGGCGGAGCTCGGGATCCCGAACTGCCCACGGCTCGTACGAGGCGCTCCTGGCGGACCCCGACGTGGACGCCGTCTACGTGCCGCTTCCCAACCACCTGCACGCGGCCTGGACGATCGCCGCCGTCGAGGCGGGCAAGCACGTCCTGTGCGAGAAGCCGCTCGCGCTGACCGCCACCGACGCGGAGCGCATGATCGACGCCGCCGATCGGGCGGGCGTCCGCCTCATGGAGGCCTTCATGTACCGCCTCCACCCGTCGTGGGTGGCGGTGCGCGAGCTGGTCGGACGGCGGGCGCATCGGTGACGCTCGTGGCGGTGCAGAGCTGGTTCTCGTACTACAACGACGATCCCGCGAACATCCGCAACATCGCCGACGTCGGCGGCGGCGCGCTCTACGACATCGGCTGCTACTGCGTGAACCTGTCGCGGATGCTGTTCGGGACGGAGCCGATCCGCGTCGCGGCGGCGATCGCCCGCGATCCGGCGAGCGGGACCGACGTCGTGACGAGCGGGCATCCTCGAGTTCGACGCCGGGGTGGCGTCGTTCACGTGCTCGACGCGCGCCGAGGACGACCAGCGGTCCACATCCTACGGCACGCGACGGGCGGATCACGGTCGGCATCCCCTTCAACATCCCGCCCGACCGCCCGACCGAGATCACGCTGTCTCGCCGGCGGCGACCCACCGGTCGCGCCGGACCGCGAGGTCTTCACCTTCGCGGCCGCCGATCCCGTACACGGTCGAGGCCGAGCGCTTCGCGGCCGCGATCCTCGACGGCGGGCCGACGCCGGTCGCCGCCTCGGGACGCGGTCGCGAACCTGCGCGTGATCGAGCGGATCTTCGCCGCCGGCGGAGCGGCGGTCAGCTCCGGCGCGGAGCCGTCGAAGTAGCGCAGCGCCAGCGCCCACGCGTCGCAGGCCGCAGCTCGCGCCGATCTCGCCGTCCCTCGAAGTCGTCGGGCGGGATGTGGATGCCCATGAACAGCCGCGAGATGCCCGGCCTGGTCGGCCGCGTCGTAGTAGGTCGCCCACTGGAGCGTCACGTCGCTCGTCGGGCCCTTCCTCGTGGAGCAGCTCGCCGGCCGGGACGGTCCACTCGTGCACTCCGCCCGGGAAGTACTCGCTGCCGGTGAACGCGGTCAGCACCTCGGCCGCGGCCCGGCTGAAGGTGCTGTGGCCCGACACGTAGCCCGCGAACGCCGGCGTCACGAACGTCGAGCGCTGGTAGGGCACCCAGTCGACCGCGCGGATCCAGCCGACGCCGCTCGTGTCGGCCTCGGGGTCCTCGGGGAAGCCACGCCAGGCCCGGATCGGCGATCTCGCCCGACGTGGTCGCCGAGGTCGCTCGTGCCGCTCGCCCGGCGCGCTCGACTCGTGCGCGTGACGACCTCGACCAGGCCGGGCACGAGCGGCAGCCCGTCGGGGTGTAGGACGGGCCCGCCGGGTCGCTCGACTGGCCCTGGCCGCCCATGTAGCGGATCATCGAGATCGGCCGCGCCGAGTCGTAGAAGCCCTTCACGCCCCACGCCGCGATCGCCGCGTCGTGGACGGCGCCGTTGAGCGCGAGGTACAGCTTGACGTCCCACTCGAGGCGATCGACCTCCGGGCCCTCGCCGCCGATCCGCAGCTCGAAGCCGGGCGTGTCGGAGACCTCGTTGGCGATCACGTTCCAGTGGCCCGGCGGCGTCTCGGACTTCGGCCCGTCGGCCCAGTACTCGGCCAGGACCCGCGCGAAGTCGGCCGCGCAGCACCTCGTTCGGCGCGTACGGCTGGCCCGTGGCCGGGTTGACGGTCGTGACCGTCGCCGTCGTTGGCGCCAAGGGTGTTGCCGCCGAGCGCGCCGGGGCCGATGTCGATGGTCACGCCGTCGCGTGGCGTCGAGCTCGCTGCTGCGGCGGATGACCTCGACCGCCGCCTGCCTTGAAGTCGGCGTCCGTCGCGGCGTCGCCGAGGCGCGGCGGCGGGCCCGGGTCGATCGGCGTGCCCGGTCTCCGAGGCCGGCAGGGCGAACGACGTGACGTGGCCCCAGTGCGGGCCGATGAAGGTCTGGACCTGCCCGGGGATCGGCAGGCCGTTCTGGGAGATCTGCTCCTCGAGGGCGAGCGGCTGCCAGCGGTTCGGGTCGGCCATGATGGTGCCGGGCTCGGCGACGATCGAGCGGCTCGTTGACGGAGGCATAGGCGGGTCGTCGAGTAGCGCTCGTCCTCGAGCGCGCCGTCGCCGCGCCCGTACTCGATCACCGCGGCCGCGATCCGGTTGCCGAGCGCCGCCGGCGAGTCGCCATCGGTCGTCGGTGAAGTCGGGCCGATAGCAGAGGCTGGCCATCGTCGCATCGAGCTCCTCCGTGGCGCGTCGCCAGGTCGGCGATGACGCGTACCGTAGCGCGTGCAGGACACCGGTAGGCGGCGTAGCTGATCGCCGCCTCGCGCGCGGCCGTCCACGTCGCTCGCCTCCGCCTTCTCGTCGACGAGGTAGCCGTCGGCCGTCGGCGTCGTAGGCGGCCCACGCGTCCCACATCGCCGACCGACAGGTGGAACAGGTTCCGCGCGTGCACGTCGGCGCCGGCACGACCTGGCGGATGAGCGCGAGGAGCTGCTCGTCCCAGACGCGGGCGACGGACCGGCCGCCGAGGTCGTCGCGCGTCGCAGCCGTCGACGACGTACGGGAGGGCGGCTTCGCAGCCGACCAGCGCAGCGCTGGACGCCATGAGCCCGGCGAGGACAACGGCACGCCACGCGCCACCGGCCGACGCCGGCCGGACTCACCGGATCGACCCCAGACCATCTCGGAACGGCCTCCTCGGAAAGGCCCCCTGCTCGACCGAACCCCGCCGGAGCGCGGCGGGCGGACGGTCATAGTCGGCGGACGCCTCGGGTCGCGGTCAAGAGCGCCGCCTACAATTCGCGGGATCGCCAGAACGAATGCATCGCCGGCCGGCGGACGGCGAAGGCGTGCAGCCCTGGTCGCGCTGGCCGCGGCCGTCGTCCTGCTCGGCGTCGGTCGCTCCTGGCGGCGGTCCTCGCGCCGGGGCGTCTCGGCTCGGTCGCGCCAGGGCCCCGCCGCGGCCCTCGACCCGCCGCGCTTCGTCGAGGAGGCGCGCCGCGGCCGGCATCGACGCACCGCTACGACGGCGAGTTCACCTTCTTCGTCGGCGGCGGCGTGGCCGCCTTCGACTGCGACGGCGACGCCATGCCGGACCTGTACCTCGCCGGCGGCGCCGAGCCCGCGGCGCTGTTCCGCAACGAGAGCCCGATCGGCGGCGCGCTGCGCGTTCACGGCCCAGCCCGACCCCGTCGACCGACCTGACCGACGTGACCGGCGCGTACCCGCTCGACATCGACGGCGACGGCCGACACGGACCTGGTCGTGCTGCGCGTCGGCGAGGACGTGCTCCTGCGCGGCCTCGGCGACTGCCGGTTCGAGCGGGCCAACGAGGCGCTGGGCTTCGACGGGGGCGACGCGTGGACGACGGCGTTCAGCGCCACGTGGGAGGGCGACGCGGCGCTGCCGACGCTCGCCTTCGGCAACTACCTCGTCGCTCGACGAGGACGGGCAGGCCGACCTTCGAGTGCGCACGACAACCAGCTCGTCCGCCCGGATGCGGCCGGCGACGGCTACGCGCCGCCGATCGCCCTCGCGCCCGGCTGGTGCGCGCTGTCGATGCTGTTCAGCGACTGGGATCGGTCCGGGCGGCGCGACCTGCGGGTCTCCAACGACCGCCACTACTACCGCGACGGCGAGGAGCAGCTGTGGCGCGATCGAGGCCGGCGCGGCCGCCGCGCCTCTACACCGCACGACGACGGCTGGGAGACGGCTGCGCGTCTCGGGCATGGGCATCGCCAGCCACGACCTGACCGGCGACGGCTATCCCGGAGGTCTACCTGACCAGCCAGGCGCGACAACAAGCTCCAGACGCTGGCCGACGGCCCCGACCGGCCGACGTACGAGGACATCGCGCTCGAGCGCGGGCGCGACCGCCCACCGACCGTTCGCCGGCGACGACGACGCTCCCGTCGACGGCCTGGCACGCCGAGTTCGAGGACGTCAACAACGACGGCGTTCATCGACCTGTTCGTCTCCAAGGGCAACGTCGAGGCGATGACCGACTACGCCGCGCGAGGACCCGAGCAACCTGCTGCTCGGCCAGCCGGACGGCACGTTCGTCGAGAGCGCCGAGGCGGCCGGGCTCGCTGAGCTTCGACCGCGCGCGCGGCGCGGCCGTCGCCGACCTCAACCTCGACGGCATGCTCGACCTGGTCGTCGTCAACCGGCGCGAGAACGTCGGGCTGTGGCGCAACGTGGGCTCGGGGACGGCGGCGGCCCCCGAGCCGATGGGCCACTGGATCGCGCTGCGGCTGGACCAGCCAGGGGCGAACCGCGACGCCATCGGCGCCTGGGTCGAGGTCCGCGTCGGCGACCGGATCATCGCGCCGCGAGCTGACCGTCGGTGGCGGCCATGCCGGCGGGCAGCTGGGCTGGATCCACTTCGGCCTCGGATCGGCGGAGCGCGCCGAGGTCCGCGTCCAGTGGCCGGACGGCGAGGTCGGCCCGTGGCTGGCGGTCGAGGCGAACCGCTTCGCGATCATCGAGCGCGGCGCGTCCGAGCCCGCGTACTTCACGCCGTCGGCGCCGGACGGGGGATGATGCGCCGATGACGCACCGCCACGGCCTGGCCGAGGTCGAGCTGCCCGACTTCGGGATGCCCGACGCCATGCCGGAGATTCCCGCCGGCGACGTACGCCGCCCGCCTCGAGCGGCTGCGCGAGCGCGCCGACGAGCGCGGCTACGACCGGCTGGTCGTCTACGCCGACCGCGAGCACAGCGCCAACCTCGTCGTACCTGACGGGCTTCGACCCGCGCTTCGAGGAGGCGCTCCTGGTCGTCGGGCCGGACGGCGATCCGGCCATCCTCGTCGGCAACGAGTGCTACGGGATGGCCGGCGCGGCACCGCTGCCGATGCGGCGGCACCTCTTCCAGGACTTCAGCCTGCCGAGCCAGCCGCGCGACCGGTCGCGGCCGCTGGCCGAGATCCTGGGCGACGAGGGCATCGGGCGGGCAGCCGGGTCGGCGTCGTCGGCTGGAAGACCTACGCGACCGCCCGGCGATGAGCGACCTGCCGGCGTACCTCGTCGACGCGCTGCGCGACATCGTCGGGCGGAACCGGGGCGGTCGAGAACGCGACGGACCTGCTCATCGACGCCGCCGACGGCCTGCGCATCATCAACGAGGTCGAGCAGCTCGCGGCGTTCGAGTGGGCGAGCTGCCACACGTCGCAGGGCGTCCGGCGCCTCCTCCGCGGCCTGCGGCCCGGGATGACGGAGCGCGAGGCCGTTCGCGCTGCTCGAGTGGAACGGCATGGCCGCTGTCGTGCCACCTCATGCTGACCGCGGGGCCGCGCGCGACGTTCGGGCTGCTCAGCCCCGGCGACCGGCCGATCGAGCGCGGCGACCGGTTCACGATCGCCTTCGGCATCTGGGGCGCGCTCACCTGCCGGGCGGGCTTCGTCGTCGAGGACGCCGACGAGCTGCCGGAGCCGATCCGCGACTACGTCGATCGGCTCGTCGGCCCGTACTTCGCGGCGATCGCCGAGTGGTACGGCGCGATCCGCATCGGCCAGACCGGCGGCGCGCTGCACGAGATCGTCGATCGCCACCTGGGCGACCCGTTCTTCGGGATCTTCCTCAACCCGGGCCACCAGCTCCATCTCGACGAGTGGGTGAACTCGCCGATCGCGGCCGGGCTCGACGCATCGAGCTGCGCTCCGGCATGGCGTTCCAGGTCGACATCATCCCGGCGACCGGCACGGACGTACTTCACGACGAACATCGAGGACGGCATCGCGCTCGCCGACGCGTCGCTGCGCGACGAGTTCGCCGGCCGCTTCCCGGATGCCTGGGCGCGCATCCAGGCGCGGCGGGCGTTCATGGCGAGCGCGCTCGGGATCGAGCTGCATCCCGACGTCCTGCCGTTCTCGAACCTCCCGGCGTACCTGCCGCCGTTCCTGCTGCGGCCCGACCACGCCATGACGCTCCGCTCGTGAGCGAGGGATATCGTTAGGCCGATGACGACCGTGCAGCACGCACCCCCGGCCGACGAGGTCGCGCGCCTCGTCCGCGGCGAGCACCACGACCCGCACGCGATCCTCGGGGCGCACGCTGCCGGCAGTGGCGTGGTCGTGCGGACCTTTCACCCCGACGCGACCGGAGCATCGGTCCTGCTCGAGGGTGGACGGGCGGTGCCGATGGAGCCGATCGGCGACGGGCTGTGGGCCGCGGTCGTCGCGAGTGACACCGAGCCCGGCACCCCGCGCTACCGCCTGCGCCTCACGTTCCCGGACGGCAACACCTGGGAGCGCGACGATCCGTATCGGTTCGGGCCGACGCTGGGCGAGATGGACCTGCACCTCATCCGCGAGGGGACCCACGAGCGCCTGTACGACGTGCTCGGCGCGCACCCGCGCACGCACGAGGGCGAGAGCGGGGTGAGCTTCGCGGTCTGGGCGCCGAACGCGCGCTCGGTCCGCATCGCAGGCGACTTCGACCGCTGGGACGGACGGCTGATGCCGATGCGCTCGATGGGCGCCGCGGGCGTGTGGGAGCTGTTCGTGCCCGGCATCGGCTCCGGCGAGCTGTACAAGTACGAGGTCCTCGGCGCCGACGGCAAGCTGCGCCTCAAGGCCGATCCGCTCGCCTTCGCGATGCAGGTCCGCCCGGAGACCGCCTCCCGCGTGTGGGACCCATCGGCCTTCACCTGGTCGGACGAGGACTGGATGCGCGGGCGTGGCGAGCGCGATCCGTATCGGTCACCGATGGCGGCCTACGAGGTCCACCTCGGCTCCTGGATGCGCAACGCCGACGGGTGCTGGCTCGGCTACCGGCAGGCGGCCGACAAGCTCGTCGAGCATTGCCGGCGCTTCGGCTTCACCCACGTCGAGCTCATGCCCGTGGCCGAGCACCCGTTCGACGGCTCGTGGGGCTACCAGGTCACCGGCTACTACGCGCCGACCGCGCGCTTCGGCTCGCCGGACGACTTCGCGGCGATGGTCGACACGCTCCACCGCGGCGGGATCGGCGTGATCGTCGACTGGGTGCCGGCACACTTCCCGACCGATGACTTCGCCCTGCGCCAGTTCGACGGCACCGCGCTGTACGAGCACGCCGATCCGCAGCGCGGCGCGCATCCCGACTGGGGGACCCTCATCTTCGACTTCGGGCGCCCCGAGGTACGGAACTTCCTCGTCGCGAACGCGCTGTTCTGGTTCGATCGCTACCACGTGGACGGGCTGCGGGTCGATGCCGTGGCCTCGATGCTCTACCTCGACTACTCCCGCAAGCCCGGCCAGTGGACCCCGAACGTGCACGGCGGGCGCGAGAACCTCGAGGCGGTCGCATTCCTGCGCGAGACGAACGAGCGCGCCTATGGCCTCTTCCCGGGGATCGTCACCATCGCCGAGGAGTCGACGGCGTTCCCGGGCGTGACCCGCCCGACGTACCTCGGCGGCCTGGGCTTCGGCTTCAAGTGGGACATGGGCTGGATGCACGACACGCTCGACTACTTCAGCCGCGAGCCGATCCATCGGCGTTTCCATCACGACCGGATCACGTTCCGGACGCTCTACAAGGACACGGAGCAGTTCGTCCTGCCGCTCTCGCACGACGAGGTCGTCCACGGCAAGGGCTCGCTGCTGCGCAAGATGCCCGGCGACGAGTGGCAGCGCTTCGCCAACCTCCGCGCGATGCTCGTCGACATGTGGGGGCAGCCGGGCAAGAAGCTCCTGTTCATGGGCGCCGAGCTCGCGATGTGGGAGGAGTGGGACCACGATCGCGCGCTCCCCTGGGAGGCGGCGGCGGCCGACCCCGCTCGCGCCGCGCTTCGCTCGCTTCGTCGAGGACCTCGGGCGACTCTACGGCTCCGCCCCGGCCCTGTGGGCCGCCGACCACGAGCCGGGCGGCTTCGCGTGGATCGACGCGTCCGACGTGGAGTCGTCGGTGTACGCGTGGATCCGATGGGGCGGCGACGACGTGGCGGTGGTCGTGCTGAACCTCACCCCGGTGGTGCGGCACGACTACCGGCTCGGCCTGCCACGCGCCGGCCGCTGGCTGGAGGCGCTGAACTCGGATTCGGAGCACTACGGCGGCTCGAACGTCGGGAACCTGGGGGGCGTCGTCGCCTCCACCGACGCGCCGTGGCACGGGCAGCCGGCCTCGGCCGTGCTCTCGCTCCCGCCCCTGAGCGGCCTGATCCTGCGCCCCGGCTAGTTCTCAGCGCCGGAGCGCGTCCGCCAGGCGCAGCACACGCTGGTCGGCCACGAGCTCCTCGAGCGGCTCCGGCAGCGGCACCGACCAGTTGTCGCGCTGCGCGGACACGGTGCCCGGCATGTTCGGTCGCTCCTCGACTCGCAGCGCGTCCTCGAGGGTGGCGGTGACAAGCATGCTCGGCGAGCGGGCGAGCCGGCGGTGGATGGCGTCGACCACCTCGTCGATGGGCGCGTCGGCCGGGAGCCCGGAGGCCTGCACCAGCCTGGCGCGCAGCTGCGCGAGGCCGACCGCGTTCGGTGTGGTGCCCGCCCGCGCCTGGTCGTCGAGGTCGGTCCCGCTCCACGCCCCCGCGATCGTCGGCAGGTCGTGCGTCGTCACCGCCGGCGACCGTCTGGCGGGGGTATCGCTCGGGCGGACGACCGCTCGAACAGCACGAGCCGGGTCGACAGCATCCTCCGGCGTCTCAGCTCGCGCCGCACGCCCGGCGGCACGGTCCCGAGGTCTTCCCCGATGACGACCGCCTCCGCTCGGTCGGACTCGATCGCGAGGATCTCGAGCAGCTCGGCGGTCGGGTAGCGGACGTAGGCTCCGCGCGCCGGATCCGCCCGGGACGGCATGCACCACAGCCGGAAGAGCCCGAGCACGTGGTCCATGCGCAGCCCTCCCGCATGCCGCAGCTGCGCGCGGATGGTCTCGATGAACGGCCGATAGCCCGACGTCCCGCAGCCGGTCGGGCGCGAAGGGCGGCATCCCCCAGTTCTGGCCGGTCGAGCTGAACCGATCCGGCGGCACCCCGATCGACGCGCCAAGCGCGAGCTGGTGCTGCCAGTCCCACGCGTCGAATCCGCCCGGGTCGACGCCGACCGGCACGTCGGCGATCCGCCGCACGGCCGCCGACGCCTCTGCCAGCTGCGCGTCGAGCAGGTACTGGACCCACGCGTGGAAGCCGATGCGCTCCCGCGACTCCGAGGCGAACGCTGCCACGGCCGGGCCGTCCGGCTGCCGATACTGGCTGGGCCAGCGGTGCCAGCCGGGGCCGAATCGCTCGGTGAGGACGACGAAGGTCGCCCACCGTTCGAGTGAGACGCCACGATCCCGGCGGTAGGCCTCGAGGCCGGCGCGATCGACCGCTCCACCGGACCACAGGCGCTCCAGCGCGTCCAGCTTGTGCGCCAGGACACGTCCCCGGTCGATCCGACGGTCGTGGTTCATCTCGCGGCCGGCCGCGTCGGGCTCGCCGAGGGCGCCCGCGCCCGGCACCGCCTCGACGCACAGGTGCACGGGGCTGAGGAAGCGGCGCGTGCTCGGGTAGTACGGGCTGGCGTCGGGGTCGGGGCCGGGGTTCGGCGCGACGATCGGGCTCACCGCCAGGAAGCCGCCGCCCTGCTCCGCGGTCCACGCGGCCAGGTCCCGCAGGTCGCGAAGGTCGCCGATGCCCCAGCTGCGTCGCGACCGAAGGCTGGGGAGCTGCACGCTCCAGCCCCACTCACGCAGGCCGGGCGGCAGGTGACAGCGGCCCGGGCCGACAAGGAGCAGCTGCTCGTCGCCGCCACGGAGCAGCCGGTGGTAGCCGTAGGGGAGGTCCGACGCGAGCCGCTCGACGGCGCCGAGCTCGGTCCCGTCCTCGAGGATCAGCTCCCCGGGCGTCGGCAGCGTGTCGCCACGTCGGCGCGATGGCCACGGGCTCGCGACGGGGATCGGAGCGTCGCTCGCGATCCCCATCGCCACTCGTACGGCCTCGCGCACCTCCGGATCGATCAGCTGCCGACGGCCGTACGCATCGGTGTAGGCGTCAGCGACGATCGAGCCCGCGTCGCTGCCGGGCATGGTCAATCGGCGTCGCGCCGCTTCACGCGCGGCAGCCGGCGCAGGAGCACCACGGATCGCTCGCCGACGCGGTACGGCGCACCGCCGTCGTGCTCGCCGTGCCCGACGCTCGCCCACCTCGAGCGTGGGCTGCACGGTGTCGAAGACGAGCTCCCAGCGCCGGGCGGTGCCGTGGTTCGGGAGCGTGAAGGCGACCGGACGCTCGTCGGCATTCAGGATGATGAGCAGAGTGTCGTCGAGGATCTGCTCGCCACGTGGGCCGCGCTCGTCGATCGCGTCGCCCGCGAACTGCACCCCGAGGGTCCTCACGCCGGGCGCCTGCCAGGCCGCATCGGTCATCTCGCTCCCGTCGGGGGCGTACCAGGTGATGTCCTTGACCCGCGACCCGCGGATCTGGCGGCCCTGGAAGAAGCGACGACGCCGGAGGACAGGATGCTGCCGGAAGAGGCGGATGAGGCCGCGGGTGAACTCGAGGAGCTGCCGGTCGCGTCGCTTGAGGTCCCAGTCGAACCAGCTGATCTCGTTGTCCTGCGCGTAGCCGTTGTTGTTGCCGCGCTGCGTGCGGCCGATCTCGTCTCCGCCGAGCAGCATCGGCACTCCCTGGCTGAGCAGCAGGGTCGCGAGGAGGTTCCGCTTCTGGCGTTCGCGGGCCTCGATCACCGCCTCGTCGTCGGCTCGCCCTCGACGCCGAAGTTCATGCTCTCGTTGTTGCGCTCGCCGTCCTGGTTGTTCTCGCCGTTCGCCTCGTTGTGCTTCTGCTCGTAGCTGACGAGGTCGTTGAGCGTGAATCCGTCGTGGGCGGTGATGAAGTTGATGCTGGCGTGAGGCTGGCGACCAGAGCTCGCGTAGAGGTCGGACGACCCGCTGAGCCGATACCCCAGCTCCGCCGCTTCGCCGCCGATCGCCCTTCCAGAAGCGGCGCACGCCGTCGCGGTACTTGCCGTTCCACTCCGCCCAGCCGACCGGGAAGTTGCCGACCTGGTAGCCACCGGGGCCGACGTCCCACGGCTCGGCGATGAGCTTGACGCGGCTGATGATCGGGTCCTGGCCGATGATGTCGAAGAAGCTGCCGAGCTTGTCGACGTCGTGCAGCTCGCGCGCGAGCGCCGAGGCGAGGTCGAAGCGGAAGCCGTCGACGTGCATCTCGGTGACCCAGTAGCGCAGCGAGTCCATGATCAGCTGGAGGACGCGCGGCGAGGTCGCGTCGAGCGTGTTGCCGGTGCCGGTGTAGTCGACGTAGTAGCGCCGGTCCTGCTCGGGCCGAGCCGGTAGTACGAATTCGTTGTCGATGCCGCGGAAGCTGAGCGTCGGACCGAGGTGGTTGCCCTCGCCGGTGTGGTTGTAGACCACGTCGAGGATGACCTCGATGCCCGGCGTCGTGGAGTCGCTTCACCATCGTCTTGAACTCGCTCACCGGCTCTCCGGTCGCCGAGTAGCGGACGTCGGGCGCGAAGAAGCCGATGGTGTTGTAGCCCCAGTAGTTGGAGAGGCCGCGCTCGACGAGGCCGCGATCGTTCACGTGCTGGTGGACCGGGAGCAGCTCGACCGCCGTGACGCCCAGGTCGGTGAGGTAGCCGATGGCCGCCGCTGATCCCAGTCCGGCGTAGGTGCCGCGCAGCTCCTCCGGAACCTCGGGATGGAGCTGCGTGAAGCCCTTGACGTGGACCTCGTAGATGAGGGTGCGGTCGAACGGCGTGTTGAGCTGGGTGTCCCCGCCCCACACGAAGGCGTGGTTGACGACGACGCCCTTGGGGACGAAGGGCGCGGAATCCCGGTCGTCGGGCTCGAGGTCCTCCTCCTCCGAACCGATGCGATATCCGAACAGGGAGTCGTCCCACTGGACGGCACCGTCGATGCGCTTCGCGTACGGGTCGATGAGCAGCTTGGCGGGGTTGAAGCGGTGACCGGCCCTGGGGTCGTACGGGCCGTGGACGCGGTAGCCGTAGCGCTGGCCCGGGCCGCGCGTCAGGCAGATAGCAGTGCCAGACGAGGTCCGTCTGATCCGTGAGCCTGATGCGCTGCTCGGCGCCCGCCTCGTCGAAGAGGCACAGGTCGACGGCCTCGGCGTGCTCGCTGTGGAGCGCGAAACTGACCCCGGAGCCGTCCCACGTCGCGCCGAGCGGGTGCGACTCGCCGCGCCAGACCCTCACCGCCACCGGGACACGAGGGAGCGGCGGTCGATCGGCATGGAGCGGTCAGTCTAGGGCACGGCCGTGGCCGCGGACCGCCGACAGCGGTCAGCCGCCCGCGAGGCGCTCGACCGCCGCGAGCGGCAGCCAGAGCCAGTCGGGCCGGTTGCCGGCCTCGTAGCGAACCTCGTAGCACGCCTTCTCGAGCTCGAATGCCGCGAGGAGCGGCCGCTCGTCGGCTGCGATGCCGCCGTACCCATCGAGCAGCGCCGCGCGCGCCCGCGCCAGCCACGCCTCCGCGGCGAACCCTGGGGCGGGCGAGCCCGCCTCCGCGCTCCGCGCGGCGTAGTCGAGGCTGCGGAGCATGCCCGCCACGTCACGAAGCGGTGAGGCGGCTGCCCGGCGCTCCGCCAGCGGACGTGCCGGCTCGCCCTCGAAGTCGATGACGCTGAAGCTTCCGTCGGCCCGGGTCAGGAGCTGCGCCAGGTGATAGTCGCCGTGGATGCGACTCACGCGCGCCTCACCGGTCGCCGAGCCGAAGGTGTCGGCGAACCGCGCGGTGATCCGGGGGGCCAGCGCGACGAGCCGGTCGTGCGGTGGGCCGCTCACCGCGGTCACGGCCTGCGCCAGCTGACGTTCGGCGGACGCTCGCCACGCCGCGGTCTCGGCGGGGGTGGCGGCCCGTGCCGGGAATGCGGGATCATCGGGCCGTGAGGCGAGCGCGGCGTGCATCCGCGCGGTCAGGTCGCCGATGCGCTCCACCATCGCGAGCGCGCCGTCCGCGTCCTGCGCGAGCGCGCGCAGCATCGTCGCCCACGCGTCACCGGTGGAGGGCTCGAACGCCTGGAGCATCGCCGCGGCGCTCGCGGCGCCATCGGCCTCGTAGGTCATCGCGCCGGCCAGGGCCGGCGTGTCGGCGAAGCCCGCATCGGTCAGGAAGGCGCTCACCTCGACCTCGGGGTTCTCGCCCGTCCTCCAGCAGCCGGTACACCTTGAGGATGAGCCGGTCCCCGACCCGGACCGAGGTGTTGGACTGCTCGACGCCCGAGGCGGCGTTCGCGCAGGTCGTCGGCGAGCAGGTCGTCCAGGGCGCGTCGGTGCGGGTGGCGCGGAAGCGGCCGCGGGACCCCTCGAGCACGGCCCGGCCGCGATGGCGATGACGATCGACGCCCACGCGCCCTCGCCGTCACGCGGCTCGCGACCCTCGACCGTCGGGGCGAGGTAGCGGTGCGGCTCCCCGCCGTCCGCGTACGTCAGCTCGAGCACCGTCAGCTGCCGCGCCGGCGCCGAGTAGCGCGCTGTCGACCTCGGAGACGGACGCGACCGGACGCCCCTTCGAGCGGAACCAGCGCTGCGCGGCGATCCACTCGGGCGTGAAGCCCGAGGCCTCAGCCACCGGGTTGGGTGAGCTCGAACCAGAAGAAGTCGTGCGGCCCGAGGGTCAGCAGGTACGGCAGCTCGCCGATCGGCGGGAAGTGGACGCGCCCGACCAGCTCGACCGGCACGCGTCCGTCGAAGCGCGCGAAGGTCCAGCTCGACGTACTGCGCGAAGCGGGAGAGGTTGGCGACGCAGAGCACCGAGACGCCCTCGTGCTCGCGCAGGTAGGCCACCACGCGGCGGTTGTCGGGGTTCAGGAACTCGAGCGTCCCGCGACCGAAGACGGGGTGCGCACGGCGGATGCGAATCAGCCGCTTCATCCAGTTGAGGAGCGAGCCGGGGATGCGCTGCTGCGCCTCCACGTTCACGGCCTGGTAGCCGTAGACCGGATCCGCGACGACCGGCGCATAGAGGGCCTGCACGTCGGCCTTCGAGAACCCGGCGTTACGGTCGCCGGTCCACTGCATCGGCGTTCGCACCCCGTTGCGATCGCCGAGGTACACGTTGTCGCCCATCCCGATCTCGTCGCCGTAGTAGATGACGGGCGTCCCCCGCATGCTGAACAGCAGCGAGTTCAGCAGCTCGAGGCGCCGCCGGCTGTTGTCGACCAGCGGCGCGAGGCGGCGCCGGATGCCGACGTTGATGCGCATGCGGGCGTCGCGCGCGTACTCGTTGTACATGTAGTCGCGCTCCTCATCGGTCACCATCTCGAGCGTCAGCTCGTCGTGGTTGCGCAGGAAGAGCGCCCACTGGCTGGACTCCGGGATCTCGGGCGTCTGCTCCATGATCTCGACGATCGGGAAGCGATCCTCGCGTCGCAGCGCGATCCAGATGCGCGGCATGAGCGGGAAGTGGAACGCCATGTGGCACTCGTTGGAGCCGTCACCGAAGTACGGCAGCACGTCGGGCGGCCACTGGTTCGCCTCCGCCAGGAGCATCCGGCCCGGTGTACCGCTCGTCCATCCCCGCCCGCAGCTGCTGGAGCACGGCGTGCGTCTCCGGCAGGTTCTCGCAGCTCGTCCCCTCGCGCTCGACGAGGTACGGCACCGCGTCCAGGCGCAGCCCGTCGACGCCCAGGTCGAGCCAGAAGCGCATCACCCGCATGATCGCCCGCACGACGCGTGGGTTGTCGTAGTTCAGGTCCGGCTGGTGGCTGAAGAAGCGGTGCCAGTAATACTGCTGCGTGCCCTGGTCCCAGGCCCAGTTCGAGGTCTCGGTGTCGGTGAAGATGATGCGGGCGTCGGTGTAGCGCTGGTCGGTGTCGCTCCACACGAACCAGTCGCGCTTCGCGCTCTCCAGGCTCGAGCGCGAGTCGATGAACCAGGGGTGCTGGTCGCTGGTGTGGTTCACCACGAGCTCGGTGATCACGCGCAGGCCGCGCCGGTGCGCCTCGCGCACGAAGCGGCGGAACTCGCGGAGCGAGCCGTAGTCGGGGTGAACCCGCGTGAAGTCGGCGATGTCGTAGCCGTCGTCGCGCAGCGGAGACGGGTAGAACGGCAGCAGCCACACCGCGGTGACGCCGAGCTCGGCGATGTAGTCGAGCTTCTCCGTCAGCCCGCGGAAGTCCCCGACCCCGTCGTTGGTGGAGTCGAAGAAGGCCTTCACGTGGAGCTGGTAGATGATCGCGTCCTTGTACCAGCGCGGGTCGTCGCGCAGGAGCTGCGGCGCGCCGTGCTCGGGGCGTGGCGGGGCGGGGCTGACGGTCATAGGTGTCTCAGCGCCCGATCGGCTCGATGGTGAAGATGCGGAACGGATTCCCCCGAGGGTCGAGGTCGACCGGCAGGTCGGCGCCGCGCTGGCGCGTCGAGCGACCGGTGAGCAGGTCGGTGAGCCGATACGGCTCCTCCCAGCCGATGCCGATCGCGGGCAGGTCGGGATGGAGGATCGCCCGCTCGGACGTGGCGGGGTCGCAGTTCACCGCGACGTAGACCGGGTCTCGCCAGCGCCGCGGGAAGCCGGAGAGCGGATCCACCGCACCGTGCGGCAGTGCCTTGCGGTAGAAGAGGGTCCGCCCGCCCGTCACCGGCTCGAAGCGCAGGTTGTCGTAGCCGCGAAGCGCGGGGCGCTCGTGGCGCAGCCGGTTGAGCTCGCCGATGAGGAGCTTGATGTTGCCCGGCCCGTTCCAGTCTCGTGCGCGGATCTCGTACTTCTCGCTGTCGAGGTACTCCTCGCGGTCGTCCAGCCGAGCGTTCTCGCACAGCTCCCAGCCGGAGTAGATGCCATACGAGCTCGACAGCGTCGCGGCGAGGACGCTGCGGATCACGAAGGCGGGGCGGCCGCGGTCGAGATGGTGCGGGTTGATGTCGGGGGTGTTGGCGAAGAGGTTCCCACGAAAGTACTCGCTCATCTCCGACTGCGTGAGCTCGGTGAGGTAGGCGCGCAGCTCGTCCGCGGTCTCGCGCCACGTGAAGTACGTGTAGCTCTGCGTGAATCCGACCTTCGCGAGCTTCTGCATCATCTTCGGCCGCGTGAACGCCTCCGACAGGAACAGGACCTCGGGGTGGTCGCGCTGGATCTCCGCGATGAGCCAGGCCCAGAACGGGATCGGCTTGGTGTGCGGGTTGTCGACGCGGAAGATCTTCACGCCGAGGTCGATCCACACGCGGAAGACGCGCTTCCACTCGTGCCACAGCGCCACGCGGGCGGCCGGGTCGTCGGCGTAGAACCAGATCGGGTAGATGTCCTGGTACTTCTTCGGCGGGTTCTCGGCGTACTTGATCGAGCCGTCGGGATCGTGCCGGAACCACTCGGGATGGGCCTTCACGTACGGGTGGTCGGGCGCCGCCTGGATGGCGATGTCCATCGCGAGCTCCATCCCGTGGCGTTCGACCGCCCTGCGGAAATGGACGAACTCCTCCACGCCTCCGAGCTCGGGCGCGACTGCGTCGTGGCCTCCGTCTGCCGAGCCGATGGCGTACGGCGAGCCGATGTCGTCCGCGGTCGAATCGAGCGTGTTGTTGCGCCCCTTGCGGTTGACGCGGCCGATGGGATGGATGGGCGGCAGGTAGACGACGTCGAAGCCCATCGCCGCGATGTCCGGGAGGCGCCACTCGGCGTCGACGAAGGTCGTGGGGACGGGGACCTTCGGGTCCTGGCCCTGGGATCGGGGAAACAGCTCGTACCACGCGCCGAATCGCGCGCGCTCCCGATCGACAACGAGCGACAGCTCATCCGAGCGGGTCGCCGTCGACCGGTCCGGGATGCCGGCGCATCGCGGCGAGCAGCGCATCCGCCGAGAGGGCCTTCACCGACGCCGCGTCGGTGCGTGCCTTCGTCGCGGCCACGAGCGCGGATCGGATGAGCCGGGCGTCGGGCCCGGCCTCGGCCGACTCGGCGCGCAGGAGGGCCGCCTCGAGGAGCAGGCGTCCCTCCTCGAGCTCGGTCGCCACCCGCACCCCGGCGGCGACCTTCTTGTCGAGCGCGTCGCGCCAGCCGCCGAACGCGTCGCGCCACGCCTCGATCGCGTAGCGGTGCCATCGGTTGCGGGTGAGCTCGAGGTGCCCCGACCAGCGGTCGTTGTCGACGTAGCGCATCGGCGCCTCTCGCCAGGCGGACTCGTCGTCCGCGCGGACCAGGAGCGCGGCGTCGAGGAGGTCGTGGCCGTCGGCGAAGATGTCCGCGGTCACAAGCAGGACGTCGCCGACGACGCGCTTGACCGGATGCCGTCCGCCGTCCAACTCGGGTGAGATGCGCTCGATCACGATGGTGCGCCGCGTGCCGACCACCGAGGGGCTCGGCTCGGCTGGGGCCTGGAGCGCGCGAGCCACGCGACGCAGGCTCTGCTTGGTCGTCGTCATCGCTGCCTGAAACCCTACTCGATCCGGATCGGCGCGGCGCGCTCCTCACCGGTGTCGGCCACAATGGGGCGATGCGCCGGCGACACGTCCATCTGCTGGCCGCGGCGGCCCTCGCGCTGGCCGCATGCGGCACGCCACCCGCTGATGCCACCCCGAGCTCGGCGGTCTCGTCAGCGCCGCCGGCCACCGACTCCGCCGAGCCTGCACCCTCGGCACCGGCCGCCTCCTCAGCGCCGATCGCCGACCAGCCCCCGCCGCTCGCCCTCGAGCTCGTCGTCGACGGCCTGGACGCCCCGATCAACGTGGCCGGCACGCCGGAGGGGTGGCTGCTCGTGAACGAGCGCGCCGGCCGCGTGATCGCGGTGCATCCGGCGACCGGCGCGAGCGCGCTGGTCGTGGACCTCACCGACCGGATCGTCGGCGGCGGGGAGCAGGGGCTCCTCGGGCCTCGCCCTCCATCCCGACTGGCCGGACGTCCCGCGCGCCTTCGTCCACTACAGCGATCGCGAGACCGGTGGCGACACGGTCGTGTCGGAGCTGGCGGGAACGCCCGGGACGGCGGACGCGCCGCCGACACTGGACGCCGGGAGCGAGCAGGTCCTGCTGCGCGTCGAGCAGCCCTTCCCGAACCACAACGGCGGGCAGCTCGCCTTCGGCCCGGACGGCTACCTGTACCTCGGCCTCGGCGACGGCGGGGCGGCGAACGACCCCCTGGGGCACGGGCAGGACACCTCAACGGTGCTCGGCTCGATCCTTCGGCTCGACGTCGCGACGCCGGGCGCGGTCACCATTCCCGACGACAACCCGTTCGCGTCCGGCGACGGAGGGGCGCCCGAGGTGTTCCTCTACGGGCTTCGCAACCCGTGGCGCTTCAGCTTCGACCGCGAGGCCGGCCTGCTCTGGATCGCGGACGTCGGCCAGGACGCGTACGAGGAGGTCGACCGCATCGACACGGCGACGCAGGGCGGGGCGAACCTGGGATGGAACGTCATGGAGGGCGCCCACTGCTTCGCCGATCCGGCCTGCTCGTCGGACGGCCTCACCCTGCCGCTGGCCGAGTACGGGCGCGACCTCGGCTGCTCCGTCACCGGCGGGTACGTCTACCGCGGAGCGGCCATCCCGGACCTGCGCGGCTGGTACCTCTTCGGCGACTACTGCACGGGCTTCATCTTCGGCCTTCCCTCGGACGCCTCGCCACCGGCGGACGGTACGGCCCTCGCGCCGCTGATCGTCGCCGAGACGCCGCTCTCGATCAGCTCGTTCGGCGAGGGCGCCGACGGCGAGCTCTACGTGGCGGACGTCGGGCGCGGGGGACTCTACCGCGTCGTCGCGGGCTCCTGACCCAGCGCCCCGATGGCGCGAAGCGAGACCCAGCGCGAGCGGCCGATGATCAGGTGGTCGAGTAGCTCGATGTCGAGCAGGCGCCCGGCCTCGGCGAGCTCGGCCGTGATGCGCAGGTCCTCGCCGGATGGCGTCGGATCGCCCGATGGATGGTTATGCACCGCCACCACGGCCGCGGCGCACGTCCGGACCGCGTCCCGGTAGAGCTCACCGACGCGAACCGAGGACCCGGCCAGGTTGCCCTGGTACACGGTGCGCCGCGCGGTGACCACGTTCTTCGTATCGAGCAGCAGCACGCGCAGCTCCTCGCGCTCGAGCGCCGCCATGTCGTCCAGGAGCGGCTCGGCGGCATCGACCGGGCTGCGGATGACCCAGGGATCGGTCGGCCATGCCCGGGCGGCGCGACGGCCGAGCTCGCTCACCGCGCTGAGGCGGAGCGCGGCGCGACCGCTCAGCCCCGCGACCCGCAGCTCCCCCGGAGATGCGCGAAGGACCTCCCTGAGCGAGCCGAAGCGGTCAACCAGCCGCCGGGCGACGCGTCGCGTGTGCGCGCCGTCGCCGACCGCAAGCGAGAGCAGCTCCTCGTCGGTGCAGGCGTCCGCGCCCTCGGTCTCGAGCCGCCAGCCGACGTCGAGGCTCCGCCGTCGGTCGGCGATCTGGATGGGAATAGGTGGCATCGGCTGCGTCGTCATCGGCCAGTGAGGCTGGCAGCCGCCGCTCATCGCGGGCTTACCGCGCGATTACCGGAGATTCAGACGGGCGGGCGGATGAGCTCGTACCGGATGAGCAGCGCGAGTCCGACGCTGATCGCGTTGAAGGTCGCGTGCATCGCGATGGGGGCGACCAGGCTCCGGGTTCGGCGGTAGACCCAGGCGAGAGCCAGCCCGAGCAGGAAGATCGGCACCAGCGAGACGAGGGACACGTGGATCGCGGCGAAGAGCGCGGCTGAGCCGATGTACGCGAAGCGACGCCCGCGCTCCCGGAGCCAGGCGTTGAAGGCAACCCCGCGGAAGAAGACCTCCTCCGCGATCGGAGCCACGATCACCACCGCAACCACCACGAGCCACGGCTCGAGACGGCCGATGGCCCGCTCGGCGGCCTGCTGGTCGGGCTCGATGCCGACCTGCTCCAGGAGCAGGACGATGGCGTAGGTCACGACCGATGCGCCGATCCAGGCCACGAATCCCCAGCCGATCCCCGCGAGGAGCGCCCGGAGGCGGCCGCTGCCCAGCAGGGGCATCGCGAAGGCGATGGCCCGAGGCCACAGCACGAACGCCCAGGTGACGAGCAGGAGCGCCACCTGGGTCGAGGTGATGAGGACGATCGCGCCGGCCAGCGTCGGCTCGCCTTCGCCGAGGACGATCACGTTGACGTCCGCGGTGAACGGGAGCGTGACCACGGTGGCGAGCAGGATCCCGAACGCGAGCAGCAGGACGATGGAGGGACCGCGGTAGCGGTCAGGCGGCAGGACGCGGCGCCGCCGTAGCTGGCGGACGAGCGTGTACACCAGGCCGCCGAAGAGCAGCGCCGCGCCGACGACGCCGAGGGCCACCAGGATCGTCCGCGCCTCCGGGCGGACGATGCCCGTGGTGGCGAGCTCCCCGGTGACGAAGGCGCTCACGCCAAGGGCGAACCCGACGATCGTGAGCACCGGGCCCGGCCAACCCGGGAGGCGGGTCTGGGCGAGGGCGGCCGGGGGTGGAGGCGGCGCCTCCGGGCGCGGCCCCTCTTCGGCGAGGGGCGGTGGTGGTGCCTGGGTCAGCTGTTGGTCGCGCGGCGGAGGCGGGCCCGCTCGGCGGTCGCCTCAGCCGAGGTCCCCGTGCCGACCGGAGACGGCGGGTGATCAGTGGAGGCCGCGGCCTGGCGAGCGGGGCGGCGTTCCGGGGCTCGCTCGAACTCGTGCCCGCAGAAGGCGCACAGGGGCCAGGTCGGCTCGGCGAGGCGGTTGCACGACGGGCAGACACGGTGGAGCCGCGTGCGGCAGTTCGGGCACACCAGCCAGTCGGAGTCGACGCGGTCGCGGCACACCGGGCAGAGCTCGTTCTTCTCGACCTCGGCGATGAGCGACTCCTCCGCGAGGCTGCGCTCGTAGACCTCGGCCAGGGTCTCACGGGGCCGGACGATGAGATACAGCACCACCGCGAACAGGAAGAGGAGCGGGGTGAAGAAGATGATGAGCGCCGCGGCGAAGTACGGGAGGATCGGGTTCTCGGTGCGCGCCTGCATGTCGCGGAAGGCCCAGTAGGCGGTGCCGAGCCAGAGCAGCACGACGTAGATCACGATGAGCTGCGTCGCCAGCTGGACGACCGGGTTGCTCAGGAATCCTTCCCAGAACTCGCCGATCGGCTCGAGAATCGCGTCCATTCAGGGGCCTCGCTGAGGTGAAACGGGCGCCGAAATGGCGCCGCCGGTCATGCTAGCACTCCCTCAGCGAGAGGTCGCCAGGCGCTCGAGCGTCGCCACCAGCAGTGCGTGCTCGGCCTCCAGGACCCGCGCGGCGAGGGTCTCCGCGTCGTCGTCCGGACGCACGGGGACGCGCACCTGTGACAGGACCGGGCCCGCATCCAGCTCCGGCGCCGACCTCGTGGACGGTTGCACCGGTTTCGCGGTCGCCCGAGGCGAGGACTGCGCGGTGCACGGCGAGGCCCAGCATGCCGGCGCCCCCGTGCGCGGGGAGCAGGCTCGGATGGATGTTGATCGTCCTGCCGCCGAAGGCCTCGAAGTAGCTCGACGACAGCAGCTGGTCGTAGCCGGCCAGGATGGCGAGCTCCACTCCCGCATCGGCCAGGGCCCGGCCGATCGCAGCGTCGCGCGCCGCGGCGTCACCCCCGAACTCGGCCCGTCGCAGCACCCGGGTCGGAATGCCGTGCGCCGCGGCGACGTCGAGGGCGCGGACCGCCGGGCGGTTGCTGATGACGACGACCGGCTCGATGCCGGATGGGCGGGCGCGGAGGATCGCCTCCAGGTTCGACCCCCGTCCGGAGACGAGGATCCCGAGCCTCACGTGAAGCGGACGCGCGGCTCGTCCCCGGAAACCTCGACCACGCGACCGATGCGGCACGCGTCGCCGATCGCCGCGAGGGCCGCGTCCGCATCGGCGGCCGCCACGACCACCGTGAGGCCGATGCCGACATTGAACGTGGCGACCATCTCCTCGTCGGCGATGTCGCCGCGCTGCTGGATGAGGGTGAAGATGCGCGGCACCGGCCAGGAGCCGGTCTCGACCTCGACCCCCAGGCCCGCCGGCAGCGTGCGCGGGATGTTGCCCTCCCACCCGCCGCCGGTGATGTGCGCCATGGCGCCGATGTCGCTCCCCCGGTCCCGCAGCGCGCGGCGCAGGAGGCGCACCTCGTCGAGGTAGGAGCGGTGCGGCTCGAGGAGCGCGTCGCCGATGGTGCGGCCGTTGTCGGGCATCGGGCTCTTCCAGGTGTCAGGCGGCAGGACGCTCCTGGCGAGGGTGTAGCCGTTCGTGTGCAGCCCGCTGGAGGGTAGGCCGATGAGGACGTCGCCCGCGCGCACGCGCGAGCCGTCGATCAGGTCCGGGCGCGAGGCCACGCCGACCACGAAGCCGGCGAGCTCGTAGTCGCCGTCGCGATGCATCTCGGGCAGCTCCGCGGTCTCGCCCCCGACGAGTGGGATGCCGGCGGCCGCGCAGCCCGCGGCCACGCCTCCCACGATCTCCTCCACCACGTCCGCTCGCAGCGCTCCCACCGCGAGGTAGTCGAGGAAGAAGAGGGGATCGGCTCCCGTGACGACGATGTCGTTCAGGCATGCGTTCACGAGGTCCACGCCGATCGTGTCATGCCGGCCCAGTCCAAGGGCCACCTTGAGCTTGGTACCCACGCCGTCGGTGCTGCTCACCAGGACCGGGTCGGGATAGGCATCCGGGTCGAACCGGAAGAGGCCCGCGAAACCGCCCACGCCGGCGAGGACGGACGGGGTGTTGGTGGCCGATGCGGCGCGTGCGATACGCTCGACCGCGCGCTCGCCCTCAACGACGTCGACCCCCGCCTCGCGGTACGTGCGCGCCACCGGGCTCAGCGGACCTCCATCGCCATCTTGCCGATCTCGAGCGGTACGACGGTGGGGTAGACGCCGTCGAAGCAGGCCGTGCAGCGCGACTCGGTGCGGCCGCCGACGGCCTCGAGCATCGCCTCCTTCGACAGGTAGCCGAGCGAGTCGGCGCCGATGGCGCGACGGATCGCCTCGAGGTCGTTGTTCGCGGCGATCAGCTCCTCGCGGCGGCCGGTGTCGACGCCCATGTAGCAGGGGTGACGCATCTGCGGCGAGTGGATCCGGACGTGGACCTCCGCGGCGCCGGCGCGACGGACGAGGGCGACGATCGGCGCCGTCGTCGTGCCGCGCACGATCGAGTCGTCGACGACCACCACCCGCTTGCGAGCCAGGAGCTCGGGGAGCGGGTTGAACTTCAGCCGCACCGCCTCGTCGCGGCTCCTCTGGGCGGGCTGGATGAACGTCCGCCCGACGTAGCGCGACTTGATGAGCCCCTCGCGGTACGGGAGGCCGCTCGCCTCCGCGTAGCCGATGGCGGCGGGGATGGCCGAGTCGGGGACGGCGATGACGAGGTCCGCATCGGCCGGGTGCTCCGCGGCCAGGCGGCGCCCCATCTCGAGCCGCGCCTCGTACAGCAGGCGGCCGTCGATGACCGAGTCGGGACGTGCAAGGTAGACGAACTCGAAGACGCACAGCCGCTCGCGGCTCGGGGTCGACATCGGCGAGCGATGGGAATGCACGCCGTCGGCGTCGATGGTGAGCACCTCCCCGGCCTCGACGTCGCGGACGAAGGCCGCGCCGATCGCGTCGAGCGCCGTGCTCTCCGACGCCACCACCCAGCCGCCGCCGGGAAGGCGGCCGAGCGCCAGCGGCCGGAACCCGATCGGGTCGCGCGCGGCGATGAGTGCGTCCGGCGTGAGCATCGTGAAGGTGAAGGCTCCGGTGGCGCGACGGAACGCCTCCTCGACGCGTCGCGCCCACGTCCGGCCGGGGGCGTGCGCGATGAGCTTGGCGAGCACCTCGGTGTCGGAGCCGGTCGCGAAATCGACCCCCTGCTCGGCAAGCTCGTCACGCAGCGCGCCGGCGTTCGTGAGGTTGCCGTTGTGGCCGAGCATGAGCTCGCCGAGGTCGCTCTGGGCGTACACCGGCTGGACGTTGGGCAGTGTGTTCGAGCCCGTGGTGCTGTAGCGCGTGTGGCCGATCGTCGCGAGCGCCGGGCGCCGCCCCTCGCCGTCGCCGCCCTCGAGGCGCGCGAGGGTCTCCTCGTCGAAGACGCTGCTCACGAGGCCGAGCCGCTTGTGGAGCGAGAGCCGCTCGCCGTCCGCCACTGCGATCCCGGCCGACTCCTGGCCGCGGTGCTGGAGCGCGTGAAGGCCGACGTACGCCATCCGCGCGAGCGGCTGCCCCGGCGCCCAGATCCCGACCACGCCGCACTCCTCGCGCGGCCCATGCGGCTCGTAGGTGGTGAGGCCTGTCAAGCGGCGGGCCTGCGGCTGAGTAGTGGGGCAGGCCGATCGGGTCTCGCACGTCGCGGTCAGGCAGTCCGGCGGCGGGTCGGCACGAGCTCATGATAGGCGAAGGACCCGGCGAGCCCGGCCCTCGCGGCGCGCGCCGGGAGTACCTCCCGAGTACTGCACCGCTCTCCCCACTGGCCCCGTGGACCCTTTGACGGCGCCGCGGCGAATCCATCGGTGACGAAGGGGCCATGGCCTCGGCTGGGGCATCGGCGCATCCTTCATCGGATGCTCAGCCTGATGCGCGCCCTGGGGTTTCTGGCACCGGCCGCGATGGCTGCGCTGGTGGCCGTCTCCGTTGCAGCGGCCAGCCGCGTGCTCCCGGAGGAGCGCACCGCAGTGGCCGTCATGCTCGCCGTCGCGGCGGCCGCCGGCCTCACGACCATGGCCCTCGTCGCGGCCGCCTTCATGGGCTACCGCCTGAGCCGCGTCGCCGGGGCGCTGGAGCGCACGCTCGAGGCGGACGCGCCCGTCACGTTGCGCGTCGGCGGGCACCGGCTCCGAGCGCCGGCTGGCCCGCGCCTTCAACGCGGCGAGCTCCGCGTTCGTCAAGGTCGAGGCGCGCGCCACGAGCGACCGCCTGACCGGCGTCCCGAACCGCGAGACGCTCCTCGCGACGCTCGCCACCGAGATCGAGAAGGCGTCGCGCCACTACCGCGCGCTGAGCGTCGCCTTCATCGACATCGACCGCTTCAAGCCGATCAACGACACCTTCGGCCACAAGACCGGCGACGCGGTCCTGCGGCGCGTCGCGCAGCTCCTGTCGACCTCGATCCGGGTCGGCGACACCTTCGGCCGCTACGGCGGCGAGGAGTTCATGCTCGATCCTCCCCGAGACGCGCCCGGAGGACGCGGTCGGCCTCGCCGAGGAGCTGCGAGCCCTCGTCATGCACGAGCCATTGCACGCCGTGGGCGACCACGAGATTCGCATCACGATCAGCATCGGCATCGCCGGCGGTCGAGGCTCGGAGCTCCAGATCGACATGCTCGTCGACCGGGCCGATGCGGCCATGTACGCCGCCAAGGCCCTCGGCCGGAACCGCACCTACCTGTTCCGAGACATCGACGAGGGTGCGCCGGTGCGCCGCGCGCCGATCTCGGCCGAGCGTCGGGCGCAGGCCACCGCCATCGGCCAGTGGGCGAGCGACACGGCGACGCAGGCGCTGGCGTCGGTGCTCGCCCCGCAGCCCGACCACCGTGGCCGACCATCGGACATGATCGCGTCGCTGGCCACGGGCATGGCGCTGGAGATGGGGCTTCCGCGCGAGGAGATCGAGCGCATCCGCATCGCCGTCGCTGCTCCACGACCTCGGCAAGATCGCGATTCCGGACGAGGTGCTCGACCAGCCCACCAAGCTCGACCACGCGCAGTGGCAGGCGATCGGCGAGCACCCGCGCATCGGTCAGGTGATCCTGGAGCAGGCGACCAGCCTGCGCGACGCGATCCCCGTCGTCCTCCACCATCACGAGCGCTTCAACGGCGGCGGCTACCCGCACGGGCTGAAGGGCAACGAGATCCCGCTCGGCGCGCGCATCGTCGCCGTCGCCGACGCGTACCACGCCATGGTCCACGACCGACCGTACAAGGGGGCACGCAGCCACACGAAGGCGCTGGCCGAGCTGCGCCTCCACGCCGGCACGCAGTTCGATCCGGACGTCGTCGACATCTTCTGCACGCTCTACGAGACCGAGGTGCCGCCCGACGGGCTCGACGAGGTGTATCGGCTCCATGAGCGGGCCCAGGGTGGCGTGCTGAACATCGGCAAGGCGGCGCGACGGCGGGCGACCGACAAGCCCCGCGCGCCCCGGCGAACCCGAGCGACCGAGGGAGCGCCCGAGGCCTAGGCCGCGAAGGGCGTCCGCCAGGCGCTCGAGAGCCGCTCGATCGGCAGCTCGAGCCGGTCCGCACCGATGGCAACCGCGAGGCTGTCACCGCCCACGACCCCCACCCGGCGACCCTCCACGGACGCCCGATCGAGTCCGGCACGCAGGCGCGCGATATCGACGGCCGCGACCCCCACCAGCACGCGGCCCGCGCGCTCGCCGAAGAACGCCGCTCCCGCCAGCGTGGAGTCGAGCGTGATGGTCGCGCCGATCCCGGCCGCGATGGCCATTCGGGCCGCAGCAACCCCCAGCCCACCCACCGACAGGTCATGCGCCGAGGAGATGACCCGGTCGCGCGCGAGCACTGGCATCAGCGCGACGAGCCTCGCGGCGGCATCCACCTCGAGCGAGGGGCGCCCACCGCGATGCCCGCGCCTCCAGGCGAGCTCCGAGGCGGCGAGCGCGTCAGCGTCAGCGGGGTCGTCGCCCAGCAGCCAGATCTCGTCGCCCTCGCCCCACGACATCCCGAGGGCCTGCGACCGGTCGTCGAGGAGCCCGACGGTGCCGATGACCGGCGTCGGCAGGATCGGCCCATCCGGCGTCTCGTTGTAGAGGCTCACGTTGCCCGATACGACCGGCAGGTCGAGGGCCCGGCAGGCGTCGGCGATGCCGTCGATCGCGCGCTCCAGCTGCCAGGCGCCGAGCTCCGTCTCCGGCGAGCCGAAGTTCAGGCAGTCGGTGATGCCGATCGGCGTCGCCCCGCCGCATGCGACGTTGAGCGCCCCCTCGACGACGGCTGAGGCCCCAGCGAGGTACGGATCCAACGCACCCAGGCGCGCCGGCCCGGGGCCGTCGATGGCCAGCGCGAGGGCGCAACTCGTGCCCTTCACTCGAAGAAGCGCGGCGTCCCCCGCCCCCGGCCCGACGAGCGTGTTGGTGCCGTTCATGTGGTCGTAGCGTCGCCACACCGGACGGCGGTCCCGGGCGTTCGGCGCGCTGAGCAGCTCGAGGAGGGTCTCCTCGGTCGGCACCTCGGCCGCGAGACCGGCAAGGTCCGCCTCGCGCGCGACCGGCGGGCTCCCGGAGATCTCGTACGCCGGCGCGTCGTCGACGAGGGCGCGGCCGGGGACCTCGCACACCAGCTCGCCGCCCGCGCGGCAGCGGACGACCGGCTCGTCGGTGATGGTGCCGATCTCGGCCGCGGCCAGCTCGTAGCGATCGAAGACCGCGCGGACCTCCGCGGCGCGACCGGCGCGCACGACGATGAGCATCCGCTCCTGCGACTCGGACAGGAGCACCTCGTACGGGGTCATGCCCGGCTCGCGTCGTGGCACCGCGTCGAGGTCCACGTCGGCGCCCACGCCGCCGCGCGCGGTGAGCTCCGACAGGGCACAGGTGAGGCCGGCGGCCCCCAGGTCCTGCATGGCGACGACGGCGTCGAGGCGCGCGAGCTGGAGGCAGGCCTCCATGAGGAGCTTCTCGAGGAACGGGTTCCCGACCTGGACCGCGGGGCGACGCTCGTCGCGGTCCTCGCCCAGCGTCGCAGACGCGAAGCTCGCGCCCTGGATGCCGTCTCGGCCGGTCGAGGCGCCCACCAGCAGCAGGACGTTGCCGGGGCCCGCGGCGCGCGCCAGCGTGATCTCGTCGTGCGTCGCCACGCCGACGCACATCGCATTCACCAGCGGGTTGCCCGAGTAGGACGGATCGAAGCTGACCTCGCCGC
The DNA here is from genome assembly GCA_963840205.1 of uncultured Chloroflexia bacterium. Lineage (GTDB taxonomy): Bacteria > Chloroflexota > Limnocylindria > QHBO01 > QHBO01 > JACDBZ01. Next base: position 94,882 of record CAWIXZ010000010.1, read on the forward strand.
CGACGTCCGGGATGCCGATGCAGTTGCCGTAGCCGGCGATCCCGCCCACGACTCCCCCGAACAGGTATCGGTTGCGGGCGGCCGCGTCCGCATCGGTCTCGCCGTCAGGCTCCAGGGGGCCGAAGCGGAGGCTGTTGAGCAGCGCGATCGGCCGGGCGCCCATCGTGAAGATGTCGCGAATGATGCCGCCGACGCCGGTCGCGGCACCCTGGTATGGCTCGACCGCGCTCGGGTGGTTGTGCGACTCGACCTTGAAGACGACGGCCAGGCCGTCCCCGATGTCGAGCGCACCCGCGTTCTCCCCCGGCCCGACCAGCACGCGGGGACCGCGGCTGGGGAGCCGTCGGAGCAGGGGCCGGGAGTGCTTGTAGGCGCAGTGCTCGGACCACATCGCGCCGAACATCCCGAGCTCCACGTCGTTCGGGGCGCGGCCGAGGGACTCGACGATCAGCTCGTATTCGGCCTCAGTCAGCCCGTGGCGTTCGAGCGGCGGCGGCGCCAGGGTCACGCCGGAGTGCCGCGCCCACCCAGTGGCTGGTCGTAGCCGAGCTCGAGCAGGAGCGCCCCGATCGCGCCCGCCCCGGTGCCGAGGAAGAGGAGGAGCTCCCCGAAGCCGAGGATGCCGAAGCCGATGCGATCGAGCGCGACGCCGAAGGCGACCAGGAGGACTCCCAGCGTCGCCAGCCGCAGGTGAGGAATGGCCGGAACCCTGTCCGACAGGAAGACGGTCAGTGCGATGGCGATGAGCGCCAGCAGCAGGACGATCTCGATCGGGTTGATCGGAGGGCTGAACAGGCCGATGAGGAGGCCAAGGGCCGCGAGCGCGGCGCCGCCGCCGGTGAGCCACGCGGAGAGCGTGACCGGCATCGTGACCGGCACGTTGATCTGGCTGAGCGCGGAGGGCTCCGGTGCGGGAGGCTCCCTGCCGGGCGGCGTCCAGGGCCTTCCCTCCGCGGCCGCGGCTCCCGGATGTGCCTCCGTCCGCGCCGTGGGGGCGACCTGCGGGGCATCGGGCGTTGCCGCCTGCTCCGCCTCGGGAAGCGGCTCGATCGGCAGCCCGCAGCTCGGGCAGAAGAGGGCGGACTCGTAGACCTCCGTGCCGCAGTTGGGGCAGAACCGCGGCATCGGCTCAGCTGCGCCCGAACCGCGTGAGGGTCCCGATGAGGACGATGAGCGAGGCGAGGAAGAAGATGATCCCGGCGGGTGTGAGGACGCGCAGGAGGGCGACGAGGTCGCCGTCCCAGTTGCCGAGCAGCTCGACGAGCACGAACAGCACGGCGAGTCCCACGCTCCACAGCGCGGCGATCGCGAGGCCGACCGTCTGGATCGGGCCGGGCGTGGCCTTCACCAGGCCGGCGATCACGAGCCCCACCAGCAGCACGCCGAGCAGCGGGATGGGCGCCGCGAGGCCGAAGTAGGCCTGGTCGGTGATCGCCGCTCCGACGTCGGGGTAACCCGCCCAGAAGGCCGCGCCATACCCGTCGGCGCCACTCGCACGCTCCCAGAGCGACCCCGATCCATACGCGAAGGGAAGCAGGTATGCCGTGAGGAGGCCCACGAGCCCGATGAGCAGGACGACCGGACCGAGGACGGCGCCGCGACGGCCCGTCTCCCGCTCGACCTCGACCTGCTCGCCTGCCACCGCGGGCGGCACGTAGCCCGATCCGACCCCACGCAGGTTCGCGCCGCAGTTCTGGCAGAAGGCGACGCCGGCCCGGTTGTGGGTCCCGCAGCGCGGGCAGGCCATCGAGCCCTCCGGCGCGCCGGGCCGCTCCATGGTCGTCGAGACGCCGGCCGCCATGAGGCGCTGGCCGCAGCTTCGGCAGAAGGACAGCCCGGGCGCGTTTTCGGTCCCGCAGCGCGGGCACTGCGTGCTCTCTCCGACGGCGCCCTCGGCCGACGGCACGCTGTGCGCGGCCGCGGATGACGCGGCGCCGGTCGCGGCGGCTGCCGTCGGATACGCCTCGACCTCGCTCGGTGGCGGCGGCGCGTCGCGCGGTGTCGCGGGCCACTCGGCCGTCTCGGTGGTTTCGGCAACAGGCTCGCTCGGCCAGGCCTCGGCGGCGGCTGGCGCCTCGGTCGTGTCCGCGGCGGGCTCGCTGGGCCAGGCATCGGCCGCGGCGGGCGCCTCGTCCCGTGGCGGTCTCTCCGCCGGCGTCGGCTGCCGGGGGTGCCTGCTCCGGGCTCTGGGGATCAGCCGAATCGGCTCCGTCCGGCCGCTCCGAGCCGGGCTCGCGCTCGTCGTGCATGGGGTGGTTCCGCCTCCTGCCGCCGTCAGTGGGGCCTAAGCGCCGATCATAGCCGACGCTCCACCGCGGCCGGCTGCTCCCGGAGCCAGGCCTCCAGCGACCGGAAGAGGCGCAGCCCGTCCGTGCCGCCCACCTCGGCCTCCGCGGCGCGCTCCGGATGCGGCATCAGGCCGAGCACGTTGCCCCGCTCGTTCACGATGCCGGCGATCGCGCGCTCCGAGCCGTTCGGGTTCGCCGCGGCCGTCCGGGCACCGGTCTCGTCGGCGTATCGCAGGACCACGCGACCGCCGGTCTCGAGCGCATCGAGCGTCGCGCCGTCAGCCACGTAGCGCCCCTCGCCGTGGCTGATGGGGAGTCGGATCACCTCGCCGTCGGCGAGAGCGCTGAGCCAGGCGGGGGACGATGACGGACGCTCGACGCGGAGCCATTGCCAGTCGCAGCGGAACTCGAGATGGTCGTTCCGCAGCAACGCCCCGGGCAGGAGCCCAGCCTCCGTGAGCACCTGGAACCCGTTGCAGGAGCCGATCACAGGTCCACCGGCCTCGGCGAAGTCGGCCACCGATTGCATCACCGGGCTGAAGCGGGCAATGGCGCCGGTGCGCAGGTGGTCGCCGTGCGCGAAGCCGCCGGGCAGCACGACCGCGTCGGGCCGCCCGAGGTCCGTGTCCGTGTGCCAGACGAGGTCCGCCTCCCAGCCCAGCACCGACTCGGCGACGTGCACAAAGTCCCGCTCGCTCCACGTCCCGGGGAAGACGACGACCGCGATGCGCGGCCGCGCGGCCACGAGCGTCATCCGGGCACCTCGGCAGGCGACGGCTCCGCCTCGAGCTCCCACGTGGCGACCTCCATCACCGGGTTCGCGAGCAGGCGCCGGCACATGTCTGTCACCGCCGCCTCCGCCGCTGCCCGGTCCTCGGCCTCGAAGCCGATGCGCATGAGCTTCCCTGACCGAACCTCTGAGACGGACGAGTGACCGATGAGGCGGAGCGCCGACGCGACGGTCTGCCCCTCGGGGTCGGCGATCCCGGGCCGCAGCCCGACGCGCACCTCCGCGAGCCACCGCACGGTCAGGACGCGGCCTCCCATGTGCGTCCGGTGAGCCGCTCGTACGCGGCGACGTACCGGTCGCGGGTTCCGCTGATGACCTCGTCGGGAAGGGTCGGCGCGGGCGGCTCCTTGTTCCAGCCGGAGGCGGCGACGAAGTCGCGGACGAACTGCTTGTCGAAGCTCGGCGGGGATGAGCCCGGCGCGTAGCGCGCCGCGTCCCAGAAGCGGCTCGAGTCGGGGGTGAGCACCTCGTCGATCACGGCCAGCTCCCCGTCGATCCAGCCGAACTCGAACTTCGTGTCGGCCAGGATCAGACCCACGGCCTCCGCCCGTCGCGCGCCCTCCACGTACAGCGCGATCGACCGCTTCTCGAGCTGGCGCGCGAGGTCCGCGCCGACCAGGTCGGCGAGCTCGTCGCGCGTGATGTTCTCGTCGTGCCCCACCTCCGCCTTCGTGGACGGCGTGAAGATCGGCTCGGGAAGCCGGTCGGCCTCGAGCAGCCCCGGTGGCAGGCGATGTCCGCAGACGGTCCCCTGGCGGCCGTACTCGGCCCAGCCTGAGCCGGCGAGATAGCCGCGCACGACGCACTCGGCGTCGACCCGCTCGGCGCGGCGGACGAGCATCGACCGCGCGGCGAGCTGCGGGGCGCGCGCGGGCTCCGGCAGGCGTGCGGGATCGGCCGTGATGAAGTGGCTGCGGCCCAGGTGGCCGAGCTGGTCGAACCACCAGTTCGAGAGCCGCGTGAGGACGGCCCCCTTGTCGGGGATCGGCTGATCGAAGACGACGTCGAACGCCGACAGGCGGTCGCTCGCGACCAGCAGCAGGTGGCGCTCGTCGACCTCGTACGTCTCGCGCACCTTGCCGCGGTGGATGAGTGGCAGCCCCTCGAGGTGCGGCGCGGCGACGGTCACGGGAGGAGGTCCCGGCTCATCCCGTCGTCCTGGGCGTCATCCCTGCGACGACGCGGCACCTCGTCCTTCGGCGGCAGACGGAATCGGCGCTGGGTGATGGCCTCAACCCGGTCGAGGATCGAGAGCACCACCAGGATCAGCACGGTCCCGATGATCGCCACCGAGTAGAGGCCGGCCCCGGCGGCCATGCCGATCGCGGCCACCGACCACAGGCTCGCGGCCGTGGTGAGCCCGCGGATGTTGCCGCGGTACTGGAGGATTGCGCCGGCGCCGATGAAGCCGATGCCGGACACGATCTGCGCGGCGACCCGCGTCGGATCGACGAGGTCGCCGCTGAAGCCGAAGGCGCTCACGATGGTGAAGAGCGCCGCGCCCAGCGACACCAGGCTGTGCGTGCGGAAGCCGGCGGGCTGCCGTTGGAGCTCGCGCTCGAAGCCGATGATCGCGCCGAGCACCAGGCCGACGGTGAGGCGCAGCGCCAGGTCGAGCTGGGTGTCCAGGGACAGGTCGGGGGTCACGGCGTCGACGGCGTCTCCTTGCTCAGGGCGTCACCCCGCTCGATCGACGGCGGCCGAACGGCGAGGACGCGCATCAACGACAGCGATCCCCACGCGTGCAGAGCACCACCTCCCAGGACGAGGCACAGCCAGATCGCCACGAAGCCTACCAGCAGCACTCCCTGCCCCGCGCCGAACCCCGCGCCACTCGCCAGCTGGGTGCCGATGGGCGCCCACAGGACGCCGAGCATCAGCGTCGCGAGGCCCAGATACGCGAGACGGGCGACCGGGGCGGCGAGCGCGTGGATCGCTGACGCCGGCCCCGCGGCAGCCAGTGCGGGCATCGCACCCGAGAGCGCGCCACCCAGCGATGCGCGCCGATCCACGATCAGCGTCCGCGCCGCCGCCGCGTAGGCCCCCGAGGCCACCACCGTCGCGAGGAGGACGCCGAGGAGTGGCGCGATGCCGAGCAGCGTGCGGAGCATCGGCCCGCCATCCGCCGTATCCGGCGCCGTGAACTCCGCCGGTGCGATGCGCGCGAGCGCGAGCGCGGTGCCTGCGGCGACGAGGAGGACCGGGAGCGCGGCCACGACGGTCACGGCGAAGGCCCGAGCGGTACTGCCGGGCGGCGCCCCGTCTCGATCTGCGAGCACGGCGACATCTCCCAGCGAAAGAAGCCAGAGAGCAAGCAGAGCGACGAGGCCCGCGAGGACGGCGGCCGCGACGGCGTTCCACGGCCACATGGCCGCGACGAAGATGCCAGCCCCGAAGAAGGTGAGGTCGGAGGCGTTCGGCGCGGGCACGACCGCGAGGAGCAGCGCGACTGGGCCAACGGTGGCCGCCCACGCGAGGCCGCCGGCGACCCACAGCAGTGGTCGGTCGGCGACGTGGCCTGCGGCCGTCGACGCATCGGTCAGCCAGCGGCGCATCGACCGAGTGCCCTAGGCGCCGTCGTCGTCGAGGCCCAGCGCCCGGTAGGTGGCGTCGATCCCGCCGAGGTGATGGTCGAGATCCATGGCCTGATCGATCCCCTCCTCGGTGAGCCACTCGCGAACGGCGGGCTCATCGGCAAGTGCGTCGCGGAAGCCGATCTCGCCCACCGACGCCCGTCTCGCGGCCGCCTGGACCAGCCGGTACGCGGCCTGCCGCTCGGCACCGCCGGCGATCATGGCGAGCAGCACCGCCTCGGAGTACACGAGCCCACCGGTCGAGTCGAGGTTGGCGCGCATGCGATCGGCATCGACCTCGAGGCCGTCGAGGACCCCGGTCAGGGTGCGCGTGGCGTAGGCCGCGACTCCGAGCGCGCGCTCGAAGACGAACCGCTCGGTCGAGGAGTGGCTGATGTCGCGCTCATGCCACAGCGCCATGTTCTCGAGCGCCACCATGGCGTCCGCGCGGAGCAGTCGGGCGAGGCCGGTTACCCGCTCGGCGAGGATCGGGTTGCGCTTGTGCGGCATGGCGGACGACCCCTGCTGGCCGGATCCGAAGGGCTCGAACGCTTCGGCGACCTCCGTTCGCTGGAGGTGGCGGATCTCGACCGCGATGCGCTCGAGCGTCCCGCCCAGGATCGCGATTGACGTGATGAGCTCCGCGTGCCGGTCGCGGCTGACCACCTGGGTCGGGGCGGGGTCCGCGGCGAGGCCCAGGCCGTCGAGGACGTGACGCTCGACGTCCTCGCTCACGTTCACGTGCGTGCCCACGGCGCCCGAGATCGAGCCCGTGGCGACCGCGTCGCGCGCACGCTCCAGCCGTTCCACGTCGCGCCTCAGCTCCGCCAGCCAGCCGGCCACCTTGAAGCCGAAGGTGATCGGCTCGGCATGGATGCCGTGGCTGCGCCCGACCATCGGCGTGTGTCGGTGCTCCAGCGCCAGCCGGCGGATCACCTCGGTCAGGGCCGCGAGCTCGGCGAGAAGGACGGTCGCGGCGTCACGCAGGGTCACCGCCGTCGCGGTGTCGAGGACGTCCGAGCTTGTCAGGCCGTAGTGGAGCCATCGCCCCTCGGGACCGAGACCCTCGGTGACGCTGCGCAGGAACGCGATGACGTCGTGCTGGGACTCGCGCTCGATCTCCGTGGCGCGAGCGGGGTCCACCTCCGTCGCCGCGGCTCGAATCCGCTCCCAGTCGGCGGTGGGGACCACCCCGGCCTCGTGCAGCGCCTCCAGCGTGAGGATCTCGATCCGGAGCCAAAGCTCGAGCTTGCGCCGCTCGCCGAAGATCTCGCGCAGCTCGGGGAGGGCGTAGCGCTCGATCACCGCGAGGCTCGCGGGTCGATCCGCAGCTCCGCCTTCGATGCCTGGTCGCGACGGAAGGCCGCGACGCGCTCTGCGAGCGCGGGATCGGCGAGCGCAAGGATCCTCGCCGCGAGATGCGCCGCGTTCTTGGCCCCCGCGGAGCCGATCGCCACGGCCGCGACCGGCACGCCGGGCGGCATCTGGACCACCGAGTACAGCGCGTCGGCTCCGCCGAGCGAGCCGCCGTCGAGCGGGATCCCGATCACCGGCTTCGCGGTGAGGCTGGCGACCACACCGGGCAGGTGGGCCGCAAGGCCCGCGGCCGCGATGAACAGCAGCGTCCCCGCTGCCTCGGCCTCAGTGACGTACGCATGGAGCGCATCGGCCTGCCGATGCGCGCTGATGACGCTCGCCTCCCAGCCGATGCCGTACTCGTCGAGCACGTCGAAGCAGCCCTTGAGCGTCGGAAGGTCGGAACGGGAGCCGCACACGACGGCGACGGTCGGCATCGCTCAAAGCATCTCACGCTGCGCGATGTCGGTCCGGAACTGGCCGCCCTCGAGCGCGATCCCGGCCACCCCTCGGTACGCCGCGGCGCGCGCGTCACGGAGTGACGGTCCCCGACCGACCGCGGTGACGACCCGCCCGCCGGTCGACTCGTACGCACCGCCGGGCAGCCGCCGCGTGGCAGCATGGAAGACGACGAGATTTCCGTCGTCCGCGGTCCCGGCGGGCTCCGCGCCATCGAGCCTCCGCCCGGTCAGCGGCGCATCGGGATAGCCCTCGGAGGCGACGACCACGCCGACGGCCGCGGCGTCGCTGATGGTGAGCGCGCTCTCCATGAGGCTCCGGTCGGCGATGGCGGTGCCGAGCAGCGCCGACGCGAGGTCGCCGTCGAGCGTCGGCATGAGCACCTGTGTCTCGGGGTCGCCGAAGCGCGCGTTGAACTCGATCACGAGTGGCCCGTCGTCGGTGAGCATCATCCCGGCGTAGAGCACGCCGCGATACGGCGCGTCGTCGCGCTTCATCCGCCACGCGATCGGCTCGAACACGCTCGCCGCGAGCTCCTCGAGCGCCCGCCGGTCGAACCACGGCGCGGGGGTGTAAGCACCCATCCCGCCGGTGTTCGGCCCGGCGTCGCCGTCGCGCAGGCGCTTGTAATCGCATGCGGCCGCCAAGGGCACGACAGCGTCATCGGCCACCAAACAGAAGACGCTCACCTCGCGTCCGGTGAGGCGTTCCTCAAGCAGGATCCGTGCACCCGGGGCGGCCCCGTGGAACAGGGCCCGGACCGCCGATTCGGCCTCTTCGTGGGTCTCTGGGACGACGACCCCCTTGCCGCCCGCGAGGCCATCGGCCTTCACCACCGGTGGCCGCTCGCTGGCCCGGATGCGCGCCACCGCTGCGTCGGGATCGGTGAAGGTGTGCGCCTCGGCGGTGGCCACCCCCGCGCGTCGCAGCTGCTCCTTGGCGAAGGACTTGGAGGTCTCGAGCCTCGCTGCAGCGCGCGTCGGGCCGAAGGCCGGAACCCCGGCGGCACCGAGGGCGTCGGCAACGCCGGCGGCGAGCGGACCCTCGGGCCCGATGACCACCAGGCCGTAGCGCTCGCGCGTGGCATGGCGGGCCACCTTCCGCGGATCGGTGATGTCAAGGTCGGGCACGGAGTCCGCGACAGCCGACGTGCCGCCGTTGCCCGGAGCGATCCGCACGCGTCGCACCCCCTCATCGCGTGCCAGGCGCCAGGCGATGGCGTGCTCGCGCGCCCCCGAGCCGAGCACCAGCACCTCCATCGGCGCTAGGGGGAGGGGCTTGGGGCGGCCGACGCTCCGGTGAGCTCCGCGAGGGCGTCCAGCGCGTCCCCGAGCTCCTCGATGCGCTCCTGGTAGGTCCCGAGATCGCCGTCGTCGAGCGCGGCCTGCGCCTCGTCGTAGAGGCGCTCGATCTCGGCCACGAGGCCCGCCACGTCCTCCGGGAGCGGACCCGGCTCGCCACCTGGATCGGTCGGGTCCACCGGCTCCGGCTCGGAGGGCTCGGACTCGCCGAGCAGCTGGCGCAGGCCCTCCTCGACCGTCTCGGCGAAGGCGACCTCATCCTGGTCGACCATGATCACGCGCACGAACTCGGGGAATGGCGCTCCCTCGGCCTGGAGGAAGATCGGCTCGATGTAGATCAGCCCGTCGTCGCCGATGGGCAGGACGAGCAGGTTGCCGCGAACGACCCGCGATCCGGCGTTCGACCACAGCGTGAACTGCTCGCTGATCGTGTCGTCCTGGTTGATGCGCGCCTCGACCTGCGCCGGACCGAGGGTCGTGGTGTCCGACGGGAAGCGGAACAGGATGCGCTCGCCGTAGAACCCCGGGTCCATGCGCGCCGCCGACCACGCGATCATGTTCGGCCGGCTCTCGGCGACGAGCGGCTGGATGAGGACGAACTCGGCCTGCTCCTCGCCCGGGATGCGCATGATCACGTAGTAGGGCTCCATCGGCTGCGGCGTGTCCGTCGAGACGTCCTCCGGGACCGCCCACCTGTCCTCCTGGTTGTAGAAGGTGGCGGCTCCCGCATCGGTGGCGGGCAGGTGGTACACGAGCGAGGTCTGGTTCTGGGCGATGAACAGCTCCTCGGGGTACCGCAGGTGCGCGACGAGCGCGTCGGACATCTCCGACATGGGCTTGAAGAGGTCGGGGAAGATGCGCGCGTACGCCCTGATGATCGGGTCGTCCGGGTCGGAGATGTAGAAGTCGACCGTGCCGTCATACGCGTCGACGACGACCTTCACGCTGTTCCGCATGTAGTTGACGCCGGTGAAGCGCCCCTCGAGCAGCGGCTGCGCGTTCGGATAGCGATCGGTCAGCGTGTAGGCGTCCCAGACCCACACGAGCGCGTCGTCCGCGCTCACGAGGTATGGGTCGTGGTCGCAGGGCCAGGAAGGGGGCGATCTCCTCCACGCGCTCAGTGATCTCCCGGCGGAAGAGGATCTGCGAGTCTTCGGTGAGCTGGCCGCTGATGAGCAGGTTCAGGTCGCCGAAGCGCAGCGCGAACAGCGCGCGGGCGATCGGATTTCCCAGGTCCACGCCGGTCGTCCCGCCCCACGTGGTGAAGGCGGCGCCCTCCTCCCGATCGTCGAGCGGATAGTCGAACTCCTGCGTGTCGGTGCCGGTGACGACCCACGTGTCGGTCTCCTCGCCGAAGTAGATGCGCGGCTCGGTCACCGGCAGCTGCGGCTCGCGGTTGATGCCGCTCACGAGGTAGTCGGGCTGTCCCTGCGGGGTCACCGCGTCCACCGGCACCGCGGTGATGCCGTAGCCGTGCGTGAAGACGAGCTTCTCGTTCGTCCAGGTCCGCGCCTGATCTGCAAGGAGATCGATGTCCAGCTCGCGGGCGCTCAGCATGATCTGACGCTGCTCGCCGGCGATCTCGTAGCGGTCGATGTCGACGTCGCGGAAGGTGTAGTACTGCCGCAGGATCTGCTGCTGCCCGAACGTGGTGAGGAGCGGGCGGTAGTCCCACAGGCGCAGGTTGTCGATCGTGGCCTGGTCCTGCGCGAAGACCGCTCGGGTGAGGGCCTGCTCGCCGGTGAAACGGCGCTCCTCCGCGCCATCGAGGTCGAAGGCCGCCCGCGTTGCCTCGAGATGATTCCGCAGGTAGGGCCGCTCGACGGCGAGCTCGTTCGGCTCCACCTGCACGCGCTGCACGAAGGCCGGGTAGAGCCCGCCGACCAGGATCGAGAGGAGGAACCACCCGGCCGCCGCCGCGCCGAGCAGCCACAGCGTCCGGAACCAGGTGTTCAGAATCAGGAGCGCGGCCGCGGCGAGGGCGACGACCGTCAGGATCACGTACGCCGGCATCTGCGCGTTCATGTCCGTGTAGGTCGCCGCCTGCACCGAGCCCTGGATGCCGCGCGTCGAGTAGGCGAGGTCGGCGATGTCGAGCTGATAGCCGGCGGCGATGACCACCAGCAGCAGCGCGCCGATGACCGACAGGTGCGCGCGGACCGGTGCCGTCAGGTGGAACTGCCAGCGCAGGGCCCGCGCGGCGTAGGTGCCCGCCGTGATGAGCGCGATGACGATCAGCGTGGTGAACGCCCAGCCCTGGACGAAGTGCAGGACGGGCAGGTCGAAGACGTAGAAGCCGATGTCACGGCCCAGCGTGGGATCGTTCACGCCCCAGTCCTCGCCATTCAGGAAGAGGAGGACCGTCTCCCAGTTGGAGCTCCACGCCGCGCCAGATCCGAGCGCGAGGAGAATCGCCACGACCGTGACCGCCACGGCGATCAGGCGCGACGCGTCCGGCATCTCGATGCTGCCGAGCTGGCGGACCGGCGCCTGCGGCGCGATGCGGCGGGCGATCCAGGCGCTCAGGAGCGCGGGAACGAGCATGGCCAGGAAGCCGATGCCGAAGAGCGAGAGCTGCGCCCACAGGCGCGTGGTGAGCACATCGCGGCGACCAAGCGCGTCGTACCACATGAGGTCGGTGATGAAGCCGACGGCGCCGCCGAGCAGCCCGAGCACCACGAAGAGGCCAACAATCGCGACGGTGATGAAGACCCATCGACGCCACGGCATTCCGCTCGCAACCGGCGGGAAGGTGCGTCCCCCGCCATCGCCCCCGGACCCGCCCTGGCCCGGCCCGCCACCGTTGGTGCGCCCGGTCCGCCGCCGGGCGTCGCCGATGGGCGTGACGTTGCGCTCGCGCTCGGCGGGCTCACGTGGTGGGAGCGGTCGGCCCTCGCGCTGCGCGTCCGCCTCTTCCTGGCGGCGCTGCAGCTCCTCCAGGAGCCGGTCTAACCAGCTGGACATCGGCCCCATCCTACCGGCAATCGCCCGCGGCTCACTCCCACTCGATGGTGGCGGGCGGCTTCGAGCTGATGTCGTAGACGACGCGGTTGACGCCCGGCACCTCGTTCACGATGCGGCTGCTGATCTTCGCCAGCACGTCGTACGGCAGGCGCGCCCAGTCGGCCGTCATGCCGTCGTCGCTGGTCACCGCGCGCACCGCGACCACGTTGGCGTAGGTCCGCCCGTCGCCCATCACGCCGACCGAACGCACCGGCGTGAGGATCGGCGAAGCTCTGCCACAGGGACCGATACAGCCCGGCGGCCTTGATCTCGTCGATCACGATCCAGTCGGCCTCGCGCAGCGTGTCGAGCCGCTCGGCGCGTCACCTCGCCGATGATGCGGATGGCGAGGCCCGGGCCGGGGAACGGCTGGCGCTAGACCATCGCGTCCGGCAGGCCGAGCTCCAGCCCGACCCGGCGCACCTCGTCCTTGAACAGGTAGCGCAGCGGCTCGATGAGCTTGAAGCGCAGGTCCGACGGCAGGCCGCCGACGTTGTGGTGGGTCTTGATCTTCTGCGAGGTCTTCGTCTCCGACGTCTTCGACTCGATCACGTCGGGGTAGAGCGTGCCCTGCGTCAGGAAGTCGATGCGGCCGATCTTCGCCGCCTCCTCCTCGAAGACCCGGATGAACTCGTCGCCGATGATGCGGCGCTTCTCCTCCGGATCCTCGACGCCGGCCAGCCGCGCCAGGAACCGCTCCCGAGCGTCGACCATCACGAGCTTCATGCCGAGGTCCCGCTCGAAGGTGACCCGCAGCAGCTCCGACTCCCGCTTGCGCATGAGCCCGTGGTCGACGTAGATGCAGGTCAGCTGGTCGCCGATGGCGCGATGCACCAGCGTCGCCGCCACGGCCGAGTCGACGCCGCCGGACAGCGCGCAGATGACGTGGCCCGTCCCCGACCCGCTCGCGGATCTCGGCGACCGTCGTCTCGACGAGGTTCGCCGGCGGTCCAGTTCGGCCGCACGCCGGCGATCTCGACGCACGAAGTTGCGCAGCACCTCGCGGCCGATCGGCGTGTGGACGACCTCGGGGTGGAACTGGATGCCGTACAGGTTGCGCGACGGGATCGGCCAGGCCGGCGAACGGGGTCGAGTCGGTCTGCGCCGTGGGCCGGAAGCCCTCGGGCGGCCGCACGATCGAGTCGCCGTGGCTCATCCAGACCGGCTGCTCGCGCTCGATGCCGGCGAAGAGCCCGTCGGCATCGGTCAAGGTCACGGTCGCCGGCCCGTACTCGCGCTTGGCCGACGGCACGACCTCGCCGCCCAGCTCGTGGGCCATGAGCTGCAGGCCGTAGCAGATGCCGAGGACCGGGATGCGCCCGGACCAGAGCGCCGGGTCGGCGCGCGGCGCATCGGCGTCGTAGACCGATGACGGCCCGCCCGACAGGATCACGGCCTTCACGCCGCGGCGCTCGAGCTCGGCCATCGGCGTGTCGTGCGGCAGCAGCTCGGAGTAGACGTTGAGCTCGCGGACGCGTCGGGCGATCAGCTGCGCGAACTGGCTCCCGAAGTCGAGGACGACGACGGTGTCCGGCTGCTCGGGCGCCTCGGTCTCGACGCGCTGCGGCGGCGGCGCGTGGAGGGCCTGCTCGAGATAGGCCTCGACCTCGGCGTCGTCCGGCGCGAGGACGCGGTGCCCGGCGTTCGCGGGCTCGCCGTGCACCGTCCGTCCGCGGTCCGGCGCCTGTTCCTGGTGGCGCGTCTATCCGATCTCGTCAACTCACGGTCGAGTCTATCGGCCTCGACCTCCAGCACGGGCGGCCTGCGAGCTCGTGCTCCGCGGCCGCGGGAGCGCTGGCTCGATCGATTCCGAGCATGTCGAAGATGCGCGCGGCCGTCCCGTGCTCCATGCCGGCCACCGCGGCCACGACGTGCGCGCCGTGAAGCTCGAAGCGCCGGTCCTTGTGGCGCATGGAGCTTCGTCGCCGCCTGGAACGCCTCCTGTGCCGAGACGGCCGAGCGGTAGATGCCCCTTGCCCGTCGGCGGGTCCAGCGGCCTCGGAGCGCTCAGGGACCTCGCGCGCTCAGCGTCGATCCCCAGCGCCGACGAGCGCCTCCGCCTGCTGGTCGACGATCGCCGAGCGCAGGCGGGTCGGGTCGACGTCCAGCCGCTCGAATGCGCGTCGCGCGGTGCCATCGGGCAGCTCCAGCGCCGCGAGGAGCAGGTGCTCGGCGCCCGGCTCTGCCTCGCCCATCGCGCGCGCCTCGACCTCCGCGTCGGTGAGCAGCTTCTTGATGGTGCGCATCGCGTCCAGCGGGTTCACGTGTTCTCCTGCAGTGGCGCGGCCGTGCGACCGCCTCGAATGTCGTTTGTGGGCCGCCTGGCGCGTGACGCCCAGCGCCTGCGCGATCTGCGCCCAGGTCCACCCCGGTGCGATGGCGCGGTCGACCGCCTCGCGCTCCAGCCGATCGGCCAGGCGGCGCAGCGCGATCACCGTGGCGATCGTGGCGGCGGGATCGTCGACCTGTCGGATCTCGGGAAGATCGGCCATTGGCGCAGTGTGGACCGGCCGCGCATCTTGTCAACCTGGTTGACGCAAGACGGGCATGAGTGCGCACAGGTCCGGGTACGCTGACGTTACACCGGGTCGACGATTCAGCGCGCCGCCGTGGAAGGCGGCCGAGCGCCGGCCTCCGCCGCCACCTCCCGCGGCCGCCTCCCGGGTCAGCGGCTCGAACGGCGGGTGCGCGACCGCGCCATCGACGTATTTCCACGTGCCGGCGACCTGTCCGTCTACGAGGAAGGTCGGGTAGGAGGGCGGCATCTTCGTGTGGAAGATCATCGGGCCGATAGCGCTCCGGAAGGACCAGCGTTCGCCGCGCGTGGACGAGCAGCGTCGCGTCCCAGGTCGGCAGGAACCGGACGGGCGCGGGAGTGGCCGGGTCCGGCAGCGTCGCCGTCCGGGACGTCGAGGAGCTCGCCCCCGGCCTCGTCCCGGAACGTGCGCAGGTCCATCTCCTTCACGACCGGCTTGAGCAGCGTGACCGGCACGCCCGCGAACGACGCGACGTCCCGCAGGCCGGCGGGACCGAAGCCCGCGAGGTAGCGGCGCACCAGGTGCGCGAGCGCCTCGTCCGTTGACGGCTGCGGCCACGGGCCCGATGCGGTCCTCCGCGAGGGCGTAGACGTCCGCCCGGCGTCGCTCCCAGGTGCCCGAGGGCGGCACGCGCAGGAGGCCGGCGTCGACGTCGATGGTCGCCCAGGTCGCGTTCGGGACATCGCCCCGGAGCTCGTGGAGCTCCGCGCGGCGGATCGCGCGGCCCCGCAGCGAGGTGTCGAACGCGCTCGACGAGCTCCTCGCGGCCGACGTCCTCGGTGCGGTATGCCCGTCGCGCCCAGGCGCGCATCGGCTCCCGGACCGCCGCCGCGAAGGGACCGTAATCGCGCGCAGAGACGGTGTGGATCGTGCCGCGCATGAGCGTGCCCTGGACCACGCTGCCGTCCTCGTAGGCTCGCGTGAGGTGTTCCCGCTCGAACCCCTCGAGGCACGACCACAGCCGGATGTAGGCATTCGGGGCGTACTGGTTCTGGATTCCCGCGAGGCGCTCGAGGGCCTCGGGGATGGGGAGTGAGACGCGCGCGAGGAGGAGCTGGCGAGCGAGGAGCGCGCGGTTCAGGTGCCGCTGGCTGAGGACCTCGTCGGTCACGCGCCGGCCGCGGGCACTTCCATGTAGTACTCGGTGAACTCGGTGCAGCGGGCACCCGAGTCGAACCGCAGCAGGTAGCAGTTGTAGTAGACCCGCTCCGGCTGGTCGATGGTGGCGTAGTACCGGCTCCAGCCGGTCGCGACCGCGCGGTCCCCGTCGACGGCGAAGGGCTCGTACTTCGCGTCCCACGCATCGGGAGCGTCCGGCTCGTCGAGCCATCCGGCGACGATCGCGTCACGGCCGCGGATGACCTGCGCGTCGTCGGCGTAGGGGCGGTAGCGGTAGACCGCGTCGTCGCTGAAGAGGTCGGCGATCGGCTGGGCCTCGTTCGCACGCCACGCCGCGACGTAGCGGTCGAGCCACTGCTGGACCATGTCGCGGTCGATGGGCACGGCTCTACTCTCGCCCGCCGAGCTGCCAGGACTTGCCCTCGGTCGCGATCGCGGGCGCGATCACCATCGGCACCTCGTGCATCTCGCGGATGGTCCGCGCGCCGAGCGCCGCCATCGACTGCCGCAGGGCTCCGACGAGGTTCTGCGTCCCGTGGCTCGTGGTCGCCGGCCCGAAGAGGATCTGCTCCAGCGGCAGCCGCTCCCCGACCTTGATGCGCGTGCCGCGTGGCAGGGTGGGCGACGGCGCCGCCATGCCCCAGTTGAAGCCGCGGCCCGGCGCCTCGAGCGCACCGGCGAAGGGGGACCCGAGCATGACGGCGTCGGCTCCGGAGGCGATGGCCTTGGCGATGTCGCCGCCGGTCTTCATGCCGCCGTCAGTCACGATCGGGACGTATCGGCCGGTCTCGCGCTCGAATCGGTCGCGCGCCTCGGCGACCTCCAGCGTCGCGCTCACCTGCGGGACGCCGATGCCGAGCACCTCGCGCGTCGTGCACGCGGCCCCGGGCCCGACGCCGACGAGGATTGCCGCTGCCCCCTGGTGCATGAGCTGGTAGGCGGCCTCGCCGCTGACCGTGTTGCCGACGAGGACCGGCATCTTCAGGGCCCCGGTGAGGTCGGCGAGCGACAGGACCCGGCCGGACGTCGAGATGTGGCGGGCGCTGCTCACCTGCGACTGGACGAGGAAGAGGTCGGCGCCCGCGGCCGCGGCCACCTCGGCGTGGTGCCAGGCGGAGGCCGGGGTGGTGGCGACGGCGGCCAGCCCGCCACCTGCCTTGATGCGGCCGATGAGCGCGGCGATCAGGTCGTCGCGCACCGGCTCGCGATACGCATCGGCCAGGACCGATGCGGCCGCCTGCCCGCTCTCCGCGGCGGCGACGCGCCCGATGACGCCGGATGGATCCTCGTAGCGGGTGTACAGGCCCTCGAGGTTCACGAAAGCCAGCCCGCCGTGCTGGCTCATCCGCACCGCGAAGTCCGCGTCAGCGACGGCGTCCATGGCCGCCGCCAGGAACGGGATGCGCAGGGCGAACCCACCGATTTCGGTGCCGAGGTCCACCTCGGACGGCTCCGCGGTCACGGCACCAGGAACGAGCGCCACCTCCTCGAAGCCGTACGCGCGTCGCAGCCTGCCCTCGACGCCCGGGACGACCGCGATTGGCGGCTCGACGGTCACGAGGCCATCCACACGAAAGAGCCCGCGGGCGGCATCGGCCGTCGCGGGCTCGGGTCTGTAGCTGAGTTGTGGACCGCGCGGATCGGGTTCACGGGTCTGTGTCGTGCGGCTTTCGCGAAGTATACCGGCGCGATGGCTCAACGACCCGGTGCCCCGCACGGGCGGCGCGCACTGCTCCACCGCTCAGAGCCGCTGCGCGAGCGAGTCCTCGAGCCGGGGGAGGGCGAACCTGTAGCCGGCGGCGAGCGCCCGGGTCGGCCACACTCGACGGCTCCCGAGCATGAGCCCTGCCTGCTCGCCCAGCACGAGCCGAAGCAGCCATGCCGGCGCCGTGAGCCAGCTCGGGCGGCGCAGCACCGCCGCGATCGCGCCGGCGACCTCGCGCTGCCTGCGGGGGTCGGGCGACGCGAGGTTGATCGGCCCGCGGATTCGCTCCGACTCCAGCGCCATCAGGACGATCCCGACGGCATCCGCCATGTCGATCCAGCTGACCCACTGCCTGCCTGATCCCAGGGGCCCACCGATGAAGAGCCGGAACGGCAGGGCGAGTAGCCGCAGGGCCGGCGCATTCTCGGCCACGACCGGGCTCGTACGCGCGAGCACCACCCGGACGCCGTGCTCCTCCGCCCTTGCAGCCTCGGCTTCCCACTCCTGGCAGAGGCGGGAGAGGAACGTATCGACCGGGGCGGTGTGCTCCCCGGCGGGGTACGCGTCTCTTCCCTCGTACTGGTCCGTCCCCGAGGAGTTCACGAGGACTCCCGGCCGCTCCGAGGGCGCGAGGGAGGCGATCGCCTGGACGAGCGCTCGCGTCGGGACCAGGCGGCTGTCACGCAGCGTTCGCTTCCGCCGCTTCGTCCACCGCGCGCCGCCAACGCTCGCGCCGCACAGGTTCACGACCGCGTCCGCGCCACGCAGCTCGCCGACCCACGGTCCCGAGGCCTCCGGATGCCAGCGCACCGTTCGCGCCGCCCATGCCACCCTGGGCGTCCGCCGCGAGAGTACGACGGGCTCGTGCCCCAGCCGGGCGAGCTCGGCGCAGAGCGCACGGCCGATGAGCCCCGACCCTCCGGCAAGGACGACCTTCATCGCTCGCGCGACGCCGCGTATGCCGCCACGCAGGACCCGGCGGCATTCAGCACACCGTGCGTCCTCACCATCGCGTCGAGACCGATGAAGCTGAGATCGAGCAGCAGCGCCAGTGCCCAAGCGATGCCCATGGCCGGGCCGATGACCAGGGCCACGCCGGCGATCGCGATGAGGGGCGGCCCCGCGCGGATGGACCGGGCCAGCAGCGCGATGCCGACCGCGATGCCGGACAGGCCGACGGCCAGCGCACCGATTGCGTTCAGCGGATCGGAGGCGAGGATGAAGGCGACCGCGCTGAGCGGTATCCCCAGCACGATCCCGGCGACCGCGGCACGCAGGACGGAACGGTGCCGCACCTCGCCGCACGCAAGCCACAGGAGGCCGAAGCCGGCGAACCCGAAGTGCGCCGCCGTCAGCAGGACGATGGTGGCCGAGAAGCCGAGCGGCCGTACGCCGAGGCGGTCGGCGACGAGGAACGCAGCCCCGACCGCAAGGAAGCCCAGTGCGACGTGGCGCCCGAGAAGCCGGTACGTGCACCCATCGAGCCCGAGGAGGCGGCCGAGCCTGTGCCGGTTGCGGGAGAGGACCCGGTACCACGCCTCCACGGCGTACCCCATCAGCGGGAGGCGTCCCGCGACCGCCAACGGGCGCAGGACCGGCACGACGCTGGCGATCCGAAGCGCCGCGGCGCCTCCCCGCTCCCACCCACGCGCCTCGTCGCGGACGTGAATGCGTACCAGCAGGGCCTCCTCCGGCGGCGCGTCGTCGAGCTCGGTCGCCGCGCTCTGGAGCGGGAGAAAGCGCAGGCGGTGGTGCCAGTCGAGCCGGTCGAGGGCAGTCGCGCACCAGGAGCAGAAGCCGCAGTCCGCGTCGAAGCCGAGTGCGCGAGCTGGGGCCTCATCGTGCCGGCGGAGCCGAAGCGCACCGGACGCCGCGGTCCGACGGGTCGCGCGTGGACCGCGGCAGCCGACCACTGGCAGTGGTTTCTGCGAGTGGCGCGGCCGAAGGACGCGAGTCGGGACCGGTCTCTCGCTGCACGACGAGTGCTGCGCCGGGCGAACGCCGAGAAGGACGACGAGCTCGCAGCGCGCGTCGCGTCGCTCCTCGCCTTCACACATCAGTTCGACCGCGCCGCAACCGCAGTCGTCCGGACGGACTCGGCGGCCATCGGCCGGTTGTTCGCCGTGGTGGACCACGTGGACGAGACGACCCTGGTCCGTCTGTTCCAGACGCTCGCCTCGGTCCCGGGGGAGGAGCTCGCCACCGCCGCGAGGAGCCTCGCCGGCATGCGCCCCCAGATCCTGCGGATGCTCGTGCGGCTCGCCTCCCGGCCCGGCATCGGGAAGCTGCTGCGCGCCGGAGGCTAGCTGCCGGCGCGGACGATCATCTGCGCCCGCTCGGGTCCCACGCTCACGTGGCTGATCGGCACCCCTGCCAGCGCCTCGAGGCGCTCGACGTAGGTCCGCGCGCCCTTGGGGAGGTCGTCCCACGAGCGGCAGGCGGTCGTATCGGCCTTCCAGCCCGGCAGCTCCTCGTACACCGGCTCGAGCCGCTCATAGACCGATGCCGACGCCGGCACCGTCGTCCACTCGCGGCCGTCTTGCGGATCCCGGTACGCGACGCCGATGCGGATGCGCTCGAACCCGTCAAGCACGTCGAGCTTCGTGAGCGCGATCGACGAGTAGCCCGCCAGGCGCACGCTGAAGTGCACCGCGACCGCGTCGTACCAGCCGCAGCGCCGCGGACGGCCGGTGGAGGTTCCGTACTCGACGCCTCGTTCGCGGAGCGCGTCGGTCCGGACGATCATCTGCGCGCGCTCGGGTCCGACGCTCACGTGGCTGATCGGCACCCCGGCCAGCGCCTCGAGGCGCTCGACGTAGGTCCGCGCGCCCTCCGGTAGGTCGCCCCACGAGCGGCAGGCGGTGGTATCGGCCTTCCAGCCCGGCATCTCCTCGTAGACGGGCTCGAGGCGCTCGTAGACCGATGCCGACGCCGGCACCGTCGTCCACTCGCGGCCGTCGGCCGGGTCTCGATACGCGACGCCGATCCGGATGCGCTCGAACCCGTCCAGCACGTCCAGCTTGGTGAGCGCGATCGACGAGTAGCCCGCCAGGCGCACGCTGAAGTGGACCGCGACCGCGTCGTACCAGCCGCAGCGCCGCGGACGGCCGGTGGAGGTCCCGTACTCGACGCCGCGCTCGCGGAGTGCCTCGCCGTCGGCGTCCAGGAGCTCGGTTGGCAGCGGACCCGCGCCGACCGCGGTCGTGTACGCCTTCGCCACCCCGAGGACCTGATCGATCGCCACTGCCGGGAGCCCCGCTCCGATGCTCGCGCCGCCGGGGATCGGCGAGGAGCTCGTCACATACGGATAGATGCCCCAGTCGATGTCGCGCATCGTCCCCAGCTGGCCCTCCAGCAGGATCCGCTCACTCCCCTGGAGCGCCTCGTCGACCATGGACTGCCCATCCACCACGTGTCCCCTGAGCGTCTCGGCCGCGGCGAGGTATGACGCCGAGATGGTCGAGGGATCGGTGGCCTCGGCGACGGCCGTCTCCAGCTCGTCGTCGCTGCCGATGGCGGCCACGCACGCGTCCACCTGCCGCCTCACCTTGGCGAGGGCCGCGTCGAGGCGCGCCCGGAACGCATCGGGCTCCATGAGGTCCACCACGCGGATGCCGCGCCGAGCCACCTTGTCGACGTAGGCCGGGCCGATGCCCCGCGACGTCGTCCCGAGCTTCTCCGCCCCTCGCTCGCGCTCCTCGAGCTGGTCGAGCAGCACGTGGTACGGCATCACGAGGTGCGCCCGGTCGCTGATGAACAGGTTCGCGGCGTCGAAGCCCGCGGTGGCCAGGTTCTGGATCTCGGCGACCAGTGCGGGCGGGTTGATCACCACGCCGTTGCCGAGCAGGTTGCGCGTCCGCGGATGGAAGATCCCCGACGGGATCAGGTGCAGC
The DNA here is from genome assembly GCA_963840205.1 of uncultured Chloroflexia bacterium. Classification (GTDB taxonomy): domain Bacteria; phylum Chloroflexota; class Limnocylindria; order QHBO01; family QHBO01; genus JACDBZ01. Next base: position 115,906 of record CAWIXZ010000010.1, read on the forward strand.
TTGAAGCGCCCGTGTGGGTTGACCACGGTGTGCCCGGCGTTGTTGCCACCGCCGTAGCGGATGACCAGGTCCGCATCATCGGCGAGATAGTCCACGACCCTGCCCTTCCCCTCGTCGCCCCATTGGGCGCCGACCACCGCGATGACGGACATGGCTGGGCTGCGGACCTACGGTGCTGGGAGTGCCGCCATGGTACCGGCGAGCGCTCACACGGAAGCGCCGCCCCTGCGGAGCGGCGCTCTACGTGCTCTGACGAAGGTGGCTACGCGCGCTCGCGGACCTTGTCGAAGCAGTTGCTGCAGTAGACGGGCCGGTCATTGCGGGGCAGGAAGGGAACGAGCGCCTGCCCGCCGCACTCGGCGCAGACCGCCGCGTGCATCTCCCGCTGGCCACCGTTGGAGCCGCCTCCACCTGAGCCGATGCCCAGCGCCCGGTTCTGCTTGGCGATCGCGCGGCAGCTCTGGCAGCGCTGGGGCTCGTTGACCAGCCCCTTGCTGGCGTAGAACTCCTGCTCGCCGGCTGAGAAGACGAAGTCCATCCCGCAGTCGCGACAGCGGATGGTCTTGTCGGCGTACACCCTTCCCAGTGCCTCCTGTGGTCGCACGCCCGGTCCTGATTGGACGGTCGCTGCCGCGGAGGTTCCGTTGATCTGCGTGCTGTGCCGGGCGCGGATCGGGTCGGGCTCTTTCGGTCAACGTGAGCGGACTGGGCGTTGCTCGGCGCGAATATACACCCGGCCCTCAAGCGTCCATGGAGCTCCCGGACGCTCAGTACGCGGCGATCTCCTCGCGCGCGGCGACCGTGTAGAAGCGGGTATTCGCCTTCCGGAACTGGAGGGGCACCTCGCCGATCGGCCCGTTGCGGTGCTTCGCGACCTTCGCCTTCACCAGGTCGACCTCGGCCTCCGTGTTCTGCTCGCCCTCGCGGTACAGGAAGATCACCACGTCGGCGTCCTGCTCGATGCTGCCGCTCTCCCGAAGGTCGGAGAGGCGGGGCTCGGCGCTTCCGCGCTGCTCGACGCCTCGCGACAGCTGCGAGAGGGCCAGGACCGGCACCTTCAGCTCGCGGGCGAGCTGCTTGAGGCCACGGCTGATCTCGCTCACCTCCTGGACGCGGTTCGAGTCCTTGTTCGGCGTGGACGCCTGCATGAGCTGGAGGTAGTCGACGATCACGAGGTCGAGCCCGTGCTGCTCCGCCTCGAGCCGCCGAGCCTTGGTGCGCAGCTCCATGACGGAGAGGACCGGCGAGTCGTCGATCCACATCGGGGCGGTGGCCATGTCGTTCATGACGCGCGCGATCTTGGTCCAGTCCGTCTCGTCCACGAAGCCGGTCTGGAGCGGCCGTGGGTTGATGCCGCTCTCCGCCGAGAGCAGCCGAAGGGCGAGCTGCTCCTTGCTCATCTCGAGGCTGAAGACGCCGACCTTCTTGTTCTCCCGGATCGCCGCGTGCTGAGCGATGTTGAGCGCCAGGCTGGTCTTTCCGACCGATGGGCGTGCGGCGAGGATGATGAGGTCCGACGGCTGAAGCCCGCCGAGGAGGGTGTCGAGGTCCTTCAGGCCGGTGGGCACCCCGAGGATCTGGCCCCTGTGCTCGTGCAGGTACTCGAGCCGGTCGTATGCCTGCCCCAGGAGGATCGAGAGCGACTCGAAACCGCCGTCGGTCCGGCGCTGGCTGATCTCGAAGAGGATGGACTCGGCACGGTCGATGGCCACCTCGGCGTCGTTCGCCTCCTCGTAGCCGACCGCCGCGATCTTGCCGGCGGCGCCGATGAGGTTGCGGAGCACTGCCTTGCGCTCGACGATGCGGCCGTAGTGCTCGGCGTGGACCGCGGTCGGCACAGAGTTCATCAGGGTGGCGATGTAGGCCGGGCCCCCGACCGGGTCCAATTGGTCCCGCCGACGAAGCTCGTCGCCGAGGGTCACGAGATCGATCGGCTCGCGCTGGGCGTGAAGCGAGAGCATCGCCTCGTAGATGGTGGCGTGCTGGGCGCGGTAGAAGTCGACCGGCCGCAGGAAGTCGCCGACCTTGAGGATGGCATCGGCGTCGATGAGGATCGAGCCGAGCACGCTCTGCTCGGCTTCGACCGATTGCGGGGCCAGCTTGTCGATGCTCATGACACTTCGGAGGCTAGGGAAGCGGACGGATGCCGGCAGCCCCCGGCGCGGCGAGCGTCGGGGAAAACGGCGCCGGTTTGTGGATAAGGAAGGAGGTTGTGGATAAGCGCGCGGTCCTCTCGCGAGAGTGCTCGCGCTCATTCACGCGCGGTCGCGCGACAGCTAGCGTGTCGCGTCGCGACTGCGGCTCAGCGCCCCCAGCCCGAGGGGGGCTCATGGCGCCCCGGGTTCAGCTCAGGACTCGGCGGCCACAACGCTGACAGTGACGACTGCCTCCACCCCGGGCATGATCTTCACGTCGATCCTGTAGTCGCCGAGCGCCTTGATCGGCTCACGCAGGTGGAGGGCGTGGCGGTCGAGCTCGATGCCCTGAGCGCGGATGGCGTCGCTGATCTGGTGTCCGGTCACGGCTCCGAAGAGACGGCCCTTCTCGCCTGACTTGGCGCCGATCTCGAGCTTCAGCTGCCGCAGGCTCTCGGCCGTTGCCTCGGCCTCCGCGCGTACCGACCGGTCGCGCTCCTCGCGCTGCGTGCGGTGCCGCTCCCAGTTGGCCACCGCACCCTTGTCCGCGACGACGGCCGCGGCCGTGGGAAGGAGGAAGTTGCGCGCGTAGCCGTCCTTGACGTCCTTGAGGTCGCCCTCGCGGCCGAGGCCCTTCACGTCGCGCTTGAGAATGACCTTCATGCCTGCTCCTTGGCTCGTGACGCGCGGCTCGCGGGCCGTGCGGTGCTCTTGATCGTCTTCCTGCGCGCCGCCGGCGGCTCTGCCGACCGGTCGCGGCGCCAGGCCGCGAGTGCGCCTTTCACCTCGTCGGCGTCCCGCAGGCGACCGTACCGCTCGAGCAGCTCGGGAAGGTTGTCGCGGATGCGGTCGTATCGGTCCCCCATCAGCTCGCGTAGCCGTGCGAGGTCGCGGTCGAGATCGGCCGTGCCATTGCGCGCGCGGGCGAGGTGCTCCGCGCGCACCTCCGGCGGGGCGTTCTGGACGAACAGGTCCAGGACCAGCAGAAGGACGGTGAGGTCGTCGGCCTGGCCGATGATCGGCAGGACGTCCGGCACCAGGTCGACCGGGAGCACCACGTACGCCAGCGCAGCGGCGAGGATGGCCTTGAGGCCGATGGGCGTGCGTGGGTCGCGAAGGATGCCCCACACCATGCGGGCGTAGGTCGGGAGCTTGATGACCACGCGCGCCATGCGCAGGTAGCGCCATCTGGAGGACAGGTTCACGCGATCTCGGAGGTGCGGCTGGGGTCCGGATGATAGCGCAGCGGGAGCTCCCGGGCCGGATTGACATTAGAACATGCGTTCTGCTACCGTGGCGGCAATGGCGCGTACCCGCAGCCCCGCGCGCGGCACACGGAGGGCGAGATGACCAAGCACGACGCCGACCGACGGCAGCGCATTCTCGAGTGCATCGCGCGCACCGTGGAGCTGCGAGGGTATCCCCCGTCGGTGCGAGAGATCGCCGACGACGTGGGGCTCGCCTCCACCAGCGCAGTCCACCATCACCTCATCGCGCTCGAGCGGGACGGCCTGCTGGAACGCGCCACGCATTCATCCCGCGCCCTGCGGCTTACCGGACGGCCGGAGCTCACACGCCCCGCCGTCGTGGGCAAGGTCACCCCCTTCCGGATGCCGGTCGAGCGAGACACGCTCACGCTTCCGGTGATGGGCGAGATCGCCGCCGGCCAGCCGATCGAGGCATACGAGGATGCCGCGGAGACGCTCGAGGTCCCCGTCTCGCTGCAGGCTCGCGCCGACTCCTACGTCCTGCGCGTGCGCGGCAAGAGCATGATCGACGCGCTCATCGACGACGGCGACTTCGTCATCGTCCAGCCGCAGGCGACCGCCAAGGACGGCGACATCGTCGTCGCACTCCTCGAGGACAACGGCGTCACGCTCAAGCGCTACTTCCGAGAGAAGGATCGCATCAGGCTCCAGCCGGCCAACGCCGAGATGGAGCCGATCTACGCGACCGACGTCCAGATCCAGGGCAAGGTCGTCGGCGTCATCCGCCGCCTCTCCTGAGGGGCCGATGGCGCCGCCGGCGCCGCTTTCGGCCCGCGCGCTGGGCCGCGCCACCCTCGCCCGCCAGGGGCTCCTGAAGCCGATACGGTCATCACCCGCCGCTGCCGTCGAGCGGCTCGGATCGCTCCAGGCGCAGCACCCCGAATGGCCTCCCGTCGCCCTTGCAGCACGCGCCGCCACCGCCCGGACGGCTGACCTCGCCGGTGCCCTCGCGCGCCGCGAGGTGGTACGCAGCTCCCTGATGCGGATCACGATCCATGTCGTCACCGCGGACGACCTCTGGCCGATGTTCGCGCTCTGCCAGCCGATGCGCCTCGAGCAGTGGCGGCTCATCACGAAGGCGGACCCGGCGACGTCCCCGCTCGGGCGTCGCATGACGGTCGCGCACGCCGCGGCCGCTGTCGGCCCTCGCGGAGCGGCCGCGCTCGTCGCTGGAGCTCGACCGTATCATGTTCGCCGAGCTTGGCGCGGTGGAGAGCCCCATCCCACGGCTCGCGTGGCGACACTTCGCGGCGCACGTGCCGCTCGTGCACATCCCCCACGACCGCGAGGGATATGGCCGCTCGCTCTACGCGCTCGCCACCGACTGGCTCGGCGTGCCTGGCGTCCCGTCGTGGGATCTCGACCGCGCCCGGGAGCACGTCGCGCGCCGGTACCTCGCCGCCTTCGGGCCCGCCTCGGTCGACGACCTCGCCGCTTATGTTGGCCGGGGAAGGGGCGGCATCACATCGTGGAAGCGCGCCGTGGAGGCGCTCGGCGACGAGGTGGTCGAGCTGCGGGACGAGGGCGGTCGGACCCTCTTCGACCTCGCGGACGCGCCACGCCCCCCGGCGGACGCGCCCGCCCCACCGCGCCTGCTCGCCCGCTGGGACAGCATCCTCCTGTCGCACGCCCCACGGCAGCGCGGACGAATCCTGGACGACGAGGCACGGACCGCAGTCTTCACCAAGAACGCCGACGTGAGGCCGAGCTTCCTGGTCGACGGCATGGTCGCCGGCACCTGGGACCTGACGCGTCGCGACGGCGGCGCGGCTATCAAGCTCCTGCCGATCCGGCGCCTCGCACCCGCCATCAGGGACGCGTTGGAAGAGGAGGCCGGGCGCGTCCTGGCGTTTGTCGCGCCGGACGCGGCGGGGCGATCGGTCACGGTGCGCTCCGCACCGAGATGACGCGCACGATCATCCACGCCGACCTCGACGCGTTCTATGCCAGCGTCGAGGTGCTCGACGATCCGTCGCTGCGCGGCAAGCCGGTGATCGTCGGTGGCGGGCCTGACCGCCGCGGCGTGGTCATGGCCGCCTCGTACGAGGCTCGCGCCTTCGGCGTGCACTCCGCGATGCCCCTGCGCACCGCGGGCCGACGCTGCCCGAGCGGTGTCTTCCTTCCCGGGCGCCCCGAACGCTACCGGGAGCTGTCCCAGCAGGTGATGGCCATCTTTGCGAGCTTCACGCCGCTGGTGGAGCCGATCAGCCTCGACGAGGCGTTCCTCGACGTCTCCGGCAGCCTCGCCGCCTTCGGCGACGGGACCACCATCGGCAGCCGGATCAAGGAGCGCGTGCTGGACGAGGTGGGGCTGGTGGTCTCGGTGGGCGTAGCGGGCAACAAGCTCGTGGCGAAGGTGGCCAGCGACCTGAGAAAGCCGGATGCGCTGGTGGTCGTCGCGCCGGGACACGAGGCGGCATTCCTGGCTCCACTGCCGATCCGCCGCTTGTGGGGCGTCGGGCCGCAGTCGCAGGCGGCGCTGGCGGAGTACGGGGTGACGACGATCGGGCAGCTGGCAGACATGCCGGCAGGGACGCTCCACCGCCGATTCGGGCGCCACGGCGCCGACATCGGCGCGCGGGCCCGGGGCGAAGATTCGTCAACGGTCGAGCCGTTCCACGCGCCGAAGAGCATCGGGCACGAGCACACCTTCGACGTCGACACCACCGACCGGCGCCAGCTGGAGGCGACGCTCCTCGATGTCGCCGAGTCCGTCGCCAGCCGATTGCGCCGGCACGGCCTCGCCGCCGGTGCCGTGCAGCTGAAGCTGCGGTATGAGGGCTTCGAGACGCTCACCCGTCAGGCACCTCTACCGCGCCAGGCGCGCGAGTCGGAGCCGCTGTACGAGACGGGCGTGGCCCTGCTCAGGAAGACGCTGGTCGACGGGAGGGCGGTGCGCCTCATCGGCCTGACGGCCATCGCCTTGGCCGATGCGCAGCAGCTCACGCTCTTCGACGCCCCGGCGCGGACCGACCGGCTGTCGCGCTCGATCGATGCGGTCCGCGAGCGCTTCGGGGACGGGGCCATCACCCGGGCGCGCCTGCTCACCGAGCGGCCCACCAGGCGCTTCGACTTCGGGGAACGGCCCGCCGCGCCCGACGCCGACGAGGATCCCGAAGGGGCTTGACCGTAGAACGTATGTTCGGTATGGTGGCCTCAGAACCGAACGCCTGTTCGAGTGCCACGAACAGGACCAGTCGAGAGGAGCGTTGACCTGTGGCACTCGTGCACATCCCTCCGGTGGAGACACACGTCCGCTGGAACCGGCGCGCCAACCGGCCCGCCGAGCTTCGCGGCGAGGGCCATCACCTTCGCATCATCGGGCTCGATGGATTGCGTGACGAGCGCGCCGCCTACCCCGCGGCCGCCGGGCCTCGGCTGACCCTCGTGCTGCGCACCGGCGACGGCGGTCGGGCGGCCATCGTCTTCGACGGGCGCCGGCGCCGGTGGTTCCTCGAGGCGCTGGAACCGGCCGCCTGATCGCGCTCCCCCTACAATCGGGCCCGGCTCTCCGGCGACTCAACCGTCCGGCGTGACCCGAATCGCGAGGGACCCCCGGCGCCGATGGAGGATCGACTCACAGAGCTCACCGTACGCGACCTGGTCGAGCGGCTTGCAAGCAAAGACCCGGCCCCCGGCGGAGGCAGTGCCGCCGCCCTGGCCGGCGCCATGGGCGCCGCATTGGTGCGCATGGTGGTCGAGCTGACCACCGCCCCCGTGAACCCCGCGAACGCGGGCAACGAGCTCACCGAGATCGGCGCGGCCGCCGCGACATGGCAATCGGAGCTCCTGAACCTGGCCGAGCTGGACGCGAACGCCTACCGCGCGGTGGTCCAGGCGCGCCGCCTCCCGCGAGGCACGGAGCGAGAGATCCGTGCGCGAGACATCCAGGTCGCCGCCACCGTGCGCGAGGCGACCCGCGCGCCGCTCGCGACCATCCGGGCCGCACGGGCCGTGCTCGAGCTCGCGGAGCGCCTTGCCCCAATCGGGAGCCGCCACGCGATCAGCGACGTCGGCGTCGGCGGCATGCTCGCCACCACGTCGGCGCGCGGCGCGGCGCTCAACGTCCGCATCAACCTCCCGTACGTCGAGGACCGCGGGCTTCACGCCGAAGCCACGGCGATCCTGGAGGCGCTGGGGCCGGAGCTGGACCTGCGCGCCGCTGCCCTGGACGCGCTGGTCGCGGAACGGATGGCATGAGCGCTCGCCTGCTCGACGGCCGCGCGGTGGCGGCGGCCCTGCGGCTGGATCTCGCTGATCGGGTCGGCCGCCTGGCGGAGGCGAGCAGTGGCCGCACGCCGCGCCTCGCGATCTTTCGGAATGGCGGTAGCCCTGCCGCAGCAATGTACGCCGCTGGCCTCGAGCGCGTGGCGAAGGGCATCGGCCTGGAGACGTCGGCCGTCGAGGAGTCGACGGCGCAGCTGCTGGAGCGCGTCGCCGAGGCGAATCGCGACCCAGCCGTGGCCGGCATCGTCGTGGCGTATCCGCTGGAGGACCCGGAGCGCGCGCAACGAGTCATCGAGCTCATCGACCCTGACAAGGACGTGGACGGCGCCACCCCGACAAACGCGGGGCGCCTGCTGCGAGGCGAACCGGCGTTCGTGCCCGCGACCGCCCTGGCCGTCATCGCGCTGATCGAGGCGCACGGAGTTCGGGTCGCCGGTCGGAGGGCAGTGATCGTCGGGCGCTCGGCCGTGGTCGGACGGCCCGTGGCGTCGCTGCTGCTCGCCCGCGACGCGACCGTCGTCATCTGCCATCGCGCGACTGCGGACCTCGCGGCGGAGACCCGGCGCGCCGAGATCCTGGTGGCCGCGGCGGGTGTCCCGGGAGTCGTGATGCCGGACATGGTCGGCCCCGGGGCGATCGTCATCGACTGCGGCATCAACCCCGTCGCGGGCGGTGGCGTCGTCGGCGACGTCGACCCGGCCGTGGCCGAGATCGCGGCGGCCATGACGCCGGTGCCCGGAGGCGTCGGGCCGGTGACGCCGCTGATGGTGCTGCGTCAGACGGTCGAGTCCGCGGAACGGCTCGCGAGCGAGGTGGGGCGGGCCTCCTAGGGCTGGCTCATCGGCCCTGCGAGGCGTACATCTCCTCGACCGGCACCGATCCGTCGATGAAGCCGAGCCGCAGCATCGTCTCGTAGCCCGTCTCCCACAGCGTCCCGTCGATGGAGCCGTGCTGGAAGCCGTCCCCGGCCCACAACTGCGCAGTGGCCACCAGGACGGCGCTCGCCACCTCGGGCTCCTCCGAGATCGTGGGCACCGCCTCCTCAGCCGCGGCGAACCCGAGCTCGGGGTCCTCGATCACGGCCGCCTGCGCCAGTGCGGTCGCCTCCACGAACGCGCGAACCAGCTCAGGGTCCTCGGCGAGCAGCGCGTCGCCCGTGATCATGCCCGGGCCCGGGAGGGGAGCCACGTCGTCGACCCCCAGCAGCCCCACGTCACCCAGGCGCTCCTCGAGCCTCAGCGCGTCGTTGTTCCGGAAGCCCGTGATGAGGTCGACGTCGCCGTTCGTGAGGCCGTCCACCTGGTTGAACTGCGGGTACTCGCGGATCTCGACGTCAGCCTCCGTGAGGCCGCCCGCCTCCAGCAGCGCGAGGAGCGCGTGCCACGAGGATCCGAATCGCCCGGGCGTCCCGATCGACATCCCGGTCAGCCCACTCGGGTCGTCCGGCACGAGGTGCGCCGGGCCGATGAGCGCGACCGGAAACGAGCGGTACAGCGTCGACACGTACTTGATGGGAATGCCCTGGGTGCGCGCAATCATCACGTCGGTCGCATCGGCCACACCGAACTCGGCCTCCCCGGCTCCGACGAGGCGCTGGACATCCGGTGCCTGCCGGTGCTCGATGGTCACCTCGAGGCCGACATCGGCGTAATAGCCCTCCTGCTGCGCGACATAGAACGGCGCGAACTGCACGTCGGGCCGGTAGCCGAGCAGCAGCGTCACCGGCCGCAGCTCCGGGGCGGAGGACGGTGCGGCGCCCAGGCCGCAGGCGGCAAGGACCAGGGCGATTCCCGGGATGGCGAGGCGGGACGGGGACATCGGTCTTCCTTTCACTGGAGGACGAGGCGGCGCTCGACGAAGACGACCAGGCCGTAGAACACGAGGCCGATGATCGCCAGCGTGGCGAGCGCCACGAACATGAGCGGGGTGTCGAAGAGCCCCTGGTTGGCGATGAGGATTAGGACGCCGAGCCCGGTGCGCGCGCCGGCCCATTCGGCCACGACCGCGCCGATGACCGCCAGGGTCACCCCCACGCGCAGGCCGCCGAAGATGACCGGCAGGGCGGACGGAATCTCGAGCAGCCGCGTGCGCTGCGCGGGCGTGGCCCCGAGGCTCCGGAGCATCTCGCCGAGCAGCGGGTCGACCGACCGGATGCCGACCATGGTGGCGATGGCGATCGGGAAGAAGACGATGAGCGCGCAGATCGCCACGCGAGCGAGCAGCCCGCCGCCGAACCAGATGTCGAGCAGCGGGGCCAGGGCGAGGATCGGCACGGCCTGCGCCGCGACGATGTACGGGGAGAGCGCGCGCTCGATGAGGACGCTCTTGCCCAGCGCCGTCCCGACAGCCACCGCGAGCGAGGCCCCCAGCGCGAACCCGAGCACGACCTCGGACAGGGTGGCCGCGGTGTGCTCCCACAGCACGCCGCTCTGGAGCGCGCGAACCGCACGCTCGCCCACGACCTCGGGGGCCGGCAGGATGAAGTCGGGATAGCCGCCGATCACCACCACCGCCTTCCAGATGAGCAGGAAGACCGCGAGGCTCAGAAGGGCCGCGCCGATGCGTCTCATGCCGACACCGCTTCCTCGTGCCACGACCGCAGCTCCAGGTCGTGCGCCGACGCCAGCGCGTCCCGCACCTCCGATGCGAGCTCCGCGGCGCGCGGGTCCCCTAGCAGCAGCGACGGCCTCGGCCGCGGAAGGTCGACCTCCACCACCTTCGCCACGCGCCCGGGACGAGGCGTCATGACCACGACCCGGTCCGCGAGGGCGACCGCCTCCGTGACGCTGTGGGTCACCAGGATCACCGTGCGACGTTCCTCGAGCCAGAGCTGCTGGAGCTCCGCATTGAAGGCCTCGCGCGTCAGCGCGTCGAGCGCGCTGAATGGCTCATCCAGCAGGAGGACCGGGGGATCGGTCACCAGCGCCCTGGCGAGCGCCGCGCGCTGGGCCATTCCACCGGACAGCTCGCGCGGCCGCAGCCTGGCGGCGCCCGCCAGCCCCACGCGCTCGAGGGCCACGAGCGCCCGATCACGGCGTTCGCCCGAGAGAGCGCCCGCGAGCTCGAGCGGCATGGCGACGTTGTCGAGGGTCGTGCGCCACGGGATGAGCCGAGGCTGCTGGAACGCGAGCCCGACCCGGCCGTCGCCGGGCCGTGGGGCCGCGTCCCCGACCCGCGCGGTGCCGGCGCTCGGCGCCAGGAGCCCGGCCACCACGCGCAGCAGCGTGCTCTTCCCGCAGCCGTTCGGCCCGATGACGGCGGTGAAGGATCCCGGCACGGCGTCGAGGCCGAGGCCGTCGAGCGCCTGGATCGCACCGTCTCGCGTGGAAAAGCGCAGGCCGACGCCCTCGAGGTGGACCGCGAGGCCGGGGGTGGCTGGTGCAACGGGGGAGGGTTGGTCGCGCATGACTCCGATGGCTCGTCACCACCGCTGCGGGGCCTGACCGCCGGGACACTCGGTCACGCGCCGCCTCGCTCGCCGCACCACGCGGCGACGCAACGTGACACGCGGCGACGAGCGCCACGCCGTCGTCCTCTCCCATCCGGACTGTAACCGTCGGCCCTGTCTGCCCCGGCGAGCGCCGGGGGTCAGGTCGGCCTCATCGGCTCACGCCGAGGAGGTTCGCGGGCTGGCTCGAAGCGTGCGAGCCGACCGCCGGTGGGGGGTTGCACCCCGCCCCGAAGACGATGGATCGTTCTGTTGCCGCGATGGTGGCACGCGGCCGGGCTCACCGCAACGGCGCGGCGGCTCCCCTGCGCTTTCCGAGGTACCAGCGCGCGACGAGCGCGACCACGCCAAGGGCGATCGTGGCGTAGATGACGTACTCGTACGGCTTGATTGCCGCCTCGATCTGCGGGTAGTTCTCCCCCACCACGAACCCGGCGTAGATGAGCGCCAGGTTCCACGGCAGGGAGCCAAGGGTGCTGAACAGGAGGAAGCGTCCCATCGGCATGCGGCTGATGCCCGCCGGGTAGCTCACGAACGTGCGGACGAGCGGCACCATCCGGCCCAGAAAGACAGCCCAGCTCCCCCATCGGTCGAACCAGCGGTCCGCGCGGTCGAGGTCATCGGAGCCGATGCCGACGTAGCGGCCCCAGCGGTCGAGGATGGGCCGGCCGCCCCATGCGCCGATCGCGTACCCCACCAAGGCGCCAGCCACGCTGCCCGCTGTGGCGAAGGCCACCGCGAGGGGCAGGTTCCAGGGGAGGCTGGTGAGTGGCTCGAGGACGGAGGGGTCCGCCGCGGACTGGCTGACCTTCCAGCCTGCCATCGGCAGGATCACCTCCGATGGGATGGGAGCGACGATCGTCTCGAGCGCCACGGCCGCGGCGACGCCCAGGTACCCGACGGCGTCGTACATCTCGAGCACGAACGGGATGACCTCCCGGTCGATGAAGTCGAGCAGCGATCAGCCCTCGACCGGACGTGCGGGGGGCTTGGCCGGCTGCGACCTTGCCACCGATGGCGCGGCCTCGGCAGGATCGCGGCGCGGCACCGCCACGCGACGGCGGTGCCCCGGTGCCCTCCCGGCAGCCGCCTCGGCGAGCTCTCGCGCGCGCGCGCGCTCGTCCACTCCGAGGACATGGACCGCGACCAGGATCGCAACGAGCGACCCGCCGGCCATCCAGCCGCCGAGGATGTCCATCGGGTAGTGGGCGCCGAGATAGACCCGGGTCGCGCTGATGGCCACGATGAGGACGGCGGCGACCGCGTACGCCACCTTTCCCTGGCGGTGATCGTCTGCCAGGCGCGCGACGCAGAACGCTGCGATTCCGTACAGGGCGGTGGCGCGGAGCGCGTGTCCCGCCGGGAAGTCGGCGATGTCGTCCAGGCCGAGGTGGTTCACGTTGAGCATGGCGTTGATCAGGGCGCCGATGGTGATGGCGTCCGACGAGGTGAAGTACTTCAGTGCCCATTCGATCGGGAAGCACAGGGTCCCCAGCGCGAGGAGCACGGCGAGGTCCCGCCGGCCACGGGTCAGCGCGAGCAGGCCGAGGACGGCAAACGCGACTGCCACGAACCAGCCGCTGCCCAGCGCGCTGATCGCGACGATCATCACCTCCACCGGCGCGAGGTTCGTCTCGACCCAGCCGTGAACGACGCGCACGACGTTCGTCATCAGCCACTCCTCGGGAGCGGTGTACCCCGTCGTGCGCTTGAGCATCACCAGCCAGAAAAGCGCCGGGAGCGTGATCATCGCCAGCAGGAAGGCGCCGGCAGGGCTGGGGACGGCACCTCCCAGTCGGTTGGCGGCGTCGTCGCTCACGACGAGGCGCCTCATCGGATCGGGCAGCCCTCGCACGCTGCGTAGTATACGGACCGATGCCCCCGCTTCCGCTCTCCGGCCGGGATCTCACCATCGACAACGTGATCGAGGTCGCGCGCGGTCGGAGGCCGGTCGAGCTCGACCCGGCCGCCGCCGAGCGGATGCGCGCGTCGCGCGTCGGTGATCGAGCGGCTGGTGACCGAGGGGGCGACGGTCTACGGGGTGACGACCGGCTTCGGAGACCTCGCCGACGTGCGCATCGAGCCGTCGCAGACCGCCGAGCTCCAGCGAAACCTCGTCCGCTCTCATGCCGCCGGAGTCGGGGACGCGCTCCCGGACGACGTCGTCCGCGCGATGCTGCTGCTCCGCGCGAACGCCCTCGCCGTCGGACTCTCGGGCGTCCGCGTCGAGCTGGTCGAGCTGCTGGTGAGCATGCTCAACGCATCGGTCCACCCGGTCGTCCCGTCGCGCGGCAGCCTCGGCGCCTCCGGCGACCTGGCGCCACTCGCGCACATCGCGCTGGTGCTCATCGGCGAGGGAGAGGCGACCGTCGACGGCGCCGGGCCGCGGCCCCGGGCTGCGAGGCGCTGGAACGCGCCGGCCTCGCGCCACTGACCCTCGAGGCAAAGGAGGGCCTCGCGCTGCTGAACGGCACGCAGCTGATGGCCGGCATCGGCGCGCTCGCCCACCACGACGCGCTGCGGCTGGCGCTGAGCGCCGACGTCATCGGCGCCATGAGCCTCGAGGCCATGCTCGGCACCGGCGCCGCCTTCGACGAGCGGCTGGTGGCCGCGCGGCCGCACTCCGGGCCAGGTCGCATCGGCCCGTCACCTGCGCGAGCTGCTCGCGCGGCAGCGAGATCGGGAGTCGCACCGCGAGACCTCGAGCACCGGGTCCAGGACGCGTACAGCCTGCGCTGCATGCCGCAGGTCCATGGTGCCGCCCGCGACGCGTTGGGCGAGCTGGAGCGCGTCCTGCCGGGTCGAGATCAACGCCGCCACCGACAACCCGCTGGTCTTCCCCTCGGGCGAGGTGATCTCGGGCGGCAACTTCCACGGCGAGCCGCTCGCCCTGGCGCTGGACTACGCCACCCTGGCCGTCGCGGAGCTCGCGTCCATCTCGGAGCGACGCACCGCGCGCCTGGTGGACGCGCACCTCTCCGGGCTGCCGGCCTTCCTGGCCGAGCGGCCGGGCGTCGAGAGCGGGCTGATGATCGCCCACTACACCGCCGCCGCGCTCGTCAACGAGCTTCAGACCCTGGCCCATCCGTCGTCGGTCGACACCATCCCGACCAGCGCCAACCAGGAGGATCACGTGAGCATGGGCGCCACGAGCGCGCTTCACCTGCGCGAGGCGGTCGACCGTGCCGAGCAGGTGCTCGCCATCGAGGCGCTGTGCGCGGCACAGGGCCTGGACTTCCGCGCTCCGTTGAAACCCGGAGCCGGCGTCGGGGCGGCGCACGCGATCGTCCGCGGCCGCGTGCCGCACCTTGGCGCGGACCGGTCCCCCGCGCCGGACATCGCGGCCGTCAGGGAGCTCCTGCACTCCGGCGAGCTCCTCGCGAACGGCGCCACTCAGCGGGCCCATGCCTGACCTCGAGTTCACGCTCGTCGACGAGGAGAGCTTCGACGACATCCCGCCGCCTGCCCAGCCCGGGGCGCGCTGCCAGACCTGCGACTACTGGGAGCGGCTCGACGGCGGCCGTGAGGCTCCGGCGGAAGGCGGCCACCCGACCGCCCGGGCGACCGTCAAGCGCAACCGACTGCTGGCGGCGCGTGCGCTGGCCGGCTCCTACGCGATGCTCGCCTACCGGGTCGACGCGGTGCACCGAACCGCCGTCGGGTACGCCCAGTTCGGGCCGATCAGCGCCTATCCGCGCGCCCAATCGATCCGCGAGCGATACCCGCAGCTGCCGGAGTCGCCGCCGCCGTGGGTCATCACCTGCCTCCAGGTGACGCCCGGACGTCGCCGCGAGCACGCAGCGCGAGTCCGACGGCATCGCGCTCCTCGAGGCGGTTTGCGACGAGCTCGACCGCCGCGGCATCATCGCCGTCGAGGCCTATCCGGAGGGCGTCCCCGACGCCCTGGCTGCCCTCACCCGGTCCCGCATCGGTGTACGAAGCGGCCGGATTCGAGCGGGCGGCCGGCGACGAGCGCTTCCCGGTCTTTCGGCGGGAGCTTTCCGGCGAGACCGATGCCGACGCCTGGTCGGGGCTGCTGCGTGCCGCCGAGCCGGAGGACTCCGACGATTGGCCGCTTCCGCTCCCCACGGGCCCGAGGGAGGAAGACGTGTTCCGCCTCCCCGACAAGCCAAAGCGACCGAACCCGTTCGGCGATGACTGAGCCGTATCATCGGCCGATGACGAGCGTGGCACGGAAGAGCGGCCCGCGCACGGTCCGCTCGCCTCGTGGGTCCAAGCTCTCCTGCCTCGGCTGGCCGCAGGAGGCCGCCCTCCGGATGCTCATGAACAACCTCGATCCCGAGGTTGCCGAGGATCCGGACAACCTCGTCGTGTACGGCGGCACCGGGCGCGCGGCACGCAGCTGGGAGGCCTTCGACGCCATCGTCGCGGAGCTGCGGCAGCTGGGAGACGACGAGACGCTGTTGGTCCAGTCTGGCAAGCCGGTCGGCGTCTTCCGAACCACGGCCGATGCGCCCCGCGTCCTCATCGCCAACGCCAACCTCGTGCCGCATTGGGCGACCTGGGAGCAGTTCCGCGAGCTCGAGCGGGCCGGGCTGACGATGTACGGGCAGATGACCGCGGGGTCGTGGATCTACATCGCGACGCAGGGGATCGTCCAGGGCACGTACGAGACGTTCGCCGAGCTCGCGCGGCAGCACTTCGACGGCACCCTGCGCGGACGCGCGGTGCTGACCGCGGGCCTTGGCGGCATGGGCGGCGCCCAGCCGCTCGCAGTGACCATGAACGAGGGAGCGGCGCTCGTCGTCGAAGTCGACGAAGCCCGCGCAAAGCGGCGGCTCGAGGCGTCATACGTCGACGAGATCACCCACGATCTGAATGAGGCGCTCGCGGCCGTCGACGGCTGGCGCGCGGATGGCATCGGCCGATCGGTCGCTCTCGTCGCCAACGCCGCGGACGTCCTGCCGGAGCTCGTGCGACGTGGCTGGCGGCCTGACGTGGTCACGGACCAGACGAGCGCCCACGACCCGCTGGGCGGGTATGTGCCGGGGGGCATCGGCTTCGAGGAGGCGCTGGCGCTTCGGGCAAAGGATCCGGAGGCGTACGTCGAGCGATCCACCGCGAGCATGGCGGCGCACGTTCGGGCGATGCTCGACTTCCAGCGGTCCGGCGCGGTGGTCTTCGACTATGGCAACAACATTCGTCAGCACGCCAAGGAAGCGGGAGTGGAGGACGCATTCGGCTTCCCCGGCTTCGTGCCGGCCTTCATCCGGCCGCTGTTCTGCGAGGGCAAGGGGCCGTTCCGCTGGGTCGCGCTGTCCGGCGACCCCGAGGACATCCTCAAGACCGACCGGGCGCTCATCGAGCTCTTCCCGGAGAACGAGAGCCTGCACCGATGGCTGCGCCTGGCCGAGGAGCGCGTCCCGTTCCAGGGCCTGCCGGCTCGGATCTGCTGGCTCGGCTACGGCGAGCGGGCACGCGCCGGCCTGCGGATCAACGAGATGGTGGCCTCGGGCGAGCTGGCGGCGCCGATCGTCATCGGCCGCGACCACCTCGACGCGGGCAGCGTCGCCTCCCCGTTCCGCGAGACGGAGGGCATGCGCGACGGCTCCGACGCCATTGCCGACTGGCCGATCCTCAACGCACTGCTCAACACCGCCGCCGGTGCGACGTGGGTCAGCTTCCACCACGGAGGGGGCGTCGGCATCGGCTACAGCCTCCATGCCGGGATGGTCGTCGTCGCCGATGGCACGCCGGAGGCCGCGGCCCGCCTGGAGCGCGTCCTGACCACGGACCCCGGCACCGGCGTCATGCGCCACGCCGACGCAGGCTACGAGCGCGCCATCGAGGTCGCGCGCGAACGCGGCATCCGCATCCCCATGCTGGAGGAGTGATCGATCGCGCTCAGGCTGAGGGCCCGTACCCCAGCGCGCGCACGGTGCCGGCCTCGAAGTCGAGCTCCAGGTCGACCCACGTGAGGTTGTTGGCCTCGTCGCCCTCCTGGAACCAGCCATCGGGACGCTCGGCCGACGCGGGGTCGGCCTCCGCCCACAGGCGGTAGCGCCCGGAGTCCAGGCCCGTCACGTCGATGAACTGGTCCGGCAGGGTGGCCGGATAGACGTCGCGCCAGCCGATGGAGAGACCCATGCGCACCTCCCCGTCGCCAAGGCTCCCCGGGCAGCTGAACGCCGCCTCCTCCGGCGTCCCGGGGAGGACAAGATCGCCGCGGAAGTTGTCCCACAGGCAGAAGCCGTGCTTCTCACTGACCGCCGTGGCCCCGTCGGCGTCACGGACGAGGCGGTAGGCCTGCATGTCGCGAAGGTGCCAGTGCTCGTGGCCGTCGCCGGCGTAGTAGAGCTGCGCGTCGGTCGAGATCTCGCGCGGCGGTGCGTCCGCCCGGTGGATGCGCTGGACCACGCCCCCGATCTCACCGTCCCGGCGGACGCCGAACGCCTCCATCGGCCCCGCGCCGACGTTGACGATCACGGCGGTGAACCGCAGACGGCGGCGGCCGCCATCGGCCGTTTCGATCTGCAGGTCGAGCAGCTGCGCCATCCGCAGGTCCGGAAGGAGGTCAGCGGGAGCCGGCTCCGAGGGACCGACTGCCGCGCAGACGACGATGCCGAGCCCAGCGAGCAGTCGCGGCAGCGTCATGGGCCGTCAGCTCGGAGCGCGTCCATAAGGCGCGCGTAGAACCGCAGGTTGTGCAGCGTCGCCAGGCGCTCGGCGCTCACGTCCCCGACCTTGAACAGATGATGGAGGTACGCGCGCGAGTACCGCGAGCAGACGGGGCAGTCACAGCCATCCTCGACGGGCGCGTGGTCGGCCCGGTACGGCGGGTCCATGATGCGGATCGCCTCGTAGAAGCGCTCGCCCGCCCTGGGCCGGGAATCGGCACGCCCCGGCAGGAACGCGTAGAGACGGCCGTGGCGCGCGTCGCGAGTCGGGAGGGCGCAGTCGAAGACGGAATACCCGATCTCGAATGCGCTCACGACGTGGTCGGGACGGCCGATGCCGAGCGCGTGCTTCGGGGCCTCGGCCGGCAGCGAGTCGGCGACCCAGCGCAGCGGGTCCGCCAGCAACGACCCTTCCTCGTCGAGCGGCCAGCCCCCGAACCCGTACCCGTCGAAGCCGATCTCCAGGAGCGCCGCGGCGCACTCCCGGCGCAGCCTCTCGACGCCGCCGCCCTGCACCACCGCGAAGAGGAGCGGAGGCGCCTGGTCCGGGCGCAGCTGCGCGGCCAGGCGCTCGTACTCCTCGCGGCTGCGTCGTGCCCAGCGGACGGTGCGCTCCACGGACAACTCCTGCTCGGCGTCGGAGTCGGTAGACGCCGTCGGGTCGTCCAGGCATACGATCACGTCCGAGCCCAGCTGGAACTGGAGCTGCACGACGCGCTCGGCCGTCAGTGTCCATTTCTCACCCGTGGTCGGCTCGCGGAAGATGACCTCGTTCGCCCGAATCACGCCGTGCGCCGGGTCCTGCCGGATGAGCGACCAGACCTGGAAGCCACCAGAGTCCGACAGGATCGGGCCATCCCAGGCCATGAACCGATGGATCCCACCCGCCTGCTGGATGAGCTTGACTCCCGGCCGTCGCAGGAGGTGAAAGGTGTTGACGACAAGGGCGCCGATGCCGACGCCGCGCAAGTCGTCGCTCGTGACCGCGCGAACGCCCGCCCGCGTCGCGTCCGGCATGAAGGTCGGGACCGGGAGGTCGCCGCGCCGCGTGACGAGTGGCTCAGGCATCGTGGGGAGCCATCTCCAGGACGTAGACCAGCTCGCTGCGGAAGCGCAGTTCCGTGGAGGATTCGACGCGCGGGCCGAGGTCCGCGATGAGGCCCTCCATGCGGGACCGATACGACCCCTCGAGGCGGCCACGCCCCCCGAGCGATCGGGCGGGGAAGGAGACGACGGCATGCCTCGCGCGCAGCGCGGACAGCACGCGCCGCGCGGCCGTCGGGTCCTGGCGATCCAAAAGCGCGACGGTCTTCAGCAGCAGGACAACGTCGGCCGTATGCGTCGGCGCGCCGTCGACCAGGTCGCACGGCCACGACCGATGTGGCTGCCCGACCATCGTGAGGAAGGCTTCCACCTCCTCGAGCACCCGACCGTCGACGTCGCACGCCGCGTATTCCACGGAGCGCATCCAGGCCCATGAAGGGCAGGGCGAGCGGGTTGAGGCCGCAGGCGAGGTCGAGGATCGACCGCGGGACCGAACCGACGGCTCCCCACACCTCGGGGTAGAAGCGGTCGAGCTCATCGATCCGCTCCCGGGTCGAAGCGTGTCGTGCGAGGGCATGCCGGCAGGCGTCCCGCATCGGCTCGTCCCACGTTCCGGTCCATGTGGCGCTCAGCTCCGCGCCGGCCTTCGCGGCCGCCCCGCCACGGTACGCGCCGACGGCCTGGTGCAGCCGCCGCTTCACTCGCTTCGCGGCGTCCTCGGGGTTGCGGGAGCGCGGCAGCTCCTCCGCGGCGAGGCGCGTGACGAGGGCGCGGTCGACGTCGCGGTACCGGGTCGACTCGAGCACGCGCGCGACGACGTCGTCCGTCATTCGCGCCGCAGCCGCAACACGAGCGCATAGGCCTCGCGCCTCGCGAGCCCGTGGCGGGCGACGAGCAGCTCCTGGACGGCGTGGGTCGGTGCGCCCGCGTCCACGAGGAGACGCGCGTCCGCCTCGGCCTCGGCCGACGCACTCGGACTACCGGTGGCACCGCCAATGAGCAGCGTGCACTCCCCGCGCACCTCGCCCTCGGCCTCGAGCTCCAGGACGAGCACCGACAGCGGGACCGCGCTGGTACCGCTCGTGGGGCTTGGTGAGGTTGCGGGCGAGGCAGGCCTCGCGGTCGCCGAGGCCTGCGTGCGCGTCACGCAGCGCGGCGAGCAGCCGCCGCGGCGCCTCGAACGCGACGAGTGTGGCCTCCTCGTCACGCAACCCCTCGAGGGCGGCCCGCCGAGCGGCCGCTGCGCGCGGCAGGAAGCCGATGAACCGGAACGGGTGCGGTGGAAGCCCCGACGCCGCGAGAGCAGTGGTCACCGCGGACGCCCCAGGAAGGCTGGTCACGGCGATCCCCGCGTCGATCGCCGCGCGCACGAGGCGGTACCCGGGGTCGCTGACGAGCGGCGTGCCGGCGTCACTCACCAGCGCGACGTCGTCGCCGGAGCGGAGCCGCTCGACGAGCTCACGACTCCGCGCCTCCTCGTTGTGGTCGTGGTAGCTCACGGCGCGGGCCTCGATCCCGTGGTGGCGCGCGAGCGTCGCGAAGTGCCGCGTGTCCTCCGCGGCCACGACCGCGACCGACTTCAGCGTGGCCCGGCCGCGGATGGTGAGGTCGTCGGGATTGCCGATCGGCACCGGCACGAGGTAGAGGGTGCCGGCCACCCGGTCGTCTGGTATCGGCATGGCAATCGAGCGTAGCACTCGATCTTCTGGGAGCCGCCGGCGCTAGGATCGGCCGATGGCGAGCCTGATCGAGTGCGTGCCGAACTTCAGCGAGGGTCGCCGTTCGGAGGTTGTTGGGCAGATCGTGGACGCCATCGGCGCCGTCCGGGGCGTCGCCCTCCTCGACCACACCGCGGATCCCGCCCACAACAGGAGCGTGGTCACCTTCGCAGGAACGCCCGACACCGTCTCCGCGGGCGCCGAGGAAGGGGTGCGGGCGGCGCTCGATCTGATCGACCTGCGGACGCACAGCGGCGTACACCCTCGCATCGGCGCCGTGGATGTCGTCCCGTTCGTCCCACTCGACAAGACGCCCATGCCGGAGGCCGTCGGCGTTGCGCGCACGTTCGCGGAGCGGATCGCGGCGCGCTTCGACCTGCCGGTCTACGTGTACGGGGAGGCCGCGCTGCGCCCGGACCGACGCCGGCTGGCGAACGTGCGGCGCGGCCAGTACGAGGCGCTGCGCACCGAGATCGGCAGCGACCCGAAGCGGGCGCCCGACTTCGGACCGGCACGCCTGCATCCGAGTGCTGGGGCGGTGGCCGTGGGAGCCCGAAAGCCGCTGATTGCCTTCAATATCAACCTGCGCACGGACGACCTGCCGCTCGCCGTTCGCATCGCGCGGGCGATCAGGGAGTCATCGGGCGGGATGCCGGCCGTCCAGGCGATGGGGGTGCTGCTCGAGGACGCAGGCGGCCGCCGGACGGCACAGGTGAGCACCAACCTCGTCGACTGGGAGCGGACCGGGCTCGGCGCGGTGGTTCGGGAGGTCCGACGCCTGGCGCATGAGGCCGGTGCGGAGATAGACCGATACGAGCTCATCGGCCTGGCGCCTGCGGGTGCCCTGGGCGATCTGGCGGACGAACCCGAGGCGCTGGCCGATATCGGGCCGGACCGCGCGCTCGAGCCACGCGTGGCCCGCCTCACGCAGCGGTGACTTCGCGGTGCTGACGCGCACCGGTCTCGCGGTCTGGCAGGCCGGTTGCATATCAACGGAGACATGAAGCCGCAGATGGCCGCGACGAGCTCTCGCCCGAACCGCGTTCTTATGGCGCTCGCCGCCGCGTGGATCGTCCTGTCGCTCGCGATCGGGGGTGCGGTGAGCGCCGGCGAGGCCGCGCCGCAGGGCGCCACGACCTCGGTCACGGAGGCGGCGCAGCACTGATCCACTGAGGTCGCCGAGTGCTCGGGCTAGACTCCACCGCCCATGAGCCTCCGGAGCGACCTCGTCAACGCCATCGCCCACGCGCGCGATCGTGCGCGCGCGGCCGGCACGCTGACCATCCCCGATGACGTTCAGCTGCCCGAGATCGGCCTCGAGCGCCCCGCCAACCCGGCTCATGGAGACTGGGCAAGCAATGCGGCGATGCAGCTCGCTCCGCTCGCCCGCATGGCGCCGATGCGAATCGCCGAGGCGATCCGCGAGCACTTCGAGGCACCACCCGTCGTGGCCGAGGTGTCGGTGGCTGCTCCCGGCTTCCTCAACATCCGGCTCGATCCCTCGGCCGTCGCCGGACAGGTCGGCGCGATCCTCGCCGCAGGCGCGGACTACGGCCGGGAGGCGCAGCCGGAGACGAGACGCATCAACGTCGAGTTCGTGAGCGCGAACCCGACGGGCCCCCTGCACGTCGGGAATGCGAGGGGCGCATTCGTCGGCGACGTCCTCTCGCGCGTGCTCAGGGCGGCCGGCCACGAGGTGACGCGGGAGTACTACTTCAACGACTTCGGCGGACAGGTCCGGGCGCTTGGCGCATCGGTCCGAGCCATTCGCTCGGGATCGCCGATCCCGGAGGACGGGTACCACGGGGACTACGTCCGTGACATGGCGGCATCGGTCCCAGCCGAGGTTGCCGGCCGCGGCCGAGGGGGCGACCGACGAGGAGGAGGCGGACTGGATCCTCGGCCGATGGGCGTCGGAGGTGCAGCGAGCCGGGATCGAGGCCAGCCTCGCGTCGCTCGGCGTCGAGTTCGACGTCTGGAAGACAGAGAGCTCGATCCACGACGACGGCTGGGTCGAGCGCGGCGTCGAGAAGCTGCGCGAGGCGGGGTACGTGTACGAGGCCGAGGGCGCGACCTGGTTCAGGACGACCGCGTTCGGCGACGACCGCGACCGGGTGATCTATCGGTCCAACGGGCAGCCGACGTACTTCGCCGCGGATATCGGCTACGTGCTCGACAAGTTCAGCCGCGGGTTCGAGGAGCTCATCTACGTCTGGGGCGAGAACCACCACGGCGCGGTGGCGCGACTGAAGCACGCCGCCTCGGCGCTCGGCTTCGATCCGGAGGCCGTGCGCATCCTCCTCTACTCGTGGGTTCGCTTCGTGCGCGACGGCGAGGCCGTGAGCATGAGCAAGCGGTCAGGGGAGTTCGTCGAGCTGGACGAGCTCGTCGCCGAGGTCGGGGTGGACCCGGTGCGCTGGTTCTTCAGCAGCAGGGCATTCACCAGCGGCATCGACTTCGACCTCGAGCTCGCGAAACGGCAGAGCAACGAGAACCCCGTCTACTACGTGCAGTACGCGCACGCGCGCGCGTCCTCCATCCTCCGCAGCGCTGCGGACTCCGGCGTCATGCCGGACGCCACCGCCGCGGGCGATCTCCTCCACCATCCGAGCGAGCAGGAGCTCATCCGCCAGCTGCTGGACTTCCCGGACACGGTGGCCCGGGCGGCCGATCGACGCGAGACGCACGACGTCCCGCGCCACTGCTACGAGCTGGCGACCGCCTTCTCGGCCTTCTACCGCGACTGCAAGGTCCTCAGCGAGGATGCGGCACTGTCATCTGCCCGCCTCGCATTGACCGATGCCACGCGCGGCGTGCTCGCCAACGGCCTGGCGCTGCTGGGAATCTCCGCACCGCACTCGATGTAGGTTGCGGGGCGTTACCCGCCGGCGATATCCCAGGGTCATGTCGTGCAGCTCCTGCGTCGACGCGTGGACCACCAGCACCGAACCGTCGGGCAGCTCGCGGACGCTGGCGGGGAATGGCAGCGCTGCGAGCACCGCCTCGTACGCCTGGGCGAACTCGGCGCCGTCGGCCGGGCCGTCCCACACGAGGCGCCAGGCGAGGGCGAAATTGCCGTCTGTGTGCGCCACGACCAGCGACCGATCGCCGCCCCAGCCATCGGCCGCCGCATCCGCGACGGCCGCGCTGACACCGAAATGCTCGAGCACGATGCCGATGGTCGCCTCGCCGACGGGAGTGGCGTCGATCTCCTCCCATCCCGCTCCGAGAGCCGTGGCGAGGTCGGGCAGCTCGACCGGTATCGGCTCCTCGCGCGAATCCCATTTCTCGACGTGGATGACCTGCTCGGTGGAGCTCGGCGGATCTGCGTAGGCCGCGTCGACCTCGCTGAAGTCCGGGGCGAACGGGTCCCCCGCGAGCTGAGTGACCCAGGCCTGTCCGTCGAGGTACGGGAACTCGAGCTGCGCCACCATCCACGAGGGGATGTTCGACGTGTCGGGCAGCGGCATCTCCTGGAGCTCGAAAATCTCGGCCTGCGTGAGGTGGGCGAACGCCCACGCGAGCATGGTCGTGTTCGCGTCGCCCTCGATGAGCGCCGTGCGCGCGAGCCCGCGGTCATCCTCGCCGACCGCATCGGTCTCCAGGCTGTCGAGCCCGAAGGCTGCGTCCTGGAGGGCGTGCGTGTACTCATGGGCATAGGTGAGCTTGGCCGTCGCGTCCAGCCCTGAGTCGGTCACCACGACCATCCGCTTGTCGATGTCGTCGTAGAAGCCGAGGACTCCCTCCCCGAGCAGCTCCAGCTGGATCTCGGCCACGTCCTGTCCGGGCTCCAGGAGGCCGAACGCGCCCAGCACGGTGTTGTCGCGCTCCCGCTCCTCCAGCGGGTACTCCTCGTCGAATATGGCCGTGAGCTCCTCGACCAGCTGCTCGCGGCTGATGAGCTCCGCCGGGCCGATCTCGACGGGCTCCAGCCCTCGGATCGCCTCCACCTGATCCTCTATCTCGGCGAGTATCGCCAGCGCCTCATCGTCGCTGGGGCCGCTGGGGTCGGCGCTCGGGCCGTCGGTCGCCGAAGCGCTGGCCGAGGCCGACGCCGTGGCCGACGGGCTGGCCGATGCGGCCGTCTCGCCGCGATCGCCGAGGACGTTGACCCGACGACGACGACGCCCAGGACGAACAGCGCGGCAACGAGCAACGCGACGGAGCGCTGAGCGGCGGACATGGGCGGCATTCTGGCATGGCAGCCGCGCAGCCCGGCCAACGTTCACGTTTCTTAAGGCGGGGCAAGCCCTCGGTTTAGGTCGGCCCCGTAGCCTTCGGCCTGCGAGATGGAGGCCAACGGGCCTCCTCCTCCAACCCTCCCTCCTTCGAGCGCCGGTGCCATTGGGCGGGCACCGGCGCTCGTGCTGTCCCGCGGACCGCCGGCGGGGCACCTCCATCGGCTACCATCGGCCCACCGATGGAGATCACCTGGTACGGGCGTGCCTGCTTCCGCCTCAAGGGCAAGGACGCCACGGTCATCACCGACCCATGCCCGCCATCCACTGGGTTCGTGGCCGGGAAGCACGACGTCGACCTGCTCACGCTCTCCCACGCTCACCCCGATCACGTGTACACACGCTCGATCACCGCGGGCCTGACGCTGACCCGCCCCGGTGAGTACGAGTACAAGGACCTGCTCATCACGGGCATTCGCACGTTCCACGACGGGGAGGGCGGCGCGACCCGAGGGGAGAACATGGTCTTCGCCGTCGAGATCGACGGGGTCCACATCTGCCACCTGGGCGATCTCGGGCATCTCCTCACCGACGAGCAGCTCATGGAGCTGGGACCGGTGGACGTACTGCTCGTGCCCGTTGGCGGGGAGACGACGCTCACGCCGGCGGAGGCCGCCGAGGTGGTGGCGCAGGTCGGGCCGAAGATCGTGATCCCGATGCACTTCGGGGTCGACGGCGCCTCCAAGGACCTCGGCGGGCCCGACACGTTCCTGCACGAGATGGCCGCCGAGCCGATCCGTCAGCCGAAGGCGCAGGTGACCGTCAGCTCCCTCCCCGATGAGACCCAGGTCGTGGTGCTGGAGGCGCGCGGCCGGACCGGCTGAACCCCGCCCGTCCCAGGCCGTGTACCTGATCGGTGCGGCCGCGCACCATCGAGTTCGGAGTCCGCACCGACCGGGACCGCACCCAACCTCACCATCGGGTAGGACCTGGGTACTAGCCGGGTACTGGGTGCTCGCCTAGCCTCGGGAGCATGGCCACAGGCGCGAGACCAATGAAGCCGGGACCGGGGGAGGAGCTGATCGGGACGATCACGCCTCACGGCATTCGGCTGACGCGAGACACGCTGCGCGCACAACGGGCGTACCGCGAGCGGGAGCGAGAGCGGGCTGGAGGCTGCGCGCAGCGGTTGGCCCGAGGAGCTGGGTGGCGAGGATCGCGCTGGACAGGGGCGTGACGGGGCAGCGCCGGGCGGCTCGGTCCATCGAGTGGCGGGTCTCGTGGTCGTCCGATGCGCCATTCCGCGTGCACTTCGCGGTTGCGCGCTGGACGGTGCCTGGGGACGCCGCCGGCCTGGGGCCAACACCGGCCTCGCTGACCGCCGGGAATCAGCCTCTCGAGGGGGCGAAGCCTCCTCGGCGGGACTCGAGCACGCGGGGCGACGCTGCGCCGGCACGGGCTCGCACCCACCGAGCCGCAGTGGGGCCAGGGGCGCCGCAGCCCGCCCGGCTGGAGTCATGGCCCGAGTGAGCACGAGTCAACCGCGGAACGTCGGGGGGTTTCAAAGGAGCCGCGGACCAGCGCGGTCGGTGCGTCCGGTCACCGGTGTGGCCCCCTCAGACCGCACCGGACCTGCCCTGACCCTCTGCCAATACTGGGCGGGTCGCGCCTGCGGCACGCTGCCTGCACTTGCCGCCCTCGCTGCCGCGAAGGCGGAGGCCGACGTGGGCGAGCACAACAACTACTCGTCCGAACCGACCGGCCCAACATGGAGGGATTCAAGGACATGCACGTAGCAGTCGCAAATCGCAGGATCGACCGCGCTCTCGCGCTGGCGGTCGCTGCATCTGTCTTCGCATGGCTGGCGTTCGCATCGCCGGTCGCGGCAAATCGCCCGGGGCGCCCGGAAACAACGGAACGGTCAAGATTCACGAGAGCCCGGAGAGGCAGAGCCGATCGTTCGCAATGAGCCGAAGGTGTGCCTGTTCCACGTCCATGCGTTCTTCCTCGACCAGGACCAGGCTGGTGATTGGAAGATCGAGGCGTGGGCGCCCACCGCAGACAACGCCGACTATCCGGCGACGGGGACGAGGACATGACGCTGCACAGTCGTCCAACAACGGGCGAGACTTCGAGTATGTGTCCGAGACGATTCAGCTTCCCCCGGCCACTACAAGCTCTTCGTCGAGGGTCGCGGTGAGACTGCTGACGGGGTGATCCGCGGCACCGAGGTCAAGCACAAGGTCTTCTGGGTCGAGTGCGGCGATACCTCCGGCGGCGGCGGTAACGGCGGCGGCGGAACGGCGGCGGCGGAAACGGCGGCGGCGGTAACGACCCGCCGGCGGCGGAAACGGCGGCGGCGGAAACGGCGGCGGCGGCAACGGCGGCGGCGGAATGGCGGCGGCGGAGCGGCCCGGCAGGTCCGGCAGGCCCGGCAGGCCCGGCAGGCCCGGCAGGTCCGGCAGGCCCGGCAGGTCCGGCAGGCCCGGCAGGCGGAGCTGGCACGGCGGGCAGCACGGGTACGCCCGCGCGAAGCGGTACCGCCGGCAGCACCGGCACCCCTGGCGCCGGAACGCTTCCGAACACGGCCGTCCCGATGGAGCTGGCAAGCACTCTTGGTGGCTTGCTCGTCATCGCCTCGGCGGTCGGCTACTCGGTCAACAGGCGGCGCAGCCGCTGACTCACTCCTGACTGGTAGGAAGTCGCGAAGGCCCCGGAGCAATCCGGGGCCTTCGTTCTGCGCGTACCGCACTGTGGCGGTCAACGTACGGCGCAGAGTGAGTACTAACGGGCGGGGACGATCAGGCGGCCTCGTGACGGAAGATGCGTGGCATGAGCAGGTCCCTCCCCGATCGAGTGCTGGCGTCGTTCGCGACGGCCGCGCTCGTCGCCGGGCTGAGCGTCGGAGGCGTCTCCGCCGACCACGGCGGCACCCACGTGACGCTCGAGCCCGACACAAGGGGCTGCAACGGCGTCCTGCCCTCGAACGACGGCAATACGGACATGCGGTTCGCCGGCGGGCAGCATGCAGCCGGGCAGCACCGCGTTGTTCGAGATCACCTATCCGGTGAACGCAGCGAGCGTCGGAAAGCAGTTCACGATCCTCGACTGCGCGTTCATCAACGGCGTCGCGGCGCTGCGCTACACCGTCTCGTTCGTGCCGAGCAACGAGTCCTACGTGCTGGTGCTGGGGCTCGCGATTCCCGCAAGCGCGCCAGTGGGCGGCCAGTACTGCAACTACGTCAAGACGACCGGCAGCCCGACTGCCTCGCAGGGCAGCCAGCGCAAGGCAGGTCCCGCGTGCTTCACGATCCAGGCCCCGCCCTCACCCGCAGCGCCGGCCGCGCCACCTGCACCGGGTGCGGCCGCCGGGCCACCGACGGGGGCCACTCCCCCTTCGCCGACGAGCGTCGCCTCTACCGGCTCCACGCCAGCGCCTCTCTTCCTGCCGGACACGGCGACAGCGGACCGGATCGCGGAGGCTGAGGGCTCCAGCGAGCCTCAGACGATCGCGAGCTCGCGTCCCACCCGCTCGAACGCGTCCAGGCACTGGTCGAGCTCTTCGCCGGTGTGCTCGGCGGTGACGATCGTCCGGACTCGGCTGCGATCCTCCGGCACGGTCGGAAATCCGATGCCCATGGCGAAGACGCCCTCCTCGAAGAGCCGATCGCTGAACCGATGCGCCAGCGCCCCCGCGCCGACGATGACCGGGGTGATCGGCGTCTCGGACGCACCGGTGTCGAAGCCGATCCGCGCGAGCCCGGCCTTGAAGTGACGGGCGTTCTCCCAGAGACGCTCGATGAGCTCGGGCTCCGACTCGAGGACGTCGATCGCCGCCAGACACGCGGCGACCACGGCCGGTGGATGCGACGTGCTGAACAGGAACGGTCGCGCCCGATGCTCGAGGATGGTTCGCAGGCTCGCCGGCCCCGCCACGTAGCCACCGAGCACGCCGATCGCCTTTGACAGCGTCCCGACCTGGACGTGAACGCGGCCGTGGAGGTCGAAGTGATCGACCGACCCGCGACCGTTGCGCCCGAGGACGCCCGAGGCGTGCGCGTCGTCCACCATCACGATGGCATCGGCCTCCTCGGCCGCCTCCACGATCGCTGGCAGCTTCGCGATGTCGCCATCCATGCTGAACACGCCATCGGTGATGACGACGATCGACCGATCCGCACCGCCCTCGGCAGCTCGAAGCTCTCTCAGGGTGGTCCGCAGCTCGGCGATGTCCCCATGCGGGAAGATTCGACGCTCGGCCTTCGTGAGCCGGATGCCGTCGATGATGCTGGCGTGGTTGAGCGCATCGCTCACGATCACCGCGCCCTCCGGCGCCAGGATCGGGATGACCCCGGTGTTGGCGGTGAAGCCGGACTGAAAGGTCAGGACGGCCTCGACATGCTTGAACTCGGCGAGCCGCGCCTCGAGCTCCTCGTGCAGGCTCATCGTGCCCGCGATCGTGCGGACCGCCCCGCTGCCCGCTCCGTAGCGCTCAACCGCCTCGATCGCGGCGCGTCGGAGCCGGGGGTGCGTGTTCAGCCCGAGGTAGTTGTTGCTCGAGAGGGTGATCACCTCGCGGCCGTCGATCACGCATCGGCTGCGCTGCTCGCTCTCCACGACGCGGAGCCGGCGGAAGAGGCCCTTCTCGCGCAGGCCATCGATCTCGGCATCCAGGAAGGCGAGCGGCGCGCGGCTCCGAGCGGTCGTCATCGGCCGATCTCCAGCGGCGAGGTCGGGACAGGATAGTGCGCCCGGCCACCGGAGGGCGGATGCCCCCCGAAACGAAAGTACGGTTGATCGGAGCGGTCGCCGCCCTAGATTCGGATGTACCTCGCAAGGCTCGAGGCACAACTCCGTGACTGGGACCACATTGAATCTTCTTCGATTCCGTTCATCTCGCAATCGCCACTCGCGCGGCCAGGCGCTCGTCGAGTTCGCCCTGGTGCTGCCGCTGCTCGTTCTGATCCTCACCGGGGTCATGCAGTTCGGGCTGCTTTTCTGGGCTCAGATCACGCTCACCCAGGTCGCTCGCGACACCGGCCGCTGGGCCGCCTCGCAGGAGGCCTGCAACACGGCCGCGGTCAACATCGCCGGCCAGGCCAACGCGATCGCCGCGAAGTCCACCCTCTTCGGATGGAGCGCCTCGAACCCGATCGTCGTATCCGACGGGCCCTTCTGGCCCGACGCAACGCCGGGCGGCGCCTTTACGCCCTGCCCGCCGGACGACAACCGTGACATCTTCAACGTCACTTTCGAGCTCGAGCACGACGTGCCGGTCTTCCTGCCCGGGTTCGGGAACACCTGGACCCTGCACTCCGAGGTCCAGTTCCGGATGGAGCCGGCTCCCGCGTGACGCTCCTTCGCCGCAACCGCGATGGCTCCGAGAAGGGCCAGGTCTTCGTCATGGTGGCCGCCGTCCTGACGGTGCTCCTGGGCTTCTCCGCCCTGGTGATCGACGTCGGTATGCTGTGGAACGCGCAGCAGAACCATCGCGCGATCGCGGACGCGGCTGCCCTCGCCGGGGCGCAGGAGATGCAGATCTACGGCCTGCGCGGAATCAACTCCGCGGCCCGCGAGGAGGCTCGCTACGCGGCCATGTCACTGATCAGGGATCGCACAGGCGCCACCGCCATGCCGACGTGCGCCGTCGGCGGCGCACCGGTCAGCGATCTCGACGGCGACGGGAAGATGGGCTACGCCGCGGACATCCGCAACTGCGCGTTCCCCGGGACCGACTTCATCGGGTCGGTGCTGACTCCGTCTGCGGCCTGCCGAACCTGCGAGATCGAGCGATCGATCATGGTCGAGGTCGCCAGCGGCGTACCCACGTTCTTCGCCGGTCTCTTCGGCCGTGAGAGCTGGGCCGTGCGGAAGACGTCGGTGGCCACCATCACCTACAGCGCGGACTTCGCGGTCCTGACGCTTCGTCCGCCGATCGTCGGCAGCACCACCAACGCGAACGACGTCTCGCTGAACGGCTCCGGTACGCATCTGCACGTGTCCATCGGTGACATCGGGACGAACACGAACATGGTGCTCACCGGCGGCGCGCTGGTGACCATCGACGAGGGCTACAAGGCGCACCACTACGACGCCGCACCGGCCTGGACGGTGCCCCCGCCTGCGAAGAAGCTCGTCAACCTCATCACCGACCCGAACCACGCCTATCCCACGCGCGTGGGAGCGCCGACGTTCGCGAACCTCGCCGCGGCGCGCATGACCGACGCACAGTGCAACACGCTGCGCGCCGGCGTTTCGACGCTCTACAAGTGGGGCGGCGTCGCGATCAGCGCCCTGCCGGACGTGACGAAGATCCAGTGCCTGAAGCCGGGCATCTACAACTTCATGCCGGTCGCCTCGACCCAGGACATGATCCTCTTCTCGCCGGGCGCCTACTTCTTCGATTCCGGGCTCCGCGTGCGCAGTGTCGCGATCGGCGGCTTCGCGGCCGGCTCGCCTGGGGTGGTGCTCGTCTTCACCGAGAGCAGCGGCGGTCGGCTCGACGCCAACAACGCCGAGGTCTTCGCGCTCAACGCCGGCGAGCGCTTCGCGGGCGGCACCGGTGCCGAGGCGACGGCGGCCCTCGCCGTGGACGGCGTCCCGGTCCAGACCGGCGGCGAGCTCAACCTGGTGCTCACCCTCATGGTCCAGAAGGACCCGAACTGCATCCCCGTGACGCCATACCCGACGGCGTGCAACGACAACGGCAACAAGGCGCTGAGCATGGCCGGCGGCGGCTCTCTCTACCTCGCGGGCGTCCAGTACGCCCCCACCGACCACGTGACCTTCAGCGGCGGCTCTGCCGGTCAGGGCAACGCCGGCCGTATCGTGGCCTGGACAGTGACCTACTCCGGTGGAACGCGCATGATCCAGCAGTATCCCGGCGAGCGCGAGGGCAACGGCATCCTCCGCCTGGACGCGGCCTGCACGGGCGCCGGCACGTTGAGCATGTCCAGCTCGCTCTGCAACCCCTAGGGTTCGCCCGCCGCTACGGCAGCAGCACGACCTTCCCCGCGTGCCTCGACTCGATGAGCTCGAAACCGCGCTCCCAGTCCGCCAGGTCGAACCGATGGGTGATGATCGGCGACACGTCGAGGGCCCCTGACCGCAGCAGTGACTGCGTCCGCTCCCAGGTGTCGTACATCCGCCGCCCGTAGATCCCATACAGCCGGATCCCCTGCTGGATCACGCGATCCGAGAGGTCCAGCCGCACGGGCTCCGAGAAGATGCCGAGCAGGCTGATGCGTCCTCCACGCCTCACAATGCCGAGCGCCTGATCGAGGCCCGCAGCCGCCCCGCTCATCTCGAGCACCACATCCACGCCATCGCCCCCAGTGAGCTCGCTCACGCGCTCGGGCGTGTCCGGCTGGCCGGCATCGAGCGCGACATCGGCTCCCATGGTGCGCGCCAGCTCGAGCCGATACGCCTCGGTGTCGGTGGCCACCACCAGCGCCGCTCCCGCAGCCTTCGCAATACCCACCGCGCATAGGCCGATCGGCCCGCATCCGGTCACCGCGACGGTGCGCCCCTCGATGGGCTCCACGAACGCGGCGTGCACCGCGTTTCCCATCGGCTCCTGGAGGGCGACCACCGCTGGGTCCAGTCCGTTCGACTCGATGGCGTTCGTCTCGGGGATGACCGCGTACTCGGCGAAGCCGCCGTCCACGTGCGCCCCGATGACGCGCAGGTTGCGGCACAGGTGCGGATCGCCGCGCCGGCAGATGCTGCACGTCCAGTCGACGAGGTGCGACTCGACGCCGACCATGTCACCCTCGCGCACGCGGCTCACGCCCGCGCCCGACGCGACAACGGTGCCCGCCAGCTCGTGGCCGAGGATCGTCGGCGGCGTCATGACGTCCTGCGCCCACGCGTCCCAGCTGTACAGGTGGAGGTCGGTGCCGCAGATGCTCGCCGCCTCGACCTTGAGGAGCACTTCCCCGTCGCCGGGGGTCGGCACGGGACGCTCGATCAGCTCGGCTCCCGGCTCGGGGCGCATCTTCGCCAGCGCGCGCATGGTCCGCGCGCCGCTGGGTCCCGTCATCGCGGGAAGTATAGGCACGCCCGTGACCGCTCCTGACGCGCGGCTTTGCCCTGACCGAGCCCGGATGATGCAGGCGCGTCTTCCGCCCGTACTCCTCCCGACCGCCACTGCGCGGCTCTTATTGATCTCAGTGAAGGAGTACTACGAGTGCGATCCTGGAAGCCGACGTCGCTGCTGCTGGTGGGCATTCTCGCCCTGGCAGGCTGCGCGTCCACCACCGGGTCGTCGACGGAGCCGAGCACTGCCTCGGAGTCGACCACCCCTGAATCCACGGCCGCGGAGTCCATGGCTCCGATGTCACCCGAAGAGTCGATGGACATGGGCGGGGAGGCCGACATCACGAGCGATGCCGCCAACCTGCGCACCGACCTCGACTACCTGCTCGGTGAGCATCTGATCCTGGCGGCGAAGGCCACCGGGGCCGCGCTCGACGGGCGAACCGAGCAGTTCGAGGCCTACGGTGGGCTGCTGAACACGAACGGCACCGATCTCGGCGGCGCCATCGGCTCGATCTACGGCCAGGAGGCCGAGGACGAGTGGAACCGCATCTGGAGCGCCCATAACGGCTTCTTCGTCGACTACACCACGGGCGTGGCTACCGGTGACATGGCCGTTCAGGACAAGGCTGTCGAGGACCTGACCACGGTCTACGTCCCCGAGTTCAGCGCCTTCCTGGCCGGAGCCACCGGCCTTCCCGAGGATGCCATTGCCGAGCTGGTGACCGATCACGTCCTCCAGACCAAGGCCGTGGTGGATGCACAGGCCTCGGGCGACTTCGAGGCTGCCTACGAGGCGATCCGAGTCGCGTATGCGCACATGCAGATGATCGGCGACGCGCTTGCGCCGGCGATTGCCGAGGGGAACGAGGTCGCCGGCGAGGCCATCACCCCCGGCGTTGACTTCCGGGTCGCGCTCAACCAGCTGCTGCAGGAGCACCTGTACCTGGCGACCTTCGCGACGGGTGCGGCCATCGACGGCCGTGGGGACGAGTTCGCGGCGGCCGGAACGGCCCTGAACACGAACGGCACCGACCTCGGCGCCGCCATCGGCTCCGTCTACGGCCAGGAGGCCGAAGACGAGTTCAACCGCATCTGGAGCGCCCACAACGGGTTCTTCGTGGACTACACCACCGGCGTCGCGACGGGCGACATGGCGATGCAGGAGGAGGCTGTCTCCGACCTGACGACCGTGTACGTCCCCGAGTTCAGCGCCTTCCTGGCGGGGGCGACGGGCCTCCCCGAGGATGCGTTGGCTGACGCGATCACCGAGCACGTGCTCACGACCAAGGCCGTGGTGGACGCGCAGGGTGCCGGCGACGCCGCCGGGGCCGCCGAAGCCGACCGTGCCGCAGGCATGCACATGCGCATGCTGGGCGACACCCTCGCACCGGCCATCGTGGCGGGTCAGCCGGAGAGCTTCCAGTAGCCCTCCGTCCATAGGGGGCGGTCCGGGTCACCCGGGCCGCCCCCTTTCACGTAGAAGAGGTTTGAACCGATGCGAACCCGCATCCTGATTCCCGGCCTTCTGGCACTCCTGGTGGCCTGCTCCGCCCCGGCGGACGGCACCGACTCTGGCGGAGGCTCGAGCTCGGAGGCCCTCTCGGCGCAGGCGGTCACTGTCACCGTCTCGGACTTCATGATCGAGCCGAACGACTTCGAGGCCACCGGCCCGACCGTCACGGTGGAGGCAACGAACGACGGACCGACCCCGCACAACTTCAGCGTCCGCGACGAGAGCGGCGAAGTCCTCATGGCCACCGCCGATCTCAGCACGGGCGACTCGGAGACCATCAGCGCCGAGCTGGCACCGGGCGAGTACACGATCTTCTGCTCGCTCGCCGGCCACGAGAGCCTTGGAATGAGCGGAACGCTGACGGTGAGCGGGTCCTAGGCGATCCCTGCCGCGATGCCGTGGTCGGCGAGGCGTGGCTCCTCGTCGATCACCGGGTTCTCCAGTACCCCGATACCTTCGATCTCGCAGCTCATCACGTCCCCATGCCCGAGGTATCGCGGCGGAACCTGGTACTGACCCACTCCGGCCGGCGTCCCCGTGGCAATCACGTCGCCCGGCTCCAGCGTGATCGTGCGCGAGGCGAAGGCCACGATCGTCGCGACGTCGAAGACCATCTCCGCGGTGGTCGAGTCCTGCCAGGTCTCGCCGTTCACGCTCGACCGCATGCGCAGGCCCTGCGAGTCCGGAATGTCGTCGCGGGTGACGAGGACCGGACCCATCGGCGCGAAGCCGTCGGAGCCCTTCGCCCGCAGCCATTGCCTGTCCTCGCGCTGCAGGTCGCGCATGCGTGACGTCGTTGAGAATCGTGTAGCCGAAGACGTGGTCGAGCGCCTCCGCCGGGCCGATGCCCTTCGCACGGCGCCCGATGACCACTGCGAGCTCACACTCGAGATCGAGCTTCTCGGTCGCACGCGGCCGCAGCACCGCGTCGCCGGGGTTGGCCACCGCGTTCGCGAACTTGCTGAACAGCATGGGGTAGGCCGGAGGCTCGATGCCCTGCTCGCGGCAATGGTCGTGGTAGTTGAGCCCGACGCAGATGATCTTCCCCGGCCGTGCGATCGGCGCCAGCACGCGAACGTCGCGCAGCGTCGAGACCGGTGACGCCGGAGACGTCCAGCCGCGCGAGGTCGACGGCCACGGGGTCGTTCCCGACCGAGTCGGTGACGTCGGTGATGACGTCGCCCGTCGAGCACGCCCAGGCGCCGGTCGCCACCATCCTGCGTAAAGGCAAGCAGCTTCACCGGACGAGTATCAGGGCTCGCTGAACCACGCGCGGGCGGAGTCCCGAAGCAGGCCGACCACGAGGACCACGCTGACGAGCGCGCCGAGGGCACCGTGAGTGCGTACCACCCATTGGCGGCGGCTGGCGGAAAGTCCAGCAGTGCCGGGGGCAGCCCTGCCAAGACCGGGACACGGCAGAAGGGCGATACCGATGGCGAAGCGATGCGCGATTCGCTTCCGCTGCAGTGCCACGGTGATGCCGAAGAGGACCAGGGCCAGCTCCACCATCATGAAGATTCCGAGGAGGCTGAACGGCGCGCGCTCGCTGAAGTCGATGAACTCGACGATACGGCCCAGCAGCAGCCCGGTGATCGCCAGGAGGATGAAGGCCCAGACGAACCACAGCCGCACGGAAAGCGGCATGGGATGAGGCGGCGCGTCACTCGACATGGGCGTCGGCGATCGTAGCAAAGGGCTTGACACGCGGCGCCGCCGCCCTCTATGGTGCCCCAGCTAAACCGGTTCACTAAACCGGTTTTTGCACGGGATGGAGCGGCAGCTCGCACGGCAGCCGGCATCCCCGCTGGGGAACGAGTGTGGCACGACCCCGCATCGACGACGTGGCGCGTCACGCAGGCGTGAGTAAGACGTCCGTGAGCTTCGCGTTCAATCAGCCCGACAACCTCAACGCGGCGACGCGCGACCGGATCCTGGCCGCGGCGGCGGAGCTCGGCTACCGGCCCTCGCCCATCGCGCGGCGGCTCACCGCGCGCCGAACCGACCAGATCGGCCTGGTGGTCCCGCAGTCCACCCACGACATCTTCGCGAACCCCTTCATTCCCGAGCTCATCCGGGGCATCGGCGACGTGTGCGACCAGGAGGGCATCTCGGTGGTGATCGTCCCGCCGGTGGGCGGGTCCATCGCTCGTGCGGTGGACTCGGCGCTCGTTGATGGGCTCATCCTGCTGGGCCTGGTCGCGAACCATCCCGAGCTCGAAAAGGTGCGCCGATCGGGCACGCCGCTCGTGGGCCTCGACGTCGACGAGTGGGAGGGCGTGGACGTCATCGCGCTCGACGACGCGCTGGGCGCCTCCCAGGCGGCCGAGCACCTGCACGCGCTCGGGCACCGCGACGTGGCGGTCGTGCTCATCGCGCAGCATCCGGACTCACCGGTTGACGAGCACCATGGCATCTCGGCTCGACGCCTGGCGGGCATCCGGAAGGGCTTCGGCCTGACGCCGCACGCTGATCGGTCTGCCGATGGCGCGACACGGCTTCGCGTGCTGACCGGCGGTGTGAGCGAGGAGGGCGGCCGCGCGATCTTCGCGGAGCTCGCCACCGGGGGACCGATGCCGACCGCGGTGATGACGATGTCGGACGTCACCGCCATCGGCGTGATGGCGGCGGCAACCGATGCCGGCGTATCGGTTCCGGGCGACCTCTCGATCGTCGGCTATGACGACATTCCCGCCGCGTCGTGGACGACGCCGCGCCTCACCACCGTCCATCAGCCGATCCGTGACAAGGGCCGTCGTGCGGCCCTCCAGCTCGTCCATGCCATTCGCTTCGGCGCTGAGCACATCCCCGTCGTCGAAATCCTGCCGACGCGCCTCGTGGTGCGCGGCAGCACCGGTCCGCCGCGGGACGTCGTGGCCTCCATCAGGCCAGGGAAAGGGGGTGTCGCCGCACGCTGACCGATGGAACCCACCGCAGTCCTCGACTCACACACCTAGGAGAACCGACCCAGATGACACGCCACATGAACCGATACCTCCCCATCTTCTTCATCCTCGTCCTCGTCCTCGCCGCCTGCGGCGGCGGTTCGATCGGCGCAACGGACGCCCCGGACGGCTCCGAGGCACCTGCCGGGACCGACGCCGCCTTCCCGGAGGGTGATGTCGCGATCGAGCTGTGGACCAAGGAGGGCGACGCGCAGCTCGCCTTCGTCGAGCAGCTTGCAGCCGACTACACCGCGCTGCACCCGAACGTCGAGATCACCGTGGTCAACAAGGACGTCGAGCTGCTCCGCGAGGACATGGTGAACACCGCCCTGTCGCCGGATGCCCAGCCCGAGCTGCTGTGGACGGTCCTCGACCACGTCGGTCCGTTCGTCGAGGCCGGTGTCATCCAGCCGATCGGCGGCCAGTTCGACGAGAGCGTCCTCGCCGAGTCCGCCGCGGGATCGGGCGAGTTCAACGGAGAGATCTGGGTCGCCCCGATCAACATCGGCAACCAGCTGATGCTCTACTACAACAAGAGCCTCGCCGGCGATGAGGCCCCTGCCGACTCGGACGCGATGATCTCGGTCGCCAAGGAGAACACCGCCGAGGGCTCCTACGGCCTCGTCTTCAACCAGACGGAATCCTTCTGGCTCGTGCCGTTCCTCGGCGGCTTCGGTGGCTCCGTCTTCGCGGACGACGGCGTGACCCCGACGCTCAACACCGACGAGATGAAGTCGGCCCTCGAGTTCCTGTACGACCTCAAGTTCACCGAGCAGATCACGCCGACGGAGTGCGACTACACGTGCGCGTCGGACAACTTCACCACCGGCGCGGCGGCGATGATCGTCAACGGCGACTGGGAGCTGGGGAACTACAGCGACCTGCTCGGCGAGGACCTCGGCGTGGCGCCGATCCCCGCGATCGCGGAGACCGGCGAGCTTCCGAAGCCATACGTCGGCGGATCCTTCTACATGGTTCCGAGCGGCGTCGAGGGAGACACCCTCACGGTCGTCCTCGACTTCATCGACTTCACGCTGGCCGCGGATCAGCAGCGGACGCTCGTGTCCGAGCTGAGCCGACTGCCGGCGAACGGTGAAGTGCTCGCGGATCCGTCCGTGACCGACGATCCCCTTCTCCAGGGAGCGGCCGAGGCCGTGGCGGCGGGCGTGCCGCAGCCGATCAACGTCGAGATGCGCTGCAACTTCGACGCGATGACGGCGGCGGTTCGCGACGTGCTCGGCAACGGGAATAACGACTTCGACGCCGTCGCGCAGACGATGCAGGAGGCGGCGGAGAACTGCATCGCGACTCTAGGCTGAAACGAGTCGCGGTCGTACCCTGAAGCAATGACTGCGGCGGGGGCCTCCGGGCCCCTGCCGCGGCCACACCCTGACGGCGCATTGCGAGGAGAGCGGTGAACGTCGGACAGTCCATCGGCGCATTCGTCGAGGTCCTCAGCACGCTGGCGATCATCGCCATCGCGGTGGCCGTCCTCGAGGGCGTCCTCTACCTGATCCTGGTCCGGTGGCGCCGTGCCCGCCTCGCGGTGCCGATCATGCTCATGGCGCCGGCCGTCGTCGGGCTCATCTCGCTGATCGCGTACCCGCTCGTGTGGGAGCTCAACGTCAGCTTCACGAACATGAGCCTGCGCAACTTCTGCGAGCCGGGCTTCCCGACACTCGGCCTCTTCACCGAGTGCCGCACGCCCGGCGAGAACATGTTCAACGGGCTCGACAACTACATCAGCGTCTTCACCCGGCCGATCCTCCAGCAGGCCGGATTCTTCCAGGTGCTGTGGCAGACGATCATCTGGACCGTCATCAACGTCGCCTTCCACGTGGGCGGCGGCCTCGCCCTCGCGCTGCTCCTGAACCGCCGCCTCCGCGGCAAGGGCGTCTACCGCGCACTCATCGTGCTGCCGTGGGCCGTGCCGCAGATCGTGGCGCTGGCGGTCTGGCGCACCGAGTTCCACGCCGAGTTCGGCATGGTGAACCAGCTCCTCGGCGTCGTCGGTATCGATGGCCCGAGCTGGATGACCGATGCGTTCTGGAACTTCGCGGCCATGATCATCGTGAACGTCTGGCTCGGCATCCCGTTCATGATGGTGATCCTGCTCGGCGGCCTCCAGAGCATCCCGGCCGATCTGTACGAGGCGGCCCAGATCGACGGCGCCTCCAGCCGGCAGTCGTTCCGCCACATCACGCTGCCGCTCATCCGCCCGGTGATGGTGCCGGCCGTGATCCTCGGCACGGTGTGGACCTTCAACAACTTCAACGTGCCGTTCGTGATCAACCAGAACGAGCTCGAGACGAGCGACATCCTGGTCACCGGCCTCTTCCGCGCGGCCTTCCAGTACAACCGCTACGGCTTCGCGGCCGCGCTGGCCTTCGTGATCTTCGTCCTGCTGCTTGCCTTCGTCATCGTCTACGTCCGCCGCACCGGCGCGCTGCGAGGAGCCACCGAATGAGCTCGACCACCATCCCGACGCCGGTCCAGGCCGCGGCCGCCACGGACGTGGTGGTGCGGCCGCGCGCGCGCACGAGCGACGGTGGCGGCGGCCGAACGGACGGGCCGCTCAAGCTGGCGCTCATTCACGGCGCGCTCTTCATCTCGGCGCTCATCGCCGTGTTCCCGATCCTGCGCGTCTTCTCCGTTTCGCTGCGCCCGGCCAACCAGCTGCTCGAGCGCGACTTCCAGCTCATTCCGGAGGGCGCGACGCTCGAGGCGTTCGGGCATGTGCTCACCGGCACCGCGTTCCCGCAGTGGCTCTTCAACAGCCTGATCATCACGGTGGGCACGTCGCTGGTCGGCCTGATCGTGGCCGCGACGGGGGCCTACGCGTTCAGCCGCTATCGGTTCCCGGGCCGCGGCGCAGGCCTCACGGCCCTGCTCGCCACTCAGCTCATCCCGGCGACCATGCTGCTGGTGCCGATCTTCATCCTCTCGATCCAGCTGGGCCTGAAGGACAGCTACCGCGGCCTGATGATCGCCTACTCGGTGACCGCCGTGCCGTTCAGCATCTGGATCCTCAAGGGCTACTACGACACGGTGCCGATCGAGCTCGAGGAGGCGGCGCGCATCGACGGCTGCTCTCAGCTCGAGGCCTTCTGGCGCATCCTGCTGCCGCTCTCCGCGCCCGCGCTCGCCATCGTCTTCCTCTTCAACTTCCTGGCCGCCTGGAACGAGTTCGTGCTGGCCCGCGTGCTCATCGGCTCATCGACCGAGCTCTACACCTGGCCGCTCGGTATCCTGCGCTTCCAGGCGCAGTTCCAGACGCAATGGGCCGACCTGTCCGCGGCCAGCATCCTCGTCTCGATCCCGGTTGTCGCCCTCTTCCTGTACAGCTCGAAGTGGCTCATCTCCGGGGTCACGATGGGCGGCGTCAAGGGGTGAGGACTCGGGGGAAACTCACGGCTCGCGAGCGATCGGTCGCGACATCCGTTCAGCATCCGTGTGTGCAGTTGGGCAGCACGAGCGCACGACAGCACGCCGGAGCCCTGAGAGGCACATGTCGGCTCGACTAGGGGACCCACCGGACTGGGTCGCCGACGCCGTCTTCTATCAGATCTTCCCGGACCGATTCGCACGCAGCGCCCGGGTCCCCGCCCCGGGTCCACTCGAGGACTGGGATGCCCCACCGACCGTCCATGGCTTCAAGGGCGGCGACCTGTACGGCATCGTCGAGCACCTCGACCACCTCGAGGACCTGGGCGTCACCGCGCTCTACCTCAACCCGATCTTCGCCTCAGCCTCCAACCACCGTTATCACACGTACGACTACATGGCCGTCGATCCGCTGCTGGGTGGCGACGCGGCGCTTCGCGAGCTGCTCGATGCGGCCCACGAACGCGGCATCAGAGTCATCCTGGACGCGGTCTTCAACCACGCCAGCCGCGGGTTCTGGCCGTTCCACCACGTCATGGAGGCCGGGCGCCATTCGCCGTACCGCGACTGGTTCTACCTCCACGGCGAAGACCTCGACGCCGGCCGCCCGCTGCGCGCCTACCCGCACGACGCCATGGGCGGGGCAGTGTCCGCGGAATGGGCGGACGCGCACGAAAGCGGCACCGAGTCGATCGAGACACTCGGCTACCGCGCCTGGTGGGACCTGCCGGCGCTCCCCAAGCTCAACACCGACAACCCCATCGTCCGCGAGTACCTGATGTCAGTGGCCGAGCACTGGACCCGGTTCGGCATCGACGGCTGGCGCCTCGACGTGCCGCGCGAGATCGAGACCGCCGGCTTCTGGGAGGAGTTCCGGCAGCGCGTGCGTGCCATCGACCCGAATGCCTACATCCTGGCCGAGGTCTGGCAGGAACGCCCCGACCTATTGGACGGCACGACGTACGACGCGTTCATGAACTATCCGCTCGCCGAGGCGATCATCAGCTTCGTCACCGGGCCCCACCTCCGCCCGGAGGTCGTGGCGCAGCACGGCGAGCTCGGCCGCAACATTCGGCCAGAGGACGGCGCCACGTTCCTGTCCCGCGTGTCCCGGACCGCAGCCGCCTACCCCCCGCAGACCGTGCGGGCGATGCTCAACCTGCTGGACAGCCACGACACGCCACGGCTGCTCTCGATGGCCGGCGGCGACCGCGCGTCGCTGCGCCTCGCGTGGCTGGCGATGCTCACCCTGCCTGGCGCGCCGTGCATCTACTACGGCGACGAGATCGGCCTCAGCGGCGAGATGGACCCCGGGTGCCGGGCCTCCTTCCCGTGGGAGCGCGCGGGGCGGGACGAGGATCTGCTCGCGTACCTCCGCGCGCTGGTGCGGCTGCGGGCGGCTGAGCCGAGCCTGCGCTCCGGCGACTTCGAAGCGGTCGCCGCCGACGGGATGGCCGCGGCCTACGCCCGCGGCTCCGGGCCGGGATCGCTCGTGGTCGCCCTGAATGCCGCGGACTCGACCGCCGAGCTGCGGCTGCCGACGGCGGCCAGGTGGCTGGTTCCCGTTCCGATCGGCCTGGACGAAGGCGCCGAGATCGACGTGCGCGACGGCGAGGCGATCGTCCGCATCCCGCCACGCGCCGGCCGCGTCCTGCGGGTGGCCTGATGCCTGGATGGGTCGCCGGCCGCCGTGGTGCCGTCATCGGTGTGGCGCTGGCAGTGGCCGTCGTCGCGGGCGCGGTCTTCGTGACGTGGCCGCGCAGCACGTCAGGCCCCGACCTCAGCCAGGTCCCACCCGAGGCCCTGGCGCCGGACCTCGAGGCGTTGACGCCGGACGGCGACATCCTCGACGACGAGCTGGCGCACGACAGCCGCGACGACACCTACCGCCAGCCATTCGGGGCCGTGCCCGCAGGGACCGACGTGACGCTCCGGCTTCGGGCCGCGGCGGGCGACCTCGAGGAGGCAACGATTCGCGTCTACGACGCGCTTGCCGAGTCGCAGGTCCTCGTGCCGATGGAGGTGGTGGCCCGCGACGCGACCGCCGGCACGCACGGATACGACTACTGGGAGGCGGTCCTGCCGACCACGAACATCCCGTCGGTCCTGTACTACCGCTTCATCGTCCGGGACGGCGGCGCGGTCCGTTACGTGGAGGACGACTCGCTTCTCGACGGCGGGATGGGACAGACGCTGCTCAACTCGCCCGATCGCTCGTGGCAGCTCGTGACGTACGACCCTTCGTTCGAGACGCCCGACTGGGCGCGCGGCGCGCTGGCGTACCAGATCTTCCCGGATCGGTTCGCGAACGGTGACCCGGCGAACGACCCGTCACCGGACGCGCAGCCCGCGGCGGAGGGCGGGGGCCGCTATCGGTACGGCGACGTCTACGGCAATCCGGTCCTCACCCGCGACTGGGA
Organism: uncultured Chloroflexia bacterium; assembly: GCA_963840205.1. Taxonomy (GTDB): domain Bacteria; phylum Chloroflexota; class Limnocylindria; order QHBO01; family QHBO01; genus JACDBZ01. The sequence goes on from CAWIXZ010000010.1 coordinate 158,861, forward strand.
GGCGGACCTCCCGGAGGGCTACTGCCGCGCCTACACACGGGCGACGGACCCATGCGCGGAGGAGCCGCTCGGACGCGACTTCTACGGCGGCGACCTCGCCGGCATCCGCCAGCACCTGCCCGAGCTCGCCGAGCTCGGCGTGACCGTCCTCTACCTCAACCCAGTCTTTGCCGCGCCGTCGAACCACCGCTACGACACCAGCGACTACACCGTCATCGACCCGGACCTCGGGACGCAGGCGGACCTCGAGGCGCTGGTCGCGGATGCCGAGGCGGTTGGCATGCGGGTGGTGCTCGACGGCGTCTTCAACCACACCAGCTCCGACTCGCCGTTCTTCGACCGCAACGCCCGGTTCCCGGAGGTCGGCGCGTGCGAGTCAGCCGACTCGGAGTGGGCGGCGTGGTACGTCATCACCCCCGGCCCGCCCGCCAAGTGCCACGACGGGACGACATACGAGGACTGGTTCGGCTTCGACACGCTCGCCGTGCTGGCCGAGAACCCGACGACCTTCGACTACTTCCTCGCGCCCGAGAGCATCGCCACGCGCTGGCTCGACTCGGGCATCGGGGGCTGGCGGCTGGACGTCATGAACGAGATCAGCCACGGGTTCCTCCGCGGCCTGCGGAACAGCGTCAAGGAGGCGGATCCTGAGGCGCTGATCCTCGGGGAGGAGTGGGGGGACGCATCGGCCTGGCTGCTCGGGACCGAGGTCGACAGCGTAATGAACTACCGATTCCGCCGGGCGGTCATCGGCCTCATCAATGGCGAGACCGCGGACGCCGATGGCGCGATTGGCGCCATGACGCCAAGCACCTTCGCGCGAACGATGGAAGGCGTGCGGGAGGACTACCCACCCGCCGCGTGGGACGTGCTCCACAACCTGGTCGACAGTCACGACACCACGCGAATCCTGTGGACGCTGACGCCGGGCGACGACAACCGGGAGGCCAAGGAGTCGCCGGAGGCGCTGGCCGTCGGGAAGGCGCGGCTGCGTCTGCTGGCCGCCCTCCAGCTGACGTGGCCGGGGATGGCGGGCGTGTACTACGGCACAGAGGCCGGGCTCACCGGGCACGACGATCCGGACGATCGGCGGCCGTACCCCTGGTCCGCCATCGATGCCGAGCTGTTCGACTCGTACGCCACCCTGGGCCAGCTGCGGGCCGCGCACGCGGTCTTCCGAACCGGCGACCTCACTTTCCTGCTGGCCGACGACGAGGCGGGCACGCTGGCCTTCGGACGCCGGACCGATACCGAGGCGGCGATCACGGTCCTCAACCTGACCGATGCCCCGCGCACGGTCACGATCCCCACCGCAGGGTGGATTCCCGATGGAGTCACCATGGCCGATGCGCTCGGCGAGTCATCTGTCACCACCACGGCCGACGGCGTGACCGTCGACCTGCCCGGGTACGGGAGCGCCGTGCTCCTGGCCGATCCCGGCATGCGATCTGGCGGCGCCGGCCGCCCCGGCCGAGCTCAGCGCAGAGGCATCGACCGGCCGTCGTCGCGCTCACGCTGGAACGCCGTCGAGGACGCGACCAGCTACCGGGTCTGGCGCTCGATGCTCGCCGGTGGCGGCTACCGGATGGTGGCAGCGGTCGAGGACGGGACGTCGTTCGACGACCCCTCGGTCCGCAATGGGACGCGCGTCCACTACGTCGTCACCGCCGTCGACGCGGCCGGGAACGAGAGCGGGCGCTCGCCAGAGGCGACAGCGCTGCCCGAGGTCGTCGTCGCCGAGGCGCGCCTCACGAGCGACGCGCGCGATCGAGCAGCAGCTCTCCGCGGTCGAGCCGGGCCAAGCGGTGGACGCGACCGTCCACGCACCGCCGTACAGCGCTCTGGACGGCCCGACCGTCGGGGTCCGCATGGAGCTCGGGTTCGGGCCCGAGGCCGAGTCGGTCACCGCCGACGACGAGGGCTGGACGTGGGGGCCGATGACCTACGCCGGCGAGGAGGGCGACGGCGACCGCTGGACCGGGTCGGTGCGCCCCGAGGAGGCGGGGAGCTATCGCGTGACGGCGCGCCTGTCGACGGATGGCGGAGTGACGTGGCGCGCGGCCTGGGATCCTCGGAATCGGGGAGGCGGTCGGCGGGCCGCCGGCTGCTGGCGGTCGCCGCCGATGACGCGACCGCGCCATCGGCTCCCGGCGGACTCGTGGCCACGTCGGTGGCCGAGACGGGGGTGTCCCTGGCGTGGGACGCGGTCTCCGACGATGACCTCCACCGGTACGAGATCCTTCGGTCGCGCGGGGACGGCGAGCTGGAGCGCATCGGGGTGGCGACGGAGCCCGCCTTCACGGACGACTCGGTCTCGGGCGGCCAGACCTACACCTACGCCGTGCGCGCGCAGGACACGAGCTACAACCGATCGGACCCGTCGGCCGCCATCGAGGTCGGCGCCGCCGCCAGAGAGGTGGCGGTCACCTTCACCGTCAGCGTGCCGGCGAACACGACGGCCACGGACTCGGTCTTCATCGCCGGCGACTTCCAGGGATGGGATCCGGGCGGGACGGCGATGACGCGGATTGATGACACGACCTGGGAGATCACGCTCACCTTCCCGGAGGCGACGCCGCTCCAGTACAAGTACACGCGCGGCAGCTGGGAGGCCGTGGAGAAGGACGCCGGCTGCGGCGAGATCCCGAACCGCGAGCTGACCGTCCAGCACGGCACGGAGGGGGCGCTCGCCCAGGCCGATGAGGTCGCGAAGTGGCGCGACCTCGATAACTGCCCGTGACCCGCGCCGCGCCCGGGTGTACGGTGAAGGCATGCCGTGGCCGCCGCGCCTCCGCCGTCAGCGCTCGAGCCTTCCCCCGCCGGCGATGCCGCTCAGCGAGCTGGACACCGACGGGCTCGAGGTGATCGAGATCGACTCCGGCAGTCACCTCTCCGGCCTGGCTCCGTGGAAGGGCGACGACTCGCTGCGCGAGGTCCCGTATGCGCCCTACGGTCACGACCCCGGTAGCTTGGCCGGCATCTGGGAGGGCCTCGGCCCGATCCTGAGCCGTTGGGCGCGGCAGCCCGCGCGCACACGATCTGCGACTCCCCTAGGATTGCGCGCGGCGATGGTTCGCCGCTCCCATGACGACGAAACCCTCAGTCAGGCCGCGCTCCAGACGGCCCTCAGCTTCCCTTGGCGTCCGCGCCTGGATGCGCAGCGCGGGGCTCTCGCTGGCCCTTGCGGCGACCGTGGGCCATGGCGGGTTGCACGGCGGACACGACGCCGAGCGCATCGGCCGATGTGACGCCGTCAGCCACCGGGACCGTTGCGGCGACCGAGGGTGCCACGCCGGGAGCGACGCCCGAGGCGACCCCGGAGCCGGCGCTGAGCCTCGCCATTCCCGCCACCACCGACCCCCGACAGGTGTCCGTCTCGGTCACAACTGAGGTGGCCGCGGATGGCGGAGGGCAGATCACCGTGACCGTGACGAGTGCGGCGGACGCCATGGTTGACGAGCTCGTCCTGCGCTGGCCGACCGAGCTCCTCCAGACTCTCTTCCTGGCGCCGAGGGTCCCGGATCCCGACCTCATTCGCGAAGGCGGCGGGAATCTCGTCGTGCCGTGGACCAAGTGGGTAATCGGCCCGGGAGAGCAGGGAGAGCCGGACGGCACCACGTCACTCGGATACGGCCCGCTCGATGCGGGTGCGACGCTGACGATCCCGCTGTACGTCACGCGCCTCGCCCCGGGACCCACGTCGTTCGACCTCCAGCTTCTCGCCGGGGAGAGCATCCTGACCCTGTCCGACGGGCAGCCAGCGGAGCTGCGCGTCGAGGTTCCCTGATGCACCCGTTCCTGCCGGCCTGGACCGATGCGAACCCCGCGCTCCACGCGCGCCTCGAGGCGGCGATCGACCCGGACGGCAAGATCCTCGGCGCCATCGAGCGGATCGTGCCGATCAGCGGGAAGCGCATCGCCGACGTCGGGACCGGGATCGGTCATTACCCGATGCTGCTCGCCCGACGGACGGGTCGGACGTACGGCGTCGAGTCGGATCCCGAGCTCCTCGCCGAGGCCCGGCGTCGCGCGGCCCAGTCCCACCAGCCGAACATCCGGATCATCGAGGGCGAGCCGACCGCCCTCCCGCTGCGCGACGGGGCGGTCGACATCGTTCTCACCAGCCTCATCGATCCGGATGACGCGTCCCTGCCCGCGGTGGCCGAGGCGCTGCGGGTGCTGCGGCCCGACGGTCGGCTGATCGTCATCGGCTTCTACGGGCGCGACGACGTGTCGGCGCTCCTCGAGCCCGAGGTCGTCGAGCGCGCGCGCGAGGCGACCCAGCGCCGGACCGGCTGGTGGCTGCGGAACGGCTTCAAGATCAAGGTCGTGCACGCCAAGCTCGACCTGGGCGACGACGAGACGGCGCACGAGCTCCTGCCGCAGGCTGTACGGCGACCGCGGGCGGGCATACCTGATGGGCCCGCATCGGGGAATGCTGCGGCTCAATCTGGGCCTGTTTCACCGCGCGGCCCCGCCCGTTCACTGACGGAGCGTTCACGCTCCGACAGCTCGCCCGTTCCGCGGGCAATCAATCCGTCGAAACCCTTGCGACGAGCGCCGCCGACGGACGTATCATCCGCGCGTCCGAAGGCCAGGCTCTTCTCCCCCCGGAGCCTGGCCTTTGGCGTTCCTTCGGCGGTTCAGCCGGCCCGGACGGACTGCCTCCGGCGATTACGGATGAGCACGGCTGACGAGAAGACCACGAGACCGATCGCGACGCCGGCCCCCCAACCGCCGAGGCCCGTGCCCGTCCCAGTGTCGGGCAGCGTGGTGGAGCCGAGCGTGTCCTGCCGAGGGGTCGGGGCGAGCGTGACGATCGGTCCCTCGTCGTCGAGGATCGTGCCCGTGCCCTGCGCATCCGCGAGGGTGGCGCCAACCGGGGCGGTGAGGTTCACCACAAACGCCTCGTTGGGCTCATCGATGAGATCGCCCACCACCTTGACCGTGATCGTCTCGGACGTGTCGCTCGGCGCGAACGTGACGGTGCCGGTCTTCGCCTGGTAGTCGGCGACGACGGTGGCCGTTCCATCGGCCGTGGCGTAGGCGATCGTCACCGTGCCGGTCGACGGGCGCGACAGCGTAACGGTGAAGATCAGGTCGACGGTGCCCGAGTCACCCTCGACGACGCTCACGTCGTTGATGGCCGCCGTCGGCGGCAGGAGCTCGTATGCCCCGATGTCGCACACGGGGACTCCGTTGCTGTCGCCGTCCTGCGGGCGAGTGACGCCGCGCTGGTCGGTGGCGGGGCACGTTGGAAACACTCTCGTCCCGACGAGAAGGAAGTCCGCTCGCGCGTCCGGCAGCGACGCCGGCTGGACAGCATCGACCGCCGGGCTGTCGAACTGCAGCGCGTGCGTCTGCGTGGTGCCAGGTGGGTTGCCTGCCAGCGGATCCAGCTTGGCTGTGGAGTCGGGCAGGTCGTCCGGATGATTGAAGTCGCAGGTGTCGTCGGTGTCGAGGTTGCTGCCGTACGTGTCAACGCCCGTGTCGTTGTGGTGGCAATCACCGGCAGCGCCGTTGTTGGCGACCACCGTCCCGTAGAACCCTGCAGACCCCTGGGTCCAGATCCCGCCACCCTCTCCTTCAGAGCCAGCCGAATTGGACGCAACCGTAGAGAACATGGTCTCGAGGTTGCCGTCTACGAAGATCCCGCCGCCGTCCTGATCGGCGGCGTTGCCGCTCACCGTGCTGTTCAGCAGGCTCGTCATGTTGCTCCCGCCACTGTTGCTGTAGATGCCGCCCCCAGAGCCGACTTCGGCGTCGTTATTGGAGATGGTGCTCCCTGTGATCGTCAGCTCTCCACCGCAGCAGAACACGCTGTAGATGCCGCCGCCGTCGCCATCGGTCGCGGTATTCGAATCGATCGTGCTGTTGACGATATTGGCGGTCGCGTCGGAGCTGTTGAAAATGCCGCCGCCATTGCTGGCCTCGTTGCCGCTGACGGTGCTCCCGTTCATGTTCAGCGTGTCACTGCCCTCGTTGGCGATGCCACCGCCGTCATCGGCGTCGTTGCCGCTGACAATGCTCGCGGCGTTGAGATTGACGGTGCCATCCGAGTCGATATAGATCCCTCCGCCCAAGTCATCGGCGTGGTTGTCGCTCACCGTAGTGCCGCTCAGAGTGGCCGTCCCATCGACGGAGAGGCCGCCGCCCTCGCCGACGCCGTCATCACCGGCCGAGTTGCCGCTGATGGTCGAGCCGGTGATCGTGGCGGTCGAGTTGTCGTTCACAAAAATGCCGCCACCGTCCGACTCAGCGTGGTTGCCGCTGATCGTCGATCCAGTGATAGCGAGCGTGGAGGGCTGCTGGACGTTGCCGTCGAGGTAGATGCCGCCGCCATCCTCACCGGCCGTGTTCCCGGTGACTGTCGAAGCACCGTTGATTGTGAGCGACGAGCCTTCACCCACGTAGATTCCGCCGCCATCCTCCTCGGTCGTATTCGGGCTGAGCACGGTCCCGATGTTCGAGCCGGAGATCGTCGCGCTGGTGCCGTCCTCGACGTAGATGCCGCCGCCGGACCCCGCGTCAGATGCGTGGTTGTCGATGACGACGGAGTTAGAGAGGCTGAGGGTGGCGTCGCCATCCACGTAGATCCCGCCTCCGTCCTCGTCCTCGGCCGATCCACCGGTGATCGTCACGTTCGAGATGGCCACCGAAATGGTCCCGTCGCCGCCATCGAGTGCGAAGACCCGGTCGTCGTCGTTGCCATCGATGACCGTATCCGTTGGAGCGGCGCCGAGACCTACGATGGCAACCGAGCTGCGAATTACGATCCCGTTCACCTCGGCGGAGTAGTCCAGCACGTAGGTGCCGGCGGGGACGTTGATGGTGTCGACCGCGGGCTCGGGGTCGCCGGCAGCACAACCCCCCACAGGCACATTGGCGTTGGCGGCGTCGATCGCCTCGCGCAGCGAGCAAGTCGCATCGTTGTCATCGAAGTCGAGCGTGGTATTCACGTCGATCGTCGCGGCACGGACGGGCGCAGCCATCGTGCCGATCAGCGAAAGTGCGAGTGCCATCGCGACGAACCAGACGACGGAAACGCGACGCATCGAAGCAGCCACGATAGTGAAACCTCTAGGACTGGGCGGGGGCCACGAGAAGGTGGCCACGAGGCTCGGGACTCGGGGAAATCGCCACAGCGAAGAATGGCCACCGGATTGTACGGCCGGCGTGCAAGCGATTCGTACCAGGGAGGTCCCACGCCGCCCTCACCCCGGCCCGGTGCGATACTGTCGGCCTCCAGCGACAACCCGCCGTATCGAGGCGCCACATCGCATGGCAACCACCACGCCGCGCATGAAGATCACGTACGCGACGCTCTCGGCCGACAACGAGGAGCTCCAGTCGTCCTTCGACGCGGCGCTCGAGCGCGCCAGGGCCGACCTGGGGCGGACGTACCCGATGCTCATCGGCTCGGAGGAGCGCATCGGCTCAAAGACGTTCGAGGACCGGTCTCCGATCGACTCCGACATCGTCGTGGCGAGGTTCCCGGTGGGCACGCGTGAGGACACGCGGGACGCGATCAAGGCCGCGCGCGAGGCATATCCGGCTTGGCGCGACACGCCGTGGCGCGACCGGCTCGCCATCCTGCGGCGGGCCGCGGACCTTATCAGCGAGCGGCAGTTCGACTACGCGGCGCTCATGAGCCTGGAGGTCGGCAAGAACCGGCTCGAGGCGCTCGGGCGACGTGGAGGAGACCGCGGACTTGCTGCGCTACTACGGCGGCGAGTTCGAGAAGGCCGATGGCTTCGTGAAGCCGATGGGCTCGCTCTCCGAGAGCGAGCGCACGAGATCGGTCCTGCGGCCGTACGGCGTCTTCGCCGTGATCAGCCCATTCAATTTCCCGATGGCCCTCGCGGGCGGGCCGGCCGGCGGCGCGATGATCGCCGGGAACACGGTCGTCCTGAAGCCGGCGAGCGCGGCTCCGCTGCTGGCGTGGAAGTTCGGCGAGGCGCTGCGCGACGCAGGCCTGCCGCCGGGGGTCTTCAACCTCGTCACGGGACCGGGCGACACCGTCGGCGCCGAGCTGGAGGAGAACCCGGGCATCGACGGCATGGTCTTCACCGGCAGCTACGAGGTGGGGATGCAGCTCCACCGCAGCTTCACGAAGGACTACCCGCGGCCGATCATCACCGAGATGGGCGGGAAGAACCCGGCCATCGTCATGCGCAGCGCCGACCTCGACGAGGCGGCGGAGGGCGTCATGCGCTCGGCCTTCGGCTTCGACGGCCAGAAGTGCAGCGCGAACTCGCGCGTCTACGTGGAGGCTACGGTTGCCCGCGAGTTCGTGCAGAAGCTGGTCGAGAAGACCCGTCAGATCAGGGTCGGCGACCCCACGAAGCGCGAGAGCTGGATGGGCCCGGTCATCGACGAGACGGCATTGGGCCGATTCGAGCAGGCGGTCGCTGAGGCAAAGGCGGACGGTGGGACGATCGAGGCCGGCGGAGAGGTGCTGCGCGACGGCGACACCGCCCGCGGCTTCTTCCCGATGCCGACCGTTGTCACCGGGCTGCCGCTGGCGCATCGGCTCTTCCGAGACGAGCTCTTCGTGCCCTTCCTGGTCATCGGCGAGGTGAGACTCGCTCGACCAGGCGCTGGAGGAGGCCAACGCCAGCGAGTACGGCCTCACCGCCGGCATCTTCAGCAGGGATCCTGCTGAGGTCCGGCGCTTCCTGGACACCATCCAGGCGGGCGTCGTGTACGTCAACCGGCGAGCGGGCGCCACGACGGGGGCGTGGCCGGGCATCCAGAGCTTCGGCGGCTGGAAGGGCTCCGGCTCGTCCGGCAAGAGCGGCCTGGGTCCGTACTACGTGCAGCAGTTCCTGCGCGAGCAGTCGCAGACCGTTGTCGGTTCCGAGGAGGCTTGACTCGCATGGTCGCTCCAGCTGTCAGCACTCGTATGTGCAGTCGTGCACCCGTGCATCCGTGCAGTCGTGCTGCGCATTTGGCCCTTGATATCCGCGCGGGCGCGTCGTGACGGCCGATACCGACGCCATCGTCGAGCCCTCCGGCTGGTTCGCGGTCCAGCTTCGCTACGGCTACGTGTCCGGTGGCGACCCCGCCACGACGACCCTGGTGGAGGACCGCGTGATCCTCGTCGACGGCGAGGACGAGGAGGCGGCGCTCGGCCGGGCGGTCGAGATGGCCCCGCAGTACGAGGACGAGTACGACGGCGACGACGGTGACCGCGGCAGCATCCGCTTCGAGGGCATCGTCGCCATCAAGGAGCTCGACGATCCGCCGACCGCAGGCACCGAGGTGTGGCATGAGTTCATGTCACCGGATCCGGCGCGCCGAGCTACCGACGACGAGGGCGAGCCTCTGCCGCCGGTCTACCCCGAGGAGATGGCCTTCCCGCGCGCGCACGACGACTGACCGATGCGGTCGTGGCGCCGCACCGCCTATCGCGCCGTCCGTCCTCTCCTGTTCACCGCCGACGCCGAACGGATCCATCACCTGACCCTCGCCGCGCTCGGCATGGCAGGACGCAGCCGAGCCGGGCGCTCCCTCGCCGCCTTCAGCGCGGGCGCCTCACCCACCGACCATGTCGAGCTCCTGGGACTCCGCTTCCGGAACCGCGTGGGCGTGGGCGCAGGCTTCGACAAAGACGGTGTGGCCATCCGTGGCTGGGCGGCACTCGGCTTCGGGCACGTGGAGCTCGGCACCGTCACCCCGCTGCCGCAGCCGGGCACTCCACGGCCGCGCCTCTTCCGCCTCGGCCCCGATGCGGCGCTCATCAACCGGATGGGCTTCAACAACGCCGGAGCCGATGCGCTGGCGCGCCGCATCACCGCAGCGCGTCGCGACCTGCCCGAGGGCTTCGTGGTGGGCGTGAACATCGGGCGAAACCGCGACACGCCGGATGAGCGCGCGATCGACGACTACGTCGCGGCGGCTCGTGCGGTCGCGCCCGTGGCCGACTACCTGACCATCAACGTCTCGTCGCCGAACACGCCGGGGCTCCGCGAACTCCAGACGCCCGAGCGGATCCGCCACCTGCTGGATGCGGTGGCGGCCGTGGCGGACGGTCGGCCGCTGTTCGTGAAGCTGTCACCGGACCTGGACGCCGGAGCCCTCGATGTGATGCTGACGGTCATCGCCGACTCGCCGGCGCGTGGCCTGATCCTGTCGAACACCACCGTGCGGCGCGATGGGCTTCGGTCAGCCACGGCATCCGAGACGGGTGGCCTCTCCGGGCGCCCGCTGCTGCCCCACATGCTCGCGCGTATCCCCCGCGCTCAACGGGTGGCGGGCCGCCTGACGATCGTGGCCTCGGGCGGCATCCGCTCAGGGAAGGACGCAAAGGCGGCGCTCGACGCGGGCGCCGACCTCGTCCAGCTGTGGACAGGACTCGTGTACGAAGGTCCGGGGCTCATCGGCGAATGCATCTGACTGGCGCGCACATGGGCCCTGTTAGGATGGCCCGGTCTAGCCAAGGTGCGCGGGCAGGACGCGCCGCTCCGAAATCGGAGTGCTACTCCTCATGACGACCATGGAAACCCCGACCTCAGCTGACGCTGCCCAGAATCAGGCGGTGCCCTTCATCGGCACCGAGCTGCCTGGCCCGAAGGCACGAGCCATCATTGCGCGCGACGAGGCAGTCGCCAGCCCCTCGCTGACCCGCCCCTATCCCCTCGTCGCCGACACCGGCTCCGGGATGGTGGTGACGGACGTCGACGGGAACCGATTCCTCGACTTCGCCGCCGGGATCGCCGTGTGCTCGACCGGCCACTCGCACCCGAAGGTCGTCGCCGCGATCAAGGAGCAGGCCGATCGGCTCCTCCACATCGCCGCCACCGACTTCTACGAGCCGCGCTACCTCGAGTTCATGGAGCGCCTCGCCGCGATCGCGCCGTTCAAGGAAGCCGCCCGCGTCTTCCTCACCAACTCCGGCACCGAGGCGGTCGAGGGCGCGATCAAGCTCGCGCGGCATCACACCGGCCGCTCGGGGATCATCGCCTTCGAGGGCGGCTTCCACGGGCGGACAATGGGCGCGCTCTCGCTCACGAACTCGAAGATCAAGCAGCGCGCCGGGTTCGGTCCGCTCCTGCCGATGGTCCATCACGCTCCGTTCCCCCGCGTGCGGTCGTGGCGCGAGGGAAGCGGCGGCGACGGCGCGGCTGAGCTCGAGATCCTGAAGCGCACCGTCCTCGGTCGTTGGATCGCGCCACGCGACGTGGCGGCGATCGTGATCGAGCCGATCCAGGGCGAGGGCGGCTACTTCCCCGCGCCGCGCAGCTTCCTCGAGGGCCTGCGCGAGATCTGCGACGAGCATGGCATCCTGCTCATCGCGGACGAGATCCAGTCCGGCATGGGCCGCACCGGCCGATGGTGGGCGATCGAGCACACAGGCGTCGAGCCGGACATGGTTCTCGCCGCCAAGGGCATCGCGTCGGGGATGCCGATCGGGGCGTTCATCGCGCGCGACTCCATCTGGACGTGGCCGCCCGGCGCGCACGGCTCGACCTTCGCCGGCAACCCGGTCTGCGCCGCCGCGGGCCTCGCGACCCTGGACGTCATCGAGTCCGAGGGGATGAAGAACGTCCTGGCCATGGGGCCGCGCCTGCGGGAGGGGCTCGAGCGCGTGGCGCGCAACGAAGAGGCCGTCCGCGATATCCGCGGCGAGGGCCTGATGCTAGGCGTCGAGTTCGACAGCCACGAGACCGCGGAAGCGGTGCAGCTCGCCACGTTCGAACGCGGGCTGCTCGTCCTCGAATGCGGCGAGTCGTCGCTGCGCTTCTGCCCGCCGCTGATCGTGGACGCGGAGTCCGTCGACACGGCGATCCGCATCTTCGGCGAGGCAGTCTCGGCGACCGAGCGGCCCAGGAGGGGCATCGCCGAGACCGGCGGCTGACGCCGCGGGGGAAGGAGGTTGCCGATGCGGCGCCTCCCTGCCAGCATGCGCGGTCCATGCGCCTGCCGTTCTTCCCGCTCCACACGGTGCTCTTCCCACACCTGCCGCTGCCGCTGCACATCTTCGAGCCGCGCTACCGAGCGATGGCGCGCGACCTCATGGCCGATGACAGCCCCTACGGCGGACGGTTCGTGGTGAGCCTGATCACGGAGGGCAGGGAGGCCGGCGATCCCGATGCGCGCACCAGCCCGATCGGCACGATCGCCGAGGTCCGGACCGCCGAGCAGCTTGCCGACGGGCGGTGGGTGCTCCTGGCGGTCGGCCTGGTGCGGGCCTCTCTCGGCCGCATCGACCGCTCCGGCGACTACGCCGTGATCGACGCCGAGTCGATCGAGGACGAGGCGGGCGCCATCGACGCCAGCCTGCTCCCGGCGGTACAGGCGGCGCTGGACGGGTACATGGAGACCGTGAAACGATTCGTCACCGCCACGGCGTCTGTGGGCCACGATTCCAAGGAGATCAGCGGCGTCGCCGCATCGCTGGATGACGTCCTCAAGCCGATCCACCTCCCCGACGACCCATCGGCCGCGAGCTACGCGGTCGGTGGCCTGTTGCAGATCGAGCTCACCCGGAAGCAGCACCTGCTCGAGATTCCAGACGCGGCCGGGCGCCTCACCGCCGAGCTCGACCTCCTGCGCCGCGAGTCCCGCCTTCTCGCCGAGAGCTCGCTGCCGCCGGTCCCGACCTCAGACCTCGGCTATCACCCGAACTAGGGTCGCCGCGGGCCTCCTCGCGGCCGCGGTCGCACTCGTCGCCTGCACGAGCGCATCGGTCGAACTATCCCGGTCGCCATCGGCATCGGCCCCTTCGTCGACCCCGACCGTGTCCGTGGCACCGACAGTAAGCCCCGCCGCGACCGCATCGGCGACTCCGGCGCCCGAGGCCACACCGACGCCGTCGGCAGCGACGACATACACGGTGGTCGGCGGGGACACCGTCTTCTCCCTCGCGAGGCGGTTCGGGACGACGGTCGAGCAGCTGCAGGCGTGGAACGCGGAGCGCTACCCGGCCCTGGCGCGCGACCCGGGCGTGCTCGAGATGGGTTGGGTGCTCGTGGTGGCGGACGAACCAGGCCTGACCGCGACATCGACCGCTGCGCCCACCCCACCGCCGACCGGGAACGGCTGCACCGCGGGCAATCGAGTGGCGGCGGGCAGTGCCCAGACCCTCGCCGTCATCCCCAACGCCGGACCCGGCGTGGCCCTCACGTTCGACATGGGCGGTCGCATGGACCCCGCGGTCGACATCATGAATTTCCTCGTCGCGAACCGCGTGTGCGCCACGATCTTCGCCACGGGCGTGATGAGCCAGACGCCGCCGGGAAAGAGGTGCTCGACATCATCAGGGACCACCCCGAGCTGTTCGAGATCGCGAACCACACCATGTATCACTGCGACCTCGCGCGTGGCGGCGGCGGGTCACCGACCGTCGGCCCGTGCCGGACAGGCGGGGCACCGAGTGCCGAGTTCATTCGCAGAGAGCTGACCGATGCGGAGGCCATCCTGCGCGCCGGCACCGGCCAGAACCCGCAGCCCTACTGGCGCCCGCCGTACGGCTCCATCAACCAGGCCGTGATCGATGCGGCCGCATCGGTCGGCTACACGAAGACCTTCCTGTGGGACATCGACACGATCGACTGGAAGCCGATCGCCGATGGCGGCCCAACGGCCGAGCAGATCGCCTCGAAGGTGGTTGCCCGCGCGGTGGACGGATCGAATGTGCTCTTCCACCTCGGCGGCTACGAGACCCTCGACTCGCTCCGCATCATCGTTCCGGGTCTACGCGACCGCGGCTTCACGCTGACGAGCCTCTCCGACCTCCTGGATTGAGGCGGCGGCCTACTGCTCGTCGATGAACGTGGTATCGATCTGCGCGCGCTGGAGCTTGCCCGAGTAGTCGATGTAGACGCTCTTCCACTCGCTGAAGAAATCGAGCGCCGCCTGCCCGACCTCGCGATGCCCGTTCCCGGTGGCCTTCGTGCCGCCGAACGGAAGGTGCGCCTCGGCGCCGATGGTGCCGTGGTTCACGTAGCCGAGCCCCGAGTCGAAGTCGCGAATGCTCCGGAAGGCGAGGTTCACGTCACGCGTGAACAGCGAGGTCGACAGGCCGTATTTCACGCCGTTCACGATCCGGACCGTCTCGTCCCAGTCGTCGACCGGGATGATCGAGGTGACGGGGCCGAAGATCTCCTCCTGCGCGATGCGCGCATCGGGCTTGACCTCGGTGAAGATCGTCGGCTGGAAGAACGACCCCTTCGCGAGCTTGCCGTCGCGCGCCGGCTCCCCGCCGATGACGAGATCGGCCTCCCCACGGCCGATGGCGGCGTAGCCGGCGATTCGCTCGACCGCCCGCTCGTTGATGACCGGGCCCACATCGGTCGTGTCGTCCAGCCCGTCGCCCAGGACCAGCTTGCCCACCCGCTGCTGGAGCCGATGCACGAAGTCGTCGTGGATGCCGCGGTGAACGATCAGCCTTGACGCGGCGGTGCAGCGCTGGCCCGATGTGCCGAACGCCGACCAGATGACGCTGTCCAGGGCGAGGTCGAGATCGGCATCCTCCCAGACCACGATCGGGTTCTTGCCGCCCAGCTCGAGGCTCGACGCGCTTCAGGGTCTTCGCCGCGCGCGTGCTGATCTCCACGCCCGTGTCGGTATGACCGGTGAAGCTGATGACGCGGACGTCGGGGTGCTCGACGATCGCATTGCCCACCTCTCCGCCGGAACCGGTGACGACGTTCACGACGCCGTCCGGGAGGCCGCCCTCGACCAGGAGCTCGACGAAGCGAACCAGGCAGGCGGGCGTGTCCGACGCGGGCTTGATGACCGCGGTGTTGCCGCAGATGAGCGCCGGGAAGAGCTTCCAGGCCGGGATGGCGACCGGGAAGTTCCAGGGGGTGATGATCCCGACGACGCCGATGGACCGCCGGATGCTCATCGCGAACTTGTCCGGCATCTCCGACGGCACGGTCTGGCCGAAGAGGCGCCGACCCTCGCCGGCCATGTAGTACGCGACGTCGATCGCTTCCTGGACGTCCCCGCGCGCCTCGGGCAGCACCTTGCCCATCTCGCGGGTCATGAGCTTCGACAGCTCTTCCTTGTGCTCCGCCAGCAGGCGGCCGATGCGGAACAGGATCTCTCCGCGCTTCGGCGCGGGCATCCCGCTCCAGGCCGGGAAGGCCTTGCTGGCGGCGGCCACCGCCGCTTCGACGTCCGCCGGACCCGATGCGGCGAACTCGCCGATGACCTCGTCGTGGTTGGCTGGGCTGACGCTGGTGAACGTGGCGCCGGACGCCGCCGGCTTCCAGTCAGCGCCGATCAGGTTCTTGTAGGTCGTGGGCACGCGGGAGCCTCGTCCAATGGAGGGAAAGCCGATTCTAGCCTGCCGCACCCGCCCGTCGGTAAGCGGCTGGTAAGCGGCCGAGCACAGGCTACGGTGCATGCTGCGGCCTCTACCTGAACGCTCCATCGACGCCCGCTCGCCTCCACCGACGGAGGCAGCACATGGGTTCGCGACGTTTCTTCCTCACCCCACTCATCGCGGCGCTGGCCTTGACCGCGACGGCGACGCCCGCGCTCGCCGGAAAGCCGGACCCCGGGGCGGTCGGGGAGCGCCCCCCGACCCGGCAGGAGCAGGCCGCATCGGACAGAAAGGGCGCCGACGCCGAGCGATACGTGGCCTCGATCGGCGCGACCGGCGGCGACCTCGCGTCGCTGGCATGCGTCGCCCCGATGAGCACCGGGCCAGCGGAGCTCGAGGCATCGACCCTGGAGGCCACCGAGGACCCCGCCATCACCTCGGACTCGGCGCAGGGTGCGGCAATCGCTCCGCTGGCGTGCTGGGTCCCGCAGGGGTTCCTCGCGGTGGAGGCCCGGGACCAGGTCAACGGCTGGTATTGCGGACCCGCGGTGGGGCAGGTGATCGCCAACTACAGCTGGGCGATGGCCCCCGGAATGAACAAGTACCTGCAGCGCGACCTCGCCGTGTGGATGTCGACCGACGTCAACGGGGGCACGGGATCGTGGAACATGGAGCGTGGCCTGGAAACCGCAACCTGGGGATCACCGCGACGCCCGGCGAACTGGGACTGGATCGTCACGCGGCTCGAAGACACCGACCGTGACGGATGGGTCGGCGACCAGCTGGACGCGTACGTGCGGTCGAACATCAGCAACTCCCGGATGCCGCTCGCCATCTCGGTGAAGCCGCACGATCCGGCCTCGCCGTCCGGCGCCCACCTCGCCAGCTGGCCCCAGCCGGTGTGGTCCGTCGGGCATTGGGTTGCCATCTACGGATGGGTTGCAATCCATGACGGCACCGACCGGGCGCGCATGTACTTCACCGACTCGTCGAGGGACGAGGGCGGCGCGACCGGAAAGTTCTGGACGCCGACGCGATGGTTCACGCTGATGATCCTCGAGCACACCCGGCTGATCGTCTGGTGAGCCTCCGCCACACGGCCACGACACCGCTCGTGGTCCTGCTCCTCGGGGCGGCGGCATGCGCCGCCCCGAGGCCATCCGCGCCGGGGCCTTCACCACGTCCGGCAGGTCGCCGCAACCGCCGCTCCGACGGCTTCGCCCCCGATCCTCACAGTGCGCGCCCGTCGTCGACTCCTCGCCTCGGGACGCTCGATCTCGAGGTCAGTGGCCTCAACCCAGATTGGGTCCGGCCGATGCTCGAATTCGCGAGCGACGGCGAGTCGGTGATCTTTTCGTCCGGCGTGGCCGACGGCCCCGACGGCGAGTTCGCGCCGGACCTCTGGCGTTACACCCCCGGCGCGGCGGGACCGGAGCTCCTGTGGACGAACCCGCGGCGGGATCGGTCACTGGTCCGCATCGGCGGCGATCGGACGCACTGGACGTTCGTGGAGATGCCGGTCGACAACACGCGCGCGTGGGACCTGTGGCTGCTGACCGAGCCGGGCGCCGAAGCGACGCTGCTGGACACGCATCCCGGTGACGAGGACGTGCCGAGCCTCGTGCCGAGCTTCGTCGTGCACGAGGACCAGGTGGCCTGGACGGCGTTCGACCGCGGACCCGACGGCCCGGTGTCCCAGCTCCTGTACGCGGCGGCGCCGGACTGGCAGCCGCGCGTCATCCAGCAGCGGCCCGCGCGCGAGGCCGAGCTGTGGTTCCCGTCGCTGCGGGGCACCTTGCTCGCGTACACCGAGGCCGTGTACTCAGCCGACCGCCTCACCGACGAGCGACACGTCTATCTGACCAACGTGGCAGACCCCACGGCGGAGCCCGTCCGCCTCGACACCTCGGGACTGGCCGTCATGCCGCTGCTTGTGGACGATGGGGTGGTGTGGAAGGAGGCCGACCCGGGCTTCAGCATGTTCAACTGGGGGCGGCTCTTCTTCTACGACCTGCACACGGGCGAGGTATCGCGCCTTTCGACGGCGCCGCAGGACTACGTGAACTACCCGTCGGCCGGCCACCGCTTCGTGGCGGGGTGGGGCTCGGACTCGTTCACGTTCGCCATCCACGATCTGGACCTCGAGATGAGCCGCTTCCTCGCTCGCTACGAGCCCGAGACGCACCAGAGCGTGTTTCGGCCGCACGTCGCCGGGGACCTGCTCGTCTGGCTGTACACCACGGTGGGTGATACGCCGGTCCCGGGTCACACCGAGATCCGATACGCCTTCCTGCCGGGCGCGGGCACCGACCGGGACAGGTAGCGACCTAGGGGCGCGTCATCCGCATGACGTCCAGGGCCTCGTCGAGCGCGGCCTCGCTGAGGCGATCCGGGACGTGGCCGCGCTCAAGCACGACCTCCCGGATCGTCCTGCGCTCGGCCAGCGCCTGCTTCGCGATGCTGGCAGCCTCCTCGTACCCGAGGTAGGCATTCAGCGGCGTGACGATGGCGGGCGAGCTCTCCGCGTACTCGCGCAGGCGCTCGACGTTCGCGGTGATGTCGCGGACGCATCGGTCCGCAAGCAGGCGGCTCACGTTCGCGAGCAGCCGGATCGACTCGAGAACGTTGCGGCCGATCATCGGCAGCATCACGTTGAGCTCGAAGTTCCCGGCGGCACCGCCCCACGCGACGGCGGCGTCATTCCCGACGACCTGTGCGCAGACCATGAGCGTGGCCTCGGGGATCACCGGGTTCACTTTGCCGGGCATGATGCTGCTCCCCGGTTGCAGGTCCGGCAGGTTGATCTCCCCGAGCCCGGCGCGCGGCCCGGACCCCATCCAGCGCAGGTCGTTCGCGATCTTCGTGAGGCTCACCGCGATCGTGCGCAGCTGACCCGAGAGCTCGACGAGTCCGTCGCGGGCGCCCTGGGCCTCGAAGTGGTCACGCGCCTCGGTGAGGGGCAGGCCCGTGGCCTCGGCCACGCTGGCAATCACGCGTCCGCCGAAGCCGGGGGGCGAGTTGATGCCCGTCCCCACCGCGGTCCCACCCAGCGGCAGCTCCGCCACCCGCGGCAGCGTCGCCCGGAGGCGCTCCACCCCCATGCGGACCTGCGCCGCGTAGCCGTTGAACTCCTGGCCGAGCGTCACCGGCGTCGCGTCCATCAGATGCGTGCGACCCGCCTTGACTACCTCGGCGAACTCGCCGCCCTTGTCGGAGAGCGCGGCGGCGAGGTGCTCGAGCGCCGGGACGAGGTCCCGGGTGACGCCTCCCGCGGCGGCGATGTGAATCGACGCCGGAAACATGTCGTTCGACGACATCGGATGGTTGACGTCGTCGTTCGGGTGGACCGGCCGTCCGAGCCTCTCGCCGGCGAGGGTGGCGATCACCTCGTTCATGTTCATGTTGCTGCTCGTGCCGGAGCCGGTCTGGAAGACGTCGAGCGGGAAGTGGTCGTCGTGCTCGCCACGGGCCACGGACTCCGCGGCGGCCGCGATTGCATCGGCCAGGTCGGGGTCGATCAGTCCCAGCTCGCGCTTGACCGATGCGACCGCCGACTTGATGCGGGCCAGTGCCTCGATCTGCGCGCGCTCGAGCCTGATTCCGGAGATCGGGAAGTTCTCCACCGCGCGCTGCGTCTGCGCCAGCCACTTTGCCGAGGTCGGGACCTTCACATCGCCCATCGAGTCGCGCTCCACGCGAAACTCGCTCATCTGCTGAAGTCGGCTTCCCCGGCGTCGGTGAAGCGGATGACCGGCGGAATGAGGTATGGCAGGTGCCCCGCGTTCAGGTCGTCCAGCAGGAGCCGCGCGCGCCCGAGGAGCTCGTTGACGAAGATGCCACGGTGGGCCGGCTCGTACGGCACGAGCTTCCCGATTCCCTCAGCCAGCTTGTTGCGGGCGCCGCGCAGGTTCCGCCGCTGGAGGTGGAGGAGCCCCGCGGCGATCAGGATCAGCCCCTGGTAGAAGTCGCGCTCCTCGTCGGGCGCCGCCCGCCAGGCCGTCTCCCACGCCTCGTGCGCGTGCCAGTACCGCACGCCGTTGAACAGCGCCACGCCACGCCGGAAGAGCCGGTCCTCCTCAGCGGGGTCGAGCGGCGCGGTCCGCCCCGGACGAAGCTCGCCCGGCTCGGCCGACTCCGCGGGCTCGCCCGTCTGACGCGGCTCTGAGCCAGGGCCCGCGGAAGGCAGGATTTCTGTCATCTGCCTCGGATCGTAGCAGGCGCAGTCCCGTCACCTGCGCCCCCCGTCCGACGCTGGCCAGGCTGGACGTGGCCCTCCCTCGCCGCCCCGGCAGGCCGGGTGGTGCGTCATCGCACCACTTCTCGGGAGCCGGATGAACACCTCACCGCCCCCCATGGCACCGCAGTCCACCGCTCCGACGATCGGCCCGTGTGTCGCAACCGGTACCCGGCTGGTACTTTCGGCGGACAACCGCGGAAGCCTCGCGGGTGCGACCCGGAAATTGGCCCGCATTATGCGAGGGGCCCGATCCGGGGGAGCAGTACGGACGACTGTCCGAAGGATCAGTGGCGTCTCAGGAGGAACGGGGATGGATCTCTATCTCACACATCGGACCCGACGTCCGGCTCCGCTCAGCCTCGCGCTGATGGCGGTCCTCGGAATGCTCGTCTGGGTCTTCACTGCGCACGGACAGGTCGCGGCCGCGAGCGGCGCCGACAGTCCTGATGAGGTGGCGTACAAGGTCGACGGCTTCTACGCGCTCGCCGTCGAGGACGAGGATGACGACGACTTCAATGGCACCGGGGGTGGTGGCGGCTCGGGCGACGGCTCTGAGAGCGGCTCGGGCGACGGCGACGGCGACTCCAGTTCCGACTCGGGCGACGGCGATGGTGGTGACGTCCAGGGCGGCGGAAGCACTGGCGGCGGGACCAGCGGCAGCGGAGACAGCGGCAGCAAGAGCCACGCCGCTGACAGCGACAGCGAGGGGAGCGCCAGCGGTTCGGTCACCAATGTCGGCGGCGGCGGAGGGCCGAGCGGCACCGGAGGCAGCGGCAGCCACAGCTCGCCCAATGACAGTGTGAGCGAGGGCAGCGCCAGCGGTTCGGTTACCAATGTCGGCGGCGGCGGCGGGGCAGGACCCGCAGGACCGGCAGGACCGGCAGGCCCGGCAGGCCCGGCAGGCCCGGCAGGACCCGCAGGCCCGGCAGGACCCGCAGGACCTGCAGGCGGCTCCGGAACGCTCGGTAGCACCGGCACCCCGGCTCGCGGCGCAGTCGCCGGCGGGACCGGTGGACCGGGTGGCGGCATGCTGCCGAACACCACGGTCTTCGAGGCGAACGGCTCGGCCGATGCCGGTCTGCTCGCGGGCTTCGGCCTGCTGCTTACCGCGACGGCAGCGCGGCTCGCGACGAAGCGCCTCCCGATTCGACGCCGGTAGGTACCCAGGTCGACACAGTCGGCCATCACCGAACGGGCCCCGGTTTAGCCGGGGCCCGTTCCATGTGCGCGGGTTAGGATGCGCGGCGATGGACTGGAAGCTGAAGATCGGCGACGAGCTCGTCCCAGGCAGACGAGTTCAGGAGTCTCTGGGTGGCGGGATCCGCTATCAGGCTTTTCTCACCTGGAACGAGGATCTGCTTGCCCCGACCGTGGTGAAGGTCCTCCGGCCGGATCTCGTGGACGACGCCGGGGCTCGACGCAGCATCGCCAAGGAGGGCGATCTGCTCGCCCGCATCGACCATCCGTACTTCATGCGGCTCCTGGCCGCCGACACGGAGGGGCCGCGGCCGTTCATCGAGCTTGAGTTCCTGGATGGGCCTCGCCTCTCGACGCTCCTGCGACGGCACGGCGTCTTCGTCGGGGAGCAGCTCTACCCGCTCGGCCGTCAGCTCGCCGCGGCGATCCACTACCTCCACAAGCAGGGCCTGCTGCACCTCGACGTGAAGCCTCGCAACATCATCATGGGTCCCGTCCCGCGGCTCATCGACCTGAGCATCGCGCGGCGATTCGACGAGATCCCGAACCTGCGGAGCCCCATCGGCACCGACGCGTACATGGCACCCGAGCAATGCGATCGCGCGCTGCTCCAGACCATCGGGCCCGCCACGGACGTGTGGGGCATCGGCGTGACCGTGTACGAGGCTGCGACCCGACAGCTGCCCTTCCCCCGCAGCCGGCGCGACGGGACCGATGAGGAGCGCTGGCCGCAGCTGATCCACGAGCCCGAGCCTCCGCATCGCAAGGTCCCGTCCAAGGTCACCGCCACGATCATGGCCTGCCTGCAACGCGACCCCGCGAAGCGGCCGAGCCCGCTTGAGCTGTTCGAGGCTTTCGACGAGTTCGCCGCGCGACACGGACGCAGGCGCCGCCAGCTCCGGCTGGCCTGATCTTGGCGGAATCGGCGGCGGATGGCCGCACCCCCCGGTGGTGGCAGACCGGAGCCGTCTACGAGATCTACCCACGCTCCTTCGCCGATGCGAACGGCGATGGCATCGGGGACCTCGCCGGCATCACCATTCGCCTGGACTACCTCGCCTGGCTGGGGATCGACGCGATCTGGATCGCGCCGTTCTACCCCTCGCCGATGGCCGACTTCGGCTACGACGTGGCGAACTACACCGACGTCGACCCGATGTTCGGCACCCTGGACGACTTCGACGAGCTGCTGCGTGAGGCGCATGCCCGGGGGATCAGGGTCGTGATCGACTACGTCCCGAACCACACCAGCGACCAGCACCCCTGGTTTCGCGAGTCACGCGCATCCCGTGAGAACCCGAAGCGGGACTGGTATTACTGGCGCGACGCCAGGCCCGACGGGGCGCTGCCGAACAACTGGATCAGCATGTTCGCGGGTCCCTCGTGGGAGCTCGACGAGGCGACCGGTCAGTACTACCTCCACACGTTCCTCAGGGAGCAGCCCGACCTCAACTGGCGCAACCCCGAGGCCCGAGCCGCGATGTTCGACGCGGCGCGCTTCTGGCTCGACCGCGGCGTGGATGGGTTCCGGATCGACGTGGCGCCGATGGTCATGAAGGATCCGGAGCTGCGCGACAACCCGCCGAATCCGAACTGGGACCCGACGCATCGGCTCGGGACCTGGGGCATGCAGCTGCACGAGAACGACCACGCCCACGCGGACATGCACCCGCTCTACCGCGACTTTCGCCGCCTGCTGGAGTCGTACGAGGGAGACCGCGTGAGCATCGGCGAGCTCCACCACCCCGAGTTCGCCCGGTGGGCCGCTTACTACGGCGAGGCACAGGACGAGATCCACGTGCCGTTCAACTTCCACCTCACCCACGCGCCGTGGACCTCGGCCGGCGTTCGAGCCGCGATCGAGGGCGTGCAGGGTGTGCTGCCGCAGGGCGCCTACGCGAACTGGGTGCTCAACAACCACGACCAGCCGCGATCCGCTTCGCCGCATCGCGCGGGACGGGCGCAGGGGCGCGCAGCGATGCTGCTGCTCCTCACGCTGCGCGGGAACCCGACCCTGTACTACGGGGAAGAGATCGGCATGGTCGACGTGCCGGTCGCGACCGAGGACAGCCACGACCCGCTGGAGCGCCGCGAGCCTGGCCGCGGCCGGGATCCTGAGCGATCACCGATGCAGTGGGACGCCGGTCCGAATGCCGGCTTCTGCCCTCCGGACGTCCGGCCCTGGTTGCCGGTCGCACCCGACGCGAACGAGGTCAACGTCGCCGCGCAGCGGGAGGACCCCGACTCGCTCCTCACGCTCACCCGGCGGCTGCTGCGGCTGCGGCGTGATCACCCGCTGCTGCGCACGGGTGGCTTCGAGGCCTTCGGGCCGACTCCGGACGGCACCTACGCTTTCCGGCGGACAGGCGCCGACGGGCGGCTCACCGTCGTCGTGAACCTGACCGGCGAGTCGCGCAGCGTGCCGGGGACCGGCGGCGGCCGGGTGCTGATCGGGACGCATCGCGATCGCGACGGGTCCGATGTGGCGGACGAGGTGGATCTGAGACCGGACGAGGCCGTGGTCATCGAGGCGACGTCCAGCTAGTCGCGAACTGCGCGGAATCCCCCATCGGCGCCCCGGGCCATCACGAAGAGCAGGTCCGCGAGGCGGTTGAGGTAGGCCACGGCGTGCGAGTCCGGCAGCCCCCCGGCCTCGGCGATCCCGACGCACCGCCGTTCCGCCCGCCGGACGATCGTGCGGGCGAGGTCCAGGCAGGCGCCGGTCATCGTCTCGCCCGGCAGGACGAACTCCTTCGGCTGCTCGACGAGCGTCTCGAGCTCGTCGATTTCGCCCTCGAGCGCGGTCACCATCGCAGCGGTCGCCCGCGAGACGCCATCGGTCAGGCGGCTGCGCCGATCGGTGTGTGTGGCGAGCTCCGCGCCGACGACGAACAGCTCTCGCTGGAGGCGAACGATGAGCTCCGAGAGGCGGACCTCGGTGCGATCGGTGGCGGCGCCGATGCTGGCCCGCGCCAGCCCAAGCGCGGAGACGGCCTCGTCGAGCGTCCCGTACGCGTCGGCGCGCGGATCGGCCTTGCTGATGCGGTCGCCGCCGAACAGGAGGCCGGTGGTGCCGGTGTCACCCTTGCGGGTGTAGATGCGCACGGCGAGGCGGCCTAGAACAGGCCGGGGGGTGGCTCCCAGCGCTCGGCGAGGAGGGTGACCTTCACGGGCGGTCCGACGACTTCCTCCGCCTTCGTCTTGACGCTCTGGATCAGCTCCCCCGCCCACGGGCAGAACGGGGTGGTGAGCACCATCTTGATCTCGGTGCCCTTGCCGTCGGCACCAATCTCGACGGCCTTGATGAGGTCCAGGTCCACGATGCTCATCCCGATCTCCGGATCGTGGATGTCGTAGAGGGCGGTCATCACCTCGTCGACCTTGCCCAGGTTCGAATCAATCGTCACTCGTACAGTTTACGCTTCGGCGCGAGGGAGTATCCGAGGGCCACCCGTCACAAACCCCGAGGGCGGCGACAGTGGCGCACCGGTGAAGAGCCAAGCCAACCCAACCATGGCCGTCGGAATGCAATCCGGCAGGGACTCGCTCTACGTTGCCTACTACAGCCACATTTCGGCTGTGCTCATGCCAAACGGGGCCAACGGCGGCATCTGCGCCACAATCTGGACTCAATAGCAGTGCTGGGTGCCGCTTTGTCCCTTCCCGCGCCCTGGCTACCGACGTGAGTCGCCGGGCACTCTTCCTGGTTGGACTGGCGGTGCTGACCTTTGGGTGTACGGACCAGTCCGTGCCGACGCCCAGCACTAGCGCTTCGCCGGGCGCTAGTGCTGGGCCGAGCACTAGCACCCGGCCCAACTCGGCCGCTCCGGAGGAGTCAACCGTCGCAATCCTGTCTCCGCCGGCGCTTGACCCAGAGGACGTGCGGTTGTCGTGCGGCAGCCCACAACCCTTCAATGCCCAAGCGCTCCGTGGACCGGCCGACGCCGAACTCGCTGACCATCCTGCGGCGGAGGCTCTTCGACGGATGCTGTCAGATGGTCGACTTCCGACACGAGACGGCTGGCGGATTGTCGTGCTCACAGACGCAAGTGCATTGTTCCTGCTCCCAGAACCGGGCGACGAAGAATTCCCGTACTGGAGCGCCGAGTTCGAAAGCCGCGACGGCAGGTGGCGCTACGTCCGATCGGGACAGTGCGCAATACGGCCGGTCTTCGAAGATATCCAACCCGCCCTATGGGAGCTGGCACCCGGCGAGCGGCTAACGCGCGCTTCGCGGACATTCGATGTGCTGGTTACTGAGCAGGGTTGTGCTAGCGGGCAAAGTGCCGAGGGCAGGATCGTGCCCACTGCAGCCATTTATCTCGAGACATCAGTCACGGTGATAGTCGGTGTACGGCCGTTACCCGGTGCCCAGACCTGCCAAAGCAACCCCTCAGTCGAACTGACCATCGAGCTAGAGGAACCGCTCGGTGATCGCGTGCTGCTGGACGGATCCGTGTTCCCACCCGAACTAGAGTAGGACCGGACTAGGGCGCCAGCCTATCTTGTGCGGCGGGCAAGGCGAGCGAATGGCTCGGGCCACAGCCAGATCAGGGCGAGCGGGGCCGGAGGACGCGGCTCAGGAGTGCGTAGCCCTCAGGAGTTCCCGGCCAGCGGCGCCGGAGCTCCTCGTCGCCCAGCCGCCGCCACACGAAGCGCAGCACCAGCACGGCCACCACGACATCGTCGAGCGGCCCGAGCACGGGGATGAACTCGGGGATCAGGTCGATCGGGTTGATGAGCCAGGCCAGGAGCGCCACGAGGGCCGCTCTGACGCCGAAGGGCACCGAACGATCTACGAGCAGCTGACGGACGAGCCGCAGGACGTCCGGCACGATGCGGACGAGCTCCCCCAGCCTCACGTCGCGCGGGCGGAAGATCCACAGGAGCGCCACGAGAATGAGCCACACCACGATGAGGCTCGCGGCGATCCCAACGACGATTCCCCAATTCATCTGGGCCAGCCTGCCTCAGGCAGGGCGGGGGGTCAGAGCAGGGCGGCGTCGAACACGGGATGCGGCGCAGGGACGATGGGGCGCACGCGGGTGTAGCCCTCGTACAGCGGGCGGCCCGTGTCGAGTGCGGCCTGGAGGCTCGCGATCTCCTCGCGCGCATCGGCCTGGCTGGCATGGCAGGCCAGGGCGTCGAGCTTGCGCTTCGCCACCGCCGTGACGTCGATGCGGTGCGTCGCGGCGCCCTCCTCGGGCGAGAGGTCGAACCTGTGGTCGCCCGGGTCGAACACCGGGCTCACCACGTACACCGCGTGCGGCGCGATGCCGATCTCGGCGAGCCGCTCCACGGCCCAGCGCGTGGCGCTGCCGACGACGACGTGGTCGGGGTGGCCGGTGACTCCATGCGGGCCGAAGGTGATGACCGCGTCGGGCCGGCGGTCGGCGAGCCAGTCGGCGATCTCGGAGACCAGCAGGTCGAACGGCTCGTCGGCGACGCCGCCATCGGCGTACCCCTCGAGCAGCGACACCTCGTCGAGGCCGATGGTGCGCGCGGCGCCGATCAGCTCCGCCTCGCGTTCGTCGGCGAAGCCCACGTCGGGCGTGCCGTCCGGCGTCCCTGCCTCGCCCCGCGTCGCTATGAGCAGCCGGGTCGTACGGCCCGCGTCGTGAGCCAGGGCGAGCGCACCGGCGCAGCTGAAGCTCTCATCGTCCGGATGCGCGAGCACGGCGGCCAGGCCGCCCGGAGCGATGCGGTAGCTCATGCGTCCTCCTCCTGTTCGTCGTCGTCGGCGAGCAGCACCCAGCCCTGGCGCTCCACGGCCGACCTCATCGTACGCAGGACCGCCAGCTTTCCGCTTGCGACCTCCCCGATGAAGCGGCGCACGCCCTCGTCGTCGAGGCTCGAGCCCGGCGGTGCGCTGTCACGGCCGACGTTGAGCCAGGCCAGGTGGTATCGGTCCATCCGGCCCCAGACTCGCTCGAGGAGCGCGTCGGAGGCGAGGAGCCAGTCGCGAAATGCGTCCCACTCGGGCGACGCGACGAGCGCGTCCCCGGTGGCGATGAGGTCATCGGTCGCGCGCAGGAACTCACCACGCGACATTACGGCGACGGGACGCTCACTCACGGTCGGGCGAGTATAGGGAGGGTGGGTCGGCCGGCATTTCGCCGGCTCCGACGCGACTCGATTTATGCACAACATGTGCACATCTCAGGGCTGCCGGTACCACATGTTGTGCAAAAGACGGGTGCGGCTGCGGTCCTCCGGTGGCAGAATCGGGCCATGCCGGCAACCTCCGACGCCCTCTCCGCGCGCCTCATCTTCCCCACCCGGGAGATCGTGGAGGAGTACTACCTCCCGATCATCTACACCGCCTGTCGCACGTGCTACAGCGAGCTGGTGCCGGACAAGATCTGGGACAAGGCGGTCAGCCGCGAGGTCGCGGACGACAAGCAGCAGAGCCTGGTCCGCAAGGTCATGGAGTCGGGCCACGGGTCGACCATCGAGCACGTGAACTTCACGTTCGCGATCAGCGGCGTGACCCGGACGCTGAGCCATCAGCTGGTGCGGCACCGTGCCGGGACGGCGTTCGACCAGCAGTCGCAGCGCTACGTGAGCTTCAAGAAGCGCGACAACTACACGATCCCCGACAGCATCGCCAACGGCGACCTGCCCGACGACCTCGCCGGCCGCTTCCAGCGCGCGATCGACGAGAACCTCGACCTGTACGGCCAGCTCCTCCAGGCGGAGGTCCCGGCGGAGGACGCGCGCTTCATCTTCCCGAACGCGATGCAGACGAACCTGATCATGACGGTCAACCTCCGCCAGCTGATCCACATGTCCGGGCTTCGCCTGTGCACCATGGCGCAGTGGGAGATCAGGCAGCTCTTCAAGCAGATCCGGCACGAGGTCTTCCGCGTGTCGCCGTTCTTCGGTAGCTTCCTGGTGCCGAAGTGCGTGCCTCTCGGCTACTGCGACGAGATGGGAAACCGCGACGAGCACTGCCGCATCAAGCCGCACCGCGACACGGTGATGGCGGTGTGGGACGCGTACCGTGGCGGCGCGCTGGCCGAGACTGACGGGCCGGTAGTGCCGGAGACGAGCCCATTCCGTCCTCGGACCCGCCGCATCCCGATCCCGGTGGGTGAGGACGCAGTGCGCCCCAGCCACGAGGAGCCGGTCGGGGCGCCGATGGGACAGGCCGGAGCCGCCGACCGGGTCTGACCCGCCTAGTTGTCCGGCGACACTCCGTCGCCCAGCGTGAAGCGGCGCAGCTCGTCGTCACAGGCCTCCGCCAGGCGGCGTGCCTCGTTCACGAGGAAGGAGCTCATCTTCGTGGAGTCGATGATGAGCAGGGTGTGGCCGCGGTCGTTTCGGTCCAGCACGATCCGGTCGTCGCCGTGGAAGCTGATCGCCCAGTTCGCCTGGAGCTGGACGAGCTCGGCGAGGACGACCTTCTCCGTGAAGTACCAGTCCAGGAACTCCGCGTTCAGCGCGGTCACGACGTCGCGCAGCTGAAGCGTCTCGTTGCGCCGGAGGCGCGACACGAAATGCACGACGCGGAGCGCTGCGAAGGGATCGCCACTCCGGGCGAGCTGCGGCGGGGCGACCTGCGGATCGGGCATGCCCTCGGGCGCGGGGCCCAGGAGCCTGGCGTCGGTGGTCATCGGCTCCTGAGTATCGCCGACAACGGCTCAGCCGATGCGGAGCCCCTCCGCGCACCCAGGCTGTGGCGTGAGCAGATGGACGTTGCCGTCGTCGGCCATCGCGCCGAGGACCAGCACCTCGCTCGCGAAACCCGCGATGCGACGTGGCGGTACGTTCACGAGCGCAACGACCTGCCGGCCGACGAGGGCGGCCGGGTCCGGATAGGTCACCGTCAGCTGCGCGGAGCTCAGACGCTCGCCAAGGTCGGGGCCGAAGTCGATGCGCAGCCGATACGAGGGCTTGCGCGCCTCCGGGAACGGCTCGGCAGCGAGGATGCGGCCGACGCGCATGTCGACCCGGGTGAAGTCGTCGAACTCGATCACGCGGCCAACGATACCGAACTCTGAGTTGCGCACATAGGTGCGGTGCGGAGCGGTACCGGCGCCGGCGGCCATCGGTTAGGACTTTCGGACCGTTGGTCGAGCCGTCCCCCGCCGGTACGGTGTACTCCACCGCGAGCGCCGCATGAAGCTCGACCGATCCGTGTGTGTAGGAGACGACGTTGACGTTCTGGAACTGGCGCCGCGGACCGGCCTCGAATGCGACACAGGGCAGCGCCGCGCTGGCGAGCATGGCTCCCGAGCTCGTGCCCATCGAGCTGTACACACTGGACTCACGCATCGTGGGCTGGATCGCTCCCAACGGGCTCCGCGTCACCGACGTCCTGAACACACGGCCCGAGATCCGGCTGTGGCGCCCGAGTCCCGGCCCGCTGGACGAGAAGGCTATGCCAAGCGCCGATCCGACCGAGGCCGGGGACAGCGGCGAGTGGCACAGCCTCGCAACCGAGCACATCGTCCTCGCCATGCCGCCCGAGTGGCGGGCGAGCCGGCAGCTCCGGCTCCACCGTCGCCTGGATCGAGCCGCGGTCATCGCCGGGCCGTTCAGCGTGACGGGCAACATTCACCTCACCCCCGGCGTGGAGATCGGCCCGCACCTGCTGCGCATCCAGCCGTTCGTGCCTCTCACCGACGCGCACATCCTCCACAACGCCGAACCGCACTTCGAGCACGTCGTCAGCGTGGTCATCGTCAACGCCCAGCACGTCTCGCAGATCCTCCCGCTCGTCGCGCTCGCCTGACCTCGCGCGGCCCCCGCGCACCGTACCGAGTGACCGTCCTCGCATAATCAGCCGCTCATGGCGGTCCTCGGCACGTCCCTCGATCCTGGCTCCGCGGCATTCCAGTCGAATGCCGGCGCAATGCGCGCGCTCGTCGACGACCTCCGTGCCCGCGCCGCCGCCCTCACCTCGCGCGGGGCCGCCGGCGACGACCGTTCCATCGCCCGCCACCGGGAGCGGGGCAAGCTGCCGGTCCGGGAGCGCATCGACCGGATCATCGACCCCGGCAGCGCCTTCCTCGAGCTGGGCATGCTCGCCGCCGACGGCCTGTACGACGACGAGGCTCCCGGCGCGGGGATCGTGACCGGCATCGGCCGGGTGGAGGGCGTCGAGTGCGCCATCGTCGCCAACGACGCCACGGTCAAGGGCGGCACCTACTACCCGCTGACCGTGAAGAAGCACCTCCGCCTGCAGGAGGTGGCACTCGAGAATCGGCTCCCGTGCGTCTACCTCGTCGACTCCGGGGGCGCCTACCTGCCGATGCAGGACGAGGTCTTCCCGGACCGCGACCACTTCGGCCGCATCTTCTACAACCAGGCCCAGCTCTCCGCTCGCGGCATCCCGCAGCTGGCGCTGGTCATGGGCAGCTGCACCGCCGGTGGGGCGTACGTGCCGGCCATGAGCGACGAGACGGTCATCGTGCGCGGCACCGGCACCATCTTCCTCGGCGGGCCGCCGCTGGTGAAGGCGGCAACCGGCGAGGAGGTGAGCGCGGAGGACCTCGGCGGTGCCGAGGTGCACACCGTGCTGTCGGGCGTGGCGGACCACTACGCGCTCGACGACGAGCATGCCCTCGCCATCGGCCGCTCGATCGTGCGCCACCTCGGCCGGCGCCGTCCCGACGCCGCCGTGGGAGATCGTCGAGCCCACCGAGCCCGCGGTGGACCCGGCCGGCCTGTACGGCGTCATCCCCGCCGACGCGCGGCAGTCGTACGACGTCCGGGAGGTCATCGCGCGCCTGGTGGACGGCTCGGAGTTCCACGAGTTCAAGGAGCGCTACGGCGAGACCCTGGTGTGCGGCTTCGCGCGGCTCGAGGGGTTCCCCGTCGGGATCGTGGCCAACAACGGGATCCTGTTCAGCTCGTCGAGCCTCAAGGGCGCGCACTTCGTGGAGCTGTGCAGCCAGCGCCGCATCCCGCTCGTCTTCCTCCAGAACATCACCGGCTTCATGGTCGGGCGCGAGTACGAGGCGGGCGGCATCGCCAAGGACGGCGCCAAGCTCGTGACGGCGGTCGCCACGACGGCCGTGCCGAAGTTCACGGTCATCATCGGCGGCAGCTTCGGCGCCGGGAACTACGGGATGGCGGGCCGCGCCTACTCGCCCCGCCAGCTGTGGATGTGGCCGAACGCCCGGATCAGCGTGATGGGCGGCCAGCAGGCGGCGCGCGTCCTGTCCACCGTCAGCGCCGGATTCGAGACCGATGCCGACCGCGATGCCTTCGAGGCGCCGATCCTCGAGAAGTACGAGCGCGAGGGATCGCCCTACTACTCCACCGCGCGGCTCTGGGACGACGGCGTGATCGACCCGCTCGACACGCGCCGGGTGCTCGCGCTCGGCATCAGCGCTGCGCTGAACGCACCGATCCCGGAGCCGGGTTTCGCCCTGTATCGCATGTGAGGTTCACCGAATGCACATCTGGAGCGAACGCGGCGGCGCGCGGGCCCGCGAGATCGCCGTCGACATCGCCACGGTCGCGTGGATCGTCCTGTGGGTCACGATCGGCATCCGGGTCTACGGCTTCCTCGCGAACCTCGCGGAGGCGGGGCGGCTCGTGCAGCGCGGCGGGCTCGAGCTGCACACCGCGGGCGACAGCCTCGGTGGCGCCTTCGAGGGCATCCCGCTCGTCGGCGAGGGTGCGGCGAGCGGCATCCGCGACGCGTTCGCCGCGGCCGGCGACCCACTGGTCGCGTTCGGCACCGACCTCGAGCGGGCCCTCATCGCGATCGCCGTCCTGGTCGCGCTGCTCGTCGCCGCCGCCGGCCTCGTCCCGTGGCTCAACCGCTACCTGCCCTGGCGCTTCGAGCGCTTCAGCCGGCTGAACGCGGCGGCGCGCGTGATCCGGCGGCGTCGCTTCGCTTCGTCGCCGCTGCCCGCGGGCGAGATCGAGCGCCTCCTCGCGTCTCGCGCGCTCCATCGGCTCGAGTACGACGAGCTGCTCAAGTTCAGCCCGGACCCGTTCGGCGACTGGTCGCTGGGACGGCATGACCGCCTTGCGCGTGCGGAGCTCGAGCATGCCGGCCTTCAGTCACTCGGCGCTCGGAGCTGACGTCGACGGCGCCGGGCGTCGCGACTACGCTCATCGCGCTATGACGCAGACCGACCGGCCGGCCCCGGGCTCCCACGACCGCAGCACGCCCTCGGGCGCCCTCGAGACGAGCGCCGCGAACCTGTTCGAGGCGATGCTCGCGCGCGCGTGAGGCGGAGGAGCGCGGCGAGCCCGATCGCCGGAAGCTGCACGGCTTCTATCGGACGCTCATGAGCGGTACGCTGCTGCTGCCCGTCCCGCCGGAACACGGTGACGAGGCGAAGCAGGCACTCGCCGCGGCCGTGGACGAGGACGAACAGGTGGAGATCAGCGTGATGCTCGCGCGCGAGGGGGACGACGGCGCCCCGGTGAGCGTGCTCTTCGGCTCGGTTGCCGCCCTCGCCGCGTGGGCGCCGGCGCATACCGCGAACCTGCCGCTCCCGGCGCGCATCGCCATCGCCAACCTGGCGGCCGCCGGCCTGCCCGGCCATCATGGATCCCGCCGGCCCGGTCCCCTACCGGTTCGACCTGCACGAGCTCAACGAGCTCGCCGCGGGGCGCCTGCCGGGGACCGATGACCCGCTCTTCGAGCCGACGGCGCGCACCTCGATCCGGGTTCGCCTTCCCGGACGCGATGTCGCGGCGCTCGAGGCGAGCCTGGCCACCGCACTGGCGGGAAGCTCCGTCGACGCGGCGTATCTCGTCGAGACCGATGGGCCCGACGGCCGGCCGCGCCTGATGCTCGGCCTGCTCGGCGAGCCCGGCGCGACGGTCACGGTCGACGTGCCCGACCAGACCGAGGTCGTGTGGCTCGAGGAGCCGCTCCTCGGGCAGGTGCGCGCCGTGGCGGAGCCGTTCCACGGGCCGGGGGCGAGGCAATGAGCGAGGGCCAGGTGCGCCTCAGCCTCGAGGGCCACGTCGCGCGCGTCACGCTCGCGCGGCCGGAGGTCCGCAACGCCTTCAACGCCCCGCTGATCGAGTCGCTGCGCGAGACGTTCGCGGGCCTGGCGGCCCAGCCGCCGGAGGAGCTGCGCGCCGTCGTCCTGGCGGGCGAAGGACCGTTCTTCAGCGCCGGCGCCGACATCGAGTGGATGCGCGCGGCCATCGGCCTCAGCATCGAGGAGAACCGTCGTGACGCGGCCGCCATGCACACGATGTTCGCCACCATCGACGCGTGCCCCGTCCCGGTCATCGCGCGCGTCCAGGGCGGCGCGATCGGTGGCGGGATGGGCCTGTGCGCCGTGAGCGACATCGTGGTCGCCACCTCCGGCGCGGTGTTCGGGTTCACCGAGACGAAGCTCGGGCTGCTGCCAGCGGTCATCAGCACGTTCGTGCTGCGCAAGATCGGCGAGAGCCACGCGCGCGCGGTGTTCACCACCGGCGAGCGGTTCACCGCGGAGCACGCGAGGCTCATCGGCCTCGTGCACCAGGTCGTGGAGGACGAGGGCTCGCTCGACTCTCGCATCTCCGTGATCGCCCACGACCTGCGCACCGCCGGTCCGACCGCCGTCCGCCACACGAAGGCGCTCATCCGGGAGCTCCGCGGCCGGACGGCAGCGGACGCCGCCGCGCTCACGATCGCTCGCATCGCCGAGCAGCGGACGTCGGCCGAAGGGCAGGAGGGCCTCACCGCCTTCACCGAGGAACGCGCCCCGTCGTGGACGGGCGACTGACCAAGCCTGCGACAATCGCGACGTGGCTGACGGCGACCTGACCCCGCGAGAGGTCGCGGAACGGCTGGGGGTCACGGTGCGCACCGTCCAGCGCTGGGTGGCATCGGGAACCTTCGGCGCCACCCGCGTCGGCGGCCGCGTTCGCGTGTCGCGTTCGTCGCTCGCGGCCCTCAGCGCACCGGCAACTGCCGCCCGAGAACGGCCCATCCGCACGCTGCTCGTCGCCAATCGCGGCGAGATCGCGGCGCGCGTCGCGCGTGGCGCCCGATCGCTGGGGATCCGCGTCATCGGCGTCACCGAGGAGGGCGACCGCACCCAGCCCGGCATCGACGAGGCGCACCCGATCCGCTCCTACCTCGACGGCGAAGAACTGCTGTCGCGTCGCCCGGCTGGCGGGAGCGGACGCGCTCCATCCCGGCTACGGCTTCCTCGCCGAGAACGCGGAGTTCGCGCGGGCCGTGAGCGCGGCGGGGCTGATCTGGGTCGGCCCTCCGGCGGACGCCATCGCCGCGCTGGGCGACAAGGCCACGGCGCGGCGGCGCGCAGCCGCGGCGGGCGTGCCGGTGCTCTCGGGCTACGACGGGCGGAGCAGGACGACGAGACGCTCGCCGCGGAGGCGGAGCGCATCGGCTTCCCGCTGCTCGTCAAGCCCAGCGCCGGTGGTGGCGGCAAGGGAATGCGCCTGGTGAGCCGCGTGGACGAGCTGCGCGACGCTCTCGCCGCTGCGCGGCGCGAGGCGAGTCGGGCCTTCGGAGACGATCGGCTCGTTCTCGAGCGCTACCTGCCCGGTGCGCGGCACGTGGAGGTCCAGGTCCTGTTCGACGGCCACGGCGCCGGAGTCCATCTCGGCGAGCGCGACTGCAGCGCGCAGCGACGGAGCCAGAAGATCCTGGAGGAGGCGCCTGCCCCGTCCGTCACCCCCGCGCTGCGGGAGCGAATGGGCGATGCCGCGCTGCTGGTGGCCGGGTCGGTCGGCTACCAGAGCGCCGGGACCGTGGAGATGCTGCTCGCCGACTCGGGCGAGTTCTTCTTCCTGGAGATGAACGCGCGGCTGCAGGTCGAGCATCCCGTCACCGAGGCGGTCACCGGACGGGACATCGTCGCCGACCAGCTGCGCATCGCGGCCGGCGAGTCGCTCGAGGCGCTGGGCCTGGGCGCGCCTCCCCGCATCCGTGGCCACGCGATCGAGGCGCGTCTCTACGCGGAGGATCCCGACGCGGGCTTCCTGCCGGCGAGCGGGCGGCTCCTGCGGCTCGCGTGGCCGACCGGGCGTGCGGATCGACTCGGGCGTCGAGCAGGGCGACGCCGTCACCGACCGATACGACCCGATGATCGCCAAGCTGATCGCTCACGGCGCGCACGCGGGCCGCGGCGCTCGAGCGGCTTCGCGACGCGCTCGACGCCACGACGGTCCTCGGCGTTCGGACCAACCTGCGCTTCCTGCGCTGGCTGCTGGACCAGCCCGTCATGCGCGACGGCGAGATGCGCACCGATACGGTCGGCACGCTCGACCTCCCGCCGCCGCCGGCGCCGACGCGATGCGCGACTGGCTGGCCGCGGCGGACGCGCTGTGGCCGCGCGAACGCACGCCGTGGGGCGGTGGCTGGCGGCTGAACTCCGACCCGGTGCTTCGCGTGCGACACGAGGACGAGGAGCGCAGCCTCGCGCGCGGCGGGCGCCGAGCGGACGCGGCCGCCGTGGCCGCTGACGGCGTGGCGTACGTCGACGTCGACGGCCAGTCGCTCGAGTTCCGGGTGGCGCCGGCACCGTCCGTGGAAGAGGCCGCGCGGCACGCCGCGAGCAGCGCCGATGGAGGCACCGCCGTGCTCACCGCCCCGATGCCCGGGCGCGTGATCTCGGTGCGCGTGACGGAGGGCGAGCCGGTGGCCGCCCACGCGCCGGTGGTGATCATCGAGGCGATGAAGATGGAGCACGCCGTCGTGGCGCCGATCGACGGCACGGTGGCGCGTCTGACGCGTCGCCGAGGGCCAGCAGGTCCAGCGCGGCGACCGCCTCGCCGACATCGAGCCCTACCATGCCGACGATGCGACATGACTGACCGGGACGTGCGGGTCTACGAGGTCGGGCCGCGCGACGGGCTGCAGAACGAGCAGACGCCCGTGACCACCGAGGCGAAGCTCCGATTCATCGATCTACTGGCGGACGCCGGCCTGCGCGACATCGAGGCCGACGAGCCTCGTGTCGCCGCGCGCGGTGCCGCAGCTGGCCGACGCCGACGAGCTCCTCGCGCGGCTCGAGCGACGCCCCGGGGTGCGCTACCCGGTGCTC
Source organism: uncultured Chloroflexia bacterium (assembly GCA_963840205.1). Classification (GTDB taxonomy): domain Bacteria; phylum Chloroflexota; class Limnocylindria; order QHBO01; family QHBO01; genus JACDBZ01. The sequence continues at coordinate 194,556 of CAWIXZ010000010.1, forward strand.
GTCCCGAACGCGCGCGGCCTGGAGCGGGCGGTGGCCGCAGGCGTCGACGCGATCTGCGTCTTCACCGCGGCGACGGAGTCCTTCACGAAGGCGAACATCGGGATGACCATCGCGGAGTCGTTCGAGGCGTTTCGGCCCGGTGCTCGCGGAGGCCCGCGAGCGCGGCTGGTGGACGCGCGGATACGTGAGCACCGCGTTCGGCTGCCCGTACGAGGGCGAGGTGGCCGAGTCGGCCGTGGTCGCCGTCGCGCGACAGCTGCTGGAGCTGGGGGTGGACGAGCTCAGCATCGGCGACACGATCGGCGTCGCGGGTCCGGCCGACGTGCGGCGCGTGGTGCGGGCGCTGCTCGCGGACGGCATCGGCCGCCGAGCGGCTGGCGATGCACTTCCACGACACGCGCGGCGACGGCGCTCGCCAACGTGGCGGCCGCGCTCGAGCTCGGCATCCGCACCTTCGACGCCTCGACCGGCGGGACGGGCGGATGCCCCTACGCCCCCGGTGCCGCCGGCAACCTCGCGACGGAGGACCTGGCCTACCTGCTCGACCGCGAGGGGTTGACGCACGGCCTGGACCTCGATGCGCTGCTGGTTGCCGCGCGCCACGTGAGCCAGGCGCTCGGACGCGAGCTCCGGACCAAGGTCGGCCAGGCCGGGGGCTGGCGGGTGCCCGTACCATGAGCGCGATGGACATCGAGCCCTCCGCGGACGCCCCGCCGCGGCCGGTGATCCTGGACGTCGACACCGGAATCGACGACATGATCGCCCTGCTCATCGCCGCGACCAGCCCGGAGATCAACCTGCGCGGCGTGACGTGCGTGGCCGGCAACGTCGAGATACACCACGTGGCCCGAAACACCGGCAAGATCCTGCGCCTGGTGGGCCGCGGCGACGTTCCGGTGAGCATCGGCGCGGCGCGCCCGCTCCAGCGCCGCCTGCGCACGGCCCCCGACACACACGGGCCGACCGGCACGGGCTATGTCGAGCTGCGCGGCGAGGACCGGCAGCTCGGGACCACCGAGTACACCGCGATCCCGGCCAGTCGCTACATCGCGGCGCACGTGAACCGCCATCCCGGCGAGATGACGATCGTGGCGCTCGGACCGCTCACGAATCTCGCGTCGGCGGCGCAGCACGGTGTCGACCTCGCCCGGTCGACGCGCGAGGTGATCTGGATGGGCGGGACGCTCGAGGAGCGCGGCAACACGACCGAGACCGGCGAGTGGAACGCGTGCGTGGATCCGGAGGCAGTCGAGACCTGCCTCCGAGCCGGCGCCATCCATCGGCTCTTCCCGCTCGACGCCACCCAGGACACGGTCTTCCGCATGGACGACTTCCGCGGCCTGCCCGACACGCACCTCGCCGGCATCGTGCGCGACGCGCTGCGCTTCTACGTCGCCTTCCACCAGAAGACCGATGGCATCGACGGCGCCTACCTGCACGACCCGGTCGTGGTCATCGCCTCGCTGCTGCGCCCGGACCTGGTGACCGAGACCGTGACCGAGCGGCTCGCGTGCGACACCAGCGCCGATCCGTACCTCGCGGGGAGCCTCTATCGTTCGGAGGCCGAGGCCCGCCAGCCGCTCGAAGTCGCCGTCGCGATTGATGCCGACGGCATGAAGGCCGAGCTCATCACCCGGCTCAGCCGAGCCGTCGCCGCACCGTACAGCTGAAGGAGAGTCGCCCAATGCTCGTTCGCTGGTTCGCCGCGCTCATCGCGTTCCTCGTCGTCGCCGGCATCGGCATCGTCGCCATCGGCGACTTCTCGTCGGATGCCGCGGCCAACAGCTGGGCGATCGTCGCCGCCATCGGGCTGCTCGTCGCCTTCGTGGTCTACGCCGGCATCGAGTACGCCCAGACCGGCGGCTTCGCGTCGATCTCCCGCCAGTTCGACCTGCGCACGCTGGTGCTGATGCCGGTGGCCATCGCCGTCAACATCATCCTCGGCGCGGCCGTGGCGAACGCGCTCAAGATCCCGATCTACCTCGACAGCATCGGCACCATCCTGGTCGGCGCGCTGGCCGGCCCGATTCCCGGCGCCCTCACCGGCTTCGTCACGAACATCCTGTGGCAGTACGTCATTCCCCCGCCGTTCCAGGGGACGGTGGCGGCGCCATTCGCGATCGTCGCTGCCGTCATCGGCCTCCTCGCCGGCATCTTCGGGCGCGTCGGGTGGCTGCGTCCGCGCATCGGCCGCCCGATCACACAGCTGTTTCTCGGCGGACTGGCGGCCACCGCCATCGTCGCCGGCCTGGGCTACTACGCGTACACCCGCTTCTACGCCGGCGGGCTCGAGTTCTTCAAGCCGGAGAACACCGATCCGGTGTTCGTCGTGCTCGGCTGGTTCACCGCCTTCCTGTTCGTCGCGTTCATCGTCGGCTTCCTGGCCCTCCTGTTCATCCGGCGCGACCTCACCGTGGCCTACGTCACGATCGCGGGTGTGCTGACCGGAGTCATCGCCGCGCTCATCAGCGCGCCGATCAGCGCCAACCTGTTCAGCGGCGTCACCGGCTCCGGGACCGACTTCCTGGTCGCGGCGTTTCGGCAGGCAGGGTCGGACATCCAGGCCGCGACGTTCCAGCAGGGGCTCCTCTCGGATCCGATCGACAAGCTCGTCACCTTCTTCGCGGTCTACCTCGTGCTGAACGCGATGGCGACCCGCATCAAGGCCCGCTTCCCGCAGGGCGAGCGCCTCATCGCGCGTGACGAGGTCGTGGCCACCACCGACGACGATGCCGAGTGGCGCGGAGCGAGCGCCTGAGCGAGCCAGCGGCCCGGCGCGACGTCCCCGACTTCATCCAGCGCCCCGGTCCGAGCGCCTATCACCGGCTCAACCCGCTGACCAAGGCGACCATCGCCACGACGAGCGGAATCGCGGCGGTGGTACTCGGCGGGCTGGTCGGCCCGATCGTGCTCCTCGCGGTGGCCGTCATCGGGCCGGCCCTCGCGGCGGGCGTCCTGCGTGACCTGGTCCGCACCTCGGTGCTCCTGGCGCTGCCGATCGCGGTGAGCGCGCTGCTGGTGAACGTCTTCTTCTTCCCCGGCGGCCAGACCGAGCTGCTGCGCATCGGGCCGATCGTGGCGACCGCGGAGGGCCTGGCGTTCGCCCTCGAGATCTTGGCGCGGATCTTGGCCATCAGCGGCGCCGTCACGCTCTTTTACCTCACCACGCGCCCCGCCGACCTCGTCGTCGACCTCGAGCGGCGTGGCATCAGCCCGCGCGTGGCGTTCGTGGCGAACGCATCGGTCCAGACGGTGCCCGCCATGGTCGAGCGAGCGGCGCAGATCACCGACGCGCAACGCGCTCGGGGCCTCGACACCGAGGGAGGCCTCTGGCGCCGCATGCGCGGGATCGTGCCGATCGTCGGCCCGGTGATCCTGGGCTCGATCGCCGAGGTCGAGGAGCGGACCCTCGCGCTCGAGGCACGCGGGTTCACGCGCCCCGGACGCCGCACGCTCCTGTGGGCGCCCGCGGACCACGGGTGGGAGTCCGTCATGCGCTGGGCGCTCGTCCTCGGGCTCGTGGCGCTGATCGTCCTCAGGCTCGCCGGGCGGTTCCCGTGACCCTCACGCTGGCGGCCGTCGGCTATCGGTACGCCGGGTCACGCGCGCCCGCGCTGCTCGATGTCGACCTCGAGCTCCGCAGCGGGGAGGTCATCGGCGTGGTGGGTGCCTCGGAGGCGGGCAAGACGACGCTGTGCCTGGTGGCCGCCGGGCTCGCGCCGCGCGCGATCGGCGGGCTGCTCCGCGGCCGGATCCTCCTCGACGGCGAGGACGTCGACTCCTGGCCGATGCATCGGCTCAGCCAGCACGTCGGCATCGGCTTCCAGTCGCCCGGCACGCAGCTGTCGCAGGTCACGGGCACCGTCTTCGAGGAGGTCGCCTTCGGGCCGATGAACTTCGCCCTGCCGCGCGAGGAGGTCGCCTCACGCACGTGGCAGGCCCTCGCGACCCTGGGCATTGAGCATCTGGCGGAGCGCGATCCACGGCGCCTGTCGGGTGGCCAGCAGCAGCTGCTGGCGATCGCCGGGCTGCTCGCCATGCGGCCCGCGCACCTGGTGCTCGACGAGCCGACCGCGCAGCTCGATCCCGAGGGCACCCACCTGGTGACCGATGCGCTCGCGCGGCTCGCGGAGGGCGGCACCGCCATCCTCGTGGCCGAGCAGAAGACCGACGTGCTCGCACGGCTCGCATCGCGGGTCGTGGCCCTGGACCACGGACGCGTGATGATGGACGGCCCGACCGATGCGGTCCTGGCCGATCCCCGCCTGGCCGAGCTGGGCGTCACCGCGCCGGCCGCCGTTCGCCTGCGTCAGGCGGCGTCGGCAGCGGGCGTGGACTCAGCCGCGCTCGCAAAGGCCCTCGCCGGTGCCTGAGCTGCGCGCCGAGGGCCTGGTGCACGTCTACGCCCGCGGCGGCGTGCGTGCCCTCGACGGGGTCGACCTGCGGGTCGCCCCCGGTGAGCGGGTGGCCATCGTCGGGCAGAACGGCAGCGGGAAGTCCACCCTCGTCCGCCACCTCAACGGCCTGCTGCGCCCCACCGAGGGCCGGGTCCTGGTGGATGGCGCCGACGCTCGGCGCATGCGGGTCGCCGAGCTCGCACGGATCGTGGGCGTCGTGTTCCAGGATCCCGACCGGCAGATCTTCGCCGGGTCGGTGCTCGACGAGGTGCGCTTCGGTCCGCGCAACCTCGGGCGCTCGGGCGCGGACCTGATGGCTGCCGTGGAGGAGGCCCTGGAGCTCACCGGGCTCAAGGGGCTCGAATCCCGGAACCCCTACGACCTCGGCCAGTCGCGGCGCAAGCTGCTCGCGCTGGCGTCGGTGCTCGCGATGCGGACCCCGGTGCTGGTGCTCGACGAGCCGACGACCGGTCAGGACCGGGCCGGGACCGCGCGCGTTCGGACGGTGATCGAGCGTGCCTCAGCCGATGGACGCACGGTGGTGGCGATCACCCACGACATGGAGTTCGTCGCGGAGCTCTTCGGACGGGTGATCGTGATGCGGGCAGGCCGGGTGATTCTGGACGGCGCGCCGGGCGAGGTCTTCGAGCCTGGCCGGGATGACCTGCTGCGCTCGACGAATCTCGAGGCGCCGCTCCCCGCGCGCGCCGCTGGGCGAATCGGCGTCAAGGCCGTCACGGAGGCCGAGCTGGTTGCCGCTCTCGCCGCCTCGGCGAGGCCCGCTCAGTAGGAGCCGGGACGTGGGGGCAGCGGGTCGCCCTCGGCATCGAGTCGCTCCTCGTCGGGGAGCTCGTCGCGATGACCGCGGTCGCGGGTCGGGCCCGGGATCGGCAGCGCCATGACCGAGCTGGGCACCTCGTCGAGACGGTCGGCGATGCCCCGCAGCCCGAGGCGGCGCAGCGCGGCGCCGAAGCGGTCGGCGAAGTCCCGATCGCGCAGCAGGCCGAAGCAGATGGACGGGTGAGCGCGGTTCAGCAGCTCCAGGGCACGAGCGGCCTCGTACGCATTCACCTGGTTCAGCCCGAGCTGGTTCTCGAGCTGGTCGAGCGCCCGGTTCGACTCGCGCCGAGTCGCGCGGGTGAGATGCGGCGTACGGTTGACGAGAAGCTTCGCGCGATAGAGCGCCTCGCGCACCCGAGCGTCACGATCGAGGTTAGCCATCGTCATGGGCCGAATAGTACGCGCTGAGACCGGCTGGGAGGACGCCGTGGGCCGAGCTGTCCGTGCGGCCACGCGGCCCATCCCGCTCGACGAGCGTCTGCTGCCGCGCAACGTCGACGGCGAGGCCTTCCGCAGCCGATTCGACCGCGCGGCGCTGCCTTCGGCGCGTCCCGCGGCCACCCTCATCGCAATCTATCCCGACGCGAACGGCCGGCTCGTCATCCCCCTGACCGTCCGCCGCGATGAGCTCCGGGCGCACGCGGGCGAGGTATCGCTGCCCGGTGGGGCCGTCGACGCGGCCGATGCGGACGTCGAGGCGGCCGCGCTGCGCGAGGCATGGGAGGAGATCGGCCTCGAGCCGGAGCTCGTGCGCATCGTTGGCAGGCTCGACCCGGTCTGGATCCCGGTCTCCAACTTCGAGCTCGTGCCGGTCGTCGGCACAGTGGCCACGACGCCGTCGCTGGTGCCGCAGGACTCCGAAGTGGCGGCGGTCGTGGAGCTCCCGCTCGAGGCGCTGCACGACGACGAGGTGCTCGGCGAGGAGGAGTTCTCGGCACGCGGCATCACGATCCGCGCCGGAGCCTACCGATACGGGGGAGTGATCGTGTGGGGCGCGACCGCCATCACGCTCGGCATGCTGGCCCACGTCCTGGAGGCGTGAGGCGACGGCGAAGTCAGCGCCGGGTCTGGACGCGTGTCTTCAGAGAGCCCAGCAGCTCGAGCAGCGCGGCGTGCTGCGCCCGTGGCGCGGCGAGGATGCTGTTGCGCGGTCCCCGCACCTTCGCCTTCCACCACGGCCCGCCGTCGACATCGGTCACCACCGCGCCCGCGCGCTCGGCGATGAGGCCGGCCGCGGCCACGTCCCACGGCGACAGGCCGCCGTTCTGGATGAACGCGTCGAAGCGCCCGTTGGCGAGGTACGCCAGGGACAGCGCGGCGCTCCCCATGCGGCGGTGGATCCGGATGAGCGGCGCGATCCGGCGCTCACGCGCGAGCCCGCCGCGGCCGATGACCGCCAGGCTCACCACGTAGTCCGACAGCGCCTCCTTGTCCGACGCGGTCACCGGCTCGCCGTTCAGGAGCGCGGCGCCGTCCTCGGCAGCGGCGTAGCAGTCGTCGCGGGCGGGATCGAAGACCACTCCGACGCTGGGCCGATCGTCGACGATCAGGCCGATGCTCACGCAGAAGTACGGCAGCCCGTTGGCGTAGTTGACCGTGCCGTCCAGTGGATCGATGACCCAGGTGCGGCCGTTGTGCGAGCCGTCGTCGCGCAGAACGCCCGCGTGCTCCCCCGACTCCTCGGCGAGGATCGCGTCCCCCGGGAAGCGGGCCTTTACGGCCTCGATGACCAGCCGCTCGGAGGCGTAGTCCGCGTTCGTGACGACGTCGCGCTTGCTCTTGTAGTCAATGCGCTCGATGCGCTCGTAGCTGTCCATGAGCACCGCTCCGGCTCGTCGCGCCAGCGCGACCGCGAAGGCGAGCTCTTCGGCCCAGCGTGCCGAGGCGCCCCGGGCGGGCGCGTCAGACGACGGTTGACTTGTCCGTGTTCGGCTGCCGCTCGTCACCCTCGGAGGCTTCCTCTCGCTTGATGAAGCTCATCTTGCCCGTCCGCTCGAGGATGGCCCATGCGACGTCGCGCACGTGCGCGATTCCCGCAAGCCGCATCTCGGACTGGATTTCCGACTCGGTGAGCCGATCGCGCCGGAGGTTCTCGCGAATGATCTTGCCGTCGCGCACGATCACGCGGGGCTGGCCGTCCAGCACGCGCTCCGCGCGGCGAGACAGGTAGGTGACCCAGCTCAGCACGCTGGCCCAGAAGGCGAACGTAGCAACCGCGAGGATGGACCCTGTCAGGCTGAAGTCGTTGTGCGTCACGCCCTGCTGGATCAGGTCACCGGTTACGACGAGGACTATGAGCTCGAACGGGGTGAGCTGGGCGAGCTCGCGCTTGCCGAGCAGGCGGACGATGAGGTAGAGCGCGAAGAAGATGACCGTCGCGCGGATGACGATGTCCATCTAGGGCAGCACCTCCATGACGATCGGCAGCTCCACGATCACCGCTTCCCCGTCGTAGACGGTCACCGCTCCCTCGTTGCGCCAGAGCATGTCGGGGTTGATCTGTGCGTCCACCTTCATGAGGAAGCTGCCGCCGGCGTCGAGCGGGCCGAACGTGAACCGCAGCTCGCCGTCCTCGCTCGCCTCCTCGGCGGCCGCGGGAAAGAAGGTGTTGATCGTGAAGTCCTCCCACAGGCTGGCCTCGACGCCCACCACGAGCTCGTCGATCCGCTCATGGGCCTCGACCTCGAGGCGCATCTCGAAGAACTCGCCGTTGCGGATGCGGGCCGGGGCGTGCCACGTCACAGTGGCAGCATCGGCCTCCACCGCCAGCGTCTCCTCCACGCCGGCGAGCCCGACGAGCGCGGCGACCATCAGCAGCGAGAGCGCGATGAGCGCCAGCACCCCACCACGCCGCCGCCAGCCGCCCGGCGAGTGCAGATGCTCCTCGGACAGCCCATCGGGCAGCGCGTCTTCCGTGTTCCGGCTCACGGGTAGTGAGTAAGCAAGCGCTGGGCCGCGAACCTCGGATAGGCTACGGGCATGCCGCAGATCCACCTTCACGCCGAGACCGGCGACTACGCTCCCGCCGTCCTGCTCCCCGGGGACCCCAATCGCGCCAGGCGCATCTCCGAGCGCCTGGACGAAGGCAGCGTGCGCCAGGTAAACGACAACCGCGGCCTGCTGGGGTTCACCGGCACATTCGGGGGCGCGCCCGTGAGCGTCCAGACCACCGGCATGGGGACTCCCAGCCTGTCGATTGTGGTGGAGGAGCTCCTCCGCCTCGGCGCGCGGCAGCTGATCCGCGTGGGAACCTGCGGCGGGATCGCGGGGGGCCTCAAGACTGGCGACCTCGTGGTTGCCACGGCCGCCTGCCCAACGGATGGGGCGACCGCCACGTACCTGCACGGCGAGGCGTACGCGCCCGCGGCCGACTTCGGGCTGACACGCGCGCTGGTGGACTCAGCCGAGAAGGCCGGTATCCCGGTGCGAACGGGCCTGGTCGCATCGGTCGATGTCTTCTACAACCCCGATGCGGACTACGCGCAACGCTGGCGCGACCGGGGCGTGCTCGCCTTCGAGATGGAGGCGTCCGCGCTGTTCTATCTCGCCGCGCGCTCCGGTATCCAGGCGGCGTGCCTGCTGACGGTGAGCGACGTGCTGAGCGAGGAGGTCACGTCCGAGGAGAGCTACCTCTCGCCGGAGGACCTCGCCGCCGCGGTGGATCGCATGGTGGACGTCGCCCTCGAGGCCGCTACGGGTACCGGCACTCCCTCCTAGCCTTCGGTCGAGCGAGGAGCGCGGTTGTACCATCGTTGGCGACTCGGCCCCGAGCTGCGGGAGGAACTGCGATGACCGATACGCTCTCGCGCCCAAGCGGCGGCGCGATCGTCAACCCGAACGCCGCGGCGGAGGCCCAGGACTTCCTGCCCCTCAACGGCATCGACCACGTCGAGTTCTGGGTCGGCAACGCGAAGCAGGCGGCGCACTACTACCGCGCCCTGTGGGGCTTCACGCCCGTGGCCTACGCGGGTCTCGAGACCGGCGTGCGGGATCGGTCCAGCTACGTGCTCGTCCAGAACGACATCCGCTTCGTCTTCACCGCGCCGCTCACCGCCGAGGGCGAGGTCGCCGAGCATGTGGCGAAGCACGGCGATGGCGTGCATGACATCGCGTTCGCGGTCGACGATGTCGAGTCCGCCTGGCGCGAGACGACGTCACGCGGGGCGCGCAGCGCACTCGAGCCGACCGATCTGCCGGGCCAGAAGGGCACGCTGCGTCGCAGCGCGATCCACACCTACGGCGAGGTGCTCCACTCCTTCGTCGATCGCCGCGACTACCACGGCACCTTCGCGCCGGGCTACCACCGAATTCCCAACCCCGCCCCATCGGCGACGGGCCAGACGCTGCTCGAGGTGGACCACTGCGTCGGCAACGTCGAGCTCGGCGACATGGACCGCTTCGTCGGCTTCTACCGCGACGTCCTCGGCTTCAGCCAGCTCATCCACTACGACGACAAGGTGATCCACACCGAGTACTCGGCGTTGATGAGCAAGGTGATGCAGAACGGCAACGGACGCATCAAGTTCCCGATCAACGAGCCCGCCGCCGGCAAGAAGAAGAGCCAGATCCAGGAGTTCCTGGACTGGTACCTCGAGGCCGGCACACAGCACATCGCCATGCGGACCACGGACATCGTCGGCACCGTGCGCTCACTGCGCGAGCGCGGCATCGAGTTCCTGGGGATGCCGCACTCGTACTACGAGGCCCTTCCCGAACGCGTCGGCGACGTCGGTGTGCCGATGGCCACGCTCGAGGAGCTCGGCATCGAGGCCGATCGCGACGAGGAGGGCTACCTGCTCCAGATCTTCACGAAGCCGGTGCAGGATCGGCCTACGTTCTTCTTCGAGATCATCGAGCGCCACGGCTCGCGCGGCTTCGGCGTCGGCAACTTCAAGGCGCTCTTCGAGGCCATCGAGGCGGAACAGGCGAAGCGCGGCAACCTCTAGTGCACGAGCTGGAGCTGCTCGAGCGCCGAGGCTGGGACGCCCTGTCCGGACCCGACGGGGCCGCCTTCTACGAGGGCGTGACGGCCGATGAGGCGCTAATGGTGTTCCCGGGCATTGTCTTGGACAAGGCCCAGAGCCTGCGCGCCATCGCCGACGCGCCACTGTGGTCCCGGTACGAGCTCAGCGACATTCGCGTCGTGGAGGGCACTCCAGATGCCACGTTCGTGACGTATCGGGCAACCGCGGCACGGACCGGCGAAGGCGAGTACCGCGCGCTCATGACGACCGTCTACGTCCGGCGCGAGCGCGGCTGGCAGCTCGTCCTACACCAGCAGACGCCGTTCCCGGACGAGTGAGCGCGACTCCGGGGATCGCGCGCGTGGCGTTGGCCGCGATGGCCTCCGTCCTCGCCGCGTGTGGCGTGCTGCAACCGCCCCAGCCGGACTGGGTCGCGAACCGGCAGCCGCTCGACTCCTGCGGCCGCGATGAAGTCAACGCGGGAGGCGCAGGCGCCGACCCGCGACCGCGTGAATGCATGCTCGCGGCCTTCCAAACGGGACGCGGCGCCGAGCTCGACAAGCATGCTGACGACGGTGGAGGGCGATCCGATCCAGTGTGCCGGCCGGACTCGTCTTCGTCGAGGACGGCTGCGCGCCTGTCGAGGGCTGACGCCCCTGCTACGTCCCTCCGCGCCAACCGGCGGCGACGCTGCCGAGAAACCGTGCGACGCGATCAAGCGCGTCGTCGATGACGGGACCGATGCCGTGCCCGACGCGCGGGTAGGTCACAAGCTCAGCCGACGCGAGCCGCGCGACTGCCTGACGTAACAGGTCCATGCTCGCGAACGGATCCGACTCGCCGGAGAGCAGCAGGACCGGGCACTCGATCCGTGGCCAGTGCTCGGTCCGCTGGTCCCACGTCTCCTGGCGACCCGGCGCATGGAGCGGGTACGAGAGCAGCACCAGTCCGGCTACGGGCTCCTCCGCCGCGAGCAGGGACGCCACGCGTCCACCGTAGGAATGCCCGCCGATGACGGCCTCGGATGGGGCCACCTCACCGAGGGCGGCCCGGTAGACGTGCACGGCCCGCTCCGCCTTGCCCTTCGGCAGCGCGACCGCCTGTGCGGCCAGCCCACGCCGGGCGAGCCCGTCGAGGTGCGGCTGCATGGATTCGACCCCGGCTGAGGCGCCGTGTGCCAGGAAGATCATGGGCGGCATCATCGCCGAGCGGGGAGCGACCCGCTAGCATCGGTCCTTCATGAGCACGAACCGACTTCCGACCCAGGCTGCCGACTTTCCGGCCTGGTACGTCGAGGTCGTGAAGCGTGCGGAGCTCGCCGAGCACGGCCCCGCCAAGGGCTCGATGATCATGCGGCCGCACGGCTACGCCATCTGGGAGCACACGCAGCGTGCGCTCGACGACCGGTTCAAGGCCACCGGACACGAGAACGTGTACTTCCCGCTCCTGATCCCCATGAGCCTCCTCGATCGCGAGGCTGCCCACGTCGAGGGCTTTGCGCCGCAGGTCGCGGTGGTCACGCACGGCGGCGGGGAGAAGCTCGAGGAGCCGCTCGCCATCCGTCCCACCTCCGAGACGGTCGTTTGGCACACCTACAAGCGCTGGATCCAGAGCTACCGCGACATGCCGCTCCTCTACAACCAGTGGAACAACGTCGTGCGCTGGGAAATGCGCACTCGGCTCTTCCTGCGCACCAGCGAATTCCTGTGGCAGGAGGGCCACACCGCGCACGCGACGAGCGCCGAGGCGCAGGAGGAGGCGCTGCGCATGCTCGAGGTGTACCGCGAGGTCGCCGAGGACGTCCTCGCCATCCCGGTCTTCAAGGGGCGCAAGTCGGCCGCGGAGCGTTTTCCCGGCGCGGTCGAGACCTATCCGATCGAGGGGCTGATGCGAGATGCAAAGGCGCTCCAGTGCGGGACGAGCCACTTCCTCGGCCAGAACTTCGCGAAGGCGTACGACGTGACCTTCCTCAACGCCGATGGAGAGCCGGAGCACGCCTGGGCGACGTCCTGGGGCTTCTCGTCGCGGATGGTGGGCGCCACGATCATGGCCCATGGCGACGACGCCGGGCTGCGCCTGCCGCCGGCGGTGGCGCCGATCCAGGTGGTCATCGTGCCGATCTACCGCTCCGACGAGGAACGCGGCTCCGTCGTGGGCGTGGCGGAGCGCATCCGCTCCGACCTCGCCACGCAGGGCATCCGCGTGAAGCTCGACGACCGCGACCAGCACCGGCCGGGGTTCAAGTTCGCCGAGTGGGAGCTCAAGGGGGTCCCCGTGCGCATCGAGCTCGGCCCGCGCGACGTGGCGGCCGGCAAGGTCGTCATCGCCGAGAGGGTGGGCGGGGAGAAGGTCGAGCTCGCCATCGAAGAGGCCGTTGCCGGCATGCGGGACCGTCTCGCATCGGTCCAGCGCGCGCTGTACGCCGATGCGCTCGCCTATCGCGAGGCGAACACGCACGACATCACCAGCTTCGACGACTTCGCCGCAGGCGTGGAAGAGCGCGGGGGCTTCTGGCGTGGCGCATGGTGCGGCGACGAGGCGTGCGAGGCCGAGATCTCGCAGGCGACGAAGGCCGACATCCGGTTCCTCCCGATCGAGCGCGAGAATCCAGGCGCTCCCTGCATGCATTGCGGCAAGCCCGGGACCGAGATCGCGACCTGGGCACGAGCGTATTGATGGCCGTCACCTGGGAGCTGGTCGGCATCGACCGCATCCACGCCGCGGCGGACCGGATCCGCGGCGTGGCGACGCGAACGCCGCTACTGCGCTGGGACGACACCACGTGGCTGAAGGCGGAGTCGCTCCAGCCGGTCGGCGCCTTCAAGATGCGCGGCGCCTACAACAAGATCGCCACCCTCAACGAGTTCGAGCGCGCTCGCGGCGTCGTGACGTACTCGTCCGGCAACCATGCGCAGGCGGTCGCGCGCGCCGCGCGGCTGCTGGGGACGCGAGCCGTGATCTGCATGCCGCGGGACGCGCCGAATGTGAAGATCGACGGCGTGATGCGCGACGGCGCGCAGATCGTGTTCACCGGCCCTGATTCGGAGGAGCGGCATCGCAAGGCGCTCGACCTTGTCGAGCAGCACGGGCTGGTGATGATCGAGCCGTACGACGACCCGGAGATCATCGCGGGCCAGGGCACGTGTGGCCTCGAGATCGTGGAGGACCTGCCCGACGTCGCGAGCGTGATCGTGCCCGTCTCGGGCGGCGGCCTGTCCGCGGGTGTGGCGACGGCGGTGAAGGCGCTCGCGCCTACCGCTCGCATCATCGGCGTCGAGCCTGAGCTCGCGGCGGACGCCAAGGAGTCGCTGGAGCGTGGCGAGCTCGTCACGTGGAGCGCGGAGCAGACCGGCCGGACCATGTGCGACGGCCTGCGCACGAACTCGCTGGGGCCGCTGCCCTTCGTCCACCTGCGCGCCTTCATGGAGCGAATCGTCACTGTGACCGAGGCCGAGATCGCCGACGCGATGCGCCAGCTCGCGGTGCGCGCGCGACTGGTGGTCGAGCCCTCGGGCGCCGTCGGCATGGCCGCCCACCTGTCGGGCCGCGTGCCGGCGGTCGAGGGGCCGCGGGTGATCGTCATCAGCGGCGGGAACGTGGACCCCGAGCTCTACATTCGAGTCCTCGCCGGAGAGCTCTAGCTCCCGGTCAGGAGCTCCACCGCGCGGTCGAGCTGGGGGTCCTCGTCGGAGGTCGGATCCTCCGGGCCCTCGAGCAGGACATCCGGCACGACGCCCCCATCGGCGACGGTGTCATGGCTCGGCGTGAACCATCGGTCGGTGGTGAGCCGCAGGCCGCCCCCGTTCGGCAGGTCGTTCCAGATCTGAACGGTGTTCTTCCCGAAGGTCGGCTGGCCCACCAGCGTCGCGCGCCCGGTCTCCTGGAGGGCCGCCGCGACGATCTCGGAGGCCGATGCGGACCCCGCGTCGATGAGCACTACCAGGCCGATCGCCTCGTCCTGGGCGAGCCCGCCGTCGGCTGACACCCAACGGTCGACGCTGTCCTCGTGCTCGACCGTGAAGAGCAGCTGGCCCGCGGGCACGAACTCGCTCGCGATGGAGCGTGCCGCAACGATGTAGCCGCCCGGGTTGCCCCGCAGGTCGAAGACGATGTCGGTCGCGCCCTGGTCCAGAAGCGCACCGAGCGCCTCGCGGAACAGCTCGGGAGCGCGGTCGGTGAACGTCGTCAGGCGGATGTAGCCGATGCCGTCCTCGAGCATCTCGGATTCGACCTCCTGGAGGTCGATGACGGCCCGCGTGATCGTGATGTTCAGCTCTTCGTCGTCTCGCCGCACGGTGAGGGTAACGTCGGTACCCGCCTCGCCGCGAACCTCGAACACGAGCGAGCTGACCGACTCGCCGACCGTCGAGGTGCCGTCGATCTCGAGGATCTGGTCGCCGGCGCGCAGCCCGGCCTCCTCCGCCGGTGAGCCGGCGAGCGGCGCCACCACGACCATCGCGCATGTCTCGGTCACCACCGTGCACGCCGCGAGGTCGGCCGGGTCGTCGAGGTTCTGGATGCCGACCTCGGCCCCGATCCCGCTGAACTCGCCGGACAGGTCCTCGAGCGCCTCGTCGTACTGGCTCGGCGGCAGGTAGCCCGAGTACGGGTCCTCGAGGCCGTACTCGATCATCCCGCGAACGGCGGCATCCACCAGCTCCTGGTCGGTGACCTCGTCGACGTACTGGTCGCGGATCTGGGCGTACGTCTCGCACAGCACGGCGAACGCCTCGGTCGGCTCGGCGCAGGTGATCGTCTCGATGATCGGCGTCGGTCCCGGGGTCCCGGTGCTGACCGGGGCCATCGACTCACGGACGGTCGGGCTGGCCTCCGCCTGGCCGATACCGATCCCACCTCCCCCGCCCAGCGCGAGCCCCGCCACGAACGTCGCCACGCCGAAGAGGAGGATGACGACGATGAGCGCCGCGGCGTTGACGAGCGTCGGGCGTCGCGAGGCGGGGGTTTCGAGCATGGGGGCGCATTCTGGCCCGAAACGGGCCGGGGTGCTCAGAGGCGAACGGCCCGGATAGCCAGGAATATCGGAATCTCGGCCTGCGCGCGGGCGTCTCCGCGGCCCGCACGACCCGGACGCCTCTCCGGCGGAAGGTCCGCCAGCTCGAACATCG
Organism: uncultured Chloroflexia bacterium; assembly: GCA_963840205.1. Classification (GTDB taxonomy): domain Bacteria; phylum Chloroflexota; class Limnocylindria; order QHBO01; family QHBO01; genus JACDBZ01. The sequence continues at coordinate 209,883 of CAWIXZ010000010.1, forward strand.
CGTCCACGGCGAATCCCACGTCCCCGAGCGCATTCACGTACGCGCTGATCGGCCGATGGAACGAGCGCGTCGGCGGACCGTCGCCGAGCGACTTCATCGGCACCGCCATCGGCGTCAGGTAGCCGTCGATTCGCCGATACGTGAGCTTGCGCCCCTCGTCGAACCCCCAGCCGGAATGCCTGGGCTGCCGGAATGCCGGGTGCGTCATGAGCATCACCACCCGGCCGTTCGGTCCGAGCGCCCAGCTCATGCCGCGCAGCACGTCGTCGAGCGGATCCATGTCCTGGATCGAGAGCAGGAAGACCGCGGCGTCGTGTGCCCCCTCGTCCAGCCCCGATACGGCCTGGAGACGGCGGGCGTCGCCGACCAGGAAGCGGACGTTCGGCAGCCGGGCGTGGCGCCGCTTCGCAGCGGTGATCAGCTTCGGGCTCGCGTCCACCACGGTGACAGTGGCGCCGGCATCGGCGAGGTATGGCGCCAGGACGCCCTGCCCGCCACCCACGTCGAGAATCGCGTCGCCGGCCTGAGGTCGGAGCAGCTCCATCACCGCCGGGATGGCCAGCTCCCGGTGGTACGTGGATCCCCGGTCCCCGACCCAGCCGTCGTACCAGGTCGCGACCTGCTCCCAGCTGGTTGCCCGAGGCGCGGCGCCGGACGCACGAGGGACCGGTCTGCGGGTCATCTCAGAAGTATCCCAGCCGCGCCGACTGGTGGCGCCGGATCGCAGGGCGAGCCCGGCTTACACTGACCCGCGATGAGGATCGCCCACGTGCGTGAGCCGCGTGCCCCAGCGGGCACGCCGTGGCGGCTTGCGGCCGCGCTTGACGCCGAGGGCTCCCGGTGGCTGGACCTGGAGGTCGCCTGCAGGGCGATCGTCGCGGCCGATTCGAGCCGAGCGCACAACTCGCCGCTCTTTCGACGGCCGATCACGACGCTGGATGCCCACCTCGCGGCCGGCCTGCGCATCGGCGCGCTGGCCGATCTGCTCGACGCGCCGACGGACGAGACGCTCGCGGCCACCGACCTCGTCTTCGGGCCGCCGATCCTCGAGCCGCCCTCGATGCGGGACTTCTACGCCTTCGAGCAGCACGTCGGAACGATGTGGAAGCGACGAGGCGCGGAGATCCCCGAGGCGTGGTATCGACTTCCGATCTTCTACTTCAGCAACACCAGCGAGATCCGCGGGCCCGGCGACCCGGTCTGGGCGCCCAAAGGCTCGACGGAGCTCGACTACGAGCTCGAGGTCGCCGCGCTCATCGACACGCCGGTGCGGGACCTCGAGGCGGCGCGCGGCGAGGATGCGATCGGCGGGTACATGATCCTCAATGACTGGAGCGCCCGCGACCTGCAGCGAGAGGAGAGCACCGTGCGACTCGGCCCGGCGAAGGGCAAGGATTTCGCGTCGAGCATCGGCCCATGGGTGGTCACGCCGGACGAGCTTGCGGACACGCGGCGTGAGAAGGGCTACGACCTCGCGATGACCGCATCGGTCAATGGCCAGGAGCTCTCGCGCGGGACGTGGGCGTCGGCGCACTTCAGCTTCGGGGAGATGGTCGAGCGCGCAAGCGCGGACGTACGGCTGCGCCCCGGCGACATCCTCGGCTCGGGGACCGTGGGCACGGGGTGCCTGCTGGAGATCAGGGACGAGCAACTGGGGCGCTACCTCCAGCCCGGGGACAGCGTCACCCTGACCGTCGAGCGACTCGGCGCCCTGACGGCGCCAGTGATCGAGCGACCGGCCCGATGACCGACACGGTGCAGTCGCTGATCGAGCGCATGGCTGAGGCGGAGAGCCGCCTCGTGGATCATGCGGCCGCCCCTTTGCCGGCGGGCCTCAGCGACCCTGACCCGGGCGGCGAGGAGCGCTGGGAGGCGGGCCAGGTGTGGGCCCACCTCGCGGAGTTCCCGAGCTACTGGATGAACCAGATCCGCGGCATCCTCGCCAAGCGCGACACGGGAGTGCCCGAGCCGATTCCATTCGGCCGCGTGAAGACCGATCCGGAGCGCATCGGCGCGATCGAGCGGGACAGGCACACGGACCCCGCCGCCCTGCTGCGCCGGGTGCGGGAGAGCCTGGCGTGGGTGGGCGACGAGCTCCGCGCGCTGCCGGACGAGGCATGGGAGGCGCGTGGCGCCCATCCGACCCGCGGAGAGATGACCGTGGCGCCCATCGTGGAGCGCTTCATCGTGGCGCATCTCGAGGAGCACGCCGACCAGCTCGACTCGCTGCGCACATGAGCGCCGACGTCCCCTCGCTCGTCGCGAGGCTCAAGCGGGTCGCGCGCCGGCTCGAAGCGCACGCCGCCTACCCAGCGCACGCTGGCCTGACGGATCCGGATCCGGGAGGAACCGAGCGCTGGGAGGCCGGTCAGGTCTGGGCCCACCTTGCCGAGTTTCCGGAGTACTGGCTCGATCAGGCGCGGGGCGTGATCGCGGCCCCCGAGGGGGAGCCGCGGCCGTTCGGCCGCACGACGACCGATTCGGGACGGCTCGCGGCCATCGAGGGCGAGCGCCGCACGGCCCCGATCGCCCTGTTCGAGCGAGCTCGAAGCGGTATCGACGTCGCGACGGAGGTCCTGGAGGCGCTGCCGCCATCGGCCTGGGAGCGGGTCGGAACGCATCCCACGTTGGGCCCGATGAGCGCCGACCAGATCCTCGAGCGCTTCCTCGTCGCGCACCTCGAGGAGCACGCCGATCAGCTTGACCTGCTCGCCGCTCGCGCCGCCGCCGATCCGGCTGCGTCGGTGGGCTTGGTGCTGAAGCGCCAGTGGCCGGTGTGGTCGAAGCTCGTCGAGCACCGCGTCGACGTGGAGCTCAAGCTCCTGACCGGGTCGCTGCGAATCGATTTGGACGGTCAGGCCCACGTGAAGCGGAGCGGTTGGAAGATGGGGATGAGCGGGACCGAGATTCCGTTCGACGTCGATGGCCGGCCCTGCCTCCTGGTGGTCCGGCAGCGGTATGCGGACACGTCGGGGCCCGAGATCGACCTCTACTCGGAAGGACGATCGCTGACCGACGGGTCTCTTCTCGAAGTGCGGCGCGAGGCGCACGGCCGCGAGATGCCGAACCTCGTGCGAATGTTGATCATCTTCCTGCCCGTGATCGGTCTTCCCAGCGTCCTGCGCTCGATGTCGACCACCGGAGGCGCCGAGTCATCGGTGTGGATCGTGGTCGTCGGAGCCGGGATCGCGATCGCGGCCGCCGGCTGGGTGCTGGCGCGGAGGTGGTACCGGCGCGGAACCGAGGGGCGGAACCGGCACCTCGTCGGGGGAGCGATCGTGGCGGCGTGCTACGCGGTCTTCTTCACCATGTACGGCGTCGCCGTCGCGATCGGCCGCTAGGGCGTGCGGCAGGGTGATCAGACAGGCGTTCCGGCGCCCCAACGTCGCAGCTCGGCCTCGAGGTCGAGCGGCATGACGGTCGCCTGATCGGCGTACTGGCCCCAAGCCTCCTTCGGAACGGACCACATCACCTCGAACTCGTTGCCGTCGGGATCGCGTCCGTAGAGCGACTTGCTCACGCCGTGGTCCGATGCGCCGGTGAGTGCACCCAGCTCCCCCAGCGAGCGGGACAGCTCGGCGAGGCTCTCGATGGTGTCCACTTCCCACGCGAGGTGGTAGAGGCCGACCGACCCGCGCGGCGGACGCGCGGCCTGCGCCCCGACCTCAAACAGGCCGAGGTCGTGATGGTTGCCACCGGTCGGTGAGCGCATGAACGCCGCGCGCATCCCGACGGGCCGGGCGAGCTCCTCGAAGCCGAAGGCTCGCCGATAGAACTCCGCGGCCGCATCGGCGTCGCGGACGAACAGGACTGCGTGGTTGAGCCTGGTGATTGCCATCGTTCAGCGCTCCAGGCGCCAGGCGGACGTCCAGCTCCACCCATTGGCCGCATTGAGGCCAATGTTCATGAAGGCCATTCCTTCGAGATAGCGGGCCGAGGTGAGGGGCCCGACGTCAAGTGGCGTGAAGCCCATCGACTCGATGAGCGCAATGACCCGCTCCTTGGCCGTCGCGTCGTCGCCGGCGACGTAGCCATCGACCTCCCGCACCGGGCTGGCCTGGTTGGCGGCGAAGATCGTGTTGAACGCCTTCACGAGGTGAGCCTCGGGCAGGCGCGCCTGGAGCTCCTCTGCCGCCGAGCTGCCGTTCGTGGCGAGGCCCGAGTAGTCGGCCGTGAGCGGATTGCTGACGTCGACGATCGTCTTGCCCGCGACCTGATCGCGGATCTCGTCGGCGACCTGCTCGCCTGCGGCGCCGTACGGGATTGCGAGGATGACGACGTCCGCATCGGAGACCGCCGAGGCGTTGGACTCAGCCGCGGAGGCGCCGGCCGCGTCCGCTGCCATCCGGGCACTCTCGGGATGCTTGGCCGCGATGGTCACGTCGTGACCGGCGCGGGTGATGGATGTGGCGAGTGCCTTGCCGACGTTGCCGGCTCCGATGATGGCGACCTTCATGGTCGAGTGATTCCTTTCCCGATCGTGTACTTGGCTGACGCCAAGCGAGGTTTGCTGTGACCACACCATCATGAAACGAGTCTTTGGGCTTGTCAATACCGTTTTGCTACAGGCATAATGTCTCCATGACCGATGCATCCGCTCCCCGCCGACGTCCTCAGGTTGGCGCCCAGATCAACCGGCGGCGCCGCGAGCAGGGGCTCACCCTCGCCGCCGTCGCCGAGCGGAGTGGCCTCAACATCGGCTACCTCAGCCAGCTCGAGAACGACAAGGCCTCTCCGTCGCTCGAAACACTTGCCTCCCTCGCCGATGCACTGGACGTTCCCATCGCCTGGTTCCTGCTCGAAACCAGCTCCGCCCCGCGCCTCGTTCGAGCGGGCGAACGGCCCCGTAGGCGTCTGCCCCGCGCGAGCGGCACGATGACCCAGGTGGACGGCGGCATCTCCCGGTCCGTGGCGATCTTCGAGGGAGTCCTGCCGTCGGGGGCCCGCACCGGCCTCCACGCGCACCCGGGGGATGAGCACCACGTGATCCTTGCGGGTCGCGTGCGGATCACGCAGGGCGACGCCGCGATTGAGGCGGGATCCGGCGACTACGTGCTGCTGGACGGAACGCTGCCCCACGACGTCGAGGTCCTTGGCGACGAGCCGGCGCGGATCCTGATCGTGTATCCACGCGGCGGCCACTCGGAGCTCACCCGCCGGCCGGGCTGAGCCCGGCGAGGATCTCCTCCGCCTCGCGGACTGTCTCGCGCACGATGTCGCCGGCAGGCTTCACCTCGCGCACGCGCCCCACCGACATCCCGGCCCAGAGCGCGGCGCGCTCGAGATCGACGTCGAAGGCGGTGGTCGCGGTGACCGACGAGTACATCCGGATGGGGACCGTCGAGCCGTCCCACATGCGCCGCGTACCGATGACGTCGCCCTCGTTGGCCCGCGAGCCGGGCGAGGGCCTGCCGGCGGCCTCCCACTCCTCGACCAGCCGGTTGCGCAGGACGCGGTGGGCGGCGTTCGGCCATCCGACGTCGAAGAGGTCCTCGGAATGGACGGTGTCCTCGCCACTCGTCGCCGCCAGGACTCGACGTTGGTACTCCGGATGGACGTCCGCCTCCTCACTGGCGAGGAAGCGCGTGCCGATGAGCACGCCGTCCGCCCCCAGCGCGAGCGCCGCCGCCAGCCCGCGGCCGTCCACGATGCCCCCGGCCGCCACCACGGGGAGCGGCGACACGGCATCGACGACCTGCGGGATCAGCGAGATGAGGGGCGTCGTGCCCCGCACGTGGCCACCGGCCTCGACCCCCTGCGCGACGATGACGTCGACGCCGGCCTCCGCCGCGGCAGCGGCCTCGGGAGCCGAGCCGACCTGGACGACGACCTTCGTCCCGCGACCATGCGCGGCCGCCACCCACGGCGAGGGGTCACCCCAGAAGAGGAAGAGGATCGGCACCGCCTCCTCGAGCGCGGTCTCCACCTCCTCCCCGTCGTAGTGGTCGAGGATGACGTTGGCGGCGAATGGCCGATCGGTGAGCTCACGGACGCGTCGGATGAGCGCGCGCGTCCGATCGGGCCCGGCGCCGGACAGCCCGACCTGTCCGCACGCTCCGGCGTTCGACACGGCGGCGGTGAACTCCGGCACCGTCGCACCGCCCATGGCGGCGGAGATGATCGGGTGCTCGATGCCGAGGGTCCGGCACAGCGGCGTGGTGAGCATCGGATCGGCCTCCTACCAGGCGCGCAGCTTCGTGGGGCGGATGCGGACGGCCACGGAATACTCGCCCGCGAATCCTTCGAGCTCCGAGCCGAGGCGCGCGATCGACGCCTCGTACTTCTCCACGTAGGCTGGGAGCGCATCGGCCCGTGGTGCGCCGTCGTCCACCGCTGCCTCGCCGGTGATGACCACGAGGGCGTCGCCGTCCTCGTCCGTGCGCATCGCGATCGCGACCCGTGGGTTGGCCGCGATGTGCCGCAGCTTCGGCTTGTCTCGCTGCGAATAGACGAGCATCGAGTCGCCGTCCCACAGGAACCACACCGGAGTCGGGACGGGGGTGCCGTCGGCCGCGACGGTCACCAGCCAGGCGACGAGCTCGTCGCGCAGCCGTGCGTCGACCTTCGCGCCCTTCTCTGTCCCGGGGTCGATCACCATCCGCGCGTCTCCATGGGTGCGGGGGCGATAATGCACCCCTTGTTCTACGTCCAGCGCGGCCAGGTGCCGCACAAGCGTCACACGCAGTTCCGCAAGCCGGACGGCTCGCTCTACGCCGAGGAGCTCTTCGGCGTAGAGGGCTTCAGCGGTCGCTCGTCGCTGATGTACCACGAGACGCCGCCGACGCAGACCCACAAGATCGACGCGCCCGCCCGTGTGGAGCTCGAGGCCGCAGACCCGGGCGGCAGCGAGCCGCACCGGCATCGACTGGTCAACACGAAGCAGCTCAGCGCGGGTGGCGATGCGCTCTCCGGACGGGTGCCGCTCTTCTACAACTCCGACGTCACCTTCGGCGTCGTCCTCCCGTCGGAGCCGATGACGGACTTCTACCGAAACGGCATCGGTGACGAGATGTACTTCGTCCACGAGGGCACCGGCACCCTCGAGACGATCTTCGGGCCGATCGTCTACGGGCCGGGCGACTACCTTGTGATCCCCATCGGCACCACCTACCGACTGATGCCCGACGCGGGCGTGCCGCAGCGGATGCTGTGGCTGGAGTGCCCGTCGGAGATCGAGCCACCCAAGCGCTACCGCAACGACTACGGCCAGCTGCTCGAGCACTCGCCCTACTACCACCGCGACATCCGCCCACCGGCCGAGATGGGGCCGGTCGCCGCCGGCGACTCCGACGACTACGTCATCCGCGTCCGCTCCCGAGATCGCATCACGCCGTATCACTACCGGCACCACCCATTCGACCTGGTCGGCTGGGACGGCTACCTGTGGCCCTTCGCGTTCAACATCGGCGACTTCGAGCCGATCACCGGCCGCATCCACCAGCCGCCTCCCGTGCACCTCACGTTCCAGCCGCGCAACTTCGTGGTGTGCTCGTTCGTGCCGCGCAAGTTCGACTACCACCCGCTCGCCATCCCGGCGCCGTACAACCACAGCAACATCAACTCGGACGAGGTCATCTACTACGTCGCCGGCAACTTCATGAGCCGCCGCGGCGTGGATATCTCGTCGTTCACAGTCCATCCAGCCGGCATTCCCCACGGGCCGCACCCGGGGACCGTCGAGGCGAGCATCGGCAAGGAGGCGACGGAGGAGCTGGCGGTGATGATCGACACCTTCCATCCACTGCACCTCACTCGGCAGGCCGCCGAGCTGGAGGACGACCGCTATCCCTATTCCTGGATCCCGCCCGAGGATGGCGCGGAGCATGCACGTGAGCTCAGCGAACGAGGGCCCGAGGCCTTCCCGGACTGAGTACGGGCCTGCGAGGCGTCCGAATTCACATGGAGCGTGCGTTACTCATGACCCAACGGTCGCCAAGCGTCCGAATTCACATGGAGCGTGCGTTACTCATGACCCAACGGTCGCCAAGCGTCCGAATTCACAGCAGGTGTGAAACGGGACGGCCGGGCGAGGGTAGCTGCGGCATAACGCACACCTGGTGTGAATCCGGACGGCTCGAAGCAGCTGGGCGCCGGAGGACGACCGCATGACCGATGCGACCGCCATCCCGGTGAACCTGTTCGACAACGAGCGCGAGCTGATGATCGTCGCGCCGATGCCGGGTGTCGCGCCGGAGGACATCAGCATCGACGTCACCGATGACGGCCGGCTGGTCCTGCGTGCCGCACAGCACGGGGAGGGGCAGGAGCGGATCGACTACCTGCTGCGCGAGTGGAGCTACGGCCCGTACGAGAGGACGCTCGAGCTGCCGTATGCCGTCGACGCCATGCGGGCGAACGTGAGCTTCGGCAACGGCGTGGTCACGATCACGCTGCCGAGGGCCGACCGCACGAGCGCGCACACCATCCGCGTGGAGCGCACCGGCCACGCGCGGGGAGTCGCCGCGGGCCACTCCGGCGGGCGCGGGGGCGCCGATGACGACCCACCGGGCGACGGCAGCCGCGCCACGACCGTCAAGGGGTGATCCTGTACTTCCTACGCCACGGCAAGGCGGCTCCGGCGCAGGACGGCGACGACGACGCTCGAGAGCTGACCACCGAAGGCGAGGACGAGCTGCGGGCAGCCGGAGTCCTCTGGCGGAGGCTCAACCTGCGCCCCGACGTGGTCATCAGCTCGCCGCTGCGCCGCGCCGTCCGCACCGCCCAGCTTCTCTCCGAGGGCGTCGGGCTGCGCGCGGAGCCGATCGTCGAGCCGGCCCTCGCGCCGGGCGCGGGCTGGGGCGAGATGGCCCGGGCGATGGCCGCCCATCCGGACGCGCGGCGCGTGCTGTTCGTCGGGCACGAGCCCGACCTGTCCACCGCGGTCGCCGAGCTCACCGGCGCGTCGTCCGTCCGGCTGCGGGCCGGTGGCGTAGCCTGCGTCGAGTTCTACGGCGTCCCGGAGCCGGGCAGTGGCGAGATCGCCTGGCTCATCGACCCCGACCTGTACACCGATGACGGAGGCTGACCTACCGATGCCCGAGATCGCCGCGCTGACCCGACGCTTCGACTCCGCGGACGAGCGGCGCGAGTTCCCGCTCGGCCACCTCGACCTCGTCCACATCGGCGGCATGACGGTGGGCCGCGCCGAGTACGCGCCCGGCTGGCGGTGGTCCGAGCATGTGGGCGCCGCGCAGGGTGAGAAGAGCTGCCAGGTGGCCCACCTGGGCCTCGTGCTGTCCGGACGAAATCGCGTGCAGATGGACGACGGGCGCGTGCTCGACCTCGCCCCCGGGGACCTCTTCGAGATCGGGCCCGGACACGACTCGTGGGTCGTGGGCGACGAGCGCTACGTGAGCATCCACCTCATGGGCGGGACCGACTACGCACGCCGGTGACCGAGGAGCCTGAGCGCATTACCCGGGTGAGCGCATACGCCGTCTGCGTCGAGGATGAGCGGCTGCTCCTCGCCCGGCTCGCGCCGGGCTACACCAGCGGATATGACGGGTGGTGGACACTCCCGGGAGGAGGGATCGAGCATGGCGAGGACCCCCGCGACGCGGCGGTTCGCGAGCTCGCTGAGGAGACGGGTCTCATCGGCGAGGCCGAGGAGCTCCTGGACGTGGCTTCCTGGCGGCGGGTCATCACGAGCTCGGATGGTGAGGAGATCGACTATCACGGAATCCAGATCCTCTACCGCTGCCGCGTCTTCGGAGGTGAGCTCCGGAACGAGGTGGACGGCTCCACCGACGAGTGCCGCTGGTTCTCCCGCGCGGAGCTTCCCTCGGATCGCCTGACCGACATCGCGGAGCTGGCCGTGGGCCGCATCGGCCTAGACTGATCCGCAATGGCCGAACTCGAGCTGCACACCCTGCTGCTGTGCGACTACGCCCTGACGGCGCAGGACGGGAAGATCAGCGCGGTCGGCGTGTTCAGCCAGATCAACGTCCAGCGTTTCCCGGCGGCCCACGGCCGCTGCTTCATCGTCGCCATCCTGGAGGCGGCGCCGGGGCCGCACGAGCTGACCTTCCAGGTGATCTCACCGTCGGGTCGCGCCACGCTCCAGCAGGCTCCCCGCCTGCGGATCGAGGTGCCGCCGAACGCTTCGACGGCGAACATCGTGGCGGAGCTCAAGGGGATGCGGCTCGAGGAGATCGGCAGATACCGGGTCGAGGTGCGGGCGGGGGATCGGCTCCTCGGGAGCAGCCCGTTCACGGCCAACCTCATCCTGCGCCAGACGCCGGGCAACGCCTGAGGCGGCTCACGTTCCGGTTCCGCCGCGCGTTTCATCGGCGAGACCCGCACACGAGAGCGCCCGCATGAGCGTCGCCACCGCCCCATCCACCGACATGGAGCGCGCCTTCTACGCAGCCGATCCGGCGTGGGACGGCCGATTCGTCGCCGCGGTGCGGACGACGGGGATCTACTGCCTCCCGTCGTGTCGCGTGCGCAAGCCGCTCCCCCAGAACGTCGTCTACCTGGCCGATGCGGCCGCGGCCCGCGCGGCCGGCTACCGCGCCTGCCTGCGATGCCATCCGGACGCCGGCACGACGGTGGACCTCCGGCGCGTCGACACCTCAGTCGGGGCGCTGCTTCTCGGCGCGACGAGCGACGCGGTGGTGCTGTGCGATTTCGCGGAGCGGCCGATGATCGACGCGCAGCTGGCCGCGGTTCGCCGTCGGATCGGCCCGACCCAGCTCGGGGGCGGAGGGCTGATCGATGACCTGGAGCGCCAGCTCGGCGAGTACCTGGCGGGCGACCGCCGCCAGTTCGACCTCCCGCTGGATGCTCCAGGCAGCGCATTCCAGGAGCGGGTCTGGGGCGAGCTACAGTCGATTCCCTACGGCGAGACCATCTCGTACCGGGAGCTCGCCGGACGCGTCGGTGCTCCGGCGGCGTCGCGCGCGGTGGGTCGAGCGAACGGATCGAACCGCCTGGCGCTCATCATCCCGTGCCACCGGGTGGTCGCCGCGAACGGCGGCCTCGGGGGTTACGGAGGAGGGTTAGCGGCGAAGCGGTTCCTGCTCGACCTGGAGGCGGGCGCTTCTCGCGCCTGAGGGCCGCGAGCTAGTGGACCGCGTCGTGCTCCGCGGCGCGGACGCGCTGGGCGAGGAGGTCCAGTATCTGGTCGCGGATGTGCGGAAACTCCTCCATCAGCTGCCGGAACTGACTGCGGCCGACGACCAGCAGCGCGCTGTCCTCGGTGAGCGTCACGGTCGCTGTCCGCGGACCACCGTCCACGAGCGCAATCTCGCCGAACCACTCGTCGGCGTGGAGGGCCGCGACCTCGCGTCCTTCGCGCTCAACCCGTGCGGCACCCTGCATGAGCACAAACAGCTCCTCGCCCCGGTCGCCCTCACGGATGACGACACGGCCCGCCGGCAGGTCGACCTCATCGGTGAGCATTCCAAGACGCTCGAGCTCCCGCCTGCCGAGCCCGGCGAACAGCGGCACGCGGCGCAGCTTCTCGAGCTTCTGATCAGTGGTCATGGGTGCCAGCATAGCCGCGGTCCGCGGCCCGACGCCAGAGGTCAGCCCTCGAGTCGCGCCCCGCGGATATCGGTCCCCATGGCGTGGTAGCCGCCGTCGACGTGGATCATCTCGCCCGAGGTCATGCCGGCCCAGTCGGAGAGAAGGAAGGCGGCCATCTGGCCGACGGGAGTGGCATCGGTCAGCGACCACGGCAGCGGCGCGCGATCGAGCCAGTGGCCGGCGATCTGGTCGAAGCCGGGAATGCTCTTGCCGGCCATCGTGCGAATCGGTCCGGCTGAGATGGTGTTCACCCGGATGCCGAGCGGCCCGAGGTCACGCGCGAGATAGCGGGTGACGCCCTCGAGACCCGCCTTCGCGACTCCCATCCAGTCGTAGATCGGCCAGGCAAAGCGTCCGTCGAAGGTGAGGCTGACGACCGATGCGCCGGCATCGGCTCCGGCGACCTTCAGCGGCTCGAGGAGACCGACCGTGAGCGCCTTCAGCGAGAAGGCCGACGTCTGGACCGCGGTCGCCACGCTCTCCCACGGAGTGTTGAGGAAGTTGCCGCCGAGGGCGTCGGCGGGGGCGTAGGCGATGGCGTGCACGACGCCGTCCACGCGACCCCATCGGCTCATGAGCTCCTTCGAGATCACGTCGACGTCCTCGGGGTTGTTGACGTCCATCTGGAACACGTCGGGCGGCGTCGGGAGCTTGCGCGCCACCTTCTCGGTCAGGCGCACTCCCCTGCCGACGTTGGTCAGGACGATCTCGGCGCCGGCCTCCTGGGCGACCTTGGCGATGGCGAACGCGATGCTGTCGTCGGTGAGGACGCCGGTGACGAGGAGCTTCTTCCCGTCGAGGAGCATGCGAGCAGCGAGCCTCCTGCTTCTGGACCGATGCGCCCGTCCGGGCGCTGACCTCCGATTCTACCCGTGGTCCGATTCAGCCCTGGACGAAGATCTCGCCCAGCGCGGGGAGCGACACCAGACGCCCCGTGGCCGCCTCGACCGCAAATGCGGTCATCGGCATGCTCCAGTCCCCTCCCTCCGGCGCAGGCATGCTGCCGCGGACGACGAACCAACCGGGCGGGAGTTCAACGCCGACATCGAATGCCGTAGGCGCCTGGATGCTCATCGACCCCAGGCCCAGCTCGATCGGTTCCCGCGCGACGATCGTCTCGAGCTCGACTACTCGGAATGCCGGCGGCTCCATCGGCTGCGGACCCGGGGCCGTTGCCCCACCAATCTGGCCGACGAGCAGCACGCCGCGGTCGCTCCGAATGAGCGCCTCACTGAATGCCCACCATCCGTCTCCCGGAACGACCCGTCGCTCGCCCGTGGCGAGGTCGAGCAGCTCACCGGCGCATGCGAGCTCTATGCAGGTCGGTCGCACCAGCAGCACATGACCGATGAGGCCGATCGGCTCCGTGCCGAGGGCGACGGCCTGCTGGTGAACGGTGCCGTCGGCAAGGCCCACCGAGCGAACCAGGCACGCGTCCAGCTCGCAGCGCATCACAGCCGCCGAGCCGCCATCCGGGCTCACGAGCAGCCTGCTGAACGAGCCGACCCTTGCGACCAGGCGGAATGCCGGCTCGGCTGCCATCGCCCCCTCGATGGGCTCAGGAAGCCCGGGTTCAAGCGCGTCAATGCGCCAGAGGCCGGTGGGGGCCCCTGTGATGCGGTCGGCCGTCAGGAACACGATTTCGCTGCCGCTCGCGAACGCGGCATCCACCACGATGTCGCCGGTACGGACGAGCTCGTTCGCCTCCCCGGTTGTGGCGTCGATCGACGTGAGCACGACATCCGTCCCCTCAGCGCCGATGGTGACGACGTGGCCCAGACGTGGACCGATGACGATCCTGTTCGCGAAGGCCAACGAGTCTGCCTGGGGCTGCGGGAACGCAACCTCCACGGTCGACGTGACGCCGCCGTCCAGAGTTCCGATGTCGATGATGTTCCCCTGGAAGGCATCGGCCGGCATGCCGGTCCTCATCTGCCACCAGGCGGCGCCTGCCGCCGGCTCGCTCAACGCTGGTCCGGCGGGCTCCGCGTCCCCGGATGGTGCGGCAGGCGCAGGTGTCGCCCGGGGCCCCAGCTGCGGCAGTCCGACAACCGCCACGGCCGCCGCGACGAGACCGAGGACGAGGAGCACGCCGCCGATGGCCACCATCGTCCACGGGAACGCTCGCGCATCACGCGACTCCATGGCTCAAGGCTACGCCCTCCGATCCGGGATAGCATCAGAACCTGATGATGGTCCGCCTCTACGACTACGACGTGCCCGCCGCGAACGTCGCCGAGGGCATCCCCAGCCTGCGTGCCGTGCTCCAGCCCCTCCCGATGGAGGAGCGGCGCGTGATCCTGGCCGGGCTGTTCAAGCCGGAGCGTATCCCGGGCACCATGGAGCGGCTCACCACGCTCGTCGAGGACGTCGACGTGAGCTTCGAGAACGCGTTGATCACGCTCGACAACGCGACGCGCTCCCGACGGTTCGTGGCGATCGACGAAGCAAAGGCGATCCTGGACCGATGGCTTCCACCGACGGCGATCGCCGGCGAACGCGAGTGGGACGTCGCGCGGCTGCTCGAGCCCTACGGAGACGGCACCTTCCACGGCAAGCTCCTGAAGCGCACCCGCAAGCAGCTGCGCTCCGTCTCGGGGCGCGAAGCGCTGATGGTCCCGTTCCTGTTCCGCCGCAGCTGGCCCGCTCCGGGGGCCGCCGGCGCATGAGCCGATCCTCGCGGCGGAAGCGGGGACGTCCCTACCAGCCCCTCCCGCAGCGCCGATCGAACCCGTGGGCGATGCGCCTCGTGGTGATCGCCATTGGGGCGCTCCTGATCATCGGCTCACTCGCCTTCTTCGTCGCGCCGCAGTAGGCGACCGCCTACAGCGCCTCCTCCATCAGCGACCGGACGTGCAGCAGGAGCTTCACGAGCTCCGGTGCGGCGGCCACGAGGTCGAGGTCGTCGGGCTGGACGTGGTCGAACAGGCGGAACTCGGTGTGCTGAACCAGCAGGCCGCCGGGTTCGAGCGCCTCGACGAGGGACCGTGACTCGACGTACGGGACGTGGTGGTCCTCGGTCTCGTGCATGAGGTGGACGTCGGCGCGGAGGCCGTCCAGGTGCCGCAGCGGTGAGATCGCGTCCATGAACGTCAGGCTCTCAGCCGGCATGGTCGCAATGGCTTCTGTCGCGGCCTCGAGCGAAGTGACGGTCAGGAGGACGTGGACGGCACGTCCCGCATCGGTATCGAGGTCGTCGCGCAGGCCCGCATCCGGCGCGGGACGCTCCCCCGCCAGGATCGGCCGGCGCCGAGGGCGGCGTCAATTGCCGCGCGATCCGAGTTCCGAGTCCACCTGGTCCAGGACGAAGCGCAGGAAGACCTCGCGTGCGAGCGGACTCGGCGTCCACGGCACCGGCGTCGCCGTCGGGGCCGCGGTACGCATGCGCGGCCACGCTGGCCAGGTAGCGTCTGGGCGTCGCCGAAGGCCCCGAACGCGTTCACCCAGCGCACCTGCTCGGCGATGCGCGGGTCCCGGGCGGCGAGCAGCGCGAGCGACCCGCCCACGCTGAAGCCCACGATCCCGATCCGTGAGCGGTCGACCTCCGGCCGCGCCGCGAGCAGCTGGAACGCGCGCACGACCCCGTCGATCTCCCCGACCTCCAGCCTCCCCTCCAGCAGCGTTCGGGAGTCCGGCACCAGCACCGCCACGCCAGTTCGCGCGAGGCCATCCGCGACGCGCTCGATCGACGGGTGGTTGCGTCCGAGGTTGTTGACGCCGAAGACGAGGAGCATCGCGCCGGCCGGCCGCTCGGCGCTGGCCCAGGACGGCAGCCACAGCTCGGCGAGATCCGAGTCCGCTCCCGGCTCGACCGCGGCCCGGTACGGAAGGCTCGAGCGCTGCGGCGCCTCGCTGAAGACCGAGAGCACCTTCGGGCCGGAGTCCAGCAGGTTCGGCAGCAGGATCGCGGTCTGCACGCCGACGCGCGTCGGCTCCCAGGCGAGGGCAATGACGGCCAACGCCAGGATCACAAGGCCGATGCGCTTCAGCCGTCGCATCGGCGCATCCTAGGCCTGCGCCTTCTCCTCCGATCGGCGGGAGACGTCCTGCTCTACCTGGAGCCGGAGCCGATACAGGACGTTCCACTGCTCCGAGTTCATGCTCGCGACGTCCATGCGCTCCTGCACCTTGTCGAGGCGGCCGCGCACGGCTTGGACGTCACCATCGGCCTCGCGGTGGATTTTCTTGAGCTCGTCCTCGAAGCCCTGCGACTGCTCGTCCCAAGTGAGGTACGCATCGGCGAAGGCAAGCTCGCGCTCGATGGCGGCGCGGGCGCGGTAGGCGTCCTCCTTCGGGCCGAGGATCGAGACGTTCGTCGCGTGGGCCTGGATCTCGAGCTCGCCGGCTTCGAGCAGCATCGGCTCCCCGCGCACGACCGCCCCGAGGAGGTGCTCGGCGGGGTAGGCGACCGTCCGCAGCGGCCACGACTTCGGGCCCTTCGCCTCGCTGACGGCAACCTTCCTGATGCCGATGGACGCCAGCGCGCGTCGCAGCGCCTTGAGCAGGTCCTCGTCATCGGTCCCCTCTCGCATCATCACCGCGACCTGGACGAGCTTCCGCTTCCTGCGCCAACGCTGGAAGAGGAGCACCGGCGTGAAGAGCACCATCTGGAGGACCGATATGCCGAGCATGAAGCTCGCGGGGTAGCTGACCGGGATGAGGTCGATCCAGCGGCCGATGCTTCGCTCGCCGAGGATGTTCGCCCACACCACGCACGCCGCGATGATCGGTGGCGTGAGGACGAGGCCCGCCACCAGCCCGACGTAGTGGATGGTGCGGACGTCGAAGTTCTCGTCGATCACACCCGCCGACTCCAGCGCGGCGCCGCCGAGGATCGGGATCGCGAAGCCGATGATCAGCACGACCCAGGCGGCAGCCAGGAGGCTGATCACCGACAGGATGCGACCCTGCCGGCCGGGAACCTGCCCGAAGTAGATCGCGGTCGCCCAGCCGAGCGCGAAGGAGGCGGATCGGCTCAGCGCCTGCCACGCGAGGAGCAGGACAAACGGCAGGAATGGCATGGCAGCTCAGGAAGCAATCGACGTACCGACCGGCGATCAGTCGGCGGCGAGCGGCCTCACGGTCATCACCTCGTCCACGCGGCCCTCCCACTCCTCGCGTGGCGCGTCGCAGAACAGCTCGATCTCATTACCGTCCGGATCGGCGGTGTAGAGGCTGCGGCTCACGCCGTGGTCGGCGGTCCCGCGAAGCAGGCCGCGCTCCTCGAGCACGTCGCGCGCCTTCTTGACCGCCTCCCAGTCCGCCAGCTGGATCGCCACGTGGTAGAGGCCGACCGCGTTCGGGAGCGGCGACGGAGCGGAGTCGCCGACGCGCAGCAGGCCGAGGTCGTGATGGTTCTCGCCGGTCGCGGTGAGGAAGACCATCACGTTGCTCATCTCGCTGGCAACGGTGAACCCAAGGACGTCCCGGTAGAACTCGAGCGAACGCTCGAGCTCACGCACCTTCAGGACGACGTGGCCCACTCGAAGCGGTTTGATCACCGGCCGATGCTAACGCGCAGCCCGCCGGTGTCGCCCGCGGATCTGAGCCTAGAGGAGCCCGAGCTTCCTGCTGCAGGCCGGCCAGGGCTGGAAGCCGCGCCTCGCGTGGAGCTGCTCGGCGATGAGGATCTGCTCCTCGCGAGTGGCGAGGTGGGCATACTCGGCGAACTGCCCGCCGCCGTTCGATAGCCATGTGCTGTAGTTGAACTGGAGGCCACCGTAGTAGCCGTTGCCGGTGTTGATCGCCCAGTTCCCGCCCGACTCGCACTGGGCGAGGAGATCCCAGACGTTGCCGTCCAGTGGGGGCGCATCGACGGGCGCTCCAGCCACCGGGACCGGCCTCGGCGTCGCATTGGAACGGATGGTTGCTTCCATGGTCGCGACGTTCGGCGTGGGCAGCGGCGCCGCAGCAAGCGTCTCGGCGTTGCCGTCGCGACTGGGAAGGGTGGCTGCCGCCTGGCGCTCGGACAGCGATCCGCGCGAGGTCAGCACGAGCGGGATCGGGGCCGCGGGGAGCAGCGCTTCGACGCGATCGGCCGGAACGGATGCGACGGAGCGCGCGGCCATGGGCGCCAGAAGTGCAATCCCGATTGCACTCAACAGCGTGAGGGCGGCAGCGCGTCGCAACAGGTCCGGCAATAGAATCGCCTCGAGCGGTCTGAGTCAGGCGCGCCACGTGCGTGGGCGCCAAAGGACGGCCACCCTAGCATCCGTCCCGGGGACTGTCGAGCGCGGGAGGTACTAATGCCACGCAGGAAGAAGGAGCCCGAGAAGCGGCGCGGGGCCGTGGTCGTCCGCGGCCAGACGCCGGGTGACCGGGGCACCGAGGACCAGCAGCTCCTCCGCTCCCCCCACCTCGAGGCCGGCTTCCGGGACACCGACACGTGGCGAGCGCTCCGCATCATGGGCGAGTTCGTCGAGGGCTTCGACGCCCTCGCCGAGGTGGGTCCCGCGGTCAGCATCTTCGGCTCCGCGCGCGTCGGCCGGCGCAACCGCTACTACGGCGCCGCTCGGCGCCTTGCGGCCGCCTCGCGAAGCAGGGCTTCGCGATCATCACCGGCGGCGGCCCCGGCATCATGGAGGCCGCCAACCGCGGCGCGAAGGAGGGCGGCGGCCTCTCCATCGGCGCCAACATCGAGCTCCCCTTCGAGCAGGGGCTCAACGAGTACGTCGACCTCGGCATGAACTTCCGCTACTTCTTCGTCCGCAAGACGATGTTCGTGAAGTACGCGGAGGCGTTCGTGATCTTCCCCGGCGGCTTCGGGACGCTCGACGAGCTGTTCGAGGCCCTGACCCTGATCCAGACCGGCAAGGTCCAGCACTTCCCGGTCGTGCTCTTCGGCACCGAGTACTGGGAGGGAATGCTGCGCTGGATCCGCGAGAAGCCGCTCTACGAGGAGAAGATCAGCCCCGCGGACCTCGACCTGCTGATCGTCACCTCCGACATCGACGTGGCCGTCGAGGCGATCACGCGACACCATCAGTCACGGCAGCAGGACCGCAAGGAAGCTGCGAGCCGCCAGGCGACGGCGACCGCCGTCAAGGACGCCCAGTCAGGGCGCAAGGGCTGACGTTCAGCCCTTGCCCCACCGTTGCCTCCGGCTACGACGCGTCCGCGCAGCGCCGCCGGGCCCACCCACGCCTCGACCCGCGTCCAGGCCTCACCCAGTACCGAGGATCCCCAAGCTCGAAACCCCATCGTCAGCGACTCCGTCGCAATCGTTGTCCACTCCATCGGGCAGTTCAACAGCGCCGTAGTGCGTCGTGGGATCGGTGTCGTCACAATCCCCGCCCGAAGGCCAGACGTCGAGGCCGTCGGCATCGTGATCGAGGTCGGCGTTCACCATGTACGTGCACGAGCCATCGGTCGCTATGGAGACCACATAAGGATCGCCAGAAAGACAGACGTCGGCGGCTTCATCGGTCAGTCCATTGCAGTCGTTGTCCACGCCGTCGCCCGGTACTTCGGGGAAGTAGTGAACCCGGCCGCTTGTGCCGATAGTCGGGTCGTGATCGTTGCAGTCGATCGAGGCAAGAATCCCATCGGCGTCGAGATCGAAGAGCGCTACGGAGAACTCCACCTCGTCGATCTGCCCATCGCAGTTGGTGTCCGTCAAGAGTCGTACAGGATCGGGCGGGGCTCCGGGATGAAGCCTGTCATTGAGGTCATTGCAGTCGCCTTCGGCGACCGTGTAGCCATCCCCATCCACATCTTCAGTTGGGCCGGCATCACCGTCGGCTGCGCTGCATAGGAGGGCTCCAGCCGAGTCGAAGCCGGTCAGGAACTGGCCCGCCGGACAACTCTGCCCGGCCAGATCGAGGGCTCCCGCCCTCAGGGACTCGACGTCCGTGGCAAGAGTGGTCAAAGCCGCGGCGAGCACATCGATTGTGGACTCGAGCGTTGCCGTATCCGCATCCTCGCCGTCTTCCCCTGGCTCGCCCTGCGGGCCTGTCTGACCCTGTAGTCCTGGCTCCCCCGCCGGACCGACCTGGTTCCAGCTGATCGGCGTCTCCCAGCGCGTGCAGGTCTTGCCGGCCTGAGTGTCGATGACCCGCAGCAGCCCGGTGTACTTCTCGAAGCAGCCGTTGATGACGCCGGTGGTCGAGTTGGGGATGGCGGCATAGACCAGGCCACCAGAGAAGGCCAGGATGCCGATGAGGCCGATGCCGACCGGCAGTCGAACGGTGCGCCGACCGATGCTGCGAGCAATATCTCGCACCTTCTGTGCAGGCATGGTGTTGTCCCCTTCTGGCTGCCGCATCAGTCGAGCGTCACGATCGTGCAGCGCGTCTGGTGGGTGGTGGTCCCGTCCTGAGTGACGGTCCAGTTGATTGGGAAGCTCATTCTACGCAGCCCGGCGACGTCCTCTGGAGTCAGGACGAGCTGCCCGGTCCCGTTGCCGGCGCCATTCATCTGGATCTGTGCCGTCGCGAGCGACGCGGCTGGCGCGCCGTCGCAGTTCGCGGAGCCGATGTAGAGGTTCAGCCACACCTGGTACGTGGCGCCCGCATCGGCACCGCGCAGCTGGTAGGTCTCGATCGCGTACCGGTTCGGCCCGTTGGGATGGACGTTCACGACCATGCCCGTGCCCGATGCTCCACCGACGGCATTGAGTGTCAGACGCTCGGTGTGATAGACCGCATCCGCTCGGACCGGGGCCGTGACTGCGACGAGGAGTCCAAGCGCCAGGAACGTTGCAACGGTGCGCCTCATGACCCGTCCTCCTGTGAATTCCGCGTGGAGTTCGCCTCGAGGCCAGCAGCGGGGTCGGCCTGGCCGGACCCCGCGCGAGCCTTCTCCCCGTCCGGTGGCGACGATTGCCGGCCGGTCATCGCCGAGACCACGATTCCGAGTCGCTTCGTCAGCGACCGCGCGGCTCGAGTGCTTGGTGTACCCATGCCGACGACGGTACGGACGGCGCACACCGCGCCGCATCGGTGGAAACCACATGGTTTGGAGGCTGGACGCGAGCCGACACGCTCGGGACGCGGGCGGGTCAGTCCCCCTTGAGGCGACCCGCGAGCTCCGTGCGAGACCGAACGCCGAGCTTCGCGTACACGCGCGAGAGGTTGGCCTCGACGGTGCGAACCGACATGTAGAGCCGCTCGGCGACCTCGCGGTTGCGCAGCCCGAGCGCGACGTGCTCGGCCACCTCGCGCTCGGTGTCCGTGAGCTCATCGCCGCCCGCGGTTCGACCGCCGATGCGCGCCATCTCCGCCTCGGCTTTGGCGGCCCACAGCGGTGCGCCGAGAGTCGCGAAGATCTCGAGCGCGGCGCCGAGTGACTGACGAGCGTCGCGCCGCCGGTTCGCGCGGCGCTGGATCACCCCCTGGACGAGTAGTGAGCGCGCGAGCTCGAACGGCTGACCGAAGTCCTGGAGAAGGTCGACTGACCGGGCCGCCTCGGTCAACGCGTCGTCGATCTGCCCTCGGCCGGCGTGGATCAGCGCCTGCCCTCGCGCGGCCGTCGCCACCGCCCACCTCCGACCGAGCTCACGACCGCGCTCGGCGAGCCAGATCGTGAGTCGCTCGGCCTCCGCCAGGTCGCCGAGTCCCACGAGCGTCTCGATGTAGTCGGGGTAGAAGCGGAAGAACCCGGGCTCTCGAAACTGCAGTGGCTCGAGCCGCGCGGTGGCGACGCGGAACTGCTCGGCAGCGGCCGGAAGGTCACCGACCGACAGCTCCACGAACCCCAGGACGCCGAGATTCCGAGCCACAGCGTGCACGGCTCCCGACTGCCCAGCGCGTGTGATCCCCTCGCCGGCCAGCCCGCGCGCCACGTCTGCGTCACCCATGTGCGCGCGGACGAAAGCCCGCGCGAAAAGCTTCGAGCCCAGCTCCCCGGTTCGCTCCGCCTGGAAGAGGATCTCGTACGCCTCATCGGCATACCGCTGCGCCGCCAGCCAGTTCCCGGCCGCGAGCTCCACGAGTGCGAGGTGGTAGTACGGCGTGCATCGACCGGCTTCGTCGCCGGCTTCCAGCGCCGCCTGGTCGAGCTCGAGGAAGCGCCGCCGGGCGCTGCCCAGCTCGTCTCGATAGAGCATGTGCTGACCTTCGGTGGTCGTTGGCCAGTCGTCCGGATACACGTCGCCGCGGTGGCTTCCCTCGAGCTCGATCGCCCGACGCATCAAGGTCGAGTAGTCCTCGAAGCCAAGGCAGAAGGCCGCGTGGCTCGCGGCGTCCAGGGCCTTCATGAGGCGAACCGAATCTCCGGACGCCTCTGCCTGCGCGACGGCCTCCAGCGCGTGAGAGCGGGCCTCCGCCGGCAACCCGCTGTAGAGCGAGTACCAGACCATCTCGCGATGAATGTCCGCGAGCACATGGGCCTCGACGTCAGGTTCGGCGAGGGCTTCCTCGTGCACTCCCACGGCCGCCCGATTGCCGTCGGTGCTGTACAGCGACTCGGCGAGCATGTAGAGGGCTTCCGCGCGCTCCGTTCCTTGGGCGGAGAGGCCGACTGCATCGCGCAGGAGCTCCTGCGAGCGTCGAACCGCGCCGGCATGCGCGCCGGCACGGGCGGCCTCGATGAGGAGCCGCCGCCGATCGGCAGCATCGGACAGAGGGACGAGCTTCAGCGCCCGTTCAAGGAGATGCGCGGCGGCATCGACAGCTCCACGTGCCTGTGCTGATTGAGCGGCCACTTCGAGCGCCGCGGCCACACCCGGATCCGTTCCCGCGGCGCCCAGCGCCTGGTGCAGGGCACGCTCCTCCGGGTCCACGCAGGATCGCACCCAGCCGCGTGTGGAGGGCTCGTCGGTCCGATGCGGTGACGCTGTCGTAGATCGTCGACGCGAGAAGCGGATGACTGAAGCCGATGACGTCGCCGCTGATACGGATGATGTCGGCTCGCTCCGCCTCCGCGAGGCCATCGGCCAGTGTCGGCTGGTCTTCGACAACCGCAGCGAGGAGTGGGAGTGTCGGCCGCGCGAGCGCCGCCGCGACGACGACCACCTCGAGCGCCGAGTCGCTCAACGCGCTGAGCCGGCCCTGGACGGCGGCCTTCAGGCTCTTCGGCAACGGCAGAGGCCCGGTCGCCGAGGCCGACCCTGTCCTCGGACCCGAGCGCCCGCGCGATCTCGAGCGCGTAGAACGGATTGCCACCCGAGGCGCCATGCAGCTGCACAAGCGCCGGGCGTGGGAGGCTCAGACCAAGCCGCGCGCGCACAAGCGGAGCCAGCTCATCGATGGACAGCGGTCCGACGTGAAGCGTTGCGACCCGGTCGCGCGGGAGGGTCCGGTCCAGCTCGAGAAGGTCGGCATTCCCGCCGTCCGAGCGAACAGCGAGCAGGAGGGCAAACGGCTCATCGGTCAGTCTGCGAAGCGCGTAGCGCAGCACGTTCGCCGATGCTGCATCGAGCCATTGGAGGTCGTCGATGGCGACAACGACCGGCCCCGTGCGCGCCAGCCCTCGGAGTGCGCCGAGAACCGCCGTCGGCAGCGCCAGCGGGTCCCCGGCATCGGCGTCGTCGGCAGGCGCCCGGAGCAGCGCGACCTCGAGCGCTCGTGACTGTGGGCCGGGGAGGTCGGCGAACACGAGGTCGACGAAGGGACCCAGGAGGTCGCCGAGGCCGCTCAGGGAGAGGCTCACTTCCGCCCCCGCTGGGCGTGCGCGCAGGAGATGCACCGGCGGCTCGACCATCGCGACGCCGCGCTCCCAGATCGTGGTCTTGCCGATTCCGGCCGCCCCGGTGATGACGAGCGCTCGTGCCCCAGGCTCGTCCCGCAGGACGAACTCCTGGACGGTCGCCAGCTCGCGGTCGCGCCCGACCACGTCGGCGCTTTGATCGATGGTGCCTTCCACGGTGTTCACCCCGCGACATCGTGGGGGCGCTGATATGGGTTGGCAAGCTGGTGAGGGCTCCCCCAGGCGCTGACTCCAGCGAGGGGTGCCGTGGGTAGTCCCGGGTATCATCGGCGGCCGTGGAGATCGCGCCGAGTATCTCCACGCGGTGCGCCTGCGAGGCTCCACCGCGTTCCTGTTCACCGAGGACGAGCTCACGCTGATCGATGCCGGGCTGCGCGGGTCGGGACCGCGCTTCACCGCCTACCTGCACCATATTCGCCGCGCCCCGTCGGAGCTCACCAGGCTCATCTGCACGCATGGGCACCCCGATCACATCGGTGGCGTCCGCGAGCTGGCCACGCACCGCACGGAGGTGCTCATGCACCCTGCCGATGCCGACGCATTGCGCGTCCGATTCCGCGATGTCGTGCGCCGTCCGCGCATCGGACCGATCCTCGCCCTGCTGACTCGCGGCCCCGAGGACGCCCATCCGATCGTCGACGGCGATGTCATTCCGGTGGCCGGAGGCCTGGAGGTGATCCACACGCCGGGCCATACGCCGGGGAGCGTCTGCCTCTACGCCCGGCGGCATCGGCTTCTGTTCACGGGAGACGTGCTACAGGTCCTTCGCGGCCGCCTCACGTTCGCCAGCCAGATCTTCAGCGACGACATGCCCATGGCGCGTCGCTCGGTTGAGCGTCTCGCCGAGCTGGACGTCCAGACCATTGCCTTCAGCCACTACCCTCCGTGGAACGAGGGGCCGAACGAGGCCCTTCGGGCGCTCGCAAAACGAGGAGCCACCTCGTGAGCCGCCAAAGTGGATGGAGGGACCCGATGCAACGCGCTCCCTGGCTGTTTCTCGCGGCGATCCTGATCGTCGCCCTCGCCGGTTGCGACGGCACGCTCACCGTCACCCGCTTCCTCGACGTCGACCGCCTGGAGACAACGCTCACAGAGGGCTTGGAGGAGCAGACCGGGGTCGTCATCGAATCGGTTGAGTGCCCGGACGAGGTCCCGATGGAAGCCGGCAACGAGTTCGAGTGCACCGCGACCGACGACCAGGGCAACACCGGGACGATCATCGTCACCCAGGACGACGACGAGGGCAACATCACCTGGAGGCTCGAGTAGCGCGTTAGGCCCGGGAGGCCGTCACCGCAAGCCGGCCACGGAGCCTGTTCGCGCTCCCCAGGCTGAGCCGAGGGACGCGAAGCTCGGGCAGTCCATCCCTTCGCCGAGCTCGATGCACCCGACGCACTCGACGTCCGCGGACTCCGCGTGGAGGCCCTGCCCGTGCCCGCATCGGTCGCACACCGGCTCTGACTGAACGAGGAACGGTGGCCGATCCGAGATCAGCATTCCCACGCCAAGACCCTCCTCCTGAGAGCGTGAGCAGACCCGCAGCGGGCGTGCCGAAGCGGCGCTCAGGGCATGGGAAGTTCGGTCAGTACCTTCGGGGATCACTCGATCGAATGGCGGGCCCGACCGGATTCGAACCGGCGATCTCCAGCGTGACAGGCTGGCATGTTTGGCCACTACACCACGGGCCCGCGGGAGTGACACGGTGGCCGAGGATAGCACAGGGCCTCGGCCGGCTCAGGCAGGCGGCCTGGACCTCAGCTCCCCCACCAGGCGGGCTCCGGCGAGCGTGTACAGCGCCGCGGCGAGCGAACGCCGCAGCGCCGGAGCCGATGAGCGCGACCGCCACATCGGGCTGGCTGACCGCGGAGGTGACGCCTGCGGCGGCCAGGGAGACGAGCGCCGCGGCGAGGACCGCGGCGAGGAGGATCCCCGCGCTGTGGCTCCACCCAGCCCTCCGTCGGAGCCCGGTCAGCACGACAAGATGCGCGGCACCCACGACCAGCAGCCCGAACGAGAAGGCACCCACGGCTCGCGCGAGCGCATCGGCTCCGATGGCAAGCGGTGGGAGGACGCTCAGCAGCCACGTCGGCACCGAGTGTCGCGAGGCGCGAGCCCGGCGGCGCCCGCGAGCAGCCACAGGGCGGCGCCCGCACGGAGGATCGTGCGTGCCATCCGGCGCGCGAGCGGCTAGCGGCGCGGGCGAAGGAGGAGGATCGACGCCGCGCCGAAGACGAGCGCGGCGACCGTGAGCCCGACCGCCAGGACGACGTCGCGGGGTGGCACCGCCATGACCAGGACGACGCCGAGGGCCGCCAGCAGGGCCGTGATCGCGGCGAGGACGCCGGTCGCGAGCCTGGCGCGCCGGGCGCGGGCGAGGACGCCGATGCCGCCCGCCGCGAGCAGGCCACCGAGCAGCATGAGGCCGACCCCGCCGAGCGTGGGCAGCAGCGTGAGTGCGCCGACGTCCGGGGGCGGGTCGCCGCCGTAGCGGGCCTGCATCGTGAGCGCCATGGCCGTCATCCCGATCCCGGTGATGACGAGCGCGATCCCACCGACCACGACCGCCACGGTCGCCGCGGCCGTGGCCTCGCTGAGGTGCGCGGGCGCGAGCGAGTGATGGGCGCGCCCGCGTGCTCCGGCGGCGGAGGCGGCGCGTATCGGTCGGCGGCTGGTCATGGGCGACGGATTGTAGCGGTGCTAGGCTGCGGGCCCACATTCCCAGGCGCCCACCAGACCGATGCCGCCGCGCCCGGCGGCGCCCGCACGAGGTAGAAGATGACCCAGGCACCGTCGGATGCCGACGCCCGATTCGACCGCACCGCCGATCGGTGGTTCCGCGACCAGCTGGCCCTGCGGCCGGAGGTCGCGACGTTCCTCGGCCTCCACGAGCACGATGCCGAGCTCTCGCCGGGCGGGCGAGAGGCGATCGAGCAGCAGGTGGCCTTCTACCGGCGTGCCATCGACGAGATGTCCGCGTTCGACCCTGCGGAGCTGACGAGCGAGCGAGCGCTCGACCGTGACCTTGCCATCCACCAGGCCCGCCTCGGCATCTTCGAGCTCACCGAGTACCGCAGCTGGACCGGGGCGTCGGGTGCCGCCGAGCACATCGGCGAGGCGCTCTTCCCGCTCTTCACGCGTGACTTCGCACCGCTGCGGGATCGGCTGGAGAGCATCGCGGGGCGGCTGGAAGCCGCTCCCCGACTGGTGCGCGAAACGCGCGAGCGCGTGAGCGAGCCCGTCCGGCTGTGGGTGGAGATCGACGTCGAGTCGACCGAGGAGCTGCCTGGGTTCCTGGACACGATCGTGTCAGCCGCCCGCGCCGAGGCCGGCGACGCGGTGCTGAGCGCGCGCCTGGAAACCGCGGTATCGGCGACGAAGGGTGCGCTGGACGAGCATCGCCAGTGGCTGCACGACGAGGTGCTTCCCCGTGCCGAGGGCGACTGGAAGACCGGGCCGGAGCGCTTCGAGGAGCTCGTGAAGCTCCGCGAGCTGGAGGCCGACGCCGATGAGATCCTGGCCGTCGGCGAGGAGCTGCTCGCCAGTGAGAAGTCGGCGCGCGACGCGCTATCCCGCGAGATCGATCCCACCGCGACGCTGGAGGAGGTCGCGGACCTCGTGAAGAACGACCACGCCGCCACGTTCGCGGAGTCGCTCGTGGAGTACCGCGAGTCCATGGACCGGGCACGGGCGTTCGTGGTCGAGCACGGGCTAGCGACGCCGCCGGAGGAGGATCACCTCAACGTCATCGAGACGCCGTCCTTCATCCGGCATCTCATCCCGTTCGCCGCCTACTACGAGCCGGCGAAGTTCGACCCCACGCCGGTCGGCACCTACATCGTCACGCCGCCGAGCTCACCCGAGATGATGCGCGAGCACAACCGTGCCTCGATCAGCAACACCTCGGTCCACGAGGCCTACCCCGGACACCACCTCCAACTTTCGGCCGCGATCACCAATCCGAGCCTGGTGCGCCTCTTCTCGGGCGCGCCGGAGTTCGCCGAGGGCTGGGCGTTCTACTGCGAGCGGATGATGAAGGAGCACGGCTTCGACGACACGCCGGCGGGCTGGTACATCGTCCACACCGACGCGATCTGGCGCGCCACGCGGATCATCCTCGACATCCAGCTGCATCGGGGGCTCATCGGCTTCGACGAGGCGGTCGACCGGCTCGTCGCCGAGACCGGCTTCGAGCGACCCGCGGCGCTCGCCGAGGTCAAGCGCTACACCTCGACGCCGACCTACCAGCTCTCATACCTGTTCGGCCGGCACATGATCGAGAAGCTGAAGGCCGAGGTGCAGCGCCGCGCTCCGGCCGACTTCGAGCTCCGCCGCTTCCACGACAAGCTGCTGTACGGGGGCACCATGCCGGTGAGCTACGCGCGACGGCTGTTTGACTCGGATGGCCGATAGGACCACCCCGAGATGAGCGTGGGCAGGACCTTTTCGTGCTCCCGATAAAGGAATCTAAACCTCCGAAACCCTTGTCTAAAGAGAACGGCCGGTCTATCCTTTAGAGGCTGTTCGCACAGCGATTCACCACTGATCGCAAGGCCATGGGTAGGTTTGGGTAAGGGTAGTGCGGGAAACCGTGCGTGAAAGATGCCCTTGTGATTAGCGAATCCGGCAGCAATGAAGGCCCCCGCTTCGGCGGGGGCCTTCGTCTTCCCCGGGGAGCGTCGCTGCGGCGTGCGGCCCAGGGGTCGGGTAGCATGCGGGTTCCCCATCGCGCGCCGGTAGCTCAGTGGATAGAGCGTCGGCCTCCGGAGCCGAAGGTCGCAGGTTCGAATCCTGTCCGGCGCGCCAGTACAGATGTTCTATTTCGGCCCGCTCGGCTCCCGGGCGACGCTCGGCCGTCACGAAGTCGGCGACGTTGGTGGGCAACGAGAAGCGCGGTGGGCGGATCTCGTCGCATGACGCGGTCAGGTCGCGGCGCGAGCGCGATTCGTCGCCAGGAACTGCTCGATTGCGGCCGTAACCGCATCCGGCTGCTCCACTGGCGAGGTGTGCCCGGCAGGCACGGTCACGAGTTGGGACCCGGCGATTGCGTCGTTTATCCGTTTACCCAGCCGAAGCGGGGCTGTTGCGTCCTGATCGCCGACGACGATCAGCGTCGGCGCAGTGATCTTCGCGAGGTCGCTACGCACGCCCGAACGATCAAGCACGCCATCGACCGCGTGGAGCCCGCCAGCCAGGCTTTGCGAGCCGATCAATTGACGCCATGTCTCCCGTTCGACCGCGCGATCCGCGTCGCGCATGAATGTCTTGCCGAACATCACGTTCATGAGCGTGGGCACGAGGGGCCGGATGCCGACCCAGCGGGCGACTGCCTGGAGCAACCGATAGCGGATGACGTCGGAGCGCGCCTCTGGATCGGCCGATGCAGACAACAGGATGAGCGACCGAACGAGCTCGGGGTAGCGCACGCCCAGGCGGAGCCCGACGAAGGAGCCGAGTGAATGGCCGACGAAATGGCACGGCGCTGACCCGAGCTGCCGGATGAGCGCGGCGGCATCCTCGGTCAGCTCGTCGACTGCGTAGCCATCGTCGGTCACCTCGCTCTGGCCGTGCCCGCGGAAATCGAACGCGATGCAGCGGTAGCGATCCTTCAGTGCATCTAGTTGGTGATCGAAGATCCGGCGGTTGAGGAGCACGCCGTGGGCGAAGACGATGGACTCCTCCCCGCTTCCCCGCTCCTCGACGGAGAGGTTCGCGCCGTTCACCGTGACGGTTGAGACTCGCGGTCCGTCGGCCGCGGGCAGGCCCACGTCGATCGACATGGACACCTCCTCTCATGACCGTTTCTTGCTCTCGACCCCAGACGTCGATGATGACCAATGGCCTTCGCGCGAGCAACCCCGTTGAGCTGTCCGGCACGCGCCCTCGCCGGATCAGCCTTGCGACCCAAGTCGCTGAGTCTCTCGGGAAGTCGACGAGCGTCAAAGTCCTGGATGCAACGAGCACCACAAGACCGTCGAGCGCCCTTTCGATGGGGATGCGGATACTTGTGGCATCCGCGCGCCTGAAATCCTGTCCGGCGCCCGTAGCGACGGTCGGTCATCATCGGCCGATGCAGGAACCGCAGGGATTCGAGCTGCGGCGGCGCGATCGGCTCGCCCGCGAAGCCGAGGAAGAGCGGCTGAGCCAGGCGGCGGCGCGCTCGGTCCAGACCCGCGGCCGCGAGCGCCCGGAGCCGCCGGACGAGTTCCGCACGGCGTTCGAGCGGGACCGGGATCGGATCATCCATTCGAAGGCGTTCAGGCGCCTGAAGCACAAGACGCAGGTCTTCCTCAACCCCGAGGGCGACCACTTCGTGACGCGGCTCACGCACACGATGCAGGTGACGCAGGTCGCGCGGTCGCTGGCCGCCGCGCTCTCGCTGAACGAGCCTCTGGCCGAGGCCATCGCGCTCGGCCACGACGTCGGCCATTCCCCGTTCGGGCACACCGGGGAGGACGCGCTGAGCCCATATTTCGCGCCGGAGGAGTGGCATCACGCGGCGCAGAGCATTCGGATCTTCGAGGTCCTCGAAGACTCGAACCTCACCTGGGAGGTGCGGGACGGCATCCGCGCCCACAGCTGGAAGATCGCGCCGCCACCGGCGACCGCGGAGGCCTTCTGCGTCCGATTCGCGGATCGCATCGCCTACCTCGCGCACGACGCGCTCGATGCGCTGCGCGCCGGCGTCCTGGACCGAACCAGCTTCCCCGCACGGGTCCTCGATCGGTTCGGTGAGCCTGGGCGCCTGTGGATCAACTCGATGATCAACGCGGTCGTCGCCGAGTCGCTGCGGACCGGTGCGGTGCGCATGGATCAGGAGACGCTGGACGTCATGAACGAGCTGCGCGACTTCATGTTCGCGCACGTGTACTTCGCGGACGAGCAGCAGCGGGAGCAGCAGCGGGCGATCGGCATCATCCGCGACCTGATGGACTGGCACCTCGCCCATCCGGACGAGATCCCCGACAGCTATCGCCAGCACGAGGCGCCGCTCGTCGTGCAGGCAGCCGACTACATCTCTGGGATGACCGATCGGTTCGCGACGGCCACCCACGACCGCCTGTTCAGGCCAACGCTGGACCTCTAGGAAACGCCGGCCTCAACGGAAGACGCGCAGTGCTCCGGGGCGCACCTCGAAGGTGACCGGCGTCATGCCGATGCTCACGCCGTCGGCGTGCGCCGGGAGTGCGCGTCGGACACCCTCGACGGTCACCCGCCTGGCCCGATAGGCGTGGATCCGCGGCTCCCGCCGCGGCCGGTGCCGCGCAACGGCCAGGAGATGCCGCAGGACCTCCAGCCGGCTCATCCCGTGGAAGACGGCGACGTCGAACAGTCCATCGGTCGGGTCGGCCTCGGCCGCGACCGCGAAGCCCATCCCGTGGTACGGGCCATTGCTGACGATCACCGTCGGCGATCCCGTGTGATAGACCGCGTCGTCGATCCCGATTCGCATCGGCGTGCGGCGCATCCGCAGCCCGCGGAACGTCGCCCGCACCGCCCGCCACCAGCCGCGCTTCTCCAGGAGCTCGACCGCCAGGAAGCCAAGCGCGTCGAGCCCGACGCCCGCCGCCTCGAAGAACGGCCGGCCCCCGCCGTCGCGGACGACCCAGCCGGCGTCAACCGCAGTGACTGCGCCGCGGCCGATGACGTCGAGCGCCTCGTCCAGGGTCGTGGGCACCCCGAAACCCCGCGCGATGTTGTTGAAGCTGCCGCCCGCGAGGATCCCGAGCGCCGCCTCCGCATGGCCGACCAGCGCTGCGGCGGCAAGGCTCACCGTCCCGTCCCCGCCGGCCACCACGATGTCGTTACCTTCTTCCGCACCCGCCCGTGCCAGCTCCTGCACGTCGTCCTCCGCCGCCAGCTCTCGCGGCGTCACCTCGAGCCCGCGTTCGGAGAGCGCCGCGCGGAGCGCTTCGGCGGTGAGCAGCGCGGGGTCCTCGGCGAGGCCGGGGCCGGAGCCCGGCTTCCCACCCGAGGACGGATTCACGAGCAGCAGGATCGGACGGCGAGTCATTGGGTCTCCCGCTGGAATGCCTGAAACGTGCCGTCACGACAGTCGAGCACGATTCGCGGCGGGAGCGGCACGCCGCTCGCGGTCGGAGCGGTGCCGGGCGGAAGGTACACCGTCCAGCTGGCGAGCCCGAATGACACTGGGTTTGGAGCACGCTCCAGCTCGGTGACCCCCTCGAGCACCGGCTCGGCCATCGGCGTCCCGACCGGCTCGTAGGCCGCAGGCTGATAGGGCAGCAGCCCGGGGCATTCGGCCGGGGCGCCGGCGCGCCAGATGGCGAACGCGGCGATGAGGACGAATCCGGCCGCGGCAAGGAGGCCGCAGCCCAGGGCGCGCGGGTTCACGAGCGGACGATGCCGAAGCTGTCGAACTCGCCGCTCGCGGGTCCCCGGTCGGCTCGCACGGACTCGACACGCGAGCCGGAAGGACCGATACGGACGCTGCGCTCGAGCTCGTCGAGGGCCGCTGGCTCACCCTCCGCCACGAGGTCGACGGAGCGCTCGTCGTCCGCGTTCATCACCCAGCCGGTGAGCTTCAACGCGACAGCCTGACGGCGCACCCACCATCGGAAGCCAACCCCCTGCACGCGACCGGTGACGCGCGCCGTCATCCGCTCCGCGCTCACCGCGCCGGGGCGAGCGGCGGAGAGACGAACGGCCACGTCAGCATCGCGGCCTCGAGGGCAAGGCGAGGTGCGGCGTTCTGACGCAGCGCCTCGTGGATTCGCTCCAGGAGTCCGATCATCACCAGCAGCGGCCCGGGTCCGATTCCCGCCGCCAGCCGTTCGAGCTCCGGCCCCAGCTCCCGGCTCGGCGCGAGCTCGGCCCGGCCGGCGGAGGCGACCAGGAGGTCGCGGGTGAGCGAGAGCCATGCCTCGACGACGAGGACGGCGGCCTCCCGTTGCGCCGACGCCGGCGTCCGTGGGGCATCGCCTTCGATATCCTCGACGGGCTCCGACGGAGCTGGCGACGCCACGCGGGTCGCGTCATCCAGAAGGTCACGCACCGCCGCGAAGCGATCCGCGCGTCCGCGCTCCAGCAGCGCGAGCAGCTCCTTCGCAACCCGGCGGCGCCACTCCAGGCGAGCCGACTGCTCGACGAAACCCACGGCAGTGCCCACGAGTCCGCCGGACATCTGCGCGACGACCTCGGCAAGATCCGCTGGCAGGCGCATGTGATCCATGAGGTGGGCGACGAGGTCGGCCCGCGGAACCGGACCGATGCGCAGCGGGCGGCTTCGGGACCGGATCGTCGGCAGCACGCGCTGGGGCTCATCGGCCACCAGCAGGAAGGTGTGCCGATCCGTCGGCTCCTCGAGCACCTTCAGCAGCGCGTTCTGTGTCTGCTCGTTGGCCCGGTCGACGCCGCCGATGAGGACCACCCGCCGGTCAGCGACCATCGGCGCCCCAGCCGCCGCGAGAAGCCACCGACGTGCCGCGGCGACGATGCTCTCGCCGGCCGACCGTGCCTCGCGCCACAGCTCCGGCGAGCCGACGACGAGATCAGGGTGCGACCGTGCCCGCGCGTCGCGGCACCCGCGGCAGGCGTTGCACGGACGGCTCGCCTGCTCGGGTTTCTCACAGAAGAGCAGCGCCAGCAGATCGTCCACGAAGGCGTCCTTGCCGGCGCCTGCGGGCCCGTGCACCAGGAGCGTGCGGCCCAGCTGGCGGCGCTCGGCCGCCTGGCGCGCCATGCGCTGCGCCGTGCCCTGTCCGAGCGTCTGAAATCCCGCTGCCGGAGGGTCGCCGATCATGCCGCGAGTATAGGTACGGTGCTCCACGGACCTTCGGCCCACGAGGGGGAGTCCAGCTGCCGGTGGCATACTACGTGCACCGACCAACGGCCGAACAATCAGGAGGCTCACCATGCCGACGCGCCCGGCAAAGACGGCCGAGGATGTCGCTGAGACCATCGCCGATACCGTCAAGTCAATCATCGACCGCGTGGTCGACGCAGAAGTCACCAAGGAGATCGCACGCCGCGGCGGCGACGTCGCCGGGATAATCGCCGAGCGCGGCGCGGACGTCGGCGAGCGTGCGACCGAAGCCTGGAAGGAGTCGCGGCCGCTGCGCCGCGAGGCTGCCAAGCGAGTCGGTGAAGCCACGGGCGACGCCGCCAAGTGGTCCGACAGCCTGTGGCGCGGAGCGGTGGCTCCGGCCCTGAGCGATCTCTGGAAGCGCAGGACGGTCGCCGCCGGTGCGGCCGGCGCGGCGGTCCCCGCCAGCCGTGAGCTGCTCGAGTCGGCCGCCGTGAGGCTCGGCCTCAAGGAGCGCCAGCGCGAGGAAGAGCGACGCCGCTGGGGCGCCTTCTTCCTTGGCCTCGCCCTCGGCGCGATCGCAGGCACCATCGCCGCGCTGCTCACCACACCGAAGCGCGGCAGCGATGTCCGCCGTGAGCTCGGCGTGCGTGCGGACGAGGTGCGTCGCGAGCTGGGCGTGAAGGCAGACGAGATCGCTGCCAAGGCACGCGAGGCCGACTGGATGCCGGTCTTCCAGCGCGAGGCCGAGTCCGGCAACGGACACTCGACCTCGCCGAGCACGCACGAGCGTCGGCAGCGTCGACTCCCCGGCGACCACGGTGCCCAAGCCATCGGCGGCGAAGCCGCGGACGACGGCGAGCCGCGAGCTCGGCCAGCCCGCCACGGGAACGTCGGCCCCGAAGCCGGCGGCCACGCCGCGCAAGAAGCGAGTGGAGCCCGGGTCGCCGACCCAGTAGCGCCTGGCGCACTCGATTACTGAAAAGAGCCGGCCCCCACGGGCCGGCTCTTTCGTTTGCGGTAGGGCCGCGGTCAGCCTGCCGTGCGCGGCTTCCGTGCCGAGCGGAAGCGTCCCCAGATGCCCTCGGGCTCGGACTCGCCGCCGGCCTCGGTGGCCTTCGAGCGCGCCGTGCCCTCTGAGGCCTTCCCTCCTCCGGACTTGGCCGGCTCGCCGTCGGGATCGGCCTTGGCTCGAGAGCCGCGGCGTCGTGGGGCCGGCGCCTCGTCGCCGGACTTGGCATCTCCTGAAGCTGCCGCGGAACGCGGGGAGCGCCGACGGGGCTTGGGCGCCTCGTCCGTGCCCGCCTCATCGGTGACAGCGGCTGGCTTGCGGGCCCGTGGCGAGCGGGCGCGAGGTGTTCGCTCGGCTGGCGCATCCGCCGGCGCGGCGTCCTCACCGGCGGCGGCCGGCGCGGCGTCCTCCGGGGTCAGGCCCAGCTCTGCGAGTGTCGCCGCATCGGCCTCCTCGAAGGTGTACTCGCGCTCGTCGCCGACCTCGAGCTGGCTGATGTCGTCGAACTCCTCCCAACCGATTGGCGCGTCGCCCGACGGAGCCTCGCCGGCCTCGCCGGCGGGAGTGGCAGCTCCCTCCTCGCGACGTCCACGGCCCCTGCCGCGACCGCCACGGCGGCGTCGGCGGCGGCGGGCCAGCTCCTCGGACTCGGGCGAGCCCTCGATCGGTACCGCCACCTGCTCGCCGGGCGGCTGGTCGGTTGGCGCCAGTGGCGTGGCAGACGCGGCAGCGGCAGGTGCCGTGCGGCGACCGACGCCGGCGCGGGTCCGGCGGCCATCGGTTGGCCCGCCCTTGAGCGCCGCGAGCGCCGCGGCGGCAACCGAAGGCGACGCCTCACGGAAGCCGAACTCGGGGGTGACTTCCTTGGCCGGCATCTCCGGCATGCTCATGCCGGACTGGCGGACCGCCTCGGCGGCCTTCTTCCGGCTGATGCTGGCGACTTTCATGATGTCCTGGAACTCATCGGCGACCGCGATAAGGTCGCTGCTGGTGTTCGGCTTGAAGCTGACGACCTCGCAGCGAACGCCCTTGTCCTGCAGCGCGCGGATGGCGGGGGCGAAGTCACCGTCGCCCGACACGATCACGGCAATGTCCATCCGGTCGGCGAGTCGGAACAGGTCGACGACCAGCTCGATATCGAGGTTGGCCTTCATGCGGCCGTCGCCGAACTTCCGGATGTCCTTGACCACCGGCTTGTAGCCGTTCTTGGCCAGGAAGTCGATGAACTTGCGCTGGTTCTCGTTTTCCGGGTCGAGCCCGGTGTATGCGTATGCGCGAATGAGGTCGCGTCCCTTGGTGGCGTGCTTCAGCAGGGCGACGTAGTCGACGTCGACGTCCTGGCCGCGCGCGGCGTAGTACATGTTGGCGACGTCAACGAACATCGCAACGTTCTTGCTCATGGTCGAGCTCTTCTCCTGTGGTTGTTGATGGGCCTTCCGCGCGTGGGGGGCGGCTCTGCCGTCTGAGACGGTGGAGCGCTCGGGCCGCTGGTTCGCGAACCCCGGTCAGCCTCCTGAGAGGCGACGGTTCTGCGTGTGCCGGCGGCGCGTGAACCTCATGCACGTTGGCTCGAGATCGGTCGCGTAAGGCGTCACGCCTCGCGACCAGGTCCTCAGGATACCACGACGCAGTCTTGCGCCCACGCGGCGGGCACGGCTATGATGCGCGCCACCTTTGAAACGCCGGGCCCGCGAGTACGCGATTCCCCCGAGCATACTTGTGGAGGATTAGATCCAGATGCAGAAGTACATGCGATGGAGCGCTGCGCTCGTCGTGCTGATGCTCATCCTCGCCGCGTGCACTGGCGACACCGGGGCGAGCCCGGACGCCAGCGAGCCCGCCGAGGAGAGCCAGGCCGCCGAGGAGAGCGAGGCGCCGGCCGGGGAGGACCCGACCGCGATCTGTGAGGCCGACGAGTTCGGCTGTCTCGAGGTCGCCGAGGGCGATCCGATCCGAATCGGCACCGCGCTGTCGATCACCGGCGACACGTCGGCACTTGGCCTCGACAGCCAGTACGGCGCCCAGGTCGCGGCTGACTTCAAGAACGAGGCTGGCGGCCTCTTCGGCCGCGACATCGAGCTCGTGAACGAGGATGCCGGCTGCGGCGATGCCGCCACCGGGCAGACCGCGGCGCAGGCCCTCGTGGCCGCGGGCGACCTTCTCGCCGCCATGGGGACGACGTGCTCGCGCACCGCGGTCCCGGCGGCCCCGGTGCTCGCCCAGGAGGGGATCGTCCTGATCTCGTCCTCCAACACGAGCCCCACCCTGACCGACCCGGAGCACGCCGAGTACGCGGGCGAGTTCTTCATGCGCACCGCGCACAACGACCTGGTCCAGGGCAAGGCGATGGCGCTGTACGCCTGCGAGCAGGGCTTCGCCACCGCGGCGACGATCCATGACGGCAGCACGTACGCCGATAACCTGCGTGCGGTCTTCGAGGAGGAGTTCGCGAACGAGTGCGATGGCGAGATCGTCTCGCAGCAGGCCGTGGCCGTCGGCGACACGGAGTTCACCGGTGTCCTCGCTCCGATCGCGGACGCGGCTCCGGACCTCCTCTACTACCCGATCTTCCATCCGGAAGGCACGCTCATCACCCAGCAGGCCCGGGAGTTCCCCGAGCTCGATGGCACGCAGCTCGCTGCGTCCGACGGCCTCCTTGGCCTCCAGGACCTCATCGACCAGGCCGGCGAGGCCGCCGAGGAGATGATCGCGTCGGGACCGGCATGCGCCGGCGACGAGTACGACAACGAGTTCCGTCCCGCGTACGACGTGCTGTCGCGCCAGGACCAGCCGCTCTCCGTTTTCCACTGCCACGCGTTCGACGCGGTCAACATGATGATCGCGGCGGCCGAGGAAGTGGGCATCGAGGGTGAGGACGGGACCCTCTACATCCCGCGCCAGGCATTCCGAGACGCGATGTTCGCCACCGCGGACTTCGAGGGCCTGACGGGCACGCTGACGTGCGACGAGTTCGGCGACTGCGCCGACCCCGCCATCACGGTCTCGCGGATCACGGACGGCGCGTTCGTGGTGATCTGGCCCGAGTAGGACCAGCCCTCGTAGACGACCCGCGCGGGTGAGCCGATCTCGGCTCACCCGCGCTGCTATTTGCGGAGGAAACTGAATGCTGCGACGCCCGGCGCGCCTCTCGCTGCTGGGCGTCGTGCTGTGGGCGCTGCGCATCGCCGTGGTGGTGGGCGTCATCGTGGGCTCGTGGGCCACGCTGGCGAGCGGCGACCTGAGCGGGGGGACGTGGGTCACCCTGGCGACCGCGGGGCTGAGCCAGGGCGCGATCTACGCGCTGATCGCGCTCGGGTACACCCTCGTGTACGGCGTCCTGCTGATGATCAACTTCGCCCACGGCGAGGTCTTCATGCTCGGAGCCTTCGCCGGCATGTTCGTCGCCGAGGCGCTCCTCGGGCCGGAAGGGCCCATGGTCGACGCGCCGATCCTGGCGCTCATCCTGGTCTTCGCCGCGGCGATGCTCACCTCGATGCTCGTGGCGCTCGTCCTCGAGCGGATAGCGTATCGGCCGCTCCGCAGGGCACCGCGCCTTGTCCCGCTGATCACGGCAATCGGGGCGTCGCTGTTCCTCCAGTACACGGCCTTTGGCATGTTCGGCTCGCGCACCCGGCGCTATCCGGCGATGGAGCTCCTCTCGGGGCGCGTCGAGATCCTCGGCCTCTCGTTCCAGCGGATCGAGCTCATCACGATCATCTCCGCGGTCGTGCTCATGGCCGGCCTCTACTACTTTGTCGAGCGGACCCGAACCGGCCGCGCCATGCGTGCGGTCTCCGAGGACAAGGACGTGGCCGCGCTGATGGGTATCAACGTGGACCGCACCATCGTGATCACCTTTGCGATCGGTGGCCTGCTGGCGGGAGCGGCCGGGGTGCTGTTCGCGCTCCTGTTCAACCTCGTCGACTTTGACATGGGCGTCCTGCCGGGCATCAAGGCCTTCACGGCCGCAGTGCTCGGGGGCATCGGGAACATCTTCGGGGCCATGGTGGGCGGCATCCTGATCGGCATCCTCGAGCAGGTCGCACCGACGCTGCTGCTCTACGGCCTCGACGTGCCGTCGCCGAACCAGCTGCGTGACGTCGTCGCCTTCGGCGTGCTCGTGCTCGTCCTCATCTTCCGGCCCGCCGGACTCTTCGGACGAAAGGAGAACGTGTAGCAGTGGACGCACGAGCTCCGCGACTCACACGGCGCGCGCTGACCGCCGGCGCCATCGTCGGCGTATCCACGATCTACCTCGCGCTGGTGGGGCTGGTCGGCGCGTTTGCGGAGCGGCCGGTCGTGCCCGGAGTGGGCTCCGAGGGGGACGGCTACCTGACCCTGGGACTTCTCATGCTCGCGGCGGTGCCATTTGTCGCCGGCATGTACCTCGCAGGCCGGATCCTCGCAGGCGCAGAGGGTGGGGGGCGGCTGCTCGCGGTGGGCGCCGCGGCGCTGAGCGGCCTCGTCGGCGGCCTCATCCTCGGAGCGTTCACTCTCCTCGCCGACGCCCTGGAGCTCAACGGCGTCTTCATCCAGGTCACGCCCGCGCT
The DNA here is from genome assembly GCA_963840205.1 of uncultured Chloroflexia bacterium. Classification (GTDB taxonomy): domain Bacteria; phylum Chloroflexota; class Limnocylindria; order QHBO01; family QHBO01; genus JACDBZ01. The sequence continues at coordinate 248,383 of CAWIXZ010000010.1, forward strand.
CGTCGAGGTGCTCTCATTCGGCCAGGCGCCTATCGTCGGCGCGCTGCTCGTCTCGGTCCTCGGCGCGGTCATGGCCGGCATCGGCGGAGCGATCCAGCTGCTGGGGCGTCGCGACCGTCGCGCGGTGCTGACCGCCCTCGGTGTCGTGCTCCTCCTCACGCTGCTGGAGCCGATCGTGGAGCCGATCCTCGAGCAGCTGGAGCTCGACGCGATTCGCGAGTTCCTGTTCGACCGCGGCGGGCTGAGCCAGGCGGCGGCCGCGCTCATCCTCGCCCTCGTCGTGGCCCTGTCGTGGGCCTGGGATCGCCCGGCCGCTCCGGTACGGGACCGCATGCGGAGCTTGCCGGCGGGCCAGCGCCGGAACATCGGCTTCGGGCTGGCGGCGATCGGCATCGTGGCACTCCTCGTCCTGCCGCAGATCTCGACCGGCTTCGTAAGCCTGGTGCTCGTCAACGTCGGGTTCTACCTCATGCTCGCCCTCGGCCTGAATATCGTCGTGGGGTACGCCGGCCTGCTCGACCTCGGCTACGTGGCCTTCTTCGCGGTGGGCGCCTACACCATGGCCATCCTCATCTCCCCGTCGTCGTCGATCGACGGCCCGGTCAGCGCGCTTGTGGGCCCCGAGCTGGCGTTCTGGGTCGCGCTGCCGGTGGTCTTGCTGGTCACCGCGCTCGTCGGCGTCCTCATCGGCGCGCCCGTCCTGCGGCTGCGCGGCGACTACCTCGCCATCGTGACCCTCGGGTTCGGCGAGATCGCCCGGATCCTGTTCGGCTCAGATGCGCTGCGAACGTGGGTCGGCGGCCCCAATGGCGTGGTGGGCCTGCCGAACCTCTACCTCCCGGGTCTGGGGGAGCTGACCGGGCCTGGGGAGTACTTCTACCCGGTGATCGCGTTCGCCGCGTTCGCCGCGTTCGTCGCGTGGCGCCTCTCGAACTCGCGGACCGGGCGCGCGTGGAACGCCCTGCGGGAGGACGAGTCGGTCGCCGAGGCAACCGGCGTGAACACCACGAACTACAAGCTCCTCGCCTTCGCGCTCGGTGGGACGCTCGGCGGCCTGTCCGGGGCGCTGTTCGCCGTGCAGCTGCGCACCGTCTTCCCCGGCTCGTTCCTCCTCATCGTCTCGATCACGGTCCTCGCCATCATCATCCTCGGCGGCATGGGCACCATCCGGGGCGTCATCGTGGGAGCGCTGGTCCTCGTCGGCCTGCCCGACGCGCTGCGCGAATTCGGCGAGTACCGCTTCCTCGTTTACGGCGCGGCGCTCGTGGCGATGATGATCCTGCGGCCCGAGGGCCTCTTCCCGAGCCGGACGAGGCGCGCCGAGCTGCATGAGGATGTCGACGTCGACAACCGACCCCAGATGCCGGCATCCGGCGAGGCGCGGGCATGACGGGCGCGCAGCGGGCCGAGGTCGACGAGCCGGGCCGCACGGTCGCGCCCGCGGACGACGGCGGCGAGGAATCGAAGCAGGGTCTCATCCTCGAGGTGCGCGGGCTGACGAAGCGCTTCGAGGGCCTCGTCGCGAACAAGGACGTCGACTTCGACATTCCGCGCCGATCGATCGTGTCGCTCATCGGTCCCAACGGAGCGGGAAAGACCACGCTCTTCAACCAGATCACCGGGTTCTTCGAGCCGACCGAGGGGACGATCGTGTTCGACGGCGTGCCGCTCGCCGGACTGTCTCCGCACGACGTCGTCGACCTCGGTATGGCGCGCACGTACCAGAACATTCGCCTCTTCCAGAACATGACCGTCATGGGGAACGTCCTCGTCGGTCACCACGTTCGGATGCGCGCGCAGTGGTGGCAGGTGATCCTGGGGCTGCGCTCCGTCCGCGAGGAGGAGGAGACCGCACGCGCCTACGCACTCGAGCTGCTCGATACGGTGTCGCTCTCGCGGCGCTACACCGAGGACCTCGCCAAGAACCTGCCGTACGGCGACCAGCGGCGCCTGGAGATCGCGCGCGCCCTGGCGAGCCGCCCGAAGCTGCTGCTGCTCGACGAGCCGACCGCCGGCATGAACCCCAACGAGACGCGGCAGATGACCGACCTCATCGCGCGACTGCGCCGCGAGCTCGGCCTCACCATCCTGCTGATCGAGCACGACATGAAGGTCGTCATGGGCGTCAGCGAGCGGATCACCGTCTTGGACTACGGCGAGAAGATCGCCGAGGGCACGCCGGAGGAGATCCGGAGGAACCCCCGCGTGATCGAGGCCTACCTCGGGAAGCAGGCGACCGCATGACGCAGCCGGTGGCGACCGATACGGCGCCGCTCGCGGCGGCCACCCCCTCCTCGAGCTCGAGGGGCTCCACGTCTACTACGGCAACATCGAGGCGCTGAAGGGAGTCTCCCTGTCGGTGCCCGAAGGCGAGATCGTGACCCTCATCGGCTCGAACGGCGCCGGCAAGAGCACGACATTGCGCGCGATCAGCGGCACGCACAAGCCGCGCACCGGCACGGTGCGCCTGCGCGGTGCCGACATCCAGGACCTTCCGCCGCACGAGATCGTCGGCCTGGGAATCTCGCAGTCGCCCGAGGGCCGGCACGTCTTCACGCGAATGTCGGTCTTCGAGAACCTCCAGATGGGGGCCTTCAGCCGCCCCGGCCAGAAGATCGACGACGACGTGGCGCGGGTCTTCGAGCTCTTCCCGCGGCTGAAGGAGCGGCGGACGCAGAAGGCAGGGACTCTCTCGGGTGGCGAGCAGCAGATGCTGGCCATGGGTCGCGCGCTCATGGCGCGCCCGCGAGTGCTCCTGCTCGACGAGCCGTCGATGGGGCTCTCACCGATCCTGACCGAGCAGATCTTCCAGATCATCACCGAGATCAACGGCCAGGGGACCACCGTGCTCCTGGTCGAGCAGAACGCGCTCATGGCGCTGAACGTCGCGAACCGCGGGTACGTGCTTCAGACGGGGAAGATCATCCTCTCCGACACGGCCGCGAACCTCGCCGCCAACGAGCAGGTGCGCCAGGCCTACCTCGGAGAGATCTGAGCCGATGGCGGACGAGCGGCCGCCCGCCCGCCGCAACCCAGGCGACTACCGGCCGGACCTGCGCCCGATGCTCATCGTGTTCGCGCTGATCGCGGCGGTGGTGATCGGCTGGATCATGCTCTCGCCGCTCATCCTCCCGCCCGCCGTCTAGGACCGGGGAGGCGCCCCGAAGCCGGTGCCCGCGCCGTACAGCAGCAGGCCTATCCCGACGGTGGCCACCGCGAACCCCGGCGAGCTCTGCGGCAGCGGCACATACCCGACGGACCACAGCTCCCAGCCCCGGAACAGGAGCGCCGCCGCGGCCGCGAGACCGAGGACCAGGTACGTCCCCGGCGCATCCAGGAAGAATCCCCATCGGCCGCGCATGTAGCCGACGTTCAGGACCAGCAGCGTCGCGACGGCGGCGGCGTAGATGACGATGCCGGGCCCCTCGAGGCCGATCCCCTCCTCCGACGGGACGAGCACGCCGGAGACCTCCTCGCCGCCGGCACGCCACCACGGCAGGAAGCCGGAGCCGATCATCGCGAGCGCGCCGAGCAGGACGAAGAAGCGGAAGCGGCCGCCCCCGTACTGCATCGGCCTATTCCGCCGGAGCGGCGCCGTACACGCTGGGGCGGAGGACGCCGATGTATGGCAGGTTCCGGTAGCGCTCGTTGAAGTCCAGGCCGTAGCCGACCACGAACCGATCCGGGATCGTGAAGCCGCGGTAGTCGATCTCGAGGTCGGCCAGGCGTCGCGCGGGCTTGTCGAGCAGGCAGCAGACGCGGACGGAGGCCGGATGCCGCTCGGCGAGATAGCGGAGGAGGTAGTTCAGCGTGAGCCCGGTGTCGATGATGTCCTCGACCACGATCACGTCGCGCCCCTCGATCGAGCTGGACAGGTCCTTGAGGATCCGCACCTGGCCGCTCGACTCGGTCCCCTCGCCGTAGCTGGAGAGCTCCATGAGGTCGATGCTCGAGGGGATCTCCATCGTTCGCATGAGATCCGCGAGGAAGACGACCGCACCCTTGAGAACGCTGAGGAGCACCGGGTTGCGATCGGCATAGTCGGCGCTCAGCTGCGCGCCGAGCTCGGCCACGCGGGCGGCGATCGTGTCGGCGTCGAGCAGGATCTCCTCGACGTCGGCGTGCAGGCTCACCCCGCTACGCGGCGGAAGAGTGTCGGTTGCCATTGCCATTGGCGCTGCCGTTGCCGTTGGATGCCGCGACATCGGTCAGGAAGTCCAGCCGGCCGTACTTGAGCATGAGCGCCTTGAAGTCACGCGCGTAGAACAGCTTCACCCGCACCTCGGGATAGAGCTGTCGCATCCAGCGCAGCTTGCGGTTCTTGCGCCGCACGAGCGACTGTTTGAGCGTGGTCAGCTCCAGGTACAGCCCGATCTCGGGTAGGAAGAAGTCGGGGGCGAACGACTCGACGACCGCTCCGTCGGCGTTCCAGGAGATGGGGAAGGTGTCGGGTTCGTATCGCCATTCGATACCGTAGAAGTCCAGGATCCTCGCCATTTCCGCTTCGCTGTCGTGCGCGAAGCGGGGTGGCGAGTCAGAGGTCATACGAAACGCCACCCAGCCTTGATCGTAGCCTCCCGTGGGGACCCAAACACCATCAGTCGCGAGTATATGCGGCTGGTTATCCACAGATTCTCCACATTGCGCACGAATGGTGGAAAAGTTGGCGGTTCATCCACATCCGACCGCTGGTACGCTTCTGATCCTGCTTCTGCGGGCGACCGAGTACGGTAACCGCGGGTGATTGAGGCCGATGCGAAAGCCGGCCAGTGCCGATCACCCGTGGGAAGACCGAAAGGCCGCTCGGAGGAGCATCTTCTGTCTCTATCGCCTGCCGCCGATGCGCGCGCCGCGCGCGTGGCGCTCGAAGGCATCCTCGAGACCGATGCGCGCGGCATCTGCACCACGCTTCCCGCCGGCTTCGCTGACGCGGTCGAGCGCTTCGTCGAGCTCCTGCTGGATGCCAACACCCGCATCAACCTCACTCGGGTGACGGAGCCCGGTGCCGTCGCCCGCCTGCATCTGCTCGACTCGCTCAGCGCGCTCCCGCACCTGGACCGGCTGGCCCCATCGACTGCCCTGGACCTCGGCTCCGGCGGCGGCGTTCCGGGACTGGTCCTCGCGCTCGCCCGCCCCGACGTGGCGTGGACGCTCCTCGACTCCGTCGGCAAGAAATGCGACGCCATGCGCGGCTTCGCGGACGCGCTGGGGCTGCGCTCGGTGACGGTGATCGCGGAGCGCGCGGAGATCCTGGGCCGTGACGCGCGGCACCGCGAGCGGCACGACCTCGTCACAGCGCGTGCGTGCGCCGCCCTCCCGGTGCTCGTGGAGTACGCACTCCCGTTGGCCGCCGTCGGCGGCACCGTGCTCGCGTGGAAGGGAGCGCTTACCGCCACGGACGAAGAGGTGGTCCAGGGCGCCGCGGCCGCTGCGCTGCTCGGCGGCGGCGTGCCCGTCATTCACGAGGCGGGCGTGCCCGCACTCGGGTCGCATCGGCTCCTGGAAGTCCCGAAGGAGCGCGCGACTCCCGCGCGGTACCCGAGACGACCGGGCGAGCCGGGCCGCAACCCGCTCTCGTGACAGATTCATACCCCAGCCGCACTAACGGCCGTGATCGGGTCGATGCGGGTGCTCCTGCAGGGTGAGCGCCGCATCTGTCACCAGAAACGGGCGTTTCCGGGCATAACGCGGCTGCCACATGAATCTGGCAGAACGCGATCCCGCGGGCGCGGAGGGCAGCGGCCGGGAGCGTCGGTATACTCGCCCATCGCATGCGCATCGCCGTCCTTTCGGACATCCATTCGAACCTGCCTGCCCTCGAAGCGGTGCGAGCGGACCTCCCCCAGGTGGATGAGGTGTGGGTCCTCGGCGACATCGTCGGCTACGGACCGCAGCCGAACGAGGTGATCGCCGCGCTCCAGGAGCTCGGGGCGCGGAGCGTCCTGGGCAACCACGACGGGGCCGCCATCGAGACCGTCGACGCCGCGTACTTCAACCCGGACGCGCGCGCCGCGATCGAGTGGACCCGCGACGAGATCGACGCCAACGCGCGCGCCTACATCGCGGCGCTCCCGGAGGTGCGGCGGCACGGCGAGGTGACCGCGGTGCACGGCTCGCCGCGGGACCCGATCTGGGAGTACATCACCAGCGCGGGCATCGCCGCCGCGAACTTCGAGGCGTTCGACACGCGCCTCTGCCTCTTCGGGCACACCCACATGCCGGTCGTCTTCCGCGAGATTGCCGGAGAGGTGGAGACGCTGCCCGGAGCGGCCGGCCCGGCAGTCGAGCTGAACGGAGGCCGCTCCCTCGTCAACCCGGGGAGCGTCGGGCAGCCGCGCGACGGGATCCCGGATGCGGCCTACGCCATCGTGAACGTCGGCGACGGAAAGGCTCGCGATTCGGTCGAGTTTCGCCGCGTGCGCTACGAGGTGGAGCGCACGCAGAAGCTCATGCGGGAGCGTGAGCTGCCGGTCCGGCTCGTGGAGCGGCTGAGCTACGGCCGGTGAGCGGTCGTAGGATAGCGGGCGCATGAGCTTCTTTCGACGCGGCGACAAGCGCGCCACGGCCTTCGACTACGGCCGCATCCTGATCCCCGTGATCGGGGACGACGAGGTCGACGGCCCTGCCCTGAAGGTCGCCGGGCTGCTGCTCGCGGGCCGCGAGGACGGGGAGGTATCGGTCCTCAACGTGATCGAGGTGCCGTTCGAGCGGAACCTGGACGCCGAGGACGACGCCGCGGTCGCCCGCGCCGACGAGATCCTGTCGCGCGCGGAGGCGAAGCTCACCGAGCTCGGGTGCAGGGCGCGGACGAGCACGGTGCAGGCCCGAGTGGCCGGCGCCGCGATCGTCGACGAGGCCAACGAGCAGGGGGCCGACCTGATCCTGATGGGCCTTCGCTACAAGAAGCGTTTCGGGGGACAATGGGACGCGGGACGCACCGTCCCGTACGTCATGCGGAACTCGACTGCGCCGGTCTGGTGCCTGCGCGCCGAAACGAAGGAGCTGGCTCACACGCCATGAGGGTGATCATCGTCGGTTGCGGCCGCGTCGGGGCCTGGGTGGCCTCCGAGCTCGACCGCCGCGGCGAGCACGTGACGGTCATCGAGATCAATCCGCGCGGCTTCGAGCGGCTGCCGTCCACCTTCAAGGGCGAGACGGTTCGCGGCAGCGGCCTCGATGAGGACGTCGTGCGCTCCGCCGGCGCAGAGCAGACCGACCTGCTGATGGCGCTCACGGAGGGCGACAACCGGAACGGGCTGGCGGCGCAGCTGGGAAAGCACACGTTCGGCATTCCGCGCGTGATCGCCAAGGTCAACGACCCGCTGCGGAGCGAGGCCTACCGGGCCCTCGGCATCGAGACCATCTCGCGCACCACTATCCTCGGGAACGCCCTGGTCACCGCCGCCATCGAGGGGGCCGAGGCCACACACGGCTTCGTGGAGCCGGCGACGGCCGAGCCCCGGCGCGGTGTGCCGCCCCAGGGCTCGCGCGCCGCGAAGGAGGCCCGCAAGGCGCTCGCGGCCGATGACGACGAGGGGGCCGGCGAGCCATCGGTCCTCCAGCCGGCTGACGGCAGCGAGGGAGGGCTCTAGGCGATGTACGTGGTGGTCATCGGCGGCGGCAACGTGGGCTACTACCTCACCAAGGAGCTCCTCGCGGCCGGCCACGAGGTCGTGGTCATCGAGGAGGAGGTCGGCCGCGCCCGCCAGATCGCCGATGAGCTCGGCAGCATCGTCGTAGCCAACGACGGCTGCGAGGGGCGCTACCAGGCCGAGGCCGGCATGGGCCGGGCCGACGTCGTGGCCGCGGTCACCGGCGACGACGCGGTGAACCTCGCCGCGTGCCAGGTGGCGAAGATGCGCTTCAACGTTCCGCGCGCCATCGCCCGCGTCAACGACCCGAAGAACGAGAAGCTCTTCCGCCAGCTGGCGATCGACGAGACCGTCAGCCCGACGCGCGCGATCCTCGCGGTCATCGAGCACGAGATCCCCGTGCACGACCTGCTGCACCTCGCGGAGCTCGAGGGCGGCGAGGTCCAGATCGTCGAGGCACAACTGGACGCGGACTCGCCCGCGGTCGGCAAGGAGCTGCGCGAGATCCACTTGCCGGAAGGCAGCATGATCGCCGTCCTCATCAGGGACGACCACGCCCAGTCGCCGCGGGGCGACATGACGCTGCGCGTCGGCGACAAGCTGCTCGCGGTCACCTCGGCCGAGCGCGAAGCGGAGCTCAAGAGCCTCTTCATCGGCGACTAGGCGGGCCGCGCGCTGTCACTAACCTTGACAATGGTGTTGTCAGGGGATATGTTCCACCACATGCAGCGCATGCGGCGCGTGGCGCCATCCCAAGGCACAGCGCCAAGCCATGCCCTGACGCGTCCGCGGTACATCATCAGCATCGCCGCCGAGCTGGCGAGCTGCCATCCCCGCACCCTGCGGATCTACGAGGAGGAGGGCCTCCTCTGCCCGCAGCGACGTAACAATCTCCGTCTCTACAGCGAGGCGGACATCCAGCGCGTTCGAATCATCCGCTTCCTGACCCGGCGCCAGCGAGTGAACCTCGCCGGCGTGCGCGTCATCCTTCAGCTCGAGGACTCCGGCAAGGTCCGGGTATACGATCTGTTTGACGAGGCCGATGTGGAGCGATTTGCCGAGGAGCCAGACGAGCCGGAGCTCGCGGCAGCGGCCCAAGGAGCAGACCCAAGTGGCAACTGAAGAGACCCCAGACATTCCAACCCCGGCGTCCGACGAGGACGACGAGCAGGAGCTCGACAAGCTCCAGGTGCTGCCGCTCGTCGCGCTCCGCGATACCGTGATCTTCCCGGAGATGATCGTCCCGCTCCAGGTCGGACGCGACCGCAGCGTCAAGGCGCTGGACCGGGCCGTCCGCACCAACCAGCCCGTCGCCCTCGTCACCCAGCGCTCGAGCGACCAGGAGGAGATCTCCGGCGTCGATGAGCTGTACACCATCGGCACCCTCGCGAAGATCGCCCAGGTGATCCGTCTCCAGGACGGCACCATCCGCGCGATCGTGCAGGGCCGCCGCCGAATCCGGCTGCTGGACCTGCTCCAGACCGAGCCACACCTCGAGGCGCGCGTCGAGATCATCGACGACGAGACGGAGAAGACGCTCGAGGTCGAGGCCCTGATGGCCTCCATCCACGGCCAGATCGAGCAGTACGTGAACTCGGGCGCGCCCGTGCCCCCGGAGGTCGCGGTCGCTGCCCGCAACATCACCGATGGCGGCCTGCTGGCCGACATGACCGCCTACAGCCCCGAGATGACGACCGAGCAGCGCCAGGAGCTGCTCGAGACGATCGACGTCGCCGAGCGGCTGCGCCTCGCGAGCCAGTTCCTCGCCAAGCAGATCGAGGTCCTCGAGCTGAAGGGCAGGATCCAGAGCGAGGTCAAGTCCGAGATGGACAAGACCCAGCGCGAATACATCCTGCGCGAGCAGATGAAGGCCATCCAGAAGGAGCTCGGCGAGGACGATCCCGCCGTCGCCGAGGCGAGCGATCTGCGCGAGCGGGTCGAGTCATCGGCCATGCCCGAGGAGGTCAAGGCCAAGGCGCTCAAGGAGGTCGACCGCCTCAGCCGCATTCCGAGCGCGTCTCCGGAGCAGGGCGTCATCCGCACCTACGTCGACTGGCTGGTGAGCCTGCCGTGGGGCATCGAAACCGATGACAACCTCGACCTAGACGAGGCCGAGAAGATCCTCAACGAGGACCACTGGGGCCTCGAGAAGCCGAAGGAGCGGATCGTCGAGTACATGGCGGTGCGCAAGCTCGCCGAGAAGATCCGCAGCCCCATCCTTCTCTTCGTCGGACCGCCCGGCGTCGGCAAGACGAGCCTCGGCAAGAGCATCGCCCGAGCGATGGGCCGCAAGTTCGTCCGGATGAGCCTGGGCGGCATTCACGACGAGGCCGAGATTCGAGGGCACCGGCGGACCTACATCGGTGCGCTCCCCGGCCGCGTGATGCAGAACATCAAGACCGCCGGCTCGGCGAACCCGGTGTTCATGCTCGACGAGATCGACAAGGTCGGCATGGACTTCCGTGGCGACCCCAGCTCGGCGCTGCTCGAGGTGCTCGATCCGGAGCAGAACAACACCTTCGCGGATAACTACCTCGAGGTGCCGTTCGACCTCTCCAAGGTGCTCTTCATCGCCACCGCGAACATGCTCGACACCATCCCGCCGGCGCTGCGCGACCGGATGGAGGTCATTCAGCTCCCCGGCTACACGCAGCTGGAGCGGGTCCGCATCGCAGAGCGGTTCCTGATGCCGAAGCAGCTGGAGAACCACGGGCTCACGGAGGAGAACCTCAAGTTCGAGGAGGCCACCCTCGTGCGCCTCATCCAGGCGTTCACCCGTGAGGCGGGCGTGCGCAACCTCGAGCGCGAGATCGCCAACGTCGCCCGCAAGGTGGCCCGCAAGGTCGCGGGGAACGCGGACACGAAGGTCGTGGTGAAGCCGGAGGAGCTCGAGGACTACCTCGGGCCGGCGCGCTTCGACTACGGCGAGCTCGAGGCCGAGGATCAGATCGGCATGGTGACCGGCCTCGTCGTGAGCGACGCGGGCGGCGACATCGTGCAGGTCGAGGCCACCCGGATGGACGGCAAGGATGACTTCATCCTCACCGGCCAGCTCGGCAGCGTGATGCAGGAGTCGGCTCGCGCCGGGATGAGCTATATCCGGGCGCGGACGAAGGAGCTCGGGATCGACTCGGGAGCCTTCGAGAAGACGACCATCCACATCCACGTTCCGGCCGGCGCGACGCCGAAGGACGGCCCGTCGGCGGGAGTCACCATGGCAACGGCCATGGCGAGCCTCCTCACCGGCAAGCCGGTTCGCCGGGACCTGGCCATGACGGGCGAGATCACGCTTCGCGGCCGGGTCCTGCCGATCGGTGGGCTCAAGAGCAAGCTGCTCGCGGCGCACCTGGCCGGCGTGAAGACCGTGCTCATCCCCAAGCGCAACGAGCGCGACCTGGTCGACGTGCCCGAAGAGGTGCGCGAGCAGCTCCGGATCGTGCCGGTGGAGAACATGGACCAGGTGCTGGCAGAGGCACTGATCGAGGCGCCGCGATCGGCGGCCCGCATCAAGGCCGAGCGCCAGCAGCGGCAGGCCGCGGTCACCCGACGGCCGCGACGGCCGCGCAAGCCGGCCGCGCCGGCGCCGATCGCCGCGACCGGCGACACCCCGAGCGACCAGCCGCCGGCAGGCCAGCCGGCCTAGCGGCCGGCCGGGTATGCAGCGCACGCATCACGCGGCGCCGGAGGCGCGTCTCCGGCATCGCGCGGCGCGCGTGCCGCATCGGCTTCCTCGGAGGTAGCCCGTGGAGTACAAGGACTACTACGAGATCCTCGGCGTGCCGAAGTCGGCGACCAAGGCCGACATCAAGAAGGCCTACCGACGCCTGGCGCGTGAGCTCCACCCGGACCGCAATCCGGGCGACAAGGCCGCCGAGAAGAAGTTCAAGGACGCCAACGAGGCGCACGCCGTCCTCTCCGACACCGAGAAGCGGAAGCGCTACGACGAGCTCGGCGCCAACTGGCAGGCGTACGAGCAGGCCGGCTACGGCTCCGGCGGCTCCACCGACTGGGCAGGGTTCGGCGGCGCGCCGGGCGGGACGCAGTGGACGTACCGCACCTCGTCAGCGGAGGACCTCGGCGGATTCAGCGACTTCTTCAACTCGTTCTTCGGCGGAGCGGGAGGCGCAGGCGGGCGGCAGCCCCTTCGGCGGCGGCGGCTTCGAGTTCGTCGACCTCTCCGATCTCGCCGGCGGCCACTCGGACCTCACGGTCGGCGACCGGAACCACGCGCCAAATTCCCGTGGCGGAGGCGACCGCGGAGGTGACGCTGGACGAGGTGGTCCGCGGCGCCGAGCGGCTCGTGAACGTCAACGGCAAGCGGCTCCAGGTGAAGATCCCGCCCGGCGTGAGCGACGGCTCCAAGGTCCGGCTGCGAGGGGCGGTGGACGGCGGCGATCTCGTGATCAACGTGCGAGTGCAGCCCGACTCACGCTTCGAGCGGCACGGTGCGGACCTGCACGTGGAGCTGCCACTGACGCTTGGCCGAGGCGCTCCTCGGCGCGGAGGTCCCGGTGCCGACGCCCACCGGCAGCGTCAAGCTGCGGATCCGGCCGAACACGCAGAACGGGCAGGAGATCCACGTCGCCGGCCGCGGGCTGCCGAAGCGGTCGGGCGGCGGCAAGGGCGACCTCGTGGTGACGGCCCGAGTCGTGCTGCCGAAGCTGGACGAGAAGGCACGCGCGGACTTCGAGAAGTTCGCCAGGAAGCACCCGCAGCCGAACCCGCGGGAGCGCCAGAACTAGGAGACGAGACCATGAGAACCGATCGGTTCACGCAGAAGGCCAACGAGGCGATCATCGCGGCGCAGCAGCTCGCCGAGAGCGAGGGCCATCCCGCAGCTCGAGGTCGCGCACCTGCTGCTCGTCCTCGCGGAGCAGCCGGACGGCGTGGTGCCGCAGGTCCTCCAGCGCATCGGCGTCACGCCCGGAGCTCCATCGCGGAGGCGCTGCGCGCGGAGCTGTCGAAGCTGCCCAAGGTGACCGGCTCATCGGCGCAGCTGACGCTCTCGAACGAGGCCCGACGCGTCCTGACCGATGCCCACCAGGTGGCGGAGCGGATGCGGGACGAGTACGTTTCCACCGAGCACCTGCTGCTCGCGGCGATCGAGGCCGGCGACAGCAGCGCGGCGCGCGTCCTCGGCCAGGCGGGAGTGGCCCCCGACGCGGTACTCGAGGCCCTCACCCAGATCCGAGGCTCGCACCGCGTGACGAACGAGAACCCGGAGAGCAGCTACAACGCGCTCGAGAAGTACGGGCGCGACCTGACCGAGCTTGCCCGCAAGGGCGTGCTGGACCCCGTCATCGGCCGCGACGAGGAGATCCGGCGCGTCATCCAGGTGCTCAGCCGGCGCACGAAGAACAACCCCGTGCTCATCGGGGAGCCGGGCGTGGGCAAGACGGCGATCGCCGAGGGGCTCGCCCAGCGCATCGTGCGCGGCGACGTGCCCGAGGGTCTGCGGGACCGGCGGGTCGTGTCGCTCGACCTGGGCGCCCTGGTGGCGGGCGCGAAGTACCGCGGCGAGTTCGAGGAGCGCCTCAAGGCGGTCCTCAAGGAGGTCACCGACTCGGACGGCCAGATCATCCTGTTCATCGACGAGCTGCACACCGTCGTCGGCGCGGGCGCGGCCGAGGGCGCCATGGACGCCTCGAACCTCCTGAAGCCGATGCTGGCGCGCGGCGAGCTGCACTGCATCGGCGCGACGACCCTCGACGAGTACCGAAAGCACATCGAGAAGGACGCGGCGCTCGAGCGCCGATTCCAGCCGATCGTCGTCGACCAGCCCAGCGTCGAGGACACCATCAGCATCCTGCGCGGGCTGCGCGAGCGGTACGAGGTGCACCACGGCGTGCGCATCACCGACTCGGCGCTGGTGGCGGCCGCGGTGCTCTCGAACCGATACATCACCGAGCGCTTCCTGCCGGACAAGGCCATCGACCTCGTGGACGAGGCCGCCAGCCGGCTCCGCATGGAGATGGACTCGATGCCGGCCGAGCTCGACGAGATCGAGCGGCGGCGCATGCAGCTCGAGATCGAGCGCGAGGCGCTGCAGAAGGAGCGCGACGACGCGTCGAAGGCGCGGCTCCAGGCGCTGGAGAGGGAGCTGGCCGACCTCCGCGAGCGCGGCGACGCGATGAAGAGCCAGTGGGACGCGGAGAAGGAGATCGTGTCCGCCATCCGCGCCATCCGCGAGGAGACGGAGAAGCTCCAGCCCGAGATCGAGGCGGCGCAGCGCGCAGGCGACCTCCAGACGGCCAGCCAGCTCATGTACGGGCGCCTGCCCGAGCTCCAGCAGCAGCTCGCCGAGCAGGAGAAGCGGCTCCACGAGCTCAAGACGTCGGGCTCGGTGCTCGTCAAGGAGGAGGTCGACGCCGACGACATCGCCCAGGTGGTCGCGCGCTGGACCGGCGTGCCGGTGAGCCGGCTGCTGGAGGGTGAGACGGAGAAGCTGCTGAAGATGGAGGACCGGCTGCACCGAGCGGCTCATCGGCCAGGACGAGGCGGTCCAGGCGGTCAGCGACGCCATCCGTCGCGCGCGGGCCGGGCTCAAGGATCCCAAGCGGCCCATCGGCTCATTCATCTTCCTCGGCCCGACCGGCGTCGGGAAGACGGAGCTCGCCCGGGCGCTCGCCGAGTTCCTGTTCGACGACGAGAGCGCGCTGGTGCGCATCGACATGAGCGAGTACATGGAGAAGTTCGCGGTGTCGCGGCTGGTCGGCGCCCCGCCCGGCTACGTCGGCTACGAGGAGGGCGGGCAGCTCACGGAGGCCGTGCGGCGCCGGCCGTACCAGGTGGTGCTGTTCGACGAGATCGAGAAGGCGCATCCCGACGTGTTCAACGTGCTGCTCCAGCTCCTCGACGACGGGCGTCTGACCGACTCGCAGGGGCGCACCGTCGACTTCAAGAACACGGTCCTGATCATGACCAGCAACCTCGGCTCGACCACGCTCATCGAGGCCGGGGAGGCCGGCCCGCATGCCTTCGAGGGCGCAGCCGAGAAGGTCCAGGAGCAGCTGCGGGAGCACTTCCGCCCCGAGTTCCTCAACCGCGTGGACGAGATCATCGTCTTCCGCCCGCTGGACGAGGCTCAGCTGCGCCAGATCGTCGGCCTGCTGGTGGACGGCACCGCTCGCCGCCTCACCGAGGCCGGCATCACCCTCGAGGTGACCGATGCGGCCCTCACCCACCTCGCGCGCGAGGGCTACGACCCCGTGTACGGGGCCCGACCACTGCGCCGCGCGATCCAGCGCGAGCTCGAGAACCCGCTCGCCCGCCGGCTGCTGGGAGGCGAGTTCGTCTCAGGCGACACCGTGCGCGTCGACTCGCGCGACGGGCAGATCGTCTTCGAGAAGGTCGCCGGCGCGCCCGGTGGACTCAGCGGAACCGGAGCCACAGGAGCCGGTCCCCGTCTGAGTCGGAGGTCACCCAGATGTCGCTCGAGCGTCCCATCGGTCCCGGCGCCGAGCCTCCGCCCACTCCAACGCGCGGCGGCTCGGGCGCCGACGGCGTCCCCGATGCGATGCGCCTCCAGATCCTCTCGACCGAGCATTGGAGCCTGCTTGCCTCGCGGTCTCTCGCCTGGAACGAGGCGTTCAGCCGTGCCGGGATGTTCCTCTCGGTGCTGTCCGGCGCGATCGTCGCCCTAGCGCTCGCGGCGCAGGCGGACGACTTTGGCGGCAGCTTCCGCCTCTTCGCCCTGGTGATCCTGCCGGTTGTCCTGATGGTGGGGATCGGCACCATCCTGCGGCTGAGGATCTCGAACTACCACGATGCGATCTGCGTGATCGGCATGAACCGAATTCGGGCCGGCTACCTGGAGCTTGCCCCCGGCCTTGACCGTTACTTCGTCATGGGGACGACGGACGACCAACGCGGGGTGAGCCTGACGATGGCAGTGGCTCCGAACACGTCGATCGTCGTCCAGATGCTGGCCTCGACTCCCTTCACCGTCATGCTCCTCAACGGCATCCTCGCCGCCGCCATCGGTGCGCTGTTGGTCATCCAGGTCGGCGGAGGCACCGCTCCGGCCCTCGCCGTCGCCGCCCTCGCGTTCGCCATCACGCTGTACGCGTTCGTGGTCACGGCGCGGCGCAGCATCGACAGGTCCCGGCGCGATGTCGAGCCGATCTTCCCGACGCAGGATGGCGAAGCCGCATAGCGGCGAGCTACACGAGCGCCAGCCGATCGAGTGGGAACGGCGAGAGCGCCAGCGGCTTGACGGCCAGCCGCAGCAGCAGGAGCGGCGAGTCGTCGCCGGCCGAGCGGTTGGCGTCGAGCTCACCGCAGCCCGCGCAGCGGTGGATGACCACCCACTCGCCTCGGCCGCGGACGCTGATCGCGATCGGCTCCATCCCGGAGCCACACTCGTCGACCATCGCGCGGTCGCCCGGCCGGTCGTCCACGTGGCGCGACCAGAGGCATGCGGGACAGTGATTGCGGTGCTGCGTGCCGGGCGCATCGGTCGGGACATCGATGCGGCAGTTCACGCAGCGGAATGACGTTGTTTTCTCGCGATACGCCTCTCGGCGATGCGCGGATCGGTGGTCGTGGGAACGAGACAACGCTCTGATCTCCTGGGTCGGGGGACGGGACGGCGTCGGCTGCGTCGCGCATCGGCCCAGGAATGAAAAGGGCCGCCCCGGCGGGCGGCTGAACGAGCGAGCGGCTTCGAGGTTCGAAGCGGAGTTGCTAGCCCGCGAGCTCCGTCCGGAGGCGCGACGCGCGAAGGACCGTCCCTGCGGTATCGGACATGTCGCTGTCTCCTCTGCGGATGCGTGGTTGCCGTCGCGGACACTAGTCGAGCGGAACCACGCGCGTCAAGAAGCGCCGCTGCGCCAGGAGGCCGTCATCGGGTGCGACGCGATTGCAGTCAGGTCGGCGACGATGTCCGCGAGCGGCCTGTTGGTATCCAGCTCGTGCGTGCACTCCTGCCTGAGGAGCGGCTCGACCTCGACGAGGTCAGCAAAGATTTCGGCTCGTTCCAATGCGGTCTTTCCGTACTCGTTGGTGGCTCTGCCTGCGATCCGGTCGAGGATCACCTCAGCAGGGGCGCTCAGCAGGACGACCGCGTCGAAGCGGTCGTAGAACTCCGACTGGTTCCTCGCGCCACCTGCAACGAAGAGCGAGCGATCATCATCGGAGTCCAGCAGCCTGGTCATCCTTTCCTCCACCCACAGGTACTCGCCGCGGTGCAGCTCGTCGACGGGCTCGGCGTACTTCCGATACTCGCGCCAGCCCGGATCGTCGGTGTCCACGACGCGATACCCGCGTCGGGCAAGTTCCGCGAGAGCCGATGACTTGCCGGTTCCCGCCATCCCAGTGACCAGGACCCTCGACATCGCGACACCCTACCAGCGCGAGCTCGTGACCCGCGAGATCGTGGCTCAGCCAACTTGACTCTCGACCCAGCGGTCAATTACAGGTATCCTGCACGGAACTGATCGGCCCCCCGGACTTCGGGCCGGGCCACCAGGGGAGGAACCGGTGCGACACCCGCGCCGGATGGACACGGTCCGTCGTCACGCTGCCCGAGCATCTCTGCGCGGCGAGCGGTGGATCCAAGAAAGGGAACACATGCGTCGATCCCTGCTCGCGCTCATCTCGGCCGGCCTGTTGGCGATCACTCTGGTTGCCCCCGCATCGGCCATCACCGGCAACTACGTGGAAGATTTCGAGCACCCGTTCGTCGGGTTGATCGCCTTCTACGACGATGCCGGGGTCTTCAGCCATCGCTGTTCAGGCTCGCTCATCGCGCCCCGGGTCTTCCTGACCGCGGGTCACTGCACCGCCGATGACAGCACCGCCGACTCGACGGACGTCATGGCCTCCGCCCGCATCTGGTTCCGCCAGGACGCCGGCGCCGAGTTCAACGGCACCATCGACCCGCGCACCGGATACCCGAACAGCTGCATCAACGATCCGAACTTCCCGGATGCGCAGGAGCAGTGCGTCACGGCGACCGAGATGTACAACTACGGCTTCGACAATTTCGCCGGCTTCCCGAACACCCGGGACGTCGGTGTCGTGATCCTCGACCGCAAGAACGCGGTCACCCTGCCTGAGTACGGCAGCATCGCCCCGGCCGCCACGATCACCAGCAACAAGAGCGTCGAGCTCACGGTGTCTGGCTACGGCATCAGCGACGGCCATGCGTCCAGCGACCCGACGGTCTCGTTCCGCGAGCGCCTCATGGCGACGACGACGCTCATCACGACGAATGACACGTGGACCGACGGCTACAACCTGAAGACACAGCCCAACGGCGGCGGCCGCGGTGGCACCTGCTCCGGCGACTCCGGCGGCCCGGTGTTCTACCCGTCGACCACCAACCAGATCGTGGCTGTCACCTCGTTCGGTCGGACGAGCCCGAACGCCTGCCAGGGCAGCGACTACTCCTACCGGCTCGACCGGCCGGAAGTCATCGCCTGGATCGACTCGGTCGCGGGACGTCTCTGGAACCCGTAACCGACACTCCTTGACCAAGGCAACCGAGGCCCCAGCACCGTCCGGGGCCTCGGTCTTTCTGTCGGCCGGCGTGCGACCGGCTCTGGCCGCCAAAGTTGCTCCCCAGCGGAACTAGCGGCCAAGTTGGGGCCGCTGCTCAGGCGCAATTATCGGAAGGCGCGCCGATCCCTACTTGCGGCGGCGCCGAGGGGGATTCGTGCGGGACCGTTCGGGCGTGGCGCGGCGCGGCGGCGGGACGAATCGGCGGCGGCGGATCTCCTCGTTGGCGGCGGCGATGCGCGGCGGGAAGCGGACGAAGGCGGCGTACGCAGCGATCCCCATGCCGGTCAGCACAATCACGAGCTGGATGACCAGCGGAACGCCGATGACGGCGAGCAGCGGGATCACGCCCCAGGTCGTGACGATCGGCCAGCACACCCACTCGTGAAGCGCGAGGATCTCGGGGTAGCGTCGGTATCGGCGCATGGCCACGTTGTAGACGACGATCGCGCCGAGGGCGATCAGCAGGCCCGCGACCCACATCCAGGTGAAGAGGTCCGGGAAGGTGGTCGGCGTGAAGGGATCGGTGAGGACGTTCATCGGCGGGCGAGTCTAGCATCGGCCCAACGCGAGTAGATCCCCCAGGTGCCGCGGAGACGGAGAAGGTGATGCCGGGCCCTAGCGGACCCGGCACCTGCAGTGGAGCTTGACTCCTACCACTTGCGCTCGGCACCGAGCGCGACGGCGATGCTGACGAGCGAAAGCAGCACCAGCGCGAGACGGGCGGCCTCCGCCCGAAGACGGGCCTGGCTCATAGCCCTACCCTCCGTTCACGAGAACGATGCCGCACTTCCGGCAACCGGGCGGTCTCCGGAGGGGGAGATCCCTGGCTTTGCGTCCCCGCCTCGCGACGGGTTTGCCGTGGTCGGGTAGCGTCAGCAGCGGCCTTCGCTGCCTCGCGACCATAGTCCCAGCCACGGCCGACCTCCTATGAGGCGCTGGTACCGAGACGGGGAGTACTCGCGTTTGCGACGGGCGGACGAACCGGCGGCGTGGCGCGGCCATGTATCGCCGATACGAGGGCGATCGACAGGCCGATGACGATGAGCAGGTCTCCAATGCTGTAGACGTTCGCGAGGGGGAGCGGCGGCGGCACCACGATGATGTCGGTCAGCGCCTCGAGCGCCGGGCGTACCAATTCAACGGTGTTCGTATAGCCGCGTGTGATGGTATGGCCGACCGCGCGCGCGGCGTCAGGACTCACCGGCATGTACCCACCATTGGCGACGATCGCCACCAGGTTGCTGACACCACCCAGGGCGATGAACGCAAACCCGGGAACCTTCAGATTGCGCAGCACGCAGCCAAGCACCAGGACGCTGGATCCGATGTAGACCAGCGGCGCAGAAGACGCCAGGAACCCGCTGATGGCCGGGACCATGAGCGTCAGCTGGAGCCCCATCCCGCCAATGGCAAGCCAGGCCCACCGGATCGACGGGATCCGGCCGGTGATGGTCAGCGGCCACGCGACGCTGCCGGCAGGTCCGACAAGCCTGCGGTCCACGTGCACCGGTCCCGCGGCGGCTGGCGGCCCAGGCGCGGCTCCGCCACGATCTGAATCCGCCGGCGTCTCAAGCCGCAGGACTGACCACATCGGGCTCCACACCAGCCACGCCGCGCTGATGACGCCCAGCACGGCGCTGACGACGAGCGTGGTCTGCGCACCGTACAGGTGCACCAGCCCCGCCGCCATGAGGCCGCCGAGCGGGAGCGTGCCGAAGTCGATCATCCGGAACACGGCGATGACCCGGCCCTGCGCTTCCCGAGGCGCACGGCTCTGGCGTAGCGCGCGCGCGTTCACGTTGAAGAGCGGGATCGCGAATGCGCCGATGAACCGGCCGGCGAAGAGGAACCCAACGGCGACAGGGCCCGAGCCCAACGGCAGCAGGACGGTCGCCACGGCTCCCAGGACGGCAGACGCCACCAGCGTCGGCCCCACCCCGAGTCGCGCCGTGACGGCGCCGACCACCACCGCGCCGATCACGAATCCGACGTTGCTCGCACCCATCAGGAAGCCGAATTCGCCAATGCCCATCCCGACCGTCTTGAGGGCGTAGGGAAGGAAGACGGCGATGATCGCGGCGCTCCCGAGGTTGAAGATCGCGGTCGAGATCGCCATGTCCCGCAGGGCGCGGTCGCCCAACACGACCCGGAACCCGGCCCACGCGCCGCCACCGAGGCGAGGACGTTTCGCGCGAGCGGGGTCTGCGTCGCGCTCGAGCTGGGCGACGCGACGTTCGAGGGCCGCGGCGAAGTCGACCATCTGCTCGATGCTGCCCCCGGGCATGGGCTCGGCGCTCACGGGCTGCGTTTCGGGCGGGGTTCGCTCCGGCACCGATCGCCTTGGCGATGTCGCGCCCAGCAGGGCCGCGGCCCCGAGGATGTAGGAGATCGCGTCCACCACCACGGCCACCGCGCCACCCAGGACAGCGATGAGCGCGCCGGCCACCGTCGGGCCCACAGTCCGCGCGGCAGACTCGGAGATCTCCATCCTCTGGTTCCCGGCGAGGAGCTCGTCCGGCTCAAGGAGGTCAGGGACGTAGCTCTGGTACGCCACGTCGAACACGACGCTGGCGATGCCGACGGCGAAGGCGACGAAGTACAGGATCGGCATCGACAGGACACCGAGCACGGCGGCCACGGTGATCGCCACAAGGAGTACGGCCCGAACGAGGTTGGAGGCAATCAGCAGCCCGCGGCGGTCGAAGCGGTCGGCCAGCTCGCCTGCCGGAATCGAGAACGCCAGATACGGCAGCGTCTCGACAACGGTGAGCAGGGCATACTCGAAGAGCGGTGCGTCGAGTGCAAAGACCGCGAGGGCCGGAATGGCCAGGATCGTGACCTGGCTGCCGAACAGCGAGATTGTCTGGCTCCACCACAGCCAGGTGAATGCGCGATTTCCCCGGTGGACAAGCCAGCGGCGCGGGCTCGTAATCACCTCTCGGGAACCTCAGCGGCGAGCGATTGCGCGGCGGCGTGAGGGATCGGGGCACGGGTGTGGCGGACTGGAGTGGCGCGGCGGGCCGGCGGGCGCCGGGGACGAGAGGTTGGCCTCCGAGCGACCATCGCGAGGAAGGTTTCGACGATCCTGGGATCCCATTGCGTGCCCGCGCCATCCGCCAGCCGGCCCAGCGCTTGTCTGCGGCTGAGCGCCTTGCGGTACGGCCTTGTTGACGTCATGGCGTCGAGCGCGTCGACCACGGCGACAATGCGCGCGCCCAGCGGGATCGCCTCGCCCGCCAGGCCGTCGGGATACCCGGCTCCATCCCAGCGCTCGTGATGGTGACGGACGATCTCCGCACCGGGCCGGAACAGGCGAAAGCGCGTGAGGATCTCGGCGCCGAGCTCAGTGTGCCGGCGCATGGTGGCCATCTCCCGGGCGGAGAGGCGGCCGGGCTTCAATAGGACAGCGTCGGGCACGCCGATCTTGCCAAGGTCGTGAACCGATGCCGCCTGTTCGATGAGCTCGACCTCGTACTCCGGGAGACCCATCGCCCGCGCCAGGCGAGCCGCGCTGTCCGCGACCCGCTCGGAGTGGTGGTAGGTGGACGGGTCGCGATGGTCGACGATCTCTGCCAATGAGCGCACGGCCGCGCGCGTCTCGGTGTTGAGGCGGCGCAGATGGTCGAAGGAGCGTGCAATCACCACGGCGGGGATTGCCAGGACGATCACCAGCATCGGCTGGATCACCCACACCAGCGCCAGGTGAGCACCGGTGGCCGCCGTCGCGAGCTCGCCGAGGAGGGTCGCTCCGGCACTGCGCCGGAGCACGGACGCGATCGGCTCGGACTCGGCGATCGCGAAGACGACGCTCAGCAGGAATGCGTTGACGAGGAAGTACGTCACGGCCACGACCGCGAACATCGGCAGCAGGATCAGCTCAGCCTCGCCTGCCAGGGCGTTCCATACGCTGCCGACCATGCCCATGGCGAATGAGGCCAGCGAGGCGGTGAGGACCATACCGGCAACGTTGAAGAGCAGCTTCATGCTCGGAGCGCGGCGTACCGTCTCCTCGACCAGGACCGACAGGGCGATCGAGATGGCCGCAAACGGTGCCGGCACCAGGAGGATGGTCGCGACGTGTGAGATGGTGGCCATCGAGAAGCTGCCGCCCGCCGGAAGTGGGACGATGACGAACTCGAGTGCGATGGAGAGCAACGTCAGGGCGGCGAGCGCGGGAAGCCACGTCGCGGTCGGCGCATCCCAGGTCGCGGGTATCCACAGCGATACCGCGCCAAGGAGCGAGACGACCGCGACGTAGAGACGCAGCGACACCGGCGATTCCGGCTGAACGTCTACGGCCGCGACGGTGATCGGTTCGGACTCGGCGGTCATGCGGGGTGCACGCGACTGTTTCCTGGGGATGGCCCGCCATTTCCGCACACCACGCCGTACGGGGCATATGGAACGAACGTACTGCGGGAGGCCGCCCGGGGCTGCAGGAACGTGAGCTAGGGCGCGAGGCTCCTGCCGCAGGTCGAGAAGTCGAAGTGGACGGCCATCCAATTGTCCGGCGCGGCCTCGGTCCGGCCGTCCCCCTCCAGCGACGCGTGCTCGTGGACAGCGTCCCAGATGTCCTCGGCGGCGAGCCACTGGTCACGCTCGCGCGAGTCGTAGCTCAGCCGGACGTGCTCGTCGTCGAGCTCCTCCACCACGATTCCGGCGGCGCGCGCCGCGTCGAGCAGGGGCTGGATCCGGCTCACGCCACGCGGGCGCTCGGGAACGCGCGCCAATTCGGCGCGGCGGTCGGTTGCGACGCGCCCGCGGCGTCGCAGGCGAAAGAGGTCGGCCATCAGTTGCGGGGCACTCGCAGCTAGTACGTCGGAGGATACGCAATCGGCCTGCCGGAAGACACGCGTTCCGCAAATTGCCCCGAGCGGCGGATATAATCGGCAGCCCCGAGCGGCAACGCCCAACCCGAAGCCCGCCAGCTACCCGAGGACGTCGATTGCGCGCCCTGCTCTCCGTCAGTGATCGCGAAGGCATTGTCGAGCTAGCCCGCGGACTGACCGATGCCGGCGTCGAGCTCTTTGCCACCGATGGCACCCGCACCCACCTCGACGAGGGCGGGATCAAGGGCGTCAGGCCCGTCTCCGAGCTGACGGAGACGAACGAGATCCTCGGCGGCAGGGTCAAGACCCTCCATCCCGCGATCTTCGCCGCGCTGCTGGCACGCCGGGACCAGCCCGATCACCTCGCGCAGCTGGCCGAGCACGGGATCGAGCAGATCGACATCGTGGTGGTGAACCTCTACCCGTTCGCGAAGACGATCCGGGAGCCCGGACACGCAGCTCGACCAGGCGCTCGAGAAGATCGACGTCGGCGGCGTGGCGCTGCTGCGGGCCGCGGCGAAGAACTTCCCGGGCGTGGCCGCGGTCTCGAGCCCGACGCAGTACGCATCGGTCATTCGCGACATCAAGACCCACGGCCAGGTGAGCCCCGAGACGCGCCAGAAGCTCGCCTCGGAGGCGTTCGCGCTGACCGCCGCGTACGACGCGCAGATCGCGAGCTACCTCAACGTCACCGGCGGCACCGTCTTCCCGAGCCGGCTCACCATGGTCGTCGAGAAGAAGGCGGACCTGCGCTACGGCGAGAACCCGCACCAGCTCGGCGCCTTCTACACCGATCCCGCCCATTCCGGCGGCAGCATCAGTTCCGCGCACCAGATCGCCGGCAAGGACCTGAGCTTCAACAACCTGCTGGACCTCGACGCCGCGTGGAGCATCGCGAGCGACTTCAAGACCCCGGCCATGGTCATCGTCAAGCACGGCAACCCGTGCGGACTGGCATCCACGGTCGACCTGGCGGAGGCCTTCAAGATGGCGCTTGAGGGCGACAGCGTGAGCGCGTACGGCGGGATCATCGGCTGCAACCGGGTCATCGACGACGCGGCCGCCCGTGCCATCCGGCCCGGGTTCTTCGAGGCGATCGTGGCGCCCGGCTACACGCCGGAGGCGCTCGAGATCCTGCGGACGAAGCGCGGCTTCGAGATCGTGGAGGTGCCCGAGCAGAGCGGCGAGGGCGACGAGCTGGGCATCGGCCGATTCGACTTCAAGCGCATCGGCGGCGGGCTGCTGGTCCAGACCTTCGACAACCTGGAGGAGGACCGCGACAAGCTTCAGACGGTGACGCAGAGGCGCCCCACGCTGGAGGAGCTCACCGACCTGCTGTTCGCGTGGCGCGCCGTGCGGCACGTGAAGTCCAACGCGGTGGTGCTCGCCAAGAAGCACGCCATGATCGGCATGGGCGCGGGGCAGCCGAGCCGCGTGGTGAGCGTCGAGGTGGCGCTGCGCAAGGCCGGCGACCGTGCGCCGCTGTCGGTGATGGCCTCCGACGCCTACTTCCCGTTCCCGGACGGCATCCAGATCGCGGCGCAGGCCGGGGTGACCGCCATCATCCAGCCCGGCGGCAGCATCCGAGACGAGATGGCGATCGAAGTGGCCGATCAGCACCACCTGGCGATGGTCTTCACCGGCCGGCGGCACTTCCGGCATTGACGACTCCGCCCCGGCCGATCGACAAGGTCATCATCGCGGAGGCGGTGCGGGCCACGGAGGCGGGGGCGATCGCGGCGGCACGGCTCATGGGCCGGGGCGATCGGATGGGCGCGGACCAGGCGGCCGTGACGGCCATGCGCAAGGCGATGGACGACGCCGATATCAGCGGCACGATCGTCATCGGCGAGGGCGAGCGCGACAAGGCGCCGATGCTCTACATCGGCGAGCAGGTCGGCAATGCCGATGCGGCCGTCCAGATCGACATCGCGGTCGACCCGCTGGAGGGCACGAACCTCGTGGCAACGGGCCAGCCGAACGCGACGGCCGTGCTGGCGGCGGCGGAACCCGGCGGCCTGATGCACGCCCCGGACACGTACCTCGAGAAGCTGATCGTGGGGCCCGGCGTGGCGGGCAAGGTCAGCCTGGACGACCCGGTCGACAAGACTCTCAACACCATCGCCGATGCGCTCGGGCGCAAGGTGTGGGACATCACCGTCGTCATCCTGGACCGGCCGCGGCACGAGAAGCTCATCGCCGAGGTGCGTGCGGCCGGCGCGCGAATCCAGCTCATCGGCGACGGCGACCTGACCGCCGCGATCAGCGTCGCGGTGTCGGGCACGGGCGTGCACGCGGTGATGGGCATCGGCGGCGCACCGGAGGGCGTGCTGTCCGCGGCGGCCCTCAAGTGCCTTGGCGGCGAGATCCAGGCCCGCTTCAAGTGGCGCTCGAACGAGGAGAAGGAGCGGGCTCGCGGCATGGGTGTCGACGTGGACGATACGGAGCGCATCTACCACACCGATGACCTCGCGTCGGGCAAGGAGGTCGTCTTCTGCGCCACCGGAGTCACCGATGGCGAGCTCCTGCGCGGCGTCCGCTTCTTCGGCGGCGGCGCCCGGACGCACTCGCTGATGATGAGCTACAAGGGCGGCCTGGTCCGCTTCATCGACACGGTCCACATGTGGGACCCCGGCAACCCACCCAAGGTGCGCCTCTAGTCGGAGGATTACGGCGAATGAGGTTGGCGGGGACGGACGACACGGCGGCTGGCGGGAGCTTTGGCCGGCGCGGCCGTGGTGCTGGCGGTCAGCGGTTGCACGGGAGCATCGCCAGCGGCCACTTCGAGCAGTGGGGCGTCGCAGTCCGCCACCTCGAGCAGTGGGGCGTCGCAGTCGCCTGGGCGGGGTGCCACGCCCTCCGCGTCGGCTTCAGCGTCATCGTCTCCCCAAGCTGTCCCGGGCTCCTGGACTGCGGTAGAGGGGATGCTCGAGGTCGGCAATATCCACACGGCCACGCTCCTGCGCGATGGCAGGGTGCTGGTGGCAGGCGGCGTCATCAGTGGCGCCGACTCGAGGCGCCGTCTCGGGCGCCGCCCAGCTGTACGACCCCACCGACGGATCGTGGACCGCGACTGGCAGCCTGCACGAGGGCCGCGCGGGCCACACAGCCACGCTGCTGCTCGATGACAGCGTCCTGGTGGCGGGGGGGTTCGCTGAGAACGACAGCCCGACCTCGGCCGAGCTGTACGACCCCCAGACTGGCCGCTGGACCGCCACGGGGAATATGATCGAAGCCCGCTCGGAACACACGGCCACGCTGTTGCCCGATGGCACGGTGCTGGTGGCGGGCACTCTTGCCTCGGCCGAGCTCTATGACCCGGTGGGCAGGACGTGGACGGCCACCGGAGCGATGGCCGAGGCCCGCTTCCGTCCCACGGCCACGCTGCTGGCGAACGGCACGGTTCTGGTGGCTGGCGGCGAAATCAGCTGTGGCTTCGAATGCCACTCCCCACTGGCCTCGGCCGAGCTGTACGACCCCCAAACTGGCCGCTGGACCGCCACAGGGAACATGATCGAGGCCCGCTCGTATCACACGGCCACGCTGCTGCCGAATGGCACAGTGCTGGTGGCCGCCGGCTGCTGCGGTACGGGCTACCTTGAGCCACTCCGCGACCGCCGAGCTGTTTGCCCCCGACAACGGCATATGGACTGCCGCCCCGGGAATGATCGAGGCCCATTTCCTGGGTCAGACGGCCACGCTGCTGCACGATGGCAGCGTCCTGGTGGTGGTCCCTGCTCAGCTGTATGACCCGGGCTCGGCGACCTGGTCCGCTACCGGGAACCCAGTCGGGCGCTGCGGCGGTGAAACGGCAACGCTGCTGGCTGATGGCAGGGTGCTTGTCCTGGCGGGCAGCAACAGCTGCAGCGGCGGGCTGCCCTCAGCCGAGCTCTACAACCCGGCGCTTGCTCCATAAGGCGGTGCAGCACGCACGGCTGAGTACGTACCCGCCCTGCCACAGACGCCCGCACAGTCGCGTCCTTGGCCCATGGCTGACCCCGCGAACGAGTGATCCAAGGCAACGTCGTCCTCCTCCCGGCCCTGCTGGTGGGCGTTGCCTGGCTGCTGGTGGCATGGCGCCGAGGGCCTCCCTCCGTCGACGGTGGGCTTCGGGCTGGTGGCCATCGCCCACCTGGCAGCGGTCGTGGCGCTCACGCTGTTCCCGCTGCCGGTCCAGCCCGAGGTCATCGAGGAGGGCCGCATGAATCAGCTCGCCGACAACAACTTCGTCCCGATCGTGAACACGCTGGACGCCATCGCCGATGGCAGGCATGCGGCGGTCCTCCGGCTGGCGATCGGCAACCTCATCGCCCTCGCCCCGCTGGCATCTACGGCCACCGCGGGCCGGCCTGCGTACCTGGCAGGGAGTCGCTGGTGGCGGGGATCGGCGCCAGCATCGCCGTCGAGAGCGCGCAGCTCCTGATCTCGGCCGCCCTCGGCTACACCTACGGAGTCGCCGATGTGGACGATGTCCTCTTCAACGCCGCTGGCGTGATGGCCGGCTAACGGCGTCTACCGGTTGCTGGTGATGGCAAGCGGACAGGCGCGACCGAATCGCTTCTCGCCTACCTCATGGTCGCGGCGATGCTCACGCTGACTCGCGCTCTTCGGATTGCGGCACTCGCCGGGATCGTGATGTAGGCATCTCTCTCGCCTGCTGGGGTCGGCATGCCCCTTGCTGCGCCGATACCGTGCTCACTCGCGCTCGCAAGTCCCGCGCGGCAGGTCGGTTCGCGTTGGCATCTGCGACGGCCACCGCGGCAGCCTTGCTGGTGCTCGGCGCGGTGCTCGCGCACCCCGGGTCCACCGTCCGCGTGAGCGTCGCCAGTGACGGAACGCAGGGCGACGACGTCAGCGCCGCCCCCAGCATCAGCGGGACGGACGCACGTCGCGATCGTTCCGCACGCCGGGGAGACCTCGACCTCGGCGCCTCAACGACAACAGCCCATGGAACGTTCCGCGGAACGCGCATCCGATTGACGACTTCGTTATCGTCATCGCGAGGTTAGGAGGGGCGGCGAGCTACGACCCGTCGATCAGCGCGGATGGACGGTACGTGGCCTTCTGGTCCGATGCGCGAACCGTTAGGCTTCGTGCGAACGGGTTCCAAGGCGTTCGTACACGACCGGCTGAAGTGGCGGAGCTCGGGGCGAGCGTCCATCCAGGTCGACGACCTGGGCCGACATCCGGCAACGGAAGCTGTCGCCGTCTCTCAGACGCGAACCTCGTCGCGGGTGACACGCAGCCGGGCTACCTCGATGTGTTCGTGCACGACCGCGAGACCGGTGCGACGGACGCGCGTGAGCGTGTCCAGCGAGGGCAACGCGGGCAACGGCGGGAGCTTCGTCCCAAGCATCAGCGCGTGACGGTCGATACGTGGCGTTCGAGTCAATGGCCTCGAACCTGGTGGAGGGCGACGCGAACGATCACGAGGACGGTTCGGCATGACGGCGAGGGCGGTCCAGCAGCTTCTGCGCCTGACGACACGAAGGACGCAAGCGACGAGCCAGGATCCTTCACAGCGCGGACGGCGCCTCGGTGGCATTACATCGGTCACCAGCTCGTCCGGCGCAGAGCTCCGATGAAGCTGCTGACGAGCTCGTCCCGGCTTGATCGCGCTCTCGGAGGCAGTTCAGGGCGAGCCCAGCACTCGCGCGAGCCTCGACGAATGCCGGCCGCTTCGTGGGGTTTGTCTCACACTCCCCGAACTTTGCACCAGGCGACACGAACGATCACGTCGACGTGTTCGTCCACGACCGGGCCACCGGCCTGACCCACCGCGAGAGCGTTGGCAGTGATGGCACGCAGGGCGACAGGTCGGCCAGTCGGGCTACGGGCCGAGCCTGAGTGCGGACGGGCGCCATGTCGCCTTCGAGTCCTTTGCCTCCACCTCGCGCGACCAGCGGGTGGTCGAGATGACCGCCCGCTTCGACCGTATCGGGGAGACCGCGGTCCGCGACGAGGGCGGCGCCTCAAGCTATCGGCGGCTGCAGTGGAAGGTTGCCGCTCCCGCACGTCGGAGACGGGAACTCGGCACCTTCGTCGCGGAGATCGAATGGCTGTACTTCGAGGGCATCACTCGCGGGTGCAACGCCGAAGGGACCCTGTTCTGTCCGACAGATAGCGTGTCGCGCGAGCAGATGGCGTCCTTCCTGGTCCGGGCGCTCGACCTTTCCCCGACGCAGACCGACTACTTCGTGACGACGAGTTCTACGAGAGGCGGACCAGGCAATGGGCGACGGGCAAGTACACGTACGACTTCGTCGAGACCGTGCGGGATCCCGCACGCCTTTCACGCACATCCGATCCGCGCACGCGCACTGTGAGCCGCGAGCAGATGGCGTCGTTCATCGCCTCGCGCGCTCCAGCTGCCGCATCCCGCACGCGGACTATTTCGTCGACGACGAATCGAGCGTCTTCACGGAACGACGTCAACCGGAACTGGGCAAGCCGGCCCACCATCAGTACCGCTTCTACGAGGTCACGATCTACGAGGCGCTCGAGGAGCACATGGGTGGTGGGCATCGGACATGAATCTGACCTGCACTGAATTCAGGCCGCTGATCGCGCCATGAACCTCCTGCCCTTCATCGCGGTCGCCGTGCTGATCATCCTGACGCCCGGCCCGGACATGGCGCTCATGACGCGCAACGCGCTGACCTACGGCCGCCGAGCGGCACTCTTCACGGGTCTGGGCATCACCGTAGGGCTGCTGGGGTGGACCGCTGCATCGGTGGTCGGGCTTGTCGCGCTGCTGGCGGCGTCGGCTGTTGCCTTCACCGTCGTGAAGCTGGCGGGTGCCGTCTACCTCGTCTACCTCGGCATCCGGACCCTGCTCTCACTGCGCGGCTCAGCCAAGGAGGAGCCTCAAGCGGCCGATGCGCGTGCCATGGGATCGCCCTTCCGCCAGGGCCTGCTCACCAACCTGCTGAACCCCAAGATTGCGGTGCTGTTCACGAGCCTGATCCCGCAGTTCGTGGAGCCGGGGCCGTCGGCGACCCTTCAGTCGCTGCTGCTGGCGGCGATCTTCGTGAGCCTCGGCCTGGTGTGGCTCACCACGTACGCGCTGATCGCCACCGCGGCCGCGGATCGGCTGCGAGGGCCCACGTTCAGGCGCGCGCTGAGTGCCGTGACCGGGATCGTGATGGTCGGGCTCGGCCTGCGCCTGGCCACGGAGTCGCGCTAGCCCGGTTTGGAGAAGCCGATGCGGCGGCCTAGCATCAGGGTCAACCCACCAGATCTCACAACGAGGACACCTCGATGACGGACACGAAGAAGTCCGGGAAGTCCAAGGGCTTCACGGACGCGGAGAAGGGCGCGATGCGGGAGCGCGCCAAGGAGCTGAAGGCGGAGGCGAAGCGCGGCGCGGCCAGGGAGGAGGGGGAGCGTGACGTGCTCGCCAAGATCGCGGAGATGCCGGAGTCGGATCGCGTCATGGCACAGCGCATCCATGCTGTCGTCAAGGCCAGCGCCCCGGAGCTCCTGCCGCGAACCTGGTACGGGATGCCTGCCTACTCCAAGGACGACAAGATCCTCTGCTTCTTCCAGGCCGCGGACAAGTTCAAGGCGCGATACGCGACGTTCGGCTTCAACGACGTGGCGAAGCTCGACGACGGGGCCATGTGGGCGACCTCCTGGGCCCTCACGAAGCTGTCCGCCGCGGACGAGGCCAAGATCGGCGCGCTCGTGAAGAAGGCGGTGAGCTGAGGGGTGGAGCGCGCGCTCTCTAGCGCCGCTCGACTGAAGTTCGACCACAGGCCGGTCGGCGCGTGAGTCTCTCCGGGCATGGGCAGGAGGAATTATCTGATCGAAGGCCTTTCCGGCACCGGCAAGACCACGGTCTGCGATGAGCTGCAGCGCCGCGGCCACCACGCCATCCACGGCGACCGCGAGCTGGCCTACCGAGGCGATCCGGAAACTGGTGAACCGATGGATGGCTTCGGCACGAGCACCACATCTGGGATGTGGAGAAGGTGAGAGTCCCTGGTCGCCGACCGGAGTCACGCGGCACGTTCTTCTGCGGTGGCTCACGGAACTTCTCGAAATTCATCGACCTGTTCGACGCCGTCTTCGTCCTCGAAGTCGACCTTGCCGACGCTGCATCGGCGGCTTGACGAGCGACCGGACGAGGAGTGGGGCGGCGGAGTGCCGACGGAACGCGAGCGCATCGTGCGATGGCATCAGACGAAAGAAGACGTCCCGCAGAACGGCATCGTCATCGACGCCACCGCACCGATCGAGCACGTCGTCGACGAGATCCTTCGTCGATGCCAGACGAGTGGCAGCGAACGAGGGGCCCGCGTCTGATGATCGGCCTCGCCCGCCGACTCGGGATAGCGTCCGCCGCGTTCGTCGTCACATGGGCCGCGGCCGTTCTCATGGGTCAGTGGCTATTCGGCTCAGCGAATGTCCTCGCGTATTACATCGCCGCTGTCGTCGCCGTTCTTGTGTACCTGGTGATGCTGCGCTGCGACGCGCGTTTCGCTAGCCGTTGTCGCCCCCTTGTGCCGGGTGGGTAGTTTGTAGGCGATGACGGACGACGAGCTGGCCCTCCTCGAGCACGAGAACTGGATCGCCTACGTGACGGGAGTCGTGAGCTGCACCAGTAGCGCCACGGTGATGCGCGCCGGCGGAGTGGTGACGGTCCGGACCGGCTTGCCGATGGATTGGTTCAACCAGGTCCTGATCGAACGCGAGGAGGCCACACCGGCTGACGTCCTCGCCGGCGTGGCGCAGGCGCGAGAGCAGGGTGACCCCTTCGTGGTTCGCCTGCGCAAGGGCGTGGATGATCGCTTCATCCCGACCCTATCCCAGGCAGGACTGGCGCCCGCGGCCGAGGAAACCTCGATGCCTGGCATGGTCGCATTCCCGATCGACCATGACGCAATCGCAGAGCGTGCAGCTTCCGAGCTCGAGATCCGCCAGGTGACCGACGCCGCCGGCATCGACGCTCACCGCCAGGCCATGACTGCGGGGTTCGGTTCAGATCCGGCAGTAGCCCTGGGAACCGCGTGCCCGGACCTTCTCGAGCGGCGCGAGTGTGTCGTCTACGTGGGCTATGCCGGCGGTGATCCCGTCGTCTCCGGGCTGGGTTGGCGGACCGGCCGGACCATTGGGGTCTACAGCATCGCAACGATCGCGTCAGCGCGCCGACGCGGGTACGGGGCGGCGATGACTGCGCGCGTGGTCGCCGATGGCGTGGTCGCCGGTTGCGACGTTGCGGCGCTCCAGGCGAGCGAGATGGGACGCCCAATGTACGAGCGCCTCGGGTTCCGAACGTGTCGTCACATACGCCGCGTACAGGCCGCGACCATAAGCGCCAGGGTAGGCCGATCCATGACGGTGGGCGGCGCACCATCCAGCATCCTACGCGCCGACCGAGGCGGCGGGCGTGCGCTGAACTAGCGGCCGCTCCGCCGCACGATGCCAGCTGGCGGTCAATTGCTGCTGACGCTGGGCCCGATCTCGAGCACGCGCCGCTCGGCGGTTCCACTGAGCGTGTAGGTCACCCCCGAGATCTCGAGTCGACCGCCCTGCAGAACGTGCTCCAAGGTCCAGGCTCGAGCCGCAGCGGGATCGGCTCCCGTGAATTCGGCCGTCTGGGCGACGAAGGCGAGGAAGTCTCCGGGATGTACCGCGTCAATCGGGACCGCCTCTGAGAGGGTGATCGACGCCACGATCAGCTGGACCGCCGAGGGTGACTCCCCGATGAACGTAATTCGCACCTCGTGCGAGTTCAAGGGCGGGACCAGATCCCCACACGTCCACGCCAGGAGGGTACCCGTCGTCATTTTCGGGCCGGTGCACGCGAAGCTGAACGCCTGGTCCTCCCAC
Organism: uncultured Chloroflexia bacterium; assembly: GCA_963840205.1. GTDB lineage: Bacteria > Chloroflexota > Limnocylindria > QHBO01 > QHBO01 > JACDBZ01. The sequence goes on from CAWIXZ010000010.1 coordinate 281,141, forward strand.
GCGTCCATGAATGCCTGCCCATCGAAGCCCTCAATGACGCCGGCGTGGCGCCCCGGACCCGCTTCAAACTCGACCGTCTCGCCGTTGTGAATTGAGTCCGTCGGAGGTAATCCCGCGGGATCCGCCGACGCGGGCGCCGCCGAGGGCGGTCGTGTGGTTGCGGGTGGGCGTGTGGGCGTTGGGCTCTCGGAAGCACGGTCCGTGGCGGCGGGCGCTGAAGCCGCGCAGGCGCCAAGCACCAGCCCGAGCACAACGACGACCGACATTGAGCGGGGGTTAATGGCTGACTCCTTCTGTCGACGTGATCGCGGCACCCCGCGAGGTAAGCCTGGCGGCATTCAGGAACCTGGCGACAGCGGCTGCCAATCGCCCCAGCCGGTCCCCGGGACGAGAAGCCGCGCGTCTGAGCCATCCGCATTGATGCTCCAGAGGGACGCGTCGTTGAAGTTGGTGGCGTCCCTGCTCGTGAAGAGGATCCGATCACCGTCCGGCGAGAATGCGAGGACGTAGATCAATTCGCCAGCACGCGCACTGGCCAACGAGGCCACCGACCCGCTTGCTACGTCGACGACGAGGATCTCGTCCGGCTGCCCTTCTATCGGCCCTCCGTGGAAGGCGATCCGATCGCCCGTCGGCGACCACACGAGACTCACCTCGTACCCCCAGACCACCCCTGCGGGAATCAGCACACGCTCCTGGGAACCATCGGCTTCGGCTACAACCAGTGACGGTGGGGTGGCGCTGAAGTTGCTGTCGACCTCGCTCTTGAGGTAGGCGACGCGAGTTCCGTCAGGCGAGTACGCCGTCGTCGCGTTCGATCGCGGGTCGCCCTCCGGTACACGCACGGGCGTGGAGCCGTCGATCGGCACCTCACAGCCCACCTCGCCCGCAACCCAGAGCGACTGGCCGTCGGGCGACCACATCGGGTCGAAGTCGCCGGCCATGCTTGGGCATCCGGGCGGCACCGTGAGCAGCGCCTGGCGCACGCCGTCGATCCCGTAGACCCCAATGGTGTCCCATATGCGCACCCAGGTGGCGATGCGAGTGGAGTCGGGCGACCACGAAAGTAGCCAGCCCGCGCCCGGGAACGACGCGACAGGCTGGCCGTCCGCATCGCTCAGATAGACGGTTCCGGGACAGGGGGGCACAAGGGCACCCCAGTGGTCCGACCGGTAGGCGAGGTACCGCCCGTCGGGCGACCACATCGGTCCAAATCCATACAGGCTGCCGCACTCCCCCGCATCGCTCGGAGCGCCGTCCGCGATCCGGACCGGGTTCGCGCCGTCCATTTCAGCCAGGTAGATGTCGCCATCGAGCCCGTAGGCAAGCTGGGTCGCAGAGCTATCCGGCGTCACCGAGCTGTCCGGCGGTGGGTCGACTAGGCGCGACAGGGCAAGTGCCGCCCCACCAACAGCGAGGGCCAGCAGCATTGCCGCCGCCGCCAGAAGCAGCCACGCCCGGGCCGATCGGGCACGAGCGGCGGTCTCCTCGGACCGCGCCGAGGCCCGCAACTCGACCTCGTTCCAGTAGTCGGGTGCCGGCGCCTGGTCGTAGATCCGCATTCGGCCGCCCAAGTCAGTCATGAGTCATCACCCAAGAGGATGCGCATCCGCTGCCGACCTCGGCTGAGATGGGAGCGGACCGCCAAGGGGTTCATGCCCGTCCGACGAGAGATCTCGCCGACGGGACAGTCGACGTAGTAGTGAAGGACGATCACGAGCCGCTGCTGAGGGGTCAGGCCCTGGAGCGCAACGGCCAATTCGTCGTCGAGATGGAAGTCGTGGGTCATGCCCTCGGGGATCGGACCACGTGCGTATCTCGATCGCATCTTCAGGTCGCCCGCCGCCACGCGAAACGCCGCCCGCCAGACCCAACTCCGCACGTCGCGCACGGCCGTCCCCCGGCCTAGGGCCTGGGCAAACGCCTCGGCGGCAGCGTCGAACGCGAGCTCCGCGTCGTTGGAATAGGCGTACAGGGCGCGCCACAGCCGCGCCCCATCTTCGCGGTAGACCGCTTCGAGATCAGCGGTTGCCTCAGCCTGACCCACAACGATTGCCACTATGCCCATAGAGGGACCAAATAGACCGAAAAGGTGGCAGCCCGCTGCGGAAACGCCTCGTGGACTGGTTCGAGGAAGCTCGGTTTGCCTGCGAGGTCAAAGGTTGAAGGGCCGAATTACGCCGACGAGCAAAAGTAGACGCCCGTGCCCTTGCGCGTCGCCCTCGTCAGTTGAGCGAGACCGGATCCGCCCAGTCAGGTCCGCCGATGCGGGCCACCTCCTGCCCCGCGACCGTGGCCAGCAGGTCGGCGATGGTGAGCTCCACGCGCAGGTCGGCGCAGTTGCGCCACGGCTTCAGCTGCGGATCCAGCTCGGCGACCGGCTCGAGCGCGAAGCGGCGCTCCTGGAGGCGCGGGTGCGGCACGATCAGGTCGAGGTTGGTGTCGGCGACGCATCGGCCGTCGATGGCCAGGATGTCGAGGTCGATCGCGCGCGGGCCCCAGCGGCGCGCGTTCGGGTCGCGCCCCAGCGCCAGCTCCAGGCGCTTCAGCTCGGTGAGCAGGGCGGCAGGCTCGAGGTCGGTCTCGAGCTCGACGCGCGGCGTTCAGGAAGTGCGGCTGGGTCGGGCGGCCGGGGCCTTCCTGCGGCGCCGAGTCGTACAGCGAGGAGACGCGGACGACCTGGCCGATGGCTCGCATTTCCGCGACGGCGGCACGAAAAACAGCGGCCGGCTCGCCGATGTTTCCGCCCAGGCCGATGAAGGTGCGCACCTTGCCTGCACTCTAGCCGTTCGCACGGTAAGCGGTTGATAATCGAGCGCGACCTACAGTGCCGATCGCACGCGCGGCTGGGCCGCTGGACCGGGACCTGGCAGGAGCCGCTTTCGATGTCGGACATCAAGTACGCGTATCCGCTCATCCTCAACAAGGTCGCGTCGCCCCACTACGCGACCCCGACCCTGCGACGGCCCCGGCTCCTCGAGTGGCTCAACAATGCGGCAAATTGCCGGGCGACCGTCCTTGCCGCCGATGCGGGCTACGGTAAGACGACGCTGCTGTGGCAATGGGAGCGCGAGGTCGACTTTCCCTGCTACTGGTACAAGCTCGACCGCAGCGATCGCGACTGGACGTTCCACATCAGCTACCTGATCGAGGCGATCGCGAAGCGACACCCCGGCTTTGGGACGCGGGCGCACTCGATGCTGCAGCAGCTGGGCGGCCCGGGATCGTCGCGGCCCGGCGTCGCGGCCTACCTGCTCGCCGAGATGCACGAACGTCTGACAGAGCCATGCACCTTCATCATCGATGACTGGCAGTACGTCAACGCCGTAACCGAAGTGCGTGGACTCTGGAACCAGATCCTCCGCGACGCACCGCCCACCTGCCGGTTCGTTTTCTCCTCACGTGCGAAGCCGAAACTCCAGTTCGCCCGTTTCACAACCCACAATGGCTTCGCCGAGCTCCGCACCGACTCACTTCGCTTTACCCAAGATGAGATCGGACGAGTTGTTCCGCGACATCTACAACGATCCGCTTCATCCTTCGGAGCTCGCCGAACTCGACGAAAAGACCGAGGGTTGGGCTGCTTCGCTGCAGCTGGTCGAAGTCTCATTGCGCCAGCATGCGCAAGTCCCGCGACCGACTCGCGTTCATCCATTCCATAGCCGCCAGCACGGACAGCGACCTCTTCAACTTCTTGGCCGAAGAAGTGCTCGACCAACAGCCCCAGGACACGCGGAACTTTCTGCTCTCGACATCGATACTCCAACAGATCACCCCTGAAGTCGCCGCGCGCCTGGCGGGTGTCCACGACGGACGAACAAGCCCTTAGTGAGTTGGAGCAGCGTGGCCTGTTCACCCATCGGCTCGATGACGACCGATTTCGATACCACAACCTATTTCGGGCGTTCCTCGAACGCCGCTTGGCCGATGAGCGGTCAGAGGCCGAAGTCGGCGCGTTGCATATCCACGCAGCGTCGTATTTCGAGACGAGCCACCAGTGGCCTGAGGCAATACATCACTACTTGAGTGCTGGCCTACAGAGACAGGCCGCACGCCTAATCGCGAGGGAAGGCGAAGGAGTGGCAACTGAGGGCCGTCTCGGCCCGATCGATGAGTGGCTCCTTGCGCTGCCAATGGAGGTTGTACGTCAGAACGCGCGCCTTAGCCTGCTGCACGGGGAGACGGCTGGCATTCGCGGTGACTGGCAGATTGGTATCGAGTCCCTCCGACGCGCACGCGACTTCTTCCACCGGAAGGCCGACGATCGACTCGAGGCGCTCGCTTGCCTCAAGCTGAGCACGCTCTATTCGAACTTCGGTGACACGGACTCGGCCATGGAGGTCGCCCAAGCGGGAGCGGATCTGGTGCCGCCGGACGCAATCGGGACACGTCTACGTCTAGAGGGGAATCTCGCGATCACGCGGACCTGGCTGCACCGAGACTTTGGACGTGGCCTTGGCCGAGTGTCAGCGGATCGCCACGGAGGCTACGTCCCGAGGTTTCGAACATTTCGCCGCGATCGCGAACCACAATGCCGGCGGCCTATTGCTGCGGATGGGTCGCGTCCCCGACGCGATCGGCCAACTTGCAGGCGGCCGCCCACTACTGGTCCCAGCCGCCAACGAGTCCCTTCGCTGACAACGCCGAGCTTGTAGCGGCACTGCTGGCCGACGGCGATATCGCGGCCGCCCGGACCGCAGCTAGCGACGGCGTACGCAGAACTGCTCCCTGGCCGCGCCCGAACGCGGACGCGCAGTATGGCCTGGCGCTCGTCTGGATAGCGGAAGGTCAATTTGAGCAGGCCCTGGCGTGTCCTTGACCGCCTAAGGCGCAATCACGCCGTACTCGGCGTTCTGTATACGCACGTGTTCGCGACGAGTATCGAAGCGATGTATTTGTCGGGCGGACCTTCGAGTCAGATCGCCGAGATGCTCCGACTGATGGATGAACGAACATCTGATCCGCGCTATTCCAGGGAGAATGCCCCCGCTCGGGCAATCGCAACGCATGCCGCTGGGAGATGTCGGGGTGCTTGCCTAGAGGGCCGTTGCGGAGCTCCAACGCGCCTTCGAAGAAGGTGAGGAGCACACGGCCAACGCTCGGTGCCATCAAGGTCGGGGTGCTCTCCGTCCGGCACGGAGGGCGACATTCCATCTCCGCTTGGGACGCGGTCCGACGTGCTGACAGCAAGGGCGCCCTACCAGCGGCTCGGTGGTGGCTACGGTGCTACGCGGTTACGCGGGCGACCTGTCTGCGCGCTTCTGACGGTGTTGAGCTCCTCGTGAAGCTCATGGACAACGATCCGGACAGCTGGCGAGAGGTCACTCTTCCGCTCGTCGACGTCGCGACCGGCCCGACCCGGGAGCGGATGCTCCACGCCGTTATGAAGCACGCCAACCGACAGACGATAGAAGCGATGAGAGAGCATCGCTGGACGAGATGTCGTTGACGCGAGGCGGCGGCTCCAGCACCTACAGGCCACGAGGCTGTACCTTCGTACCTTTGGCGGAATTGGACTCCATAGGGGTGGCTGGAACGGGCCGCCGATATCGATTCCAAAGCGGCGAGTCCGTACCCTACTCGGTGTCTTGGCCGCGCACGCCCACAAGAACTTAACCCGCGACATGGCTATTGAGATCATTTGGCCCGCCGCCGATGCAGACTCCGGGGTCAACAGTCTCAACCAAACGGTGTTTCAGTTGCGGCGGTACATCGATCCCAATTACCACGGCGGCGATAGTCCGGAGTACGTAATCAGCACCTCAGAAGTCGTGGCACTGAACGGTGACTTGGTCAACACCGATCTCGGGGAATTCCGGCGTATCACGAGGAAGCTAGTTACGACGGATTGGACCCAGCGCCAGGCCCTGGCACGTCGCGCCGTCGAGCTCGTACGCGGTGAGTTCCTCGCCGACCTTCGATACGAGGACTGGGCCGCCCAGCAGCAGATGCAGACTCACAGCGACATCCGGGCGGCACTCCTGCCGATCGCGCGATCGGAGACAGCTGCCTTCGATCTCGAGGTTGCCTTGCTCGCGGGACGCGCCCTCCTCGGTTTAGACCCCTACGACGAGGCGGCGACACTCGCGCTCGCGCGCAACCTGTCCGCTTCAGGACAGCGAATCGCCGCACGTGATCTCGTGTTGCGCTATGCACAGCGCCTCCGAGCGGACTTTGAGGAAGAGCCATCTGCAGACTTGGCTAACTTCGTAGCCAAGCCCGAGTCAACCTCAACTTGACTCAATCCTCGCAAACACAGCGAAACGCTTGACTTGTGGTGGACTGCGGGCGTAAGGTGCACACAACGTCGTAGTACTAAAGTACTTCGGCGGAACCCGGGATGCAGTGATCCACCGGCCGAACTTGGGCACTTAGGCGGACTGGGGAGCAGTAGTGCAACCGACCTTCCGTCACGGAGTGTGTCGGTTGTAGTCATTTTCCGGACAGAAGAGGGCACCTTCTGATGGCGACAGCATTCGTTAAGGGCTGGTAGCCAGCCTACACGAGGATCAGCATGCGAGCGCACTAGGTCGTCTTGGCGTCGCTGGTCTCGACCCTGTCCAGCATCATCGCTCTGGCGCTAGCTGGAGGGGCAGGAGTTCGAGGCTGGTAGGAGACGCGTGCTAGACTCCCGGCCGCCACCGTACTACTGGGCCGTCGCCGGTGAATTCCAACGTTCGTCGTCTTATCCTCGTCACAGTAGCCGTCGCAATTGCATCTGATTGCGGCGGCTATTTCCTTTTTCCGACCGAGACGCCCCGAGATCGGCGGCGCTGCGGCATCGTCTTCTGGACCGTCGCAATCTTCGTCGCGAGCGCGCTCCCCGTTCGACTGCCCCGCGGCACGCATCGTCTCGGTCGCGGCGGCCCCAATGATCGCCGTGATGATCCTGGGCGGGCCCTGTCGCGGCGGCACTGGCGTCGCTCATCGGCATCACGGACAGCCGTGAGGTTCGGGGCAAGGTGCCCGTGGTACGGCACGCTCTTCAACCACCGTCTGCCGTCATTGCGGTCGTGTCTCCGGCGCCGTACTTGCAGGGCATCGTCCTCGTTGTTCCCGCGGGACCCTGCGCTGCGGCCGCTAGCCGCGTTCGGCGCGACGCTCGTTGCCAGCACGGCCTTCTTCGCGCTGAACTGGTCGTTGGCGATCGCAGCCGTTGCGGCGCGGACAGCGGTGCCGATGCGGACCGTATGGGCGCAGGACGTCGGTGGCGTGGCCGCGAACCTCGTGGGCCTGGCGCCGCTGGGCTGGCTGATGGCGATCGTGTTCCAGCTCCCGAACGGCGTGGGCTGGTGGTCGACGCCGCTGTTCATCGTGCCGCTGTTCACGACGCGCGCTGGCGTACGCGAGGTACGTCGAGACGCGGGAGCTGTTCGAGCAGACCATCGAGGCGCTGGCCAAGGCGGTGGACGCGCGGGACGTCTACACCCGGAACCACTCGAGCCGGGTGAGCCACATCGCGGAGGCGATGTGCCGCGTGATGAAGATGCCGGAGAACGAGATCGAGAAGATCAAGTGGGCGGGGCTCCTGCACGACGTGGGCAAGATCGGCATCCGCGACAACATCCTGCTCAAGGAGGGGCCGCTCGATCGCGAGGAGCGGCATGCTCATGAACCAGCACCCGACCATCGGCGCGGAGATCGTGGCGCCGGCGAGCCAGCTGGCGGACGAGGCGCCGCTGATCAGGTCGCACCACGAGTGGTTCAACGGCTCGGGCTACCCCGACGGCATCGAGGCGCTCACCATCCCGCTCGGCGCGCGCATCCTCACCATCGCCGATGCGTACGAGGCCATGACCAGCTCACGGCCGTATCGCAAGATTCCGCTCACCCACGAGCAGGCGGCCGAGCAGCTCACCAGCTTCATCGGGCATCCAGTTCGACCCCGACATCGTGCCGGTCCTGCTGGGGCTCGACGACGACATCCTGCGCCGGCCTCCGGATCGGCCCGACGAGCTGCCGACCATGCTCCACGGGGCCGACCCGCCGCTCTCGCGCGCGCAGGCGCAAGGAGATCGCGGCCGCTGCGCGCGAGGAGACGGCGGCGGCAAAGGCGAGGCCGGTGCTGGCCTCGGACGATGTTTCTTAGCACCATCCTCGCTGCGCTGATCGTCGGCGCGCTCCTGGGCGGGCGGATCCCGCGCCTCGCGGACCTGAACCTCAAGTGGCCGATCCTGCTCATCGTGGCGCTCGGCGCTGCGCCTGGGCACCGGGCTCATCGGCGAGCTGAACCTCGCAGCTCCCGCTGGGCTGGACCTACATCGCCGGCTACGGCCTGATCATCGTGTGGCTCTGGTTCAACTGGCGCGTGCCGGGGCTCCAGGTCGCCGCGGTCGGCATCGGCGCAAACCTGGTCGCCGTCCTGGCCAACGGCGGACAGATGCCGATCTGGGCCGCCGCCTTCTCCGCGGCCGGCTTCACCGAGGCGCAGATCGCCAACGACCCGTTTCACGTGCTCCTGCGGGCCGATACGATCGCCCAGTTCGTGGCCTCCGGCGGCCTGCTCGGCGACGTGGTGCCCCTGCCGATCCCGGTCATCCGCGACGTCGTGAGCCTGGGCGACCTGCTGCTGGCGCTCGGGATCTTCTGGGCCATCGTGTACGCCATGACCCGGTCCGATGCGCCCACGCGCTCCGCCCTGGCGCTGGGCGGCAGCTCGGTCCTGATGCCCGCCATCGCGGCTCCCGCCATGCCGATGGGCGGTGGCGTCCCGTTCGCCGGTGGCGGCCGCATCCCGGCCGAGATGACCGCGCAGGAGGCCGATGCGCGCGGCATCCACCGCCAGTCGCCCTACCTGCGCCTGGCGCGCAACCGGAGCTTCGCGCTGCTGTGGGTCGGCCAGCTGGTGAGCCTCTTCGGCGAGCGGCTGCACCAGGTGGCGCTGGCCTTCATCGTCTACCAGGCCACCGGCTCCGCGGTCGAGGTCGGGTTCACCTTCGCCGCCGCGGCGGTGCCGAACATCCTGCTCGGTCCGCTGGCGGGCGCCCTCGTGGACCGATGGGACCGCCGCTGGACCATGATCGGCTGCGACGTCGTGCGCGCCGGGCTGGTGATCTCCGTCCCGTTCGTGCTCACCGTCGACGTGCTGCTGGTGTACGTGATGGCCTTCCTGATCGCCACCGTCACGCTCCTCTTCCGCCCGGCGAAGACGGCGGTCATCCCGCAGATCGTCAAGGAGCGGGACCTCGTGACGGCCAACTCCGCCAGCAGCATCGCCGATGGCGCCGCCGACCTCGTGGGCCTGCCGCTGGCCGGCGTCCTTCTCGCGACCCTCGGCTCGGTGGAGCTGGCCTTCGCGATCGACGCGGCCACGTACGTCGTAAGTGCGGTGCTGCTGCTCGGCGTGAGCGTGCCGCGCGACCCATCCATCGGCGCCACCTCGCCCATCGGCTTCGGCGCGTCTGTGGAACGAGATGCGCGAGGGCTGGCGCTTCCTCACCCACCAGGCGGAGCTGTTCACGAACACCATCCTGTCGACCGTCGCGCAGCTGGCGGTGGGCGCGGAGATCGTCGCCACGTTCCCGTACGCGGTGCTGGTGCTCGAGACCGGCAACTGGGACCCGGTCGAGGTCTACGCCTGGATCCTGGGCGCCATCGCCCTCGGCAGCGTGGTGGGCGGCATCCTCATCGGCGGCATCGGCGATCGGCTTCCGAAGGGACCGATGGTGATCGCGGGCTTCATCGGCATGGGCCTCGCCCTCGCCGCCGCGGGCCTCGTCACCCATCCGCTGGCCGCCATCGGCCTGTTCTTCGTGGTCGGCCTCACGAACATGCTGTTCATCATCCCGACCATCACCCTGTTCCAGCAGCGCACCCCGGGCCGGCTCATGGGCCGCGTGGTCTCCAGCCGCCAGGCGCTCGTGTTCGGGGCCATCGCCGCGTCCATGGCCGTGTCAGGCGTCCTCGCCGATGCGATCGGGGCCGGCACCGTGCTCGTCCTCTTCGGCGGCATCTGCGCCGCCGCCGGCGTCATCGGCCTCCTGCTGCCCTCGATGCGCAACGCCCGCTAGGCCGATGGCGGTCACGGTAGACGGCACGCTCACACTGCGAAGCCGCACCCGGTCGTCCGCCGGTTTCTGCTCTCTCGGTGGGCACTTGCTGCCTCCATCGGGAGGGTCACCGCCCGATCGACGCTGGGCGGCACGTGAATGCCGACGGTGCGGCTTGGGCCTCGGTTAGCCCGGAGCAGAACCACCGATCCGCAGGCGCTAGGGTTGTCGAGAGTCCGCGCTCAAGCGCGACAAAGGGTCCAGATGTCAGTGTGGCAGCGGCCGGTGCTCGGCCGGCAGATTGGTGAGGGTCGCCCGCATGGCCTCGCGCAGACGGTTGGTACTGGCTCTCTCCCACACGACCATGCTCTCGAGATCGTAGGCCACGACCAACACAGCGAACACTGAGTGGCGGTAGGCAGTCGGAGCTACGCCGCCGCCACGCGGATCGGTGCTTGAAACCAAGATATTCAGTCCGTGGGCGATTGCCGCGCGCATCGTGTCGACGACGGCAGGCTGCGAGCAGTCCCCCTCGAGTATGTAGTACACACGATCGCCTGCGACGTGAGCCGCGGACGGGATAACACCCTCGTAGCGGTCGGAGGCGCGGCGGAGCGGGTCTTCAATCGTGCAGACAAATCCCTGCTGACACATGCGGACTAGGCACAGCGCGAATTGCTCCAGAGCGTCGGACGGCACTGGCTGAATGCCACTAGCTTGGGCGCGAGTATCCGTGAACAATCCACCTGACTCCATGTCCCCCAAACGAGCACCTATCCCCGGTGGCGCCAGCGTCCAACACGTGCCGCCAACGATGTCGACAGCAACCGGCTGACTCAAGGGGCCGCCTCGGCGCAGAGACCACTGAAGGTAGGCGCTCGCCGTCGCCGGAAGCGCCACTATGTCGAGCCGGTCGTCCCGAAACGTCATCGAAGTAGTTCCATCCGTCCGTCGTTGCTCGGACCAACGAGGAGGATCAATTCTGTGCCGGACTGGTCAAGAAGTACGTCGATGGCGGCGCCAGGGATCAGCTCGGGAGCCCAGCGAGCGTCGGTCCGGAAGGACAGTTCCGTCGGGGGTGTTCCTCGTAGTCTTAGCAACCCCGACGCCTGTCCGTGGTTGTAGGCATCGATGGTCTCCCTGGTCGCTCGGGGCGGCAGATAGGCAACGGTCTCCACGATTGCTTTGCGCAACTGACCGTCCCGCATTGCTCCCCGGATCTTCAAGCTGCGCACGAGCGGCGCGAACAGGAATACGGCAGCCAGAGCCACGAGAATGGACTGGATCGCCAGTCGCTGCACCGGCGATCCGGGCGCGAATGCCACCCCAACGGTGGAAGCGCCAAGTACGGCGGCGACTCCCAGCAAGACCAAGTTCGACGGTTGCATGTAGACACGCTTCGCGACCTCGGCTAGGCCCACTTGTCGAGGCGGCGGTCCAGCGCGCTGGATGACACGCCTGATCCACTGCTCAAGGTCATCCGCACTGGACGAAGTAGCCGGCGCCATAGCCTTATCCGGTCCTATGCAATCACGCCGAGGCCCACGGGTCCGGCGGCGGTGACCTACGCGACGGCAGATCGAAATGCGCACAGGCGCTTTCGAGGGCATCGTAATCTCGCGAGCGCCAGAACCTGGTATCGACCGTGAACGGTCCGGAGTCGAGGATGAATTGGACGTGCACGGGCGGAGTGAGGATCACCTCGCGCACTTGATGCCGGGCGATCGCCCGTTGCCGTCGCAGCAATACCTCCACCCAGGAGCCGATGAGCAGCTGCGTCTCGAGTAATCGTGACGCTCGTGTACTTGTTCAGAAACCCATAGGTCGAACAGGAGCACCCCTGGAACGCCAAACATCAGGCCGATCGCCAACCCCCACCACAGATCTGACAGCAGGGGCGCGGCGATCAGTCCGGGTACTGCTGTCGCGAGGATCACTGCGGCGACCACGCCGATGAGGATCAGTTCAAGGCGGAGATACGGCGCAAAGACCTGCTCCGAATCCGCACCAGGTTCGTTGCTCAAGTCATCGGCTCTGGCGCGGAAAGTCCGTACCCGTAGCGCGGAGGAGCAGGGCGTAGCCCTGCAACCATCCAAGCGCTACGAGGACGACCCAGGCGGCCGCGAGGACTCGCGAAACCAACCAGAGAGCGGCATCGTTCGTCTGCGCAATTTCGGCGGCGATGGACAGCGTGTGGGCGGCCATCGTCACGACCGTGGTGCCAAGGACCAGCCGGTGGGCGAGGGGCGTCGCTCCACGGGCTATGAGACGTGGGCGTGCGCAGTGAAGCCAGAACCACGCGACGAGAGCGACGTGAAACACGTCCAGGGCAATGCGAAGGATCACAGCTGCATGGTGCCCGTGCGGGGGCCCGCTGCCAGCATGACCTAAGGCCTAGCCACATACACGAACCGAGACGCAGCGGTCAGGGCAGCTTGACCTTGGTCGGCTTCGCGATGTATACGTACATCGTGGAGCGGACACAGATCTACCTCACGCGGGCCCAGGCGGCTGCGCTGGACGCCGAGGCCAAGCGCACCGGCACCACGAGGTCACACCTGATTCGCGAGGCGATCACCGAGCGATACGGCGGACAGCCCGATGCCGATCGAGTGTCGGCCGCGCTGCGTGCCACGGCCGGCCTGTGGCGCGACATGGAGGTAAGCGGCGAGGAGTACGTCGCTGAACTCCGGTCGGCGAGCCGCCTGGCCGACGCGAGCTCGCGTGGCGAGACGGGTGCCGACACCGACGCGCCGTGAGCGTCCTGATCGACACGCCGATCTTCGTCGACCACCTTCGGGCGGATACGCGCGCCTCGGCTCTCCTGGAGAGGCTGTTTCGCGAGGAGGATCGAGTCTGGGCTGCGGTCCCGACGCGCACTGAGGTCCTCGCGGGAGTTCGCTCGCACGAGCGCGAGCCGATGGCCTCGCTGTTCGAGATCATCTCGTGGATCACGATCGACGCGGCGGTGGCCGATGCTGCGGGAGAGTTGGCGCGACGCTACCGCGCGTCGCACAGCGGGATTGACACGGCCGACTACCTGATCGCGGCCGCCGCGGGCTCCGTCGGCGCCAGGCTCGTGACGCTCAACGTGAAGCACTTCCCGATGTTCCCGGACCTCGAGCGCGCCTACTGAGCCGGACTGGTCGGAATTCTCACCACGTGAGCGCTATGCAGGCGATCGGGCGCTGGACCGTCCGAATTCTCACCAGGTGACCGCCAGCGGGCCGATCTGACCATTCGCACGCCTCACCCCCGCGTAACGCTCACCCCATGAGAACTTGGCACGTTCAGAGCGGACAGGGCGCGTCCGCCACACCGGGTCGCAACGCTCCCAACTGAGTCCATCTGCTAGCCTTCGGCGCCCGTGGGACTGATCCTGGATCTGGCCGTGGTCGGAGTGACGCTGGTGGTCCTCGGATCGCTGGCGCTGCTGGCGTGGACCGTGGCGGTCGGCGCCACGAGAGCCGCCGAGCGGGGACGCACGCGGGTCGCGGGCATGCGGCGCGGGATCGCGGCCGCGGAGGCGCGAATGAGAACGACTGACCAACCCGGAGAGACGACGAGCGAATGACGAAGACCGATCCGACGCGCGCTCCCGGCTATCGCGGGTCGCTGCCCGAGCGCGAGGACCGGCTGGCGCGGCCGTGGATCCTGACCGTCATCGGCATCTTCGTCCTGATCCTGGTGCTGTCCGTGCTCGGGATTCCATCGAGGCTCATCCCCGACCCGACGCCAATCCCGCTGCCGAGCGTGTCGGCCGGCGAATCTGTTGAGGCGTCGGCATCGGCTTCTGCATCGGCCTCTGCTGAGCCGTCCGCGTCCGTCGAGCCCTCGCCCAGCGGAAACTGACCGCAGGTTCTGATTCGGGGACCTCACGGCCACCTTCATGCCGTTGGGCGCCCGTAGTTGGCGGAAGTGTCCCCCTGGCGCGACCGCGAGGCCAGCGAGCGGCCGTTAGCGAAGCGAACTTGGCCGTTAGGTTCCGCTGGAAGGACCCGGCGTGGAATTTGAGCGTGATCGTTGCACACGGTCAACGCGCGTCTGTACGGAATGCGGACGCTTGGCCTATACTGCGCAGCCGCCGAGGTTCCAAGCGGACCCGGCCCCCGAGCGGACGGAGGAACTCATTGGCCGAAGCCCAGCGATCCGTACTCGTCGTCGATGACGACGCGGACCTCCGCAGCCTCCTGACCGACCTCCTCACGGAGGAGAAGTACGGCGTCAAGACCGCGAAGACCGGTGCGGAGGCGATCGCCGCGGTGACGAAGAACCTGCCCGACCTCGTGATGATGGACGTGCAGCTGCCCGACCAGGACGGGATCGGCGTGCTGAAGACGCTCAAGCGCGAGCACCCCGAGCTCGAGGTGATCGTGATGACCGCGTTCGGCGGGTCCTCGACCGCCATCAAGGCCATGGAGCAGGGCGCCTACGACTACGTCACCAAGCCGTTCGAGATCGAGGACCTGCTGGCCACCCTGCGCCGCGTGTTCGAGCACGCGGACATGTCGTCGGAGGTCTCCGCGCTGCGCCTGGAGCTCGGCAAGAACGCGGCGGAGCGCGAGCGGATCGTCGGCTCCTCGAAGCCGATGCTGGAGGTCTACAAGCTCATCGGCAAGGTCGCATCGGCCGATGCGACCGTCCTCATCACCGGCGAGTCCGGCACCGGCAAGGAGCTCGTCGCCGAGGCCCTCCACAAGGCCAGCAAGCGCAACCCGCACCCGATGATCAAGGTGTCGTGCGCCGCCCTGCCCGAGTCGCTGCTCGAGACCGAGCTGTTCGGCCACGAGAAGGGCTCCTTCACCGGGGCGATGGCCATGCGCAAGGGCCGATTCGAGATGGCGAACAAGGGCACGATCTTCCTGGACGAGATCGGCGAGATGACGTTCGGCACGCAGACGAAGCTGCTGCGCATCCTCCAGGAGCGGGAGTTCGAGCGCATCGGCTCCAACACGCCGATCAAGATCGACATCCGCGTCATCACCGCCACGAACCGCAACCTGGCGGAGGAGGTCGAGAACGGCAAGTTCCGCGAGGACCTCTACTACCGCCTGAACGTGATCCACATCCACATGCCACCGCTGCGCGAGCGCATGGAGGACGTCCCGCCGCTCGTCGAGCACTTCCTGGCGAAGTACCGATACGCCACGACCGCCATACCCACCACCATCACCGACGCGGCGTTGAAGCGCCTGCTGGACTACGACTGGCCGGGGAACGTGCGCGAGCTCGAAAACGCCATCGAGCGCGCCGTGGTCCTGTCGCGCGGCAACCCCATCACCGAGCAGCACCTGCCGTTCAACGACCAGCGCGAGTCCCGCGACCGCGCACGCCTCGTGAAGCGCCGCAACAAGCTCGAGGAGGACGACGACGCCCTCACGGAGCGTCGTGACGAGCTGGAGCGCGACGAGGCCCTGACCGATGCGGACGAGGCCGCCGCCGGTGCCTCTTCCAATGGTGGGGGCTCCTCGAACGGCGACGCAGCTGGCGGGGCGTTCAAGGAGCGCGTGGCGGCCCTCGAGCGGCAGCTCATCAAGGAGGCCCTGGCGCGTGCCGGCGGCAACCGCACCAAGGCCGCCGAGGAGCTCGGCATCTACCGCCGCCTCCTCTACGCCAAGATCCGGGAGTACGGCCTCGAGGAGTAGGCGCCGCAGCGCTCTCTGTCTATTGACACTACATCAGAGGCTGATATAGTCCGGGCCATGGAAGCCGCCGAGGAGCCGCGCCGGACCCCGCCGCTGTCCCGCACGGCGATTCACGTTCTCCTGGCCATCGGCCCGGAGGAGCGCCACGGGTACGCGATCATGCAGGAGATCGCGCGCATGACGGATGGCGCCACCCGGCTGGGGCCCGGCGGCATCTACACCACGATCAGGCGCCTCCTCGACGACGGCCTGATCGAGGAGCGCGACGAGCGCCCAGACCCCGATCTCGACGATCAGCGCCGCCGCTACTACCGCCTCACGGGGATGGGACGCGCGGCGGCGGCGGCGGAGGTTCGGCGCTTCGAGACGCTTGTGCGGGCCGCACGCGGGTGGGCCCTGGAGGCAGTCGGGTGATTCCGCGGGAGGCGGGTCAGCAGCGCGCGTACCGCGGGCTCCTGCGCCTCTACCCCCCGGAGTTCCGGCAGCGCTTCTCGGACGAGATGGTCCAGCTCTTCAGCGATCAGCTCCGCGATGCACGGACCGGCGGAGCTCCGATCGGGCCCGCAGTGACCTGGCTCAAGGCGCTCGGCGACGTGGCCGTCACGGCCGCGTCCGAGCGCGTACGGAGGAACCGAACCGTGGCTCACTCGCTCACCACCGCGCCCTCCCTCTCGAGTCGGGTGCTCGGCCTGTTCGGCATCCTGGGTGGCCTGATCCTCATCGTGGTCTTCCTCGGGGTGCCGTTCCCCGGCGGGCTGAACGTCGTTCGGTTGAGCGTTTTCAACCTGGGGGCCATGGCGATCATCATCGGTGTGCATCGGCGCCAGGCCTCGGCCGCTCCGCTGCTGGCGTGGTCGGCCGCGATTCCGGCGTTCCTCGGCAACGCGTCCTTCCTGGTGATGACCATCCTCGGCACCCCGGCGTCCGGCCCCACCGGGGGCCTCGCATACGACATCGCCGCGATCGTCATGTGGCTGGGCGACGCCGCGTTTGGGTTGGTGGCCCTTCGTCTGGGAGCGGTTACTCGCTGGGGCGCGCTGGCGCTGGCCGTGGGGTCCGTGCTGGCGGTCACCGGCTTGAGTCGTTTTGGGTGGACCGGCACCGCCGACGCCCCCACGATCTTCTATTCCCTGGCGCTCATCGGCGTCGCCCTCAACGGGATCGGCTGGATCGCCCTCGGGCTCGATGTCGCGTTCCGGCGGAGGCCGTCCGAAAGCCGATCCTGAGCCACCGGCAGGCGCGCCGTGCCAGGAGCGGCGCAAGGGAGCCGCGGCGAGCCGGTGGTATCCTTCTTGCCTTCCCACGCCGTAACGGCACACGCACGAGGGATCCTCAAGCCCATGTTCAGCCGCGTGCGGATCGCAATCCGCTTCTTCTTCGTCGGTCTGGCGGTCGGCGTGCTCCTGGCTCCGCGCAGTGGCGAGGAGACTCGACGCCTCGTCCGCGAGAAGGCGGACCGCCTGCTCAATGACGTCCTCGACGCCGCGACGCTCGGCACGTACGAGTCCGGCGCAGGCGCGACCGACAACGGAGCCGATGCGGACGACGCACCACGTCCCGCGCGCCGCGCCGCGAGCCCCCGCCCGCGAACGGCATCCGGCGCCGGCGCCTGAGGCGCGACACCGCCTGACCGATGCGCTGGCCGCTCTTCCGGCGGCAGCGCGAGCCTGAGCCCGGCACGCCCACCGATCGCCTCGAGCGTGATCGGCTGCGCATGGTCGCTGAGCAGATCGAGGCGCGCGGCATCTCCGATGCCGAGCTGCTTCGCGCGTTCCGCACGGTGGAGCGCCATGCCTTCGTCGACAGCGACGCGCCGTACGGCGACCACGCCCTCCCGGTAGGCGCGGGCCAGACGATCTCCCAGCCATACGTGGTGGCGGTGATGACCGATCTCGCGCGGCCGCCGGGCGGATGGGCGGGCGCACCCGTGCTCGAGGTGGGGACCGGCTCGGGGTACCAGGCCGCACTGCTGGCGGAAATGGGCGCGCGCGTGACCAGCATCGAGCGCCACGCCGAGCTCGCGGAGGGTGCGCGCAGGCGGCTCGCCGGCCGCCGGATACGGCGATCGGGTGGAGGTCGTGGTCGGCGACGGCACGCAGGGCTGGCCGGCGCGTGCGCCGTATCGGTCCATCCTGGTCACCGCCGGAGGCCCTTCCGTGCCCAAGACGTTGCAGGAGCAGCTCGAAGTCGATGGAGGACGCCTGGTGATCCCAGTCGGCAGCCGCCAGCGCCAGCTCCTCACGGTCGTGGAGCGGTCGGAAGAGGGCTACCGCACGACCGAGCCACGAGGCCGTCGTGTTCGTCCCGCTGATCGGGGAAGAGGGCTTCGCGGCCGAGCCGGACGGGGCCTAGAGCCGCGCTGGCATAGTAGGTGCACCCAGGGGAGGGTCGGGCGTCACGCCCGAACGAGCCGCGAGGGAGGTAGTTCCGAGACATGACCCACGATCATCGCCACGACGATCCGAACGATCCGGGCCACGACCACGACCATTCCGACGAGACCCGCGTGGTCGAGCGGCAGACCTACGTGGAGCGCGAGCGTCCGGTCGCCACCGGATACGTCCCGCCGGCGCAGCCGGTCGGTGGGCCGGTGAACGTGAATGCGGCCTCCACCGCGCCGACCTACGCCGAGCCCGCTCGCGGGCCGATGTACTGGGCGCGCCGCGTCCTCACGCTGCTGTTCAGCATCCTCACCGTGCTGCTGGCGATCCGCGTCATCCTGTTCCTGCTGGTCGCGAACCAGTCGAACCAGATCGTCGACTTCGTGTACGGAGTGACCGAGCCGTTCGTCGCGCCGTTCCGAGGCATCTTCGCGTTCGACAACGTGCAGCCCGGCGGCGGGATCGTGTTCGACATCGCCGCGGTGGTCGCCTTCATCGGCTGGCTGCTGATCTACCTGCTGCTGATGGCGATCCTCAGCCTCGCGGACCGGGACACGACCCGAACCGTCTAGAGCGGGGGGACCTCAAGCGCGGCTCGCCCATCCGGTGCCCCGACGGGCATCGGCTCCTGGGGAATCGCGCTCACCACGCCCGCCCGGGCCAGCTCCTCGTCGTACAGCTCCTCGATGCGGCGCACCTGCGCGTCGATGCTGAACCGCTCCGCCACCGTGCGGTAGCCGGCCTCGCCGAGCCGCTGCCTGCAGCGCGGGATCCGTGAGCAGGCGGGTCGGCCGCAGCCGCGAGCGCGGCGGGGTCGGCCGGGCGGCACCAGCAGGCCGTCGACGCCATCGGTCACCACCTCGGGGATGCCGCCCACCGCGGAGGCGACCACCGGGAACGCGTCGCGCCATGGCCTCCAGCAGCGAGATGCCCTGCGCCTCGCGCAGTGACGGCAGGACGGCCACGTCGAGGTCCGCGGTGATGGCGGACACGTCCTCGCGGCGCCCGGTGAAGACGACCCGATCACGCGCGGGAGCCGGGAGCGCGGCTGCCTGGGCGCGCAGCTCGTCCGCCGAGCGAGCCCTCGCCGACGATCGCGAGCCACGTGCGCGGCGCCGCGGCGAGGATGTCGGGCATGGCGGCGATCAGGAACCGATGCCCCTTCTCCGCCTCGAGGCGCGCCACGATCCCCAGCAGCAGGCCGTCGGGCGGCATGCCGAGCTCCTCGCGGAGCCCGCAGTCGGGCGTCGGCGCCGAGAATCGGTCGAGGTCGACGCCGTTCGGGATCACGCTGTAGCGAGTGTCGCGTCGCTCGGCGCGCACCTTGGCCTCGATGCTCGACGACGGCACGATCAGGCGGTCCATGTGCTCCGTCAGGCCGGCGAGGGTGGCGACGTCCTCGTCCGAGCGGACGCGGCTCGAGTGGACCGTCGCCATGATCACCGCCGTGCCCGCGGCCAGCGCCGCCCGGGTCCCGATCACCTCGGCGCGGTACATGTGGGCGTGCACGAGGTCGATCTCGTTGCGGCGCAGGTACGCGGCGAGCTCGCGGACGGCCGCCTCGTCATCGGCAGCGTCGATGACCTCGACCGCCACGCCCAGCCGACGCAGGCGCTGCACGGCATTCCCGGCGCTCAGCGACACCGCTCGCACGTCGTACTTCGCGCGGTCGAGCCGCAGCAGGAGCCCGGAGTAGCTCTCCTGCGCGCCGCCCGTGCCGCCGGTCGCAAGGAGCTGGAGCACGCGTGGGCGCGGGTGGCTGCGAGACCGATGGATCCGCCGATGGCGGGCGTAGGCTGCCCCGCCGATGGCCGCCTCGTGATCCGGTCCGCCGCGGCGCCGCGTTCCGCGCCGCGTCATCGGCAGCTCGGAAGAGAGTCGGGGGCCGAATGGGGCATAGCCGCATGCTATGGACGCTCGCTTTACTCGTCAAAGCGCACCCGCATCGTGCGGAGGCGATGAGGCCCGGCCTATGGTGAGGGCACAACCGGGGGCGAGCAGCGAGGGCACGACGTGACCGATGGTGGGATCCGCCGCAGGCTGGTGCGGGACACCGCCTGGTATGGCGTCTCCGCCGCGCTCGCGAAGGCGCTCGCCCTCCTCACCGTCCCGATCCTCACGCGAACGCTGGGCCCGGAGGGATACGGGCTCGTCGACCTCGCCACGTCGACCGCCGCGCTGCTGACGCTCGTCGCACTTCTCTCCGCCGACATCCCCGCGACGCGGCTTCATGCGCTGGCGGACCCCGAAGCGCGGCTGCGCACGGTGAGCTCGTACGTGTGGGTGGTGGCGATCGCCAGCGCGCTCGTGGCGGCCGTCCTGCTGCCGGCGAGCTCTCTGCTGGCCGAGTACGCCTGGGGCGACGGCTCGGCGACAACCCTGGCTGTCCTGGCGCTCGTGCTCGTGCCGGTGAGCGCCGTCCAGATGGCGCTGGCCCAGACGCAGCGCATCCTGTCGCGCCCTCGAACGTTTGCCGTGCTGTCACTCATCGACCTCGGCGCGCAGCTCGGGCTCGCCGTGCTGCTGGTGCTGCTCGGGTTCGGGCCGAGCGGGGTAGTGCTCGGGTTCATCGGCGGCAGCGTGATCGGTCTGCTTGCGGCGGCGGTTGCCTCCGCGAGCGTCCTGCGAACCGCGCCGGACCGGGCGGTCGGCCGTTCGATCGCGGCCGGTGGCGTCCGCTTCCTGCCTTTCGTGACCGCCTTCGTGCTGGCCGAGTGGATCGTGCGCGCGACCCTCGCCAACGTCGTCGGGATCGCGGCCGTCGCGAGCTTCGGGGTGGCGCTGCGCCTGGCGAGCCTCCTCACCCTGGTCGGCGCTGCGTTCTCCATGGCGTGGGGCCCGCTGGGCCTGGCCCGCGAGCGCGGTCCGGAGACCTCCCGGCTGTTTGCCCGCGCGCTGGCGGGCTACGGCGCCGCGTCCGTGGCGACCGCACTGCTGCTGGCGGCACTTGGCCCTGAGCTCACGAGCCTCGTGGCGGGCGGCGGATACGAGGGCGCCGCGGTGATCCTCCCCGGCCTGGCGCTCGCTGCCGCCCTGGCGGGAACCGAGTACGTGCTCGTCGTCGCCGCCGGGATCGCGGACCGCGGCGGGCGCGTTGCGGCGGCGTCGATCGCTGGCGCGCTCGTGCAGGTGGTGGCGACGATCGTCGCGGTCCCCATGTTGGGGATCGCGGCCGTGGGGCCGGCGGCCGTGCTGGGGCGGCTGGTGAGCTTCAGCATCCTGCTGCTGAGCGTGCGCGGTGACGTGGCGTACCGCGCACCCCTGATCGGACTGGTCGGGCTCGGCGCGATCGCTGTGGCGCTCGTGCTCCAAGTGTCCATCGCGGCCGATCCCGACACGCGCCTGTCGCGCTGGGCGCTGGCGCTCTCCCTGGCCGGGATCATCATCACGCTGGCCGCCCGCGACTTCGCGCCCCGGCGCGCGGCGATCTGAGGCCGGCTGTGCGATTCCTTATCCTCACCCAGTACTACCCCCCGAGATCGGTGCGGCGCAGGCGCGGCTCTCCGCGTTTGCGGGACAGCTCCAGCGCGCGGGGCACGAGGTCGAGGTCGTCACCGCCCTCCCGAACTACCCTGGCGGAAAGCTGGACGAGGCCGACCGGCGCCTGCTGGGCCGCCGCGAGGTGCTGAACGGCATCCCCGTGCGCCGGACGTGGCTGCTCACCGCCACCGGCGTGGGTGCGAGGCGCCTGGCGAGCTACCTGTCCTTCGCGGCCACCGGCCTGGTGAGCGCGCTGGTCGCCGGGCGTCCCGACGTCGTATTCGTCGAGTCGCCGCCCCTCTTCCTCGGCGTGTCCGGATGGATGGCCGCCAGGCGCGCCGGCGCGGCGTTCGTGCTGAACGTCTCGGACCTGTGGCCCGACTCGGTGCGCGACCTCGGCGTCCTGAGCGACGGGCCGGCCCTCCGCGCCGCCGAGCGGCTCGAACGGTGGCTGTACGCCCGCGCGACCGCCGTGACCGCGGTGACCGAGGGCATCCGCGAGGCGCTCGTCGAGCGCAAGGGCGTGCCCGATCACAAGGCGCTGTTCCTCCCGAACGGCGTGGACCTCGCCCAGTTCCGCCCCACCGATCCCGATCCGGCGGTCCGCACCCGCCACGGGCTGCCCGACGGCCCGCTCGTGCTCTTCACGGGCAACCACGGCTATGCCCAGGCGCTCGACACGGTGGTCGCGGCGGCTGAGCTGGCACCGGAGGTCAAGGTGGTGCTCGTCGGCGCCGGATCGGACAAGGCGCGGATCCAGGAGCTGGCCGCCGAGCGCGGGACGACGAACGTCCGCTTCCTGCCGCCCGTCCCGCAGGCTGAGATCGCGCCGCTCTACGGGCAGGCGGTCGCGGGGCTCGCGACGCTGCGGAACTCGTCGCTGATGGAGGGCGCGCGACCGGCGAAGGCCCTTGCGGTGATGGGCTGTGGCAGGCCGGTCATCTACTCGGGGGCGGGAGAGGGCGCGGCGCTGGTCCGTGCGGCCGAGGCGGGCCTCGTGACCCCACCGGAGGATCCGCGCGCGCTCGCTGCCGCCATCCGACGCCTGGTCAACGATCCCGAGGAGGCCGCGCGGATGGGTGCCAACGGGCGGCGCTACGTGGAGTCGCACCTCGCGTGGCCGGCCCTGACGGACGCGTGGCTCGCGGACCTCGAGCGCGTGCTCGGGCAGGACCCCAGTACCGTTGACGCCCCGCACCACGCTTCCTAGCCTCGGGCTGGGTACGTACGGGCTCTACGCATGGACGATTCGACACCGATTCCCTTCCACCGGCCCTCCATCGGCGAGCCCGAGATCGCGGCCGCGGCCGAGGTGCTGCGGTCCGGCTGGCTGACCACCGGCGCGCGCGCGCACGCCTTCGAGGCGGCGTTTGCGGAGCGGCTCGGGGTTCGCCACGCGCTGGCCGTCAACAGCGCGACCGCCGCGCTGCACCTGGCGCTGGAAGCCGTCGGCGTCCGGCCCGGCGACGAGGTCGTCGTCCCGACCTACACCTTCACGGCCTGCGGCGAGGTATGCGCCTACCTCGGCGCGCGGCCGGTGCTCGTCGACGTGGGCGAGGACGACCTTCTCGATCCCACAGCCATCGCGGAGCGCCTGACCGATGCAACGCGCGCGGTGATGCCGGTCCACTTCGCCGGCCAGGCGGTCGACGTCCGGGGCGCCGTCGCGGCCGAACGTGCGGATCATCGAGGACGCCGCGCACGCCCTCCCCGCCGACGTTGCCGGCATTCCGACTGGGCGTCTCGGCGACGCGGCCGCCTTCAGCTTCTACGCCACCAAGACGATGACCACCGGCGGCGAGGGCGGCATGCTCGTCACCGACGACGACGCCATCGCCTCGCGTGCGCGGACGATGCGCCTGCACGGCATCAGCGCCGACGCCTGGAACCGCTACGGCGCCGGCGGCACGTGGCGCTACGAGGTCATCGAGCCCGGCTTCAAGTACAACCTGACCGACCTCGCCGCCGCCATCGGCCTGGTGCAGCTCGAGTCGGCTGGACGAGCTGACCGACGCGCGGACGCGCGTTGCCGCCCGCTACGACGCGGCCTTCGACGGAAGCGACCTGCTCGCGGTCCCGCCACGGCGCGAGGGTGACCGGCACGCCTGGCACCTGTACGTCGTCCGGCTGCGCCTGGAGGCGCTGGGCATCGACCGCGGCGCGGTCATCGAGCGGCTGGCCGAGGCCGGCATCGGCGCATCGGTTCACTTCATCCCGCTGCACCTCCACCCGCAGTACCAGCGCGAGCTCGGCTACCGCGCGGGTGACTTCCCGGTCGCCGAGGCGATCTTCGAGCGATCGATCTCGCTGCCGATCTGGCCGGACATGACCGACGCGCAGGTCGACCGGGTGGCGGCGACGCTGCTCGAGATCTGCGAGTCGGCGCGACAGCCGGTGCAGGTCTGATAAAGCCGATGCGACCCTGGCAGGCGCTCGTCAAGCGCGCGATCGACCTCGTCGTCGGGCACGACCGCGCTCGTCGTGCTGCTGCCCGTGGGCGTGGCCATCGCCCTCGCCGTCGTCCTCGACTCCTCCGGGCCGGGCGATCTACGGCGCCCGACGGGTGGGGCGCGACGGGCGCGACTTCACGATGTGGAAGTTCCGGAGCATGGCGCGCGGGGCCGAGCACGCCGGACCGGCCGTCACCGGCGCGTTCGACTTCCGCGTGACGCGCGTCGGCGCGTTCCTGCGCCGCACGAAGCTCGACGAGCTGCCGCAGCTCGTGAACGTGTCCTGGCCGGCAGATGACCCTGGTCGGGCCCCGACCCGAGGCGCCCGCGCTACGTCGAGCGGTGGCGTCCCGAGGAGCGCGAGGTCCTCTCCATGCGCCCGGGCATCACCGGCCCGACGCAGGTCGCCTACATCGACGAGGAGGAGGAGCTCGTCGGCGACTCGACGCGGTGTACGAGCGCCAGCTCATGCACGCCAAGCTCGCGATCGACCTCGACTACGTCCGCGCGCTACACCCTGCGCCGCGACCTCGCGCATCCTGGCCCGCACCGCAGTCGGCGATCCTGGGCGGCGGACGCGACGGGCCCGCACGCGGCCCCGGCGCTACACGTTCGCGGAGCGGCTGGCGGCGGCCCGTCCGGGCCCGTTGCTGCTCGACGCCATCCTGGCCGCGCTCGCGGCGGCGCTCGCGGTCGGCCTGCGCATCGACCGCAACAACATCTTCGCCGCGGTCGGCCACGTACTGGGTCTTCGTGCCGCTCGCCGCCATCGTGCGCCCGGCGATGTTCCTGATCGCCGGCGCGTACCTCCGCGTCTGGCGCTACCCGACCGTCTCCGACGTGGCGCTCGTCGTCTCGTCGCTCGCCGCGGGGTCGCTGATCATGACGATGCCTGATCTTCGTGGTCATGCAGCCCTCGGGCTTCCCGGGATCCATCGGCTTCCCGCGCCGCGCGATCCTCATCGAGTTCCTCCTCTCGCTTCTCGTGCTCGGCGGCATCCGGTTCGCGTCGCGCATCCGGCAGGAGGACGTCGACCCGGCGCCCGCCCGCCGAGCTCGCCGGGCCACCCCGGCCGGTGCTCATCTACGGCGCCGGCGAGGCCGGTGCGCAGCTCGCCCGCGAGATGCGCCGCAACCGGATGCTGCGCCTGGAGCCGGTCGGCTTCCTCGACGACCACGAGCGCAAGCGCGGCCAGCGCATCTACGGCCTCGAGGTGGTCGGTCGCGGCGAGGACCTGCCGCGGGTCGTCGCCGATCGCGAGGTCGCGGAGGTCATCGTCGCCATGCCACGCATCGGCGGCGTCCGGCTGCGGCGCATCGTGGCGCTGTGCGACGCCGCCGAAGTTGCGGTCCGCACCCTCCCCGGCGTCCAGGAGCTGCTCGACGACACCGTCTCGGTCAACCGGGTCCGGCCGGTGCGAGTGGAGGACCTCCTCCGCCGCGAGCCGACAGGAGATCCCGGAGGAGCCGATCCGCGCGCTGGTCGCCGGCCGCACCGTGCTCGTCACCGGGGCGGGCGGCAGCATCGGCTCGGAGCTGTGCCGCCAGGTCGCCGCCTTCGGCGCCTCGAAGGTCGTGCTGTTCGAGCGGGCCGAGACGCCGCTGTTCTACGTCGACGAGGAGCTGCGCCGCCGCTTCCCCGGCGTCGAGGTCGTCCCGGTGCTCGGCGACGTCACCGAGCCGGCCGAGGTCGAGCGCGTGCTTCGAGCGAGCACCAGCCGGCAGGTCGTGCTTCCACGCCGCCGCGCACAAGCACGTGCCGCTGTCGGAGGCGAACCCCGCCGCCGACGGTGCTGGACCAACGTCCGCGGCACGCGGCTCGTGGCCGAGGCCGCCGCGAAGCACGGCGTCGAGGCGCTTCATCTTCATCAGCACCGACAAGGCGGTCGACCCGTCCTCGGTCATGGGCGCCACGAAGCGCATCGGCGAGGCGATCGTGCGCGAGATCGGCCGCGAGGCGAAGGGCCGATTCGTGGTCGTGCGCTTCGGCAACGTGATGGGCAGCCAGGGCAGCGTGCTCGAGCTCTTCCGGCAGCAGATCGCCGACGGCGGCCCGGTGACGGTCACGCACCCCGACATGACCCGCTACTTCATGACCATCCCGGAGGCCGTGCGCCTCATCCTGCTCGCCGGCGCGGTCGGCGACGGCGGCGACATCCACGTCCTGAACATGGGCCAGCCGATCCGGATCGTGGACCTCGCGCGGGAGCTGATTCGCCTCTCGGTCTCCAGCGGCGACAAGGACATCCCGATCGTCGTTCACCGGCCTGCGACCGGGCGAGAAGCTGGAGGAGCAGCTCTTCGGCGAGGACGAGGAGCGCCTCCCCACGAGCTACCCGTTTCTCCTCCTGGCGAAGCCCGCGGGCGGCGGCACCGAGGCGGCGCTCGCAGCCGCGGCGCGCGAGCTCGAATCGGTCGCGGAGTGCGGTGATGGCGATGCGACCCGTCGAGCGCTGGTTGGCGCGCTCACCCCGACTCCCGCGCCCGCCACGTGATGGCCGACCCGACAACGGGAGAGGCTCAGCGGATCCGGTCGTACTTCGGCGAGGCCTCCTGGCGGCCGAGCGGCGGACGCGAGATGCTCGTCGCCGAGCGCCGACAGCTCGTGGAGCAGCTCGTCCGCGCGACGCTGCCACCGTTCGCCACGCTCACCGTGTGCGACGTCGGATGCGGTCGCGGCTCGGATCTCGAGCGCTGGCGCTCACTCGGCGTGGCCGAGGAGCGGCTGTTCGGGACTGAGCTCCTGGACGATCGGGCGGAGGCCGCGCGCCGCGCGCTCCCAGGCGCCTCGATTGCGCAGGTCGAGGGCTTCGAGATCCCGTTTCCCGACGGATCGTTCGACCTCGTCACCGCCTCGCTGGTGCTCTCCAGCATCCGGGACCGCGCGGGCCGTGCCGCGCTCGTGGCGGAGATGTGGCGCGTGACCCGGCCGGGCGGGATGCTCGCGATCTACGACTTCCGATGGCGCAAGCCCTGGAACCGAAACGTGCTCGCGGTGAGCGGGTCGGAGCTCGCGGCGGCGCTTAGGCCGCCGAACGGCGAGTACCGGCTTGCGCCGTTCCTGCCGCTCCTCGACGCGGCGCTCAAGCTGCCCGGCCCGCTGAGCGCTGGCCTCGTCGGAGGCCTGCCACGCACGCACCGCCTCTGGGCGTGGACACGACCAAGATGACCGCCCAGGCCACTCGCGCGGCGACGGTCGCACCCACCCGCGTCGCGCTCGGACGGATGGGGCTGCAGCTATGGGTCATCCTGTTCGTCGGCGCGGCGGGGACGATGCTCGCGTCCAGCGCGCAGGTCCGGCCGATCCTCCACCTCCTCTGGGTCCTGCCCGTCCTTGTCTGGGCGATGATCGCGCGGCCCGCGCTGCCGGCGACCGTGGCCTGGGCCGTCGCCGGAGTGCTCGCCTCCTACGGGATCAGCTCGCTCGCCAGCCGGGTCCCGTGGATGAGCCTCGAGACCGCGGGCTTCGCCGCCGGCGCGGCCGCGCTCTTCGTGGTCGCCGCGGCGATGAGCCGGGACACCAGAACCTACGTCGCGCGGGGAATCGTTACCGCGGTGACCGCGTGGCTCACTGCGCTCGTCATCGCATGGTCGGCGGAGGCGCTGACGTGGATCGTGGAGGCCGGCTGGCCACCCCCCGCCGAGCCGACGCGGAGCTTCGTGTGGCTCGTCGGCAACTCGATCCCCGTGCTCGTGCTCCTCACGATGCCGGTCATCCGATGGCTCGGCGCGGATCCCCTCGACCGCTGGCTCGCTCGGCTCCTCGTGGTCGCCGCGATTCCCGCCGTCGTGCTGAGCGGCGGCGTCATCGGTATTGCCGGTGTCCTGGTCGCCATCGGCGTCTATCTCGTAATCCCGGTCCTTCGGTCACGGCGCCGTGTCGTCATCGCGGCCACGGCGGTGACCGTGGCTCTTGCCGCGGGCCTGGTCATCGGTGCGAATGTGCGCCTGCCCTCGACAGCGGAGGCACGCTTGGCGGTCTGGGAGCAGGGCGCCGGGATGCTCGCGAGCGATCCGCTCACCGGCACGGGACCTGGCACGACCGCGCTCGTACGGCGCGAGTTCGTCGAGCCGCACGCCGCCGCGGTGCTGACCGATCACCTCCACAGCGTTCCGGTGCAGGCCGCCGCGGAGGGTGGGCTGCTCCTCCTCGGGGCCCTGGCGATTGCCGTCGTCGCCTGGGCGTTGAGCTATTGGCGCGCACGCGGCGCCCAGTCCGATCGCGGACGGCTGCTGCTCTCCTGCCTGGCGGGTGTCGCCGTGACGTTCCTCGCGGACAGCTTCTTCGACATCCCGGTGGTGGTGGCCCTTCTCGTGACGCTCGCCGCGTGGAGCGTCACGGCAGACCGCGCGGCGTCACGCGCCGAGGGCACCCCGCTGCGCGCGCTGCGACTGGGAGTCGCGGTCCTCGCCCTGCTGAGCGTCGTGCCGGTCGTGTCCGCCGACGGCGCACGGCTGTTTGCCGCGAGCGGTCGAGCCGAGGCACGCGCGGGCGATTGGGCAGGCGCGCTCGAGGGCTTCGAGTCGGCCGTGCGGTGGAATCCGGCGAACCCGCTCTACCGCATGGAGGCCGGCGAAGCCGCGGCGCGGCTCGGTCGCACGGACCTCGCCCGCGAGCGGTTCACCGAGGCGACCACGATGGCCCCCGGCGATGGCCGGGCCTGGGGAGCGCTGGCTGGGGTAACGAGCGATTCCGACCGACGGGTGGAGCTGCTGGCCACCGCCGCGGAGCGCGCCGACGGCGATCCGCAGTTCGCGCTGCGCCTGGCGTTGGAGCTCGAATCAGCCGGAAGGCTTGCGGAGGCCACGCGTGCGTACGCAGAAGCGGTCGCGCTCCAGCCGGACCTCATGGCGATCCTCCCCGAGGCGGGTTCGGATCGGGTGTCGAGGGCCGCCGTGGCTGCTCAGCTGCCCCAGACGCTGGCCGCGCTCTCGAAGGCGGCTCGGATCGACGTCGACGCGATCCGCTCGGACCTCGAGCTGCTGAACGGCGAGCTCAGCCCGGGCGCCCCGGCGGCGTGGCTGGCGGTGGATGCCGCCCGACGCGGTGACTTCGGTGCAGCCGATGCGCACCTCGCCGCAGCGCGGGCCGAATCGCCGACGGACGCTCGCACCTGGCAGGCCGCCGCGTACGTCGCCGGCGAGCGCTGCTCGGCGGAGGAGGCAGGTCGTGCCCTTCGGCTCGAGAGCCTGCTGCTGGGTAGCCACGCGCTCCAGAGCGACGAGCGACTGCGCCGATGGGAGCGCATGTACCGCGAGCCGGGACCGGGCGACTTCCAGTCGCAGGGCCTTGCGCCCGCGGACGAGCCGTGGCCGTCGCCGTTCGCGCCTTCGGCGAGCTGCCCATGACGGCGACGCGACGAGACCTCGTCATCCTCTTGGCCGCCGCGCTGGTGCTGCGGGCGATCGCCGCAGCGGTCGTCACGTGGCCGCCCTACCTCGACGCGAGCTACTACACGGTGGTGGCGGAGAACCTCGCGGCCGGAAACGGCTTCAACATCCCGGTGATCTGGGCGTTTCTCGAGGTCGGATCCCAGATAGCGCCGGATGCGTCGCTGCCGATCCCCAGCAACGCGCACTGGCCGCCCCTCGGGCCAATGGTGGCCGCGGGCGGGATGCTGCTCTTCGGGCAGGGCTGGAGCTCCGGCCAGGTGCCGATGGTGCTGCTCTCCGCGCTCCTGCCGCCGTTCACCTACCTCGTCGGCCTCGAGCTGTTCCGAAGCCGCTGGATCGCGATCGGCTCCGGCGTGCTGGCGCTCTTCCCCGGCGTGCTCTTCGTGCTGTACCCCGCCATCGACAACTTCGCGATCTTCGGCCTCGCGGGCACGCTCGTGCTCTACGCGAGCATGCGTGCGGTGCGCTCGGCTCGGCCGGGACCCTGGCTCGTGGTCGCCGGCGTCGCCTCGGCCGTCGCGGCGCTCACGCGCATCGACGGCGTCCTCCTCACGGTCGCCCCCGCCACCGCGTGGCTCATCGGCCGGGGATGGGCGCCCTGGCGAGGCATCGGCGGCCGGCCGTCGTGGGCCTGGGGCTTCGCCAGCGCTGCGGCGTTCCTGCTCGTAATGGCTCCCTGGCTCCTGCGCCAGCTGGACGTGTTCGGCACGCCGCTCCCGTCGGCCGGCGGGCACACGCTGTGGATCACCAGCTACAACGAGCAGTTCTCCGTCGGCCACGAGATCAGCCTCACGACGTACCTCGACTGGGGCTGGGCCAACATAATCGGCTCCAAGCTCGAGTCGTGGGCCACCATCGCCGGGCGCACCCTGGTCCTGATGGGCGGCTTCCTGGTGCTGCCCTTCGTCGGCGGCCTCATCGCGTTCAGGCGCCGTCCGGAGCTTGCGCCGTTCCTCGTGTACTTCGCGCTGATGTTCCTGGTCATGGGCGGCCTGTTCACGTTCCACGCCCCGCAGGGCGCGTGGTACCACAGTGCGCCTGCGTGGCTGGGATTCGCCTACCCGGTTGCCGTCGCCGGCATTGCGCCAACCTTCACCTGGCTCGGGCGCTGGTGGAAGTTCCTGCGGCGCCCGCAGACGCATCGGTTCCTCGCCGGAGTGGGGCTGCTGGCGGCCATCGTCCTGTCCATCACCGGCTCGATGAGCCTGTATGGCGGCTGGGTGAGCGGGCGCGAGCGTGACGAGGCCGCCGCGTCGTTCTTCGTCGAGCGCGGGCTCACCGACGACGTCGTCATGTACCGCGACGCCGCCTCCCTGCATCTCATCAGCGGCAACCCGGCGATCGCCCTCCCGTACGACCCGTACCCGGTCATCGAGGAGGTGGCCCGGGCGTACGGTGCCAGGTGGCTCGTGGTGTCGCGGCTGGCAGGCGAGGCACGGTCGCCGCTGGGCCTGTGGGAGGGCGGCGACGCCGTCGACTCGGAGGGTAACGCCGCCGATTGGCTTGCCTCCGACCCCGCCTACCAGACCGATTCGGTGCGGGTGTTCGAGATCCTGCAGGAAGGCGGGTAGTACTTCCGGCGCCCTTGGTACTGTTGACCGCACGCACATCGGCCCGACAGCATGGGCACGAGGTCCGGTACTGGTCTGGACCCGGTACTCATGCAGGGGACGTATGCCGAACGAGCCCGATGGGGGCACTGCCCAGGAGACATTCGAACGCATCGGAGTCGACGCGTCCGAAAGCGTCCGAGGTGATTCGCGACGGCTGCACGAGCTCGCGGAGCAGTTCCGCGCGCAGTATCGACACGACCTCCAGGATTGGATGCAGCTCCGGGCGCGGCTCGACCGCCGTGGCGGGGCGCTGCGACCTGTGGGCACGGACATGCTGCGCGCCCAGTACGAGCAGCGCGGGCGTGAGCTCGCGACGCTCCAGTCACGACTCAAGCGACTCGACGTGGTGGCGCGCCAGCTCGAGCTGCTGTGGGGATATCTCGAGTCGGACGAGCCGGGGCTCGCCGAGCCGAGCATGGTCTCGGACGACTCTCCCGCAGCGATCAACCTCCGCGTCGTCCAGGCCCAGGAGGGCGAGCGC
Organism: uncultured Chloroflexia bacterium; assembly: GCA_963840205.1. Lineage (GTDB taxonomy): Bacteria > Chloroflexota > Limnocylindria > QHBO01 > QHBO01 > JACDBZ01. The sequence continues at coordinate 312,574 of CAWIXZ010000010.1, forward strand.
CAGCGCATGGCCGAGGACATCCACGACGGCCCCGCACAGGTGCTGACGAACGCGCTGTTCCAGGTCGAGTACCTGGACCGCATGATCGGCAAGGAGGCCAAGAGCGCTCAGGCCGAGCTGATCTTCCTGCGCGACATCCTGCGCAACGGGCTCGACCAGGTGCGCGGCTTCATCGCCGACCTGCGACCGCCCGCCGTGGACGTTCGCCTGGCCGATGCGCTCGCCGATCGGGCCCAGCAGTTCGAGGCCCGACACGGAATCGCCGTGGAGCTGGAGGTCGACGGCATCGACGAGGGCCTGACGCAGGCCGCCAGGGCATCGGTCCTGCGGATCGTGCAGGAGGCCTTCCAGAACGTGCGAAAGCACGCCGCGGCCAGCCGCGTCCACGTGAGCCTCGAGGGCGACACGGTCGTCATCGCGGACAACGGACGCGGGTTCGACCTGCTGAGACTGGCGTCGAGGAGGTACGAGCAACTTCGGGTTGCAGTTCATGCGGGAGCGGGCAGAGCTCATGGGCGCCCAGCTCCAGATCGAATCCCGACAGGGAGAAGGAACACGGATCCTGCTCCGAATGCCGGCACAGGGTCAGAGGACCACAACGAAGGAGGAGACCAATGGAAGTCGAGGTTAAGGACGAGCGTCGGCGAGGTGCCGACCGACGGAACAACGGGAAGACGCGCGTCGTGATCGTGGACGGCCACACGCTGTTCAGGCGTGGCGTGCGGAACATCCTCGAGCTCGAGGATGACATCGAGGTCATCGGCGAGGCGGGCACCGGCCGTGAGGCCCTTGCCGTCGTCCAGGAGATGACCCCGGACGTGGTCCTCATGGACCTCGGCATCCCGGCGCCGAACGGCATCGAGACGACGCAGCGGCTCAAGCGCGAGCTGCCGCACACCGGCGTCATCGTCATGGCGTCGAACGACGACGAGGACCAGCTCTTCGAGGCCATCAAGGCGGGGGCCGCGGCCTACGTCCTGAAGGACATCGATCCGACGGACCTCATCGCCATCATCCGCCGCGTCCGAGCGGGCGAGTACCTCATCAACGACAAGGTGTTCAGCAAGCCGGCGGTCGCCTCGCGCGTGCTCAAGGAGTTCCGCGAGCTGGCGGTCTACGGCTCGGAGGCGCAGCCGATCTTCGCGCCGCTCTCGCCGCGTGAGGTCGAGATCCTGGACAACATCGCCCAGGGCATGACCAACAAGCAGGTCGCCTACGCGCTGTCGATCAGCGAGCAGACCGTGAAGAACCACATGAGCTCGATCCTGCGCAAGCTCTCCGTCAACGACCGAACCCAGGCCGTGGTGTATGCCATGCGCCAGGGCTGGATCAAGATCCCGGAGGATTGAACCATCGGCCCCCGCGCGCTCGGTACGAGAGTGCCATGGCGTGCGGGAGGCCCCGGGGATAGTCTCCGGTCACGTCACCGCAGGTATCTGTGGCGACGTTCATCTGGAAAGGGGGTCGGGCTCTCCAATCCGACCCCCGGGTCTCCTCCCCCAGTGCCGAGGGAGCCGTGTCGCAGGACACGGCTCTCTCTGTGTGTTCGCCGCCACTACACACTACGTCCGCGTCGGTACTTGTTCCTCATACCGCCCGCGCTCCCACACCCCTAGCGTGTACCTCGGGCACCCCAACGCTAGGTGAAAGGAGGAACACACACACATGATTCGAACCCTTATCGGCACCCTTGTCGCTCAGCTGCGACGTGATGACGAGGAAGGTCAGACGCTCGTCGAGTACGGCCTGCTTCTCGCCCTCATCGCCATCGTCGTGATCGCGGCCCTCATCGTTCTCGGCCCCATCGTCAGCGGCATCTTCAACGAAGTTGGCGACTCGCTCGAGACCGTCTAGCCTCCCCCTTCACACCTAGCCACGAGCCCCCGAGCACCGCGCTCGGGGGCTCTTGCATGCCCGTCGCCGGAGACGCGCGCGCCGCAGGCGCCGCGACAGGCGGCCCACCGGGAGTCCCGATCCGATCGAAAAAGACCCGTACCGGCGGGTGGCTCGGTGATTAGTACTTGTTCGTCACTATCCCAGGTGCCTGCCTGCCCGTAGTTTGTGGTTCCCGCACAAATCTTTCGGGAAGCACAAATCTTTCGGGAAAGGAGGGACCTACTCACATGATCAAGATGTTCATCAGCAATCTTCTGCGACGTGATGACGAGGAAGGTCAGACGCTCGTCGAGTACGGCCTGCTTCTGGCGCTCATCGCCATCGTCGTGATCGCGGCCCTGGTCGTCCTTGGCCCGATCGTCAGCGGAATCTTCGACGAGATCGGCGACTCGCTCAACGCGGTCTAACCAATCTCTCCGTAACGGCAGAAGCCCCCGGCACCGAGCCGGGGGCTTCTCCATTTTCGCGGGGGTTTCGCGCGACCCGTCCGACCGTTCACCGCCGGTCCGCGCAAGTACCCCCCATCACCTAGCCCACAAGTCCGGTCGTTACCGCTCCTGCTCGAACCTAGCATGGTGCCAGCAGTCACAACGCTGCACCGCCATCTCGGCCATCAGAAATCGAGCTCATGGGGTACACCTGCTGTGAAGCGATCGAATCGGCTTGTCATCCTGGTCGGAGTCCTTCTCGCCGTCCTGGCGTTCGTCGGCATCGTCGTGGTGCTCAACCAGAACCAGGGCGCTCAGCAGCAGGTCTCTCTCCTGGAGACGGTGCTCGTCGCGTCCGAGGACATCGCCATCGGCCAGCCCATCACGCCTGACGTCGTCGAGACGCGTGAGGTCGAACCGGACGCCATCGTCGGCGAGCCGCTTCGCGATCCCTCGCAGGTGGGCGGCCAGCCGGCCCTCGTCAACATCCCCGCAGGTGGGCAGGTGAACCAGGCCGCGGTCGGACTCGGCGCGGGCGCAGAGGACCTGTCGGCTCAGCTCCAGAGCGGTGAGAAGGCCATCGCCTTCGTCGTCGACCGCTCACAGGGCCTGAACTTTCTGGTCCAGCCGGGCGACACCATCGACATCGTCATGGCCGTCAACATCTTGGGCCCCGGCGGCTTCTTCCTCGACGCCCCGGAAGGCAACATCCACCGTTCGGTGAAGACCATCATCCAGAACAAGCGCGTCCTGTACGTCAGCGGCACGAACATCACGCCGGAGCTCACCGCCGAGGAGGAGCAGGCGCAGGCCGAGGGACAGACGCCAGTGACGCCCGCTCCGATCACGAGCGTCGTCATCATCTTCGCCGGCACCGACCAGGACGCCGAGATCATCCGCATGGCGCAGCGCACCGAGGGAGATATCGACCTCGGCGGCCCGGCCACGCTCTCGGTGACCCTGCGGGCGACCGATGACGAGACGATCGAGACCACCACCGGCATCAACATCGAGACGCTGGTGGAGGACTACGGCCTGATCGTTCCCGACCTGGAGGGGATCACAACCCTCACTGCCGCACGGCCTCAGTAACCGAATCGACTGAGTAGAGCCAGACCATGATCAAGGTCCTGATCGTCGACGACATTCCCGAGACACGGGAACACCTCTCGAAGCTGCTTGGCTTCGAGCAGGAGATCGACGTCGCTGGGACCGGGAGCTCGGGCGAGGAGGCCATCCGACTCGCCATGGAGCTCCGACCGGACGTCATCGTCATGGACATCAACATGCCGGAGATGGACGGCATCGCCGCCAGCGAGATCATCTCGCAGCGGCTGCCGATGATTCCGATCATCATGATGAGCGTCCACGGCGAAGCCGAGCATCTGCGACGCGCAATGCTCGCGGGCGCTCGCGAGTTCCTGGTCAAGCCGTTCAGCAGCGACGAGTTCAGCACGAGCATCAAGCGCGTCCACGAGCGCGAGCTCGTGCGCCAGTCGCAGCTGGCGGTCGCGGTTTCGGGACCCGATGACGGCGATGCGACGGCCCTGCCGGGCGAGCACCGGGTTGTCGCCGTCTTCTCTCCGAAAGGCGGCTCCGGCCGCACCACCATCGCCACCAACCTCGCGGTGGCCCTGCACCGGGAGACCGGCGCGCGTGTCGCGCTCGTCGACGCGAACCTCCAGTTCGGCGACGTCGGCGTCCTGCTGAACCTCAACCCGAAGAACCGCTCGATCATCGACGCGGTGGAGTCGGGCGATCCGGACTCGGACATCATCGAGTCCGTCCTCGTGCATCACTCCACCGGCATCCGGGTGCTCCTCGGCCCGCCCGCGCCGGAGGCAGCCGGACCTCGTCACCGCCGCGAACCTGAAGAAGATCCTCGAGGAGCTCAAGGTGCACCACGACTACGTGGTCGTGGACCTGCCCTCGGGCCTGACCGATCACTCCCTCGGCGTCATGGACTTCGCCGATGACATCCTCGTCATCGCGGCGCTCGAGATCACCACCATCAAGAACGTCCGCCTCTTCCTGGAGGTCGCCGAGCAGCTCGAGTACGACCAGTCGAAGATCCGGCTCGTCATCAACCGATCCGATACCGCCCAGGGGATCCGCATCGGCGACGTGGAGGCCTCCATCCGCCGTCCGATCGACGGAACGATCGTCTCCGACGGTCGCCTGGCGGTCCTCGCCGTCAACCGCGGCGTCCCGTTCGTCGTCTCGCATCCCGAAGCGGCGCTGTCCCGCGACATCGCCAAGCTCGCCCGCACCGTCGCCGGCGAGATGCCAGTCACCTCCACCGACAAGCCCGCGAAGCGCGGACTGTTCGCCCGCCGCTAGTAATACGGAGAGTACGAAATGTCACTGTTGAAGAGGATCGAGCGGGCGCGGCCCGCAGCCGACGGCGAAGGGCTGGAGGTCGCGGAGCCGACGAATTCGAACGCGCCGACGCTCTCCGGTACGCCTGGCGCCACCACGCCCAACGTCCCGTCCGCGCCGCAGGGCGGACAGGTCGTCCCGCCGCCTCCCGCGCCGACCACGGGCGGCAACCGCTCGTTCCTCGGCTCGCTGCCCGCGCGCGAGTCGTTCCGCGAGGCGAAGTACCGCGTGCAGAACCGCCTCATCAACGAGCTCGATCCGAAGCTGGACCTGACCAACCAGGTCGAGGTCCGCCAGCAGATCGAGGAGCTCTTCGCGAAGATCGCGGACGAGGAGGGCCTCGCCCTCACGCGCGCCGAGCGCGTCCGCATGCTCGAGCAGATCACCGACGAGATCCTTGGCCTCGGCCCGCTGGAGCCCCTCCTGCGAGACGAGACCCTCACCGAGGTGATGGTCAACGGCCCGCAGCAGATCTACATCGAGCGTGAGGGCCGGCTGGAGCTCACCAACGTGACGTTCCAGAACGACGAGCACGTGATGAAGGTCATCCAGCGCATCATCGCGCCGATCGGCCGCCGCATCGACGAGTCGAGCCCGATGGTCGACGCGCGCCTCCCCGACGGGTCCCGCGTGAACGCGATCATCCCTCCGCTGAGCCTCGTCGGCCCGGTCATCACCATTCGAAAGTTCTCGGCCACGCCGTTCACCGTGAACGACCTGGTCCGGTTCGGCACGGCCACCCCGGAAATGTTCGAGTTCCTCGAGGCCTGCGTGAAGGCCCGCCTGAACATCTTCGTCTCCGGCGGTACCGGCTCAGGCAAGACGACGACCCTCAACATCCTGAGCTCCTTCATCCCCGACGACGAGCGAATCGTCACCATCGAGGATGCCGCGGAACTTCAGCTTCGACAGGAGCACGTCGTGACGCTCGAGTCGCGGCCCGCGAACATCGAGGGCAAGGGAGCCATCGCCATCCGCGAGCTGGTGCGCAACGCGCTGCGCATGCGCCCCGACCGCATCGTGGTCGGGGAGTGCCGTTCGGCCGAGGCGCTCGACATGCTCCAGGCCATGAACACCGGCCATGACGGCTCGATGTCCACCGGCCACGCCAACTCGCCGCGCGACATGCTGTCCCGCCTCGAGACGATGGTGATGATGACCGGCATGGAGCTCCCGCTGCGCGCCATTCGCGAGCAGATCGCCTCCGCGGTCGACGTCATCGTGCACCAGAGCCGCATGAAGGACGGATCGCGTCGCATCACCCACATCACCGAGGTCCAGGGCATGGAGGGCGACGTCGTCGTCATGCAGGACATCTTCATCTTCGAGCAGACGGGCCTCGTCGACGGGAAGATCCAGGGGCGACTGCGCCCGACCGGGATCCGGCCCAAGTTCGTGGAGAAGTTCGAGGTCTCGGGCATCCACCTCCCGCCGAACACCTTCGGCACCCCGTTCTAGCCATGGGAATGATGCCGTTCCTCGTCGCAGGCCTCGCCGCGCTGTCGGTGATGGTCCTGGCGCTCGGGATCGCTCGAGCGGGCTCGGGCGACACCGTGAGCTCGCGCCTCGAGCGATACGCCTCCGGCAGCGCCGAGGCGGCGGTCGAAGCCGGCCGCGAGTCGGCGGTCACCGGGCTGATCAACCGCGCCATGGAAGGTCAGGACCGCGCCGCGCGCCTCTCGACCGACCTCGCGCGCGCGGACCTCAAGCTCAAGCCGGCCGAGTTCGTCACGCTGTGGCTGATCTCGCCGATTCTCTTCGTGGCCGCGGCCTTCGCGTTCGGGATCGTGATCGGCTTCCTCCAGTCAATCCCGGCACTCATCGTCGCGTTCCTCGTCGGCCTGTACGTGCCGCGCTGGTACCTGAAGCGGCGGGCGGCCAAGCGCCTCAAGGAATTCAACACGCAGCTGCCGGACACGATCACCCTCCTGTCCAACTCGCTGCGGGCAGGCTCCTCGTTCCTCCAGGGCATCGACCTCGTCAAGCGCGAGGCCGGAGGCCCCATGGCTGACGAGTTCGACCGCGTCGTGCGCGAGATGAACCTCGGCCAGAACCTCGAGTCGGCGCTGAACAACCTCGTCCGCCGAGTCGACTCTGAGGACCTCGAGCTGGTGGTCACCGCCATCAACATCCAGAGCCAGGTCGGTGGCAACCTCGCCAACGTCCTGGACGCGATCGCGTTCACGATCCGCGAGCGCATTCGTATCAAGGGCGAGATCAACACGCTGACGGCAATGGGCCGGTACAGCGGGTACGTGCTCCTCGCACTGCCCGCGGCGCTGGGCCTGATCCTGTTCGTGATCAGCCCGTCGTACATGGGCGCCATGTTCGAGAAGCCGCCCGAGTTCCTTGGCCTGCCGATGGGCCTGTTCCTGTTCGCCATCGGCGGCGTGAGCATGGGCCTCGGCTATCTGATGATCCGCCGCATCGTCAACATCAAGGTCTGAGGCCATGAACATCCCAACCGAGCTCCTCATCGCGGGCATCGCCGGCGCGGCAGTGCTCCTCCTCTTCATCGGCTTCGTCTCGAAGCCGGCTCCGGACGCGGTCCAGCAGCGGCTGTCGCAGCTGGTCGTGCAGCCGAAGACCCTCGAGGAGATGGACCTCGACCAGCCGTTCTTCGAGCGCACCTTCCGCCCGCTCATCAAGCGCCTGTCGAAGGTCAGGAAGAAGGGCCAGGGCGGCATGGTGACCAAGGCGCAGGCACGGCTCGCCCGCGCCGGAAACCCAGGCGGGCTCCAGGGCGCCGACTGGATGGGCGTCAAGATCCTCGCCGGCATCGGGGGAGCGCTCGGTGGCTTCGCCATCGGGTTCCTGCTCGGTGGTCCGGCGCTCGGCATCCTCTTCGGTGTCGCGCTCCTGGGCTTCGGCTACATCATGACCGAGTACTGGCTGTCGAAGCGCATCAAGAAGCGCTCGAACGAGATCGTCCTCCAGCTGCCGGACGCCCTCGACCTGCTCACCATCTCCGTCGAGGCCGGACTGGGCTTCGACGCAGCCCTCGCCAAGGTCGTCGAGAAGATGGAGGGTCCGCTAGTGAACGAGTTCGGCCAGGCGCTGGCCGAGGTCCGCATGGGCCGCACGCGACGCGACGCGCTGCGCGACGTGGCCACCAGGGCGGAAGCACGGCCGGTCTCGAACTTCATCGGCGCGATCGTCCAGGCCGAGCAGCTCGGCGTGCCGATCGCCAAGGTGCTCCAGATCCAGTCGCAGCAGCTCCGCATCGAGCGCCGCCAGCGCGCCGAGGAGGCCGCGGCGAAGGCGCCGGTCAAGATGCTCTTCCCGATGGTCGGCTGCATCTTCCCGACGATCTTCATCGTCATCCTCGGGCCGGCGGTCGTCACCGTCATGGGTGGGGTCGGAATCTGACATCGTCCGCCGGCCGTTGCCGGTGGCCCGTGATTCGACACCCGGCCTCCCTCTAGGCTAGTAGACAAATGAGCACTGCCCCCCGGCGCGCACGCGTCCGCAACGTCACGCGCGACACCGAGGTCGCCCGCGACATCCGTGTGGCGAGCTCCATGCGCGATCGGACAGTCGGCCTCCTCCGCACGTCCGAGGCGGACCTCGGCGACGGTCTCTTCATCCGGCACGCGCCGTCGATCCACATGTTCTTCATGCGCTACGCGATCGACGCGGTGTTCGTCGATGGGGCCGGTCGCGTGACGCGGACGGCACCGAACCTGCGCCCATGGCAGGTCGTCTGGTCGGCACGTGGCGGGTCCGACTGCCTGGAGCTGCCGGTCGGCCGGATCGCCGAGAGTGGCACGCAGGTGGGCGACATCCTGGAGACGACGCACACCAGCCAGTAACCGGCCGGTACGCGGGCGGTAAGCGGCGCGCCGCCAGATTTCGCCGATGGGGCTCCTCGACACATTGCTCCCACCCGCCTGCGCGGGCTGCGGGCGGTTCGGCGTCCTGCTGTGCGACCCGTGCCGCGCGGCCTTTCGGCCGCCGAGCGACGTGGCCGACCGATTCGTCGCCGCGGATGCCGGCACGGTGATCGGCGAGCAGGTCTTACTGGCGGTCGCCGCGTTCGCCTACGAGGGCCCGTTGCGAAAGGTCCTTCAGCGGATGAAGTACGCGGGCGCGGCGCGCGTCGCCGCGGCGCTTGCGGATGCGTCGCTCCCGGCGCTGCGCCGGCTGCTGGCGATCTCGGGGCCCGCCACGCTCGTCCCGGTGCCGCTCCACCCCGAGCGCGAACGCGAGCGCGGCTTCAACCAGGCAGGGCTCCTCGCGGACGCGCTGGCGCGCGGCGTGGGCGTCCCGGCGCGGCGGCTCCTCGTGCGCGGACGCGCCACGACCAGGCAGCACGAGCTCGACCGCGCCGCGCGCCTGAGGAACCTGGCCGGGGCGTTTCGCCTCGCCGGCACTTCCCGGCCGCCGCCGGCCGTCATCGTGGTCGACGACATCCTGACCACGTCCGCGACGATGGAGGTCTGTGCCGGCGCGCTGCGCGCGGCCGGCTGCGAACGCGCGTACGGCTTCGCGATCGCCAGAGAGGTGTGAGCCGGCGTCCTCCCGGGCGGTGCTACCGTACGAGGCACTTCGCAGCGGCGGGAGCAGGACGTGAAGACCACCCTGGCGGCCCGGCACATCGAGCTGACGCCGAAGCTGCGCGCGGACATCGAGCGCAAGCTCCAGCGGCTCGACCGTGTCGCCCATCCGGACGCGGAGGCACGCGTCGAGCTGATCGGGCACGCGTCGCACTCGACCGACGAGTCGCATGTCGCCGAGGTCACCCTCGTGTCCAACGGGACCGTCGTGCGTTCCACGTCGCCGGGGCCGACCCCGCTGGCGGCAGTCGACGCGGTCCTCGACAAGCTCGAGCGGCAGATCGTCCGGCACAAGGAGCGGCCTCGGCGCGTGCGGGAGCGCGCAGAGCAGGTGGGCACGGTCCCGGCGCGCGACGCCGTCGGTGGCGCTGGCAGCCGGGCGCCCGCAGAGCCGCCAACGCCGTCCATCGTCAAGACGAAGCGATTCGACCTCACGCCGATGTTCGAGGAGGACGCGATCGCTCGGATGGACGAGCTTGGCCACTCCTTCTTCGTCTTCCTCAACGCCGAGACGGAGCGGCCCGCGGTGGTCTACCGGCGGCGCGATGGCAACTACGGCCTCATCGACCCGGTCGTGGACCGGGGCGGGGGACGACGCTGAGCCGCGCGCCTAGAGGATCGACGGCAGGAAGAGCAGCGCCGCGACCAGGACCAGCAGCGCCACGAAGAAGACCAGCAGCCCGATCGTCAGCAGGTCGGTCCCACCGGGGTCCGTCTTCGGTCCGTCCATGAAACCCACCGTAGCACGCCGGCCGTCGCAGGCCACGGCCAGGCGGCGCCTCAGCTGGCCCCCCGGTGCGCCGCCGGTGGGCATGCACCTCGGGGTGGCCGGCGGGCTGCTGAAGGCTGCGCGCCGCGCCCGCCAGATCGGGTGCACGGCGATCCAGATCTTCAGCGACAACCCCACCGCGTGGCGACGCAGGCCGGAGCCGCCGGCTGACGCGCCAGCCTTCGTCGCCTACTGCGCCAGCGAGGGAATCGCGCCGATCGCGATCCACGCGAGCTACCTCATCAACCTGGCCGGGTCGGCCGAGCCGTTCGCCAGCCAGTCCCGGGAGGGCCTCATCTACGAGCTCCAGCGAGCGCCCGCGTACGGCGCGACGCTGGTGAACACGCATATCGGCTCACATCGTGGAAGCGGCCGGACGGCGGGCCGGAGGCGCCTCGCCGAGAACGTCGCGGCGATCCTCGCGGAAGCTCCCAGCGGCGTGCGGCTGGTGCTGGAGAACTCGGCCGGCGGGGGCGACACCATCGGCTCGTCCGTCGAGGAGCTCGCGGGGATCATGGACGACATCGGCTCCGACGCCGAGGGGGTCGCGTTCTGCCTCGACACGGCGCACCTGTGGGGAGCCGGGTACGACATCTCCACCGCGGCGGGCGCGAGCGCCGTGATCGATCGGTTCGAGGAGCTCATCGGCATCGATCGGCTGGCGCTGCGTCCACCTCAACGACTCGCGCTCGATGCTCGGCTCTCGCACGGACAGGCACGAGCACGTGGGGGCGGGACGCATCGGTCCGTCAGGGCTCCAGGCGCTCCTTCGGGATCCGCGGCTGGCAGCAGGCGGCACCGCGTTCATGATGGAAACGCCCGGGCGTGGACGAGGGCTACGACGCGATCAACGTGCGGCGTGCCCGTCTGCTGTACGGCGGGGCGGAGGCGCTTCCGACGTTGCCGCCGAAGGCGTTCAGGCTCACGCGTCGGTCGACGCGTACGGTCTAGCCCGCGTGGGCGACCTCGTGGCCGTTGCCGTTGCCGTTCCCATCGGTACGGACGCGGCGGCTGCGGAGGATCAGGTACGCCTGCATCAGCTCACGCACGTCCGGCTCGGTGAGCGCCTCGTCTCCGCGCAGCGCGTACTCGACACGCGCGGTGGGGAGCATCTGGCTGCGGGACATGGAAGCGAAGTAGGCAGGACCCTCGCCGTCGTCCGGAATCTCGCGGAGACCGCGGGCAAGCTTGGTGGCGGTTCCCAACGACGGCATGCGATCGCCCTTGATGAGTCGCGAGATCGTCGAATGATCGACCCCGGATTGCAGCGCAAGCTGGCGCTGGCTCATCTTCTTCTCCTTCAGCTGACCTCGAAGCCAGGCATTGAAGGATCGCGGCGTCTGCAACGTCATGTAGGACCTACCTGCGCCGTACGCCGACGAACCGGATGGAACGCCGGTGCGTACAGGCAACCGCAGCATCCCAGTGAAGGGGTGCGGCGCCAATAGGAGGAAGGTACCGAGCCTTAGGCGGGGGCCCCGATGGCGTGCGCACGCCTGATCTTGTGGCTGAACGCGTACAGGATCCCGCCGAGCACGATCACGGTGAGCACGGTGAGCGCGCGATCGGTGAGCGCGACGGCCGTCGCGGGCTCTTCCACGATGCCGTAGAGGGCGAGCGTGCCGATGATTCCGGCCTCCACGAAGCCGAATCCGGCCGGCGTGAGCGGTATCGCGGTCAGGAGGGCGGCAGCGAGCGCCACGAACACCGCGGCGCTGATCCCGAGCCCCACGTCGGGCAGGTCGAGCGCGCGGATGACGAAGTACAGGCGCGCCCCCTCCAGGAGCCAGATGCCGGCGGTGATCACCAGGATCACCGGCACGCTGCGCACCGAGATGGCGCCCATGCTCCCCTCGTGGAACCGGTCCCACAGCGCCGCCAGGCGGCTCGGCAGCCAGCGGCTGAGCTGCGCGCCGAGCAGCCGCAGGACCACAACCAGGACCACGAGTGCGCCCGTGAGCGCGAAGCCGATGATGAACAGGGTGTCGATCTCCGGCCGCGAGCGGCCCCGGAACGACCAGTACCCGGCGGCGAGGGCAAGCCCGGCGATGACGATGACGTCCGCGACCCGCTCGATGAAGATCGTGCCCAGCGTGCGCGAGATCGACGCACCGAAGTTGCTGCGGAGCAGGTACGCGCGGTACACGTCGCCCAGCTTCGCCGGCACCAGGCAGTTCACGAACCACGAGAGGAACAGGATCTCGGTGGTGTCCCTGAACCGGATGTGGACGCCGCTGCGCGACAGGACGTATCGCCACCGGTAGCTGCGGAGGGGAAACGTGGCGTAGTAGGCGAGGAAGGCGAGGGCCAGGAACCCAGGGTTCGCCTCGCCGATGAGCCGCGCCACGTATCCCCAGTCGAAGTCGTCGCCGAAGACCAGGCGGAACAGGAGGAAGAGCAGGAACAGGCCGAAGAGGAGGGACGCGATCGTCCTGACGTTGAGGAGCCGGCGCCGAAGCGAGACCTCCTCGTCCAGGACGGCCGCCTCGTCCGGCGCCACCTGGTCAGGCGGCCCGGACGTCACTTTGCCTCCACCTTGTCGACGTCATCGGCCTCCTTCGGTGGCAGCTGCTGGCCGGTCGGCCGCTGGACGGGCTCGCGCTGGACCTCCTCCGGCTTCTGCGGTCCGAGGATCGGGCCCGCCGCGGTCCGCTTGCCGCGCCACGAGTCGAACATGTTCTTCCACACGGCGAAGCGGGTGGTGAGGTGGATGAGCGTGGAGGATCGGCTCCCGTGCCACTCGTTCTGCGGCAGGCCCGCCTTGAGCTGCTCCGCCGACTCGAACGGCGGCAGTGCGTTGAAGCACATCGCGATCTCGAACGCCGAGTGCGAATCGGAGCAGGCGATGCCCGGGATGCCGTACTGGGCCGCGAACTCGGCCGCCAGGACGTTGTGGCTCTGGATCGTGATTCGGCTGTTGAAGGCCTCGATGGCGTCGATCTTTCCCATCTCCGCGAGGTTGCGCAGCGGTCCGGGCTTGATGTGCGACTGGCGGAACGGGTCGAATGGGTGAGGGATGCTCACCAGGCCGCCCTGCCGGTGGATCTCGTCGGCAGTCTCGTTGGCGGACAGTCCACGCGGGATCGTCTTGGTGAGGAAGATCCCCACGACCTCGCCGTCCGCCGTGGACACCTCCTCGCCGAGGATCACCGTCAGCTGATCCTGGAGCCCAAGCTCCGCGGCCTTGTCGCGGACGGCGATCGCACCCTCGACGTTGTTGTGGTTCGTGACGCACACGTGCGTCAGGCCGCGCTCGATGGCCTTCCGGATGAACGTCTCTTCGCGCAGGACCGAGTCGCGGCTGAATCGCGTGTGGCAGTGGAAGTCCGCGTACGCCCGCTGCTCTCGCGGCGCACCGGTCGCCTCGCGACGCTGGCGCAGGGTGTTCCTCAGGGCTGTCGCGGTGGCGGAGATCGTCATGCGCTCACCAGGCTCTTTCGATACGTGGCGAAGTTCTCGAGCGCGATCCCGGTGCCGATGGCGACCGAGTGGAGCGGGTTGTCCGCCACGAGGCACGGCACACCGGTCACCTGGGTGAGCAGCTGGTCGAGGTTCCGAAGCAGCGCCCCGCCGCCGCTCATCACCATCCCCTTGTCGATGATGTCGCTCGCGAGCTCCGGCGGCGTCCGCTCGAGCACGCCGCGAACGGCACCGACGATCGCGTGGAGCGGCTGCTCCATCGCCTGGGTGATCTCCGTCGACGTCACCTGGATCGTGCGCGGCAGCCCGGCGATCGTGTCACGGCCCTTGACCTCCATGCGCAGCGGCTCGTCCAGCGGAAGCGCGCTGCCGACCTGGAACTTCACCTCCTCGGCCGTGCGCTCGCCGATCATGAGGCTGTACGCCTTGCGCATGTGCGCGGCGATGGCCTCGTCCAGCTTGTTCCCGCCGATGCGGACCGAGTCGCTGACGATGATCGAACCGAGCGAGATGACCGCGATCTCCGTCGTGCCGCCACCGACGTCCACGATCATGCTGCCCGAGGCGCCGGCGATCGGCACGTTGGCCCCGATCGCGGCGGCCAGCGGCTCCTCGATGAGGTAGGCCTCGCGTGCGCCGGCCTTGAGCGCGGCATCGCGGACCGCGCGCTTCTCGACGCTCGTGACGCCGGACGGGACGCTGATCATCACGTCGGGCCGAAAGAGCCGGATACGTGCCACGCGGTTGATGACGTGCCGCAGCATCGCCTCGGTGATCACGTAGTCGGCGATGACGCCGTCCTTCATCGGCCTCACCGCTCGCAGGTTGGCGGGAGTGCGTCCGATCATCTCTCGTGCCTCCTCGCCCACGGCCACGACGCGGTTCTCGTCCTCGCTGATGGCCACCACGCTCGGCTCGCTCAGGACGACGCCACGGCCCTTGACGTAGACGAGGATGTTGGCCGTGCCGAGGTCGATGCCGATCTTCATGAGCGCAGCGCAAAACGTCCTGTACGAGGGTCGCCGGGGCTGGCGAGTATACCGGCCCTTCGTTCCCGGCCTCCCCGACGGACAATGCGCCGATGCCCGAAGGTGACACCATCGCCCGCACTGCGGACGTCCTGCGAGCCGCGCTCGTCGGGCGGCCGATCACCGCGGCGCAGGCACGCCCGCAGCCCGGGATGCGCCGCGTTCCGGACCTCTCGCGCCTAATCGGCACCACGGTGACGAGCGTCGAGCCGCGCGGCAAGCACCTGCTCATTGGCTTCGACAGCGGCCTCACCCTGCGAACCCACCTGCGGATGCGAGGCTCCTGGCACCGATACCGGCCGGGGGAGCGCTGGCATCGCCCGGCCACCGCCGCCAGCGTGGTCCTGGAGAATCCCTCCGCCGTGGCGGTCGCCTTCAGCACGCCCATCGTCGAGCTGCTGACCGATACGGAGCTGCGCCGGTCGAGCGTGCTCGGCAGCCTCGGGCCCGACCTGCTCGCGGCCGACTTCGACGCCGATGAGGCCCTTGCCCGACTCCGAGCGCTCGGCGACGAGGAGCTCGGGGACGCCCTGCTCGACCAGCGGGCCGTCGCGGGCATCGGCAACGTCTACAAGAGCGAGGTGCCGTTCGTCGAGGGCCTCGACCCGTGGTCGCCGGTGTCCGCCTTCACGGACGAGGAGCTGCGTGCGGCGCTCGCCACCGCACGGCGGCTGCTCCAGGCGAACACGCGGGGCGGCGCACGCGTCACGACCGGCAGCCGGGCGCCAGGGCAGGCCCTCTGGGTCTACGGGCGCGCAGGCCGGCCCTGCCGGCGATGTGGAACCTCTATCCGCCACGCTCGCCAGGGGCCGCTGGCGCGCCTCACCTACTGGTGCCCGCGCTGCCAGCCTCCCCGCCGCTGAGCCGCTTTGCTCTCGGGCGTGTCGCCGCATCAGGCTGGTCCCGTGGCATCGTGCTCCACGTTCTCACGGCGGGGGCCTGACAGAGACTGGGCACCGCCACAGGTCGCGCCAGCGAGGCTCAGCTACGCCTCGATGCGGTGGATGCTCGCGCCGAGCGCGACGAGCTTCGCCTCGATCTGCTCGTACCCACGGTCCACGTGCTCGACGCCCGAGATCACGCTGGTCCCGGTGGCGGCGAGCGCCGCGAGGATGAGAGTCGCGCCGGCGCGCAGGTCCGCGATCCCGACCTCGGCCCCGTGGAGCGGCGTCGGGCCGGTGATGCGGGCGCGTCGCTCGTCGAGGACCTCGACGTCGGCGCCCATCCGCGCGAGCTCGCGCAGGTGGTCGAGCCGGTCCTCGTGGATCGTCTCCTCCACGTTCGATACGCCTTCGGCCTGCGTCATGAGCACCGAGAGCGGCGCCTGGTGATCGGTGGCGAAGCCGGGGTACGGCGCCGTTCGCACGTCGGCCGCTCGCAGTGTCCCGGGCTCCGGCCCGCGAACGCGCAGCCCGCCGTCACCGACCTCGTGCGGCACGCCCATCTGGCCCGCGACCTCCAGGAATGCTCCCAGGTGCCTCGCATCCACGCCCTGGATCTGCACGTCACCGCCGGTGACGGCCGCCGCAATGGCGAAGGTCTCGGCCTCCAGGCGATCGCCGATGACGTGGTGATCCACGCCACCCAGCCGCTCCACGCCCTCGATCTCGATGCGCCGGTCACCCGTGCGCTCGATCTTCGCGCCCATCGCACGCAGCATGGCGATGAGGTCGTCCACCTCCGGCTCGAGCGCCGTGTTGTCGAGCACCGTGGTCCCGCGGGCGAGCGTGGCTGCGAGGAGCGCGTTCTCCGTGCCCATGACGGTGACGCCTGGGAACTCGATCCGAGCGCCGCGAAGGCCGCCCTCCGGCGCTGAGGCGAAGTAGTAGCCGTTGCGGTAGACGACGTGCGCGCCGAGCTGCTCCATGGCGGACACGTGCATGTCCACCGGCCGCCGGCCGATCCGATCGCCGCCGGGATTCGGCAGGATCACCCGGCCGAAGCGCGCCAGCATCGGCCCGAGCAGGATGAAGCTCGCCCGGAACTTGATGCCGGCCTCGAGCGGCACGAACGGCCAGGAGCACTCCCGGGCGCGGATCTCGAGGGCGTCGCCGTTCGCACGCTTCAGCTCGAAGCCGATGTCGCCCATCAGCTCGCGCAGGATCGCCACGTCGCTGATCCTGGGGACGTTTCGCAGCGTCACCGGCTCGTCGGTGAGGACCGCCGCAGCCATCTGCTTGAGGACCGCGTTCTTCGCGCCGGCGATGCGGACCTCGCCGGTCAGCGGGACGCCGCCGGTGATGACGAACTTCTGCATGAACTTGGGGAGTCTAGCGATGTGCTAGCTCGGGAAGGCTTCCTTCCACTCGTGCGCGCCGAGGTGGTGCCCGTCGCACAGCCCCACGCGCCCGCCCATGTGGCGGCTCGGCAGGTACGGCTGCATCCCCGCCTCGAAGGGAGTGGGCTGCCGGTTGCAGATCATCATCCGCTGCGCTCGCGCCCACTCGTAGAGGTGGTCGGCCGAGCAGAACCGATACGGCCGCGTGAAGTTGACGGTCTCGCCGTGGGCGGGACTCGTGGGCAGGCCGATCGGCCCGCTCTCGCGCACCACCTCGATCCGCACCGGCAGCTGTGGCATCCGGGCGCCGCAGTGCTCGCAGGGGAGCACCGATCAGCCCCGGGAGCGGCGCCTGGTGGCGATACGCTCCCGCATGAGCGCGGTCTGCAGCGCGGCGCGGACGCGAGCGATGTCGACCGGGTCCTTCGACTGCTCGAGCTCCGACTCGGCGCGCTTGCGCGCCTCGACGGCCTTCGCCTCGTCGATCTCGTCCGAGTGCTCGGCCAGGTCGGCCATCACGATGACCTTGTCCGGGCGCACCTCCACGAACCCGCCCGAGATGAGCATCGACTCCTCGCTGCCTTGTTTCTTGATGCGCAGCTCGCCGACGCCGAGGGAGCTGATGAGCGGGGTGTGGTGCGGGAGGATGCCGAGCTGGCCGTTGCGGCCGGGGACGATGACCATGTCGACCTCGTCGTCGTAGACCATCCGCTCGGGGCTGACGATCTCGAGCTTGAGCGGCATCAGCCCATCTTCTCGGCGTTCGCGACCACGTCCTCGATCTTGCCGGCCATGAAGAAGGCCTGCTCGGGGAGCTGGTCGTACTTGCCCTCGAGGATCTCGCGGAAGCCGCGGACGGTCTCCTTGAGCTCGACGTAGGCGCCGGAGCGTCCGGTGAACTGCTCGGCGACGAAGAACGGCTGGCTCATGAAGCGCTGGAGGCGCCGCGCGCGAGAGACGGACACCTTGTCCTCCTCCGACAGCTCGTCCATGCCGAGGATGGCGATGATGTCCTGGAGGTCCTTGTAGCGCTGGAGCGTTCGCTGCACCTCGCGCGAGACCTCGAAGTGCTCGTCACCGACGATGCGCCGATCGAGCACAGTCGAAGTGGAGGTCAGCGGGTCGACGGCCGGGTAGATGCCCAGCTCGACGATCGATCGCTCGAGCCGAATGGTCGAGTCGAGGTGGGCGAATGTGGTCGCCGGCGCCGGATCGGTGTAGTCGTCCGCCGGCACGAAGATGGCCTGCAGCGACGTGATCGAGCCCTTCTTGGTCGAGGTGATCCGCTCCTGGAGGTCGCCCATCTCGGTCGCCAGCGTCGGCTGGTACCCCACCGCCGACGGCATGCGGCCGAGCAGCGCCGAGACCTCCGAGCCCGCCTGGGTGAAGCGGAAGATGTTGTCGATGAAGAGGAGGATGTCGCGGCCCTCCTCGTCGCGGAAGTACTCGGCCATGGCGAGGGCGGTCAGGCCGACGCGCTGGCGGGCGCCCGGCGGCTCGTTCATCTGGCCGAAGACCATCACGGTCTTGTCGATGACGCCCGATTCGGTCATCTCGCCGAGGAGGTCGTTCCCCTCGCGCGATCGCTCGCCGACGCCGGCGAAGACCGAGTAGCCGCCGTGCTCGGCGGCGATGTTGCGGATCAGCTCCTGGATGATGACCGTCTTCCCGGTGCCGGCGCCGCCGAACACGCCGACCTTGCCGCCGCGCCGGAAGGGGGCGATCAGGTCGATGACCTTGATGCCGGTCTCGAAGACCTGCGCCTCGGTCTCCATCTGATCGAACGGAGGCGGATCGCGGTGGATCGGCAGGCTCTTCGTCGGCCTTGACCGCGCCCTTGCCATCGATCGGGTGACCGAGCACGTCGAACACGCGGCCGAGCGTGGCCTCGCCGACGGGCACGGTGATCGGGGCGCCGGTGTCGACGACGTCGAGCCCGCGCGCCAGCCCGTCGGTGGTCGACATCGCGACCGCCCGCACCCAGTTGTTGCCAAGGTGCTGCTGGACCTCCACGACCAGGGTCGCATCGGCGCCCTTCTGGCCTTCCTTCTTCGGCCGCTTGATCTCGAGCGCGTTGTAGATCGCGGGCAGGTCGCCGGGCGGAAACTCGACGTCGATCACGGGCCCCGTGATCTGGATCACCTTACCGGTCGCCATCGGTCTGTCTCTCTCCTTGCCTAGCCGAGCGCTTCCGCACCGGAGGCGATCTCGATCATTTCTCGGGTGATGGTGGCCTGGCGCGTCTTGTTGTAGACGAGCGTCAGGTCGTCGATGAGCTCGTTCGCGTTCTCGGTCGAGTTACGCATGGCGATCATGCGCGCCGACTGCTCGGATGCGTTGTTCTCGAGCACGGCTCGATAGATGCCGATCGCCACGTAGTGCGGCAGGAGACGGCTCAGCACGGCCTCCGGCGACGGCTCGAACAGGTATTCGTCGTTCGTGCGCTGGTGCTCCTCGCCCATCTCGGGTCGCTCGACCGGCAGCAGCCGGTCGATCTGCGGCTTCTGGGCGAGCGTCGACACGAACGTGCTGTAGGCGATGTCGATCTCGTCGTATTTCTCGGCCAGGAAGTCGGCGGTCACGAGGCGCGCGATCGGTACGACGTCGGCAAACGAAGGCCGGTCGCCGAGCTGGGGGAAGTGCGCGGCGATCGGCACCCCTGCGCGACGGACGGCATCGCGACCCTTGCGGCCGACCGTGATCGCCTCGATCTCGACGCGCCCTTCGCCGTCCGTTCCGGATGCGCGCTCGGCGACCCAGCGCAGGACCGAGCGGGTCGCGTTCGCGTTCAGCGAGCCCGCCAGGCCGCGGTCGGTGGTGATCACGATCATCGCCACCCGCCGCACCGTTCGGCGCGCCAGGAGCGGATCGACGTCCTCGACGCCCTCGGCGCCGGCGACGCGGCGGAGGGTGTCCTCCAGCTCGTCGGCATACGGACGTGCCGCGAGGATGGAGTCCTGCGCCCGCTTCATGCGGGACGCCGCAACCATCTCCATCGCCCGCGTGATCTGGGCGATGTTCCGGACCGATCCGATCCGGCCACGGATGTCCTTGAGGCTTGGCATCGGCTAGGAGCGCTTCTTCGTGGAGGTGGACTTCGCCTTTGCCGGCGCCTTCGCGGCCTTTGCCGGCGCCTTCGCGGCCTTTGCCGGCGCCTTCGCGGCCTTTGCGCTCTCCGAGGGCGCCTTGGCGGCCGTCTTTGCGCTCTTGGCAGAAGCCTGTGCGCTTGTCGCGGGCGCCTCGGCGGGTGCCGATGCCTCGGTCGTTGCGGGCTCGTCGCCGGCGGCCACGGCGGCCGTCGGCCACGTCATCGGCGCCGTCTGCCTCCTCCACGGTTTCGGCTGCAGCAGCGGGGGGCGCGTCGTCGGTCTCGCCGTAGCCCCCCTGGCGCTTGTACTCGGCGAGCGCCTTTTCGAGCGTCGCGACCGTCTCGTCGGAGAGCACCTTCTCCTTCGCGATGGTCGGCAGGATCTTCTCGTACCCGGACTCGAGGTGGCGATACAGGCCGGACTCGAACTCGGCGATCTTGTTGGTGGGCACGTCGTCGAGGAGGCCGTTGGTGGCCGCCCAGATGATGACGACCTGCTTCTCGACGGGGAGCGGCTCGTACTGCGGCTGCTTCAGGATCTCGGTCGTCTTCTCGCCGCGCGTGAGCTGGTCGCGGGTCGCCTTGTCGAGGTCCGAGCTGAACTGGGCGAACGCGGCGAGCTCGCGGTACTGGGCGAGGTCGATGCGCAGCTTCCCGGCCACCTGGCGCATGGCCTTGATCTGCGCGGCGCCGCCCACGCGGGAGACGCTGATCCCCGCGTTCACGGCGGGCCGCTGGCCCTGGTTGAAGAGGTCGGACTGCAGGAAGATCTGTCCGTCGGTGATGCTGATCACGTTGGTCGGGATGTAGGCCGACACGTCGCCGGCCTGCGTCTCGATGATCGGCAGCGCGGTCAACGATCCGCCGCCGTTCTTCTTGTTCAGCCGCGCCGCACGCTCCAGCAGGCGCGAGTGCGAGTAGAAGATGTCGCCGGGGAACGCCTCGCGGCCGGGAGGGCGCCGCATGAGCAGCGAGACCTGCCGATAGGCCCACGAGTGCTTCGACAGGTCGTCGTACACGCAGAGGGCGTCGCGGCCGGCGTCCATGAACTCCTCGCCCATGGTCACGCCGGCGTAGGGGGCCAGGTACTGGAGCGGGGCCGGATCGCTGGCGCCCGCGAACACCACGATCGTGTGCTCCATGGCGCCGGACTCCTCGAGCTGCGCGACCACCTGCGCCACGGTCGACTGCTTCTGGCCGATGGCGACGTAGATGCAGATGAGGTTCTGCCCCTTCTGGTTGATGATCGTGTCGATCGCGATGGCGGTCTTGCCCGGTCTGGCGGTCGCCGATGATCAGCTCGCGCTGGCCGCGGCCGATCGGGATCATCGAGTCGATGGCCTTGATGCCGGTCTGGACCGGCGTGTCCACCGGCTGGCGCACGATGACGCCCGGGGCGATGCGCTCGATGGGGCGCGTCTTCGTCGTGTCGAGCTTGCCCTTGCCGTCGAGCGGCTCGCCGAGCGGGTTCACCACTCGACCGATCAGCGCGTCGCCGACCGGCACCTCCACGATGCGACCGGTGGTCTTGACCTGGTCGCCTTCCTTGAGCGAGGTGTAGTCGCCCAGGATCAGGGCGCCGACCGTCTCCTCCTCGAGGTTGAACGCCATGCCCATGATCCCGTTGGGGAACTCGAGCAGCTCCTGCGCAAGCGCGCCGGAGAGGCCGTACACCTGGGCAATGCCGTCGCCCACCTCGACGATGGTGCCGACGCCGCTGACGTCCGCGCCCTCGTCGAATCCCTTGATCTCGCTGCGGATGATCGAGGTGATCTCGTCCGATCGAATCGCCATTGAGTTCCTTCCTACCTAGGCGGCGGTCAGCCGGGCGCGCAACCGTTCGAGGCGGCTGCGCACGCTTGCGTCATAGAGCTGATCGCCGATGCGGACGGAGACTCCGCCGATCAGCGATTCGTCGACCACTTCGTTCATCTCGATCCGATCGCCGGTCAGCGCGCGGAGGCGCTCGGCGATCGCGGAGCGTTCTTCATCGGAAAGCGGGAGTGCGGTACGCACCTCCGCCAGCGAGATGCCGCGCTCCCTGCGGACCAGCTCGCGGAATCGGTCGACCATCGCGTCGATCGCGCCGGGGCGTCCGCGCCGAACCATCAGCAGCGCCAGGCTGAGCGGCTCGCGCGCCACCCCGCCGGCGACCTTTCGCAGGACCCGCTCCTTCTCCGCGTACGGGATGGCGGGGTGCTGGACCACGCCACGCAGCTCCTCGTTCCCGAGGGCCTCGCGCAGGGTCAGCAGGTCGCGCTCCCATTCGTCGAGCGTGCCGTCAGCGCGGCCGATCTCGAAGGCGGCGTCGGCGTAGCGACGTGCGGCTGTCTCGCGGCGTGCCATCGGATCAGCTGCGGGACGACTTGGCCGGCTTCGCCGGCTTGAACTCGCCCAGGAACTGCTCCACGAGGCGGCGCTGGGTCGGGCTGTCCATCTCCTTGCGGACGAGCTTGCCGGCCGCCTGGAGGGCGAGCTCGGCGACCTGGCCGCGGATCTCGGCCATGGCTCGGTCCTTCTCGGCGACGATCTCCTCGCGCGCCTTCGCCGTGACCCGCTCGGCCTCCGACCTGGCATCGGCAAGGATCTCGTTGCGAGTGTCCTCGGCGATCTTGTTGGCGCGCGCCAGCATGTCCGCGGCCTCCTTGCGCGCCTCGGCCACGGCCGCCTCGCGCTCGGCCCGGGCGAGCTCGCGGTCGCGTGCCGCCGCCTCGGCGTCCTCGAGCCCCTTGCTGATCTTCGCCGACCGCTCGTCGAGCAGCGCGAAGACCCGCTTGAACAGGAATCGGTTCAGCAGGTAGAGGAGCAGCAGGAAGTTGATGACCTGGAAGGCGAGCTTCAGCAGGTCGACGCCGAATGCGTCGAAGAACGCCACGTCGCGCCTAACCGCCCGCGAAGATGAGGATGAGGGCGACGACGAGGCAATAGATGCCGATCGCCTCGGTGAGCGCCAGGCCGAGGATATAGGGCACGAAGATCGCGCCGGCAGCCTCCGGGTTGCGACCGAGGGCCTCCATCGCCTTGCTGAAGCCGATGCCGAGCCCGATCCCCGGGCCGATGGCGCCGATCATTGCCAGACCGGCAGCGAGATTGGAATCCACGTGTCTGTTTCCTCCTGTGTCCGCCTGCGAGTGCGGCGTTCGATGAACCCTATGCGGGGGAAGCTGCGGGGTGTGAATCCGATTCAGTGTCGCGGTGCCCGTGCCCATCCTCTTCGGCCTCGTGCTCGCCGCCATGCTCGGCAATGGCCATGGTGATGTAGGTCATCGTCAGCAGCGCGAAGACCATGGCCTGCACCGCCCCGAAGAGCAGCTCGAGGCCGAGGAAGATCGCCGGGACGAAGAAGGCGAGCGGGATGACGAAGAGCGTCGCCGTCGTGAGGGCGAGCATGGTGGCGATGAGCACCTCGCCGGCGAAGACGTTGCCGAATAGCCGCATCGAGAGGCTGACGAGGCGGCTGAGCTCACTGATGAGGTGGATCGGGAACATAAGCGGTGCCATGTAGCGCGGCTCGCCGACCAGCTCCTTGAGGTAGCCGATCGGGCCGTTCACCCGCACGCCCCACCAGACGAAGACGACGAACGTGATGAGCGCGAGGCCGAGCGTGAAGTTCAGGTCCGCGCCGGCGGGGCGCACCAGCGGCGTGAGGACCTCGTGGCCATCGACCTCGTGGTAGATGCCGATCGTCCCGACGCCGGGCAGCAAGCCCAGCCAGTTCGCGACCAGGATCATGAGGAA
The DNA here is from genome assembly GCA_963840205.1 of uncultured Chloroflexia bacterium. Lineage (GTDB taxonomy): Bacteria > Chloroflexota > Limnocylindria > QHBO01 > QHBO01 > JACDBZ01. The sequence goes on from CAWIXZ010000010.1 coordinate 336,154, forward strand.
CAGGGCGATCACCAGGCCGACGTAGCTGCGCCAGCGGCTCGTCGAGCCCTCGACGATGCCGGCCATCCATTCCACCGGCAGCTCGAGCAGGCTCTGCATGCGGGTCGGGATCAGGGCCGATCGGCTGCTGATGTACCAGGCGCCCAGGAGTAGCAGGAGCGCCGCCAGGACGGCCCCGACCATGCTGTTCGTGACCTCGAACCCGGCGATGGTGAACAGGGTCTCCCCGGCGATCTCGACGTGGATCACCTGTGCTCCTCGGTCATCTACTTCTTCATCGCGTCGTGCGCGACGTCCCAGATCGTGTACATCGCCGCTCCAATTCCCAGCACCATGCCGATCAGCGTGAAGATCGGGCTGGTGTGCAGCCAGTTGTCCAGCAGCAGGCCGCCGCCGAGACCGAGAACGACCGAAACTCCCAACCTCACCCCGAGGTCGAAGGCGATCCCCATCTTGGCGGTTTGCCGCCCGTCGGCCGGCTTGCCGCCCTCGTCCCCGTCGGAACCTGAATCAAGCCCCATCGCCCGGACCCCGGCCGTAGCCCCTGCGCACGCCGGCGCCGATGAGGAGCTTGATACCGATGGCTGCGATCAGGGTCCCGACCGCCAGTCCGCTCAGCACCAGAAGCGGCGACGTGCCCAGCATGCTGTCGAAGACGACGCCGGCCACCGCGCCTCCCACCATCGGGATCACCATGATCAGGGTCACCAGGCCCATGAGCTTGACGAGCCCGATCGGGGTCAACTGTGCCATGTGCGGGTTCGACTCAGAGCGGTCGGAACGGCGGGAGTATAGCGGAGCCCCCTCTCGGACGCCGATTGGCGCTCTGGCTCCGAACCACTCGCCGTCGAGTGTGCGAAGCGTCCAGATTCACATGAGGCGTGCGTTACGCAGCCCCAATGCCGTCTGGAGCGTCCTAATGCACGCCTGGCGTGATTTCGGACGCTCCACGGGTGGTGCGATACCGCATCACGCACACCTGGTGTGAATACGCACGTTTCGAACGGGCGTCGCGCGGTCGTACGCATGGCGGAGCCTCAGGCATCCGCCGGGATCAGGCGGGCGTCTCGGCCATGCTGCGCGTTCCGGGAAGTCCGGGAACCGGGAAGCGGTTGGTGATCGAGGCCACGCGGCTGCGGATCCCCTCCTGGGCGGCCGCGTCGCTGCGCGCCGCGATCCCGTCCACGATCAGCGACGCGATCTCGCGCATCTCGCCCTCGCGCATCCCGCGCCCGGTGACCGCGGGCGTGCCTACGCGGATGCCGGACCCGATCATCGGCTTCTCGGGGTCGTAGGGGATCGTGTTCTTGTTCACCGTGATCCTGACCTCGCCGAGGGCCGCATCGGCCTCCTTGCCGTTCACGCCCAGCGGGCGCACGTCCACGAGCATGAGGTGGTTGTCGGTGCCGCCGGAGATGATGCTGGCGCCGCCCTCCGCCAATGACGCCGCGAGCATTCGGGCGTTCGTCCACGGTCTGCTGCGCGTCGCGACGGAACTCCGGGGTCAACGCCTCGCGGAAGGCCACGGCCTTGGCCGCGATGATGTGCATGAGCGGCCCGCCCTGGAGCCCGGGGAAGACCGCCTTGTCGATCGCCTTCGCGTAGGTCTCGCGGCTGAGGATCATCCCGCCACGCGGTCCGCGCAGCGTCTTGTGCGTGGTCGTGGTCACGACATCCGAGTGCGGGACCGGTGACGGGTGCACGCCTGCGGCCACGAGGCCCGCGAAGTGCGCCATGTCGCACATCAGCAGCGCGCCGACCTCGTCGGCGATCTTGCGGAAGGCCGCGAAGTCCCACAGCCGCGGATAGGCGGTGGCGCCGGTCACGATCATCTTCGGCCGGTGCTCCCGGGCCAGCGCGCGCACCTCGTCCATGTCGATCAGGGACGTCTCGCGGTCCACGTGGTACGGGACGAAGTTGTAGTACTGCCCGCTGAAGTTCACCGGCGAGCCGTGCGTGAGGTGGCCGCCCTGGTCGAGGCTCAGTCCCAGCACGGTGTCGCCACGCTCCAGGAGCGCGTGGTAGACGGCCATGTTCGCCTGCGCGCCGGCGTGGGGCTGGACGTTCACGTGCTCCGCGCCGAACAGCTCCTTCGCGCGGTCGCGGGCGAGGTTCTCGACGACGTCCACGACCTCGCAGCCACCGTAGTAGCGGCGGCCCGGGTATCCCTCGGCGTACTTCGCGGTGAGGACGGTGCCCATGGCCTGGATCACCGCAAAGCTCGGATAGCTCTCCGACGCGATGAGCTCGAGGTGCGTCCGCGTCCGCTCCTCCTCGTCACGCACGAGCTGCGCGATCTCGGGATCCTCGGTCTCCAGCGGCGCCCACACGTCCATGGCCCGCATCTTAGACCGATGCCCGGCTTGCTACGATGCAGGCACTCACCGCTGGAGCAGCGCCGAGATGACGCCTCTACGCCGCGATCGTCTTCATCCACGCCGCGACCATGCTCCTCTTCTTCATCGCGCACGGCACCTCGATGGCGGTCGCCTTCCGCCTGAAGCGCGAGCGCGACCCGGTGGCCGCGCGGGCGCTCCTCGACCTGTCGACCTGGGCGATGGGCTGGCCGACCGGGATCCTCGTCATCGTCGGGCTCGTGACCGGCATCGTCGTCGGGCTCATGGGCGGCTGGTTCGGGCAGATCTGGATCTGGGCCTCGCTGGTGCTGTTCATCGGGGTGGCTCTGGCCATGACGCCGATGGCTGCGTCGCGCCTCCGCGCCGTGCGGGCCGCCGCGGGAACCGTGCCCTTCAACCCGGTCTCGCGCACGCCCGCCCCCGCGCCGGAGCCGAATCCCGAGGAGCTCTCCCGCCTGCTCGACGAGTGGAATCCGGTACCGATCGCGATCATGGGGCTGACCGCGTTCCTCGTGCTCCTGTGGCTGATGCTGTTCAAGCCGTTCTGACCGCCCCGCCCTCGCCGATGACGACCTCCGCGCCGTCCGCGATCTGGGCCAGCCGCTCCACCGGCAGCACGAGCACGGGCACCGTCCTCCCGTAGAGCTCCTCCGCCACGGTCGAGCCGATCGCGAGGATCAGGTCGGGCTCCGCGAGCAGGATCGCCGCGGGCGCGACGCCGGCCCGCACCGCCTCGGCCAGGACCGATGCGGACGACGACGACCCCCGTCCCGACGCCATCACCACGACGCGACCGGCGAGGGAGGCTCCCCGCTGGGGGTGATGCGCGTCGATGAGCTCGCCCGTGGCCGGATCCATCCCGCCCCACAGGCTGAGCGGCTCGTCGAGCACGAGGGCCCGGCCGCGCACCTCGGTCATTGCCACGCGCCCTCGTCCCGGACCACGCGTCCGGCGACCGCCGAGGCGACGCACTCCTCGGTGGAGCCGATGACGACCGCGACGCCGATGTTGCCCGGGGCGTAGTAGGCCCACTTCGCCGAGTCCGTCATCACCGCGCCGTCGGTGCGCCGCAGGACCGGCGCGATGTAGCTGCACGTGTCGACCAACACCTCGACGCCGGACTGCCGGAGCCGTGCCGCCGTCCCCCGCTCGGTCGCCGTCTCCAGCACATCCCGACCGGTCGAGACGATGAGCTCGACGTCCGAGTGGACCCTCCGGCCGTCCAGCATCGCGACGATGCGCTCGAGCTCCGCGAGGGAAGCGTGTGGCGTGCCGAGCGACACGGCGCCGAGCCGCTCCCCGGCGGCCGTGCTGAGCTGGTCGCGGATGGCCCGCAGCTCCGCGAGGGTGATCTCGTCTGTGGCGACGGCCGCCCGGTGCTGCAGCGCGTCGTCCAACGTCGCCGCCTCCGGGGTCGAGCCCACCACGTGAAACATCGCCACCGAGCCGGACGAGGCGGCCGCAGCGCCGAGCGCCTTGAGCCTGTCCTCGGATTGACCGGGCGTCAGGCCGTCGATCGCCGCCACGGACGAGCCCGCCCGCCTCCCGACTGCGATCCCGAGCAGCGGGAAGAGCTGATCCGAGTCGCGCAGCGACGGCGGCACGTCGGTGGCGAGGCGAAGGACGAGCGTCGCGCGGCGCGCCTCCGTCAGGTGGAGGCCGGCCTCGGGCACGCGGCCGGTGATCGCCGCGGCGATGTCCAGGAAGTCGCCGTATCGGTTCGTCCTGGCGCCGAGAACGCTGTTGCAGAACGCGATCGCGTTCGACTCGCCCCAGGCGACGTGCTCCCCGAGCGCCGGCCGCGAGTCGGCGAGCTGGTACGGAGCGCAGGTGAACGTTGGGCGCGCGCCGAGCGCCCGGTAGCGCTCCATGAGCAGCCGCCCGCGCTCCGCGGTCCGCGGGTCACCGCGCCACAGCTCCGGGTGAAGGAGATCGAGCGCGCCGACGTTGAGGGTCGTTGCGACCGAGACCCGGGCCCCGCCGTCCACCAGGCGATCGACGAAGTCCAGCGTCGCCTCGCCGTGGTACAAGCACGAGTCGACGTGCGCGCCCGTGATGTCGATGAGCCGGGCGGCACCGGTGACCTCGGAGGCGCGCAGCACCAGCCGCATCGCGAATGCCGCCCCGGAGCCGGACCGTCCGTCGAGCAGCGAGCGGTCGGCATCGGTCAGGGCGACGCTCAGGTGCCGGCCTCCTCGGCCTCGAGGCGGGCGATCTTCTCGACGCGGGGGACGTGACGGCCGCCCGCGAACTCCGCAGCGAGGAAGGCGCGGAGGCACTCCCGCGCGACCTCGGTCCCCACTATTCGGCCGCCCATGGCGAGGACGTTGGCGTCGTTGTGCTCGCGCCCGAGGCGCGCGGTCACGGGATCGGTGGCCTCCACGCAGCGGATGCCGCGGATCTTGTTGGCGACGATCGCCTCGCCCGTCCCGCTGCCGCCAAGGACCACGCCAAGCTCGAATTCGCCGTTCGCGACGGCCCGGGCGACCGGCGCGATCAGATCGGGGTAGTCCACCGGCTCCGTGCCGAAGGCGCCGAAGTCGCGGTACTCGACGCGCAGCTCGTCGAGGAGCGTGCAGAGCTCTCCCTTGAGCGCGAATCCCGCGTGGTCGGAGCCGATCGCCACCCGCATGCCCGGAGTGTAAGCGCCGGACCAGCTCTCGCGGCCGGTCAACCGATCTTCAGCCCGCGAGCTCCACGCTCTCCGCCAGCTGCTCTCTGGAGACGGGCCCTTCGCGCAGAACGCGCGCCGGGGCCACCGACAGGTCGAGCACCGTCGACGAGCGGCCACCGGGCACGCTCCCTCCGTCGACGACGGCGGCCAGCTCGTCCTGCTGCGTCGCGAACGCGATGCTCACGTCGTCCGCGCTCCCGGTGTCCGGCTCATCCGAGACGTTCGCGCTCGTCGCAAGCAGCGGGCCCGCTCGCCGCGATCAGCGCGAGGGCGACCGGATGGTCCGGCGCGCGGAAGGCCTGCGTGCGCAACCCGTCCGCAGACGGCAGCACGAGCGTGAGGGGGCCGGGCCAGAAGCGCTCGATCAGCCGATGCGCCCGCTCGTCCACGCACCCACGCCGTCCCGAGCTGCCCGACGTCGGCGACGAGGATCGGGATCCGCCGGTCGAGTGGACGGCGCTTGAGCTCGAAGAGGGCCACCAGACGGTCCGGGCGCGAGGCGGCCACCGCCACGCCGTAGACCGTATCGGTCGGAAAAGCCACGACGGCACCCTCGGCCAGCAGTCGCCGCCGCTCGCGCGATTCCGTCGGCCGTCGCCGGCAGGCGGTCCGTCATGACGGCAGGCGCACGACGACGACCCGCGGCACGCCGGAGAGGTCCGGCAGCCGCTCGACGACCGCGCCGGCAGGCACCAGCCCCTCCACCGCGTCCGCCTGGCCGAGCGCGACCTCGAGCAGGACCGTCGCGTGCGGCTGCGCCCGGCCGGGCAGCTCCGCGAAGAGCCGGCGCAGGAGCTCGAGACCCTCCGGGCCGCCCTCGAGCGCGACGCGCGGCTCGTGCGCGAGCGAGCCCTCGGCGGCGTCCACCTCGGCGGTCGACGAGGTACGGGAGGTTTGCAACCACCACGTCCGGGCGCGGGGCCGATTGCGCCCGCCGGCGCGAGGAGGTCGGCGTCGAGGAGCGTCACGAGCGCGCCGACCTCGTGCTCCGCGAGGTTCTCGGCCGCGAGCTCCGAGCGCATCGGCCGATGCGTCGCTCGCGATGAGGATGAGCGCGCCGCGCTCGAGCGCCTCGCGGAACCGGAGCGCAAGGGCCACGGCCACGGCGCCCGAGCCGGTCGCGACCTCCCAGGCGACCACGGGACCGTCGTCCTCGCCGAGCCGCCGCTCGATGTCGGTCATCGCGGCGGCCGCGAGCACCTCCGTCTCGGGCCGCGGCACGAGCGCGCGTGCGTCGGTGCGGATGCGGAGTGAGAGCCATTCCTTGAAGCCGCGGATGTAGGCGATCGGCTCACCCGTGGCCCGCCGGTCGAGCGCCGCTCGGAACCGTCGAGGGCATCGGCCTCCAGCACGGATTCCGGATGGGCGAGGACCCACGCGCGGTCGCGACCGGTCACGTGCGCGATGAGCAGCTCGGCGTCGAGCCGTGGGCGTGGGCGAGGCCGCGCGCAGCGCGCGCCGCGGCGGCCGCCAGCGTCGAGCCGACGTCAGTCGGAGTCGTCGTCGTCATCGTCGTCGAGGGACCCGAGACGCCGCGTCTGCTCGGCCTCGACGAGCGGGTCGATCAGCCGGTCGAGGTCTCCCTCGAGCAGCCCGGGAAGGTTGTGCACCGTGATCCCGATGCGGTGGTCCGTGACGCGGTCGTCCGGCACGTTGTAGGTCCGGATCTTCTCCGAACGCTCACCGGAGCCGACCTGGGAGCGCCGCTCCTCGCCGCGCTCGGCGGCGAGCCGCTCCTGCTCCGCCTCGTACAGGCGCGCGCGCAGTACGCTGAGCGCCTTCGCGCGGTTCTTGTGCTGGCTCTTCTCGTCCTGGATCGCGACCACGAGGCCCGTCGGCAGGTGCGTGATGCGCACCGCGCTGTCGGTGGTGTTCACGCTCTGACCGCCGGGGCCGCTCGACCGGTACACGTCGATGCGCAGGTCCTTCTCGTCGATCTGCACCTCGACCTCCTCGGCCTCCGGCAGGACCGAGACGGTCGCGGTGGAGGTGTGGATGCGGCCGGAGGCCTCGGTGGTCGGCACGCGCTGGACGCGGTGCACGCCCGACTCGAACTTCATCCTCGAGAAGGCCCCGGGCCCACGCAGCTCGGCGATGATCTCCTTGAAGCCTCCCGAGTCGCTCTCGGAGGTCGACAGCACCTCGACCTTCCACCGGCGGCGCTCGCCGTAGCGCGCGTACATCCGGTACAGGTCGGCGGCGAAGTTGCTCGCCTCGTCGCCACCGGCGCCGGCGCGCACCTCGAGGATCACGTTGCGGTCGTCGCGCGGGTCCTGCGGCACGAGCCGCGCCCGCAGGTCGGCGAGGATCGCGGCCTCGCGCGCCTTCAGCCGCTCGAGCTCCTCGCGGGCCATGACCCGGACCTCCTCCTCGGGGTCGTCCGCCACGGCCTGCGTGGCCGCCAGCTCCTCGCGCAGGGCGCGGAGCTCGCGGCTCGCCGCGACGATCGGCTCCAGGCGCGCCATCTCGCGCCCAAGGTCGGCCATCCGGCCGGGATCGGCGGCGACGTCCGGGCTCGAGAGCTCGGCGCTCAGCTCCTCGTATCGCGCCTCCAGCTCCGCGAGCCGGTCGTTCACGGCCTCGCGGGCGTGGCGGCGGCCGCCTCACGATCAGCGGCGAGGCACGACTCGAGGCTGGCGATGCTCACCTCGAGCATCGAGCGGTCGGGCTGGCGGGTGGTGAGCGCCTGGAGCCACAGGCCGGGCTGGTAGATGGCACGGACCAGCGCGATTCCCGTAGTGGCGCGCGCCGAATCGGACGAGCTCGTAGGCGAAGGCGGCGATCACCGGCACCAGCACGATCCGCGACAGGAAGAGGAGCGGCAGCGGCACCCCGGCGCGCGGGACGAGGCTGAAGAAGAAGATGCTGATCACGACCACGATGAGGATGAACGTGGTGCCGCAGCGCGTATGCGCGGTGCCGAACGCGTCGACCTCCTCCGGGGTCAGCGGGCGCTCGTGCTCGTAGGCGCTGATGGCCTTGTGCTCCGCGCCGTGGTAGGCGAAGACGCGCCGGATGTCGTTCATGAGGCCGATGACCGCGAGGTAGGCCACGAAGATCGCCAGCCGGATGAGGCCCTCGACCGCGTTCGCCACGAAATCCGACTGCGTGGCGCTCTCTGCGAAGGTCGAGAGGAAGAGCGGCAGGAGGAAGAAGAGGGCGATCGCGAAGCCGATGCTGAGGCTCATGGTGAGGGCCACCATGCCCTTGCTGAGCTCAACGTCCTCGCCTTCCGCGGCGAGTGGATGCCGAGCGCATGAGCATGCGGGTGCCGATGACCAGCGTCTCGTACAGCAGGATCACGCCGCGCAGCAGCGGGATCTTGATCAGCCGCCGATCAGCCCGCAGCGCCGGGGGCAGCGGCTCGCTCATGGTGAGGATCTCGCCCGACGGCGGCCGGACGCTCATGGCGACCGTCGTGCGGCCGCGCATCATCACGCCCTCGATGAGCGCCTGCCCGCCGTAGAAGAAGTCCGGCATGCGGAATCGCCGCCGCCCGTTGGCGTCGGTGACGGCGGCGATGACCAGCGGCCCGGCCGCGATCAGCAGCTCGGGAATCAGGAAGAAGAGGTGGGGCGCGACGAGCGCCCGCCACCCGGTCCGGCGGGGCGGGCGCATCGGCTCTGTCAGCGCAGCGAGCGCTCGAGACGCTTCTGGAAGCGCTCGACCTGTCCGGCGGTGTCGACGATGTTCTGCGTGCCGGTGTAGAACGGGTGGCAGTTGCTGCAGACCTCGACGCGGATCTGCTCCGCGGTCGACCCGACGGTGAACGTGTTGCCACAGACGCAGTGGACCTGCGCCTGGTGGTAGGTGGGATGGATCTCGGCCTTCATGGGAATGGTGCTCCGGTGCGTCAGGCGGACGCGGCCTCGGTGGCCTCGACGCTGACGCGCTTCTTGTTTCGTGTCTGGTGTGTGAATCGAACCTTGCCCTCGGCCGTGGCGAAGAGCGTGTAGTCACGCCCCATCCCGACGTTCTCGCCGGGGTCGAAGGTGCTGCCGCGCTGCCTGACGATGATCGTGCCGGACAGCACGTGCTGGCCGTCACCGCGCTTGACGCCGAGTCGCTTGCCGGCGCTGTCGCGACCGTTCTTGCTGGACGAGCCGGCCTTCTTATGTGCCATCGGTTACTCCTTCGCCTCGTCCTTCTTCGCGGCCGGGCTGCGTCGCGTGGTCGCCCGCTTGGCGGGCGCCTTGTCAGTATCCGCCTTCGGCTTCGACTTCGCTGCGGACGCCTTCGTGGAGGCCGATGCGCGCCGCTTCGGCGCGGCCTTCTTCTTCTCGCTGGATGGCGCCGCGCTCGCGCGTTTCGCCGCCGCCTTTGCCGGCCTTCGCGGCCTTGGCCTTCGCGGCCTTCGGAGCCTTGGCCTTCGCGGCCTTCTTCTCCTCCTCGGGAGCCGATTCAGTCCTGCCGTTGGCCGTGATCCCGTCGATCCGTACGCGCGTGTGATGCTGGCGATGGCCGGTCCGGCGTCGGTACTTGACCTTCTGCTTGTACTTGAAGATCACGATCTTCGGCCCGAGCTCCTCGCCGATCACGGTGCCGCTCACCGAGGCGCCCGAGACCGTCGGCGTGCCGACGCTGATCGTCTCGCCGTCGCCGACGAGCAGCACGCGGTCAAAGGTGATCGTGGCACCGGCATCCGCCGTCAGCCGCTCGACGATGAGCGTGCTGCCGGGCTCGACGCGGTACTGCTTGCCACCGCTGCTGACGACGGCGTACATGAATGTTCTCCTGGGTGGGCTGCGGTGTCTCAGAGACACACGGAAGCGGGCCGAGTGATCAGCCCGCGGAGGTCAAATTCTATCGGGCGATGGGGGGAGTGTCAACGAAGACGAGGCGCGTCCGGATCGCCCGTCGGACGCGGACGGGCAGATCGAGGGAGTTCACCACGTCCTCGGGTCGCCCGGCGCCGGTCGGCGTGAGCTGCAGCACGGTCCGCAGGCGCGCGGTGTGCGCCTCCTCGTCGACGTCCAGCACTTCGACGTCCTCGATCAGCGGCCGCAGGTCACGGTCCCCGGCGTCGCTCCGGCGCTCGCTCTCGCCGCGCCGCGCCTTACCGGTGAGCTGCTTGGCCTGCAGCAGCCGCACGATCGCGCCGCGAAGTGCCTCCAGGGTCAGTGACTCGTCGCCGCGCACCTCGACCTCGTACTCCGCAGCCCGCACCTGCGAGGCCGCGGAGGGAAAGCCGTGCCAGACCTCTTTCGCGTCGCGCAGCACTACGCCGGGCGGGAAGTGCTCGGCCGCCTCCTGGATGCGGTCGATCGGGACGAGCTCGTCGAAATAGGCCTCAACGACCTCGCCGCGCAGCTCGATGCCGATCGGCAGGTTGGCGGCGAGCTTGATTCGCGCCTTCGGCTTGGTGGCCTGCGTGTACGAAAGGGGCAGGTTCGCCTCCCGGAACGCGCGCTCGAGCTCCTCGATGAGCTGCGCCTGGCGCATGCGCAGGGCGGGCTCGGCGCGGCTGAAGAGGATCTGCCAGCGCTGCCGCGGCGGCGCATCGGGTATTCGAGTGGTCATTGCCCGATGCTACCGCCGATCCACCGCCCCGACCACCGGCCCGGCAGTTCAGAGCCTCGGCCGGTGGCTCCGCATGCGGATCGACTCGAGGATCCCGAGCCCGAACAGCAGGCTGATGAGGCTCGAGCCGCCGTAGGTGATGAACGGCAGCGGAATCCCGGTCACCGGCATGATCCCGATCACCATCCCGACGTTCACGACCACCTGGAAGACCACGATGCTCGCGAGCCCCGCCGCGATGAGCCTGCCGAACGAGTCGTGCGCCTGCCAGCCGATGAGCAGGATCCGCCACAGCAGCAGCCCGAAGAGCGTGAGGAGCACGAGGCTGCCGAGGAATCCGAGGTCCTCGGCGACCACGGTGAAGACGAAGTCGGTGGTCTGCACGGGCACGTAGCCGCGCTGGCCCTCGGCGCCCACGGTCAGCCCTCGTCCCAGCAGCCCGCCGGACCCAACCGCGTTGAGCGCCTGCACGAGCTGGAAGCAGGCGCCCTGCGGGTCCACCTGCGGGTCCAGGAAGCAGAACAGCCGCTGCCGCTGGTATTCGTGGAGCAGGCTCACGGCGACGGGCACCGCCACGAGCGCCGCACCCGCGAGCGTGGCAAGCCAGCCGACGCTCGCACCGGACATGAAGAGCATCCCCACCAGCAGCGCGCCGAACACCAGCGCCGTCCCGAGGTCGGGCTGGCTGAAGATCAGGAACGCGGGGACCGCGACCAGCGCGATCGCGAGGCCGATGGTGGAGGGACCGGAGATCCGGCCGCCACGTCCCGACAGGAACGCCGCCAGGACGGTCACCATCAGCACCTTGCTCACCTCGCTCACCTGGAAGTCGAGGCCGAGCAGCGTGAGCGACATCTGCGCGCCGAACAGGTCGGTGCCAAAGGCCATGGTGAGGACCAGGAGCCCGACCATGACGAGGTAGATCGGCACGGCGAGCGTGCGCAGCCACTGGTAGTCGACGCTCGCGGCCGCGAAGAAGACGGTGAGCCCGATGGCCGCCCAGATGAGCGTCTTCACCGTCTGCGACAGCTGCTCGCCCGCGAGCGGCGTCCCGAAGCCGGCCGAGTAGCCCATCAGGACGCCGAACGCGACGAGGAGCACGACGTACAGCAGCAGCTGCGGGTCGAAGCGGCGCCAGACGCGGACCCTCAGTGACCCGACGAACGTGGCGGTGGCGAGTCCCATCGGCCCGGTGCCCTAGTTCGCCGTCACGAGGCTGAAGTCGTTGGGGTCGAGGCGCAGGTCCTGCTCGAGCCCGTAGTGGAGCTGGAGGAAGTACTTCACGACCTCCGCCGACACGTTCCCGGGGACCACAGCGGCGTGCGTGAAGGTGATCACCGCGAGCTCTGCGTCCGTCGCGCCATCGACGCTCGGAAGGTACGCCACGAACCACGAGTGGAACGGGAGCGTGCCCTCGGGGGTGAGCTCGCCGAACTCGGCGGTGCCCGTCTTGCCCGAGAGCGCCCCGGGGAGCGCGAGGTCGCGGATGTTGTACGCGTGGCCCGAGACGATCACCTCGCGCGCCGCGATCCGCATCGTGTGGAGCGTCGCGGGGTCGACGTCGAGCGTGCGGATCAGCCTCGGCTCGTAGGGCCGGACGAGGGCGCCGGAGGCATCGGCCTCACCCAGCACGATCTGGGGCTCCATGAGCCGTCCGCCGTTGGCCACGGCCGCGTAGGCGTTGAGGAGCTGGAGCGGCGTCACGGCGATCACGTTCTGGCCGATGCCCGGCCTGCGCCACCTCGCCGGTGAACACACCCGCGCGGCCCTGCCGCCGGGCCCAGTCGGTCGAGGCGATGATCCCGGCCTCTTCCGCGGGTAGCCGGATGCCGGTGAGCTGCCCGAAGCCGAGCTCGCCCGCCCATGCGGCCAGGCGATCGATTCCCGCCTCGATCGCGAGCTGGTAGTAGAAGGTGTCTGAGCTCTCGGCGAAGGCGTCGACGATGTCGAGCGGCCCGAAGCCCTGGCGGTTCCAGTCGAACAGGCACTCGCCCTCGGGGGCGCCGGGGATCTGGAAGCACGCGTAGGTCGGCCACAGCTGCTCCGGCAGTCGTGATGCCCTCTTCCAGGGCCGCGATGCTCGTGACGAGCTTGTACGTGGAGCCGGGTGGGTAGATGTCCGAGATGGCGTGGTTGCGCAGCGGGAGATTCGGGTCCTCGAGGTAGGCGGCGAACTCGTCGGACGTGATGCCGGACGCGAACGTGTTGCCGTCGTAGGTGGGCAGCGAGACCATCGCCAGGATCTCGCCGGTCTGCGGGTTCATCACGATCGTGACGCCCTGGCTCACGCCGGCGACCTCCATGCCCCACCTCAGCGCGTCGGTCGCCAGGCGCTGCGTGCGCGCGTCGATGGTGAGCATCAGGTTCGTGCCCGGCTGGGGCTCGCGGATCACCTCCAGCACCTTCACGACACGCCCGTCCGCGTCCCGCTCGGCCAGCTGGAGCCCCGGGTCGCCTCGGAGCTCGTCCTCGAACGAGGCCTCGACCCCCGCCTTGCCGAGAACGTCGTCGGCGGCATAGCCGCTGTCGCCCATCCGGGAGAGCTCGTCGGCGTCGATCCTGCCGGTGTAGCCGATGACGTGCGCGAGCAGCTCGCCGGCGACCGCGCCCGTCTCGTCGCGGTACTCGCGGAGGGTGTCGGTCTCGATCACCACGCCCGGCAGCTGGTCGGCCTTCTCGGCGACGAGCAGCGCGGTCTCCCGCGTGAGCCCGCGCAGCACGGGCAGCAGGTCGATCGGCGACCCCGCGTACTCGTCGAGCCGTTCCGCGATCGCGGCCGCATCCGCGCCGGTGAGATCGGCCAGCAGCGCCAGGACCCGCTCCCGCTCCGCTTGGGGGACGTCGGCGGGGCGGATGCTCACCGTCCACGCGGGCACGTTCAGCGCCAGCTGCCGACCTGCCCGGTCGAAGATGAGCCCGCGCGGCGCGGGGACGGTGAGCTCCACGGTGCGCTCAGCGGCCACCCGTGCCGCGTAGACGTGGCCATCGACGACCTGGACCTGGAAGAGGCGAACGGCCAGCACCACGAGCAGCACGAACGCCACGAGCCCGAACGCCGCGAAGCGCCGGCCCGAGCGCGGCAGCTCGGCCGTGTCGTTCGTCCATCCGGCCATGCGGCTCACGGTCGCGCGCCCTCGCGCGCGCGGCGCCGGTTCAGCAGCCGGATCGGGATGAGCACCAGCGCCGCGATGCCGGCATTGAGGGCGGCGGCGGTGACGACGATCTGGAGCGGCAGCCCCGCCCACGGTCCGCCCCGCACGAGCTGGTGGCTGAGCAGCATGACCGCGTCAGCCACGATCGAGCCCGCGAAGACCGCCACGACGGGATACACGAGCGGGACGCGGCGCAGGAGGGGCGCGGCGGCCGCCGCCAGCCCCACCGCCGCCAGAAGGCTCAGCGGCACGGATCCGAGGGGCTCGCCGCTCAGGAGGTTTGCCGTCAGCCCGGCGATGAAGGCCCACGTCACGCCGGGCGCGAACCCGGCCAATGTGGCCACGAGCACCGCCGCCACGAGCGCCAGGTTCGGCCTCACGCCGGCGACGACGAGGATGGGACCGAGGCCGGCGTGCAGAACGCCGACCGCGATCGCCAGGATCGGGCTCAGACGGTTGATCGATGCCACGACCGACACGGATGTATGACAAAGTATACGCGGGGCTTCACGTGAAACATCGGCTCACACGGCGCCCCTCCCACGGGGCGGAATCGGCCTCCGCTGGAGCGCGCGGTAAGCCGTCGATAAGCGTCAAAACTGGTAGAATTGACGAGCCCACTGGAACTCGAAGCGGAGCACGCGTGGTCCGAGTAACGGCCTGCACGAACCAGAAGGGCGGGGTCGGCAAGACGACCACGGTCATCAACCTCGCCGCGTATCTCGCGCTCACCGGCACGAGAACGCTGGTCATCGATCTCGACCCCCAGGGAAACGCCACCAGCGGGCTGGGCGTCGATCGGCGGCATATCGAGCATTCCTCCTATGGCGTACTCGTAGACCGGCAGCCGATCGAGGAGGCGACGGTGGGTACTGCGATCGCCGGGCTCGATCTCGTCCCGTCGACGACGGCGCTCTCGGGCGCCGAGGTCGAGCTGGTGGGCGTGGCGGCGCGCGAGCGCCGGCTCGCCGCGAGCCTCGCGGAGCTGAATGACCGATACGACCGCGTGCTGATCGACTGCCCGCCGTCGCTCGGCCTGCTGACCATCAACGCATTGACCGCGGCGGACGGGGTGCTGATCCCGATCCAGACCGAGTACTACGCCCTGGAGGGCCTGAGCCAGCTGGTGAACACCATCGACGCGTCCGCGAGAGCCTGAACCCGCGCCTCGAGATCGAGGGCGTGGTGCTGACCATGTACGACAACCGCACGAGGCTCTCGGAGCAGGTCGCGGTCGAGGTGCGCCGCCACATGAACGGCAGCGTCTACCGCACGGTCGTGCCGCGCTCCATCCGCCTCGCGGAGGCGCCCTCGCACGGGCTGCCGATCGCCCTGTACGACCCGTCGAATCGCGGGGAGCCGATGCCTACCGCGACCTCGCCACGGAGGTCACCGCGCGTGGGTAGCGCTCCCGCACGCGGGACGCGCGCCTTCGGCCTCGGTCGCGGCCTCGACGCACTCATTCCCTCAGCGCGCGACGAGCGTGGCGTGCTCGAGGTCGCGCTCGACCGCATCGGCCGCAACCCGAGCCAGCCACGAGCGACGTTCGACGAGGCGCAGCTCGGCGAGCTGGCGGCCTCGATCGCCGTGCACGGCGTGCTCCAGCCGGTCGTGGTGCGCGAGCTCGCGGATGGCAGCTACGAGCTCATCGCCGGGGAGCGTCGCCTGCGGGCTGCCCGGATCGCGGGGCTGGAACGCATTCCGGCCATCGTGCGGGACATGGACGACGCGGGACCTCGCTGGAGCTCGCGCTCATCGAGAACCTGCAGCGGGAGGACCTCAACGCGATCGAGACGGCGCGGGCCTACCGCGAGCTGATCGATCGGTTCGGGCTCACCCACGAGGCGGTGGCACGACAGGTCGGCAAGAGCCGCGTGGCGGTGAGCAACTCGCTCCGCCTGCTCGAGCTCGCGCCCGAGACCCGCGACGCGATCCTCGACGGCCGCATCACCGAGGGCCACGGCCGCGCGCTGGCCGCCATCACCATCCCCGAGCTCCAGCGGGCCGCGCTCCAGGTCGTGCTCGAGCGCCAGCTCTCGGTCCGCCAGACGGAGGAGCTCGTGCGCCGAAAGCGCGACGACCGGCAGCCGGCGCCCGCGACGGGCGCTCAGCCATGACCTCCAGGAGGTCGAGGCCCAGCTGCGCGGCGTGCTCGCCACCAAGGTCGGCATCGTGCGCACGCGACGGGGCGGGCGCGTCGTGATCGACTTCTACTCGGACGAGGAGCTCGACCGCCTGTACTCGATCATCACCCGCGGCGCGAACGCGGCGCCATCGGCCATTCCGGTGCTCGAGGAGGAGATCGTCCGATGACGGTCGAGCGAGCACCAAAGACGCGCGCCTCGAAGGCCGCGTCGAGCTACACCGCCGCCAACATCCAGGTCCTGGAGGGCCTCACCGCGGTGCGGAAGCGCCCGGGCATGTACATCGGGTCCACCGACGAGCGTGGCCTTCATCAGCTCGTGTGGGAGGTCGTCGACAACTCGATCGACGAGGCGATGGCCAACCAGGCGACGCGCATCGACGTCACGATCCACTCCGACGGCAAGCTTGAGGTCGTTGACGACGGCCGCGGCATCCCCGTCGACCGACACTCGACCGGCAAGAGCGCCCTCGAGGTGATCATGACCGTGCTCCACGCCGGCGGGAAGTTCGGCGGGGGCGGGTACAAGGTCTCGGGCGGCCTGCACGGCGTCGGCGTGAGCGTCGTGAACGCATTGAGCTCCCAGATGCGCGTCGAGGTCCTGCGCGACGGCAAGCGCCACGTCCAGGAGTTCGTCCGCGGCGACCCGAAGGGCCCGGTGCGCCAGAACGGCGGCGCGGCCGAGGCGAACCGCGGGCTCGACCCGGCGTGGAAGCGGACCCACGGCACGCGCACCTTCTTCCTGCCCGACCCGGAGATCTTCGAGACGCTCGACTTCTCGTGGGACCTCATCAGCACACGCGTGCGCGAGTCCGCCTACCTGAACAAGGGCCTCTGGATCCGCCTCACCGACGAGCGCGCGGGCCGCGAGAAGAACTTCTACTTCGAGGGCGGTGTCACGAGCTACGTGCGCCACCTCAACCGCCGGCGTGACGTGCTCAACCATCGGCCCATCTACGTGGAGCGCCTCGTCGGGACGACCAGCGTCGAGGTCGCGCTCCAGTACAACGACGGCTTCGCCGAGAACGTCATCCCGTTCGCGAACAACATCCACACGGTCGACGGCGGGACGCACGTCGCCGGCTTCCGTGCCGCTCTCACGACCTCGCTCAACACGTGGGCCCGCAAGTCGAGCACGCTGTCCGAGAAGGAGGCGAACCTCTCCGGCGACGACGTGCGCGAGGGCCTCACCGCGGTGATCAGCGTCAAGCTCACCGACCCGCAGTTCGAGGGGCAGACGAAGGCGAAGCTGGGCAACGCCGACATCAAGGGCATCGTCCAGAACGTGGTGACCGAGGGGATCATCCAGCACCTCGAGGAGAACCCCGCCGACGGGCGCCGCATCATCGAGAAGTCGCATCACCGCGGCCCGCGCGCGCGAGGCGGCGCGCAAGGCCCGCGACCTCGTCATCCGCAAGGGCGCGCTCGAGGGCATGGCGCTCCCCGGCAAGCTCGCCGACTGCCAGGAGCGCGACCCGGCGCGATCGGAGCTCTACATCGTCGAGGGCGACTCGGCCGGTGGCTCGGCCAAGCAGGGCCGCGATCGGCGCTTCCAGGCGATCCTGCCCATGTTCGGCAAGATGCTCAACGTCGAGAAGGCGCGCCTCGACCGGGTGCTGTCGAGCGACAAGATCCGCCCGCTCGTCATCGCGCTCGGCGCCGGCATCGGCGAGACGTTCGACATCACCAAGCTGCGCTATCACCGGATCTGCCTGCTCTCGGACGCGGACGTGGACGGGGCGCACATCACGACGCTGCTGCTCACCTTCTTCTACCGGCACATGCCGCAGGTGATCGACAACGGATACCTCTACCTGTGCCAGCCGCCGCTCTTCCGGGTGAGCACCGGCAAGGTGACGCGCTACGCGAGCACCGAGAAGGACCGGGACCTGGCGATGAAGGAGCTGTCGCGGGACGGCAAGACGAAGAACGTGACCGTGCAGCGCTTCAAGGGCCTCGGCGAGATGAACGCCGACCAGCTGTGGGAGACGACCATGAACCCGGAGACCCGCACGCTGCTCAAGGTCGAGATCCTCGAGGGCGCCGAGGCGAGCACCGACGACATCTTCAGCACGCTCATGGGCGAGAAGGTCGAGCCACGGCGCGACTTCATTCGCGGCGAGGCGCGCAAGGTGCGCAACCTCGACATCTGATGCGACGAACGAGAGGGCAGCTAGACCGATGCCATCGCGACACGTGGCCGACATTCGGCAGGTGAGCCAGAAGACCGGGCGCAGCCTGGACGAGTGGTGCGCGCTGCTCGAGGCGAACGGCGTCGGCGACCGTCGCGAGGCGGTGAACATGCTGCGCGACTCGTACGCGGTGAGCCACGCCTTCGCGCTGGCCATCGCCGACCAGTGCCTGCGTCGCTCCGGCGACGACGAGTGGGGCGCGGCCGACTACGACGCCGAAGAGGAGGCGGGGCCCTGGTAGCCGCGGAGCGCGATACGCCCGCCGGCACGGGCATCCTCGGCGACAGCGACGACCGTCGTCGCGGAGGACGGTCGCCGCTACGCCTTCGCCGACCACAACTGCTTCGCCTGTGGCCGCGACAACCCGATCGGCATGCGGCTGCGGATCGAGATCGGCGACGGGATGGCGCGCACGACGTGGGTCGCCGATGACAACCACGTCGGCTGGAGCGACAAGCTCCACGGCGGGATCATCGCCACGCTGCTGGACGAGGTGATGGCCTGGGCGCCGTCGAGCTTCGACTCGTGGGCCGTGACGGCCGAGATGTCGGTCCGCTACCGCTCCCCCGCGTCGCCGGGCGAGGAGCTCACCGCGGTCGGCCGAGTGGTGGAGCGCCGACGGCGGATCTACGAGGTGTCCGGCGAGGTGCGGGCGGCCGATGGACGGCTCGTCGCCGAGGGCCGCGGACGGTACCTGGGCGCGTCGCCGCAGCGAGAAGGCCGAGCTCAAGGAGCGCTACGGCGTGGCCTCCGGAGTCGGCGGCGAATGACGACACGGGCGACGAACGCGACACCCAGCACACGGGAGCGGCGTAGACCGATGGAGATGCAGCGAATCGGGAACGTGCGCAACGTCCAGATCGAGGACGAGATGCGCACCGCGTACCTCGACTACGCGATGAGCGTGATCGTGGCGCGCGCGCTGCCCGACGTGCAGGGACGGGCTGAAGCCGGTCCATCGGCGAATCCTCTACACCATGCACGAGATGGGGCTGCGCTCCACAGCGGCGTACCGCAAGTGCGCCGGCGTGGTCGGAGAGGCGATGGCGAAGTACCACCCCCACGGCGACCTCGCTCTGTACGAGACGCTCGTCCGCATGGCCCAGGACTTCAGCCTGCGCTACCCGCTGGTGGACGGCCAGGGGAACTTCGGGTCCGTAGACGGGGATCCTCCGGCCGCCATGCGGTACACCGAGGCGCGCATGGCGGCGATCACCGACGAGATGATCGCGGACATCGAGAAGGAGACGGTCGACTTCGTCGACAACTACGACGGCCGGCTCCGCCAGCCGACCGTGCTGCCGTCGAGGCTTCCCAACCTGCTCGTGAACGGCTCGAGCGGCATCGCCGTCGGAATGGCGACGAACATCCCGCCGCACAACCTCGTCGAGGTGTGCAAGGCGACCACCGCGCTCATCGACAACCCCGAGATGACGGTCGACGACCTGTGCGAGATCGTCACCGGGCCTGACTTCCCGACCGGCGGCACGATCTTTCGCTTCGAGGACCAGCGAAACCTCCTCTCGGGCGAGCGTGAGCGAGTCGACGTCATCCGGCACATGTACGCCACCGGGCGTGGCCGGATCGTGATCCGCGGCCAGGTCGCCTTCGAGGAGATCCGGGCGGGACGAATGGGCGTGGTCGTGACCGAGCTGCCGTACCAGGTGAACAAGACCACGCTCATCGAGCGCATGGCCGAGCTCGTCGGCACCAAGAAGATCACCGACGTGAGCGACATTCGCGACGAAAGCGACAGGGACGGCATGCGGATCGTGGTGGAGGTGAAGCGCGACGGCAGCCCGCACACCGTGATGCAGCAGCTCTTCAAGCACACCGCACTCCAGACCAGCTTCAGCGCCAATGTGCTCGCGCTGGTCGACGGCCAGCCGCAGACGCTCGGCCTCAAGAAGATGCTCGAGCACTACATCGCCTATCGGCGCGAGGTCGTCCGCCGGCGCACCGAATTCGACCTCGCCAGGGCCCAGGAACGGGCGCACATCCTGGAAGGGCTGAAGATCGCCCTCGACAACCTCGACGAAGTGATCGCCACCATTCGCGCTGCCGCCGACGTCGACGCCGCGCGATCGGCCCTCGTCGCGCGCTTCAAGCTCACCGAGGTCCAGGCGAACGCGATCCTCGAGATGCAGCTGCGACGGCTTGCGGCGCTCGAGCGCAAGAAGATCGAGGACGAATATCGGTCCGTCATCCAGCTCATCTCCGAGCTCGAGGACCTCCTCGCGAACCCGCGCAAGATCCTGCAGGTCATCAAGGACGAGCTCGCGGAGCTCGTGAGGAAGTACGGGGACGACCGCAAGACCCGCATCCAGGCCGACGTGAACCGCGAGCTCACCGCCGAGGACCTCGTGGCGCGCGAGGACGTGGTGGTGACGCTGAGCCAACGCGGCTACATCAAGCGACAGCCGATCAACAGCTTCCGCTCGCAGCGCCGCGGCGGGCGCGGCAAGCTCGCGATGCTCACCCGCGAGGAGGATGCCGTGCGCCACCTCGTCGTGGCGAGCACCCACGACAACATCCTGTTCTTCACGAACCGCGGGCGCGTCTTCCTTACCAAGGTCCACACCCTGCCCGACGCGTCGCGCCAGGCGAAGGGCCTCCCGATCATCAACCTTCCCGGCGTCCAGGTGGAGCAGCGCGAGTACGTGAGCGCGATCATCAGCCTGCCGCAGTTCGAGCCGGACCACTACCTCGTGATGGCCACGCGTCGGGGGCAGATCAAGAAGACCAGCCTCGCGGAGTACGCGAAGATCCGGGCCAACGGCCTCATCGCCATCAACCTCGTGGACCCTGACGAGCTGCAGTGGGTCGGGGTCTCGGACGGCGAGAGCGACATCATCCTCGCCACCAGGAAGGGCAAGGCGGCGCGCTTCGCCGAGCGCGAGGTGCGACCGATGGGCCGCGACACGCGCGGGGTCACCGGCGTCCGCCTCGGCAAGGACGACGAGGTGATCGGCATGGAGGTGGCGCAGGCCGAGACGCAGCAGCTGCTCGTCGTCACCGAGCACGGCTTCGGGAAGCGGACCGACGTGAGCGACTTCCCGCGCAAGCACCGGGCGACCGGCGGCGTCATCGCGAACTCGCTCAACAAGGACACCGGCGACGTCGCCGCGATCCGCCTCGTCGGCGCGGCCGACGAGGACGAGGAGGTCATGCTCATCACGCAGGAGGGCCAGATGATCCGCACCGTGGTGGCAGGCATCAACCGCTACCACCGCGCGTCGCGCGGCGTGACCGTCATGCGGCTGCCGGACGAGGATCGGATCGTGAGCATCACCGTCTTCGTCGACAACCGGCCGCCGGAGCTCGAGGAGGGCGAGGCACCGCCCGAGGCCGGGTGAGCCGGTGACGGGCCGGCGGGGAGAGGGATCGGACGAGCATCGGCTCGAGCACGAGCTGATGGAGAGCGGCGAGCCCGAGGTCGTTCACGACGTCCCGGAGCCGGCCGAGCTGCTCGCCACGCCGCGCACGGGCATCGGCGATCCGGCGCGCAGCCGAGGGACGTGGTCATCATCGGCGCGGGCCTCGCCGGGCTGGTCGCCGCGTTCGAGCTCAAGCGCCAGGGCCATCGGCCTATCGTGCTCGAGGCGCAGAACCGCGTCGGCGGACGGGTCTACACGCTGCGCTCCTTCGCGCCGGGCCTGTACGCGGAGGCGGGCGCCATGCGCATCCCGCGCGCGCACGACCTCACGATGGCGTACTGCGAGCTGTTCGGCCTGGAGATGCGTCCCGTTCGTGATGAGCAATCCGCATGGCCTCGTGCACGTCGGCGGCGTGCGGATGACGGCACAGGAGGCCGGGGAGCAGCCTGAGCGGCTGCCGTTCGCGTTGAGCGACGCCGAGCGCGGGCGCTCAGCCACGGAGCTGTGGGACGACGCCATCGCAGACCTGCGCTCAATGGTCGAGGCGGACGCGCCGTCGGCGTGGGAGCAGATCGTGCGCGACTACGACCGCTACTCGCTCTACGACTTCCTCCGGCTGAAGGGGCTGTCGGAGGGCGCGATCGAGTTCTACGCGGTGATGAACTTCCTCGAGGCGGACATGCACAACGCCTTCGTCGAGGTTCTGCGGGAGGAGCTCGGGCGCGCCTACGTCGACATGCAGGAGGTCGTTGGTGGGATGGATCGGCTGCCCGACGGCTTTTTCGCGCAGCTCCAGTCGGAGGTGCGGCTGGGCGCCGAGGTCTTCGCGCTCGACCAGGATCCGGACGGGGTCACGGTGCACTACAAGACTGAGGCGGGCCGATTCACCGCGCGGGGCGACTACGCGATCTGCACCCTGCCGTTCAGCGTGCTGCGGACCGTCGACGCCGTGAAGCCGCTTCAGCCGAGGAAAGCAGCGCGCGATCCGCCAGCTCAACTACCACGCCTCCACGAAGATCCTGTTCCAGGTCCGGGACCGGATCTGGGAGTCAGGCCGACGGGATCGAGGGCGGCGCCACGGTGACCGACCTGCCGATCCGGCGCATGAACTACCCGACGCCGGACCCATCGAACCAGCGCGGGATCCTCCTCGCCAGCTACACGTGGGGCCAGGACGCGCTCCAGTGGGGCGCGATGGACCCCGAGACGCGCCTCGAGGAGGCGCTCGACGACGTCAGCCGCATCCACCCCGGCATTCGTGACGTGTTCGAGGTCGGCGCAAGCCACGCCTGGTACGGAGACCGATGGGCGCGCGGCGCCTTCGCGCTCTTCGCGCCGGAGCAGCAGACCACCCTCCAGGCCGACATCGTCGCTCCCGAGGGCCGCATCTTCTTCGCCGGGGAGCACTGCTCGCTCTACCACGCCTGGATCCAGGGGGCGCTCGAGTCCGGCATCCGGGCCGCGCGCGAGATCCACTCCCTGTCCTGAGCCATCCGGAGATTCCGTGGGCTCGGATGATGCGGCCAGGGGCTAGAATCGGCGAGCGAGACCCCGCCACCGGAGAGTGACGTGTACGCCGACGAGTTCAGCATCTACGCCGGCAACGCCAACCGCCCGTTGGCCGAGCGGATCTGCCGCTACCTCCAGACCGACCTGGGCGACGTCGAGGTCTTCCAGTTCGCGAACGAGAACATCTTCGTCCGCATCATGCAGAACGTCCGCGAGCAGGACGTCTTCCTGGTGCAGCCGACCAGCCGCCCCGTGAACCAGTCGATCATGGAGCTGCTGATCATGATCGACGCCTTCAAGCGCGCCTCAGCGGGCCGGATTACCGCGGTGATCCCGTACTACGCCTACGGGCGCTCGGACAAGAAGGACCAGCCGCGGGTGCCGATCACGGCCCGGCTCATCGCCGACATGCTCACCGTCGCCGGCGCCGATCGGGTCCTGACCATGGACCTCCACCAGGGGCAGATCCAGGGGTTCTTCAGCATCCCGGTCGACGAGCTCACCGCCGTGAACCTCCTCTGCGCGCACATCAAGGCCAAGGAGCTCGAGGACATCGTGGTGGTGTCGGAGCTCGGCTTCGCGAAGAAAGCCCGCCAGTTCGCCGAGCTGCTCTCCGCGCCGCTCGCGATCGTCGAGAAGCGCCGGACCGGGAATGACGACCGCACCGAGGTGATGAACATCATCGGCGAGGTGAAGGGCAAGACCGCGGTGATCATCGACGACGAGATCAACACCGGCGGCTCGCTCATCGAGGCGGCCGGCGCATTGGAGTCCGCCGGCGCCGGAGCCATCTACTCGTGCGCGACGCACGGCGTCTTCTCCGCCTCGGCGCTCGAGCGCATCGCCGCGAGCTCGCTGACCGAGGTCATCGTCACCGACACCATCCCGCTGCCGCCCGGGACCGCCGACCCACGGATCACGGTGCTGTCGGTCGCCCCCCTCTTCGGGGAGGCGATCAGGCGCATCCACCGCGGCGAGAGCGTCGGCGCCCTCTTCAGCTCCGAGGTCAAGCTGGTCGAGGAGATGCGGCTGTGGGAGGAGGAGGGCGAGCCCGAGAGGCAGCGGGAGCCTTCCGGGGTGAGCGCGGGCTGACCGAGGGGCCGATCAGGCTCCGAGCGTGATCGGCCGTATACTCGAACTCCCGATGTTCAAGTTCCTGTCCCGTCTCGGGGACTCCAACGAGCGCGAGGTTCGCGCGCTCCAGCCACTCGTCGATCGCATCAACGAGCTCGAGCCCGAGATGCAGTCCCTCTCCGACGAGGCCCTCGCGGCGCGTACCGACGACTTCCGCGCGCGCCTTCGCGAGGCAGCCGGCGACGTCCTCACGCCGATCGAGCTGCGGGAGACGGATCCCGACGCCGATGCGAGCGAGTCCGCGCTGGCCGGCGCCGACGCGGCGAGACTCGCCGACCAGCTGAAGCAGCAGCGCGAGCGTGAGCTGGCAGAGATCAACGCCGCGCTCGAGGAGATCCTGCCCGAGGCATTCGCCGCCGTGCGCGAGGCGATGGTGCGCGCGCTCGGCAAGCGCCACTACGACGTGCAGCTCATCGGGGGCGTGGTCCTGCATCGGCGCGCGATCGCCGAGATGCGAACCGGCGAGGGCAAGACGTTCGTCGCGCCGCTCGCCGCGTACCTCAATGCGCTGGTGGGGCGCGGCGTGCACGTCGTGACTCCGAACGACTACCTGGCCAAGCGCGACGCGCAGTGGATCGGCGCGATCTTCCACCGCCTCGGAATGAGCGTGGGCTCGATCCAGCACGACGGCGCCTACGTCTTCGATCCGACCTACCCCGCCAGCGACGAGCGCCTGCGTGACCTGCGCCCCGCTCCGCGGCGCGAGGCGTACGCGGCGGATGTGACCTACGCCACGAACAACGAGCTGGGCTTCGACTTCCTGCGCGACAACCTGGTGGTGGACCTCTCGGCGCGATCGCAGCGCGGGCACTTCTTCGCGGTCGTGGACGAGGTGGACAACATCCTCATCGACGAGGCACGGACCCCGCTGATCATCAGCGGCAACGCGGAGGAATCGGCCGACAAGTACATCCAGTTCGCCAAGCTCGTCCCGCGCCTCAAGGCCGAAGAGGACTACGCGGTCGACGAGAAGTTCAAGCAGGTCGCCATCACCGAGGCCGGCACCGACAAGATGGAGGTATGGCTGGGCGTCGAGAATATGTTCGCAGACGACTTCAGCCTCGCCCGCCACCTCGAGCAGGCGCTGAAGGCGGAGGTGCTCTACAAGCGGGACCGCGACTACGTCGTCAAGGACGGCGAGGTGGTGATCGTCGACGAGTTCACCGGCCGCCTGATGCCCGGGCGCCGATGGTCGGAGGGCCTCCACCAGGCCGTTGAGGCCAAGGAGGGCGTCGCGATCCGCAACGAGCAGCGCACGCTCGCGACCGTCACGTTCCAGAACTACTTCCGGATGTACGACAAGCTCGCGGGCATGACCGGCACCGCGGAGACCGAGGCGGAGGAGTTCGAGAAGATCTACAACCTCGAGGTCGTGGTCATCCCGACGCACCGCGAGATGATCCGGGCGGACTTCGCGGACCTCGTGTACTCGAGCCAGAAGGGCAAATGGCAGGCGGTCGCGGACGAGATTGCCGAGGAGCACGAGCGTGGCCGGCCGGTCCTCGTCGGCACGATCAGCGTCGAAATCAGCGAGATGCTTTCCGACATGCTCAAGCGCAAGGGGATCAAGCACAACGTCCTCAACGCCAAGCTCCACGAGCGTGAGGCGGAAATCGTGGCGCAGGCCGGGCGCTCGGGCGCGGTGACCATCGCCACGAACATGGCCGGCCGAGGCACCGACATCATCCTCGGTGGGAATCCGGAGGTGATGGCGGGCGAGATCCTCCACAAGCGTGGCACCAACCTGCTCGAGGCGACCCCGGAGCAGTACGCGGCGGCACTGGCGGAGGCCGAGCAGGTCACCGCGGAGGACCGGGAGAAGGTGCTCGCCGTCGGTGGCCTGCACATCGTCGGGACCGAGCGCCACGAGGCGCGGCGGATCGACAACCAGCTGCGGGGGCGCGCAGGCCGGCAGGGCGACCCGGGCAGCAGCCGCTTCTACCTGTCCCTCGAGGACGACCTGATGCGTCGCTTCGCCAACGACCGGGTGCAGGGGCTCATGCGCACCCTCGGCTTCACGGAGGACACCGCCCTCGAGTCGAAGATGGTGAGCCGGACGATCGAGGGTTCCCAGCGCCGCGTCGAGGGCTACAACTTCGACACCCGCAAGCACGTCGTCCAATACGACGACGTGATCAACCGCCAGCGCGAGACGATCTACCGGGAGCGGAACCGCATCCTCCGCTCGAAGGACCTCGGGCCGACCATCGAGGCCATGCTCGAGGACGAGGT
The DNA here is from genome assembly GCA_963840205.1 of uncultured Chloroflexia bacterium. Taxonomy (GTDB): domain Bacteria; phylum Chloroflexota; class Limnocylindria; order QHBO01; family QHBO01; genus JACDBZ01. Next base: position 362,444 of record CAWIXZ010000010.1, read on the forward strand.
GGCGGCCCTCGTCGCGGAGCACACCGCGGCCGAGCACCGAGGCGACTGGAACCTCGGCGGGCTCAGGACCCAGCTCACCGGCATGGTCCCCACGTTGACCGATGCGGACCTCGCCGTCGTCGACGACGCCCGCGACGAGGCGGCGCTCGCCGAAGCGGTCACCGCGCTCGTCATGCGCCGCTACGCCGAGAAGCGCGAGCAGACGGGCGCGGACGGGATGCGGATCCTGGAGCGCCTGGTCCTGCTCCGAGTCATCGACTCGCTCTGGGTGGAGCACCTCACCGCCATCGACGACATGCGACGCGGCATCGGCCTGCGTGCCTACTCGCAGCGCGACCCGCTGAACGAGTTCAAGATCGAGGCGTACCGGATGTTCGACGAGCTCAAGTCGACCATCCGCCACGACGTGACGCACACCGTCTTCCGGGTCACGGTCACGCAGCAGCCCGCTCAGCAGCGGCCGCTCGCCCGAAACGTCACCGAGGGACGCGCGCCGGTCGCGGGCGCGGCCGTTCCGGCGGGCGCGACGGCGGCGACTGCGGTGGCCACCGATGGCGGAGAGCGCCAGCCCGCACGCTCAGGCCCGAAGCTGGGCCGCAACGATCCCTGCTACTGCGGGTCGGGCAAGAAGTTCAAGCGCTGCCACGGGGCGTAACCCCCGGCAATTTGTAACTTCGGACGTTACGTCGGCCGCTAGCCGCGGTTGCGGCGCTCCGGTGGTGCGAGCGGCACGGGGTCGCCGCCCGGCTCGTCCTCCTTTGACCGGTAGCGCGAGCGCATCCACAGACGCACCGGGAAGAGCAGCACGCAGGCGATCGCGATGAAGCCGACGATCAGCCAGAACGGGTCGGGCATGAGGGCTTCCGATGCACGCGCCGCGCCACGCGGCGGATACGGGCGCTTTCCCACACGTTATCCACAGCGGCGTCGCAGATCTGTGGAGCAATCGGCCGAAACGGGGTTGCGATTCTGGCGCCGGGCGCTAGGATGGGCAGATACGATTTGTACGACACGCTGAGCACGGCGTGTAATACATTTTGGAGGGCTTGTGAAGCAGACTGCGATGCCGAGGGCTTCCGTGCCCCTCCCGATGAGTACTGCCACTCACCTTCCCGCGGTCACTCGCTTCCGCGACCCCGAGCTCCCCTACGAAGACATGATCCTGTGCGAACGCGACTGCATGCGCTGCAGCTACGCGGCGACGCTGGACTGCGACGGCAACTGCGGAGTCTGCCCGCGCAACTCGTACTGCCCGTGCGTGAACCCGGCGAAGGTGCGCGGCAAGGTCAATCGGCTGGCCGAGATGGAGCTGCCGATGGTGGCGAGCCTTGGACGCAATTAGGGACGAGGCCCAGCGCCTGGCCCGCCTCGTCGCCGAAACCGCGGTGCGCCTTTGACCTCGCCAGCAAGGCGACCGAGCTCGAGGAGCTGACCGAGCGCTCCGCCGACCCCACCCTGTGGGACGATCCGAACGCCGCGCAGGCGATCATGCGGCGCGCGGAGGAGCTTCGCGCCGAGATCGAGTCCTGGCGATCCCTCGAGCAGCGCGCGAACGGCCTGGCCGAGATGGCCGAGATGGCAGCCGCCGATCCCGTGGAGGCATCCTCCCTCGAGGCCGACCTCCAGCGCGACCTCGACGCGCTCCAGACCGAGTGGCGGCGCGTGGAGCAGCAGCTGCTTCTCTCAGAGCCATTCGACGAGCGGGGGGCGATCGTCTCGATCCATGCCGGGGCGGGAGGCACCGAGAGCCAGGACTGGGCCGAGATGCTCCTGCGCATGTACCTGCGGTGGGCCGAGCGCCATCGGTATCGCACCGAGATCCTCGAGGCCACCGAGGGTGAGGAGGCGGGTCTGAAGAGCGTGAGCTTCGCCATCGACGGCCGATGGGCCTACGGGCTGCTGCGGAGCGAGCGAGGGGTGCATCGGCTGGTGCGGATCAGCCCGTACGACTCGCAGAAGCGGCGGCACACGAGCTTCGCGCTGGTGGAGGTCATGCCCGAGGTGCCGGAGGACGCGGCCATCGAGATCGACGAGAAGGACCTGCGGGTGGACACGTACCGAGCCTCTGGCGCGGGGGGCCAGCACGTGAACAAGACCGACTCGGCCGTGCGCCTGACTCACCTGCCGACGGGCGTGGTGGTCGCCGTCCAGAGCGAGCGAAGCCAGCACCAGAACCGCGACCGCGCCATGGCCGTGCTGCGGGCGAGGCTCATCGAGCGCCAGGTGGAGGAGCGCGAGGCCGAGATGGCGCGCCTCCGCGGCGAGCACGTGGAGGCCGGATGGGGCAACCAGATCCGCAGCTACGTCCTGCAGCCCTACACGATGGTGAAGGACCTGCGGACGGGGGTCGAGACGTCCAACCCGACCGCCGTCCTCGACGGTGAGCTCGACGCGTTCATGGACGGCTACCTGCGCTCCCGCGTTGGCGCGGGCGGGGACGGGCCGCTTCCAGCTGCCTAGGCACTTCCGGCGCGCGCATCGGCCGCCACCGGGTCGTCGTCGTGGGCGATGTGCGTCAGCTGGCCCCAGATGAGCACGAGGAAGAGCGCGGAGCCGGCGAAGGCGAACCAGAACGGCGCGGTGACGCCGAACTGCTGGGCGAGGACGCCGCCGATGGCTGAGCCGACGACCAGGCCGCCGAACACGCCGACGGTATTCACGCTGCCGACCCTGCCCTGCAGCTCCTGGGGGACGGCCCGCTGGCGGACGGTGACCGACGTCGTACCCCACACGAACGCATGAGCGCCGAACACGAAGAAGATGACCATCGCCACCGCCGGGACGGTGGTGATCGCCAGCCCCAGGTGGGTGAGCGTCTCGATGATCAGGCCGATGCGCATGATGTTGCCGAGGCTCACGCGGCGGGTGATCCACCCGTACGACAGCGTGCCGAGCAGGCCGCCCAACGCGGAGACGGTGGTCAGCAGGCCGAAGCCGATCTCCCCGACTCCCAGGCGTTGCGTGGCGTACAGGACGAGCACCGACCACGCCGCCCCGAAGGTGATGTTGAAGGTGAAGATCGTGAGCACCAGCGTGCGGACGGCCGCGTGGCGGCGCACCCAGCGAAACCCCTCGGCGATGTCGTGCCGGATGGCGGTCGCCCGCTGGGGGTCGCGACCATGGGGCGGGAGCGCGATCCGGCTCACGAGGATCGCACCCATCGCGACCAGGACTGCCTGACCGATGAACGGCCAGAACATGCCGACCGCGAAGAGCGCCGCGCCGAGCGGAGGCCCGGCCATCTGGTTGAGGGTGATCACGCCGGCCTGGAGCCGCGAGTTGGCGAGGGCGAGGTCCTGCCGGCGGACCAGCATCGGCAGGAGCGTCTGCGACGAGTTGTCCGCGAAGACCTCGGCCGTACCGAGCACGAACAGGGCGAGCAGGACGACCGCGATCGAGACTATACCGGTCACGATCGAGGCCGCCATGGCCACAAGGACGATGGCGCGCACCAGGTTGACCGACACCACGATCAGCCGCCGGTCGAGACGGTCGGACAGCGCCCCGGCGTACAGGCCAAAGAGCAGCTGTGGCAGCCACTGGAGCAGGGCGGCGAGCGCCACCAAAAGGGCGTCGTTGGTCTGCGACGCGACGAGCAACGGGCCGGCGGCGAGGGTGATGCCGTCGCCAAGATTGCTCAGCCATGAGGAGGGCAGCAGCCAGCGGAATCCGGCGCCAAGTCGCGCCGGTGCGAGGGTTTCCAAGAGACGGCTCACAGGCGAGGCAGGCTAGCAGCCATGGCCGCGGCGACAGAGTCCGGCCGGCCGCCATTGGGTACCATCGGTGACGAACCGATGACCTCACTCCTGCGTCGACGACCCCGTCCGGAGTCACCCGACGCCCCGGTGATCGGCCTCGCCGGCGTGTGGATGACGTATCCGAACGGCAAGGTGGCGCTCGCCGACATCACCGTCGACATCCCGCGCGGCGACTTCGTCTTCCTGGTCGGGCCGTCGGGTGCCGGGAAGAGCACGTTCATCCGGCTGCTCATCCGCGAGCAGCTGCCGACGAGCGGACGGGTGCGCGTCGCGGGACGCGACCTGCTCCGGATGCGGCGCGGGCAGGTGGCCGGCCTGCGACGACGCATCGGGATCGTCTTCCAGGACTTCCGGCTCCTGCCGAGCAAGACGGTCTACGAGAATGTCGCCTTCGCGCTCGAGGTCACCGGCACGCCCCGCCACGTGGTGCGCGAGCGGGTCCCGCAGCTGCTGAACCTGGTCGGGCTGCACGAGCACGCGCATCACCTGCCCACGCAGCTGTCGGGCGGCGAGCAGCAGCGCACGGCCATCGCCCGGGCCCTCGTCCACGACCCGCCGATCCTCATCGCCGACGAGCCGACCGGCAACCTCGACCCCGTGACGAGCTGGGACATCATCCAGCTCCTGATCCAGATCAACCAGCTCGGGACCACGGTCCTGATGGCGACCCACAACCAGGAGATCGTCAACGCCATGCGACGCAGGGTCCTGGCGCTCGAGAACGGGCACCTCGTCCGCGACGAGTCAACCGCCGCCTACGAGCGGAGGTACTGACCGATGGGCTTCGCCCGCTTCATCGGCTTCAGCGTCGTGCGCGCCTGGCAGGGGTTCTGGCGCAACGCGATGATGAGCCTCGCCGCCACGGCGACCGTGATCCTCATGCTCGTGCTGCTGGCGGCGCTCTTCATCGTCATCGCCGGGCTGAACTCGGGGCTCGAGTTCGTGGAGTCCAAGGTCGGCGTCACCGCCGAGCTCGAGGACGGATTGACCGATGCGGAGGCGGAGGAGCTCGTCGCCGAGGTTTCCGCGCTCCCCGGGGTCGCCAGCGTCGACTACGTCTCGCCGGACGAGGCGCTGGAACGGCTGAGGGCCGCCTTCGCAGAGCGCGGAGAGGAGCTCGACTTCGGCGGAGCCGATATCCAGCTGCAAGCGACGCTGGAGATCGGGCTGGTGGAGCCCGACTTCGCGCGCGACGTGAGCCTCGCACTGACCGAGAGCCCCGACGTGACGCGGATCACCACCCGTCAGCAGGAGGTCGACACCCTGATCGGGATCATCAACGTGATCCGCACGGTGGGGATCGGCGCCGTCGGGCTCGTGGGACTCACGGTGCTCTTCATGATCATCAACACCATCCGCATCGCGGTGTACAGCCGCGCGGGCGAGATCGAGATCATGCGGCTCGTCGGAGCGTCGGACTCGTTCATCCGCTGGCCCTTCATCCTCGAGGGCGTCCTGTGCGGGTTGATCGGCGCCCTGGTCACCATCGCCCTGGTGGCTGCCGCATGGGAGCCGATCCAGCCGGTGATGGTGGCGGTCTTCCAGATGCCCACCGCGGTGAGCCGCGAATTCCTCGCCACGCTGGCGCTGCTGCTGTTCGCGGTCGGGCTGGGCGTGGGCGCGATCGGCTCATGGATCAGCGTCCGCTCGTACCTCGCCGGCGTCACCTGACGGGGCGGGCGGCGCGCGCGTAGCCGAAACGTAATCCGGCCGTCACCGGCCTCTCACCGGACGATCGCTAGACTTCGAGGCCGAAATGAACGAACAGCCCGATTCGTACCGGCCCGAGGTCGACGACCGCCGTCCCTCGGCCGGCGCCCTCTCCAGCGGCCGTGGCAGCGTGCCCTGGATCATCTCGCTCGCGCTCGCGGCGGTGGTCGGGGCCCTGCTGTTCGCGGCGGGCTACCTGGCGGCGGGCGGAGGCGGCGGCGCCACGAGCTGCGCCGCTCCGGAGGAGGCCTTCGAGGCATTCTGCGAGGCCTACGACCGGCTGCAGCGAGAGTACGTCGACGAGCTCGATCCGGAGAAGCTCGCCGAGGGTGCCATCGAGGGCATGTTCCAGTACGGAGTCGAGGACCCGTACTCCGGCTACATGCCACCGGAGGAGTACCAGCGCGCGCTCGGCGACCTGTCGGGCACGTTCAGCGGCATCGGTGCCGAGATGGCAATCCGCAACAGCGCCGATCCGGAGGACCTTGCCGCCTGCACCGAGTTCAGCGTGACCTGCCAGCTGGTGGTGCTCGCGCCGCTCGCGTCGTCGCCGGCGGAGGCGGCCGGCGTGCAGTCCGGCGACGTCGTGCTGGCGGTGGACGGCGACTCGGTGAACGGGTCGACGATGAACGACCAGATCGGACGGATCCGTGGCGAGGCCGGCACGGACGTGACGCTGACCATCCAGCGAGATGGCGGCGAGCCGTTCGACGTCACCATCACCCGGGCCGAGATCACGCTGCAGGAGGTCGAGACCAGCCTCATCGACGGCCACATCGGCTACATCGGCCTCAACTCCTTCTCGGCCCCGGCGGCTGAGCAGTTCGAGACCGCTCTGCAGGAGCTGCTCGACGACGGCGCGGACCAGATCGTGTTCGACCTGCGGGACAACCCGGGTGGGTACATCGACGCGGCGCAGCAGATCGCCAGCCAGTTCATCGGCTCCGGCGTGATCTTCACCCAGGAGTCGGCGGGTGAGGACGTGCGGACCTACGAATCGACGGGCGAGGGCGTCGCCACCGACCCCGACCTGCCGCTGGTGGTGCTCATCAACGGCGGGTCGGCGTCAGCCTCCGAGATCGTGGCAGCCGCGCTGGACGAGGCTGACCGGGCGACGCTCGTCGGCGAGCCGAGCTTCGGCAAGAACACGGTGCAGGTCTGGAGCCGGCTCGAGAACGAGGGCGGGGTACGCATCACCATCAGCCGATGGTTCACGCCGGGTCACAACAGCGTGGCCCCCGACGGCCTGCAGCCGGACATCGCTGCGGCGCGCACGGCCGAGACGCCACCCGACGAGGATCCGGTGCTCGACGCCGCGCTCGCGTACCTCGCCGACCAGCCTGTGGCGGAGGAGCGGCCCAGCCCGCGACCCTCTTCATCGCCCGCGGCCATCCTCGACGCGCCGCTCGTCGTGGGCATTGTCGGTGTCCGGGCCATCTGCTAGCATCCCGGGCAACGAAAGGAGGTGGTGTGCAGGTGAGTAGTTCCAAGCACGCCACCACCGAGGGAGTGCGTTAACCCACTCCCTCGAGTGGTGTAGCGACTGGAGGAGCCGGCGGATACCGCCGGCTCTTTCCTTGTCCGCCGGATTCCGCTAGACCGATACGAACGCTGGACCGATACACCCATGCCCGACGAAACAATCTCCATCAACCGGCGCGCGCGCCACGATTACGCCATCGAGGACACCCTCGAGGCGGGCATCGTGCTGACCGGCACCGAGATCAAGAGCGTCCGGGCTCGGAAGGTGAACATCGCCGAGGCGTACGCGCGGGTCGACAAGGGCGAGATGTGGCTCATCGGTGCCCACATCGCCGAGTACGCCCAGGGCAATCGCAACAATCACGCGCCGACGCGGACGCGCAAGCTGCTCCTCCACCGCGACCAGATCGCGGAGCTCACCGGGCTCCAGGCCGCGAAGGGCCTGACCATCGTCCCGCTGCGCCTCTACATCCGCGACGGCCGCGCCAAGCTCGAGCTCGGCATTGCCCGCGGCAAGAAGACGCACGACAAGCGCCGCACGATCGCGGAGCGCGACGTGCGCCGCCAGCTCGAGCGCGACACCAAGGAGCGGGTCAAGCTCTAGCCGTGTGATCCGCCCGGCGGATAGAACGGGTGTTCACATCGCCGCATCGGTCTGGTACAATCCCAGCCTGGTTCGGTTCGTGGGGATGTCAGGTTTCGACAGGGCCCGTGAACTGGGAATCGCAGGTCGAGGATGCTCGCAGGCCTCGTAAAAAAGCGGGCAATTGCTGTAACTGGCAACGATAGTTACGCCCTCGCTGCTTAGGCAGTGAGCATCGACCCCGTCCCCCCTCCCCGGACGGTGAAGATGTCATTAGGGGAGGTGCGGCGTCGCCGACTCCGGTGAGCGACGTCAAAGAGCCGAGAGGCATCACCGGATAGCGAGCGAAGCACCCCGCCGGTTGGGGGCCCGCATCGCGAAGCGCAAGTAGGCCGGAAATACCTGTAGGAAGTTCTCGGGGAACGTGTTCTGGACGGGGAGTTCGATTCTCCCCCATCTCCACCATTTCACCTCGCCGCGCTCCGTCCGCGCAGTCGCGCGCGACCGGGTCCGAATCCCGATAGACGGTGTGGTACGGTCCGATACCGCGGGCGTAGAGCGATGCTTGAGGCATGGCACCGCCCCCATCAAGGTGGAGGGTACGCGTCAGCCCATGAACTTCAGCAGCCTGTCATCCAACGAGAAGCTCGCCGTCTACGGCGCGATCGCGGCCATCGTCGGCGTCCTGATCGCCTCATTCCTGTCCGGGCTGACCTGGTTCGCCCTGCTCGCGGGCATCGGAATGCTGGTCGTGATCTTCCTTCCGCAGCTCTCTCCCGGCACGCAGCTTCCCGGCAGCAAGGGAAGCCTGATGTTCCTCATCGGCCTCATCGGTGGCGTCGCCGCGATCCTCGCCCTGCTGGGCGTGGTCTCGGAGCTCGGTGCGTATCTCGAGTTCTGGCCGCTCCAGACCCTCTTCCTGCTCATCGCCGCCGCCGGCGGCCTGATCATGGCCTGGACCGGCTGGCAGGCGTTCCAGGCGGACGGTGGCAAGTTCCAGCTCGGCACGCCGACCGGCGCCGCTCCGCGGACCGCCGCCGCCCCGCCCCCCGCCGACCGGCCGGTCTCGAGCGCGCCCGCGTCCACGAGCGCGGGGTCGGCCGAGATGGGCTCCGAGGGCGGACCGGTGGTGCGCCCGGACGACGAGGACACCCTCCGCAATCCCTGACCGGCGCGAGGTCACGCCAGCGAGCGTCGAGCGGTCGGCCGGGGACCGGCCGCTCACTCGTCTGTGGCGACGATGCTCCCCGCACGCTCCAGCAACCACGCCAGCGGGTCGGCCGCCGCAGCGGCTGTCAGCGCCGCGGTCAGCCGGGCGATGACGACGTCCGCGGCCAGCCCGTCGTCGATCGCGTCGACCGACTCTTCCAGCAGCCGCCGGCGTGGGGCATCCGCCTCGGCCTCGGCCACGTGCCGGACCAGCGACGCGATGTCGGCGTGCGTGGCTGCCAGCTCGTCGGGCGGCGCCTCGAGCGCGTCCTCGAAGTAGGCGACCGCCAGCGCCACGAGCAGGTCGGCGTCGGCCGCGGTCCTGCCCGAGCCACCTGGGCCCTCGACGACGAGGGCGTAGCCGTCATCGAGCGTCGGAGCGAAGCCCACCCACGAGCCGCCTGGGACCAGGCGCCCGACGGCGCAGGCCGGCGCGTCCATGCCGGACGCGGTCAGGCCCCCGCTTACTCCTTGATCGTGCTTGCCGGAAGCACCACGATGCGCCGGTTCGGCTCGACGCCCACGCTCTGGGTTCGAACCTTGGGATTCTCGACCAGCGCCATGTGCACGATCCGCCGCTCGACGGCCGGCATCGCCTCCAGCTGCAGGATCTTGCCGGTCTGGCTCACCCGCTTCGCGGCCCGCTCGGCGACGTCGCGCAGCTGCTCCTCGCGTCGCCCTCGGTAGTTCTCCACGTCGACGGCGATGCGGTGGTGCTGCCCCTCTCGCCGCCCCACGATGAGGTTGACGATGTGCTGGAGGCTGGCGAGCTTCTCTCCCCGCCGGCCGACGAGGCCGGTGAGGTCCTCGCCGCGGACATTGAGGCGAGAGGTCTCGCCGACGCTGGCGACCTCGACAGTCCCGCCGAGGCCCATCAGCTTCAGCATCTCCTCGAGGACGGTCTTGCCGGTCTCAAGCGTGGCGCGCTCCTCGTCGGACAGCTCCTCGAGCGGCTTGCCGGGGACGAACGGGGTCGGCTCGCGCCGCTCACCGCGCGGCTCGCGCGGGGGACGGTCGCGTCGCGGCTCGCGGATCGCGTGGTCCCGGTCGCGGCTGCGTCCGTTGCCCTCTCGCCCGCCGCGCTCCCTGCCGCCGCCGCGGCCGCGCCCGCCGCGAGTGCGACGCGCCTCGGCGCGAGCGAGCTCGCTCGCCTGATCGCCCGCATCCGCTTCCGCGGGCTCCGGCTCTCCCGCCGCGGGACTCGGCTCCTCGGCCTCGTCGCGCGTGGGCTCGGGCGCATCGGTCCACTCGGGGGCTGGGGGTGGCGGTGGCGGTGCCTGAGGGGCCCGCGGCTGCTCGGGTCGGACGCTGTCCGCCGCCGCGACGGCGGACTTGGGAGCGGCCAGGATCCGAGCCTCCTCGGCGCCTACGCCCAGGACGCCCTTGCTGCCCTGGGACAGGATCTCGATGTCGAGCTCGGACAGATCGGCGCCGAACTCCGCCATCGCGGTGCGGATCGCCTGTTCCACGTTCTTGCCGGAGAATTCACGGAAGGTCATCGCTTTCGGCCTCTTCGCTTGGCGCCGGTGCGTCGGTTCCCGGATCGCGCGGGCGCGCGAGTGCCGGCCGCCACGGGGGCGCGGGGATTGGTGGGCTGGGCTGAACCCCGGGCCGGCTCGCTGGTGTCCGCGCGTCTCGCGGCGGGAGCCGTCGTGATCCCGTCCGGCGATGGCGCCCAGCTTGGCTGCCAACGGAAGATCGGGAAGAGGTTGCCCCATCCCATGATGAGGAACTGCTGTATCACCAGGTACGCGGTGTAGACGATCCAGTACAGGATCAGGCCGCTCGGGAAGATGCCGCCCCAGACGATGGTGAGGAGCGGGAAGGTGTAGGTCATCGTCGCGGTCATCCCGGTGGTGGGGTCCTCCGGGTTGGGGCGGGGGCTCGTCATCTTCACCTGCACGAACTGCAGGATCCCCGCGAGGACGGCGAGCGCGGACAGGGGGAAGCCGAAGACCGGGATCGAGAAGACGTTGTCGATCTGGGCGAGGTCGAGCCCGCCGAGCCACCCGATCGCCGTCTGGACCGGCTCGCTCAGCTGGATCGGGTCGATGAGCTGGCAGTTGATCGGGAGCAGGCTCGAGAAGTCGGGTGGCGCGTTGCAGGGACCGTCGATCGGCACGCGGAAGTTGTTGTTCGCGAGCGGCTCGAGCCCGGCTCGCTCGACCCACTCGGCCAACGTCGCCCGGTTGTCGTCGTTGGGGGTGAAGTTGATGACGCCCGACGCGCGGATCAGGGCCTGGTAGAGGGCGAACAGGATCGGCAGCTGGAGGATGACGGGCAGGCAGCCGGCGGCCGGGTTGACGCCGTGCTCCTTGTAGAGCGCCATCGTCTCTTCGCTGATCTTCTGGCGGTTGCCCTTGTGCTTGCGCTGCACCTCGCGCACGAGGGGCTGCATCCGCTGCATCTCCTTCTGCGAGCGGATCTGCCGAATGAAGAGCGGGGCCAGCAGCGTCCGGATGACGATCGTGAACAGGATGATGGCGAGCGCGAAGTCGATGAACGGCAGCTCGTACAGGAAGAGCAGGAGGTTGAAGAGCGGCAGGAAGAAGACGTCCCACGGCGGGGTGAAGTGCTCGATCCCCATCATCGGCGGGTCACCTGGTCAGCTGACGGGGTCATAGCCACCCGGATGGAACGGGTTGCATCGGCCGATGCGCTTCGCGCCCATCCACGAGCCGCGCAGCAGGCCGTATCGGTCGATGGCCTGGTAGGTGTACTGCGAGCACGTCGGCGAATACCGGCAGCTCGGCGGCATCCACCCGGTCAGCTTCTGGTAGGCGACGATCAGTCCCAGCCCGATTCTCTTCATCTTCCAATGCTCGCCCGCTGCAGCAGCGTGTCCAGCGCCGCGCCCAGCTCGGCGAATGTCGCCTGACCCGCGGCCGGCCGCGCGATCAGGAGCAGGTCCCAGCCGGGACCGATGGCCTCCAACCGCCGGCGGAGGAGCTCCCGCAGCCGGCGGCGTATCCGGTTGCGCTGTACCGAGCCGCCGAGCGTCCGCGGCGTCGACAGGCCGACGCGTGACTCGTGCCGGTCGGTCCGCATCCAGCGCAGGACCAGCACCGGCGTGGAGCGCGAGCTCCCGTCACGGGCGATCGCCTCGAAGTCGGCCCGGCGCCGGAGGGTCGGCAGCAGGGGCATCGTGGAGGCGCCTCGCCGCTCAGACGGTCAGCCGCTTGCGCCCCTTGGCTCGGCGACGAGCAAGCACGCGGCGACCACCCTTCGAAGCCATGCGGGCCATGAACCCGTGCTCGCGCTTCCGCGCGCGCTTCTTGGGCTGATACGTCCTCTTCGTCATCGGTGCGTGCCGCTTCCTCGTTCAGCGCTGTGCGATTCGGACCTCAGACACACGAAGGGCTGGCGTTCCGCCAGCCTTGCGTCCACTGATATGGAGTGGCCCGTCTCGCTCTGAAGCCCGATTCTAGGGCCGGCCCGGGGGTGCGTCAAACTCCGACGACGGCGCGCCGGGGCCCTGTCCACGAGGGACCGCGCGGATTCGTTGCTCCCCGGAATCAGCCGCTGCTATAGTGGCCCGACCCCCGGCCGGACCGGTCCCAACCACGCCCTTCCTCGGCCCGGAGGCGCACTCATCGGCCCCGTAGGCTGCGCTCAGATCGGTTCGGAGACCCCTTAGATTGATGGACGCGAAGCAGGTGTGGCGCGCCGCCCTCGGCGAGCTACAGGTCTCCCTCTCCCCCGCCAACTTCGAGACCTGGCTCAAGGACACGCACCTCGTCGAGGTGGATGACAACCGCTACCGGATCGCCGCGCCGAATGGCTTCGCCCGGGACTGGCTCGACAACCGATACCGCCCGCTCATCAGCCAGACCCTGGCGCGCGTGGTCGGCGGATCGGTCCAGGTGGAGTTCATCGTCGCCGATGCCGCCGGCCCGGTGCCGGAGCAGGTCGACGAGGACGCACAGGTGGCGATGCCTCCGCTCTCCGCCGGCGGCAACGCGCTCAACCTCAACACGCGCTACACCTTCAACAACTTCATCGTCGGCTCCGCCAACCGCCTTGCGCACGCTGCCGCCCTGAGCGTCGCCGAGCGGCCGGGCAACGCGTACAACCCGCTCTTCCTGTACGGCGGCGTCGGCCTGGGTAAGACGCACCTCATGCACGCCATCGGCAACGGCGTGGCGGCGAAGTTCCCGCGCAAGCGGATCCTGTACGCCACCAGCGAGAAGTTCACGAACGATTTCATCAACTCCATCCGCGAGCAGAAGATGGAGGACTTCCGCAACCGATACCGGCGCATCGACGTGCTGCTCATCGACGACATCCAGTTCATCGCCGAGCGCGAGCGGACGCAGGAGGAGTTCTTCCACACCTTCAACGCGATCCACGAGGCGGGCAAGCAGGTCGTGCTCTCGAGCGACCGCCCACCCAAGGCGATCACCACCCTGGAGGACCGCCTGCGCAGCCGGTTCGAGTGGGGTCTCATCGCCGACCTCACGCCGCCGGACCTCGAGACGCGCATCGCGATCCTGCGCTCGAAGGCGGAGGACCAGCTGCACCTCATCCCGTCCGAAGTGATCGACTTCATCGCTCGGAAGGTCGTGAGCAACGTCCGCGAGCTCGAGGGCGCCCTGAACCGCGTGGTGGCCTACGCCTCCATGAGCGGCATGCCGGTGAACATCGAGCTGGCCTCGGCGGTGCTCAGCAACGTCATGTACAACCCGCGCAAGAAGTCGATCACCCCGCAGCGCATCGTGCGCGCGGTGGCCGACTACTACGGCGTGAACCTTGACCAGCTGCGCTCCTCGAAGCGGGACCGCGCCATCGTCGTGCCGCGCCAGATCGCGATGTTCCTCATCCGCGAGGAGACCGACATCAGCCTGCTGCGCATCGGCGCGGAGCTCGGCGGTCGCGATCACTCGACCGTCCTGCACGCCTGCGCCAAGATCAACCGGGAGCTCGCCGAGAACGACGAGATGCGGCGGGAGCTCAGCGCGGTCAGGGAGATGATCTACTCCGAGTGAGCTCGTGCGCGGTTGCTCGTGGATAACTGGCTCGTTCTCGTGGATATCTGCGGCCCGCTGTGGAGAATCAGCGCGTCCTCGCCGCGGGGCCGGTAGGGTGTTTCCACCGGCAGCGCGATTTCGTCCGCAGCCGGTGCTCCGCGCGGAACGGACTGTCCACCAACCGGAGGCTCGTTATCCGCACTGAGCGTCACGCTCCGGCACGAGGGCTTCGAGGGCAGTGGTCCACACCGTCAACACCCCTACGGGAGACGGCGACGGATCGGTATTCTTCTGGTGAACCGATAGAGAGTCAGGGCGAGTTGTGGATATCGTGAGGTCGGGATGAACGTCTCGGTGATGCAGGAGAACCTGGCGCGTGGCCTTCAGACGGTGAGCCGTGCGGTCAGCACCCGGGCGACCCTGCCTGTCCTGGCCAACGTGCTCCTCAAGACCGATGGATCGGGCCTCAAGCTCACCGCCACCAACCTCGAGATCGGCATCAACTGCTGGGTTCCCGGCAAGGTGGCCGAGGAGGGCGAGATCACGGTGCCCGCTCGCCTCCTCACGGATCTCGTGGCTTCGCTGCCGAACCAGCGCATCGATCTCGTGCTGTCGGCGAAGGACCGGACCCTCAAGCTCACGTGCGGCCACAACCGCTCGAGCATCAAGGGCATCGAGGCCGATGAGTTCCCGGTCGTGGCGGCCATCGGCGAGTCGCCGACCACCAGCGTCGACTCCAGCCTGCTGCGCGAGGCGCTGGGCCAGGTCGTCTTCGCGGCCGCCTCGGACGAGAGCCGGCCGATCCTCACCGGCGTCCTCACCAGGCTCAACGGCGACACGATGACGCTCGCCGCCGCGGACAACTACCGCATCGCGGTACGCACCCTCAAGCTCGATCGGCCCGTGACGCCCGAAGTCGTCATCGTCGTCCCGGGGCGCTCGTACGCGGAGCTCATCCGGGTCCTTCCCGACGGCAGCTCAGCGATCGAGATCACTGTCACACCCAACAAGAGCCAGGTCCTGTTCCACTCCGAGGGGATCGACCTCGTCAGCCGGCTGATCGAGGGCCAGTTCCCGAACTACGAGCCGGTGATCCCGACCTCGCACAGCTCGCGCGCCGTCATCGACCGCGAGGCGTTCCTGGCCGGCACCCGGCGCGCCAGCATCTTTGCGCGCGACAGCGCGAACATCGTGAAGATCGAGCTCGGCGCCGAGGATGGCGACGGGACGGGGGTCGCGATCACCGCGCATGCCGCCGACGTCGGTGACAACGCCGATACGGTCGACGCGACCGTCGAGGGCTCTCCCACGGCCATCGCCTTCAACGCGCGCTACCTCATCGACGTGCTGAGCAACCTCGGGGTGGAGGAGGCCGCGCTCGAGCTCTCGGGGCCTCTCGCTCCGGGGGTCATCCGCGGCATCGGCAAGGACGACTACGTCCACGTGATCATGCCGGTGCGGACCGCCTCCTAGCTGCCGCGCATGGCGCTCCGCGCCGAACCGCGGCCGGCCGCTGACACCACCATGGACGTCACGCGGCTCACGCTCGAGAACTTCCGCAGCTATGCCGCCGCGGAGCTGCGTCCCGATCCAGGCCTCACCGTCGTCGTGGCGCCCAACGGCGCCGGCAAGACGAACCTGCTGGAGGCCATCAACGTCGCGGTGACCGGGCGGTCCCATCGCGCCGCGACCGATTCGGAGCTCGTGCGCCACGGCGCGCAGTTCGGCCGCGCCCGGCTGGAGCTCTCCGGTGGCACGGCGGCCGGTGGCGCGACCATCGAGCTCCTGCTCCCCGGGGAGCAGCCGCCTGCCGGCCTGCGCAAGCGCCTCACCCTCAACGGGGTCCCCCGGCGCGTGGCGAACCTGGCCGACACCGCGCGGGCCGTGCTCTTCCGCCCGGAGGAGATGCTGCTGCTCGTCGGCTCGCCTGCCGATCGCCGCCGCTTTCTGGACGGGATCCTGGCGCAGCGCGATCGAGCGTCGGCCCGCGACCTTGTCGAGGCGGCGCGGGTCCTCGCGCAGCGAAACGCGCTCCTGCGCGCCATCCGCGCAGAGGAGGCGAGCCTCGACGCGATGGCGTTCTGGGACGAGCAGCTCGCCCTGGTGGGGGCCCGGGTGATGCGGGCGCGGCTGGCGGTGGTGGCGGAGCTCTCCGAGCGGATCGGCGAGCTGCACGACTCGGTCGCGCTGCACGACGAGCGCGGGGCGTCGGTGGAGCTGGTCTACGCTGACGCGCTGAAGGAGTCGTGGCCGGAGCGAGGCGATCCACGCGAGCGCATGCCGGGGGACGAGGAGCTTGCTGAGGCGTACCGGCGCCGCATCACCGACGTGCGTCCGAAGGAGGCGTGGAACGGCGTGTCCCTGGTCGGGCCGCAGCGTGACGACCTGCGCGTCTCGCTCGCCGGCAGGGAGGTGGCGGCACACGCGAGCCGTGGGCAGCAGCGAACGATCATCCTGGCGCTGAAGCTGGCCGAGACGGACCTGCTGGGGGCCGATGGCCCGCGGCCGGTCGTCCTCCTCGACGACGTCTTCAGTGAGCTCGACCCCGATCGGTCCGCGCGGCTCTCCGAGCTGCTCACCGGCCGCGGCCAGGTGATCGTCACCACCGCCGACCCGGCAGCGATCCAGGGCCGGGGCGCGGAACCGCATGCCGTGTGGCGCATCGTCGACGGCCGCCTCGAGCCCGACCGATGACCGCGCGCGAGCCGCGCGGCCCGAACGCCGGCGCTGCGGTTCGGCGAGCACTGGTGGAGGCCATGGGGGCGGACGCGACCGAGGGCCTGGCCATCGCACAGGTGCGCCTCGCGTGGAGCGAGCTCATGGCCGAAGCGGGCCTCGAGCGCGGGCCACTGTCCAGCCGGGTGAGCCGTATCACCGGTGGGACGGTGCACGTCGAGGCGACCGAGTCCGGCCTCGCCCAGGAGCTCACGCTCCGCGCCGATGCGCTCGCGTGGGCGCTCAACGAGCGCATGCGGGGCAGACCGGGTGCGACGATCCTCGTGCTCGGCGTCGCGGTGTCGGTGGGCCGAATCGGCTCCTGAGGCCCCGCCCACTCGCCATACTCGCCGGAGGATCTCGAGAGACGCGCCGGCCTGATGAGCACACGCTTCGCCACCCTGATCGGACTGCCGTCCGACGACGAGCGGACGGCCGACCGCAGCGACGTCGTCGCGGTTCACGAGCCGACCGCCGGGGCGCAGATCCGCACCAAGGGATCCATGTACCTGCTCGCGCAGGTCACCGGCGCCGACCCCCGCCTCGGGCGCGCGGCGCGCGACGCGTTGGCGGCGATCGAGCACGAGTACTACTACGACCTGACCGGCGGCGTGCCGGTCGCCCTCGGCCGCGCCCTCCGCGTCGCGAACCGCCGCCTCTACCACGACCGCGAGCGGCTCGGCATCCCGGCACGTGCCCGGATCGGCCTCGTCGCGCTCGTCGTCCAGGAGCGTGAGGGGCACGTGGCTCGCCTCGGAGCGCCGACGGCAGTGCTCGTCCGGGACGGCCGGATGTACGAGGTGCCGCCACCGCCCGCGGCCACCGAGCACGACCCGCGTCCCAGGCCCCGGGAGGTCGCGACGAGCGCGGGAGAGGCATTGCACGTGGAGCCGTACACCTGGCGCGGGCCGCTCGCGGCCGGCGACCGGATCGCGCTCGTCTCCCGCCAGCTGGCGCGGGTCATCGGCGCGGACGAGCTCAAGGCCTCCCTCCTCGAGCGTCGGCCGTCCGACGCGGTCGAGCACCTCGAGCGGCTCTATGCGTCGCGCGGTGGGACCGGCTCGGATGGCGTCCTCGCGCTCGAGATCACCGAGGTGCCCGTCACGACCGCGCCCCACCTCCTGGAGCCCGTGCATCCCGCCGAGCCACTCGCCGGCCTGCCCGACCGCAGCCCGGTGCCCCTCGCCGACGCGATCGGCCGCGGCCTGCACGGAGCGGGCGACTCGGCCGCCGCGGGGAAACGGGCGGTCGCGAACGCGCTCCCGCGGCTGGCTGGCGTCGTCCTGGCCTTCGTTCCCCGGCGCAGGCCGGCCTTCCCGCGCCGGATCTCACGCACGGCGGACATCCGCGACGGGCGCCGCAGGCGAGTCGGCGTGACGGGGATGGCGGCGGTCGCGGCGCTGGTTGCCGTGGGCGGGACCGTGGCCGGGCTCCCCGCCGCGCGCCCGACCGACGCGATTCCACGCGCGACGGTCGCGCGGGAGTCGGTCGCCGACGCCGCGCAGCTGCTCGCCGCCGTCGATGAGCGGGTGGGTGGCGCCGACCTCGTCGACCGGGATCCCGACGCGGCTCGCTCGCACCTCGCTGCGGCCCGCGCCGCGGTGGAGCGGGCGCTCGCGGCGGGCGTCGCCTCACGGCAGCTCACCGCTCTGCTCGTGGGCGTCGAGCGGAACCTCGACCGGCTGCACGGGGTGACCCGCATCGAGGCCCCGTCCGTCGTGGTCGATCTCGGGGCGGAGCTGGACGACGTCGAGCCAGCCGACATGGTCGCGGCCAGCGACGGAACGCTGTGGGTGCTCGAGTCGGGGCGTGGTCGCGTGCTGCGGGTGGACCCGGCAGCGGGAACCGCGACCGTCGTCTACCGCGCGGGCCAGGCGCTGCCGTCCGGCGACCTGCCCGGCGAGCCGTGGCTCATCGCGACCGCAGCAACCGACGTGGTGATCATCGACCGCGACCGGGCGGCATGGCGCATCGACCTGTCGGAGCAGATGCCGCAGCAGCATGGCGCTCCGAGGCATCGGCGCGCTCAGTCCGCAGACCACGCTGATCGCCGCGCTCCAGCATCGGCCCCCCTGGAGATCTTCAACCTGTACCTCGTGGATGGCGGCACCGGCGAGCTGAGCCGATGGACGCCGCCGGCGCTGATCCCGGTCGAGTATCCCGACCCGCCGGAGTCCTACCTGAGCGGGGCCGCGGACCTCGATCCCCGCGACGCGCGCGACCTTCGCGTCGACGTGAACGGCTGGTTGCTCCACGCGGGCACGGTCACCCGGATCGACTTCGGCACCCCCCGCGGCCAGGATGAGTACTCGCTCGACCCGCCGCCCGACGCCGACGTGCGGCCGGTGCTCGACTATCGGCTCCTGGACGGAGCCACGCTCGGCGACCGCGAGCTGCTCTTCGTCTACGACGCGGGGAGCGATCGGCTGCTCGCGTTCCAGCGGGCGGACGGCGCGTTCGTCGGGCAGTGGATGGCTCCCGAGACGGGCGCCGCGAGTGGGTCCCTCGACGACGTGCGCGGCCTCTCGGTGCCGTCGGTTGCGGACGGCCCGGCCGTCGCGTATCTGCTCACCGCGAGTGGAGTCGTGCGCCTCGTGCTCGAATAGCCGACGCTAGAATCGGCCCATGGCGGAACAGCCGTTCGGCAGGGTCCGGCTCATCGAGATGGTGGTCGAGAGCGTCCGCGTCCACATGCTCTCCAGCCAGCACGTGGTGATCCTCAAGGAGTCCGAGCGGGACCGATACCTGCCGATCTGGATCGGCGCCTCCGAGGCCAACGCCATCGCCATGCGGCTCCAGGGCCTCAGCGCCGATCGTCCGCTCACGCACGACCTCCTGGTGAACGTTCTCGGCTCCCTGAGCTCGACCCTGAGCCGGGTGGTCGTCACGCAGGTGATGGAGGGGACGTTCCACGCGCGCCTCTACCTCGAGAACGCCGCCGGCGACGAGACTGACGTGGACTCGCGGACCTCGGACGCGATCGCCGTGGCGGTGCGCACCGGCTCGCCGATCTACGTGGACGAGCGCGTCCTCGACGAGGCGGGCGTCGAGCCCGATGCGAGTGACGGCGAGGACGGCCCCGACGACGAGAAGCTCGCCGTGTTTCGAGAGTTCGTGAACTCGCTCGACGTGGACCTCGAGTCGGGCGAGCGGGGCCCCTCCGCGGAGGAGTCCTAGCTCAGCGGCCCCCCGCGGTCCTCTGGGCGCGGGCCCGTGGGCTGCCGATAGCCTCGGCGCGACGCGTCCACATCGCCAGTCGCAGCCTTCCGATGTCGCGGAACGTGCGCAGGATCTTGCGGAAGCTCGCCCCCGTGTTCGTGCCCGCGGCTCGCGGGTAGTGGGTCACGCCCATCTGGGCGATCCGCTCACCGCGCGCCTTCAGCTTGATGAGAAGCTCCGCTGAGAGGAACGGCGACTCCGCCTCCAGGCGAAGCCCGTCGAACACCTCGCGCCTGAAGAGCTTCATCGCGCAGTCGATGTCGCGCACCCGCAGCGCGAAGGTCGCCGACACGATCGCGTTGTAGGCCTTGGCGATGAAGATCCTGTGCGGGGGATCTCGCCGCTGGAGGCGGTAGCCGATCACCGCGTCGACGGGGCGGGCCGGATCGTCGAGCCGAGCGAGAAGGCGGGCTATCTCGCGCAGGTCGAACTGCAGGTCGGCGTCGCTGAAGCCGATGAGCTCGCCGCTCGCCTCCTCGAATCCCGAGCGGAGTGCCCCGCCGTAGCCTCGGTTAGCCTGGTGGTGGACCCTCACCCGCTGGTCGGCGGCGGCCAGAGCGTCCGCGAGCTCCGGCGTCCGGTCCGTTGAGCCGTCGTCGACCACGAGCACCTCGATCGAGCCGTCGACGAGCGGCCCGACCTCATCGAGCGCGCGGCGCACCGTCTCGGCCACGTTCTCCTCCTCGTTGAAGGCCGGGAAGAAGATCGTGAGCCGCGGTCGGAGGGCATCGGTCATGAAGCTGGCCCCTCGATGAGAAGGAGATCCGTGTAGCCCGGATAGGTGCTCACCGTCCGAGTCTGCCATCGCTCCGTGATGCGCAGGTACTCCCAGTCGGGCGGCACCACGTACACCGGTCGTCGCCCGAGGTGGGCCGCGACGGCGCGGGCCATCGTACGGTACCCGTCGTCCAGGATGTTCCGGTCGTCGATGATCGTCACGTCGGGGCGCTCACCGAGCACCCATCTGTGGTGCCACAGCGGCGTGCTGTAGCTCCACCAGCTGATGACGACGGCGTTCGGCGGCAGCGCGCGGTGGACAGAGGCGACCCAGAGGTCGGCGTCACGGTTCGCGCTCTGGTCGTGCGCCGCATAGCCCGTGACCAGCGACCCGGCGGCGAGCAGCGACCCGAGCGTGACGACGATGCCGCCCGCGACGCCCGCAAGGCGCCGGCGGGTCTGGAGCGTGGCCGACAGCCGCCGACTCGACTCGGCCACGGCACGCGCGCACGCGATGCCGATCGCCGCCAGCGCGACACCGAGGAGGGGCATCGCCGCGACCAGCGTCGGCATGTAGTAGCGGTCGATGTCCCCGTCGCGGAAGTTCATCGAGTAGAAGACGTTCACCAGCACAACCATCAGGAGCATCGCGAACGCGCCCCTGTGCCGGACGGCAAGCACAGCCGCCCCGACCGCGACCAGCAGCCAGCCGGGACCGATGAGCTGCCGCGCGAGGACGTTCTCCGTCTGCTGCCACTTCAGGCCCGAGGTCCGCGAGCGGCGCGGCGAAGCCCTGGAAGAGGCCGATGAACTGCTCCGCGAGGATCAGGTAGCGCAGCCGCTCGAACGTCTCGGGACGCGCGTAGAAGAGGGGCGGGTCGGGATCGATCTGGGCCCGGACCACGATGTAGGCGTATGAGCCGACGACGGCGACAGGCCAGCAGCGCGGCACATCCCAGCGATGAGCCGCCAGCGCCGCCAGACGTGGCGATCGACCGCGATCAGCCATGCGGCGATGCCGGGCGCCATGAACCCCACGAGGGGGTGCGCCCCGAGGCCTAAACCGAAGGTGAACGCGGCGGCGGCCAGCCATCGGTCGGCCCGCGGCGATCCGGCGCGACGAGCGGCGCCCCAGACGAGCAATAGCCAGGTGACGAGCGCCACGAACAGGACGTTGACCGCGTGGACGTCGGCCCGCGTCGCGTTCTCCCACGGCTCGGACGCGAATGCGAAGGCGGCGCCCGCGACGCCGGCGGCCGACGCCGCGAGGAGCCGGTGCCGCTCCGTGATGAGATGCCCCGCGATGAGCACGACCAGCCCGGAGGCCATCGCGATGCACACGGCAGAGAGCAGGTTCATGCGCCACGCCACCTCGCCGACCGGCAGCAGGCTCCACAGCCAGCCGAGCATCGCGTAGGTGGGGAAGCCGGTGGGGTGGAAGATCGACAGCGTCGGCGGAACGGTCTGCGCCTCTGCCGTGTCCCAGAACCCGGTCGACGGCATCATCGTGCGCAGGTAGATGCCGAGCGCCAGCAGCACCACGACGGCCGCGGCGAAGGCCACGGACGGGTCGCTGTAGGGCACTCGGCCGCGCACGCCGCGCCGGCGGCCCGCGGCAACCGAGGGCCCGGCTGAGGCGTCCGAGGGCCGATGTATACTCACCGGCACCTTGGCGTGCGAGATGATTCCGCGCGCCCCCACGGGGCGCCGTACCTGATGTGGCGCGGCCCCGGAGGCCGATCCGGCCCGGGGCTGAACGACTCCATCCGTCGCCTCGACGCCGGCACGATCCTCACCGCGCTCCTCGTCGTCGGGCTGCTCATCCGTGTCTTCATTGCGGCCGTCCTGCTGCCCCGAAGCGGCTTCGCGATCGATGTCGGTGACTTCAGCGCGTGGGGCCAGCGGTTAGCAAGCGTCGGACCAGCCGGTTTCTACGATCCGTCCTATTTCGCCGACTATCCGCCGGGCTACCTCTACGTCCTGTGGCTGCTCGGGATCATCGGTGGCGCGCTCGGAAACGTCGTCGGTCAGGACGCCACCGGCGCGCTGGTGAAGATCCCAGGGATCCTCGCCGACCTCGGTGTCGCCGCGGTCCTGTTCTTCATGTGCCGGCGCTGGTCGGGCCAGCTCATCGGCCGAGGGTGGGGGGCGCGGCTCGGGATCGACGGCGAAGGGCTGGGGCTGCTCGCCGCATCGGTCTACCTGCTCAACCCCGGGACGATCTTCGACTCCGCGGTCTGGGGCCAGGTCGACTCGGTCGGCGCCCTGGTGCTGCTGCTGACGATCTACGCGCTGGCTCGCGGTCGGACTGAGCTCGCCGCCCTCGCCGCGGTGGTCGCAATGCTCGTGAAGTTCCAGTTCGCGTTTCTACTGCCGATCGTGGCCATCGTCGGCATCAGGCGACATCTCTTCGGGCGATCCTCCGATCCGGCGCACGACGGCGAGCGCCAGCCCGTTCGCGTCCTCACCTCCCTCGCGGTGGGCACGGTCGCGCTCGCGGTGCTGCTCCTGCCGTTCGGGATGGGCCTCTACGTGCCGCTCGAGGGCGGGCCGTCGTGCTTCGGATTTCCGCCGGCCGACCCGTCCAACAGCCTCATCGGCAAGTTCTGCGAGGCCACCAACACGTACACCGGGCTGACCATCAACGCGTTCAACCTGTGGCGCAACCCGTGGAGCGGCCTTGGCGACACGCTGATCTGGGGCGACGACACCGTGATCGGGCTGTCGGCGGCCGGCCTCGCCCTCACGTGGCAGCAGGTGGGGACGCTGCTCTTCGCCGCGGTGGCGATCGTGGCCTTCGTGCAGGTCGCCCGCCGCGACGACCTGCGCGGCGTGCTGGTTGCCTCGCTCCTGCTGGCCATCGCGTTCTTCGTACTGCCAACCCGGGTCCACGAGCGTTACCTCTTTCCCGCCATCGCCCTGTCGGCTCCGCTGCTCCTCTCCGGTCGCATCTGGCCGTGGGTCGCGGGTGGCATCTCGCTCTCGTTCTTCGCCAACGTGTTCTGGGTCTACAGCGAGGACTGGTCCTTCGCGGGCGGAGTGATGAACCCGGGCCTGAACGGTGAGCCGATGCGCCAGCCCCAGTTCCTCACCGACACCCTCTTCACGAACACCGGGATCTGGCTCCTCTCGGCCATGATCCTCGTCGTGCTGGCGCGTGGTGGTCTGGTCCTCGCTGCGCCTGGCGCTCCAACCGTCCGGGTCCGATGACGAGGTCTCAGCCGCCGAGCGGGTCCATCGGCGTGGCAGAGCCGCGCGTTCGGTTTCGCCACCACCACCCGTCGAGGAACCTCCGCCGGGCCCGCGGCTCGCGTGGCTCACCGCCAACCCGGCTGACCTCTACCTCCACGAGCCCTCGCGTCGGCTGGACCGGCGGGACGCGCTGCTCCTGCTCGCCGCTCGTGGCCTTCGCCCTGCTCTTCCGCCTCTGGCGCCTGGATGTGCCCCGCGGCCAGCACTTCGACGAGGTCTACCACGCCCGATCCGCGACGGAGTTCCTCAGCGCGTGGGAGAACGGCTGGGACCGCGATGTGTACGAGTGGACGCATCCGATGCTCGCCAAGTACCTCATCGCCGGCGGGATCCTCGTCGCCGATCCGAATCGCATCGTCGACGCGCGGCCGCTCGACCGGCCCTCGAGTGCCCTGGCGGTGGCGCCGGAGCGGCGGTTCAGCGGCAACCAGCGGTCCGTCGCGTTCACGCTCGATGGCAGCACCACCGTCGTCGCCTGGGACGCCGAGAGCGGAGACGAGGTCGCCCGCTGGGAGACCGGGGGTCCGGTGGGCACGCTCGCCTACGACGCCGATGCGTTCCGACTCCTCGTCGGCCGCGCCGACGACGGGACCGTGGAGACCTACGAGCTCGCGGGGCTGCTCGCCTCGCCCGACGGCCGCGCTCCGCCCTCGGGGCCTCCGATCGAGACCGAGCTCTCCGGCGTCAACCAGATCGTCGTGGGCGAGGGCGTGGAGCCCCTGCTCGTGCGTGGCTCGGACGGAGTGGCGGTGGTCGACGGCGCCACGGACGAGGTCATCGGCATGGCCGAGGGGGCGTTCGGTGGCGTTGCCTACGTGGAGGGCGTCGACGAGAACCCGGATTGGATCGCCGCGACGGATTCCCGGGCGAGAGCCGTCCGCTACTTCGACGCCACGACCCTCGAGCCACGGACCGATGCGGAGGGCGTGGACCAGATCGTCGACGTCGGTGCGCCGCTCGTCGGGCCGCTGCTCGCGGTCGGCGGTGGCGACGACCAGCGGCTGTTCGCCCTCACGGGGTCGCTCGCCGCCACGGACGAGCACCGCACCACCACCGGCGGGATCGCCGCCATCGACGCGGACGGGGGCGGCAACCAGTGCGCGGGCGCGCCGTGCGTCATGGACCTCGTGCCGCTGCCGGGCGCCCCGAGCCTCATCGGCCTGCAGGAGGAGGCAGGGCTGCTGTACGTGGCCGGCATCTCACGCACGGAGGGTCCCGTGCTGTGGACGCTCGAGCCCCACGTGGAGCGGCGTGACGACTCGAGCGTCGGCCTCGCCGCCTTCGACGCGACGCCGCTGCCCGGCACGCCGGTGGCGATGGCGTTCGACGTGGCCACCAGCGGCCCGGAGGACGACCACGGCCGTCTCATGGTCAGCACGGTCTCGTTGGCCGGGGACGCGGCCGTGGTGCGGGTGGACGCGGGAAGCAACGCCTTCGCGTGGCGAGTGGCGGGCGTCGCGTTCGGGGCTGCCCTCGTGGGGCTCGTCTACCTGCTCGCGGCCACGATGTTCAGCCGCCGCCGGATCGCCGTGCTGGCCGCGGCCTTCGTCGCCATCGATGGGATGAGCTATGTGATGAGCCGCATCTCGATGAACGACATCTTCGTCGCGACCTTCATCGTCGCCGCGTACGCGCTCTTCTGGCAGATCTGGTCCGGCCGATGGCAGCGCAGCGCGTGGTGGGCGCTCCCGGTCGTGGGCGTCCTCATCGGCCTCGCGGCGGCCACCAAGTGGGTCGGCTTCTACGCCCTCGCCGGACTGCTGGTGCTGGTGCTGGCGAAGTCGGCGCTCGGCCGCCTGGTGCTGGTGGCGCTCGCCGCGCTCCTCACCATCATCGGCGGCATCGGCGGGCCCTGGCCGTTCCTGGTCGTGATGATCGGCATCCTCGCGGTGGCCCTCGCCATCGCGTACGCCAAGCCGATCCGAATCGACCTGCGCGAGGCGGGGCTCGCCATTCCGGCAACGATCCTGGTGCTGGCGGGCGTCACCGCGCCATTCCTGCTCGCGTTCGACTCGGTCGAGGGCCGGAACCCGAGCGGCGCCGTCGAGTACCTGTTCGGGATACTCCTGCGCGGCGTCGAGGCCGCGTGGCCCGCGTGGATCATGCTCGGGGTGGCGATCGTGCTCATCGCGTGGCGGGCGCTCCTCACGCTGAGCGACCCCGAGACCGACGCGCGCTGGTATCGGCCATCGGAGATGGTCGGCTTCTCATGGGCCTGGGTCGGGGCGTGCCTCGTCATCGTGCCGCTCGCCGTCTACGCGCTCAGCTACCTGCCCTACGTCGCGTTCGGCCACTCGTGGGCCATCCCGGAGACGGGCCCCGGCTATGGCTGGTCGGTCGACGAGCTCCACGCGCAGATGTTCGGCTACCACTTCAACCTGCAGGCAGGTCACGACAGCGCGTCGCCGTGGTGGAGCTGGCCGCTGACCCTCAAGCCGACCTGGTTCTACAACGGCTCGTTCGACGGCAACCGCCTGGCGGTGATCTACAACGGCGGCAACCCGATCCTGTCGTGGGCGGGCATCCCGGCGCTCGCCGCGTGCGCCGTCCTGGCGTGGACTCGACGCTCGGAGGCCCTGGTGCTCGTGGTCATCGCCTTCGCCTTCCAGTTCGTGCCGTGGATCCGCATCGAGCGCGCGACCTTCGCCTACCACTACCTGACCGCGGTGATCTTCGCGATGATCGCGGTCGCCTACCTCGTCGACGAGCTGCTGCGGCGCCCGGTCTGGCGGTCGCTCGCCATCGGCTACCTTGCCCTCGTGGTGGTTGTCGGCATCCTGATCTTCCCGCTCGGATCCGCGCTGCCCATGCCGGACTGGTACATCAATGCCGCTCGCGCGCTCCCTCCGTGGAACTTCGCCTTCCAGTTCCCCGACCCGCCGCAGGGCGAACGCGCGGAGCTGGTGAGCGTGAGCCTGCTCAAGCTCGTCGCGGCCCTGGCCCTCGCGGTCCTCGCCATGGCGTGGGCCATCTTCGGCCGGCCCCTGGTGGACCGATGGCGGCGCTTCCGCGCCGGCCGCGCCCCCGAGCCCTCGGCTGCGGCCTAGCCCGATGTTCACCGAGACCGCCGAGCTGTACGACGGCTTCTACGAGTGGAAGGACTACGCCGACGAGGCCGAGAAGCTCCACCAGCTGGTGGAGGCGTCGGCTCCCGACGCTCGGACCCTCCTCGACGTGGCGTGCGGAACGGGCCGGCACCTCGAGCACATGCGGAAGTGGTACGACGTCGAGGGCGTTGACATCAACGAGGGGCTTCTGGCGGTCGCACGCGTGAGGCTTCCGGGGGTCCGCCTCGGGGCCGCCGACATGCGCGACTTCGACCTCGGGCGCCGGTTCGACGTGGTGACCTGCCTGTTCAGCAGCATCGGCTACGTGCAGACGCCCGAGGCGCTCCGCTCCTCGGTCACCGCCATCGCGCGGCACGTCGCGCCGGGCGGGCTGCTGATCGTCGAGCCCTGGCTCACGCCGTCGACATTCGACCCGACCTTTCCCAGTCGCGTGGTCCTCGTCGAGCGGCCCGACCTCACGGCGGTTCGACTGAACGACTCGAGGGTCGAGGGCGGTATGTCGGTCATGGACTTCCACTACCTGATCGCGCGTCACGGACGTCCGATGGAGCACCTGGTCGAGACCCACACCCTCGGGCTATTCACCGATGACGAGTACCGCAGCGCGTTCGAGGCCGGAGGCATGACGGTGGAGCACGACGCGGAGGGCCTCATGGGCCGTGGGCTGTGGATCGGCCGGGCGGCTGAGGCTGCCCTCTGATGGCCGAGTGGGTCTACTTCATCCATCCGCCGCGCGAGAACTTCGGCGAGACGATGACCGATGAGGAGGAGGGTGTCTGGGACACGCACTCGAGCGCCTCAAAGCGCTTCTCGCCGAGGGCACGCTGATCCTTGCCGGCCCGACGCTCGGGCTCGTGAACACGGGCATCACCGTCATCGAGGCGCCCGACGAGGCGGCGGCGCGGGCGATCATGGAGGGCGACCCGGTTATTGCCGGCGGCTACGCGCGCGGTGAGCTGCGGCCGATGCGAGTCTCCCTGTTACGGGGCCGAAGCGCCGACGACTAGGAGTGCTGCGGCTCCATTTCGTCGCCCACGACGTGCTGCTCCGCGTCTTCGCTGATGAGCAGTGCGAGGGGCAGGTAGCCGAGCATCCAGGCCGCCACGAGCAATGCGCCGGGCAGCCTATCCACCGAGAAGACGAGCAGCCAGAGTCCGAGGGCCAGCGGGACGACGCCGATGATCATGGCGACGACCACGCCCGCGCGCCGTCCAGCCAGGTGACCGCGCGTCCACGCCTCGAAGACGGCCCGGTGCAGGACGAGGCGAATCGATACGAGGACGGCAAGGGCGCTGAAGAAGACGACCCAACTGCTCATGCGGTGACTCTATCCCTGCCCCGCAGGGAGTTGGCATAGGACGATCCTCCCAATTTCTTGACACGCGCGGAGCGGCGGTCGTAGACTCCGCCGGCACCCGTGTCGCCAGGTAGCGCTGCGCCACGTCTGCCGCCGGCCCATCCCACTGAAGCGAGGACGATCTGAAGGCGATGAATCTCCTCATCCGCGCGATCGAACGCGTGAACGCTTCGCCCGTGAACGGTGCGAGCGGGAGATCTGTGCCCTGGTCGAGGTAACGCAACGGCGAAAGCGCCGAAGCAGACACCACGAGCCGTGGGCCGGATCAGGTCCACGGTTTTTTGTTGCCCCGACCCCCTACAGGACGAAGTGATGATCGAGCTCCAGGACCAACCAAAGACCACTGCCACGACCGAGCGCCGAGCGATCTCCGCTCGAGCGTGCGGCCGCGCGCGTCGGCCCACCGCCTGCGGGCGAGCAGCCGGCGCTGCTGCTCGAGCACGCCACGAAACGCTTCATCGTGGGCCGCAAGAAGAAGTCGGTCGTGGCGGTCAACGACGTGACGCATGTCCATCCGACGTGGCGAGATCTACGGGATCCTCGGCGCGAACGGATCCGGCAAGAGCACGCTCATCCGCCTCATGAGCACGCTGCTCACGCTCGAGGGCGGGCGGATCGAGGTGCACGGCCACGACGTCGAGCGCGAGGAGATGGCCGTGAAGCGGCTCATCAACCGCGTGAGCGTCGACGCCGCGTTCTTCAAGAAGCTCAGCCCGCTCGAGAACCTCGCCTACGCGGCGGGGCTCTACGGGCTCGAGCCGAAGTCGGCGCGGGCGGAGGCGATCGCCATCCTGGCGCGCCTCGGCATCGGCGAGAAGCGGCTCAAGCGGCCGCTCGAGCAGATGAGCCGCGGCATGCAGCAGAAGGTCGCCATCGCGCGGGCGCTGCTGACGAGCCCGACGGTGCTGCTGCTGGACGAGCCGACGACGGGCCTCGACCCGCGGTCGAAGCTCGACGTGCAGACCTTCATCGAGGAGGTGCGCGACACGCACGACGCGACGATCGTGCTCACCACGCACGACCTCGCCGAGGCGGAGCGGCTGTGCGACCGGATCGCGCTGATCAACGACGGGCGGATCGTGGCCGAGGACACGCCCGAGGCGCCTCAAGACGATGGTCGCCGAGCTCCACGGCCAGGAGCCGACGCTCGAGGCCGTGTTCATGACCTTCACGGGTCGCTCGCTGGACGACGACCTCGACGACGACAAGACCGATGACGAGGACTAGACGATGACCATCGCGACGCGCGAGCTGCGGGCGAGCTTCGCCTTCGTCGAGCGCAACTTCAACCTCACCAAGCGCTACTGGGGCTGGGAGGTCGCGTGGCTCGTCTACTCGCTGGCGGCCGCCCTGGCGGTCGCCTTCATCGGCGTCGCGCAGGACGACCCCGGGCTGCTCCAGGTCGCTCGTGATCGGCACGATCTTCTGGAACTACCTCTCCATCGTCTTCGGCTTCATCGGCGAGACGGTCACCTGGGAGCGCTGGGAGGGGACGCTCGAGTACACGTTCATGGCCCCGGTGCGGCGCTACACGCAGCTGGTCGGCTCGACCTTCTTCGCGGTGGCGTACGCGCTGATCCAGATGCTGATCATCCTCGGCGCGATGATCTTCTTCTTCGACCTCGAGTTCACCGGTGGCAACTACGTGACGGCCGGCGCCTTCATCCTGCTCGGCTCGCTGAGCTTCGTCGGGGTCGGGATGATGGCGGCCATCCTGCCGCTGCTCTACGTGGAGCGCGGCGACCAGATGGTGTTCGTCATCCAGTCGATCATCCTGCTGTTCAGCGGGGTCTACTACTCGACCGATGTGCTCCCCGAGTGGATGCAGTTCATCTCGCAGTTCTCGCCGGGCACCTACGTGCTCGAGGGGGTGCGCGGCGGACTCATCGACGGTAAGCCGGTGACCGAGCTGTGGCACGACGTCTGGCCGCTGGCGGTGATGGGCGTCGTGCTCATCCCGATCGGTGTCAAGGTGTTCGGCATCGCCGAGCGCTACGCGAAGCGCACCGGAAAGCTGAAGCGAGTCGGATGACCGCAGCAGGAGACCTACGAATGAAGGCCGATGCGACCGCCGCGGCGGCCGGGATCCCGGGGCTCGTGATTCGCCCGTACCGAGGCGAGGCGGACGTCCCCGACCTGGTGCGCGTCACGAACGCCGCGCTCGAGGCCGACGGAATCTCGGAGCGCCGAACGGAGGCGGAGCTCGCCGTGGACCTGCGCCACCCCACGCCCGCATTCGACCCGACGACGGACCTCGTGGTCGCCGAGCTCGACGGCACGGTGGTGGGGCACGGCCGCGCCGACTGGGTCGACATGACCGACGGCACGCGCGAGTACCGGACCGGCGGCGACGTCCATCCGGAGTACCGCCGCCGCGGCATCGGCCGCGCCATCTTGCGCACGAACCTCGCGCGCCTTCGCGAGATCGACGCCGCGCGCCCGACGGCCAAACCGCGCGTGTTCGGGCTCTGGACGTACGAGCGCTCCGTCGGGGCGATGGCGCTCGCGCGGAGCGAGGGGTTCGAGCAGGTGCGCTGGTTCTTCGAGATGGAGCGGCCCGGGATCGACCGTGACCTGCCGGCGATCCCCGACCTGCCCGACGGCCTCGAGGCTCGCGGCCGTCGGCCCGGATGAGATGTGGCAGTTCTGTGGACGCCGACGTCGAGGCCTTCCAGGACCACTGGGGCGGCTTTGACGGGTCCGAGGAGAACTTCCGTCGCTGGCAGCAGCGGCCGACCTTCCGGCCGGAGCTCATCGTCGCGGCCTGGGCCGGTGACGAGGTCGCCGCCGGCGTCGTGAACACCATCTACGCCGGCGAGAACGAGCTGCTCGGCACGCGACGCGGCTGGCTCGACAGCGTGTTCACGCGCCGCGAGTGGCGACGCCGCGGGGTCGCGCGCGCCCTCATCGCCCGTTCCCTCCACCTCCTCGCCGCGGAGGGGATGGACACCGCGCTGCTCGGCGTCGACGCGGACAACCCGTCGGGCGCGCTCGGCCTGTACGAGTCGTTCGGCTTCAAGGTCATCGAGCGCGGCAGCGCCTGGCATCGGCCGATGGAGGCGGCGCCGTGAGCGCGCAGCCCGTGCGGGCGTCGGCGGACGCCCGCACGCGCCACCGGACCTCGTCATCCGGCCGTTCGCCGGCGACCCGACGTGCCCGCACTCGTCCGCATCGGCAACGCGGAGAACGAGGTGGACGGCGTCGAGGAGCGGTTCGACGAGGAGAGCGAGCGGGTCTGGTTCGGACGTCCGTCCGACCAGTTCGACGCGCGCCGGGACTTCGTGATGGCCGAGATCGACGGCGAGGTCGTGGCGTTCGCCGGACAGGAGTGGATCGACACGCGCGACGGCGTCGAGCGCAGCTACCGCGTCTGGGGGTCGGTCGACCCTGCGTACCGCGGCCGTGGGATCGGGACCGCGCTGCTCGCCGACAACGAGCGCCGCGCGCGGGCGCTCGCCGCCACGCACGACGTCCGATCGCCCGACGGCCTTCGGGTCGTTCGCGGCCGAGGGTCGGCCCGCGGCGCGCCTCCTCGAGGCGGCGGGCTACGAGATCGACCGCTGGTTCTTCGACATGACCCGTCCGTCGCTCGACGGCCTGGTCGACATCGCCTTGCCCGATGGGATCGAGCTGCGCCCGGTCACACCGGAGCAGCGCCTCGCGCTGTGGCGCGCGAACCGAGAGGCGTTTCGCGACCACTGGGGCGGGTCGGACGAGTCCGAGGCGGCGATGAGCCGCTTCTTCGACCAGCCCACCACCGATCCGGGTCTGTGGCTCGTCGCCTGGGACGGCGACGAGATCGCCGCGGGCGTGATCAACGCGATCAACCCGGAGGAGAACGCGGCGCTCGGCGTCCAGCGCGGCTGGCTGAGCTCCGTCTTCACCCGGCGCCCGTGGCGACGTCGCGGGCTCGCGCGGGCGCTCATCGCGAAGTCGCTGATCGCGCTGCGCGACCGCGGGATGACGAGCGCCGGGCTCGGCGTGGACGCGGACAACCGGCAGGGTGCGCTGCGCCTGTACGAGGAGGCCGGCTTCGGCGTCACCGAGCGCTACAACGCCTGGCGCAAGCCGATGGACCCGGAGGCGCCATGAGCAGGGTCGCCGACGATGCTGGACCTCGCAGGCGCGCCGCCGATCCCGGGCCTCCGCTTCCGTCGGTACCGCGGACCCGCAGGAGCATCCCGCGATGCTGCGCGTGTTCGGCGCGGCGCACGAGGCGGATGGCCTCGACGACGTGCCAACGGTCGAGCAGTTCGACCTCAACTACTCGACCCTCGTGAACTGTGATCTGCCCCTCGACGCCATCCTTGCCGAGGTGGACGGCGATCTCGTGGCCTACGCTCGGGTCTTCTGGACTGAACTCGTCGAGGGCGGCCGCACCTACGAGAACTTCGGCTTCATCGACCCGGCGTGGCGCCGGCGCGGCCTCGGGACGGCGATGCACCGCCGCAACGAGGAGCGGCTGCGCGAGATCGCCGCGGGGCATCCGGAGGTCACGCCGAAGTGGTTCGGTTCGGAGGCGATGCAGTCGGCGCCCGGAACGATCGCGCTGCTCGAGCGGTCGGGCTACACGCCGGCCCGCTACTTCTACGACATGGTCGCGCCGACCCTGGAGGGCATCACGCCCCCGCCGATGCCCGAGGGAATCGAGGTGCGGCCGGTCGACCACCGAGCACTTCCGCGCGATCTGGGACGCATCGGCCGAGGCCTTTCGCGACCACTGGGGCGAGCCGGAGGCGACCGAGGCGGACTGGGAGCGCTTCCGTGACAACCCGGAGCACGTCGAGCGTCCGTTCTGGATGATCGGCTGGGACGGCGACGAGGTCGCGGCGGTGGTGACCACGACCGTGCCGACGGAGGAGAACCGCGAGCGAGGGCGAGCGCGGGTGTGGGTCGAGTCGGTGTCGGTGCGCCGGCGTGGCGACGCCGCGGCCTGGCGAAGGCGCTGCTGGCACGCTCGCTGGTGGCGGCGCGCGAGGCGGGGTTCACGTCGGCGGGGCTGGGCGTGGATGCCGAGAACCCGACCGGCGCGCTGGGCCTGTACGAGTCACTCGGCTTCGCTCCCGAGCGGACCGGAATCGCCTACCGCAAGCCGCTCGAGGAGCTCCCCGAGGCTAGCTAGGTGCCAACGCGCTTCCAGCACCTCGTAGTAGAAGTCGACGATGCGGTCTGTGACGCGCTCCCAGCTGTACTCGGGCGCCTTTCTGCGTCCGGCATCGCCCAGCTCGTGGCGCAGCTCGGGGTCATTGGCCAGCCGATAGAGGGCCGCGGCGAGCGCGCGCGGGTTCTTCGGCTCGACGAGGAGGCCCTGCACGTTGCGCTCGACCACGCGCTTGAAGCCGTGGATGTCGGACGCGACGATCGGCACTCCCGCGGCCATGGCCTCGAGGAGCACGATCCCGAACGACTCCTGCCCGGTGTTCGGCGCGACGAAGATGTCGGCCGAGGCGAAGTAGCGCACCTTCGCCTTGTCGCTCACGCGCCCGACGAACTCGACGTCGCGGATCCCGCGCAGGCCCACGAAGCGCTTGTACTCGCGCAGCTTCGGCCCGGCGCCCACCACGATCAGCCGCGCGTCGACGTGCCGCTTGCGGAGCCGGTGGTAGGCCTTGAGGAGATGGCTCAGCCCCTTGCGCTCCTCGAGACGACCGACGAAGAGGATGTTGAGCGTGCCGTCACGCAGCTCGTCGTACGGCTCGGCGCCGGTGAATCGGTCGAGGTCGACGCCGTTCGGGATGATCTTGTAGTCGCCGGGAAAGTAGCGGTTGCTGAAGTGCATCGCGGCACCCGAGACGGCGATCCGCCCGTGGAGCTTGGCCGCCAGGTGCTTCGTGACCTTCGAGCCGATCCAGTAGCTCGGGCTGAAGCCGCCGAAGGCGTGGAAGGTCGCGACGTTCACGGTGTCGGACTGGTCGAGGATGGTGGGCGACAGGAACGGCACGAACGGCTCGTGGAAGTGCAGCACGTCGAAGCGATGTGCCGCGAGGAGCTCCCGCGCCTGCTGCTTGAAGCGCAGGCCCAGCGTGACGCGGCCGACGCTCCCGTTGGCCGGCGCGGCCCAGCCGGTGCCGAGGCGGATGACGTGGCCCTCGCTCTCCCGCTCGCGGCCGTACTTGCTGGTGATGATCCAGGCGTCGTGCCCCTTGCGCCGCATCTCCTCGTACGTGAATCGCACGTGCTCGTTCACGCCGCCGGGGTGCGGGTAGCCGTACGGGCTGACGATGCCGATGCGCAGCGGCTTGCGTGCGGCGGATCGCGGGCGTGGCCGATGAGGTCGCCCGCGCCCGTGCGCGGTGGACGGTGCCTGCCTGACCGATGTCATCGCCACTCTCCGCTCGGGCGCAGAGTATGCCGCAGGTGCCTCGCCTTGGCGATCAGCTGCCTCCGGTAGATGTCGACGTTGTGGCGGCCGGTCCAGAACGCGCCGTCCGGCTGCGTCGTCCCCGCCGCGACCGCCTCGCGGTACTCCGCCGCGCTGACGCCGGGGAACCAGGTCCACGCGCTGCCGACCGCCTCGAGGACGTGCGCGTCGGAGTTGCCCAGCGCCGGGAGCCGCAGCTGCTCGGCGTTGAGCCGATCGCGCGCGCCGCGGCGCACGCGGCCAGCGGCGGACGGGTTCATGAGCTCGATGGCGTCGAAGCGGTGGCGCGGATCCGGCGCGTCATGGCGGTCCACCAGGGATCGGCGGCCGATGGACGGCGTGAGCGGCGCCATCGGGTGCGGCGCGATGGCGATGCCGCCCGCGGCGTGGATGCGCTCCAGCGTCTCGGGGAGCGGCCGCAGGGCCGGGATGCGCTCGGTGATGAACAGCGCCAGGACGTGCCCGCGGCGCGTGGTGATCTCCTCGCCCACCACGAGGTCGAAGGAGTAGCCACCGGACGCGTGGATCTCCGCCGCGCGCAGCGCCCCGTCGATCCGCTCGTGGTCGGTGATCGCGATGACGTCGAGGTCGGTGGCGCGCTCGACGTGATCCAGGAGCTCCTGGACCGAGGCGGTGCCGTCCGAATAGAGCGTGTGCAGATGCATGTCGGCCTTGCCCCGCTCCCCACCGTTCCGCGGTCGCCCCGCCGCCGGGCTCGTCACGAGGCGGGCAGGTCCGGCCAGCGCGGCTGGAAGGCGCCCCACCACTGCTCGGGGGCATCGGCGATGTCACGCTCGAACCGAGCGGCGATTCGCGCGACCAGCGGTCGCCACGTCCGCGCGGCGGTCGCCGGTGTCGGGCACCTCGACGATCTCGCCCTCGCCGCGGAAGCGATCGGGGCCGGTCCGCAGGCAGCGCCCGGCGATGAGGGTGGCCCGATGCGTCACCGCCAGGAAGGCGGGACCGGTCGGGATCGTGGTCGGGATGCCCGAACAGCTCGACCTGCTGGCCGCCGCCGGTGATGTCGCGGTCGCCGATGATCCCGACCATCCCGCCGTCGCGCAGCCGCGCGGAAAGCGCCTCGCCGGGCGTCACGCAGCGGGCACGAGGTCGACGTGGCTGCCGCCGCGGTGCGCCGCGAGGAACTCGTAGAGCGCGCGCGGCTCGATCTCCTCGATCGGGGAGAGCGGGCGGATGCCGCGCGACGCGAGGAACGTGCCGAACGGCTCGAAGTTGCCGACGTGCGCGCTCACCAGGATCGACGGGCGGCCGCGCACCGCGGCTTCGAAGGTCGGCCACTGCGGGACCTCGATCATGCGGTCGATGTCGACGCAGGTCGTAATGCGGGACGCGAAGCAGCTCGACGTAGTAGCGGGCGTGGTGGCGGAAGGCGGCTCGCACGAGCGCCGTGAAGGCCCTGCCGCGCGGTCGGCCGGCCCGGTCGCCGCACACACGCGACCGAGGTTCGCGGCCACGAGGCGGCGCCGCGCGGGGCGAGGCGGTACCACGCGTCGCCGGCGAGGTCGGCGAGCCGGTACGCGACCCGCGGACGGGAGGGCCGCGACGACGCGATCGGCGATCTCCA
The DNA here is from genome assembly GCA_963840205.1 of uncultured Chloroflexia bacterium. Lineage (GTDB taxonomy): Bacteria > Chloroflexota > Limnocylindria > QHBO01 > QHBO01 > JACDBZ01. The sequence goes on from CAWIXZ010000010.1 coordinate 398,427, forward strand.
GCCCGGCCCGAAGCAGCATCAGGCGCTGATCTTCGCCCAGTCCTCGCCGCGGCGCGCGGCGGCCAGGGCCGCCCGCGCATGTGCCCGGTCCGCATCGGTCTGTGGCCAGACCGGCCGGAACATGTACCACTGGCCCGGATCCTCGGCGATCACGCTCGCGAGCGCGTCCGCGACCGCCTGGGTCGCCCGGTAGATCTCCGCGGGCTCGGTGCTCGCGCACGTCACGAGCGGCAGGCCGCGCCCGACGAACCGGTCGTCGCGCGTCCGCTGGCAGGCGACCGGCAGCAGGGCGGCTCCCGACTTCGCCGCGAGCGTGGCGGGGCCGATCGGGAAGGTCGTCGCCTCGCCGCAGAACTCGACCGGCACGTCCCCGCGCCGATAGCCGCCGTCGCAGAAGAGCACGAGGTTCTGGCCGTCGCGCAGGGCGCGGAACAGCCCGCGGAGGTTGCGCCAGCCGATGAGGACGATGTTCTGGCGCGCGCGCGCCGCCGCAAGGTGGTCGTAGAGGCGGCCGTAGCTCGTGTCGTCGGCCACGACGTGCAGCGTCTCCCCGAGGAGCTTCAGCCCGGGACCGAGCAGGTCCATGCCGCCGACGTGCGCCGTGCACAGCAGGACGCCCGTGCCGACGGATCGTGCCTCGTCGAGCAGCTCGGGGTTCTCGATGTGCACGAGCCGCCGGGCCTCGGTCTCGCTGAGCTCACCGATGCGCATCATGTCGACGAGGTACTTGGCGTAGTTGCGGAACGCGCGCCGGGCAGCGCGCCGGACGCGCCGGTCATCCGCGGGGAGCCGCAGTGGCCGGGAGAGGTTCTCGTGCAGCAGCTGGCGCTTCGGGCCGCCCAGGTCGTAGGCCACGTTGCCGACCGCCGCCGCGGCGGGGAGCACGAGCCCGCGAGGAAGCGCGTTGATGACGCGCTCGGCCGCTCGGTACAGCCAGTAGGTGACGACCTCGCGCTTGCGCTCGGCCTGCGCCGTGCCCGGGCGGGCGCTGGTCACGGGGCGAGGGGCCGCGGGCGCCTCCGTCGCCAACGTCAGCTGACCGCCGCCGCGGCCGCCTTCGCCTTCGCGGCGGTGTGCGCCGGCGCCCTGCGCTTGATCCGCTTCGGCTGCGGCTCCGTCCCGACCAGGGTCTCGTTGTCGTCGCCGCGGATGAACGCCTCGACCCGGTTGTGGGCGACGTCGTCGTGGATCTGGAGCGGAGGGCTCTTCATGAAGTACGAGCTCGGTGCGACGAGGGTGCCCGTCGAGGCCGCGGTCGAGCCCGAGCTTCGCGCAGCGGATCGCATCGGTGATCACGCCGGCCGAGTTCGGCGAGTCCCACACCTCGAGCTTGAGCTCGAGGTTCAGCGGCACGTCACCGAAGGTCGTGCCCTCCATGCGGATGTGGCACCACTTGCGGTCCTTGAGCCACGGGACGTAGTCGGACGGCCCGACGTGGATGTCGCCGTCGGCGATGTCGTAGTCGATCATGCTGGTCACCGCGTTCGTCTTGCTGATCTTCTTCGACTCGAGGCGCTCGCGCTCGAGCATGTTGAGGAAGTCGGTGTTGCCGCCGAAGTTCAGCTGGTAGGTGCGGTCGATCCGCACCCCGCGGTCCATGAACAGCCGCGTGAGCACGCGGTGCGTGATGGTGGCTCCGACCTGGCTCTTGATGTCGTCGCCGATGACCGGCAGGCCCGCCTCCGCGAAGCGGCGCTGCCAGTACGGCTCGCGGCCGATGAAGACCGGGATGGCGTTCACGAAGGCGACTCCCGCCTGGATCGCCTGCTCGGCGTACCACTTCGTCGCCTGCTCGCTGCCGACGGGCAGGTAGCTGACCATCACGTCCACGTTCCGGTCGCGGAGGATGCCCACGATGTCGGCGGTCGGGCCGGGCGCCTTGGTGATGATCTGGCTCAGGTACTTGCCGAGGCCGTCGTGCGTCATGCCGCGCTCGACCGGGACGCCGAGGTCGGGCACGTCGGCGAAGCGGTACGTGTTGTTCGGCTCCGCGTAGATTGCTTCCGAGAGGTCCTTGCCGACCTTGTTCACGTCGATGTCAAAGGCCGCCACGAACTCGATGTCGCGAACGTGGTAGCCGCCCAGGTCGACGTGCATCAGGCCCGGGATGAAGTCGCCCGCCTTCGCATCGGCGTAGTAGTGGCGGCCCTGCACGAGGCTGCTGGCGCAGTTGCCGACGCCGACGATGGCCACTCGGACCTTTCCGTCGCTCGAGCGTTCTCGCGTGCGCGTCGCCCTGCGCTTCGTGCCGTTGCTGGTCGTGCCGTTTCCGTTTCGTGCCACGTTGGTCACTTCTCCCTATTTTCGAGTGAGATGGCCTGGCTCAGCCGCCAGACGTGCCAGATGCGCTGCAGGACGGTGGCCGCCGTGAGGACGGCGATGATTGCGAGCGCGGCGATGAGGCCAAGGTCGTATCCCAGTCCCGCGACGGCGATCCCCGCGATCACGAGCACCAGCCGCTCGGTGCGGGGCGCGAGGCCGACGCTCGCGCTCAGGCCGATGCCCTCCGCCCGGGCCCGCGAGTAGCTCACCAGGAACGAGCCCGAGAGCGCCGCCAGCGTGAGCAGCACCGGCCACGCCGGCTCGTCGTACGTGAACAGGAACCAGCCGGCGACGCCGATGTAGAGGATCGCCTCCCCGACGCGGTCGAGCGTGGAGTCCAGGAAGCTGCCGAAGGCCGTGCCTCCACCCTGGGCCCGCGCGAGCGCGCCATCCACCGCGTCGAGAAGCGAGCCGGCGGTGAGGATCGCGGCGCCGATAAGCAGCCAGCCCCCGGCCACGAGGCCGGACGCGAGGAAGGTGACCAGCACGCCGAAGACGGTGATCGTGTTGGGCGTGATGTGGAGCGCCATGGCCAGCCCGACGATCGGACGCAGCGTGGCCCGCACGGCCTCCTTCACCCAGGACGGGAGGACCGAGTCGCCACGGCGCAGGTTGTGCGTCCCCTCGCGGCTAGCCGACATCGGGCACCGCCCCCGACGGCTCGATCGCGGAGATGCCTGACGTCCCGCTCACGAGGCGCGTCTCGGCCTCGTGGAGCTCCTCGAACGCGGCGGTGCGCAGGCGGCAGATGGTCGTGCGGCCCTGGCGCTGCGTGTCGATCAGCCCGGCCAGCCGCATGATGCGAAGGTGCCAGCTGATGAGCGGCTGTGAGAGGCCGACCTTCGCCGAGAGGACGTTGACCGGCATCGGACCGATCTCCGCCAGCAGTCCGATGATTCGCAGCCTGGTCTCGTCGCCGAGCGCCCGGTACAGCACGCGCAGGCGGCGCAGATCCTGGTCGGCCGGCGACTCGAGCGGCGGGTTGATGAGAGAGCGGTTCTTTATCAAAGTCCTGCTTATATAAGGAGTCGCTTATGCTATCGGCTCGCTGCGCGGGCGTCAAGCCGAGCTTCTCGCCTACCCTGCGCGCGTGAGCAGCCACGCCGATCGGCCGTCCGTGGCGATGCATCCGGTCGCCGCGTGGGCCGTGCTCATCTTCGCGAGCCTCGGAGTGTTCCTCGGCGGCGCGGAGCTGATGGTGGTCGCCATCGCACTTCCGTCGATCGTCGCCGACTTCGGCGGCTGGAACGACCTCGCGCGTGTGAGCTGGATCGTCAACGCGTACCTGCTGGCGTACGTGGTGGCCATGCCGCTCGCCGGACGTGGTGCCGACCTGTGGGGCGCGCGGCGCCTGTACGTCGTGGCGCTGCTGCTCTTCGTGGTCGGCAGCGCCGGCGCCGGGGTCGCCCGTTTCGCAGGGCCCGAGGACGGGCTGACCTGGCTCATCGTCGCTCGCGTGGTGCAGGGGTTCGGCGGCGGGGCGCTCGTGCCGCTGTCGATGGCGCTGGCCAGCCACCTGTTCACCGGCCGCTCCCGCGCGACCGCGCTCGGGGTCGAGGGCGCCGCGACCTACGTCGGCATGGCCATCGGCCCCGCCTACGGCGCATGGGTGCTCCTGAACTTCAGCATCCCGATCCCGGGCGTGGACATCGCCAGCTGGCAGTGGATCTTCCTGCTGAACGTGCCGATCGGCATCCTCACCCTGCTCCTCATCTACGTCGTCGCGGGAGGCGTGGAGACGCCGCGCGTGCGCGCCAGGCTCGACCTCGGTGGCGCCGTGCTCATCGGGCTGGCGCTGGTGGCGGGCATCGGTGCCATCAGCGCCTCGGGGGCTCGCGGGTGGGCGGACCCGCTCGTCCTGGGCGGCCTGCTGTTGACGGTGGTCACGCTGGGATCCTTCGTATGGCTCGAGGGCCGCGTCGGCTCGCCGCTGGTCGACCTGCGGCTGTTCCGGGACCGCAGCTTCTCGGCCGCGAACGCGGTGAGCCTCCTGACCGGCTACACGCTGGCGACGGCGATCATCGGCGGGCCGGTGTTCGTGAACCGCGTTCTCTTCGGCAGCGCCGAGCAGTCATCCGTGGCGCTCACCGCGCTCACGCTGGCCGTGGCCGGCGGAGCGCTGCTCGGCGGGGTGCTGGCGGGGTTCATCGGTGAACGGATCGTCACGCTCGCGGGCGTCGCGATCACCGCGGTCGCGCTGTGGCTCGCGCTCGGATGGGGAGTCGACACCGATCTCGACCGGCTCGTGCGGGACCTCGCCCTGTTCGGCGCGGGTTTCGGGCTGACGGTGTCGCCGCGTGCCACGGCCGCGGTGGAGGCGGCCGGCGCCGGAGCCTACGGGATCGCGAGCGCCATGCTCCAGATCACGCGCACCATCGGCATGAGCGTCGGCCTCGCGCTGCTCACCAGCATCGGCCAGAACCGCATCGACGAGCTCTCGGCGCTCATCGCGGACCCGGCTCGGCGCGACGCGCTGGTAACGGAGCTTGGCCGCCCGGAGTTCGTGGGTGTCGATCCGGCCACGTCGCTGGCGATGGTCGACGTGCTCGAGGCCTGGTCACAGGGCGAGGCGGCGGGGGTGCTGCGCCTGGTCTTCACGATCGCGCTCGCCGTGTCGCTGGTCACGCTCGTCCCGGCGTGGTTCGTGACGGGCCGCGGGCGGCGCCGGCAGGCCGCGGGCTAGCCCGCCGGGTCGGCGACGACGACGAACTCGCCCCAGTTGCGGTTGAAGCCCTGTGAGGTCTGCAGCGTGATGCGCTCGTGGTCGGTGGGCTGCAGCCAGAAGATGCCGTCCTCGCAGGTCTCGTGGAGCTGGAGAGCGAGTGGCGGGTCGGGCGGATTCATGGCCGGATCGGCGTTCGGATCCGGGCACGGCACGTTGGGGCGCACCTCCGTGACGATGTATCGCCGCACGGACTCGTCGGACATGCGGATCAGCACCTCGGCACCGATCTGGACGTTCCACAGCGGCTTGAAGAGGGCCTCGGTGGCGTGGGCGAAGATGTACGAGTTCGTGTTCTGGCCGGGCTGGGCGCTGCCCTGGAGGATGTATGCGGCGTCGCGTGGAGGAAAGTTGTCGGTCGCATCGTCGAGCGACTGCTGGATGAGCACGTTGACGCCGACGGATGGGACCTCGAGCTGCACGGCGGTGGTCCCCGCGGGAAGCGGCGTCTGGGTCGGCTGCGGCGTCGCGCTCGATGGGGCATCGCTTGGCGATGCCAGCGCCACGGCCGACGTCGACGGCTCGACGATGGGCGGTAGGGAGGCCGTCGGGTCTCCATTCTCGCCACGTGTCCCGATGATGATGAGTGTGATCCCCACCACGCCCAGGACGGCGGGAACGGCCCACGCCAGGAGACGCTTCACGTGACCGAGTCTAGCCGCAGGCCCGAGGGACCGCTGCGCAGGGCAATCGAGCTTGCGCGGACCGCCCTCGCGGCGGAGCCGTCAGGCCTGCTCACGGACTTCGACGGGACCCTCAGCCCGATCGTGGACGATCCGCTGCTCGCCCATCTCGTCGACGGAGCCGATGACGCCCTCGCGGCGCTTGCCGAGCGGCTGGCGGTGGTCGCCATCATCACCGGCCGCGCCGCGGCCGACGCTCGGCGAATGACCGGGGTCCCGGGGCTGCTCGTGGTGGGCAACCACGGTGTCGAGTGGCTCGAGCCGGGCCACGACGAGGCCGAGGCGGGAGCCGATGCCACGGAGGTCGAGCGTCGCCTGGACTCGCGCTCGAGCCGGTGCCGACCGCTCCGGGGGTGGTGGTCGAGCGCAAGGGGCTGTCGGCAACCATCCATTACCGCAACGCCGCCGACCCGAGCGGTGCGCGGGCCGCCATCGTGCGCGCGCTGCGCGGCGCGCCGAAGCACGGAATCGAGGTGCGCGAAGGCCGGATGAGCGTGGAGCTCCGTCCGCTCGGGCTGGGCGACAAGGGCGCCGCGGCACGGGCGATCGTCGAGCGCCACGGGCTCCGGGGCGTGGTGGTGATGGGCGACGATCTCACCGACCTCGACATGTTCAGCGCGGTTGCCGAGCTGCGCGCGGCCGGTCGCGTGCGGGCGGCGATCATCGCGGTCGGCGCCGGGGACGGCGAGGCGCCGGCGAAGGTGCGCGACGCGGCCGACGTGACCCTTCGCGACCCCGCGGAGGCGGCGCTGCTATTGGCTTCCCTCAGCCGGTGAGCTCGCCGAGGTCCTCGAACTGGCGGCGGAGCCACCAGGTGATGTCCTCGCGCTCGACGCCCCGCCGCAGCGCCCGCAGGCGCCGGCGGCGCTCCTCGACCGGCATCTCGAGCGCGCGCACGAGCGCATCGGCCGTGCCGACGATGTCCGCCGGAGCGACCGCGAAGCTGCCCGCCGCCATCTGGTCGAATGCGCCCGCGGTCTCCGAGAGGACGAGCGCCGCGTCACGCTGCGAGACCACGACCGCCTCCTTGGCGACGAGGTTCATGCCGTCGATGAGCGGGTTGACGAGCACCACGTCGGCGATCGACATGGCGGCGAGGCCCTGCGCGTAGTCGTTCTCGTAGAAGATCTGCGACCGGCCGCCAGTCGGAGCGCCCGAACCGGGCGTTGATGCGGTCGACCACGTCCTGCACCTTGCGCGCGTAGGAGCCGTACTCGCGCAGCGACGTCCGCGACGGGACCAGGAACGCGAGGAAGCTGACCTCCCGCCGCATGCGGGGGTGGCGCTGGAGCATCGCCTCGTAGGCGATGAACCCGCGGAGGATGTTCTTGGACGGCTCCATGCGATCGACGCGCACGATGACCCGCTTCCCGGCACGCGCCAGCAGCTCGTCGGCGCGCCGACGCGCGGCCTGCGACCCGGCCACGCGCTGCGTGGCGGCGACGTCGATGCTGATCGGGTAGTGACGCACGTGCGTCGTGTGGCCGGCGCGCCGAACCCGCCTCGCATCCCAGTCGATCGACGCGTCGGGGAGGAAGGACTCGACGCTGCGCAGGAAGTTGTGCGCGTATCGCTCGGTCTGGAGGCCGACCACGTCGTTGGCGAGCAGGCCCTTGAGGATCGTCTCGCGGATGACCGGCGCGATCGTCTGCCAGATCGACGACGGGGGCCAGGGAATGTGCGTGAAGTGGCTGATGATCGCGTGCGGGCGCGCCCTGCGGATCGGCTCGGCGGCGAGGTAGAGGTGGTAGTCGTGGAGCATGATCCGCGGCCGCTTGTCCGAGCCGGCGTGGGCGAGCACGGCCTTGGCGAAGCCCTCGTTCAGCGCGACGTACCCGCGCTCCCAGGCGCGCATGACGCCCGCGTCGATCACGGGTCGCTCGGGGAGGTTCCACATCTGGTGCTGGAGGAACCACAGCAGCGGATTGGCGATGACGGTGTAGGCCTGGTCGTACACCGCGCGGTCGAGCACGGCGAAGCGGAGCCGGAGCGCGTCGTCGTCACCCGCGGCGCGGCGCAGGAGGTCGGGATCGGCCGCGGCACGCCGGTCGCCCTCGCCCATGGCCGCCGCGACCCAGGTCAGCGGCACGTGGCGGCTGAGGTGGCTGAGCGCGGTGACCAGCCCGCCCGAGCCGCGGCGCGGTCGCAGCGAGCCATCCGAGCTCGCCGCGAAGGTCACGGGCCCACGGTTGGTGGCGATGATCAGGCGCCGATCGCCGAGCAGCCTGCTCGCGGCAGCGCCGAGCTCGGAATCGGCCTCTTCGCGAGACACGGGCGCTAGAAGAGGCTCGCCGCGGAGACCTCGAGGACGCCGAGGATCGCCCCCGGGAAGATGCCGAGCAGGATGACGGCGATGACGGACAGGGCGAGGGCCAGTGAGCCCGCCGGCGAGCGCTCGAGTGGCGCCGGATCGTCCTCCGGGTCGCGCATGTACATGTAGACGATCACGCGCAGGTAGTAGAACGCGGCGAGGGCCGCGTTGAGCACGATGATCACCGCCAGCCACGCCAGCCTCGCCTCCACCGGGCGAGCAGGATGTAGAGCTTGGCGAAGAAGCCGACGGTCGGCGGGATGCCGGTGAGGCTGAGCATGAGGATCCCCATCGCGGCGGCCCGAGCGGGCGCGCGCGAGGCGAGGCCCGCGAACGAGTTCAGCCCACCGAACCGGGTGGTGTCGCGCTGGAGCATCCCCACCACCGCGAACGCGGCGATGTTCATCACCGCGTAGCCCAGCAGGTAGAAGAGGACCGCCTGGATGCCCTGCCGGGCGACATGCCCGCCTTCGGCGTTGGCGTTCGCGAACGCGGCGAGCCCGGCCATGATGTAGCCGGTGTGGGCGATGCTCGAGTACGCGAGCATCCGCTTCACGTTGACCTGGGTCAGCGCGACGACGTTGCCCACGGTCATCGTGAGCACCGTGAGCACCAGGAAGACGCCGAGCCAGTCGGCGCGGAGCGGCGCGAGCGCCTCGGCGAAGACCCGGATGAGGAGCGCGAACGCGCCGATCTTCGGCCCCACCGACAGGAAGCCGGTGATCGGGGTGGGAGCGCCCTGGTAGGCGTCCGGCGTCCAGTAGTGGAACGGAACGGCGGCGATCTTGAACGTGGCTCCCACGGTCAGGAAGGCGATGGCCAGCGAGCAGTCCGGCGCTCATCTGCCCGCCCACCGCGGAGGCGATCTCGCCGATGTTCGTGGTGCCGGTGAGACCGAAGGTCCAGCTGATGCCGAACAGCACGATGGCGCTCGCGAAGCTGCCGAGCAGGAAGTACTTCAGGCCGCCCTCGTTGCTGTAGCGGTCGGTCTTGTGCAGCCCCGCGAGGATGTACGACGGCATGGTCATCAGCTCGAGCCCCAGGAAGAGCGTGATGAGGTCGCTGCTCGAGGCGAGCACGCACATGCCGATCAGCGCGGTGACGAGGACCGTGTTGAACTCGCCGAGCGGGATGCGTCGGACCGAGAGGTAGCCCGGCGCGAAGAGGGTGCTGAAGACGCCGGTGACGACCGTGGCGCGCCTTGAGGAACACCGAGAGGTCGTCGACCCGGTAGAAGCCCGAGTACACCTCCCGGTTCGTGCCCCACACCACGAAGCACGCGGCGCCGGCAATGAGCAGGCCGATGACCGTCAGCGGCGTGAGGACCCACTTCGCGCTGCGCGGCAGGAACAGGTCGACCGTGATGATCGTGAGCACGAGCACCGCGAGGACGAGCTCGGGAAGCAGGGTGATGAGGTCGTTCACGTAGTCCATCGGTCGCTCCCGCCTACCAGAGCGGCCCGAAGCCGGTCATCCCGGCTCCGTTGACGGCGTCGATGATGCGATCGACCGGAGCCGAGATCATCTCGAGCACCGGGCCGGGATACACGCCCAGCGCGACGACCAGGAAGATGAGCGGCGCGAGCGCGATCCACTCCGCGCGGTCGAGGTCGCGCAGCCTGGGCCACCATCGCCGCATCCAGTCCGACGGCACGGTGAAGAAGACGCGCTGGAACATCCACAGCATGTAGACCGCGCTGGCGATCACCACGAGCATCGCGATCGCCGCGACCCAACCGTTGTAGCGGAACGCGCCGAGCAGGACCAGGAACTCGCCGACGAAGCCGGAGAGCCCGGGCAGGCCGATGCTGGCGAAGGTGAAGAGCCCGAAGACCGCGGCGAACTGCGGCGTGCGGGCATTCAGCCCGCCCATGTGCGCGATCTGGCGGTCGTGGGTCTGCTCGTAGATCACGCCGACCAGCAGGAAGAGCGCCCCGGTCGTGATGCCGTGGCTGATCATCTGGAACACCGCGCCCTGCAGCCCCTGCTCGTTGAACACGAACGCGCCGAGCATCACGAAGCCCATGTGGCTCACGCTCGAGTACGCGACCAGCTTCTTCATGTCCGGCTGCACCATCGCCACCAGCGCGCCGTAGATGATGGCGATCAGGGACAGGCCGATGATGATCGGCGCGAAGCTCACCGCGGCGTCGGGGAGCAGCGGCAGGCTGAAGCGCAGGAACCCGTAGCCGCCCAGCTTGAGCAGCACCCCCGCCAGGATGATCGACCCGGCCGTGGGCGCCTCGACGTGCGCATCGGGCAGCCAGGTGTGGAACGGCCACATCGGCACCTTGATGGCGAACGCGAGGAAGAAGGCGATGAAGGCCAGCGCCTGGAGCGAATCGGTGTACGCGAAGCCGCGCAGCGCCTCGTAGCTGAAGGTGAAGTCGTTCGCGGCGTTCCCGTGGGCGATCGCCACGGCCAGGATGGCCACCAGCATGAGCAGCGAGCCGACGAGCGTGTAGAGCACGAACTTCACGGTCGCGTACACGCGTCGCGGTCCGCCCCAGACCCCGATGATCACGTACATCGGGAAGAGGCTGACCTCCCAGAAGACGTAGAACAGGAACAGGTCGAGCGCGACGAAGACGCCGAGCATGCCGGTCATGAGGAGCAGCATCGCGATGAAGTACTCCTTGACCCGCAGCTTGATCGGGGCCCAGGAGTAGAGGATGGCCACGACGCTCAGCAGCGTGGTGAGCAGCACGAGCAGCGCCGAGATGCCGTCGACCCCGAGGGTGTAGCGCATGCCGAAGGCGGGGATCCACGGCAGGTCCTCGCGGAACTGGAACTCGGCGCCATCGGGCTGGTAGCCCGAGCAGCGCCAGGCTGAACGCAAAGCTCGCCAGTGCCGCCCCGAGCGCGACCCAGCGGATGAGCCGATGCGACCCGCTCGGCACGAAGAGCAGCGCGATCACGCCGATGACCGGCATGAAGACGATCAGCGACAGGATCGGCAGGCCGTCCATCAGCGCACCACCGTCGCGTAGGCGAGCACAACGATCACGAGCCCCGCGGCGATCCCGAGCCCGTAGTTCTGCACGCGGCCCGTCTGCGTCCTGCGCAGGCCGCCACCGACCCAGCGGGCCAGCCCCCCGGCGCCGTTGACGATGCCGTCGATGACCCGCGAGTCGAACCACCACAGCGCGTTGCTGAGCAGGACTCCGCCCCGCGCGAAGACGAGCTCATACAGGTCGTCCACGTAGTAGCGGTTCACGCTGGCGCGGTACATCCCCGGACCGATCCCGAAGGGCAGGCGCTCGACGAAGCGCGCGGGGGCCTCGGGCTGGCGGACATACCACCGATATGCGAGCAGCACTCCCAGGAGGCCGGCCACGGCTCCGATCAGCAGCAGGAGCCCGCCTATGCCGAAGAGCTGGAACTCCTCGTGGCCGTGGCTGAGGATCGACCCGGGCAGGATGCCGGCCTCCTCGGCGTCGTGGAAGACCTCCTCGAGCCAGGTGTGGATCGTGCCGCCCTCGGGCGGGATGCCCAGGAAGAGGCCGGCGAGGACGGTCGGGACGGCGAGGATGAGCAGCGGCGCGACCATCGTCGGTGCGCTCTCGTGGATGTGCCGGTACGCCTGCGCGGGCCGCGCCACGGCCCCCAGAAGGTCATGAAGATCATGCGGAACGTGTAGAAGGCGGTCATGAACGCCACGATCACGCCGACGACGTAGAAGAGCAGGTAGCCGCGGTTGAACGCCTCGGCCAGGATCTCGTCCTTGCTGAAGAAGCCGGCGAAGATCGGGATCCCGGCGAGCGCCAGCGAGCCGATGAGCATCGTGATGTAGGTCCAGCGCATGCGGGAGCGCAGGTTGCCCATGTAGCGCATGTCCTGCTCGCCGCCGGCGCCGTGGATGACCGACCCGGAGCCCATGAACAGCAGGCCCTTGAAGAAGCCGTGGCTGACGAGGTGGAAGATCGCCGCCGTCCAGGCGCCGATGCCGAGCGCGAAGAACATGTACGCGAGCTGGCTCACCGTCGAGTAGGCGAGCACCTTCTTGATGTCGTTCTGCGTCAGGGCGATCGCCGCCGCGAAGATGGCGGTGAAGACGCCGATGCTCGCCACCACCCACATCGCTGTGGGCGCCTCGACGAAGATCGGGTTCGCCCGGGCGACCAGGTACACGCCCGCGTTGACCATGGTCGCGGCGTGGATGAGCGCGCTCACGGGCGTCGGGCCCTCCATCGCGTCCGGAAGCCAGACGTGGAGCGGGAACTGGGCGCTCTTGCCGACGGCACCGGCGAAGAGGAGCAGCGCGATGAGGGTGACCGTGCCCTCGTCGAGCGTACCGATCTGCGCGAAGACCTCGCGGAAGCTCAGGGTCTCGAGGTTCACCCAGATGAGCATGATCCCGAGCGCGAAGCCGAAGTCGCCGACGCGGTTGACGACGAACGCCTTCTTCGCGGCGCCCGCGGCCGAGGGCTTCTTGTACCAGAAGCCGATGAGCGCGTAGCTGCACAGGCCGACCGCCTCCCAGCCGACGTACAGCATCAGGAAGTTGTCGCCCAGGATCAGCAGCAGCATGCTGAACATGAACAGGTTGAGGTACGCGAAGAAGCGCCAGAAGCCCCGGTCGCCGTCCATGTAGCCGATCGAGTACACGTGGACGAGGAAGCCGACGGTGCTCACCACGAGCAGGAGCATCGCGGTGAGCGCGTCCACCAGGAAGCTGATCTCGATGCGGAAGTCGCCCGAGGCGATCCATTCGTAGAGGGTCACCTCGTACTCGTTGCCGCCGAAGATCACCGACGCGAAGACGACCATGCTCGCCAGCCAGGCGAGCCCGACCAGCGCCGGTCGGCACCACCCAGGACCGATACGTCGGTCGCGGCGCGCCCTCCGCCACGTGCCCCGCCTGTCCCAGCCCGTCGTCGAGCTCGTGCGGGATGACGCCGTGGGCGCCTTCGGCGTTGGCGAGGTCGTCGGCGTGGCCGTAGTGCGGCGAGGTGAGCCGCTGCTCCTCCTCGGTCGGGACGGAGCGGAAGTCCCGGTCGTCCACGAACGCGTCGTGCGAGTCGTGGCTCGCGGCGTGCGCCTCGGGCTCACCGTGCTCGGTGTCAGGGCCCTCCGGGCCGCCGTGCGTCGCGTGCGTCGGCACGTGGTCCAGCCGCGGGCCGACGAGCACGGCGAACAGGAAGCCGGCGAGGGGCAGTATCGGGATGAGCGCGATGAGCAGCTCGATCGACATCGGCTACTCCCGCAGGTCGGAGTACTGGTCGACCTCGGGGGTCTGTCGCGTGCGGATGATGGCGATGACGAGCGCCAGCCCGACGGTCACCTCCGCGGCAGCCACGGCCATGATCATGAGCGAGAAGATCGCCCCGGTGTTCTCGGCGGGCGCGAGGTACGCGTTGAAGGCGACGAGGCTCAGGTTCACCGCGTTGAACATCAGCTCGATGCTGATGAGCATGAGGATCGCGTTGCGTCGGGCCATGAATCCGAAGGCGCCGATGCCGAACAGGAGCGCCGAGACGATCAGGTAGCCCTCGAGGCTCGGCATCAGTTGCCGGCCCGCTCGTCTTCTTCGGGTCGCCGCGCGAGGTAGATGGCGCCGATGATCGCCACCAGGAGCAGCAGGCTGATGATCTCGAACGGCAGCGCGTACGTCGTGAAGAGCGCGGTGGCGAGGGCGTCGACGCCGGCCACGGCCACCTCGGCGGCGCCGCCCCAATCGGTCTGGATCACCGCCCACCCGACCAGTCCGATGAGGCCGAGCGCGACCACGATGGCCACCGGCAGCTGGCGGTGGTACGGCGCCGGAACGGTCGCGTCACCTGCCTGGGTGAGCATGATCGCGAAGAGGATCAGCACGCTGATGGCGCCGAGGTAGATGAGCACCTGGGCTGCCGCGACGATCGGGGCACCGAGCAGCACGTACATCCCCGCCAGCGACCCGAAGCAGATCATCATCGCCACGGCGGAGTGAATGATGTTGCGCAGCGTGACGACGGCCAATCCGGCCCCGACCACGCCGACGGCGAGCACGGAAAAGAGGACGCCGGAAATGTCCAGGGTCGGTGCTCCGTTGGAGGTTCGAGCGGCTCTGGCGCCCGCGAGGGCTGCGCGCGATTCTAGCGTAGCCGCCGAAGCCGTTGCGGACGCGTGCAAGGCTCCGTAAGGTACGCGGCACAGCGCCCTCGGGCGATGGGAGGGGCCGGCTCACCGGGCACCGCAGGGTAGGAGGGTTCGACGTGAAGGTTCCGTGGCGGATTCCACTGACGGGGACGCTGGCCATAGCGCTTCTGCTCGCCGGGTGCGGCGGCGGTGGCGGTGGCGGTGGCGAGGTCGACGAGAGCATTCCCGACAGCGCCGCGGCGAGCTCCGAGGACGAGGAGGGCACGGTCTACCCCCTCCGCGAGGGCCGCTATCGGATGAGCTACAGCGCGCCCGATTGCGAGGACGTGAACATCGTCATCACCGGCGCCGACGGCGTCGCCGCATACGACTCGACGCCCAGGGCATTCACGGTGCCGGTCCGCCTGGAGACCGGCGAGTACACGATCGCCGTGACGAGCGACTGCGACGAGTGGACCGTCGACCTCGCCCTGTTCTAGCGGGTGGGTCGCTCCCGGTCGGACATCTCGAGGATGTCCAGCATGGGCAGGTCGCGCTGGTACTCGCTGAACTCGAACTCCGGTCCGCAGCGCAGGGCGTCGTAGGGGCAGGCGTCGGCGCAGATGCCGCAGAAGATGCATCGGCTCACGTCGAGCTGGTAGGTCTCCAGGATGCGCGGCCGCGGCATGAGCGCGCCGACGGGGCACGTTTCGGCGCATCGGCCACATGAGACGCACGGCGTCTCGTTGAGTGACACGTAGTCGGCGGTGGTGACGAGCGAGTCGAAGCCCTTGCCGATGAAGTCGTAGCAGCCCGCACCTACGATGTCCTTGCAGACCTGCGCGCATCGGCCGCAGTCGATGCACCGGCTGTAGTCGCGCAGGATGAAGGAGTGCGTCTCGTCGCGGCCATATCCGTGGTTGGCGCCGACGTACGGGTTGTCCTGGATCGAGCGCTCGTCGATGGCCATGTTGAGCGTCGTCTCGTACTCGATCGCGGCCTCGCGCAGGTCGCAGTGTCCGATCGCCTCGCACGTGCACTGGAGGCAGCGTGACGCCTCGGCCATGGCCTGGTCGCCGCTGTAGCCGAACTCGTACTCGTTGAAGTTGGTCTTCCGCTCCTCGGGGCCCTGCTTGCCCATGATCGCGCGCGGCTCCTTCACGTCGTCGGTGAAGGGCACGATGGTCAGGAAGTTGGGCTGTGGTTCGGTGACGATGCGGCGCACCTGCGGGTCGTCGAGGTCGTGGCCGCGCAGCCAGTAGTCCATGGCGTATGACGCGCGCCGGGCCTCGCCGATGGCCTCGACCACCGTTGCGGCGCCGGTGCGCACGTCGCCCGACGCGAAGACCTTGGGGACGTCGGTGCGGAAGATGTGCTCCTCGGCCTCCAGGGTGCCGCGGCGGCTGACCACCAGCTTCGAGCGGATCTCCTCCGGCTCGGACTCGATCCACGAGAGCTCGGGGCCCTGGCCGATCGCGCCCAGCACGGTGTCGCACTCGACGATGAACTCGGTGCCGGGCATCGGCTCTGGGCGACGGCGTCCCTTGTCGTCCGGCTCGCCGAGCTTCATGCGCTGGAACTCGACGCCGGTCACGGTGTTCTCGTCGTTGGTCACGATGCGCGTCGGGGCGGCCTGGAAGATGACCCGCGCGCCCTCCTCGATCGCCTCGTGGACCTCGTCGGCCGCGGGCATGTCCTTGAGGTCGCGGCGGTAGACGAGGGTCACCTCGGCCGCGCCCTGGCGGACGCTCGTGCGCGTGCAGTCGATTGCGGTGAACCCGCCGCCGATGACGACGACCCGCGCGCCCTTCAGGCGCGGGACCGGGATGCCGCGCGTGGAGTTGTAGAGATTCTCGAGCGCGTTGACCATGCCGCGGGCGTCCTCGCCCGGGATGCCGAGCTCGTTGCTCTTGTAGCAGCCGATGCCGACGTAGATGGCGTCGTACTCGTCGATGATGTCGCCCAGGTGGAAGTCGCGGCCGAGCCGCATGTTCGGCTTGAAGGTCGCGCCAAGCTCCCACACGTGGTTGAGCTCGCGGTCCATCCACGCCTTCGGGAGGCGGTACTGCGGGATGCCGTAGCGCAGCATGCCGCCCTGCTCGGGATCGGCCTCGAACACGTCGCACTGATGGCCGCGCAGCTGGAGGTAGTACGCGGCCGTCATGCCGGCAGGTCCGGAGCCGATGATCGCCACGCGACGGCCGGTCGGCGGGTCCTTCGGCCACGGAATGGGGGCCGGGGCGTCGACCTCCAGGACCCGATCGGCGCAGTAGCGGTGCGAGTCGCGGATGGCGATCGCGGTGTCGACCTCCTCGCGCCGGCAGTGGGTCTCGCACGGGGCGGGGCACACCCGGCCGAGAATCGCCGGGAAGGGCAGCGAGCGCTTGAGGATGCGCGTCGCCTCCTCCCAGTTCCCGAGGGTGTTCTGCTTCAGGTAGCCGGGGATGTCGACGCGGGTCGGGCACTTGAACTGACAGGGCGGCAGGCAGTACGCGTCGTGGTCGGAGAAGATCAGCTCCAGGACCATGCGTCGGTTCTCGATGACGCGATCGGAATGGGTGGTGATGACCATCCCCTCCTCGATCGTCGTGCCGCAGCTGATCGGCGTGTCGTCGTGGCCCTCGACCTCCACGGCGCAGATGCGGCACGCGCCGTACGGGGCCAGCTTCGGCTCGTAGCACAGCGTCGGGACGTCGATGCCGAGCACGCGGCAGGCCTGGAGGATGGTCTGGCCCTCCTCCACCTGGAGCTGCTTCCCGTTGATCGTGACGCCGATCTCGCGGGTGCCGGGGACCATCGGCCAGATCGGCGTGTAGTCGGTGAAGCTGCCGTTCACGTCGCCGTTGCCGTGCCCGTTGCCGTGCCCGTTGCCGTCGGTGTGCCCGTTGGTCGTTCCGAAGCCCATCGCCGGTATCCTAGCCGCGCTCTGCGGTGGACGCGGCGTCCAGCCCTGGTACGGGCTGGAGGAGCGGCGCGAGCTCCGGAGTCCCGCACGCGCCGGCGAGGCACACGCCCCGCTCGGCGTGGGCGCGGTACTCGTCCGCGAAGCGATCCAGCGTCGTGAGGATCGGCCGCGGCGCGATGCGCTCCAGCTGGCAGAGGGCCGTGTCGCTCATCTTCTGCGAGAGCTCGCGCAGCAGGCGGCCGTCGCCGGGCCTCGGGGTCGCGGCGAGGATGCGGTCCATGGCCTCGACGAGGCGCTTGGTGCCGATGCGACACGGAACCGCCTTGCCGCACGCCTCCCGGGCGCTGAAGTCGATGAAGAAGCGTGCCGAGTTGACCATGCACGTCGAGGTGTCGGTGACGAGCACCGAGCCGGAGCCGATGATCGCGCCGGCGGACTCGATCGGCTCGTAGTCGTACGGCGTGTCGAGCGCGTCCGCGCCGATGGCTCCGCCGCCAGGGCCGCCCACGAAGACCGCCTTGGTGGTCGCCGGTGCCGCCTCCGGCGGCCGCGATGAGCTCACGCAGCGGCGTGCCGAGGAGAACCTCCGTCACGCCGGGCTCGGCGACGTGGCCCATGATCGTGACGAGCTTCGTCCCCCGGCTTCCCCGCCCGCCACCCGTGGCGAATGCCTCGGCCGAGTGGGACAGGATCCAGGCGGCGTGGGCGAGCGTCTCGCCGTTCTGCACGACGGTGGGCACGCCCCACAGGCCGCGGGTCGCCGGGTACGGGGGGCGGATGGCCGGCATGCCGCGATCGCCCTCGAGGGCGTGGATGAGCGCCGTCTCCTCGCCCGCGACGTAGGCGCCGGAGCCCTCCCACACGCTGAGCTGGATGCTCACGTCGGTGCCGAGCACGAGGTAGCCGGCGAGCCGCGCCTCGGTCGCCTCGCTGACGGCGGCCTGGAGTCGCTCGATGGCGAGCTTCCAGTCGCGGCGGACCGCGATGATGGCCTCGCTGCCGCCCATCGCGTACGCGGCGATGAGCAGGCCCTCGACGATGAGGTGCGGATTGCCCTCGGCGAGCGCGCGGTCGCCCAGCGAGCTGGGATCGGCCGCCATGAGGTTCGCCACCGCGATCTTGCGGTCCCCGGTTGCGCGCGCGGGCCGCACGCCACTTCGCCGCGGTGGAGAACCCGGCGCCACCCCGTCCGCGGAGGCCCGGCGGTCTCGATCTCGGCGATGACCTGCTCAGGCGAGAGGCGCTTCACGGCGCGCTCGAGCCCCCGGTAGCCGCCGTGCTCGCGGAAGCTCGCGAGGGAGCCCGGGTCGACCGTGCCGACATCGTTCAGCAGGCGGTGCTGGCCGCCCGGCAGGATCCGGATCTGCGGCGAGAGGGCGCTGGCCATCAGCTCGCGCCGGCTCCCACGGCGGGACCGCGCGTCGCGGCGCGCCGCTCGCCGCACGACGTGGATGGCCTGCTCGTCGGTGAGCGGCCCGTACACGAGCGTGTCGATGCGCAGCGCAGGGCTGATCGTGCCGGAGCCCACGTCGCTGCTCGTCTCGAGGGTGAGCCGGCCGTCGGCCGTGGTCTCGCCCGGGCCGATGCCGAGCTCTTCGGACAGCGCCTTCAGCAGGCGGTCGCCGCCGGCAAAGCGGCAGGAGGCGCAGTCGCAGACCGTGACGACGTGCCCGTCGGCCGGCAGCAGGCGGAATCCGCCCAGGCTCGCGGCGCCGAAGACCTGCGCCCAGTGGATGACCATCCGGTCGCTGATGCGGCGCAGCGCGCGCTCGGGCAGGTAGCCGTATCGGTCCTCCACCGCGCGGAAGACCGCCACGAGGGCCTCCGGCTTGAGGCCGTACGCCTCGGTCACCTCGTCGATGAACGCGTTGTCGACCTCCTCGTCCCAGCGCGCCGGGTTTCGCATCGGCCTCGGCGCAAGCCCGGCTCGGCGGTAGGCGTTCGGGTCACGGCGCTCGTCGTAGATCTCGGGCATCCCGTAGCGGATGCGGTTGCCCTCCGAGTCGAAGCCGCTCATGTCGATGGCCTCGACCGGGCACACCTGCGCGCACTGGAAGCACACCTCGCACTTGTGCTCGCCGAAGGGGTCGTAGATGAGGTCGAGCCGGCCGCGCCATCGGTCTGGGATGTCCGGTCGCGTCTCGGGGTACTGGCGCGTGACCTTGGGAGAGAAGTAGTTGCGGAACGTCGTCGCCAGTCCCTTGGCGATGCCGGCACCTGGAAAGGCCATCGTTCGCGCTCCCTACAGGTCGAAGACCACCACCGCGATGGCGGTGATGAACAGGTTGACGAGTGCGACCGGCAGCATGACCTTCCAGGCGAGGCCCATCAGCTGGTCGACGCGCACGCGGGGCAGCGTGGCCCGCAGCCACACGGCGATGAAGATGAAGATGTACGTCTTCAGGAAGAACCAGAAGGCGCCCCACAGCGTGCCGACGAAGCCGTCGAGCTGCGCCGGGAACGGCCACGGGGCCAGCCAGCCGCCGAAGAAGAGGCTGACCAGGATGCCGCTCATGATGAAGAGCGCCACGTACTCCGCGAAGAAGAAGAAGCCGAAGCGCATGCCGGAGTACTCGGTGAACGGGCCGGCCACGAGCTCGCTGTCCGCCTCGATCATGTCGAACGGCGTGCGGTTGATCTCCGCCAGCGACGCGATGTAGAAGATCACGAGGCCAACCGGCTGCGCAGACGAGGAGCCAGCCGTGCTCGAGCTGCCAGGCGATGAGCTCGCTGAAGCTCAGCGTGCCCGCCAGGACCACGGCGCCGACGACCGAGAGGGTGAGCGGGATCTCGTAGCTCACCATCTGCGCCGCGGAGCGCAGGCCGCCGAGGAGCGAGTACTTGTTGTAGCTCGCCCAGCCGGCGACGAGCAAGCCGACCACCGAGAGGCCGATGACGGCGAAGAAGTAGATGATGCCGATGCTGAAGTCGGCCGCGATCGCCCCCGGCGCGAAGGGCATGACGAGCATGCTCATCGCCGCCGCCATGTAGACCATCCACGGCGCCAGCGTGAAGGTCGTGTTGTCGGCCTGGTCGGGGATGGTGTCCTCCTTGGCGAGGACCTTGAAGCCGTGGATCGTGCTCTGGAACAGGCCATTCGGGCCGACCCGGTTGGGACCGAGCCGCAGGTTCATGCCGGCGATGACCTTGAGCTCCATCTGGATGACGATGAACGCGGTCGGCACCGTGAGCAGCAGGAGCAGCGTCGTCGCCAGCAGGAAGCGGCCGATGCCCAGGAGCAGCTCGATGTCCACGGCTACTTGTCCACGCCGCCCATGACCGGGTCGAAGCTGGCCATCACCGCCATCGTGTCGGCGACGAGGTGCCCGGGCATCAGCTTGGGGAGCGCCTGCAGGCTGATGAACGAGGGGTCGCGCATCCGGAACCGATACGGCGTCGGGCCGCCGTCGCTGATGGCGTAGACGCTGTACAGCCCGCGCGGCGACTCGACGGCGCCGTAGGCGCGCCCGGGCCGCGGCCGCACGATGCCGGGCACCTGTGCCTGGACCGGGCCGTGCGGCATCTTGTCGACGATCTGGTCGATGAGGTGGATGCTCTGCTTGATCTCGGCGATGCGCATGAGGTACCGCGCGTAGACGTCACCGTCGTCGCGCGTGAGGACGTCGAACTCGAGCTCCCGGTAGATCGAGTAGGGGTGCGCCTTGCGCACGTCGAACGGCACGCCGGAGGCGCGAAGGTTCGGGCCGCTCACCCCGAGGCTGATGGCGTCCTTCGCGCTCGAGCTTCCCCATGCCGATGGTGCGGCCGCGGAAGATCTCGTTGTCCGTGATCATGTGCTCGTTCATCTCGATGTTCTTGAGCACGTGCGACCGCCACGTCCCGAGGCGGCTGAGGAACTCGTCGTTCACGTCGAAGTTCACGCCGCCCACGCGGAAGAAGTTGAAGAGCATCCGCTGGCCGCTGATCGCGCTGAGCAGGTCGACGATCTCGTCGCGGTTGATGAAGGCGTACAGGATCGGGGTGATTCCACCCATGTCGAGGGCCAGGAATCCCATCATCAGCCCGTGGCTGAAGATCCGGTTGAGCTCGACCACCAGCGCCCGGATGTACTCGGCGCGCTTCGGCGCCTCGATGCCGTACAGCTTCTCGAACGCGATCGCCGGCGCGTGCTCGTTGTGCATGGCCGAGATGTAGTCCATCGGGTCGACGTAGGTGAGCACGGTCGTGTAGGTGGCGTTCTCGCACAGCTTCTCGATGCCGCGGTGCAGGTACCCCAGCACGGGATCGATGTCGACGATGACCTCGCCGCGCAGCTTCACCACGAGCCGCATGACGCCATGCGTGGAGGGGTGCTGCGGACCCATGTTCAGCAGCATCTCCCCCTCCTCGAGGGTGTAGACCTCCGCCTCGCGGTCGGTCTGGGGCGGGCGGTCGGGAAGGCCGATGTCCTCGAACCCGGCGTACTCGCCCTGCGGAGCGCGGAGCGTCGAGGCCGGCGGCGGTGCGCAGGCGGGCCTCCTCCTCGCGATCGAGGTCGATCGGGTCGGGGATGCGCGGCGGCTGGTCGGTGGCGGTCATCGCGGCCGGCTCTTGTCGGCGAGGGTCTCGCCGTCCTGGACGCCGTCGTGCTCGCCCTCGGCCGGCGCGTCGAGGCGGAACTCGGACGGCGGGAAGGTCACGCCCGGGCGCGTTGCGCAGCCGCGCGAGGTCCCACGTCTCGGGACGCTCGAGCGGGTTCACGCCGGCCGCGGCGGAGTCGGCGGCGTCGTCGGGCAGGACGAAGTCGCGACGCTGGGGGAAGGAGAGGTAGTCGGGCGACATGTAGATGCGGCGCAGGTCGCGGTTCCCGTCGAAGACGATGCCCATCATGTCGTACATCTCGCGCTCGTGGAACATCGCCCCCTCCCACAGCCCGGTGACGGTGGGGATGTGCGGGTAGTCGCGCTTCACGTGGGCGCGCACGCGCAGCCAGGCGGAGTGCTTCCAGCTGAAGAGGTGGTAGACGACCTCGAAATGCGCGTCGACGCCGTAGTCGACGGCGCCCGCATCGGCGAGGTAGAAGAACTCGAGGTCGGTGATCATCCCGAAGGGTCCGGAGGACCTCGACGTTCTCGGCCGCCCGTCGATCCGGATCTCGACGGTGTCCTCGTCGGTCCAGAGGTCGCGCGCGGTCGATCCCAGGCGCTCGGTCAGCGAGCCGCACCAGGGGCCCGACCGCGACGGGCGTGGTCAGCGAACGTCCCCTTCCCAGCGGGTGCGCTGCGGCCCTCGGTCGACGTACGTGCTCCAGTGGCCGCGGCGCTGCTTCACGAGCTCGTGCAGCTTCATCATCCCGTAGATCAGGCCCTCGGGACGCGGCGGGCAGCCCGGCACGTAGACGTCCACCGGCATCACGCGGTCGACTCCCTGGACCACGCTGTACGAGCGCTTGAACCGTCCGCCGGAGGTGGTGCAGGTGCCCATCGCCACGCACCACTTGGGCTCGGGCATCTGCTCCCACAGCCGCACGAGCGGTCCCGCCATCTTCGTGGTCAGGGTGCCGGCCACGATGAGCACGTCCGCCTGCCGCGGCGAGGCGCGGAACGGGAACATGCCGAAGCGGTCGATGTCGTTGACCGAGGTGGCGGTGCTCATCATCTCGATCGCGCAGCAGGACAGGCCCGAGAGGAGCGGCCACAGCGAGTTGGCGCGGATGAGGTCCAGGATGTAGTCGGCCTTGGTGGGGATCACCTCGAGCAGGCCGTGGAAGCCGCCCTGCGGGTGCTCCTCCATGCCGAACTCGCGGAGCAGCTCGTCGTCCGGCGCTCCGTCCGGGACGATGATCGGGCGCGTCCGCGCGGTTCAGCTCGGTGTTCGGGTCGATCACTGCCACTTGAGATCCCCCTTCTTCCACGCGTACAGCTCGCCCCACATCAGGATCGCAAGGAAGATGCCGATGAGGATGATCCCCTGCATCTCGAGGCCACGCACGGTGACCGCCCACAGGTAGACGAAGATGATCTCGACGTCGAACGCCACGAAGAGCAGCGCGTAGAGGTAGAAGGCGAGCCCGAACCGGCTCCACGTGTCGCCGATGGTGTCGATGCCCGACTCGTAGGGCAGCCCCTTCTGCGGGCGCCGTCGCCGGTGCGTGATGAGCCAGCTGAACAGGATCGTGCCGAAGACGAAGATCGTCGCCGCGAACCCGAAGCCGATGACGTAGATGAGTCCGGTCGTGATCCATTCCCACTCCGGTTGGCACCCTTCGGTGCCGGGTTCTCCGGGAGCGTCCCGCGGTGCCGCGTGGCGTCGCGCGCGTCGCGCCCGACAGGTCGTTTCAGTCGCCGATTTCGAGCGCGACGGCGTCTCACCGCACGCTCGGCCACAGTCTAGCAGGGGCCCCCGTCCGTCCGCGCTCAGTGCCCCTGCCAGGCCGCGGCGACGATCAGCCGAAGCCCGTCGCTCACGAGCGCGTGGCCGCCGAACAGGACAGGGACCGGCGCGGAGGCCGCCGCCTCGGTCAGCTCCCGCAGCCACGGCGTGCCGATCCGGGCGTGGTCCCCGAAGTCCGACGCGAAGCGCTCCTCCTCCGGCGGCCAGGCGCCGGCATCGGGCGATTCGGCCACCGACGCCATCAGGACCCGCGTGTCGAGGATCACCGCGTCGCCGAGCCGCGCGAGCTCCTCGATGAGCACGGCCGGCGACGAGCGGCGCATGAGCGCGGCGAGGATCGACCGGGGGCGGCCGCCGCGCGCCGAGCGCATGCCGCGCTCCTCCACGAGGCAGCGCACGCGGCAGGCGGTCTCGGTCTCCAGGTGGCTCCAGACCGATGCGGGCACGCGGCCCGCCACCACCAGCTCCGCATCCCGGTCGCGGATGACCTGGCCGATGCGCTCCAGGTGCGGCACCTCCAGCGCCCCGCCGCCGGGGAGCCGCGCCATCTCCAGGAAGCCGCCGACCGAGCCGTCGAGCGCGCGCATGCCGGGCAGCCGCGTCGACAGGCGCAGGAGCGCGAGGTCGAGCGTCGTGTCGACGTCGAAGCGCGCCCACGCCGCGGCGCCGAGGTCGCGCGATCGGAGCCCGGCCTCCTCGAGCCGGCGAGGCGCCGCGTTGTCGGAGTCGCACGCCGCCAGCGCTTCGAGCGCGCGGTCGAGCGTGGGCCGGTCGCCCGCGACGACGAACGCATCGGCGCTGAAGCGGTTGTTCGAGACGACCTCGCCGTGCGTCGGAGTCAGCAGCTGGTCGAGGTCCTCGTCGGCGAGGAGCGCGAGCGCGCTCCCTCCGGCGTAGCCGATGGCGTCGACGTCCGCGCCGTCGAGCGCCCGGTGCGCCGCATTCGCGAACCAGCGACCCCAGTGGAATGGCCCGTCCGCCGGCTCAGCCCAGGCCAATGGCGCAACCGCCGCGCCGAGCCTCCCGAGACGGCGCGACAGCTCGCGACGCCAGCAGGGCCTGGCCGGCCGCGGCGATCGCCGAATGCGAGCCGAACGCCTGCCCCTCGCGAGGCGTCGTGACCAGGACGAGCGGCGCCGGCCGCTCAGGCATGCGTGCCCGCGAGGCGATGAAGCTGCTCGAGGTGCATGAGGTCGTGCACGCCGACGAACAGGAGCCAGTCGCCGCAGCGCAGGTGGCCGATGAGCGGGATGCCGCATGCGGCATCGGTCCGTCTCGTGCCCGGCGATGCGCGCCGCCGACTCGCGCAGCGACTCCGCGGAGCGGCCGAGCAGCGACAGGAGACGCTCGCGCGAGGCGTCGGCCGGCCCGGGGATCGACGGCGTCACGACCGGCGGGCGATCCTCCGGCCACTCTCCGGCGGCATCGAGCGCCGCCCACGCGGCCAGGAAGCGGCGCGCGGCCGTGGTGTGCGCGAAGGCCTGCGCCACGTTCCAGTCCTCCTCCTCGCCCGGCGCCCGCAGCAGCTCCTCGGGCAGCGAGGAGATGACCCGCTCCAGCGCGGCGCCGATCGCCTCCTGCTCGGAAAGGATTCGCGCAGCATCCCCCTCGTGGACGCGCGCCCGGAGCTCGCGCCGCAGGCGCTTGAGGCCGGTGAAGCTGCCGTCGATCGCACGCCAGCAGGCGACCGTGTCGGGCGCCGATCCCCCGAGCTCGGCCAGCCATGAGGATGCGGAGGCCGTCATCGGTCCATCCGTCTCCGGCGCAGGCGCCGAGCTCAGAGCCGCTCGAAGCGCTCGACCGGCAGGACGAAGACGGTCGCTCCGCCGACCTCGACCTCGACGGGGTAGGGCATGTAGAACTCGCCGGGCTCCATGATCGGCGGCATGGGGTTCACGAACTGCTTGCGGGAGTGGCAGTTGGCGCTGATCACCTCGAGCACGTCGTCGACCTGACCGTCCTCGACGCCGACCAGGATGGTGGCATTGCCCTGCTTGAGGAAGCCGCCGGACGAGTTGAAGCGCGTCGCTCGGAACTCGCGCTCGAGAAGCGCGTCCACCAGCGTCCCAGCGTCCTCGTTGTGCACGATCGCGGTGACGAGCTTCATCTGGTGGCGGCTCCCTTCGGCGTGCATCTGCCGGTCGGTCGTCGGGGGCGATTATGGCGCAGCCAACGCGCCTACGGCAGCAGCTGCCCGACCACTGCGCGGATAGCGGCGTCCGCCTCACCCACCGATCCCGAGCCGTCGACGACCTTGATCCGATCGGGCTCCTCCTGCGCGAGGCGGAGGTAGCCGCCGCGCACCTGCTCGAAGAAGGCGACCTCCTCGGTGTCCTCGAAGCGGTTCCACTCGTCGCGCCGGCGCGTCCGCTCGAGCCCGACCTCGACCGGCACGTCGAGGAGCACCGTGAGGTCAGGGCGCGTGCCGTAGGTCGCGAACTCCTGGAGCCTGCGCATCTCCGCCATGTCGTTGCCGTAGCCGTCGCCCTGGTACGCCAGCGACGAGTCCGAGTAGCGCGCCGAGACGACCCACTGCCCACGCTCGAGCGCGGGCACGATGATGTGGGCGGTGTGCTGGGCCCGGGCGGCCGCGTAGAGCAGCGCGTCGGCACGCGGGTCGAGCGCGTCGGACACGCCGCGCAGGTGGAGCACCAGCCGGCGCACCTCGTCGCCGAGTGGCGTCCCACCGGGCTCCTGGGTCAGCACCACGTCGAGGCCGCGGCCACGGAGCCACTCGGCGAGGTGCCGCGCGGCGGTCGTCTTGCCCGAGCCGTCCGGCCCCTCGACCGTGATGAAGCGCCCGCGGCTCAGCGCCAGGGCCGCCCCTCCTCGGGGATCAGCTCGACGCGCCGGTTCGGCTCGGAGCCGCGAGATCGGCTCATGATCGCGTTGCGCTCCGCCATCTGGTGCTGGAGCCGGCGCACGTACGCGTTCTGTGGCGCGAGCTCCACCGGACGGCCACCGGCCTGCACGAGTCCGATCGCCTCCGCCGTCTCGCGCAGCGCCGCCTCCTGCGGGTCGGCGCGCAGGTCGAAGAGCGAGGCGAGCATGTTCTCCATCTGGAGCATCGTGTTCGTCTTGAGGACGTAGATCGGGACGCCGTTGGACTCCGCGTCGCGCAGCGCGGCGGGCTTGCGCTTGTAGTAGTTGCGCAGGGTGACTACTGCATCCGCCTCGTCGAGATCGCGCGCGACGCCGACGGGCACTCCGAGCTCCTTGACCGCCTGCTCAAGACGCTTGCGGCTCACTCCGAAGGGGAAGACGCTCATCGTGCGCTGTGCGCCGGAGCGCTCGGGCCGTGCCCCCCCGACCGGGCGGTCGGACGCGGGCGCGTCGCCCATCTCCGCGATCGCCTGCTCGAGCTCGCGTCGAGCCGGATCCGCCTGTGCGGCCGCGCCGCGGAAGCCCGCGATGCGCTCGCCGGGCAGGGTCCGCTGCGCACGCCCAGGGGACTCGACGCCGCCTCCGGGGTTGCCGCCGGGGAGGGGGCGGAGGCCGCCGCGCTCGTATCGGCTTCCGGCGGAGCCTCGGCCTCCGCGGCCGAAGGCGCCGAAGCCACCGGTCGGCTCGAGTGGCGCGAAGGCCGGGTTGCCTGTGGCCGTCTCGCTGATGCGGTAGTCGTACTTCGTCGCCGCCTTGAGCTCGCCCGCCTCGTCGCGGTAGCGCGCCTCGGGCGGGACCATGTGCCCGCGCAGGATGGCGTCGACGGTCTCGGCCACGTTGCGATGCACGATCACGTTGTCGCGGTCAACGATCTCGACGAGGACGTCGAAGGTCGGCGGCGCCTTGCGCTCGAGGACCGTCTTCTGGGTCCCACGGCGGCGGGCCTCCTCGTCGCCCAGCGTGACCGGCTGGATCCCGCCGACGAGGTCGGACAGCGTCGGGTTGAGCATGAGGTTGTCGAGCGTGTTGCCGTGGGCGGTGCCCACCAGCTGCACGCCACGCTCGGCGATGGTGCGCGCGGCGCCGGCCTCCAGCTCCGTCCCTATCTCGTCGATGACGATCACCTCGGGCATGTGGTTCTCGACCGCCTCGATCATCACCGAGTGCTGCTCGGTCGGCGTGCGCACCTGCATGCGGCGCGCGTCCCCGATGCCCGGGTGCGGGATGTCGCCGTCGCCGGCGATCTCGTTGCTGGTGTCGACCACCACGACCCGCTTCCCGAGGTCATCGGCGAGCACGCGCGCCACCTCGCGCAGCATCGTCGTCTTCCCGACGCCCGGGCGCCCGAGGATGAGGATCGACTGCCCGCCCTCGACGATGTCGCGGATGATGTCGATCGTGCCGAAGACCGCGCGACCGATGCGGCACGTGAGCCCCACCACCTTGCCCGAGCGGTTGCGGATGGCGCTGATGCGATGGAGCGTGCGCTCGATGCCCGCGCGGTTGTCGTCGCCGAAGACGCCGATGTGATCGATGACGTGAGCGATGTCGGCGTCGGTGATCTCGCGGTCGAGAAGGTCTTCCTCACCGTGCGTGAAGCGCGCCTCGGGACGCCTGCCGAGGTCCATCACGACCTCGAGCAGGTCCTGCCGGTTTGCGAACGAGCGCAGCCGGTCGACGATCTCCGGCGGCAGCGCGCCCATGATCGCGTCGAGGTCATCTGTGGTCTCGCGGCGTGCCACGTGTGGCGTGTCTCCTGGCTGGTTCAGTGGGTCGCCGGCACGAGCGCCGGCTGACGAACCCGCGCACGTACCTCCCGGACGAGGAGCGTCACTCGGCCGATCGGCTCGAAGCCTGCGGCTTCTGCAGCGCGCGTGCCCGCCGACTCGTATGTTCGCACCGGGGAGAGGATGCCTGCAGCGATCGCGTCCCCGCCCATCCGTCCCAGCACGGCATTGAGGAATCCGGCGCCGTCGGCGCCGTCGCGGACGAGGAAGCGCAGGTAGTGCGGCCCCGAGCGGGTGGCGCCGTGCTGCGCGAGGCCACCGACGCGCTGGTCCATCGGCATGAGCCAGGCCTTGACCTCGGTGAAGTGCAGGAGCGGGTTGAGGCTGGAGCGCGGAACGATCGCCTCCTGGCCCACCGACTCCCAGTCCGCAGCTCCGTAGCCCTCGATTCGCGCGATCGCCGGCGGCGTCGCGTGCGTCCACAGGTCGAACGCGTGCCACGCATCGGGCGCACCGGCGGGCTGGAGCTCGAGCGCATCCGAGCCGGCGGCGTCCGCCCGAGATGTCGCGCGCCCGTTGGATCGGAGGAGCGAGCGCAGCCACGAGCGGGCACCCGGCGGAGGCCCCGGCCGTCGCCACCAGATCTCCTCCTGCGCATAGGCCATGAAGCCGGACTGGCCGAACAGCTCGAGGTTCTCGCGCACGTCGGCGCACGCCGCGTGGAAGCGGGAGACGTCCCGGTCGGCGCCCGCCTCGACGAGCGCGGCGAGCATGCCGTAGCGGATCTCGGATGCCATCGGGCCGTCCTCCGCGTCGAGCTCGGTGATGACCCAGTCGTCGCGCCGCGGCTCCTCGATGGCTCGGCAGGAGCCGACGATGCGCCCGTCGACCTCCGCGACGAGATGAACCGATGGCGCGCGCAGCGGCAGCCACGCGGGAATGAGCGCCGAGAGCCGAATGGGCGGCGCCTGGAGCGTCGGCGCGGGGACGCCGAGGCTGCGACGGTGCCCGCCCTCCGACGCGTGGACGCGCACGGAGAGCTCCGAGAGCGCCTGGCGATCGGTGATCCGAGCGCCGCGGATCGTATGGTTCGCCTCGATCACGTCGCGCGCCCGGCTCGCTCCCCGACGAGCTCAAGGAGGAGCCGATGCAGCCGTCGGTCGCCGGTCAGCTCCGGATGGAAGGCGGTGGCCAGCACGCGGCCCTGCCGAACGGCCACCGGCCGCCCGTCCGCATCCGTGGCGAGCACTTCCGCCCGAGGGCCAACCACAGTCACGACCGGCGCGCGGATGAACACGCCATGGAGCGGCTCGTCGCCCAGCGACGGCGCGGAGAGGTCTGCCTCGAAGCTGTCGAGCTGACGGCCGTAGCCGTTGCGCCGCACCTCGACGTCGAGGAGCGCGAAGACCGGCTCGTCTCCCTCGGCGATACGGTCCGCGAGGAGGATCATGCCGGCGCAGGTGCCGAGCAGCGGGGCGCCGGTGCGCGCCAGCGACAGGATCGGCTCACGCAGGCCGTACTCGTCGATGAGCTTGCGCATGGTCGTCGACTCGCCGCCCGGAAGGATGAGCGCGTCGAGGTCGACCAGATCGCGCGGGAGGCGCACCTCGACCGGCTCGGCGCCGACGTCGCGAATGGCGGTGACGTGCTCTCGAACGGCTCCCTGCAGCGCGAGGACGCCGATCCTCGGCCGACGATCGTTCGCGTCCGTGCTCATGCGGACCCGGCTACCAGCCGCGAACGGCGAGGCGCTCCTCGGGCGGGATCTCGCCGGTGGAGGTGCCGCGCATCGGCTCGCCGAGGCCGTTGCTCACCTCGGCCAGGATCTCGGGGTTGTCGTAGTGCGTCGCGGCCTTGACGATGGCGCGCGCGTAGCGCTCCGGGTTCTCGCTCTTGAAGATCCCGCTGCCGACGAACACGGCCTCCGCGCCGAGCTGGCGCATGAGGGACGCATCGGCCGGAGTGGCGACGCCACCCGCGGAGAAGTTCGGGACCGGCAGCGCTCCGAGCTCGGCGGTGGCCTTCACCACGTCGTACGGCGCGCGAAGCTCCTTGGCCGCCGCGAAGAGCTCGTCGGAGCGCATGGTCTGGAGCTGCCGGATGCCCTTCTGCACCGCGCGCATGTGGCGCACGGCCTCCACGATGTCGCCGGTGCCGGCCTCGCCCTTGGTCCGGATCATCGCCGCGCCCTCACCGATCCTGCGCAGCGCCTCCCCGAGGTCACGGCAGCCGCACACGAACGGCACGTCGAAGAGGTGCTTGTCGATGTGGTGCTCCTCGTCGGCCGGGGTGAGGACCTCGGACTCGTCGATGAAGTCGACCTCGAGCGCCTGGAGGATCTGGGCTTCGGCGAAGTGGCCGATGCGGCACTTGGCCATCACCGGGATCGTCACCGCGGCCTTGATCTCCTCGATGAGCTTGGGATCGCTCATCCGTGCGACGCCGCCGAACTTGCGGATGTCGGACGGCACGCGCTCGAGCGCCATCACGGCGACCGCGCCGGAGTCCTCGGCGATGCGTGCCTGGTCGGCGGTCACCACGTCCATGATCACGCCGCCTGAGAGCATCCGGGCGAGCCCGACCTTGGTGACCCATGTGCTTCGTTCGATGGTCGTCATTCGACCATGCATTCTACTCGTGGAGGCGTGTTTCGAGGATTTCTCGGCTATGATCCGGCGCGAGGAGCGATCGGCGAGTGATCAACGCAGCAGTCCTAGTCCTGAACCAGAATTACGAGCCGCTCAACGTCTGCGACATCAGGCGCGCCTTCCGGCTGCTCGGAGCGGCGAAGGCCGAGCTCCTCGCGCGGAACCACCAGGTGATCCACACGCCGACGATCGCCATCCCGGCGCCGTCCGTGATCCGGCTGCAGTACCACGTCAAGCGTCCGCAGCCGCGCGTCAAGCTCAGCCGGCGCGAGGTCTTCACGCGGGACCGTCACACCTGCCAGTACTGCGGTGACGTGCGCCGCGACCTCACCCTCGACCACGTGATGCCGAAGCACCGCGGTGGCCGTCACGAGTGGGAGAACCTGGTCGCCGCCTGCCGCACCTGCAACCACCGCAAGGGCGGCAAGACGCTGAACGAGGCTCGCATGAAGCTCATGCGGGAGCCACGGGCTCCGCGCGCGGACCTGCGCTACCTCTTCGGAAACTACCTCTCGGACGAGCGGAACGACGCGTGGCGCAGCTACCTGTTCCTGGGCGAGCCGGCCCCGACGCCGGCCTGAGGGACGCCGCCGCCTTCACCATCGACCCGCTGCCGGACGAGCCGCGGGCCGCCCTGCGCACCCTGATCGACGCCGGCCACGAGGCGGTGCTCGTCGGCGGCTGCGTGCGCGACCTGATCACGGACCGCGACACCTCGGACTGGGACATCGCCACGTCCGCCGCTCCGCAGGCGGTGAGCGAGCTGTTCCCCGGCTCCGTCTGGGAGAACCGCTTCGGAACGGTGACCCTGATGGGCACGCCGCTCGTCGAGATCACGTCGTACCGGACCGAGTCCGGGTACCGCGACAACCGGCGACCGGAAGTCGTCGAGTTCGGCGCCTCGCTGGCGGGCGACCTCGGCCGGCGCGACTTCACGATCAACGCCATCGCCTGGCGCCCCGACGACCTCGCCGCGGGCCGTGGCACCCTGGTCGATCCGCACCGCGGGATCGAGGACCTGCGACGTCGTGTCGTCCGTGCCGTGGGCGATCCGGACGAGCGGTTCGCCGAGGATGCGCTGCGGCTTCTGCGCGCGGTTCGCTTCAGCCTGCGGTTCGGCTTCACGATCGACTCGGCGACCGAGGCCGCGCTCATCCGGGCGGCCCCCGCGGCGGCTGGCCTGTCCGGCGAGCGGGTGCGCGACGAGCTCCTGCGGCTGCTCGAGGACGACTCCAATCCGCCATCGGTCGCCTTCGCGCGCTGGGAGGGCCTCGGGCTGCTCGCGGTCCTCCTGCCCGAGCTTCTGGCCCTGCGGGGCGTGCCCCAGGGCAAGCGCCTGCCCGGCGACGCGCTCGACCACTCGGGACGGACCGCGGACGCGCTGCCGGCCGGCGACCCCGTCCTCCGGCTGGCCGGCCTCCTCCACGACCTGGGCAAGGCGACGACCCTGGCCGACGGCCAGTTCATCGGCCACGAGCGGATCGGGGCAGATGCAGCGGAGGCCGTCACGCGGCGCCTCCGCTTTCCGGAGCGGGACGTCGAGCGGGTGACGGCACTCGTGCGGGTACACATGTTCCACTACGACCCCTCCTGGACCGATGCCGCGGTGCGCCGCTTCATCGTGCGCGTGGGACTCGAGCGGCTCGACGACCTCTTCGCGCTCCGTGCGGCCGACAACGTCGCCTCGGGAGTGGGCGAGCCGGCGGCCGGCGGGATCGACGAGCTGCGAGCTCGAATCGCCGAGCAGCGGCGCGCGCCGCTCGAGACGCGCCAGCTCGCGATCGACGGTCACGACCTCCAGCGCGAGCTCGGCCTCGCACCAGGCCCTCGCATCGGCCGGGTCCTCAGGCGCCTGATGGAGACGGTCCTCGACGATCCCTCCCGCAACGAGCGGGACAGACTGCTGGCGCTGGCCCGCCAGGCGGTGGCGGAGGACGACCCGGAGCGTTGACAGGACGCACCGGCCCGTCGGCCGGCCTTGACCCGGTGGCTGACATCCAGAAGGGCGCTGCTACAATCGGCCGTCCGGACCCCGTCCGGGTGCCCATCGACCTCGTCACGAGCGGAGGGACCGCCCCACCGATGACAGCCAGCGTGCATCGGGCCGTCCGCCTCGAGCACCGGCTCACCCAGCCGCACGCGTCGCTCGCCGACCTTGAGGCCGCGGTGGCCCTGGCCACCGAGCATGAGCTCGCGGCGCTGACCGTCAACCCGTGGCTGCTGAAGGCGGCGAAGCGCGCGCTGGGCCAGTCGCGCGTGACGATCGGGACGGTGATCGGCTACCCACATGGCGCCGGGCTGTCGAGCGTCAAGGCGTTTGAGGCCTCGGCCGCGCTCGATCAGGGCGCCACTCAGATCGATTTCGTGCTCAACGCGGGCGCGCTCGTCTCGGAGGATGACGAGACCGTCTTCACCGACATGGTCGCTGTCATCGACATGGCGCACTCCGCGCTGGCGTCGGCAGGCGTGATCCTCGAGCCGGCACCGTTGAGCGACGATCTCGTGCGCCGGGCCTGCCGCCTTGCCGAGCGCGCTGGCGCCGACTACGTCGTCACTGGCCCGGGTCAGGGAAACGCCCGCGCCACGATCGCCCGAACGCGCCTGCTCCGCGACAGCGTCGGGCCCAGGATCGGCGTGAAGGCCGCGGGCCGCTTCCGATCGGCCGATGAGCTGGACGAGGCCGTCCGCGCCGGCGCGACCCGCGTCTCGACGCAGCTGACCTCCGCGCTCGCGGCGCTGGGCGCCGGTCCCCCGGCCGTCGTCGGCGCGGGCACCTAGGCGGTCGCGGGAGGCTGTGGATTGAAGATCCTGGTCGTCGGTGGTGCGGGCTACGTGGGCTCGACGAGCGTGGAGAGCCTCCTCGACGCGGGGCACGAGGTCGTGGTCTACGACAATCTCACCAGCGGTCACGCGCAGGCCGTCCCGCACGGAGCACAGCTCGTCGTGGGCGATATCCGTGACGGCGGCGGGCTCGACCGGTTGCTTTCAGACGGCGTCGACGCCGTCCTGCATTGCGCCGCGCGCTCGCTCGTCGGGGAGTCGATGGCCGACCCCGGCCTCTACTACCGCACCAACGTCTCGGGCGGGGTCGCGCTGCTCGAAGCCATGAACCGTACCGGCGTCAAGCGGCTCGTGTACAGCTCGACGGCCGCGGTGTACGGAGAGCCCCGGCGCGTGCCCATCGCCGAGGCGGACCGCACGCAGCCGATCAACCCGTACGGCGAGACGAAGCTCGCCTTCGAGGGTGCGATGCGCTGGTTCTGCGCCGCCCACGACTTCCGCGCCATCTCGCTGCGCTACTTCAACGTGGCGGGCGCCACCGAGCTCAACGGCGAGGATCACAACCCCGAGACGCATCTCATGCCGCTCGTCCTGCGCGTCGCGGCCGGCGACGTGAGCCACGTCCAGATCTACGGCCAGGACTACCCGACGCCGGACGGCACGTGCATTCGAGACTTCATCCACGTGCGCGACCTCGGCAACGCGCACCTGCTGAGCCTGGAGGCCACCGGCGAGGGCGACCCGTCGCTCGAGATCTACAACCTCGGGTCGGCCGCCGGCTTCAGCGTCCGTGAGGTGGTCGAGGCCGCGAGGCGCGTCACCGGGCGCGCCGATCCCGGCCCGGGTCGTGAAGCGCCGCGTCGGCGACCCGCCCGTGCTCGTCGCCTCCTCGCGGCGCGCGCGACGCGAGCTCGGCTGGCAGCCGAGCCATTCGGTCCTCGACCAGATGCTCGCCGACGCATGGGCCTGGCGCGAGAAGCACCCCACCGGCTACGCGGGCGCCGGCACGGCCGACGGCAACGGGACCTCCCCCACCGGTGAGCGGGTGGCCGCCACCGCCGGCTGATCCCGGTGGCGCGCTAGCCGAGCCCGGCGCAGCGCGCGCAGCGCCCGTAGAAGTCGAGTCGCGCGTCGTCGATCTGGAACCCCAGGTCGGCGGACAACCGCTCGGCAATCTCCGCGATGTATCCCTCGCCGATCTCCTCGACGCGCCCGCATCGGTCGCAGGCGACGTGGTGGTGGTGCTCCGGACGGCAGGCGACGTAGCCGTACACGTGCCCGTCCCGTTCCAGCCGCCGCGCGACGCCCGCGGAGACGAGCGCCTCCAGGGTCCGGAAGACGGTTGCGCGACCGATCCGCGGGTCAGTCCGGCGCAGATGGTCGTAGAGCTCCTGCGCAGTGACCTGCCGGCCCATCGAGCGCAGCCCATCGGCCACCAGCAGCCGCTGGCGGGTGACGCGCCCGCCGGCGTCACGCAGCCGATCCGCGGTCGAGGTCCCGGTCAATGCCCGCCCACCGCACCGGCGAAGATCGAGAAGGCGTAGATCGCCCCGACTCCCGCGAGCGTCGCCGCGACGACCCATCTCGACCGATCGCTGCGATGGGCCTCCGGAAGGAGCTCGGCGGCACCGATGTAGAGGAAGAACCCGGCGAACACCCCGAGCATGCCGCCCAGGACCATGTCAGGCACCGGCAGCAGGAGGCCCACGATCACCCCGGCCACCGGCGCCAGGGCGACCAGCGCGACCCACCGATAGATCTCGTTGCGCGGCGCTCGGCTGGCGAGCTGCATGCTCACGATGCCGATTCCGTCGCTGAACCGATGCGTGACAACCACCGCCGCGATGACGAGCCCCAGTCCGCCGCCGAGCGCGAGGCCCGCCGCCAGGGCGATGCCGTCGAGGAAGCTGTGCAGGCTCATTCCCACGCTGCCGATGAACCCGATGTGGCGGTGCGCCGAATCGCCGTGGTCCATCTCCGTGGCGGTCTCGTGTCCGACGTGCAGCGCGGTGAGCTTCTCGATCGCGTAGAAGGCGAGGAACCCGAACGCGGTGCACAGCATCGCCACGTCCAGCGAGCCGAGGTGCTCGACGCTCTCGGGGATGAGATCGAAATAGGCCGCCCCGATCCGGATCCCGGCGCCCGCGGCGATGATCAGTCCGACGTGGCCGACCGCGCGCAGCGCGACGAGGCCACCTATCGCGGCGGCGAGGAAGGCGCTGGCAGAGACCAGAAGGACGGTGACCGGCACGATCGGGCTCCCTGCTGACGGTGGCTGAATGAGACTGAGTATCTGTTAGAGCAGGTCGCCCGTCAAGCCGCCGAGGGGCTGCGTGGTAGCATTCGCCCCAGCGGCGCCTCCACCGGATCCACGAGCGCCGCGCCCGCCGCATCGCGACGGAGCGCGCCCCCGCTGACGCGCCGCACGTTCAGCATCCCCCTGGAGCACCGCTTGTCTCAGATTGACCAGGATCGCGCGCAGGGTCTTCGCGCGCGCCCAAGCCCGTGACCGTGGATACGGATGCGCACCCGGCCGCCGACGCGGCCCCGCCGACCGACTTCGAGCTGTCGGCAATCGCTCAGGCGGGCGGCTATCGCTTCGGCGAGATCGTCGTTCCCGCGACCATCGCGCGCGCTCTCGAGTCGATGGGCTTCGTGACGCCGACCGAGGTGCAGGCGCGGGCGATCCCGCCGCTGCGCGAGGGGCAGGACCTCATCGGCCAGGCCCAGACCGGGACCGGCAAGACCGCCGCCTTCGGCATCCCCATCGTCGAGAAGATCGATCCCTCGAGCAATCATGTTCAGGCGCTGGTCCTCACGCCGACCCGGGAGCTGTGCGTGCAGGTCACCGAGGAGATCGCCCGCATCGGCCAGTTCCGTGGCGTGCGCACCGTCGCCATCTACGGCGGCTCGTCGATGGACAAGCAGATCGAGGGCCTCAAGCGCGGGGCGCAGGTCGTCGTCGGCACGCCGGGACGCGTGCTGGACCTCATCCGCCGCGGCGAGCTGCGGCTGGACCGCGTCCACACCGTGATCCTCGACGAGGCGGACCGCATGCTCGACATGGGATTCATCGTCGACGTGGAGACGATCCTCTCGCGCGCGCCGCGCCAGCGGCAGACGGCGCTCTTCAGCGCCACGATGCCGTACGCGATCCTTCGCATCTGCGACCGGTTCATGAAGCGCGACCCGGCCCAGGTCACGGTGCGCCCGGACCTGAAGACGGTCGAGACGGTACGCCAGGTCGTGTACTTCGTCGCGGAGCAGGACAAGGTGAAGGCACTGATCGAGATCACCGACCAGTTCGGCTTCGATCGCCTGCTCGTCTTCCGTCACACGCAGATCGGGGTCGACCGCCTGGCCGCCACCCTCGCGCGGCGCGGCAAGAACGTCGCCGGGCTGCACGGCGGCCTGTCGCAGCGCGAGCGGGACCGGACCCTCGCCGCCTTCAGGGACGGCAAGATCCAGTTCCTCATCGCCACCAACGTCGCCAGCCGTGGCCTCGATATCACCGACCTGCCGTACGTCGTCTCGTACGACATCCCGGAGGACGCCGACACGTACGTGCATCGCATCGGCCGCACCGGCCGTGCCGGCAAGGAAGGCACCGGGATCACCTTCGTCGGCGAGTGGGACCTCGACGCGTGGGAGCAGATTCGCTCCGAGGTTGGCGCGAACGTCGAGGAAGGGCAGCTCAACCTCTACGACGCCGGCTGAGCGATGGCCGATCCGGTCCTGCCGCAGCAACCGGTCAGCGCGAACGCCGAGGTGCTCAGCGTCGAGTGGCTGTTCGAGCCGCTATGGCCCGGCACGCGGGTCATGGCGACAATCGAGCGCGGCGACGTGACGCTCAGCGATGAGCTTGGCCGGCCCGTGGAGGGCGACATCGCCGGGGCCGCCGACGTCCTGGCGGGCGCCATCCTGGCCGAGGAGGCGGTCGTCGATGGCGTGTGGAGCGCGCAGCCCTTCATCGGGGATGGCAGCCAGGCTCGCGTCTGGGCCGATACGCTGGCCGAGCAGGGGCTCGAGAACGAGGTGGCCGACCCGATCGAGGCCGAGAAGCGTCGCGCGTTCGTGGCGGTGGACCTGGTCGAGCTCGACGGGGAGCCGTTGCACGACATCCCCTTCCAGGAGCGCCGCCGTCTGCTCGAGTCCGTCATCGACGAGGGCGTCCAGGTGCGGCTCAGCCCCGTGGTCAAGCACCCGCTCGCCGGCTGGCTGATCGGCTGGCGCGCGAACGGCTTCAGCCACTACCTCGCGAAGCATATGAACTCGCACTACCTGCCCGGCGAACGGAACGACGACTGGCTCAAGTTGTCCCTGCGAGTCACCGCGCCGCGCGGCATGATCGGCCGGTTGGTGGGAACTCGAGAGCGGATTCGTCGGATCCGCGACTAGCGGCCCCGGCACCTAATGTCGGGGATCTGGTCGAGGTCCGGATTCGCCGCATCCGCGACCGGGCTGGTAGCCTAAGCGCCCCCGAGCAGCGACCCGCTGACGAACGCGCGAGGAGGCTCAGTCCTGACGTCCAAGCCGGCTGCCGCGGGCGCATCGGCGCTCGATGACGAGGGCCTGGCGGAGGTCAGGCGTATCGGCTCCGCCGACCTGATGGTCGGCATCCCCTCCTTCGACAACGCCGAGACCATCGGCTACGTGGTGCGCGCCGCCACTGCCGGGATGGTGCAGTACTTCCCCGAGCTCAAGCCGGTGCTGGTGAACAGCGACGGCGGCTCCCCCGACGACACGCCTCGGGTCGTGGTCACCACCGAGAGCCCTGACTACCTCGAGAAGATCATCCTCATCAGCCCGCGCCACAAGCTGCAGCGCGTGAGCTTCACCTACCAGGGCACGAGCGGGAAGGGCACCGCGGTGCGCGCCCTGTTCGAGGTGGCCCGGGAGCTCAAGGTCAAGGCGATGGTGATGGTCGACTCGGACCTGCGCTCGATCGTGCCGGAATGGGTCGAGCTCCTCGCCGGGCCGATCCTCAAGGGCGGCTACGACTTCGTGACCCCCCTCTACTCGCGCTACAAGTACGACGGCACGATCACCAACGCGATCAGCTACCCGCTCACCCGAGCGCTGTACGGCGCGCGCATCCGCCAGCCCATCGGCGGCGACTTCGGGGTGTCGGGGGATCTCGTCGCCCGCTATCTCGAGCTCGACACGTTCGACGAGCTCACTGCGCGGTTCGGGATCGACGTGTGGATGACGCATTCCGCGCTCAGCGAGGGCTTCGCGGTGTGCCAGGCGCGCCTCGGCGCGAAGATCCACGACGCCAAGGACCCGGCGTCGGACCTGGGGCCGATGTTCCGCCAGGTGGTCGGCACGCTCTTCAACCTCGCCGGCCATTACGAGGACCGATGGCTCCGCGTCCGCGGCTCGCACGCGATTCCCGAGTATGGGTTCGAGCGAGTCGTGGCCCCAGAGCCGATCAACGTCGACCACGGCAAGCTGATCGACAACTTCGAGAGCGCGCGGCTCGCGCAGCGCGACGCGTGGGCCGAGATGCTCTCGCCGGAACAGCTGGAGCGGGTCATGTCGCTCGACGTCACCGGCCAACCCTCCTCCTTCCACTTCCCCGCGGAGCTGTGGATCCGCTGCCTGTACGACACGCTCGTCGCCTACCACCGGCCGGAGGCAGACCACGAGCGAATGCTCGCGGCCCTCACGCCGCTCTACTTCGGCCGCACGGCCGGGTTCATCAGCGAGACGCTGGACATGACGACCGACCAGGCGGAGCGCGTGATCGACGACCAGGCGCGCCAGTTCGAGGCGCTCAAGCCGTACCTCGTGACACGCTGGCTCGAGGCGCGCGGCTAGTCATGGCGCCGCGGCGGAAGCAGCCATACCGCATCCTTCTGCCGCTCGCCAACCCCCGGACGGCGCGTGACCTCGTGCGCATCGGCGCGGGAGTGGCCGATGGACGGCCGACCCAGATCACGGCGCTCGGTATCGTCGAGGTGCCCGAGGGCGTCAGCCTGTCCGAGGGTGCCACCCACGCACGCACCGCCCGGCGTCTCCTGCAGAGGGTCCTCGACTTCGGCGACGAGGAGAACGTGGAGCTGCGGACCATGGTCCGCATCGGCCGGCATGCCTCCGACGGCGTGATCGAGGCGGTCGGCGAGGAGGGTGCGGATCTCGTCATCTTCGGATGGGGCGGACCGTCACGCGCGGAGTCGGGCGGCGACGGCGAGGTGCGTCCGGTCTTCTCTCCGACGATCGACGCCGTCGTGCGGGAGTCGCCGTGCGACATCGCCGTGGTCAAGCAGCGCGGACTCGAGAAGGTCGCCTCCATCCTGGTCCCTGTCCGCGGCGGCCCTCATGCCGAGCTCGCAATGCGCATCAGCCGTGACCTCGCCAAGCGCTTCGGCGCGAAGGTGGTGGTGCTGCACGTGGTGCCCAAGGGGATCGGCGATCGGGCCCTCGAGCGCGAGCAGGCCGCGGTCACCGCATTCGTGCGCGAGCACGCCGGCACGCGACGCGGCGCCGGGATCATCCGCGAGGCGACGTCGGTGCGGCAGGCGATCATCAAGGAGGCAGCAAACCACGACCTGGTGGTGATGGGCGCGTCGGCACAGCCGACGAACGCGGGCGCGGACGGCCGCTACCTGTTCGGGACGCTCGCAGAGTCCGTCGCGTCGAAGGCCCGGCCGACCGTGATCGTGGTGAAGACGCGGCAGGCGCTCGGCATGGCCACCTTCGAGCAGCTGCGCGCCAGCGAGGGCACGCTCGCCCATGCCGATGCGCTCGTCGAGACGACTCGGTCGCTGCCGGTCGTGGTCGACCGCTGGTTCGCCGAGAACACGTTCCACGCGCACGAGTTCTCGGACATCCGCAAGCTCGTCGCGCTCAAGGAGCGGCAGAACCTCACGATCAGCGTCGGCCTACCCGCGCTCAACGAGGAGAAGACGATCGGCATCGTCATCAAGCGCGTGAAGGCCGCGCTCATGGAGCGGGTGCCGCTCATCGACCAGATGGTCGTCATCGACTCCGACAGCGAGGACCGGACGGTCGAGATCGCCACCGAGCTCGGCGTGCCCGTCTTCCGCCACCCGCAGATCCTCCCGGAGACCGGATCCCACCGCGGAAAGGGCGAGGCGCTGTGGAAGAGCCTCCACGTGCTCGACGGCGACATCGTCACCTGGATCGACACCGACATCAGCAACATTCAGCCGCGCTTCGTGTACGGCCTGCTCGGGCCGCTCCTGCGCGAGCCGCGCATCTCCTACGTGAAGGGCTTCTACCGACGGCCGATCCGGGACGGGAATCGGCTTCAGGCAGAGGGTGGTGGCCGCGTGACCGAGCTCATGGCCCGGCCGCTCATCAACCTGTTCTTCCCTGAGCTGTCGGGGATGGTTCAGCCGCTGTCGGGCGAGTACGCCGGACGCCGGACGCTGCTGGAGGGCCTGCCGTTCTTCACCGGCTATGCCGTCGAGGTCGGGCTGCTCATCGATGTTCTCGAGCAGGCGGGGCTCTCCGGCATGGGACAGGTCGATCTCGAGCGACGCATCCACCGCAACCAGCCGCTCGCGAACCTGAGCCAGATGGCCTACGTGATCCTCCAGGGCGCCGTCCGCAAGCTCGAGGAGCGACACCGGATCGAGCTGCTGAGCGAGGTCGGCCGCGGCATGAAGCTGATCAACACCGACAAGGACCGGTTCAACCTCGAGGTGCTCGACATCGGCGACGAGATCCGGCCGCCGATGGTGACCGTGCCGGCCTACCTCGAGCGGCGGAAGTCGCTGAAGAGCCGATGACGCCCACGCTGCGCGTGGTCGTCGCGCCCGACTCGTTCGGCGGTGCGCTCGACTCCGTCGGGGTGGCGAACGCCATCGCCTCGGGCTGGCTCAGCGTGCGACGCGGCGACGCCGTCCTGCGCCGGCCGATGGCCGATGGCGGCGAGGGGACGCTCGCCGCCCTGGAAGCCGCGCTCGAGGACGGCGCGGAGCGCCGAAGCGTCGCCACGGTGGATGCCCTCGGCCGGCCGATCCAGGCCGACTGGCTGCTGGTGGACGACGGCCGCGGCGCGTTCGTCGAGATGGCCGCGGCCTCGGGCCTGTCTCACCTCGACCCCGGCGAGCGCACGCCCGACTCGGTGCGGCGAGCGTCGACTCGCGGGACCGGCGACCTCATTCGGGCGGCCCTCGATGCGGGCGTGGAGCGCATCACCATCGGCCTCGGGGGATCGGCCACGAACGACGGCGGGACCGGGCTCCTCACCGCCCTCGGCGTCCGCTTTCTTGACGCCGCCGGCGCCGAGCTGCCACCCGGCGGGGCCGCCCTCGCCAACCTCGCGTCGATCGACGCTTCGGCGATTGACCCGCGCATCCGCGACGCAGCGATCGTGGTGGCCTCCGACGTGACGAATCCGCTCAGCGGGCCGCGCGGGGCATCGGCCACCTACGGGCCGCAGAAGGGCGCAGATGCCGCGACCGTGGAGGAGCTGGACGGCGCGCTGGCCGCGCTCGGTCGCGCCATCGAGGCCGC
The DNA here is from genome assembly GCA_963840205.1 of uncultured Chloroflexia bacterium. Classification (GTDB taxonomy): domain Bacteria; phylum Chloroflexota; class Limnocylindria; order QHBO01; family QHBO01; genus JACDBZ01. Next base: position 440,289 of record CAWIXZ010000010.1, read on the forward strand.
CACGGGCCGCCAGGTGGCCGATCTGCCCGGGGCCGGAGCCGCCGGAGGGACGACCGCCGGGCTGCTGGGCTTCACGGAGGCCATCGTCCGGCCGGGCGTGGAGGTCGTCGCAGAGCTCGTCGGGTTGGGCGAGGCGCTCGAGGCCGCCGATCTCGTCATCACCGGCGAGGGCCGGGCCGACGAGCAGACGCTGCATGGCAAGGCGGCGATGGGGGTCGCCGCGCTGGCCGGCGCACGCAACACGCCGGTCATCCTGCTGTGCGGCGCGCTCGGACCGGGCGCCGACGCGCTCGAGACAGCCACCGCGCTGACGCTGGTCCAGCCCATTCCGGACCGGCCAATGTCGCTGGAGGACGCCATGGCTGACACAGAGCGGCTCCTGGAGCAGGCCGGCGCGCGCCTGGCGCGCGCCATCGGCATCGGCCTCACGCTCGCCCCCTAGCCGCCCTGCGCGATACTGGCCCCATGGTCATTACCACCACACCTTTCGTCGCCGGCTTCCGCGTCAGGGAGAGCAAGGGCCAGGTCTTCGGCCTCGTCGTCCGCAGCCGTGGCCTGGCCGGGAACATCACGGCCAGCATCCGGTCGCTCGTGGGAGGGGAGATCCGCGAGTACACCGAGCTCCTCGAGGACACCCGGCGCCAGGCGATGGACCGCATGGTCCAGAACGCGACGCTGGTCGGCGCGAACGCCGTGATCAGCATGCGCTTCGACAGCTCGGAGCTGAACAACTCGATGAGCGAGATCGTGGCCTACGGGACCGCCGTCGTGATCGAGGCCGACGCGGGCGCTCCCCAGCCGCTCGAGTAGCCCCGCCATGGTTGTCGCGCTCCGGATCGTCATCGGCGTGGTGTCGCTGCTCCTCCTCCTGGGAGGTCTCGCGATCCTCGCCTTCGGCGGGATCCCGGGCATCAGCGGCCTGTGGCTCATGGTCCTCGGTGGCGCCGGGCTCATCGGGGTCGCATTCGAGCGCACCCGCTACCGGTCCGAGGCGCACGAACGCTCATGGGACTCAGTGGGCGGGGCCGGAGTGGACGAGGGGCCGATCGACCCGCGCTTCCACGCCACCGACGAGCGTTTCGTGGATCCCACGACTCGCCGGCGGCTGCGCGTGTGGTCCGACGCGTCGACGGGCGAGCGGCGCTACCGACTCGACGAGTGACCGCCGCGGGGGCGCCCGCCAAGCGCCCGGAACGCGCGAAGCCCGCGAGGCGACGGGGGCCGAGCCCGCAGAAGCTCGCCGCCGATCGGCGGCGGCGCAGGCGGCTGGCCGAGGTCGTGCTGGAGCGGCTCGGCGAGCGGTACGGCCACCCCGCCTGGGCCGGCCCACGGGTCGACACGATCAGCGAGCTCGTCCTGACGATCCTGTCGCAGAACACCGCCGACGTGAACTCGTTCCGCGCTTTCACCTTGCTCACGGCGCGCTACGCGACGTGGGACGAGGCGCTCGCCGCTCCCACCGATGAGCTCGAGGAGGTCATCCGCCCCGGCGGCCTGGCGTTCACCAAGTCGAGGCGCATCCAGCACGTGCTGGCGGAGGTGCACGACGCGACGGGCGGGTCGTGGGACCTGGGCTTCCTGGGGACGATGCCGCTGGAGGAGGCGCGCGCCTGGCTCACCGCGTTGCCCGGCATCGGTCGCAAGACGGCCTCGATCATCCTGCTCTTCGGCTTCGGCCGTCCGGCGATGCCCGTGGACACTCACGTCCACCGCGTCGCCACGCGGCTCGGCATGCTGCCGCCGCGCACCCCGCTCGATCGCGCGCACGACCTGCTGGAGGAGGTCCTCCGGCCCGACGAGATGTACGCCTTCCACGTCGAGACCATCCGCCACGGCCGGGACACGTGCCGCGCCCCGCGGCCCATCTGCGGGCTCTGCCCGCTCACCGACGTCTGCGCCTACTACGCCGGTGCGATCCGTGGCCGCGCGCCGATGGCGCCCGTCCCCAGGGCCGCGGTGGACCCAGAGGCCCCGCCGCGCTACCACGACGACCTCATCCATGGCTGGACGCCGCCGCACGTCGCGACCTCCGGGGACGCCGGTTGACGCCTCGCCTATATTTCGCCGCACACCCCTTCGAGCGGCCCGAGTAGATTGTCCGTGCCCGAGTCAGACGTCCGGCTTGAACGCGTCTCCAAGCGCTTTGGCGACATGACCGCAGTCGATGACGTCTCGCTTACCATCAACCGTGGCGAATTCTTCACGATGCTCGGCCCGTCCGGCTGCGGCAAGACGACGACGCTGCGGATGATCGGCGGCTTCGAGGCGCCGACCTCCGGGACGATCTACTTGGCCGACGCCGACGTCACCGCGCTGCCGCCCTTCAAGCGCGACGTCAACACCGTCTTCCAGAACTACGCGCTCTTCCCGCACCTCAACGTCTTCGAGAACATCGCGTTCGGCCTGCGGCGTCGAAAGACTCCGGCGGCGACGATCCGCAGCCAGGTGGCCTCCATGCTCAAGCTTGTCGAGCTGCCCGGCTACGAGCTGCGCAGGCCCTCGCAGCTCTCGGGGGGCCAGCAGCAGCGGGTTGCGCTGGCACGCGCGCTGATCAACAACCCGAGGGTCCTCCTGCTGGACGAGCCGCTCGGTGCGCTCGACCAGAAGCTGCGCAAGCAGATGCAGATCGAGCTCAAGGCCATCCAGAGCGAGATCGGCATCACCTTCGTCTTCGTCACCCACGACCAGGAGGAGGCGATGACGATGTCCGACCGGATTGCCGTCATGCGGGGCGGGCAGATCGATCAGCTGGGCAGTCCGGAGGAGCTCTACGAGCGGCCGCACAGCGACTTCGTCGCGAACTTCCTCGGCGTCAGCAACCTGCTCGATGCAGAGGTGGCGGGGCGCGACGGAGGAACGCTGACCGTGCGCCTGCCGACCGGCGCGCTGCTGCGCGCCCCGGCGGATGGGGTCGACAAGGGAATGGTGCGCATCGGGGTTCGCCCGGAGAAGCTCCACGTCCAGCCCCTCGCCGAGGGAAGCTCCGCAGCGGACGATGCGACTCGCAACGCGATCGAGGGCGTCGTCCTCGACTCGTCCTACATTGGGGTCAGCACGCAGTACGTCGTCCAGACGCCGGATGGCGGCCGGCTGGTCGTGTACGCCCAGAACCTGGAGACCAGCGGCGCGTCGGAGGTGCTCGCAGACGGGCAGCGCGTTCGGCTCTCGTGGAAGCCACAGCACACGTTCGTCATCGCGATGGAGCCAGCCAAGGCCTGAGGGGCCGTGAACCGACTAGGAGGCAGGATCGACATGGGTGACCGGGAGAGCCAGATCGAGCGCGCGGTGAGGCGTGCCTTTGACCGACGACGCCGGCTCAGCCGCCGGGCATTCCTCGCGGGCGCGGGTCGTGGAGCCGTCGCCGGCGGGGCGATGCTGTCGCTGCCGGCGATCCTGGCCGCGTGCGGCATCGGTCCGGGGGCGTCGACCGGCGCCAGCGGGGGAGCGGTCGGAGGTGAGACCAGCGGGACGCTGATCTTCGCCAACTGGCCGCTGTACATCGACCAGGACGATGCCGGCGCGTCCCCAACGCTCCAGCAGTTCAGCGAGGAGACGGGAATCGAGGTCGACTACCAGGAGTCGATCCAGGAGAACACGGAGTTCTTCGGGACCATCCAGCCCGCGCTGGCGGCCGGTCAGGACACCGGCTGGGACATGATCGTCCCAACCGACTGGATGGTCGGCAAGATGATCAGCCTGGGCTACCTCGAGACCATCGACGTGGGTCGCGACGTGCCGAACTTCGTGGCGAACGCCGCGGACAAGTACAAGAATCCCAGCTACGACCCCAACAACGCGCACAGCGTGCCCTGGCAGTCGGGCATCACCGGGATCGCCTACAACCCCGCGCTCACCGGGCGCGACATCACCGGCTTCGCGGACCTGCTGGATCCGGAGTTCGAGGGCCGCATCGGCATGTACAGCGATTCGCGCGACTCGCTGAGCCTGGCACTCCTGCACAACGGCGTCATCCCGGCCGATGCGACCGAGGACGACGTGCGTGCCGCGGCGGAGGTGCTCCGCCAGCAGGCGCCGCTCGTGCGCAGCTACTACGGCAACGAGTACGCGCAGGAGCTTGCGGCGGGCTCGCTTGCGGTGACCATGGCGTGGTCCGGCGACGTGTTCCAGCTGCAGTTCGACAATCCGGACCTCAGGTTCATCGTGCCGTCGGCGGGCGGCATCCTGTGGGTCGACAACATGGCAATCCCGAAGCAGGCGCAGCACCCGGCCGACGCGCTGGCATTCATGGACTTCGCCTACCGGCCGGAGATCGCGGCGCAGATCACCGAGTACGTGAACTACATCTGTCCGGTGCCTGCGGCGCAGGAGATCATCCGCACCCACGCCCAGGAGGCGGCGGACGGAGGCGACCAGGAGACCGCCGACTACCTGACCAGTGTCGCGGAGTCGGAGCTCGTCTTCCCCAGCGAGGACATGCTGGCCAACCTGCACAGCTACAAGGTGCTCTCCGAGGACGAGGAGGAGCTCTGGAACACGCTCATGCAGGAGATCACCCAGGGCTAGGGCCCGATCCGAAGGAGAGCGGATGGAATCCTGGCTGCGCCGCCACCGCGGCCTGATCCCGTACCTCTTCCTGCTGCCCGGGACGCTGTGGCTACTCGTGCTGTTCGTGGTGCCGATGCTCGCCATGGCGTCGGTCGCGCTGCAGGAGGGCTCGCTGGCGAGCGGCTATCAGCTCACCTTCAACTTCGGGATCTTCCCCGAGGTCCTGGCCCGCTGGGACGAGCAGTTCGTGCGCTCGGTCCTCTACGGGCTCGCCGTCACCGTCCTCGCGCTGGCCATCGGCTACCCGATGGCCTACACCATCGCGTTCCGCGGCGGCCGCTACAAGAACGTCCTCCTCCTGCTGGTGATCATGCCGTTCTTCACCAGCTTCATCATCCGCACCATCAGCTGGAAGTTCATCCTCGCCGACCAGGGATTCGTGCTCGGCACGCTCAAGGACTGGGGATTCGTTGACGACGGGTTCCGCATCCTCGCGACGCCGGCCGCGGTCATCGCCGGGATCACGTACAACTACCTGCCCTTCGTGGTCCTCCCGCTCTACGTCGCCCTCGAGAAGATCGACCACCGCCTGATCGAGGCCGCCACCGACCTCTACGCCAGCCGGGTGCAGGCGTTCCTGCGCGTGACGCTGCCGCTGTCCATCGCCGGCGTCTTCGCCGCCACGCTGCTCGCCTTCATCCCGGCGGTGGGCGACTACATCAACGCGGAGCTGCTGGGCGGGACGCAGGAGACCACGATGATCGGCAACGTCGTCCAGACACTGTTCCTCACGAACAACGACTACCCACAGGCCTCGGCGATCAGCCTGATCCTCATGACCGGCCTGCTCATCGGCGTCTTCGCGTACACCCGCAGCCTGCGCGGCCAGGAGCTGACCGCCTGATGGCCGATGCGACGCTCGCCTCCGACGTCCCGCTGAGGCGCCGACCGCTCGGGGCGCGCCTCTCGAGTGCGGTGCTCCCCGTCTTCACGGGGGTCGTGGTCGCGTACCTGTTCCTTCCGATCGTGGTGATGATCGCCTTCGGATTCAACGACAACGTCGGCCGCTTCAACTTCACGTGGCAGGGCTTCACGCTGGAGCACTACTCCAACATCTTCGGCAGTCAGCCGAGGATGAACAGCGCGCTCATCAACAGCGTCGTGGTCGCGCTCGCCTCGACCGTCGTCGCAACCGTGCTCGGCACCCTGATTGGACTGGCGCTCACCCGCTACGAGTTCCGCGGCCGCGGTCCGCTGAACCTGCTCATCTTCCTGCCGATCGCCACGCCGGAGATCGTGCTGGGCGCGTCGCTGCTGTCGCTCTTCGTGTCGGTCGGGGTGGCGCGCGGATCGTTACCATCATCATCGCGCACATCATGTTCAACATCAGCTTCGTGATCGTCACCGTGCGCGCACGGATCGCAGGCTTCAACCGCGCCCTCGAGGAGGCCGCCATGGACCTCGGTGCCGACGAGTGGACGACGTTCCGCAAGGTCACGCTGCCGCTCATCTTCCCTGGCATCCTGGCGGCGGCGCTGCTGGCGTTCGCGCTCTCGATCGATGATTTCGTGATCACGCAGTTCACCCCGGGCCAGACCGTCACCTTCCCGCTGTCGGTGTACGGCGCCTCGCGCATCGGTGTGCCTCCGGAGGTGAACGTGATGGGCACGATCATCTTCGGCCTCGGGATCCTCGGGATCGTCGGGTGGAGCCTCCTTCAGCGGCGCGAGCAGGCAGCCCTGGCGGCGCGCGCATGACCTCCACCGAGCCTGCCGTGGAGGCCGACGCGCAGACGCTCATGGCGCTGCGCAGCGGAGTGGCGCCGGTCTGGGCGCGATACACCGACCTGGTCGTCGCGCGCGCCTCGGGCTCCTGGCTGGAAACCGTTGACGGGGAGCGCTACCTCGACTACACGAGCGGGATCGGCGTGGTGAACACCGGCCATGCCCACCCGCGCGTCGTGGCCGCCATCAGCGAGCAGGCCGCGCGCGGGATCCATCTCCAGCAGAACATCGTTCATCACGAGCCGGGCCTCCGCCTCCACGACCGGCTGCCGCGCCGATTCCCGAACGCCCGCGACGGCGAGGCGTACGGCCTCTTCCTCTCCAACTCGGGGGCCGAGGCGATCGAGGCCGCGGTCAAGCTCGCCAAGTACGCCACGCGGCGTCCGGCGATCGTGGCGTTCCGGGTGGGTTCCACGGCCGCACCCACGCGGCCATGTCGCTCACCAGCTCAGGGGTAAAGGTGCGCGGCCACTACGAGCCGCTGCCGGGGAGCGTCCACCACGTGCCGTTCCCGTACGCGCTGCGCAACCCGACCGGGCGCAGCGACGAGGACGCGCTCCGCTTCACGCTGGACTCGATCGACGAGCTGTTCGCGACGATGGTCTATCCGGAGGACGTGGCCGCGTTCGTGGTCGAGCCGATCCTCGGCGAGGGCGGGTACGTGCCGGCGCCGGACGGGTTCCTCCCCGCGCTGCGCGAGGTGGCCGACCGCCACGGGATCCTGCTCGCCGTGGACGAGATCCAGACCGGCTTCGGGCGCACCGGACGATTCTTCGCGACGGAGTGGACGACGGCGACGCCGGACATCGTGATCATGGCCAAGGGCATCGCGTCGGGCCTGCCGCTGTCGGGCATCCTCGCGACGCGGGAGCTGCTGAACCGGTTCGGGCCGGGTGCCCACGGCGGGACCTATGGCGGCAACGCGGTGGCCTGCGCGGCGGCCCTCGCGACGCTCGACGTCATCGACGACGAGGGGCTGGTCGAGAACGCGCGGCGGCAGGGCGAGCGGCTGATCGCCGGCCTGCGACGCGCGGCCGCGGACCACGACTCGATCGCCGAGGTTCGGGGCCGGGGGTTGATGGTCGGCATCGAGTTCGCCGAGGCCGACGGCCTGAAGCCCCTGCCGGAGAAGGCGAAGGCGCTGCTCGCCGCCGCGCTCGAGCGCCGCCTGCTGCTGCTCAGCTGCGGGACGTACGCTCAGGCCGTGCGGATCATCCCGCCGCTCAACACGACCGATGAGGAGATCGACCTCGCCGTCGGCATCATCGGTGACTGCCTGGCCGCGATCTAGAGCCGATCGCTACGCGGTGAGCTCGGCCGCGAACTCCCGGAAGGTGCTGACGTATCGGTCGACCTCATCCTCGGTGTGCTGCACCGACAGCGTCCACTGGTCGTCGGGTCCCGGTGGCAGCAGGATGCCGCGGTTGGCGAGGTAGAAGAACGAGGCCTCCCACAGGTCGCCATCGAGGCCGATGAAGTCGCGATAGTTCGTCACCCGCTCGGGCGTGAACATCACGCAGCCCTTTGGCCCGGCGTTGATCGCGTAACCGGGGAGCCCGAAGTCGTCGACGACCGCCTGGGAGCCCGTAGTAAGCCGATCCGCGAGCGCGTGGAGCCCCGGGTAAACGTCGCGGGTCAGGATCTTCGTGAGGACCGCCACGCCAGCGGCCATCGACAGCGGGTTGCCGTTGAAGGTCCCCAGGTGCGCGACGCGCGTGGCGCCGCCGGAGATCGTCGACTGCTCCAGGCCCGTGCCTGTGCCGGACGCCTCCGGCAGCTTCTCGATCACGCTCATCACCTCGCCGCGGCCGGCGAACGCGCCGATCGGCACGCCGCCGCCGATGCTCTTCGCGAGGCAGAGGAGATCGGGCTGGATGCCGAAGTGCTCGGTCGCGCCGCCATAGGCGAGCACCACTCCGGTCTTGACCTCGTCGAAGATCAGGACCGCGCCGTGGGCCGTGGCCAGGTCGCGCACACGCTCGAGATAGCCGGGCAGCGGCGGGACCACGCCGATGTTGAACTGGATCGGCTCGATCAGGATGGCCGCGATCTCGCCGCGATGGCGGTCGAGGATTCGCTCCAGCGCATCGGGGTCGTTGTATGGGGCAACGACCGTCTCCTCCGTGCGGCTGCGTGGCAGACCTGCGGAGGCGGGGACCGGGTTCGGCGCATCGGCCGGGCCCATCAGCTCGCGCGGTGGCTGGATGCTGATGAGCACGTCGTCGTGGTGGCCGTGGTAGCCGCCCTCGAACTTGATGAACTTCTCGCGGCCGGTGAAGCCGCGGGCGACGCGCAGGGCGTCCATCGTGGCCTCGGTGCCGGAGTTCGAGAAGCGCACGAGATCGGCGCCGAAGCGCAGCTTGATCTCCTCGGCCAGGACGATGCCGTCCTCCACCGGGAACGTGTAGCACGTGCCGTTCGCCACCCGATACGCCAGCGCCTCGGCCAGGATCGGGTGCGAGTGACCGGCGGCCAGCACGCCGAAGGCCATGTCGAAGTCGACGTACTCGTTTCCGTCGGCGTCGTTGATGCGCGAGCCCCGCGCATCGGTCATGAACAGCGGGTAGGGCGCGTACGACTGGAACGAGCTGGCGACGCCCAAGGGCATCGCTCGCTGCGCGCGTTCGTGGAGGGACGCGCTGCGCGGCGTCCGTGCCCGATACGCGGCCTCTTCCCGGTCGCGGATCTTCGGTCACGCGCCGGCGGTCGATGCTGGCGGGGGCGGTCTTCATGTCACTCTCCGTGCTGTCCCGGGCCTCAGGTCGGCCGATGCGCCCCCGGCTCCATCTCAACCATGCCGTGATGTATAGCGTAGCGGTCCAGCAGGGTCAGGTACGGGTCGGGATCGAATGCCTCGGGCCCGAGCACTCCGGCGCCGGACCACGCCCCGGTCGCGAGAAGCTCCATGGCGATCACCGGGTTGAACCCGGTCTGCCACGCGACGGCGCCGAGGCCGGCCGTCCGCCAGACCTCCTGGGCGTCGGTGGTCTGATACAGGAAGACCTCGCGCGGCTTTCCATCCTTCTGGCCGATGACCCAGGTGCCGACGATCGCGCGCCCGACCATGCGGTCACCCAGCTTCGCGGGGTCGGGCGTGATCGCCGCGAGGACGTCGCGCGGCGCGACATCGACGCCCTTCACGCGCACGGGGTCCACCCGATCCATTCCCAGGGCGTGGATGGTGCGCAGATTCTCGATGAAGTCGCTCCCCAGCGCGTACTTGAACGTCACGCGCTTGACCTTCAGGCCGCGCGGGACGAGCAGCACCTCCTCGTGCTCGACGTTCACGCACTCCATCGGTCCGACGCCGTCGGGAAATGGGAAGTGCTCGCTGCCGCTGAACGGCTCGGTCGTGTGCCAGTCGCCCGCCTCCCACACGATCGGCGGGTTCAGGCATTCCTCGATCGTCGTCCAGATCGAGAAGACCGGGGCGAACGCGTACCCGGGGATCTGGAGGTCGCCCCCGTCGCGGACGTGGACCTCGTCGATTTCGTCGAAGAGGTGCTTGGCCGCGTACGCGGCGAAGACATCGGTCAGGCCCGGGTCCATGCCCATCCCGACGAGCGCAAGGCGCCCATCGGCCTCCCAGGCAGCCGACTGTGCGAACTGCTCGTCGCCCAGCTTCACTCCGGGCCGCCGATACGGGTCCTCGGCGTCCGGCTTGGACAGGCTCACCGCCATGTCCATGTAGTCGACGCCGGCCGCACGGGCGGCCTCGAAGATCGGCATCACGAATGACGGGTCGACCGCGTTCATCACGAGGTCCACGCGCTCGGAGGTCGCGAGCTCCTGGATCGCGCCTCGGTCGCCGGCGTCGATCGCGGCCGGCACGAACCGCTCGGGCTGGCCGATGGCGTCCGCGATCTGCCTCGCCCGCTCCTCGCTGTAGTCGGCGAGCACCATTCGCTCGCACCAGTCACGCTCCGCGCTCAGTCGCGCGATCGCCTCGCCTACCGTCCCGACGCCGATCAGGAGCACCCGCATCGGGCGCGTCAGGAGAGTTTGGCCATGACGTGCTTGATGACGGTGTAGTCCTCGATCGAGTAGCCGCTCATGTCCTTGCCGTAGCCGGACTGGCCGAAGCCGCCGTGCGGCATCTCCGAGGCGATGGTGAGGTGGTCGTTGATCCAGACGGTGCCGTAGCGCAGACGCCGCGCGGAGTTGAGGGCGCGGGCGACGTCACGCGTCCAGACCGATGCCGACAGGCCGTACGGGACGCCGTTCGCCCATCGGATCGCCTCGTCGTCGTCGCTGAAGTGCTGGACCGTGACCACGGGGCCGAAGATCTCGCGCTGCACGATCTCGGAGTCCTGCCCCACGTCGGTCACGACGGTGGGCCGATAGAAGAAGCCGCTCCCGGCCGGTGCCGGTCCGCCGGTGGCGACCTTGCCGCCGTCCTGCTCGGCGCGCTCGACGAAGCCCGCCACGCGATCGCGCTGTGCGCCGCTCACCAGAGGCCCCATCTCGAGCTCCGGGTCGTCGGTCGGCTTGCCGAAGGTGATCGACTCCACGGCCGGGACGAGCTCCGCGAGCAGGTCGTCGTACACGGCCTTGCGCACGAGGATTCGGCACGCCGCGGTGCAGTCCTGGCCGGAGTTGAAGTAGCCCGCCTCCTTCACCTTGGCCGCGACGGCCGAGAGGTCGGCGTCGTCGAACACGATCACCGGTGCCTTGCCGCCGAGCTCGAGGTGAACGCGCTTCACGGTGCTGGCGGCCTGCCGCGCGATCTGCTTGCCGGTCTCGGTGTCGCCGGTGATCGAGATCATGTCGACCAGCGGGTGCGTCGCAAGCCGCTCGCCCACTATCGCGCCCGGGCCGGTGAGCACGTTGAGCACGCCCTTGGGCAGGATCTCGGCGGCGAGCTCGGCGAGCCGGATGGCCGAGAGCGGCGTGATGGACGACGGCTTCAGCACGACGGTGTTGCCGGCTGCCAATGCAGGACCGATCTTCCAGATGGCCATCATCAGCGGGTAGTTCCACGGCGCGACCTGGGCGACGACGCCCACCGGCTCGCGGCGGATCATGCTCGTGTAGCCCTTCGCGTACTCCCCGGCCGCCCTGCCCTCCACAACGCGGCACGCCCCGGCGAAGAATCGCAGGTTGTCGACCGTGAACTCGACATCGAAGTCGGCGACGCCCTTCGGCTTCCCGACGTTCTCCGACTCGATGCGGGACAGCTCGGCCGTATCGGCCTCGATGGCGTCCGCGAGCTTGTACAGCATCGTCGAGCGCTCCGCAGGCGTCGTCTCGGACCACTCGACGAACGCGGCCGCGGCCGCCTCGACCGCCCGGTCGGTGTCCGCGACCGTGCCGCGTGGGACCTCCCCGATGACCTGCTCGGTGGCGGGATTGATGACCTGGGTCGTCTCGCCGTCCGAGGACTCGAAACCAGTCACCGTTGATGAACATCCGGGTTCGCGTCGCCGAAAGCGTCATGCCGACAACCTTTCATCAGCTCGGGGAAGTGTCAGAGGTGGGGCCGCCGCCATCCTAGACCCAAGCGAACCGCGCTTCCAGCACCAGGCCGGGCGGCAGGCGACGTGCAGAGAGGCAGTGCCATGGACGAACAGCGAGTGTGCCCGCACTTCGGGGAGCCGATCGGCGACAGCGACGTGGTCTGCCCGCATTGCGGCGAGACCCTCGTCGGCGGCTGATGACCATCCTCAGCAACCGCGGCATCTGGCCCGCCTGGCTCTGGATGTTCCTGCTCGCCCTCCTGCTCGGCTGGATCCCGTTCCTCGGGCCGGCCATCGCGGGGTTCGTAGGCGGCCTTCAGGCAGGGGACACGCGCAGCGCGCTGATCGCCTCCCTGATCCCGTCGCTCATCGTGGCCGGCGTGCTCCTGGTCCTTGGCTCTGTGGTCGGCGTGCCGATCCTCGCGGCGCTCGCGGGCGCCGGCCTGCTGGTTATCCTGCTGATCGCCTCGCTGCCCCTGATCGCCGGCGCCTTCATTGGGGGCATGCTGTCGGAGCGCCGGACCGTAGGCTAGAATTCGGCCTCGCGCTCTGGCCGAAGTAGCTCAGGGGTAGAGCATCGGTTTCGTAAACCGACGGTCGTGGGTTCGAATCCCACCTTCGGCTCCAGATTTCCTCAGCGCGCGATCAGGTCCGGCGTGATTTCGTCAAGGGATCGGCAGCCGGCGAGCGCCATCGAGCGCGACAGCTCCTCCCGCAGGATCTCCAGTACACGGCGCACGCCGTCCGCGCCGTCGACCGCGAGGCCCCACAGCGTCGGCCGGCCGATGGCGACGAGATCGGCACCCAGGGCCAGGGCCTTGAGCACGTCGATGCCGCGGCGCACGCCGCCATCGGCCACGAGCAGCGCCCGATCCCCGACGGCGTCCGCGATCTCCGGGAGCGCTTCGGCGGAGGTGATCGCGGTGTCGAGCTGGCGGCCGCCGTGGTTGCTGACCCAGATGCCGTCACAGCCGGCCTCGACCGCCCGCCGGGCGTCATCGGCTCGAAGGACGCCCTTGGCGAGCAGCGGGACCGGGCAGACGGAGCGCACGTAGGCGAGCTCGTCCCAGTCCATCGTCGGCAGCAGGACGAGCCCGGACTCGCCGGTCGGTTCGCTCGGCGGCAGGTGCGCGCCGAGGATCACCTCGAAGCGGTTGCGGATGTCCTTCTCGCGGTTGCCGGGCACCGGGAGGTCGATGGTGATCGCGATCGCCTCGTAGCCGGCGGCCACCGCCCGGTCGATCAGCTCGCGGCAGGCGCCGCGATCCTCGGGCGCGTACAGCTGGAACCAGCGCGGGGCGTCGGGCGCGGCCTTCGCCACCTCCTCCATCGGCAATGAGGAGATGGTCGACAGGGTCATGAGCGCACCGGCCGATGCGGCCCCGCGCGCGGTCGCGCGCTCGGCGTCGGGGTGCGCGAGCTGGTGCGCGGCGGTCGGCGCCAGGATGATCGGGAAGGGCAGCTCTCGGCCGAAGGCGGAGACGGTCAGGTCGCGCGTCTTCACGTCAACGAGGACGCGCGGACGCAGCTTCAGCGAGTCCCAGGACTCGCGGTTGTCGCGCAGGGTGTGCTCGTCGCCGGCACCGCCGGCGATGTAGTCCCAGGCGCCGGGCTCGAAGCGCGGGCGGGCCAGCTCCTCGAAGTCCGCCAGGGTGATCGGCCAGGAGGCATCGGTCATGCGAGGCCGATGCTACGACTCGGAGGAGTTGCTACGAGCCCTCGGGGGACTCGCTGTCGCCACGCGGGCCATCGTCGCGAGCGTCGCCCTCCGCGCGTGTCTCGCCTTCGGCACCCGGCTCGCCCTCGGCGGCCTCGCCGTCGGCACCCTCCTCGCCCTCCACGGCGGCAACCGTCTCCGGCTCCTCCTCCGCGCGTGGCGGCGCGACGGTGGCGACGAGCGCGTCGGCATCGGTCAGGACGTGGACGAGGTCGCGGTTGAGGCTGAGGTCACGCACGTGGATCGCCAGATCGAAGTTGGTGAGCGTCGAGATGTTCACCTCGATCTCGTGCGGGATGTCGGTGGGGAGCGCCTTGACGTGCAGCTGCGACAGCTGCTGGAGCAGTGTGCCGCCCTCCTCGACCACCGCGCGTGACTCGCCCACGAAGACGAGCGGCACGTCGAGCTCCATCTCCTGGAGGAGGTCGACGAGGTAGAAGTCGACGTGCAGCGCATTGCCGCTCAGTGGATGGCGCTGGATGCTCTTGATCAGGCCGCTGGTGGAGCCGCGCTCGCCCGGCAGGTGGAACTTGATGACGCTGGTCCGGCCGGCGGCGCGATAGAGCGTGTCGAAGGTCTTGGCCTCGACCTGCACCGGCGTGGACTCGTGACCCTTGCCGTAGACGACGCCGGGCACGAGCCCAGTGCGGCGCAGGCGCTTGTTCGCCTTGCCGTGCGCCTCGCGCGCGTCGAGGGTGAGCTCCAGGTCCGCCATGTCGGTCAGGTGTCTCCAGTCGGGGCAGCGAAAGGCGGGCCGATTGCCCGCATGGGAGGCGGCATCGTACCGCGCGGGCGCTCGCCGGGCAAACCGACCGTCGCCTTTTCCCGAGAATTGTCATGAGGTGCAACCAACTACGAGGCAGGGCCCCGTCCAAACCGAAAGTTGCGCGTGGAGCAAACGGTGGTCTCCGAAGACCCAGATTTCGCCGAATCGCGGATGCTGGTTCGTAGTTAGTTGCATCCCACGACAACTGGCGGCATCAAGCTCGACGTATCGGGGCCGAACCGGGGAGCGACCAACCGGTTCCTATAATCGCCGCCCATGGTCGGCACCATCATGATCGTCGAGGACGAGCCCGCAGTGGCTCGAGGCGTCCAGGTAGCTCTCGAGCGCGAGGGCTACGACGTCACGGTGCAGCCGACCGGTGAGGAAGCGCTCGCCAGCTTTGCCGATGCGGCCCCCGACCTGGTGGTGCTCGACGTACGCCTTCCGGGCATCGACGGCTTCGAGGTACTCCGCCGCCTCCGGCGTGAGACGCGCGCCCCGGTCCTCTTCCTCACGGCCCGATCCGACGAAGTCGACAAGGTCGTCGGCCTCGAGATGGGAGCCGATGACTACCTCGTCAAGCCGTTCAGCGTCCGCGAGCTCGTGAGCCGGGTGAAGGCGCTTCTGCGCCGAGCCTACGGCGAGCTGGCCGATACGGAGACCGGCCGCACGCTGCGTCGCGGAGATCTCGTCATCGATCTGGAGCGCCGCCGCGTCGCGCGCGATGGACACCGCATCAGCCTGACGACGACGGAGTTCGACCTGCTCCGCCACCTCGCCATGCGGCCGGGCCGGGTATATACGCGCTCCCAGCTACTCGAGCTGGTCCGCGACTACGACGACGCCCTCGAGCAGGACGAGCGCACGATCAACGTCCACATCAGCCACATCCGCGACAAGATCGAGCCCGAACCGTCCCAGCCCCGCTACATCCGCACGGTGCGGGGCGTCGGCTATGCCTTCGCCGAGGACTGATCCGCGGGACTGGCTCAGCGGTTGGCGGTCCGTCGACCCGGGGAGCATCGCCAGCCTCGCGGATCGGCTCAACGTCCGCCTGATCTTGGCCCTTGGCATCGTGGCGCTGGTGGGGCTCGTCGTCTCCGGTGCGGCCATCAGCCAGATCCTGCCCGGGTATTTCACGGAGCAGAGCGAGCAACGCACGCGCACCGCTCTTGCCTCCACGGGGCTCTTCCTCAGGCAGCGCATCACGACGGCCGGGGAGGCGCAGCCCGACGTGGTGCTGGACCCGCGAGCGAGGGATGAGTTCGTCGTGGCGCCCGTGGCAGCCGACGCCGCAACCGCTTTCAACGCGACCGTCACCATCGTCAACTCGCGGAATGAGATCGTTGCCGTTGCCGAACCGGCCGATCCGTCCCGGCTCCAGTCGCAGGGCCTGCGACGGGACGCTGACGTCGAAGCGATCGGTTCGCGGTTCGACGTGCAGCTTCCCGATGGCTCGGAGACGAGCTACGAGGTGATCATCAGCGAGCCCTACTCGGCCCGTGAGGAGACCCTCACCCGCATCAGGGAGGCGCTCCTGGCATCCGGGCTCCTGGCGCTCTTCGTGTCGGTCCTCATCGGGATCGTGGCCGCACGAACCGTCACGCGTCCGGTCCGCCGCCTGCGCGAGGTTGCCGGGCGCATCACGCAGGGCGAGCTGGACGAGCGCGTGCCGCCATCGGGCGTGCTCGAGATCGACGAGCTCGGGCGACAGTTCAACGTGATGGCCGACCGCCTCGCGGGCACGCTTCGCATGCTCGAGGCCGACCGGGATCGGCTTCGTGAGTTCGTCGCCGACGTGAGCCACGAGCTTCGCACCCCGATCGCCGCGCTGCGCATGTACAACGAGCTCCTTCGCGAGGGAAAGGTGGAGGAGGAGACGCGCGCTGAGTTCCTCGATCGCTCGAACGAGCAGATTCGCAGGCTGGAGTGGCTGAGCACGAACCTTCTCGACCTGAGCCGGATCGACGCCGGCATCTTCCCGCTCGACATGCGGGTCGGCGATCTCCGCGACCCGATCCAGGCGGTCGTGCAGGCGCTATCGGAGGTGGCCATCGAGCGTGGCATCGAGCTCGACAGCGCGGCGCCGGGCCATCCCGTGGAGCTGCGCTTCGACCGCGAGCGCATCGTGCAGCTGCTCACCAACCTGCTCGGCAACGCGCTGAAGTTCACGCCCCGCGGTGGGTCGGTATCGGTCAGGCTGACGGAGACCGATTCAGGCGCCACGATCGAGGTCCGTGACTCCGGCGCGGGCATCCCGGCCGATGAGCTGCCGCGCGTCTTCGAGCGCTTCTACCGAGGGACCAACACCGGCGATGCGCGGGCGTCCGGGAGCGGCCTGGGCCTGGCGATCGTGCGCTCGATCGTCGAGATGCACGGCGGAGAGATCGACGTCGCCAGCGTCGTGGGTGATGGGACGGTCTTCCGCATCAGCCTGCCGCGTGGCCCCGAGCGTGAGGTGAGCGGGGACGGCAAGGTCAACGAAACTTCACTCCGCGACCACCGCGCTCCAACGGTCACCGCATAGCGTCCACTATCCGCCCGCGTAGCGCCCGGCTCACCGAGGAACCAGCGACACCGACATGGCACACGATCCGAACCGAACCACCGACACCGACCCGACCGAACCGGTCGAGGTGCAGCGCTACGGGCCGGTCGCCGACCGACCGAGCGCCGACACCGGCTGGCAGGCGGCGTCCGCTTGGTCGAGCCGAGAGCCGGTCGAGACCCGCGCGGTCGCCCCGCGCCGAGGCCTCGGAGCCGTGCCCGATCGTCGCCATCGCGGTGGTCGCCGGCATCCTGTCCGGCGGGCTGTCCGCCATCGCCGTCACCAACCTCGTCCCGCAGGCACCCGCGGATGGCGGAACGGTGGACGAGACGCCGGTCGCGAACCCGGTGAGCAACGTGCGCATCGACGAGTCGAGCGCGGTGATCGACGCGGTCGGTCGGGTGGCCCCGGCCGTCGTCCTCATCTCGGCCGAGGGCGGTGGGCCGTTCGGTGCCGGTACCGGGACCGGCTCGGGCTTCATCTTCGACGCCGACGGCTGGATCCTCACCAACCGCCACGTGGTCGAGAACGCGCAGTCGCTCACCGTCACGACCAAGGATGGGCGCGAGTACCCGGGCGAGGTCTACGGCATCGACACCCTGACCGACCTCGCCATCGTCAAGATCGAGGGGTCCAACCTGCCCGTCGCCGAGATCGGGACGTCCGAGGGGCTCGAGCCGGGGCAGGTCGCCATCGCCATCGGCAACCCGCTCGGCTACGAGAACAGCGTCACCACCGGCGTGGTCTCGGGCCTCGGCCGCCAGATCACCGCCAGCGACGCGACTCAGTCCAGCTCAGAGCTGCTCAGCGACCTCATCCAGACCGATGCCGCCATCAACCCGGGCAACTCCGGCGGCCCGCTGGTGAACAGCGCAGGCCAGGTGATCGGCGTGAACACCGCGGTGAGCACCAGCGAAGACGGCCAGGGCATCGGCTTCGCGATCCCGATCGACGTCGCCAAGCCGATCCTCGCGCAGGCGCTGGCCGGTGAAGCGCTCACGCGGCCCTGGATCGGCGTCAACTACCTCACGGTGGATCCGGCGCTTGCCGAGGCCGAGAACCTTCCGGTCGAGTACGGCGCGCTCATCGCCACCGGGATCGGGGGTGGGGATCCGATCGTCGACGACAGCCCCGGCGAGCGAGCGGGCCTTCAGGCCGGCGACTTGATCGTGGCGGTCAACGGCGAGCAGATCACCGCAGGGGCAGACCTCGCCTCGCTGCTCCTCCCGTACGCGGCGGGCGACACGATCACCCTCCGCGTCCTTCGTGAGAACTCGACGCAGGAGATCTCGGTCACCCTGGGCGAGCGCCCCTCCGAGTAAGGCTGCCGCTCCCCGCCTGCGATGACCTGCGCCTGAGCAGGGTGGCCTCCACGGTCTCGAGCTCGATGGCCAGGGATGCCTCCGGCTTTCTGACGGTCACCTCGACCGCGTCGACCAGCTTCGGGTCGGTGCCGTCGAGCACGTCGCGCGCGATGTCGCCGGCGAGGGTCTCGATGAGGGTCACGCTGGGCCCCTCCACGACCGCTCGGGCGAGCTCCGCGATCGTGCGGTAGTCGACCGTCGACTCCAGCTCATCGCCGTCGGCGGCCAGCGACAGGTCGGCGTGGAGGATGACGTCCACCTCGAAGGGCTGCGCCGACTCCTGCTCGCCCTCCACCGCCCCATGGCGCCCCTCGAAGCGCATGTCCAGCAGGCTGAGCCGATCTGGGAATGCCTCGTCGTTCATCGGCGAAGGATGGCATCCGCGACGCGTCGCGTGCGGTCGATTGCCGCAACGTCGTGGACGCGAGCGATGTCCGCTCCGGCCGCGATGGCCAGCGCAACGGTCGCGGCGGTGCCCTCCACCCGGTCCTCGGGCGGGGCGCCTCCCAGCAATTCGCCGATGAACCGCTTGCGGCTCGTCCCGACCAGGACGGGCAGCCCGTCCAGCCGCTGCTTGAGCTCGGCCAGCCGATGCAGGAGCTCCAGGTTCTCCTCGGTCCCCTTCCCGAAGCCGATGCCCGGGTCGACGATCAGCCGATCGCGCGGCACGCCGCGCTCCACGGCAGCCTCGACCGCAGCCCCGAAGGCTCTCCGACCACCGACTCGAAGACGCCACCGGGGTAGTCGCGGCCCTCCTGGTTGTGCATGAGCACGAGGTACGCGCCGGACTCGCGCCGCCGCGTCGGCCGTCCCCGGGTCGCGCCGCGCGGCCCACACGTCGTTGACCATCGCGGCGCCGGCCTCGAGCGCGGCGCGCGCCACGGAGCCCTTGCTCGTGTCGATGCTCACCAGCACGCGGTCGCCGAGCGCCTCGACGATGGCGCGCACCACGGGAACGGCGAGCGACGCCTCGGTGGCCGCGTCGACCTCCGGGTGGTCGCCGTAGGCGTCTCGCGGCCGCGTCGACTCCGCACCGACGTCGATGATCTCGGCCCCCGCGTCCGCCATCTCGCGCGCCTGTGCGAGGGCGGCCGCGACGACCTCGTCCACGCCGCGCCCTGGCGCCGCGAGCCCGTCCCCGGAGAAGGAGTCGGGGGTGACGTTGACGATCCCCATCAGGTACGTCCGCGTCGCCCCAGCGCAGTGTCGGCGGCATCAGCCCTCCTCCGTGCCGGTGAGGAGGCCGCGCACCGCGCCGACGAGGTACAGGGAGCCCGCGACGACGATCGGATCCCCGTTCGCGCGCAGCAGCGCGTCGCGAGGCGTCGGCGCCGTGGCCGCCGGGTTGCCGGTGATCCGCCGCCAGGTGCGCGCGAGCGAGGCCGGGTCGTGCGCGCCCGGATCGTCGACCTGCGTGAACACGAACCGAGGCCGCAGCGGCTCCAGCGCGCGGAGGACGTCGGGCACGCGCTTGCCGCGCATCGCTCCGAAGACGATCGTGGGTCGCCGCATGCCCAGCGCCCGCAGCGACCTCGTGAGCGCGGCCGCGCCGGCGGGGTTGTGGGCGCCGTCCAGCAGCACACGACCGAGCCCGAGGCGCGAGCCGTCCAGCATCTCGAGCCTCCCCGGCCATCTCGCCGTGCCGAGCCCACGCCGGATCGCCTCCTCCGGAATGGCGAGCGGTCGGCCACGCCGGTCCCCACGCTCGGCGAGCGCATCCAGCAACGCCAGCGTCACGGCCGCGTTGTCGGCCTGGTGAGCCCCCAGCAGACCGATGCGGAGGTCGCGCAGCTCACCCGCGGGCGTCACCGCGTCGACGACGATGCCGTCCCAGTCCTGCTGCCGCAGCTCGGCCCGGTACTCCTGCCTGGGTCCGGCGCGACGGAGCGACGACGCCCACCTTGCGGGAGCGGGCCAGGATCGGGGTGAGCCCCTGGCCGCGTGCGCCCGTCACGGCGAGGTCGCCGGCCTTGATGATCGCGGCCTTCTCGCCGCCGATGGCTCGCAGCGTGTTGCCGAGGATCGCCTCGTGGTCGCGCTGGACGTTCGTGATCGCCGCCACGCCGAGGTCGAGGACGTTGGTCGCGTCCAGCCTGCCGCCGAGGCCAACCTCGACCACGGCCAGATCCACCTTGCGGCGCGCGAGCTCCGTGATCGCGGCCGCGGTGAGCGCCTCGAACTCGGTCGGCGGGCCGACGTCGGAGGTCACGCGGTCGATGGCAGGCAGCACCCGCTCGACTGCCGCGGCGAAGTCGCGCGCGGAGATCGGCTCGCCGTCGATCGCCACCCGTTCGCGATAGCTGACGAGGTGCGGCTTCGGCATCGTCCCGACGGTGTGGCCGGCTGCGACGAGCACCGAACGCGTCATCGCCACCACGGAGCCCTTGCCGTTGGTGCCCGCCACGAGCGC
Source organism: uncultured Chloroflexia bacterium (assembly GCA_963840205.1). Lineage (GTDB taxonomy): Bacteria > Chloroflexota > Limnocylindria > QHBO01 > QHBO01 > JACDBZ01. Next base: position 460,840 of record CAWIXZ010000010.1, read on the forward strand.
ACCGCGTAACGCGAGGTCCGGCCGGTCGAGCTCGTCCATCAGGCGGGCCACTCGGTCGAGGCCCATGCTGATCCCGAAGCGGCCGCGCTCGGTCAGCGCGGCGACGGCATCGGCGTAGGTCAGCCGATCGGTCAGTCCGAGCCTTCCTCGTAGAAGACGCAGTCCGCGAACTGGCCGGTGAGGCACAGGTCGTTCACGTAGCCCGAGTCGAGGTGCACGCCACCGCGCAGCTCGCATCGGCTCACGCTTCCCTCCTGCTTGAGCAGGGTGCGCATGAGCTGGGGGGCCTGGATCGGCACACGGCCCTTTGCTCCGCTGGTCAGGTAGAAGTGCGGGCAATGGTGGCGCCGCGGGCGTCCGTAGCCGAGCGGCATCCCGCGCCGGCCGACGTGGACCGTAAGCGGCTCGGGCGGGGCGGCAGGGGCGCCGGCAAAGCGCTTCTCGGCGATGATGCAGCGCCCCGGCTCGCACTCCTTGTCGTTGTAGCAGCAGGCGCGGGCGGGGCCGACGCCCTCGACGGCCCACAGCTCCCAGCAGGGTCGGCGAAGGATGAAGGCGGGGCACCGATACCGGATGGTCAGGTCGCAGTTCTCGACCTCCCAGCACATCGTGCGTCGGTCGCCCTCACGGCGTTCCTGGGCGAACCCCTCGCTCTCCCGGCGCCGATCCGCCGCAACCCTGCGCTCCGTCTTGATGATCATCGGTCGGTCGCGGCGCGCGCCCTCAGCTGAGGAACTGGCTGAGCCGCTCCTCCATGACCTCCTGGGGCATGTACCCCACCAGCCGGGCGGCTTCCCGGCCGTTCTGGAAGAGGATCAGCGTCGGGATGCTGAAGATGCTGTAGCGCATCGCCAGCTGCTGGTTCTCGTCGGTGTTGACCTTGGCGACCGCGATCTTCTCCGCGTGCTTCTCGCCGAAGCTCTCCACGACCGGCGAGACGAGGCGGCACGGCCCGCACCACGGGGCCCAGAAATCGACGAGCACCGGCTTGTCCGCACCGAGAACCTCGGTGTCGAACGTCGTTTCATCGACCGTCACGGGGGCGATGGCTGCCATGGCTACGGGGATGCCTCCACAAAGCTCAGGGTTGAGGGACTGCCCGGCATCCTAGCACCGGGGAGCCCGTCGCTCGGGGTCGATCACGGCGCGGACGGCGATGGCGTTACCACCGGAGTCGGCGTCGGTGTCGCGACGGGCGTCGGGGAGGGCGTGGGCACCGGCGTTGGCGATGGGCTGGGGGACGGCGTCGGCCCCGTGCTGATCACGAGGTCAACCTGGTCGCCGACCGGATGGTCGACCCCCTCGGTCGGCACGCTGCGGATGACCGAGCCCTCGGGCACCTGGGGATCGGGCTCGCGCGTGATGGAGCCGAGATCGAACCCCGCCCTCTCCAGCGTCACGGTGGCCTGCGCTTCCGTCTGGCCGCGCAGGCGGGGCACCTCGACCAGCTCGGCGCCGCTCGAGACGAAGGCGGTGATCTCTGATCCCTCATCCACCTGCAGCCCGGTGTCCGGCGCGCAGCGGATGACCCGCCCCTCGTCGATGTCCTCGGACTCCTCCGGTTCCGTGGTGACTCGGAGGCCGAGCTCCTCCGCCTGGGCGCGCAGGCTGGTGAGCGAGACGTCGTCGCATTCCGGCACCAGGACCTGCGCGGCGCTCGGCGTCGGCGACGCGTTAGGGGTGCCGCCGTCCGTCAGGAGCTGGACCGCAAGGAAGCCGATGGCGCCGAGGAGGAAGACCCCCAGGACGGCGAGGAGCCACATCCACCACGGTTGGCCCTCGTCGCGCTGCGGCTCATACGGCGGGGCGCGTCGCGGGGGAGGCGCGACCGGGATTCGGTCGGCGGGACGCGTGACGCGTGGAGGAACGTAGACGGTCGGCTCTCCAGCGGGCGGCGTGGTGGCGACCGCGGCTCCGGCGAGCCCGGCGGCCAGCGGCGGCGTCGCATCCGGGTTGCGGCGCCACACGCGCAGCGCCTCCGCGAACGCGCCCGCGTCAGGAAACCGCTCGGCGGGATCTCGCGCGAGGCCGCGCATGACGATCGCCTCGAGGCCGGCGGCGATCGGCACGCCGAAGGTGCTCGGCCGTGGCGGGTCCTCGTTCAGGCGCTTGAGCGCGACCGCGGCCGCCGAGTCCGCCTCGAAGGGGCGGCGCCCGGAGAGCATCTCGTACAGGACGATGGCGAGCGAGTAGACGTCGGAGGCGCCGGTGACCTCGTCGCCCCGCGCCTGCTCGGGGCTGAAGTAGTGCACCGATCCGAGGGTCGTGCCCGTCACCGTCATGGATGCCTCCGCGACGGCCCGGGCGATGCCGAAGTCGGTGACCTTCACGTCCCCGGAGTCGGTGATGAGGATGTTCCCCGGCTTCACGTCGCGGTGGACGATCCCCTTGCGGTGGGCCGCCTCGAGCGCGCCGGCGGTACCGATCGCCACGCGCACCGCGTCATCGGTCGACAGCGTTCTCCGATCGCGCAGGATGCTCGAGAGGTCGCTGCCCGACACGAGCTCCATGACGATGTACTGATCGCCGTCGACGCCATCGGTCCCGTAGTCGTAGACGCTGACGATGTTCGGGTGCGACAGGCCGCCGGCGGAGCGCGCCTCCTGCTTGAAGCGGGCGGCGAAGCCCGCATCCGAACTGAACTGGGGGCGCAGCAGCTTGACCGCGACCTCCCGGTCGAGCTGCTCGTCGACAGCCCGCCAGATGGTCGCCATTCCACCCTCGCCGAGGGGGGCGATCAGGCGATATCGGCCGCTGATCAGCCTGCCGATCATCTCCACGCCAATGGCCCTCCACGCTTCCGGGCCTGCTGACCGACGGTCACCCGGGCGGGGTCAGTCTCGCAGGTCGAGACTGCGGATGTAGGAGCGGAATTCATCGGCGTCGTCCGATTCGAGCCCCACAGCGACGTTCGCCTTGAGCCATCCGACGCGTGTGCCGGCGTCGTGGCGCGTCCCCTCGAACTGGTATCCGAAGACGGGCTGCTCGCGGATGAGGCCGCGGATCGCATCGGTCAGCTGGATCTCGCCGCCGGAGCCGCGCGAGGTCTGCTCGAGGACGTCGAAGATCTTTGGGGTGAGGATGTAGCGGCCCAGGACGGCCAGGTCCGAGGGGGCGTCCGAGACCGATGGCTTCTCGACGAGGTCGCGGATCTCGACCAGGCGTCCCTCCTCGTGCAGCGGGTCGATGATGCCGTAGCGGCCCACCTCGCTGCGGTCCACGCGCTGGACGGCGATGACGGAGCCGCGGTGCGCCACGTGCGCGTCGATGAGCTGCTTCGTCACCGGGTCGCCGGATCGGTTGATCATCACGTCGTCCGACAGCAGGACCGCGAAGGGCTCCTGGCCGACGAGGTCCTTCGCCATGAGCACCGCGTGCCCCAGGCCGAGCTGCTCGCGCTGGTGGACGAAGGCGACGGTCCCGTACTCGCTGATGCGCCTGACGATCCTCAGCATGTCGATGTCGCCGCGCTCTTCCAGCCAGCGCTCGAGGTTCTGGTTGGAGTCGAAGTGGTCCTCGATCGCGCTCCGGCCGGAGGCGATGACGATGATGATCTGCTCGATACCGGAGGCCACTGCCTCCTCCACCGCGTACTGGATGATCGGCCGGTCGACGAGCGGCATGATCTCCTTGGGGATCGCCTTGGTCGCCGGGAGGAACCTGGTTCCGAACCCTGCGGCGGGCAGGACGGCCTTGCGGACGCGCACGGTGATCGGGCTACTCCTTGTGTGGGTTTCGGGCCATGGGTGCGATGGCCTTGGAGACGACGCGCGGCGGCCGCGGTCGGTTGCGCACGGGGATGGCAAGTATACCGAACCTCCCCGCCCGGCCGGTCCCGGGAGCCCGGTACAATCGCGCGGCCGATGTTGAGATCGCTGATCCGGACGTTCCGCGGGCCGAGCTCCGACCCCCGCATGTCCTTCGTGAGCCGGCCCCTCCCTCGCGATCTGCCGGACGAGCAGGTGATCGAGGCGCTCGAGATCGCGTTCGGCGTCGACCCCAACCCGGCCTACCTCCCCGAGACGCTGCCCCCCGCGCTCAAGCAGGTGACCGGGCGGGACCTACAGGTGATGGACCGAACGACGAAGGACGTCACGGGTGCCTTCGGCAAGACGCAGGTCATGATCCGGGACGGGGACGTCGGGCACTGGCCGGGCTACGACGCGATGTCCTACCCGCTCCTCGCACCGTCGACCAAGGCCGAGCAGACCCGCGCTGCGATCGTCGCGGCCGATGCGACCGGCACCGAGGCCGTCGCGCCCGAGGGCCCCAAACCCGGCTGGTCGCCGCCTCCTTCCATCCGCGGACGCTAGGCGCCAGGAGGAATGGGCCGGCAGAACGTCCCCCGCGACCAATGGCTCGAGATGGGCTACGAGTGCCCGCGCTGCGGCGAGCAGATCAGCGAGGCGGACGTGTACTCGTGGCGCCCGATCCCGGAGGATCCGAAGCTGCTGCTGCTCTATTGCCCGAACTGCGGCGACCGGATCGAGATCAACCACATCTGAAGGTTGGTGCCCCCAAGGGGATTCGAACCCCTGATCTCCACCTTGAAAGGGTGGCGTCCTAGGCCTCTAGACGATGGGGGCGCCGCGGGCCACGGGCATGGTAGCGGGCCACCGCTGAGCCGATGAGCCGGTCAGCCCAGGTAGAAGAGCAGGATCAGGATCAGCAGTCCCGCGAGCGCAACCGCGGCGACGAGCGCCATCACCCCCGCGCCGACGGCGACGAGCAGCGAGGTCCCTGACTGCCGACGCCGGGCGAGGCGGCTGCCCCAGGTCCAGCCCTGCGAGTAGAGGAACAGGCCGATGACCGAGGCGAGGATGGCCGCCGCCAGCATGGCCAGGATGGAGAGCCCGGAGTCGCGGCCGAGGAGCGCGAGCGCGGTGAGCGCTCCGGCGATGATGAGGCCGACGACGCCGATGACCGCGTTGCGGACCAGGGGGTGCATCGGCGCGATTCTAGACGCTGACCTCAGCGGGCCACGGTACGCAACTTGCTCCGCAGGCCGGTTCGACCCAACCCCACACCCGGCAGCAGAGGGAAGCGGCAGATGGCGGAGCGCCGCGGCGCCGACGACAACGGCGCCGGTAACGAAGGCAACATGAGCGTGCGCGAGGCCGGCCGCAAGGGCGGCAAGACGACCCGGGCGCGATACGGCGCGGAGTTCTTCCAGGAGATCGGCGCCAAGGGTGGCAAGGCGGTCAGCGAGCGCTACTCGAACGAGCATTTCCGCGAGATCGGGCGCAAGGGCGGCCGTCGCGTGGCAGAGCTCATCGCGCGCGCGAAGCGCCTGGACGACGAGGAGCGCTAGGACCGCATCGGCGGCCTGACCCATAGACTGCGGGCATCATGCCCGCCCGATCGGCACCGTTCGCCGACCTCGCCGCCACGGCCATCGCCGTCGGCGCCACCCGCAGCAAGAACGCCAAGCGCGACCTGCTTGCCGCGTATCTCCGTGCGCCTCGGGCCTGCCGACCTCGCCGCAGCGACGGCGTTCTTCGCCGGACGTCCCCTCGCCGACGCGACCGCCAAGCTCGGCATGGGCTGGGTGCAGCAGGGCGCGGCGCTCGCCGCCGCCAGCGGCGCGGATGAGGCATCGCTCCGAGAGGCGTACCTGAGGCATTCCGACTTCGGCGACGCCGCGGCCGAGCTGCTCGCCGGGCGCGAGCCGGAAGGCGCCGGCTGACCGTGACCGACGTCGCGTCGACGTTCGGCGCCATCGCCGCCGCGAAGTCGGCCGACGAGCGCGTGTCGGCCTTCACCGAGCTGTTCCGGCGCGCGTCGGCCGACGAGGCGCGCTTCATCGGGCGGATCTCGTCGCGCGAGACGCGCATCGGCCTGCGCGAGGGGCTGCTCGAGGAGGCGGTCGCGTCGGCCTTCGACGGCGACCTCGACGCCGTCCGCCGCGCGCACATGCTCACCGGAGACATCGGCGAGACCGCGATCCTCGCCCGTGACGGCCGCCTGGCGGAGGCCGCGCTGCACGTCGGCCGGCCGATCCGCTTCATGCTCGCGCTCGCCGGTCGCCGACTCGGCCGAGGTCATGCGACGCGTCGGCGACGAGGCGTGGATCGAGGACAAGTACGACGGCATCCGCGCCCAGCTGCACGTGGAGCGCGACGGGGCGATCCGCCTCTTCAGCCGCGACCTCAACGACGTCACGAGGGCGTTCCCGGAGATCGCGGAGGCGGCCGAGACGCTGCGTCGCCGAGGCGCCGCTGGTGATCGACGGCGAGCTCGTCCCGTGGCGCGAGGGCGCCGTGCTGGACTTCGCGTCGCTCCAGACGCGGCTCGGCCGGGTGAAGCCCTCTGCCGAGCTGCTGCGCGAGGTCCCGGTGGTGATGGTCGCGTTCGACCTGCTCCACCACGCGGGCGAGGATCTCCTCGAGGCGCCGCTGCGGACTCGCCGGGAACGGCTCGAGGCCCTCCGCCTGCCGGACCGCAGCGCCGAGCGGCTGCTGTTCGCGCACCTCGCATCGGCGAAGTCGGTCGAGGAGGTCGAGCGGCACTTCGACGACGCGCGAGAGCGTCGCAACGAGGGGCTGATGGTCAAGGACCCGGACTCCACGTATCAGCCCGGTCGTCGGGGGCTGGGCTGGCTGAAGCTGAAGAAGGCGCTCGCCACGCTCGACTGCGTCGTGGTCGGGGTCGAGTGGGGCCACGGCAAGCGCCGCGGAGTCCTGTCCGACTACACGTTCGCGGTGCGCGAGACGGACGAGCCCGGGGCAGCGCTGCTCACCATCGGAAAGGCCTACACCGGACTGACCGATGCGGAGATCGCGACGATGACGGACCACTTCAAGGCCATCACCCTGCGCGACTTCGGGCGCTACCGGACCGTCGTGCCGGAGGTGGTGGTCGAGATCGCGTTCGACCGGATCATGCGCAGCGCGCGGCATCGGTCCGGCTTCGCCATGCGCTTCCCGCGCATCGTGCGGATGCGCGACGACAAGACCCCCGAGGAGATCGACACGCTCGGCACGGCCGAGGCCCTGTTCGAGGCCCAGGCGTCGGGCCGGATCCTGCTCGCGACCGGAGCTGGCGGTGAGACGGAGCGGATCGCCGCGGTGGGCGAGCTCGGCGAGCGAGCGGCCGCGGAGCCGGTCAGCGCATGAGCGCCGAGGAACAGCTGCCGGAGCACGTCGCCCGCAACCGCGAGCACTGGGACGCCACGGCCGACCAATGGGTCGCTGCCGGGGAGCGCGGCTGGGCGCAGGAAGAGCCGACGTGGGGCATCTGGGGCGTTCCCGAGTCCGAGCTCCACCTGCTCCCCGACGACCTCGAGGGCCGCGACGTGATCGAGCTGGGCTGCGGGACCGCGTACGTGTCCGCATGGCTCGCGCGTCGGGGCGCCCGGGTCGTGGGAATCGACAACTCTCCGAAGCAGCTGGACGACCGCTCGGCGCCTGCAAACTGCCAACGGCCTGGAGTTTCCACTGCACCTCGGGAACGCGGAGGCCACCCCGTTCCCCGACGCCAGCTTCGACCTCGCCATCAGCGAGTACGGCGCCGCGATCTGGTGCGATCCCTACCTGTGGATCCCGGAGGCCGCTCGGCTGCTCCGCCCCGGCGGCGAGCTCATCTTCCTCGGCAACAGCGTCATCCAGATGCTCACCGTGCCCGACCTGCTGACGGATGGGCCGTCCACGGACCGGCTGCTGCGCGACCAGTTCGGCATCCACCGATTCGAGTGGCCGGACGACGACAGCGTGGAATTCCACATCTCGCACGGCGACATGATCCGGCTGCTGCGCGCGAACGGGTTCGAGGTCACCGACCTCATCGAGATCCAGGCCCCCGCCGACGCCACCACGACGTTCGAGTACACGAGCCCCGAATGGGGACGCAGGTGGCCGTCCGAGGAAGTCTGGAAGGCCCGCAAGGTCCGCTAGGCTGGGGACCGATGACGACGCGTATCACGGCCACCATCGACCCCGCGCGCAGCCTGACCGAGGCCACGACCGACCATGGGTACCGAATCCTGCTGGACGCGGTCCCGCCCGAGGGGGACGACGCGGCGCCGGGGCCCAAGGAGACGCTGCTCGCCGCGCTTGCCGGCTGCACCGGCATGGACGTCGTGAGCATCCTGCGCAAGAAACGCCAGCGAGCGGCCAGCTACGAGATCGCGGTGAGCGGCGAGTCGGTGGACGAGCACCCAAGGGTGTTCAGGACCATCACGGTCGAGCACATCGTGAGCGGCGCCGTCGAGGCCGAGGCGCTGCGCCGGTCGATCGAGCTCTCCGCGACGGGCTACTGCCCGGTGAACGCGATGCTCTCGGCGTCGGTGACGATCGAGCACCGATACCGCCTCACGGCGGAGGACGGGAGCACTGTCGAGGCGTTGGTGGCGCGGACGGGTCCCGAAGGCGCCCGTGTCCTCTAGTTCGGCAAGAAAGTGCCCGTCTGGGAATCTAACGGCCCCCGCAACTTGGCTGGCGGGTTCTCGGCGGCGAGCTTGCCGGCCGAGGAACCGGCAGCCAGCTTAGGGATCGGGTGGCGCCCCGAGGCTGGGTCTAGGCCGAGCGCAGCTGCGCGGCGCCGTCGATCGCCTCTTCGACGGCGGTCCGGAAGGCGTCGAGGTTGAATGGCTTGCCGACCACGGGGCCGATGGGCTGGAGCTCCGCGAGGCGCTCACGGCTGGCGGCGCTGACGATGACGGCGGGGATGCCCGGCCATGCGGTCCGCAGCAGCTCGGTGATGTCGCCGCCATCCCCATCCGGGAGCATGACGTCGACCACCAGCAGGTGCGGGAGCGAGATGTCCATGAGGTCGCCGAGCTCGACGATGCGCGTGCACGTCACGACCGCGAAGCCCATCTCACGCAGGAGATCGGCCTCGAGGGCCGCGATGTCCGGATCGTCCTCAAGGACGTAGGCGCGCTGCGCCTCGGTTGCATCGGTCATGTCCATGCAGCGTCGCCTCCGGGCGCGCCCGCGTCCATGGGCGCATCGGCATGGTACCGATGTACCCACCCCGAGAGGGGGGAAAGGTTGCAAACGCGTGGTATGGTCACGCCCGCGCTGGCGCGCCGCAGGGCACGGCGGAGTGGAGCGCGTTGCAATGGGAGCACAGGACGCATGGCGCGATCGATGTGGCGAGGGGCCATCCAGTTCGGGCTGGTGACCATACCCGTCAAGCTGTACCTGGCGACCGAGCAGGGCGGCATCGGCTTCAATCTGCTGCATTCCACCTGCCTGAATCGAATTCAGATGAAGGTGTACTGCCCGTACCACGACGAGGTCATTCCGCGCTCGGAGACGGTTCGCGGCTACGAGTGGAGCAAGGGCAAGTTCGTCGTGGTCACCGACGAGGACATCGATTCGGTCCCATTGAAGACGATGCGCGCAATCGAGATCGAGATGTTCGTGAACGCGAGTCGCGGCAACGGCGCCGAGTTCGTGAAGCAGGCGTACTACCTCGAGCCGGAGGCCATCGGCACGAAGGCGTTCTACCTGCTCAAGTCGGTGCTCGCGGACGAGGGAAAGAGCGCAATCTGCAAGATCGTCCTGAAGGATCGCGAGCAGCTCGCCGCGCTCAACCCGTACTCGGCCACCATGCTGCTCACCACGCTCCATTGGCCCGACGAGGTGCGCTCCATGGAGGAGCTCAACCTCCCCGAGGACCAGGTCGAGATCAAGCCCGCCGAGCGGAAGATGGCGGAGCAGCTCGTGGCGAGCATGACCGGCGACTTCAGCCCCGATGCCTACCACGACGACTATCGGCAGGCACTGATGGCGGTCATCGAGCGCAAGGTGGCCGGCGAGAAGCCTGAGCCGACGAAGCGCACCGAGCCAACGAACATCGGCGACCTCATGGCGGCGTTGGAGGCATCGGTCTCCGCCGCGAGGCAGGAGCGCCGGGCGACCGGCCCGGCCACCAAGACCTCCGCCAAGACGGCCGCCAAGAAGAGCGCCGCCGCCGAGTCCGCTGCCGAGCGTCCGCAGCGCAGGCGCAAGACCGCCTGAACGTACGGGTCGTGCCCGGGGACAGGCTCGAGCTCCACGTCCCGACCGAGGGCCGGCTGCCGACACGCATCCTGCCGATGCAGCCGGTGGCCGGTGTCGGGCCGTTCGACGACCCGAACTTCCTCTTCGAGCCGTGGTGGCCGGGGCTCCGTGCCCTCGCCTGGGTCGAGGGGGGTCGCCTCACCCGACTCCAGGTGGATGGGCTGGCCGATGCGATGGCCGCCTTCGGCGAGCTCGCCGACGAGCTTCCCCAGCAGCTGATGGAGGACGAGGCCGTGCTCGACGGCTGGCTCCTCGTCCTCGACGAGGGCGGTTGGCTGGATGGCGACCTGCTCCGCCGGCGACTCGCCGGCGAGCGCGACGCGGGGCGTCCGGCATTCGTCGCGTCGGACCTCCTGTGGAGCGGCGGCGCGTCGCTGCAGCGCCGGCCGTTCGCCGCGCGCCGCGAGCGCCTTGCGTCGGTCCTGCCGGACGGCGACCGATGCGTCGTGGGGCACGCGCTGCGCGGCGAAGGCACGCTGCTCGCCGAGGCCCTGAAGCGCTTCGGGTTCACGGGCCTCTCGGCGCGCAGGCTCGACGCCCGATTCCGATCCGGGTCGGCCGGAGATGCATGGCTGCGCCTGCCGATGACGCCGATCGTTCCGTCCGAGCGCCCGCGCCTCGCGCTCATCCAGCGCCTGCCGCTCGAGACCGCGTAGGGCTCAGCCGATCGCGGCGAGCTCCAGGGCGATCTCGAGCTTCGTCCGAGGCTCCGCCTCCAGGCCCGGTTCGGCCGCGAGCGCCCGCGCCAGCTCTGGCAGGTCGCGATCGGCGTCCGCGTCCGAGGGTAGCTCGAGCTCCACGACGTGCATCTCCCCCAGCCGCTCGCCCTCGCGCTCGGCGGTCACCGCGTCGAGGGTGAGGCTGCCGACCGGCTGGCCCCCGATTGCCACCGCTCGCTCGGTGCGCTGCTGGAGCAGTCTGAGCCACTCGACGAGAGGGGCGCCGCCGGAGAGCTCGAGCAGGAACGTCCGGGCGGGGCTGTCGGGCCACGCACCCGGATCCACCTCTGGAGATGCCGGCCCCTCGACCTCCGGGCGCATGTGCAGCCAGCCGATCGCCGGCCTGGCGGGCGGCCCCTTCAGCGAGATGCGGGTCGTGCCCTCGCGCAGCCTGAGCCGGCACGCCCAGCGCTGGCCGCGGAGCCGTCCGTCGGCGGTATCGAGGTAGCGGTCCTCCTCGAGCACCGTCCGGGCCGCGCCGAGCGTCGCGCTGCCGAGCTTGGGGCGCGCGGCGAGACGGATGAGGGGCTCTGGTCCGTCCGCGCGGAAGCGAGCCTCTACCTCATCCCGCATAGCGCGCCGCCGCGTCGCGGACGGCGGTCGCGACCGCCTCGCGCAGCTCGGCGGGCTCCAGCACCTCCACGCCGTCCCCCCAGGACAGAATCCACGGCCGGATTTCGACCGTGCCCGCGACGGTGACGGTCATCTCGACCCCGCCGTCGGGCAGCTCGGTCAGCTCCTGCGAGCGGTGCCAGACCGCCTCGCGCACGCGGTGCGCCACCGACTGGGCGAATCGGAGCCGCACGCGCCCGGTGGGCGTCGTGTCGGACGACCAGATGCCCCACGAGTTGGCGAGCCAGCGGTCCGGATCGAAGTCGCCGGGGATCTCGTATCGGTCGAGCGTGAGCGTCGCGCTGCGGATGCGCTCCACCTTGTAGGTGCGCATCGCGCCGGCGGGCTCGTCGAAGCCGATGAGGTACACGCTGCGCAGGGCCGCATCGGGCTCGAGGAAGTAGGGCTGCACGCGCGTCTGCTTCTCCTGGCCCGTCCCCGGGTCGTACGTGATCTCCACGACCCGCCCCTCGGCCCAGGCGCGGGCGACCGTCGAGAAGCTGCGGCTGAACGGCTCGTTGGGGTCGTGCTCGGCCATCGCGAGCATCGTGGCGGCGACGTGGCGCGCGATGGGCTGCGGAAGCGCGTCCGAGAGCTTGGTGAAGGCGCTCACGACCGCCGCGTCGTACTGGTCGCTCCAGCGCGCGATGAGGCGGGAGGCGAGGAACAGGACGATCGCCTCGGGCACGCTGAGGTGCAGCGGCGGAAGGAAGAAGCGGCGCTCAATGCCGTAGTGGCCGCGCTTCGCCTGGAAGACCGGGACCGCGAGCTCCTCCTCGAGGGCTCGGATGTCCCGGTAGACCGTTCGCGTCGTCATGCCGGTGAGCCGCGCGATCTCGGCGACCGGGACGCCCTCCTCGCCGCTGCCCTTGGAGTAGAGGATCGACGCGACCTTCAGCAGGCGAGCCAGCCGGTCGCGCTTGCGGCCGACGCGGTCGTCACCGCCGTCGTCCCAGCCGTCCCATTCCTCGGTCTCGCTCAACGCTGCTCTCCCTCCCACCGCGCCCGGCCCTCGCATGGTAGCCGTCGCAGGGGCTGAGGCCGGATCAGTCTTCGGCCGACGGGCTGGGAAGCCCGTCCGACCCTGACGGCACGGGCTGGATCGTGGGGAACGGCTCGCCCGGCAGGGCGGCGATGAGCCCCCGCATGACGGTGTCGTTGACGCCGATGACGAGGAAGACGAACTCGCCGCCGGCCCACGTGTAGATGACCGTGCCCGCCGCCGTGGCCCTGTCGCCGGATCGCGTCCAGACCCGGTGGCCGCCGGCCTCGGTCAGCTCCCACGACTCGCGATCGAGGCCCGCGATCCCGACGTATCGGCCGGCCGTGGCGAGGTACGGCTCGAGGTCCTCGGTGGTGACCGCGCCGGCGACCCGAACCGCGTAGAGGGTCAGGCGCGGCTGCTCGGAGTACGCGATGGCGAGCGTCTCGAACCGGACGCCGAGCTCGCCGTAGGCGAGGCCAACGTCGCCGGGGGTGAGCGCGAAGCTCTCGATGGGCGCGACGACCAGCGTCACCCCGTTGACGGACGCGGGGAAGAGCGCGGCGAGCTCCGGATCCGGCGCGTTCGTGAAGCGCGGGGTCGGGTCGGGAGTTGGGGTCGGTTCGGGGGTCGGGGCGGGCGTCGGGCGCGGGGTCGGCGCCGTGGAGGTCGTGGGCGCGGCGTCACTTGGCGTGCTGTCGGCCGAGCAGGCGGCGGAAACGAGGAGCACGATCGCCGCCGCGGTCGCCGGTCGGCCGCGCAGCGCGACGAGACGGCGAATCGACATGGGCGCCGCATGATACACGGCGCCCGCGAATGGTCAGGCCGCGTCGCGGCCCTCGAGCGCTGCGTCCGTTCGCCTGCGCCGCGGGAGCGCATCGGCCCGGACCACGCAGTCGACTCCCGAGCGCTTGCCGTAGTACAGGGCGGCATCCGCCGCGGCCGTGAGACCTGCCCGATCGGTGGCATCGTCCGGCAGGCTGGCGACCCCCACCGTGATCGTGACCGGCGTGGGGTCGGACTCCGAGAGGGCGGCCACGGCCCGCCGCAGGCGTTCCGAGACGCGCACCGCGTCGTCCACGGTCGTATCGGGCAGGAGGAGGGCGAACTCGTCGCCGCCGTAGCGATACACCCGGTCGTCGGCACGCGCGGCGTCCCGCAGCGCCCCCGCGACGCCCTTCAGCAGCTCGTCGCCGGCGGGATGCCCGTGGCGGTCGTTGTAGGCCTTGAAGCGATCCAGGTCCATCATCAGGACGGTCAGGCGGCGCTCGATGCCCGCCTGCAGCGGTGCCTCGACCACACGCTTGAGATCGCGCTGGTAGGCGCCGTGATTCCACAGACCGGTGAGCGCATCGGTCTCCGCCCGCTGGCTCATGGCGTGGTGCGCGTCCGCGTTGCGCAACGCGATGGAGGCCTGCGCGGCGAAGAGCTGCACGAGCTGGTAGTCACCCTCGCTGAAGTGCACCTTGCGGCCACCGCCCCGCGACAGGCTGAGCACGCCGAGGACCTCGCCGTCGGCGATGAGGGGCACGATGATCTTCGCCTCCTGCTCGACCGGCTTGCCCGGCACGTTGGCGGCGCGAGGATCCTCGGCGGTGTCGTTGGCGAGGATCGCCTCGCGGTGCTCGACCGCCCATCCGACGAAGCCTGCGCCGAACGGGATCGAGTCGACACCGACCTCGACCTCGCCCTCCCGGGCCAGCACGGGCAGCATCACCTGCCCGGCGTGGTCGGCCCGGTAGATCGAGACGCGGTCGTGGGCCACCACCTCGCACAGCCCGTCGGCGATGGTGTCGAGGACTCCCTCCTGGTCGAGGGTCCACAGCAGCCGGTGGTTGACCTCGAGAAGGCGGCGCTGCGATTCCGCGCGGCGCTCCAGCTCGGTGGTCTGCTCCGTCAGCTGCCCGTACGTGGTGGCGTTGGCCATGGCCTGGGCGGCGTAGCCCGCGAAGATGGCCATCGTCTGCAGGTCGTCATCGGTGAAGTGATCGACGCCCAGCTGGCTCAGCACGATCACGCCGAGCGTCTGGCCCTCGTACAGCATCGGCACCAGGAGCATCGACTCGGGGACCTCCTCCGTGCCGTCGATCGTCTTCCCCCGGCCGTCGGCGAGCGTGTCGTTGATGAGCAGCGGCTCGCCGTGCTCGGCGACCCAGCCAGTGAAGCCCTCACCGACCCTCAGCGTGAGGAGCGCCGCCGTCTCGCCGGGATCGGCGTTCAACATCTCGCGGGTGAAGGCGAGCGGCTCACAGATGCCGCTTTCGTGGTCGACGCGGTACACGCGGATGTCGTTGTAGGCGGCGATCGTGCTCGCCTCGGCGACGATCGCCTCGGCGATGGCCTTGGGATCGGTAAGGCGGTTCAGGCGGGCGGAGAGGTCCTGGATGGAGCGCATTCGCGCGGCGTGGTCGGCGACGGACCGATACAGCCGCGCGTTCTGGATGGCCACCGCGGCCTGGTCGGCGAAGGCCTGCGCCAGCGCGACCTCCTCCTCCGGCCAGATGCGGTCATGGTCGTGGTAGAGGCCGATGACCCCGAGTCCCCGCCCCTGGCTGATGAGCGGCGCGAGGCAGACGGTTCTGATCCCCTCGGCCGCGTACGCGTCGCGCAGCTCGCCGATTTCCGGGTTGATGTGCGCGTCGCGCAGCCAGATCGTCTTGAGCTGGTGCAATGCGCGCACGCCGACCGCCTCGCTGCTCGGCGTCAGCTCCGCGCTGCGGCGCAGAAACTCGGCGCTGAGGTTGCGGGTGACGAGCGCCACCGGGTGGGGCGTCCCGTCGAAGAGCCAGATGCCCGCGCGGTCCGCGCCGAACATCGTCCGCGTTCGCTCGACGATGTCCGCAACGACCCGGGAGAGGTCGAGGTTCTCGGTGAGCTCCTTGGTGACGGAGCGCAGCGCCCGCGCGCGCCGTACCTCGAGGCGCGACCGGACGAGGAGCCGCGCGTTCGCGAGGTGCGACGCGATGCTCGATGTGAGCGAGCGCTGGAACGGCTCCGACATCTTCTCCGCCGAGCCGGCCTCCAGGATCAGGAGCCCGACGACGCTGGTGCCGGCGCGAAGCGGCAGGACGGCCATTCCGGGGCCGCTCGGCCATCCCCGCGGATCCTCCGCCGGTACCGTCGGCTCGAGGCCGGCGAAGCCGGCGCGGGCTCCGAGCTCCAGGATGGCGTCGTCGGTGTCCACCGCGTACACCGCGGCGCGCTCGAGGCCCAGGTGCCCCCGCAGGCCCTGCACCGCGGCATTTGCCACGCCGGACGGAAGCGTTGAGGCCGAGAGCTCCGCGGCGATGCGACTGAAGACCGCGAGCTCCCCATCCTCACCTCCCGGTTTGGGCACGGTGTGATCCGCGTGCTCCTCCACGAGGAGCGACCCGACGTCGGAGCGGCGGTATCGGCGGTCGCCACGCTCGTTGATGCGGTACGCGGTCAGCCGGCCGGCGTCGGTCCACGCGCGAATCGTGTTCGCGTGCACGCCCAGCAGGCGCGCGGCCTGCGAGACGCTCAGGAGCGATTCAGGAGGAGAGGTGGCCATCGTGTGCTCGGCTGGCGGAGCCTTCGCCCATACCCGATCGAGGATGGAGCTTCTGGTAGGTCCCGTGGGCTGGATGGTAGAAACGTCAAGAACCAGCCGCCATCGCTCGTTGGTACGGGCGAGGAGCCGTACCGACGGCGAATCAGGCGCGCAGTGCGGCCGTGACCATGGCGCCGGCAAGTCCGGCGAACGCCAGGAGCGTGCCGACGCCCAGCCCGGCGACGGCAGCGGCCGTGAGGCGGCCATGGCGTCCGCCCAGGAGCCGCATCGCATCGTCAAGCGCGAGGTTCGTGACGAGGTAGCCCCCGTCGGGTGGCTCGAGCGCCATGCCTCCTCCGGGTCGGTCGGCCACGCGGGCCAGCACCAGGAGGCGGTCGGTCACGTTGATCGTGCGAGTCGTCGCGCGGGCCTCGACCGCGGGCTCTCCGAGGCGCTCGGCGAGCCGCGTCACGGCCGATGCGTGCGGCTCCTCGAGCTCGGCCGGGTCGCCCCGCCACACCGCCGGGATCGTGATCAGCGGCTCGGCCGCCGCGGACGGGTCGATGGTGAGGGAGCCGTCGTGATCCCACAGCTCGAACGAGCGCGTCTCCCGCAGGCGCTCGACGCTGCGCCAGCCGCTCCGCGCCATGCGGACCTCGACGTCGCGGTGGTACGCCACCAGCCGCTCCCCGTGCCCGGCCTCCAGCGGGTCCCGGCACCGGATGCGCCCGGCCACGCGGAGCGTCCGTCCCACCGCCTCCCTCGCGTCGAGCAGCGTGCCGACCCGCGCCTCGGGCGGTCCCGCCAGGCGGCGGCCGGTCCGCAGGCTCGCACCCGTGGAGCGCAGCACGAGGGCCGAGAGCAGCACGATGGCGGCGCCCGCGGCGCCGACCAGGGCGAGGATCGTCCAGAGGGGCATGCCGGCGGAGGTGGCTCGAAGCTCAGGCGGAGGTTGGCTCGGCCAGGTCCACCACCCGCCCGCCGCTGGCATTGACCAGGGCGTCGGGCGTGATCGCGAAGACGGCGTCCGGGAGTCCGGCCGCGGCCCAGAGGCGGTCGTGCGAGAGCAGGTCTCGGTCGATGAGCACGGTGAGCGGCCGGTCATGTCCGAACGGCGGGATGCCGCCGATCGCGAAGCCGGTCGCCGCGCGCGCCTCATCCCCGTCAGCGCGGCGCACCTCGGCAGCGCTGAGCGCAGCCCCGAGCCGCCCTGCGTCGACGCGATTCGCGCCCGACGCGAGCGCGAGGATCGGCGCCGCATCGGCCATGAAGACGAGCGACTTCACGATCTGGGCGACGTCGCAGCCGACCGCACGCGCGGCATCGGCGGCAGTGCGCGTCCCCTCTGGGAACTGCTCGACGTCGATCTGGAGCCCCGCCTCGGAGGCGGCCGCGACCACGCGAGAGACGTTCGGGTGCATCGACCGATGATAGGGCGCGTGCTAGGCTCGTCCCACAACTCAAGAGACGACAGGGGAGCGCAGCAGCGCTGAGAGTGCGGGCACCAGAGCCCGCAGACCCTCGGAACCTGATCTGGGTCATGCCAGCGCAGGGAGTCGACGCACTCGTGCCGCGCCCTCGTCGTTTCACGGACCGACTGCACGAGGGCTGACGAAACACCGATGAAGGCCGTGGTGATCGCCGCGGGCGAACTGGATCCGGCCGATGCCGCGCACCTGGACGCGGCCGAGCTCACGATCGCCGCCGACGGCGGCGCTGAGTCGCTCGAGCGCCTCGGCCGTCGTCCGCAGCTCCTGATCGGCGACCTCGACTCGGTGGACCCGGCGCTCGTCGAGCGCCTCGAGCGGGCAGGCACTCGCGTCGAGCGCCACCCGGTCGATAAGGAGGCCTCGGACACGGAGCTGGCCGTCGAGGCCGCGTACGCCGCCGGCGCGACCGAGGTCACGATCCTCGGCGCGACCGGTGGTGCCCGGCTCGACCACGAGCTCGCGAACCTGCTGCTGCTGGCGGATGGCGCGTTCGCCGGGCGCGGCCTCGCCGCGGTGCGCGGGCCCGCACGGGTCAGCGCGCTGCACGGTGGCTCGCGCCGCGAGCTGTCAGGCAGGCCCGGAGACCTCGTGACGCTCCTTGCGGTGGGCGGGCGACGCCTCGGGCGTGACGACCGAGGGCCTGAAATGGCCGCTCGCGGGAGCCACGCTCGCGATGGGACGGTCCCGCGGCCTCTCGAACGAGGTGGTGGCCGTGCCCGCATCCGTGCGACTCGAGAGCGGTGTCCTGCTGGTGGTCGAGACCGCGCTCGGGGGACCGTCGGAATGACAGGCCGCCGGAGTGGGCGGAGCGGCTGGCGGCTGGTCGACATCGTGGTGGCCGCCGCCGTCTCGGCCGCGCTGGGGGTGGCGCTGGTGGCGTGGAACGCGACCTACCTCGCCGCCACGCCGCTGTTCGCTGCGTTCCCGGCCGCGCAGGCGGTGCTCTATGGCGTCTACCTGCTGCCCGGCGTGCTGGTCGCGCTCATCGTCCGCAGACCCGGCGCGGCGCTGTTCGCCGGGATCGTGTCCGCCGCCGTCTCGACGCTGGTGGGCGGCTCGCCGTGGGGCGCCGACACGCTGCTCTCCGGCGCCATCCAGGGTGGAGGCGCGGAGCTCGCGTTCGCAGCCTTCCTGTACCGCCGGTGGACGCTGCCGGTCGCCGTGCTCGGGGCGGCCCTGGCGGGCATCGGCGCGGCGATCCACGACCTGGTGATCTACTTCCCAGACGTCGGGCCCGAGTTCAGCGCGACGTTCGTCACGGCGACCGTGATCAGCGGGATCCTCATCGCCGGGATCGGCGGCTGGTCGCTGATGCGGGCATTGGTGGCCGCCGGCGTGCTGAGCGACTTCGCAGCGGGGCGCGAGCAACGCGAGGTCTGAGCGCCCGCCCCGTCGGGATCGACGCACGGGGGTGGGGGGTGCGGCACCCCGGTCGGCGCGACTGGGCCCTGCGCGGACTGGACCTGCGTGTCGAGCCGGGGGAGCGAGTGCTCCTCCTCGGTCGCTCGGGATCGGGCAAGTCGACGCTGCTCACGGCGCTCGCGGGTCTCCTGGACCCGGAGACCACGGACACCGAAGGCCGCCTGCTGGTTGACGGCGTGCCGCCGCACCAGGCGCTGGACCGCACCGGCCTGCTCTTCCAGGATCCGGAGTCGCAGCTGGTCATGGGCCGCGCCGGCGACGACGTCGCCTTTGGGCTCGAGAACCGATGCGTCCCGACGGCGGAGATTCCCGCCAGGGTGCAAGCCGCCCTCGAGGCGGTCGAGTTCCCCTACGGTCCCGAGCGCTCGACCGATGCGCTCTCCGGCGGCGAGCGCCAGCGGCTCGCCCTGGCGGGCACGCTCGCCCTGGAGCCGGGCCTGCTGCTGCTGGACGAGCCAACGGCGAACCTCGACCGCCACGGCGCCGCGCGGCTGCGTGACGGGCTCGCGCGGGCGCTCGAGCCGCGCGACGCGACCCTGGTGGTGGTCGAGCATCACGTTCGTGGCTGGCTGACGCTCGTCGACCGCGTCGTGGTCATCGCCGCCGGGGGCGGGGTGGCGGCCGACGGTCCGCCATCGCGGATCCTCGACGGGACGACGCCGGAGGCGCGCATCTGGGCGCCCGGCTTCTCCGTCCCGAGCTCCGCGAGGGAGGCCACGCCCGGCGAGCCGCTCGTCCAGGCCAAGGGAGCGTCGTTCCGCTACCCGGCATCGCTGACCGATGCGGTCGGCCCGCTGGACATCGAGCTGCGGGCGTCGGAGGCGGTGGCCATCACGGGTCGCAACGGGAGCGGCAAGTCCACGCTCGCACTGCTCCTCGGCGGCCTCATCGCGCCCCGCGAGGGCCGGGTGGTCGCCACGGACGCCCTCGCACCGGGCCGGACATCCCGGGCACTCGCCGGCTGGCCGGCCAGGGAGCTGGTGCGCCACATCGGCAGCGTCTTCCAGGACCCCGAGCACCAGTTCCTCACCGGGACGGTCCGAGAGGAGCTGATACTCGGCCCGCACCGCGCCGGCCTCGGTGAGATAGCCGCGTCGGCCCGCGCCGACGAGCTCCTGGCGCGCCTCGAGCTCGCCCACCTGGCCGCCGCCAACCCGTTCACCCTGTCGGGCGGCGAGAAGCGGCGCCTCTCGGTCGGCTCGGCCCTCGCCACCGCGCCCCCCGTGCTGATCCTCGACGAGCCCACGTTCGGCCAGGATCCCGCGGGCTCCGCCGAGCTCGCCGCCCTGCTGATCGCGCTGCGCGACGACGGCCACGGCGTCTGCTTCATTACCCACGACGAGGGCTTCGTGCGGGCAGTCGCGGATCGCGTCATCGACCTCCCGGGGCGCGACTGATGCGACTCCTCATGCCTCTCGAGCCGCGGCCGTCGGCCCCGCTCGCCCGGGCGAATCCCCTCGCCAAGCTGGGCGCGGCGCTCGTCCTGATGGTGGCGCTGTTCGCCTCGCTCGACGGCGTCACCGCGGCCGTGATCCTCGCCGCGCTGGTCGCCCTGGTGCCCGTCTCGGGGCTCGAGCCGCTCGCGCTCGGCAGGAGGTCGTGGCTCATCGGTCTCACGGCGATCTCCATCGGTCTTGCGAACGTGCTGTTCGCTCCAGGTCAGGCCGGGGCGACGTTCGTCGAGCTGGGACCGGTCCGCATCGGCTCCGAGACGCTGCTCGACGGCGTGGGCCTCTCCATCCGGCTCCTCGCGATCGGCCTGGCGGGAATTTTGGCCACGGCGACCAGCCAGCCGACCGACATCGCCGACGCCCTCATCCAGCAGCTTCGCGTGTCGCCGCGCTTCGCGGTCGGCGCACTGGCGGCCATCAGGCTGATCCCGGCGCTCGCCCGGGACTGGCAGACAGCCGCCCTCGCTCGACGCGCCCGTGGGGTCGACGCCGGCCGGTCGCCGCTCGCGGCGGCCAGGCTCTTCGCGGGCCTGCTCCTGGGGCTCCTCGTGGGCGCGGTGCGCCGCGCCACTCGGCTGTCGCTGGCGATGCAGGCACGCGGGCTCGGTGCGAAGGAGTGCCGGAGCGTGGCGAGGGTCCAGCGCATGCGACCGGGGGACTGGGGCTGGCTCGCGGGCGCCGTCGTGCTGGCCATCGATGCCGTCGGTGTGAGCGTGGCGCTCGGCACGTGGAGGCCGCTGCTCGGCTGAGGATCAGCGAGGGACGGCGTGGACGCCCTCGAACGGGGCCAGCCACGTGGGCGCGTGGCTCCGGCCGACGTAACGGCGCGGGTCGAATGGCGCGAGCGACAGCGTCCGGGCCGCCCCACCGGCGATGAGCTCGGAGAGCAGCATCCCGAGGATCGGGGCGTACGGGTGGCCATGCCCGGTCAGCCCACACCCGACGTATCCGCCCGGCAGCAGCGTGCCATCCTCGGCCGGGAGCGGGCCCGCCATCGGCATCTCGAGCGACGCGAAGTCGAGGGTTCCGGCCCAGCAGCGGATGATCCGCGCGTCCGCCAGCGCCGGATGCAGCCGCGCAAGGAGCGCCGCCAGGAGCGGGGGCAGCTGCGGGCGAACCCTGATCGAGTAGGAGCCGATGCCCATCCCCTCGTCGGCCACGGCGTAGCCGCCGATGACGACCTCGCCGGTTCGCATCTGGCGCCAGTACTCGTTGCACTGGTTCGTCTCGTATCCGAACCGACCGATGGAGGTGGCGAGCATCTCGGTCACGCACACCGTCTCGCGGATGGGCGTGAGGTTCTCCCCGATATGCGGGGCGAGGGCCGGGGTCCACGCGTTCGTCGCGAGCAGGACCGCCGGCGAGTCGACGTCCCCGTGGCTGGTGGACACCCCCGCCACGCGTCCCCCGCGCGACAGCAGCGCGCTCGACTCGCACGCCGGTGGCGACGGTCCCGCCCATCGCCCGCGTCGCGTCCAGCAGCCCGTAGACGAGCCTGAACGGGTTGAGCGTCGCGTCCCGCGTCGTCCACGCGGCGGCACGGACCTGGTGCGGCGACACCGACGGCGCGAGCTCCCGCAGCTCATCTCCGCGCACGAGCCGCACGTCGAGGCCCTCGGCGGTCTTGATGGCGCTCGCAGACTGGAGGTGCGCCTCCTCGACCTCGTCGGTGGCGAGGTCGAGCGACCCGTATCGGTCCCACTCGATGCCGCCGGGGAGCTCGCCGTCCCACGCCTCGAGCATGTCGAGGGAGCGGGTCGTGTAGTCGAGGATCGAGCGCCCTCCGGCCTCCTGGACGAGGCGTGTCACCCGCGGGAAGTGACCGCCGAGCCCCGCGAGCGCCATCCCTGCGTTGCGGCCGGAGGCGCCGCTCGCGGGGGCGTTAGCCTCGATGACGAGCGGCCGCATGCCGGCACGCGCGAGGTGGTAGGCCGCGGACGCCCCGAGCATCCCGCCACCGACGACGACGACCTCCGCGCCGGAGGGCAGCTCGGCGCGCGGATCGGGCACGAATGCCACGGGCTCGGGCGGGGGCGCGAAGGCCGGAGGGGGAGGGGGCTGGGGAGCGGACATGGCTCGGCCGGAGCGTACCATCGGCCGATGTCGCGCCTCGAAAACCTCCGCTTCCGGGCAGGCGACCTTTCGCTCGCCGCTACGCTCACGATGCCGGATGCGTCGGACTCCGCGCGACTCCCGTGGGCGTTGCTCGTCCCTTCGTGGCTGCCGCGCGACCGCGATGGCGGCTGGGACCGCGCTCGCCACCCCTCGTGGTTCGCGCGGGACACATCGGGTGAGGGCCTGCTGCTGCGGCTTGCCGAGGCACTCGCCGAGCGTGGCGTCGCGAGCCTGCGCTACGACCCACGGGGCTGCGGCGAGTCCGACGGAACGTGGGAGGCGGCCGACCTCTTCACGCGTATCGACGACGCGCGCGACGCGATCGGCGCCATGCGCTCGCGCCGGGAGCTGGACCTGCGGCGCACGGCCATCGTCGGCCACGGCGAGGGGGCGGTCGTGGCGCTCAGCGTCGCGATCGGCGACCCGGCGGTGGGCGCCGTGGGTCTCATCGGTCCATCCGCCAGGTCGTTCCGAGACGTGCTCCGTCAGGGCGTCGCGCACCGCGGCCGGACCGGCCGGGACCGTCAGCACCCGGCCGTCGCGACCCTCGACCGGCTCTCCGAGGAGCTCATCGAGCGGGTCGAGCGCCACGAGCCGCGCGCGACCTTCCAGATCGGCGGAGAGGACGTCACGCTCGAGCTCGCCGGCTGGGAGCAGGCATTTCGCACGCCGCCGCTGGCGCTGGCCACGATGCTCCACCGCAACGTCGTCATCGCGCACGGCACGGACGACGCCTGGGCCGATGCGGACGAGACGCGCCTGCTCGGCGAGGTGCTCCGTGCCGCCGGCAACGACCCGGTGATCCAGCTGGTCGAGGGCGGCGACCACGATCTCGCGGGCGCCCCCGGGGCGATCGAGGCATTCGCCGATGCGCTGGCGGCGCGAATCGAGGCAAGGGAGCTGCCACCGGTGCTCGTCGCCATCGAGGAGATGGGCGCCTCGACGCTAGACTCTCGCGGATGACCCGCCTCGCCGTCGGAGACCCGGCTCCGGAGTTCGAGATGGCCGCCGACGACGGCTCGACCGTCTCCAGCCGATCGCTCGCCGGCTCACGCTACGTCCTCTACTTCTACCCGAAGGACGACACGCCGGGCTGCACGAAGCAGGCGTGCAGCCTCCGGGACAACTGGTCGCGGGTGACGACGACCGACGCGGAGGTCTTCGGCGTGTCGCCGGACAGCGTGAAGAGCCACGTGAAGTTCCGGGAGAAGTACTCGCTCCCGTATCGGCTCCTGTCGGACACCGGGCACCGCGTCGCCGACGCCTACGGGGTCTGGGTCCAGAAGAAGTTCATGGGCCGCGAGTACGACGGCGTCGAGCGCAGCACGTTCGTCATCGGTCCCGACGGCCGCATCGAGCATGTCCTCGCGCAGGTGAAGCCCGATGAGCACGTCGACCAGCTGATGGCGGTGCTCGCCGGGTGAAGCAGGAGCGCAGCGTGCTCCTCCTGAGCGTGGCGGTCGCCGTGGCCGGCCTCCTCGTCATCGGCCTCGTCATCGGCCTCGTCGTGCTGCTCGACCCCATCCCCTGAGGGACGACCGAGCGCGTCGCGACCGACAAGCTGTCGCGGCGAATCGCTAGGCTTGGCTCGCCGTGCCGATCGAGCCGTTTCGCTTCCTCCACACCGGTGACCTGCACCTCGACAGCCCGTTCGTCGGGCTCACCGCCGAGGCCCCGGCGGACGTTGCCCGCGCGCTGAGGGACTCGACGCTCCAGGCGTGGGAGCGGATCGTGAAGCTCGCCCTCGACGAGCAGGTCGACTTCGCGGTGGTCGCCGGGGACGCGTTCGAGCACGCGAACCGCACGCTCCTCGCGCAGGTCCGCTTCCGCGACGGGCTCGAGCGGCTCGCGACCGCCGGGATCCCCTCGTTCGTGGTGACCGGGAACCACGATCCGCTCTCGGGCTGGGAGCCCACCGTTCGCTGGCCGGATGCGGTGCATCGGTTCGGCGCGGAGGCGGTCGAGGGGCGGCCGGTCCTGCGCGATGGCCGGGAGATCGCGAGGGTCTACGGCATCAGCTATCCCGTGCGGGACGTGACCGAGAACCTCGCCCTCCGCTTCCGCCGCGACGCCGACGCCCCGTACGCCGTCGCCGTGCTCCACGCGAACGTCGGCGGGCAGCCCGGCCACCTTCCGTACTCGCCGTGCACGCTGTCGGACCTGCGAGCCTCCGGCATCGAGTACTGGGCGCTCGGGCACGTGCACAAGCCCGGGATCCTCTCGCAGGCGGACCCGACGGTCGTGTACTGCGGCAACCCGCAGGGCCGCGATCCCGGCGAGACCGACCCACGGGGCGCCTACGTCGTCCAGGTCGACACCGGCGGCAAGGCCGATCCGATCTTCCACGCCACCGACGCGGTGCGCTGGCACCTGCTCGAGGTGGACATCGGCGAGGTCGACGGCGAGGAGGCGCTGATCGATGCGGTCGTCGCAGCCGTCGAGAGCGCCCAGCAGGCCGCCGCGCGGCCGATCGTCGCGCGCGTGACCCTCGTCGGCCGTGGACCGCTGCACCGATCCCTCAAGCCGCGGCACGCCTCCGCGACGATGTCCGCCAGCTCGCGCAGGAGCGCCTCCCGGCGAGGCAGCCAGTTCGCCTGGCTGGAGTCCCTCCGTGACGCGACCCGACCGATCGCGGACCCGGCCGGAAGCAGCGCGCCCGCCACGTTCCTCGGCGAGCTCTCCGGTGAGTCCGAGGCGGCGCGCGAGGCCCTGCGCCGCCAGGTGGACACCGAGCCCGAGGACGAGGAGTCGATCGCCGCCGCAGGCTGGGAGGAGGCGCTCGACGAGCTCTATGCGAACGGGCGCGTGCGGAAGGTGCTGCGCGGGAGGCGTCCTGATCGAGCGCGGCTGGTCGAGCTGCTCAACGAGGCCGAGCGCCTGGCGGTCGACCGCATGGTGGAGTCCGGATAGCCGATGCGAATCAAGAGCATCTTCATCGACGGGTTCGGCATCTGGCACGAGTCCCGGCTCGAGCCCGATGCCGGCCTCACCGTGGTCTCCGGCGACAACGAGGCGGGCAAGACGACGCTCCTCGCCTTCATCCGGGCCATCCTCTTCGGATTCGAGACGAACCAGTACCCGGCTGTGGCCGGCGGCCGTCGCGGTGGGTGGCTCGACGTCGTCACGGCCGATGAGCGTGCCGTTCCGCATCGAGCGGTACGGCGACCGCGGCGGGCAGGGGGCCGTCCACGTCACCGGCGAGGACGGCGTCGATCGCGGGCCGGAGTTCCTCTCGCGGCTGCTCCACGGCGTCGAGGCCTCGGTCTATCGCAATGTCTTCGCGTTCCGGCTCGAGGAGCTCTCCGAGCTCAAGGGGCTGACCGAGGGCGGCGTGGCGGCTCGCATCTACGGGGCCGGGCTCGGGACCGGCGCCGCGTCGGCGCTGGCGGTCGAGACCGGACTGCGGGGCGAGGTCGCGGGGCTCTTCAAGCCCGGTGGCTCGAACCCGCGGATCAACCAGCTGCTGAAGGAGATCGAGGAGGTCGAGCGCACGCTGAGCAGCCTCGACCTGCCGGCCGACTACGCGTCGGCCCGGAAGGGCCTCGCGGAGATGGAGGCGGAGCAGGAGCGCCTGGCGACGTCGATCGACTCGCTCGGCGAGCGAGCGGCGGCGCCTCGAGCGCATCGTCGCCGGCTGGCAGCCGACGCAGGAGCTGCGCGCGGCCGAGGCGGCGCTCGCGACCGAGCCGGATCCGGGTGGAGGGGTGGCCGGGGCGCTCGAGCGCTTCACGAGGCTCGAGGCGGCGTTGCGCGCGTCGCAGGAGCGGGTGGACGACGCCGCGGCGCGCGTCGCCGGCGCGCCGGGAGCGCGCTCGCAGAGCTGCAGCCGGACGATGCGCTCCTGGCCCGACGCTCGGACGTGGAGGGCCTGCTGGAGGCGCAGGCGTCGGTGCGCGGGGAGGCCGGAGCCCTGCGCGAGGCCGAGGAGCACCTCGCGTCGGCGGAGCGCCAGCTGGCGGAGACGCTGGCCCAGCTCGGCGACGGCTGGACGGAGGAGCGCGTCGCCGCGCTCGACCTGTCGGTCGCCACCCGGTCGGCTCTGGGCGGCCGGTTCCGCGACCTGCTCGAGGGTGCCGCGCGCGACGTCGACCGACGCGAGATCGAGCTCGGGACGGCCGAGGCCGCGGTGGCCGAGGCCTCCGCGGAGCGCGACGCGCTCGACCGGCGCCTCAGCGCGGACGCGGCTCCGGCGACGGAGACCGCAGCGCCCGCCCCGCCGGCGCCTCGCTGGCTGCCGATCTCCGTCGCCGGCCTCTCGCTGCTCGTGGCCGCGGTGCTCGCGCTGATGGGCGCTCCGGCAGCGGGCGCGGCCGTGGCGGTCGTGGGACTGCTCGCGGCGGCGAGCGGCGTGGTGGCTCACGACTCGGCGTGGCTGGAGCGGAGAGCCGCCGGCCGCTCGGCGTGCCGCGGTCGAGGAGCGGCGCGGAATGGCGGCGGACCGCCTCGAGCAGGCGTCGCGCGTCCGAGACGCCGCCCGAACGGCCCTCGAGGCGGCGGCGAGCGCCCGCGACAGGGCAGCGACCGAGTGGCGCGGATGGCTGTCCGCCCACGGATACGATCCGGAGCTCGACCGCGAGACCGTGCTGAGCCTGTTCGAGGCCGCGACGGCGGCACGCGCCACGATCCGGCGCCGCGACGAGGCCGTCGGAGACGGTCAACAGGCTCGCCGCGCGCCGCGACGCCGTCGGCGAGCAGGCGACCGGCCTGCTGGCCGACCTCGGTCGCGCCAAGCCGGACTCCATCCCGGCGGCCGTCGACGCGCTCGGCGGCAGAGCTGCGGTCGGCCGTGCTGGTGCAGGAGGAGGCGGCGCGCATCGAGCAGGAGCTGCGCGAGATGGCCGCGGACCACGAGAAGGCCGCGGGGCGGCGTGAGCAGGACGCCGCCGCTTTGGCCGCCCTGTTCGAGGAATGCGGCGTGGCGTCCGAGGCTGAGCTGCGCGAGAGCGTCGCCCGTCTCGAGAGGCGCCGCGCGCTCGAGGAGGACGCGTCGCGAGCGCGGCAGTCGCTGGCGATCCTCAGCGGCCACGGCGACGCGGCCGATCGGCTGGTGACCGAGATCGAGGCGGTCGAGGACATCGGCGAGGTGCGCGATCGGCTCGCGGTCATCCGGACCGAGCTCGACGCGATGGCGGCCGCCCGCGACCTCGTCCTCCGCGAGATGGGCGCGCTCCAGCGGCAGATCGAGACGCTGGAGGCCTCCGTCGAGATGAGCGCGGCGCGGCAGCACCACGCCGACCTCGTCTCGCGTCTCGAGGCGGAGGCGGAGGACTGGAGCGTCCGGCGGCTCGCCGTCGGGCTGATGGAGCGGACGCGGCAGCGCTACGAGCGCGAGCATCGGCCCGGCGTGATCAAGACCGCGGAGGCGTTCCTCGCGGATTGGACCGATGGGCGCTGGGTCAGGATCGTCGCGCCGCTCGGCGGCGCGATCGACGGCCTCGAGCGCGTGGACGGCAAGCAGGTGGCCATCGGCGCGCTCTCGCGCGGCACGCAGGAGCAGCTCTATCTCGCGCTGCGCTTCGGGCTCATCGAGCATTTCGCCGACGAGGCGGAGCCGCTGCCGATCGTCATGGACGAGACCCTCGTCAACTTCGACGAGGCCCGCGCCGAACGGACCGCACGCACCATCGAGCAGCTCTCCGCACGTCACCAGATCCTCTATTTCACGTGCCGCGGCAGCAACCCCCTCCGCTCTCCGGCAGTCGTGAGGCTCCTGCCACCGACCCTGGCCGGGGCCGTTGGCGCCGATCTGCCGCCGGCCGTCGAGCGCGTCACGGCCTGACGCATGCCGGACGACAGGCTGCCGACGCCCGAGCGTGTGCTCGTCGTGGCGGCGCACCCCGACGACATCGAGTTCGGTGCCGCGGCAACGGTGGCGCGCTGGACCGGTGAGGGCGCGGTCGTGCGCTATCTGGTCGTGACGCGCGGCGAGAAGGGGAGCGACGATCCCAACGCCGACACCGCACAGATCGCCCAGGTCCGGGAGCGGGAGCAGCGCGCGGCGGCCGCGGAGATCGGCGTCGAGGGCGTCGACTTCCTGGACGAGCCCGACGGCCAGGTGCAGGCCACCCTGGCGCTCCGAGAGCGCATCACGTACGCGGTCCGCTCGTTCCGGCCCGAGGCGGTCATGACGCACGACCCGACCGTGCTGTTCGTGAACAACGAGTGGGTGAACCACCCCGACCACCGCGCGGTCGGAGAGGCGACGGTCGACGCCGTCTTCCCAACGGCGCGCGATCCGCTGAACTTCCGCGAGCACCTCGACACCGGCGTCGGCCCGTGGAAGGTCGCCGAGCTGTACCTGTGGAGCACGAACGAGGCGAACCAGATCGTCGACATCAGCGCGACGCTCGAGCGCAAGATCGCGGCGCTCGCGCACCACGCGAGCCAGTTCCGGTCCTTCGACGAGATCGCGCGCTGGGTCCGGCGGCGCAGCGAGGAGCTCGGCGAGCGCGCGGGCTACCGCGCGGCGGAGGGCTTCCGGCGCGTCACCCTCGCCCGCTGAGGCGCCGCTTGTTTGCGCCTCCTCCTCGCGAACGGGTAGCATCGGCGTCGCCGCTCATCAAGCCAATTGGTCGGACGCCGCCCGGAGGGCGACAGCCGCAGTGATCTCAGATACGGCGATACCGCTGAGGTTCCAGACCGCCGAGGTCGGCGTGGACTGGCTTCAGTGCAACATCGAGTGCCAGGAAGGCTGCCCGGTCAACACGAACTGCCGGGGCTACCTGATGCTTGCCGCCGAGGGTCGCTTCGAGGAGGGCTACATCCTCGCCCGCGATCCCAACCCGGTCGCGGCGATCTGCGGCTACGTGTGCTCCGCGCCGTGCGAGAAGGCCTGCCGCCGCGCCGACATCGACAAGCCACTCGCCATCCGCGCCATGAAGCGCTTCCTCGTCGACTGGCACTACGGCAACAACATGCCGGACAACGTCATCGTGCAGCCCGCGACGGGGCTCAGCGTGGCCGTCATCGGTGCCGGTCCGGCGGGACTCTCGGCGGCGAAGGAGCTCGCCGCGTGGGGCCACGAGGTCCACGTCTACGAGGCACTGCCGTCCGGTGGCGGGCACGACCCTCATCGGCGTTCCGGCCTTCCGGCTGCCGCGCGACGTCATCGAGCTCGACGTCAACTGGGTCGCGAAGCACGGCGTGCAGTTCCACTACAACGTCGAGATCGGCCGCGACGTCACGCTCGACCAGCTCAAGGAGCAGCACGGAGCCGTCCTCGTCGCCACCGGCTGCATGTACCCGGTCGCCATGAACGTCCCGGGCGAGGAGCTCGACGGCGTGATCTACGGCGTCGACTTCCTCAAGCGCGCCAACCTCGGGCAGCCGCAGTGGGTCGGGGAGCACGTGGTCGTCATCGGCGGCGGCTACACCGCCATGGACTCGTCGCGCACCGCCCTCCGCCTGGGCGCCAAGACCTCGACCATCCTCTACCGCCGAGGGCCGGACGAGATGGTCGTGGACGAGGAGGAGCAGCACGAGACTCGCTTCGAGGGCGTGCAGTTCGAGTACTTCGCCAGCCCGGTCGAAGTCGTCGCCGGCCCCGACGGCCGCGTCACCGGCATGACCTTCCAGCGCACCCAGCTCGGCCCACCGGACGCGACCGGCCGACGGACCGCGGAGCCGATCCCGGGCAGCGAGTTCACGGTGCCGTGCGACATGGTCATCCCGTGCACCAGCCAGGCGCCCGACAACAACGTGCTCGGCGAGTTCGGCGCGCCGCTGAACCGCCACGTCGGCGTGACCGATACGCGCGAGATCGTGCGAGGGCGGCTCGCTCTCCTCCTGGCGCACGCAGCCGCTGAACGGCACGACGCCCACCGACGCCAGGGGCCGTCGCATGAACGAGCTCAAGTTCGCGTTCAAGGGCGGCAAGGTGACCGTGAACAACGACACGTTCGGGACGAACGTGGACGGCGTCTTCGCCGTCGGGGACTTCGTGACCGGCCCCGCGACGATCATCGAGGCCGCGGGCCTCGGCCGGCGCGCGGCGCGCGCCGTCGACCGCTGGCTCTGCCGGCCTGCGCGGCGAGGAGCTCGAGGAGCTGCCCGTCATCAACCGCGCGGTCATCACGCAGAGCCTCGAGCACGACATGCCGCGCTTCTACGAGGCGACCGAGCGGCAGCACATCCCGATGGCGCCGCCCGAGCTGCGCCGCGACTTCGTGAGCCTCGTCGAGGTCGGCTACGACACCCGAGGGGCGATCGCCGAGGGCACGCGCTGCCTCCAGTGCAACCACAACATCAACATCGACGGGCCTCGCTGTATCTTGTGCGGGCTCTGCGCCGACGTCTGCCCCGAGGGCGTGATCTACATGATCGACAAGGCGCAGGTGGGGGGCGACGACCCGGAGGTGGACCTCTTCCAGTCGTGGCCGCGCGGGATCGCGATGGTCATCGACGAGGAGCGCTGCATCCGCTGCAACCTGTGCGTCGAGCGCTGCCCGACCAACTGCATCACCATGGACCGCCTCGAGCTCGAGCGGTTCACGCCTGACGGGAAGGTGCTCTTGGAGAGCTACAAGGACAACGTGCTCGGACAGGTCGGCCAGCAGGCCGGCCCGATGGTGGAGCGGTGAGCGAGCTGCTCGGGTCCGTGGTGCGCGGCATCAAGGAGTCAACGGTCTGGCGGTCGCTCTTCCGGCAGCCCTACCCGACCACCAGCCGCACGCGCGCGCTGGCGGTGATGAACAACGTCTTCCTGCACCTGCACCCGGTGCGCGTGAAGCGCCACGCGGTGCGCTACACGTACACCTTCTGCCTCGGCGGGATCAGCTTCTTCCTGTTCCTCGCGCTGACGGTGACCGGGCTCTTCCTGATGTTCTTCTACGTCCCGTCGGTGAGCCGCGCCTACCAGGACATCCAGGCCATCGAGGCATCGGTCGCCTTCGGCACGTTCGTGCGGAACATGCACCGATGGGCCGCGCATCTCATGGTGCTCACCGTCTTCCTGCACATGATGCGGGTCTTCTACCACGGTGCGTACAAGCCGCCGCGCGAGTTCAACTGGGTGATCGGCGTGCTGCTGCTCTTCCTGACCCTGGCGCTGAGCTTCACCGGATATCTGCTCCCGTGGGACCAGATCGCGTTCTGGGCGATCACCGTCGGCAGCCAGATGGCGACCTACGTGCCGCTCATCTCCTCGGAGTTCGAGTTCATCCTGCTCGGCGGCATCCAGGTCGGCCAGAACACCCTGCTGCGGTTCTACGTGCTCCACGTGATCGCGTTCCCGCTGCGTCGCCGCCTTGCTGATGATCGTGCACTTCTGGCGCATCCGGAAGGATGGCGGCATCTCCGGCCCGGTGTAGCCTGAGGATGGACCGATGACGATCGAGAAGCGACCCAACGCGACCGCCGACAAGAACGCGCCGACCCAGGCGCCGACCCCCGCATTGCCCGCCGAGCGCGGGAGGGGGCCGAAGCTGCCAGGCCCGCCCGGCGTCCCTGGCACCGAGCGCTTCAGGCTGCTCGCCTACGTGAAGCAGGAGTCGATGGTGCGCGTCGACAAGCGCCCCGACGAGACGGTCCTCACCTGGCCGCACCTGCTGCGGGCCGAGTTCGTGATGGCCAGCCTCATCAGCTTCCTGCTGGTGGTCACGTCGTTCCTCATCCAGGCGCCGCTCGAGGAGATGGCGAATCCGGCCGTGACCCCGCACGTCGCGAAGGCCCCGTGGTACTTCCTGGGCCTCCAGGAGCTCCTGAGCTACTTCAACGCCACTGTTGGGGGCCTGATCGTGCCCGACCTTCTGGCTCGTCGGCCTGATGGCTATCCCGTTCGTCGATCGCTCCCCATACAGGGCTGCACGCGACCGCAAGCTCATCTGGGTGTTCTTCATGTCCTTGATGGTGGGCGGCATTGTCACTGTCCTGATCGGCTCCTTCTTCCGCGGCCCGGGCTGGAACTGGGTCTGGCCGTGGGACGGGATCTACTTCACCCTATGAGCCAGCGCGCGACATACGGGGCGGTCCACGGCCCACCGACCGGCGAGATCACTCGCCGCAGCTTCATGCGGCGTGTCCTCGGCGTGGGCGTCGGAATCCTGTCGCTCGAGTTCATCGGCGGGAGCATCGCGTTCCTGTGGCCGAACCTCACCGAGGGGCTCGGCGCCGAGATCCCGCTGGGCACCGCGGAGGACGTCAACGTCTTCTCGCCGGACTGGCAGTTCGGCCTCCCGTACGTCTATAACCAGGCGAACCTGTTCTTCGTGAACGACCCGGCCGCGCGGGCGCGCGTGGAAGCGAACGGACAGCCGGCGGAGGGCATCCCCGATCCCGGCCCCGCGGTCGTGGCCCTCTACCGCAAGTGTCCGCACCTCGGTTGCCAGGTCCCGCAGCTCTGCGAGCTGAGCCAATGGTTCGAGTGCCTGTGCCACGGCAGCAAGTACTCGATCCTCGGCGAGCTCCGCTCCGACGGCCCCGCGCCCCGTGGCATGGACCGCTTCAATGTGCGCGTGGAGGAGGGCGTCTACATCATCGACACACGCGAGATCATCAACGGCCCGCCGCCCGGGACCGTGACCTTCGATTCCCGCGCAGTGGCCGACATCCCGCACTGCGCCTGACGGATGCGTCTCAAGACCCTGGGCGTGATTCTGCTCCTCGTCATGGGTGCTTTTACGGTCGCGTACTGGCTCACCGACGAGTCCCGGCGCGCGGCGCTCGGGGCGCACTACGAGGAGGATCTGATCCCACTCGGGGAGGTCATCTTTTCCGTGAGCAAGACCGACCCAAGGGCGGCTGGCTGCGCCCGCTGTCACGGGGCCGAGGGAGAGGGCGGCCTGATCCCGAACGACCCGTCCGGACGAACGGCGCCCTCGCTGCACACGGCGGACCTGGCGGAGAAGCTGCGAGTCAACCCCAACTACGTCCACCTCGTGGTGAGCTACGGCGGGGTGGTGGTCTCGGGCAATGTGAGGTCGCCCATGCCGGCCTGGAGCTCCGAGGTTGGCGGCCCACTGAACGAGCAGCAGCTCGAGGCCGTCGTGACCCTCGTCGAGAGCTGGGCGGAGGAGGCCGCCGCGAACGCTCCGGAGGACGTGGAGGACACGCCGGAGGCGGGTGCGCAGGTGTACGTCTCCGCGGGGTGCCAGGGCTGCCACGGGCCCGAGCTCGAGGGAACCGGCTCAGGCCCGGACATCCGGGGCATCAGCTCCGCCGTCATCACCGACCTTCCGGTCGTTCCCTCGCAGCTCGACCAGATGATCGCCGACTACGCGGAGGACCCGCGCGCGTTCCTGGAGCTCTGGATCCGTGACTCGGCCGTCAACTACAACGACGGGGTGGCGACCGGGATGCCGGCGCACCCGGAGGCATCATTGCCGGACAGCAACCTCCAGGCGCTCATCACGTTCCTGCTGGAACAGACCGACGGACGGTTGGACTGACCGATGACGACCACGTACCAGGGATATCGCTCGCGCGGCGCGTTCACACGCCTGCTGAGCTGGGCCGACGACTTCAGCAGCTGGTTCCTGTACGGCTACGAGACGTGGCTCGTCGCCCTGCTCAAGGGCGTGCCGCTGTTCCTGTTCGTGTACTTCGTGCTCGCCTACATCCCGAACTACGTCTACTACCTCGTAACGGTGATCATCCCGTTCCTGCGGTTCAGCGAGGACGTGGGGTTCCTGATCGCCATGGGCGTCGCGAGCGGGAACTTCGCGCTGCTGATCGTGATGGCGGTGGCGATCCAGGCGGCGCGCGGGCGGCGCGGGTTCGGCTGGTCCTTCATCCGCGTGTTCACGCTGCTCAATTTCCTGTTCGTCGTCCTGGTCCTCATCCCGCTGCTCGCCTTCAACCTCGCGGG
This sequence comes from uncultured Chloroflexia bacterium, assembly GCA_963840205.1. Classification (GTDB taxonomy): domain Bacteria; phylum Chloroflexota; class Limnocylindria; order QHBO01; family QHBO01; genus JACDBZ01. Next base: position 494,952 of record CAWIXZ010000010.1, read on the forward strand.
GGGCACGTTCATGCCGAAGCTGAACCAGAACCCGTTCCCACTTGTCGCCGTGGCCTTCGGGCTGCTCGTGGCCGGCCTGGGCGCCGCGGGCTGCGTCTACCTGTTCTTCGAGTACCGCCGCATCACGAGCCGTGACGCCCGCGACGCGACGGCACGCAGCACCGCGCTCGCCCGCCGCTGAACCTGGCGTCGCACCTTCTCTGGTCGGCGCTCACCCTCGGTGCCGCCGTGCTCCTCATCGGCGGCGAGCTCACGGCCTCCTGCCCGCCGGGCGGACCGCTGTCGTTCGGTGACTGCGACGAGGTGCGCCCCTTCGCCGTCGGCGTCGTTGGCCTCTCGGCGCTCCTCTACGTGGGCGGACTGTCCGCCGTGCGCTGGTGGACCACCGGCCTGGTTCGCCGCGGGGTCGCCGACCGTCGCGCCGCGCGCGACTGGTATCTCCTCGCGGCCGCAGTCGGGCTGGGGATCGCGCCATTGCTGGCGTTCACGCTCGCATCGGCCGTTCGCTAGCATGGCCAAATGACCGCCACGCCCTCGGCAGACCTTCGGACTCGCCTGAACGGCGTGGTGGCGATCAGCAGCGCCGGAGTCGAGGTCGTCGACGAGCGTCGCTTCCGCGAGGAGCTGCTCGACGGACTTGTCTTCGATGCGGTCTTCGGCGCGGATGCGGAGCTGCGGGAGGCCGCGCGATGGGTGATCTGGAGCGCGTCGCAGGCCCTCCGCTGCGGCTCAGCCTCGATTCACGAGTTGTACATGGCACGCGGCCGCGGCGAGATCGACCCCACGCGGTTCACGGTCCCCGCGATCAACGTGCGTGTGGTGGCCTACCTCACCGCCCGCCAGGCGTTCGCGGCGGCGCTGGAGCGGGACGCCGCGACCGTCATCTTCGAGATCGCCAAGAGCGAGATGGCCTACACCGACCAGCGGCCGGACGAGTACACAGCAGTGATCCTCGCGGCCGCCATGCGCGAGGGCTGGCGGACTCCGGTCTTCCTCCAGGGTGACCACTTCCAGTTCAACGCCACGAAGTGGGCGACCGATGCCGACGCCGAGCTCGAGGGACTTCGGGACCTCACGCGCGAGGCCGTCGGCGCGGGCTTCCTGAACATCGACATCGACAGTTCGACCTTGGTCGACCTCTCACAGCCAACGGTCGAGGAGCAGCAGCGCGTGAACGCGGAGAACAGCGCGGAGCTGACCCGGCTCATCCGCGGGCTGCAGCCGGAGGGGGTCACCGTCAGTGTCGGTGGCGAGATCGGCGAGGTCGGGAAGTCGAACTCGACCGAGGAGGAGCTTCGCGCCTACCTCGACGGCTACCGCGGAGCCCTGGGCGAGGGCATCGACGGGATCAGCAAGGTGAGCGTTCAGACGGGAACGAGCCACGGCGGGGTGCCGAGGCCGGACGGGAGCGTCGCCGAGGTGAAGATCGACTTCGACACGCTGCACCGGCTTTCCAGCGTGGCGCGCGATGAGTACGGTCTCGCCGGCTGCGTGCAGCACGGCGCGTCGACGCTTCCGGACGACGCGTTCAACCACTTCCCGGAGCACGGCACTGCGGAGATCCACCTCGCCACGGGCTTCCAGAACATCCTGTTCGACTCCGGCGGCCTGCCCGACGACCTGCGCGAGGAGATGATCGAGTGGTGTCGCGTCAACGCGGCGGACGAGCGCAAGCCCGGCGAGACCGAGGAGCAGTTCCTCTACAAGACGCGCAAGAAGGCGATCGGGCCGTTCAAGCGCCGGCTGTGGACGCTCCCCCCAGACGCTTCGGCCCAGATCGCGGCGAACCTGCGCGCGAAGTTCGGGCTGCTCTTCGACGAGCTCGGCATCGCGGGGACGCGGAGTCTGGTCGAGCGGCATGTCCCGGTCATCGCCGTGGCGCGCCCGTTGCCGCCATCGCTGGGCGGGGACGCGCGCCGGACGGTCACCGCGGGCGCATCGGTCTTCGAGGACGACGGTTCCGGCGAGTAACGAAGAAGCCCCGGCGGGGCCGGGGCTTCAGGTCGCTGAGGAGGCGATGTCTAGTGGGCGCAGCCGCCGGCCTTGGCGGGGGACCCGTCGGTGTTGAAGGAGGAGCCGCAGGCGCAGCTGCTCACCGCGTTCGGGTTGTTGATCGCGAATCCGGAGCCCATGAGCGAATCGACGTAGTCGATCTCGGCGCCGGCCACGTGCTGCTGGCTGAACTGATCGATGACGACCGGCACGCCGGAGTGGTCCTCGATCATGTCGCCGTCGTTGATCTTGTCGTCGAAGGCGAGGCCATAGCTGAAGCCCGAGCATCCGCCGGCCTTCACGAACAGGCGGAGGCGAGCATCGGCCTTGCCCTCACGCGCTCGGAGCTCGAGCACCTTGCGCGATGCGGCATCGGTCACCGACACGAGCGGCTCGCCAGCCGGCACGCCGGTCATCGGGATCGACTCTCGAGAGGTCTCGGACATCGTCATTGGTGAATCGCTCTCCTGAGCGCGCCGTGAGGCGCATGGGATGTATCAGACGCTTCGGAAAGTATAGCAACCCGCGCGCCCGACCGGCCGCCCTCGCATCGGTACACTTGGCCAACTGAGGAGGAGGACCATTCGCGTGAGACTCGCCAGGCGCATGGAGCGCATCGGCACGGAGACGGCCTTCGAGGCGGCCGCCCGTGCCCGCGCCCTGGAGGAGACGGGCCGCGACGTCATCCACCTCGAGCTGGGCGAGCCCGACTTCGACACGCCACGCCACGTCTCCGAGGCGGCAGCTCGCGCGCTGCTCGACGAGGGCGCCACGCACTACACCCCTGCCGCGGGCATCCCCGCGCTGCGCGAGGCGATCGCGGAGGACGTCCGGCGCCGCAAGGGGATCGACGCCACCGCGGGACAGGTGATCGTCACGCCGGGGGCGAAGCCGATCATGTTCTACGCGATGCTCGCGCTCGTCGACGATGGCGACGAGGTGATCTACCCCAACCCGGGCTTTCCGATCTACGAGAGCATGGCCCGCTACGTGGGCGGCACGCCGGTCGCGGCGCCGCTGCGGGAGGCGAACGACTTCCGGATGGACGTGGAGGAGGTTGCCTCGCTCATCACGCCGCGGACCCGGATGCTGGTGCTGAACTCGCCGCACAACCCGACCGGCTCGATCCTCACCTCCGATGACATCCGGCGGCTCGCGGAGCTCGCGGTCGAGCACGACATCGTGGTCCTGGCCGACGAGATCTACGGGAGGCTCCAGTACGAGGACGAGCCCCTTTCGATCGCGACTTTGCCCGGGATGGCCGACCGCACGATCACGCTCGACGGGTTCTCGAAGACCTTCGCGATGACGGGGTGGCGCATGGGCTACGGAATCGTGCCCGAGTCGCTGGTGCAGGCCTTCAGCACGCTCGTGATCAACAGCGTCTCGTGCACGAACGCCTTCGCGCAGGCGGGCGCGGTCGAGGCGCTCACGGGCCCGCAGGACGACGCCGATGCGATGCGCGCCGAGTTCATCGCCCGTCGTTCCCTCATCGTGGACGGGCTGAATGCCATTCCGGGCGTGGGCTGCGTGCAGCCGCACGGCGCCTTCTATGCCTTCCCGAACCTCACTTCGTTCGGGCGAAAGAGCAGCGAGATCGCCGATCACCTGCTATACGACGCCGGCGTGTGCGGCCTTGCCGGCACCGCGTTCGGAGTGCACGGCGAGGGATACGTCCGCTTCAGCTACGCGAACTCGCGGGAAAACATCTCCCGGGCCGTGGAGCGCATAGGCGAGTCCCTCGCGAAGCTCGAGCGCACCGGCGAGCTCGTCACCGCCGGCACCGCGTCGTGAGTCCGGAACTCGAACGGTTCGAATTCACACCAGGCGTGCGTTATGTGCGGTGCATCGGTCCTGGGCCGTCCCAATTCACACCACGTGTGCATCGGAGCGCTTCAGAGGCCGTTTCAGGCGCACAACTCACACCTCGTGTGAATCTGGACCCTTCGCGGTGGGCAGACCGCTGATCCGCCCGAGAGTGTTCGTCACCCGCATCATCCCCGACGAGGGGCTCGACGCGGTTCGCGAGGCGTGCGAGGTGGACCTCTGGACCGATGAGCTGCCCCCGCCGAGAGACGAGCTCCTTCGCCGCGTGGTGGGGGTCGACGGCCTGCTCTCGCTGCTGACCGATCGCGTCGACGACGAGCTGCTGGACGCCGCCGGGGATCAGCTCAAGGTGGTGAGCAACTTCGCGGTCGGCTTCGACAACATCGACGTCGAGGCCTGTACGCGTCGCCAGATTCCGGCGGGAAACACGCCGGGCGTGCTGACCGAGACGACCGCCGACCTCGCGTTCGCGCTGCTGATGGCAGCGGCACGCCGAATCCCGGAGAGCGTCGACTACGTCCGCGCAGGCAGCTGGCGGACCTGGGGGCCGATGCTGCTCATGGGCGTCGACGTACACGGCGCCACGCTCGGCATCGTCGGATTCGGGCGCATCGGCCGGGAGATGGCGCGCCGGGGCCGCGGGTTCGGCATGCGCATCCTGTACCAGGACGTCCATCCCGCGACGCCCGAGGAGGAGGCGGAGTTGGGCGCGCGTCGCGTGGAGATGGACGAGCTGCTGCGCGAGTCCGACTTCGTCACCCTCCACGTCAACCTGACCGACGAGACGCAGCACCTGATCGACGCCGATGCGCTGCGCGCGATGAAGTCCACGGCCGTGCTGGTGAACACCTCCCGCGGGCCCGTCGTGGATACCGACGCCCTGGCGGCGGCCCTCCGCGAGGGCGAGATCTTCGCCGCGGGCCTCGACGTGACCGACCCGGAGCCGCTCCCGGCATCGCACGCGCTCGTGCAGCTCCCGAACTGCATCGTCGTGCCGCATATCGCCTCCGCCAGCGGTGTGACTCGGGGCAAGATGGCCGCCATGGCGGCCGCGAACCTGCTCGCCGGGGTGCGCGGGGAACGCCTGCCGACCGCGATCAACCCGGAGGTCTACGAGTAGCCACCGTGTCTGAGGGCCGATTCCGCCTCCCCGACGTGTCGCAGCCGCACAAGTACGTGCATCGCAAGCCCACGAGGCCTTCGCACCTGCCGCGGCGCCTCACGCCGCCACCGGAGCGGCCGGGACCGCCGGACCTCTCGCTCTTCCTTTACGCCGGGCTGGTACTCGCGCTGATCCTCGTCGTCCTCGCCGTGCCGTACGTCGTCGGCTACCTGTTCGAGATCCTGTTCTAGCCGCTTCGAATCAGGCCTGAGCCGTCCACACGAAGATCGCGCCGTCGTTCACGTTTATCCGTGGCCGCACGAGGTCGGGAAGCTCGACCGGGTAGGCCTCGGCGTCGCCGCGGTACGCACCGGTGGACCTCCACGCGGTCCGCCCGTTGGCCAGGCGCCCGGCAAGGTCGAAGCTCGCGCCGTGGCACGGACAGCGCAGGTCGGACCAGTCCGGCCGGAAGTGCAGCGTGCAGCCCATGTGCGTGCAGACCGATGAGAGCGCGCGCACCGTTCCCCCGTCGTTCACCACGAAGCCATCGAACGCCGCGGTGCTGAAGCGGACGGCCGCGCCGGGCGGGACGTCCTCCACGCGAGCGACCTCGACCCAGAATCCCTCGCCCGACACGAGTCCCGCGTCGTCCGTGCCGATCGGCGCCCGCCGGGACTCGCCGATGAGCGAGGCTCCCACCGCGCCCGCCGCGAGGCCGGCCGCCGCTCCCAGCCCGGCCTGGAGCAGCTCGCGTCGCGAGAGGCGCCAGCGGCCGACGCCGGACGCCTGCGGGCGCTCGCGGACGGGGGGGCCGGTGCGCACCGTGGCCATCGCGACGTCCGCCTGGCGCACCCGCCTGCGGAGCTGCTCCACGAAGGCCGGATCGGGCTCGGCTCCTTCGGAGGTTCGAGCTGCGGCGGCGAGCTCGGCGGCCATGCGCGCCATCTCCGCCTCGTCTGCATCGGCGACGGAGTCCGGTGACGGGCGTCCGGTGCCAAGGAGCGCGTCGAGGTAGCGCTCGAAGCGCTCGGCCGCATCGCCGGTGGGGCGGCCCTCGTCAGCCATCGGCGCCCTCCTCGATCAGTGCGGCGCGGCGCAGCGCCCGATACTGGAGCACCCTTGCGTTCCCGTTGCTGATCCCCATGGCGGTGGCCGTCTCGGCGACGCTCAGCCGTTCGAGGAAGCGAAGCTGGAGCACGCGGCGATAGTGCTCCGGAAGGCGGCGCATGAGCACGTCGACACGGGCGGCCGCGCCGGATTCGGGCTCGGACGCCTGCCGCGCCGAGTCATCGGCCGGCTCCCAGCCGGGGGCGACGTGATCGGTGCCGACCAGCGGCAGCCGGTAGAAGGCGCGCCAGTAGTCCGCGGTCGAGTTCTGCGCGACCCGGTAGAGCCACGCGGCGATCTGGCCGGGGTCGCGCTCGAGGTCGAGCAGCTCGACCGCGCGCACGAAGACCTGGGCCGTCAGGTCCTCCGCGTCCGGATGGTTCCCGACGCGCGCGTAGATGAACCGATAGATCCCGAGGACGTGGGTGTCGTAGATCTTCTCGAACGGACCCGGGTCGCCTGACATCTCACCGATGCCGTACGCGCCTGGTTACGCGCGGGGCCGCAGCGGGGCGAGGAGCGCGGCGACCTCCTCGAGGAACCTAGCGTCGGTCTCGTCGAAGGCGTTCGGGTCGGAGCCATCGATGTCGATCTCCCCGACCACTGCGCCGTCGGCGAAGATCGGCACCACGATCTCGCTCTTCGTGCTCGCGAAGCAGGCGAGGTAGCGGGGATCCGCGTCGACGTCAGCGATGACCTCGGTCTTGCCGGACGCGGCCGCCGCGCCGCAGATGCCGCTGCCGATCGGGATACGGGTGTGCTCGGTCGCCTCCGGCCCGACCCACGGGCCCAGCACGAGGTCGGAGCCATCGACCCAGTAGATGCCGACCCAGTCGTAGTGCGGGAAGCGGTCGTGGAGGACCTCGACCGCGCGCTGCGCCGCCTCGCCCGGATCGGCTCCCTCGGCGATTCCGGCGCGGAGATTGTTCAGTGCGTCGTCGTGGACCGCCGGCGCCTCCTCGGCGACCGGATGGCTCATTGCCGGACCGCCCAGCGCTCCGCCCAGCGGTCGACGGCGCCGATCGCGCCACGCAAGTCGCTGCCCTTGGTCGTGAGCGAGTACTCCACCCACGGCGGCATGGCGCTGATGGCGCGACGCTCGACGAGTCCCTCGTCTTCGAGCAGCTTGAGGCGCTGTGAGAGCGTCGCCGAATTGGCTCCGCCGAGCGCGTCCTGGAGCTCGCAGAAGCGCTGTGTCCGGTCGCCGAGCTGGCGGATGATGCGCAGGACCCACTTGTGCCCGAGCACGTTCAGGGCATCGGTGGCTGGCGACTCGGCGCGCAGGGCCTCAGCGCGTCGGGCGGCCCGCGATCGCGGCGCGCCCGGGGGTGTGTTCGAGAGTCCGGCGTCCATCAGGACGCGAACCCTAGCACCGCCCCCGGGGGGCATCAACCGATCCGATCAGCCCTCGACGGTGATCGTCATCTGCATGGTCGGATGGATCTCGCACGTGATCTCGTACGTGCCCGCCTCGTCGAACGTGACCCGCACCTCGCCGCGCCCGGTGATCTCATCGTCGACGATCGGGTCCTCGACGGCGTCGCCGTCGGTCCCCTCGGTGATCGTGTGTGTGAACGTGTCGTCGTTGAGGAAGGCGACCTCGTCGCCCACGCTCACGGTGAGCTCTGCTGGCTGGAAGACGGAGTTGACGATGCGCACCTCGGCGTCGGCTGCGGGCTCCTCCTCGGCCGGCTCCGCCGTGGGCTCCTCGGTCTCGGCCTCCGCGGTGGGGGTGCTCTCGGCCGCCGGCTCCTGGGTCGCCGAAGACTCGCTGCTGCACGCGGCCAGCAGGACGACGATGGAGGCGAGGACGGCGAGGAGGAGGGTCGGTCGGTATCGGTTCATCCGGTGTGGCTCCTTGAATGGCGCCGGCCCCCGCCCGGATGGCGAGTCGGCTTGGCTCAGTGCGTAGATACGCCCCCGGTTACGAGGCGTCGGGCCCCTCCGGACGCATTTGACGCTCATTCTCCCCGCACGCATAGTGCGGTGGCCCACCATTCCCGCTCCGCAGACGAGCATGCCGCAGACCACGATCTACGTGTCGCCCCGCTCCCTCGGGGCACCCGATTCCCGCCCGCCCGCCGTCGCGACGACCGATCTCGCTCGGCTGTTCGCGGGCAGCGCGGCGCTCGCCGGCGTCTCGCTGAACGTCGAGGCCGGACGGACGGTCGCCCTGCTCGGCCCGAACGGGGCCGGCAAGACAACCCTGCTTCGCCTCCTCGCCACGGCGATCCGACCCTCGTACGGTCGCGCGGAGGTGGACGGCCTGGACGTCGACCGCGAGGCCCACCTCGTGCGCAGCCGCGTCGCGTACCTGTCGCACGCCACGGGCCTGTACGACGACCTCACCGCCCGCGAGAACCTCCGCTTCGCCGCAACGATGCTGGCAACGCCCGATGGCGCCCAGCGCGTCGAGCGAGCGCTCGCGGACGTCGGGCTCGCCGATCGCGCCGGCGACCGCGTCGCTGACTTCTCCGCCGGGATGCGAAAGCGCCTCGCGCTCGGGCGAATCCTGCTCGGCCACGCATCGCTCGTGCTGCTCGACGAGCCATACGCCGCGCTCGACGCCGACGGCCTGTTCCTGGTGGATCAGTTGCTGGCCGCCTGGCGGGAGGTCGGCGTGACGGTGCTCGTCGCCTCCCACGCCACCGACCGGCTCGAGCCGATCCTGGACGCGTCCGTGGTGCTCGAGCGAGGCCTGGTGGCCCGCGTCGAGGGCAGTGGTGCCACCAGCGTCGCACCCAGCCTCCCGGTGGCACGACGTCATTCGGCGGGGGCGGTTGCGCCGTGAGCGCGGTTGCGAGCGAAGCGCGGATCGCGCTCGCCATCTGCCGCAAGGACGCCCTGGCCGAGCTGCGCGGCCGGCACGCGACCGTCAGCACGCTGTTCTTCGCCGCGGTCGTGCTGCTGCTGTTCGGCTTTGCCCTCGGCCCCGACTCGGCCCGTCTCGCGGCGGCCGCCCCGGGGCTGCTGTGGCTGGCGGTCGTCTTCGCCGGCATCCTCGCGATGAGCCGGCTGCACCTGCTGGAGACCGATGACGGCGCGCTGGAGCAGCTTGCCCTGTACCCGGTCGAGCGACGCGCGATCTACGCCGGCAAGGCGCTCGCCGGCTTCGCGGCCATGCTGATCCTGGCGCTCCTGGTGCTCGGCGCGGTCGGAGTCCTCTTCGCGGTCGACGTCGCGAGCGCGTGGGTGCCCCTCCTTACGACGGTCGTCCTCGGCGCCCTCGGCGTCGCCGCGGTCGGCACCTTCTACGCGGGCGTCACCGTTCGCCTCCGGGCGCGCGAGGTGATGCTGCCGCTCCTCATGTTGCCCGTCCTCGCGCCGCTCCTGCTCGGCGCAGTGAAGGCGACCTCCGCAGCGCTCGCCGGTGACCCGTTCGGTGAGGTCGGGGCGTGGCTGCAACTCATGCTGGCCTTCGACGTCGTGATGGTCGTGGCGGGCGCGGCGACGTACGGCTACCTGCTCGAAGACTGATGAAGACCCGGATCTCTGGGGGTGATAGCGCTCCTCGCCGTCGTGGTCGCGACCTACGTGGCCCTCGCCGTCGTGCCCGCCGACCTCAACCAGGGAGACGCGCAGCGGATCATGTACCCGCACGTCGCGTCGGCGTGGCTCGCCTATCTCGCCTTCGGCGTCACCGCGCTCGCCGGCATCGGCTGGCTCTGGAGGCGCGACCTTCGTTTCGACTCGGTCGCGGTCGCCGGCGCCGAGATCGGGGTGATGTTCACGGCCTTCGCCATCTGGGGCGGGATGATGTGGGGCCGCCCGGTGTGGGGCGTGTTCTGGCAGTGGGAGGACCCGCGCCTCACCACCACTGCGCTGCTGCTGGCGCTCTACGTCGGCTACCTGCTCCTCCGACGCCTCTCCGACGACCCCGAGCGCCGTGCGAGCCGTGCCGCAATCGTCGGGATCGTGGCCGCCGTCGACATCCCCATCGTCCACTTCAGCGTCGAGTGGTGGCGCGGCCTGCACCAGACCGCGACCATCGCGTCGCCGGACCGGGTGCTGAACCCCGCGGCGCCGATGGTGTTCGTGGGCACGCTGCTCGGCATGGTCGCGGCACTCACCCTGGCGTGGGCGTACCTGATGATTCGCCGATACCAGCTCGCGGAGGCCGAGCTGGAGCGCGAGGAGCGCGCGCGGATCGACCGGATCGTGGCCGCCCGGCCGATCGTGTCGACCGGCGAGGCGGCGCGATGAGCGACGCCGGCTTCGTGATCGCCGCCTACGGCGTCATTTTCGGCGGCCTCGGGATCTACACGCTGGCGCTCTGGCGCCGGCTTCGCGCCGCGAGGCGTGACGACGACGGGGTCGCATGACGGTCGCGGCCCCGACGGAGCCGATGCTGCCGCCGCGGCGCCGCCCATGGGGCATCGTCGTGCTCGTGGCGGTGGTGCTGGTCGTGATCGCGTACCTCGCGTTCAGCAGCATCGGCGGCGCGCTCACGTACTACCTCACGCCGAGCGAGCTCCTCGAGCGCGGTGACGCCGCGGTCGGCGAGACGGTCCGCCTCGGCGGCCAGGTGGCGCCCGGCAGCGTCTCGGGTCCGGCCACCGACCTGCGCTTCGTCCTGACCGACGGCGAGGGAAGCATCCCGGTCCACTCGACCGTGGCGCCCACGCGCTCGTTTCGGGAGGGCAGCGGCGCCGTGGTCGAAGGTTCGCTCGGCGCGGACGGCGTGTTCGAGGCGACCCAGGTCATCGTGAAGCACGACGAGAACTACGAGGCGCCGGCCCCGGGCACGCTGCCCTCCGACCGCGCCTTCGACCCGGGCGAATGATCCCGACCCTCGGCCACGTCGCCGTGCTCATCGGTCTGGGGCTGTCGGTGTACGCGGCCGTCGCCTACGTGCTGGCCGCGCGCCGTGCCGATCCTCGGCTCGCGGAGAGCGCGCGCCTGGCCGTCATCGGCTCCTTCCTCTCCGCGTTCGCCGGCTGCGTGGCGATGGTGATCTCGCTGCTGAGCCACGACTTCAGCGTGCTCTATGTCGCCGAGAACAACGCGACAACCACGCCGCCGTTCATCAGCGCGATCAGCCTGTGGGCGGCGCTCGAGGGCTCGATTCTCTTCTGGACGCTGCTCGCGACGGGCTGGGCGACCCTCGTCCTGTACCGCCACCGCGACCGGCACCGTGCGCTGATGCCGTGGGTGGGTGCCACGCTCGCCACGGTCAACCTCTTCTTCTTCGCCGTGATGACGTGGCCGGGCAACCCCTTCCTGCGGACCTCCCCGGTCGCCGCGGAGGGGCTGGGTCCGAACGCCCTGCTGCAGAACCACCCGTTCATGGCCCTCCACCCGCCGCTGCTGTACCTGGGCTACACGGGGCTGGCAGTGCCGTTCGCGTTCGGCGTGGCGGCGCTCGTCACGCGGCGTCTCGACGAGGAATGGCTCCGCATCGTGCGGCGCTGGACGCTCGTCCCGTGGAGCTTCCTGACGCTCGGCATCGTGGCTGGGGCGTGGTGGAGCTACGAGGTCCTGGGCTGGGGCGGCTACTGGGCGTGGGACCCGGTGGAGAACGCCGCGCTGCTCCCGTGGCTCACGGCAACGGCGTTCGTCCACTCGGCGATGGTCGCGGAACGGCGTGGGGGACTGCGCATCTGGACCTCCGCGCTGGTCATCGCCACCTTCGTGCTGACCCTGGTCGGCACGTTCCTCACGCGATCGGGCGTGGTCGCGAGCGTCCACTCATTCACGCAGTCGGCGATCGGGCCGTGGTTCCTGGCGGCGATCGTCCTCGCGTTGGGTGGCGCGCTCACACTGCTGGTCTGGCGCCTCCCCGAGCTGATCGGTGGCGGCCGCCCGCCCGCGCTCCTCAGCCGCGAGTCCGCCTTCCTGCTCAACAACGTGCTGTTCCTGGGCCTCACCTTCGCCGTGCTGTTCGGCACGCTGCTTCCACTCCTGGTGCAGGCGACGTCGGGGGCCACGATCAGCGTCGGCGCGCCGTGGTTCAACGCGGTCAACGCGCCGATCTTCATGGCGCTGGTGTTCCTGATGGGCGTCGGCCCGGCGCTGCCGTGGGGGGCGGCATCGTGGAGGACGCTGCGCGATCGCTTTGCGGTGCCCGTCCTCGTCGCGGCGATCTTGACCGCGGCGGCGCTGGCAGTGGGCCTGCGCGAGGTCGGGCCGCTGCTCACGCTCGCGCTCGCCGCGCTGGTGGCGACGGTGATGGGGGATGAGGTTGTGCGCGGGGCGCGTGCGCGCGCGCGAGGCCGCGGCGAGGCCCCGCCAACGGCCGCCTGGCGGCTCGCGACGCGCAACCGGCGGCGCTACGGCGGCTATTTCGTGCACTTCGGCGTGCTGGTCATGGCCGTCGCGGTCGCCGTCTCGTCGGGCCTGTCGTCGGACGTGACCGTCACCGTGGCACCGGGTGAGACCGCGCGCATCGGCCCGTACGAGGTGCGCCACGATCGGCTCGTCGTCGAGCCCCTGCGGGACGACCCGCGGGTGATCGAGACGCGCGCCGAGCTCTCCCTGAGCGGACCCCAGAGCGGCGAGATGGCCACCGCGCTGCGCGACTATCCCAACTCGGCCGCGGCGATCGCCACGCCATCGGTGCGGACCTCGCTCGGCGAGGACCTGTACGTCACGCTCCTCGCGTCGGACAGCGTCGACCGGTGAGGTGACGCTCCACCTGTTCGTGAATCCGCTCGTCGTGTGGATCTGGATCGGCGGGCCTGATCGTCGCCGTCGGGTCCGCGTTCGCGATCTGGCCCGAGCGGCGTGCGGCGTTGGTGGCCGCACCCGAGGGTCGCGCGTGTCGCCGAGCACGCACCGGCAGCCGCATCGGTCGAGAGCGGGCTCAGCCGATGACGTTCCGTGCGATTGCGCTGGCTGCTGGTTCCGGTGCTCGTCGTGCCGCTCGCGTGGCTGCTCTTCACGGGCTTCGGCCGCGATCCGCGCGAGGTCGCATCGCCGCTGATCGGCAGGCCGGCGCCGGAGTGGACGCTCGCCACGCTCGACGGGGGAACGCTCTCCAGCGCCGAGCTCGCGGGGCGGCCCTACGTCGTCAACTTCTGGGCCAGCTGGTGCATCCCGGCCTGCGTCGACGAGCACCCGGTGCTCGCATCGGCGCACGAGCTCCACGGCGACGAGCGTGCTCGATCGTCGGCGTGCTGTACCAGGACGCCCCGGTCGATGCGGAGGCGTTCCTCGCCCGGTACGGCGACGCCGGCTATCCGCACGTGATCGACGACGGCGGGCGCCTGGCGATCGAGTACGGCGTCACCGGGCCGCCGGAGACCTTCTTCGTCGACGCCGACGGCATCGTGCGCGACAAGCAGTTCGGACCGCTCACCGACGACCTCATGGCGGATCGTCTCGGGAGCGATCCTCACTGCGGCGAGCCGATGAGGCGCTGGCTCGTTCCGGTCGCGGGCGCCGCCGTGCTCGCGGTGGCGTCGCTGGGCGCGCTGCTGTCTGCCCCGGTCCACCGAGCCCACGACGGGCGAACGGGCCGATGCGCTCGCGCGCGAGCTGCGCTGCCCGGACTGCCAGGGACTGTCCGTCGCCGACTCACCGACGCAGTCGGCCGCCGAGATCCGCCGGCAGATCGACGAGCTGCTCGCGTCGGGGGCGTCGTCGGAAGAGGTGCGCGCGCACTTCGTCGCGCGCTACGGCGACTGGATCCTGCTGGCGCCGGCGTCGCCCGTGCCGTGGGCCGTGCCGTTCGTCGCGCTCGCGCTGGCCGCGGCCGGCCTCGTCGCGTGGCTGGTCCGCGCGCGCGGGCGTCCTCGCGTGGTGGCGTCGCGTCCCGACGACGAGGTCCGACGGCGCCTGCACGACGAGGCGGAGGCGCTCGATGCCTGAGCCAGCTGCTCCTGCTCATCGGCCTTGCGGCTGCCGGCGTCCTCGTGCTCGGTCCGTTCTGGAGGCGAGGCGAGGCCTCCCTGCCCGTGGACGACGACCACGAGGCGGCGCTGCTCCGGCACCGCGTCGCGCTCGAGGCGCTGCGCGACGTCGAGGCGGACCGCCGCTCCGGCTCGCTCGACGACGCGGCCTACGCCGAGCAGCTGGCCGAGGCGGAGGCTCGGGCCGCCGGCACGCGAGGCCGCGCTGGGCGCTGCGGCCTCCACGACCCCGCAAGCGCCGGCGCGCGCGCGCTCCCGAGCGACCGGCGTCGCGCTCGCCGCGTTCATCGGCGCCGCGCTGCTCGCGGGCTCGCTGCTGCCTGCGACCGGCATCGCCAATGGCACCGTCCTCAACGAGCAGCTCGCCGCTGCCCGCGATGCGGAGGCCGCACGCCAGGACCGGATCGGCGTCCTGCTGGATCGGCTCGAGGCCGACCCTGACGATCCTCAGACGCTGTCGGACCTCGCCGACGAGTACCTCGCAGGGTCGAGCCAGGACGACCTGGTGCGCGCCGCCGTGGCGCTTCAGCTGCTGATGAACCTCGAGCCGGAGCGCGCGGATGCCTACGAGCGGATCGTCACGGCCTACCTGCGCGCCGGCGACTACGCCAACGCGCGCGCCGCGCTGGACTCGTACGCGGCGCTCGATTCCGCCGACCCGGTCGAGGTCGCGTTCTTCGAGGGGCTGATCGCCCTGCGCGGCGAAGGGGACGGAGCGGCCGCGCGCGCAGCGTTCGATCGGTTCCTGGAGCTTGCGCCGGACGACCCACGGGCCGGCATGGTGCGGGGCCTGCGGGACGAGGCGAGCCCCTAAGCCGGCGAGGTCCTCCCTGCTGCTTTCGGCGCGAGGCACCTCGATCCAGAACGTCGAGCCAACGCCTTCCATCGAGGTGAGGCCGACCGAGCCGCGGTGCGCCTCGGCGATGTGACGGACGATGGCCAGTCCCAGCCCTGCGCTGCCGCTGAGCTGATCCCCGCCCTCCGCGCTTCGGGCCCGCGAGCGGTCCACCTTGTAGAAGCGCTCGAAGATGCGCGGCTGGTGCGCCTCGGGCACGCCGATGCCGTCATCGGCGACGAGGAAGCGGACCGTCTCGCCGCCTGCCTCCCAGCCGATGCGAACCTCGCCGCCGGGGTGGCTGTACTTCACGGCGTTGTGCGCAAGGTTCAGGAGCGCCTGGCCGAGACGCGAGGGATCGGCCAGGGCGCGCGCCGAGGCGTCGCCCGCCCGGCGGCTGCGCGACGACCCGGATGTCCCGGCGCTCCGCCACCGGGCCGATGCGCTCGGTGCAATCGGCCACGACCGAGCCCGGATCGAGGGCCTCGAGGACGAGCTGCGTCTCGCCGGACTCGATCATCGACAGGTCGAGGAGCTCGTCCACGAGCTGCGCCAGGTGGTCCGTCTCTCGCTCGATCTGGGTGGCGAAGTCACGCATGGTCGGCGTGTCCTCGACGGCTCCGGACGAGAGCGTCTCCGCCAGGAGCTTGATCGACGCCAACGGAGTCCGGAGCTCGTGGCTGATGTTCGCGACGAAGTCCCGCCGCACGCGGACGATGCGTCGCAGCGCGGTGATGTCGTGCAGTGACAGGACCAGGCTGCCGTCGGGGAGCGGGACGGCGTCGACCGCGAACTGGCGCGCCCCGAGCCTCCCCAGTTCTGCCTCGCCGCTCACCACCTCGCCGGTCGCCATAGCCTGCCGAGCGACCGCGTCGAGGCCGGCCGACCCGAATGCGGCGATCATGCTCATCCCGCGCAGCGCGCCCTCCGGGCGCTCGGCCAGCTCCGCGGCTTCGGGGCCGGCGCGAACGATGCGCAGTCGCTCGTCCACCAGCACGAGCAGGTCTCCGCCGCGCCGGGCGAGGAGCGCCTCGAACGCGTCGCCGCTGGTCGGCAGTGTCACGCCGCGCGCGGCGCGAACGCGTACCCGACGCCGCGGACCGTGCGGAAGTAGTTGTGACCCTCGGCCACTCGGAGCTTGCCGCGCAGCCAGCTCACGTGGACGTCGACCGTGCGGCCGTCGCCCAGGTAGTCGTAGCCCCACACGCGCGCGAGCAGCTGATCGCGGGTGAAGATGCGCCCCGGCGAGCCGGCCATGTGCGCGAGCAGGTCGAACTCCTTGGTCGTCAGGTGCACGGGCTCGCCGTCCACGGTCACCTCGCGCCGCGTCACGTCGATCGCGACCTTCCCGAACTCGAGCCGCTCGCGCTGCTCGCCGTCCTCGGTCCCTTCCCGTCGCTGCCGGCGCAGCACGGCCTCGATGCGGGCGAGCAGCTCCGGGCGGCTGAAGGGCTTCGTCACGTAGTCGTCGGCGCCGATCTTGAGGCCGACCACGCGGTCGATCTCGTCGCCCTTGGCGGAGAGGATGATGACGGGCGTGGTCACGCCCTCGCGCCTGAGCACCCGCAGTACCTCGATGCCGCTCATGCCGGGAAGCATCACGTCGAGCAGGACGAGGTCGAGCCGGTCGTTGCGGGCGGCGTCGAGCCCTGCCTCACCGTCCGCCGCGGCCGAGACCTCGTACCCCTCCCGGCTGAGGTTGAAGATGAGCGCCTGGCGCAGGGTCGGGTCGTCCTCGACCAGGAGCAGCCGTCGACGCATCGGACCCTCCTAGGGGTTGAGGTCCTCGACCTGGCCCGTGGCCAGGAAGACGACGTCCTCGCCGATGTTCGTGACGCGATCCCCGAGCCGCTCCAGGTGGTGCGCCGCGAAGAGCATGTGTGTCGCTTGGCGCACGCGCTCGGGAGCCACGGTCATGAGCTTCATGGTGTCCTCGTACACGCTGCTGTAGAGGTGATCGATCTCGTCGTCCCGCGCGGCGACCGCGCGCGCGGCCTCCTCGCTGATGTCGACGAGGGCCCGCATCGCCGCTCGCAGCTGCTCGCGGCACAGCTGCTCCATGAGCGGGATCTGGCGAAGCATCGGCGTTTCCGGCTCCGCGGCGAGCTGTTGCGCCAGCTTCGCGATGTTGGTCGCGTAGTCGCCCATGCGCTCGAGCTCGGCGGCCGCGTGATAGAGGGCAAGGAGCTCGCGGATGTCCCGCGCGACCGGCGCCTGCGTGGCGATCGTCGTCGTGATCTCGGTGTTGATCTGCCTTTGCAGCTCGTTGATGTTGGCGTCATCCCAGCGAACATGGTCGGCGAGGTCGGAGTCGCGCTCCATGAGCGCGCGGCCCGCCCGCTCCAGCGCCTCCTCGACCATCGCGCCGAGGCGCAGGACGTCGTCGCGCACCGCGTCCAGCGTGCGGTCGAAGGCGGCGCGAGGCTTCACCGGCTGGTTGCCCTCGCCCGCCTGCCCGGGACCGATTGCCTCTTCCACCTGCTCGCTCCTCGTCCCGGTCAGCCGAACCGGCCGGTGATGTAGTCCTCTGTCACGCGGTTCGCCGGCCGCGTGAAGATCTGCTGCGTCGATCCCATCTCGACGAGGTAGCCGGCTCGGTCGTCCCCCATGGTGAGGAACGCGGTGTAGTCGCTCGCTCGCGCGGCCTGCTGCATGTTGTGGGTCACGATGACGATCGTGTAGTTCTCCTTGAGCTCGCGCATCAGATCCTCGATCTTCAGCGTGGCGATGGGGTCGAGCGACGAGCACGGCTCGTCCATCAGGATCACGTCCGGCTCCACCGCGATCGCACGCGCGATGCAGAGCCGCTGCTGCTGCCCGCCAGACAGCGTGGTGCCGGGTTCCCTCAGCTTGTCCTTGACCTCGTCCCACAGTGCCGCCCGCCGCAGGGAGCGCTCGACGAGCTCGTCCATGCTTCCGCGGAAGCCTGCCACCCGCGGTCCGAAGGCCACGTTGTCGTAGATGCTCTTCGGGAATGGGTTCGGCTTCTGGAAGACCATGCCGATGCGCCTGCGAACCTCCACCGGGTCGACCCCATCGGCGTAGAGGTCGACACCGTGGTACAGGATGCGCCCCTCGATGTGGGCGATCTCCACCAGGTCGTTCATCCGGTTGAAGCTGCGCAGCAGCGTGCTCTTGCCGCAGCCTGATGGCCCGATGATCGCCGTGATCTTGTTCTTCGGGACGCGCAGCGAGATGTCGCGCACCGCGCGGAACGACCCGTAGTAGCACGAGACCGAGTCGAGCTCGAAGACGACATCGTCGTCGTCGAACGCGAGGTCGGTAGGCCCGCCGGTCGCCGCCGGTGCGATCTGCTCGGCCTCGTCGAGCTCGGACTGCGTCGTCATCGCCCGTATTGTCACGCCTGCGCCCTCGCGGTGCTCGGCCTGCTCCGTCATCGGCTCGGACCTGCGTCACGTCGTCTACCACCTCCGTTCGAACCGGTTGCGCAGGTAGATCGCGAGTGCGTTGACGACGATGAGCACGCCGATCAGGACCAGGATGGCGGCATAGACGTTGCCGCTGAACGACGGCGGCTTGCGCGCCCAGTCGTACACCGTCGTCGGGAGCGCGGTGTATCGGCCCTGGAGCGTCTCGATCACGTTGTCGTACTGCACGTTGAAGCCACCGATGACGGCGCCGACGAGCACGAGCGGCGCGGTCTCGCCGAACGCGCGCGCCATGGACAGGATTGTGCCCGTGAAGATGCCCGGCGCCGCATACGGCAGCACGTGGCTGCGGACGACCTCCCAGCGCGTCGCGCCGACGCCGAAGGCGGCCTCGCGGATAGATCCCGGCACCGCGCGCAGCGCCTCGGTGCTCGTGATGATCACGATCGGCAGCACCAGGATCGCCATCGTCAGGCCGCCCGCGATCAGGCTGCGGCCGGACGCCGGACCGGGCCCCACGATGTCACCGAGGGCCACCACGAAGATCGCGAGTCCCAGGAGGCCGTAGACGATGGCGGGAACTCCGGCGAGGTTGCGGACGACGCTGTTCGTCAGGTTTCGGAACCATGTGTCCCGCGCGTACTCCTCGAGGTAGACCGCGGCCCCGATGCCGAGCGGGAAGCTGAGCACGGCGACGAACCCCATCAGCCACAGCGAGCCGACGATCGCCTGTCCCACGCCCGCCTCGTCCGCGTCGGAGGCGAGCGGCGACGTCAGGAAGTCGACGCCGCGCTCCGCGAGGACCGGCGCGCCGTTGATCAGGACGACGGTGAGCAGCCAGGCCAGGATCGCCAGCGTCAGGATCAGCAGGCCGACGAGCGTGCCCTCGAACGCGAGGCTGCGCCAGTCGGTCCGGCCGCCCTGGATGGCGCGGCGGACGACCTCCGCTCCGGCGAGGGCCTGCGCCCTCGGCGTGCTGGCCATCAGTACCGGATCCTCACCGATCGCACGTAGCGGTCGGCGACCAGGTTGAGGGTGAGCGTGAACACGAAGAGGAGCAGCCCCACGAAGAAGAGGCTCGGGAACGCGAGCGTCGCTCCGCGCACCTGGTCGGACCCGGTCGCGAGGGCCGTCATCGCCGCGGTCATCGTCTGACCCGGCTCACAGGGGTTCAGCGTGAAGAGCGACCCGCCGGTGGCCCCGGCGGCGATCGAGACGACCATCGTCTCGCCGATCCCGCGCGAAAGGCCGAGGATGAGCGCCGCGACGATCCCGCTGATCGCCGCCGGCAGCACGACGCTCAGGCTGGTGGTTCGCTTGCGCGCGCCCAGCCCGTAGGCCGCCTCGCGCAGCGAGCGAGGCACCGCGTACATGGCGTCCTCGGCGACCGACGCAACCAGCGGGGTGATGAGGATCCCCACTCCGATGCCGGCGGCGGCGAGGTTCGACGCCTCGGTCGTGCCCGGGCAGATGCTGTCGACGACGGTCGGGCTGATGATCTGCAGCGCGAAGTACCCGAGCACGACGCTCGGGATTCCGGCGAGGACCTCGAGGATCGGCTTGATCGTCCGTCGGAGCCGCGGGGAGGCGTACTCGGAGAGGTAGATCGCCGCTCCCAGTCCCAGCGGAGTCGCCACGAGCATGCCGACGCCGGCAACGAGGAGCGTCCCGCCCACGATAGTCGGGATGCCGTAGAGGTCACGCCGCGGGAACCAGCCGCGCTCGAAGAGAAGGCCGAGGTCGACCTGTGTGATGAAGGTGAACGCCTCGCCGACGAGCGAGACGATGATCAGGACGCTGATCAGGATCGAGATCGACGAGGCTGCCAGGAAGAGAAGCCGGATGATCAGCTCTCGGCGGCGGCGCCCGACGCTGCCGCGAAGATCGGCCACTGTGAGCGGGGGCTGGCCCGGAATGGCAGTCATCGGTCGTTGCGTACCTTACGCGTCCGTGAGAGCAGCGTGAACCGGGTGGGCGTCGCTCGCCCACCCGGTTGCGAACGCGGCCTCAGACGGTCAGCGGCCTTCCCACGCGTCGCGGGTCGCCTGGGCCTGCTCCGCGGTGAGCGCGACGTAGCCGACATCCCCGGCGAGGGCGAGCCCCTCGTCCGAGACGTAGAAGTCGACGAATGGCCCCGTCGCCGGGTTCTCCGCCACCGAGGCGAGGCTCGGATAGATGTAGAGCGGCCGGCTGATCGGATACGACTCGTCGGCGACCGTGTCCGCCGACGGAGCCACGCAGCCGTCCCCGCCGTCGACCTCGAGCGACTTGATGCCCTCGGCGTCGCTCGCGAATGCGAGGCCGACCCAGCCCAGCGACGACGGGCTGCCCGCGACGTTCTCAACGATCACGTTGTCGTTGGCCGACGCGGTGTAGTCGATTCGGGACGTCTCGACCTGCTCCTCGGTGATCGCTCCGGCCTCGAGGCGAGCCTCCGAGATGTCGCCGAAGACGATGTCGACGAAGCTGTCGTATGTGCCGGACTCCTCGCCCGGGGCGGTCACGTCGAGGGACGTGTCCGGATAGGGCGCGTTTGAGGCCCCGAACTCGTCTCCGAGCTCGGCCTCGAGCTCCGCCGCGAGGTCGTTGGCATCGCTCCAGTTCGCGAATCCCTCCGACTCGGGACCGAGGAGCGCGTACAGGTCGAGGAAGCTGAGGCACGTCAGGTCGCTGTTGTCGGCCGAGGTGATCACCGAGAGGCCGTCGAACGCGACCAGCAGCTCGACGTACTCGACGCCGTTGGCCTCGCACTCGGCGATCTCCTCCTCGGTGATGGCGCGCGACGCGTCGCTGATGTCGGTCTCGCCGTTGCAGAAGAGGGCGAAGCCGTCGCCCGTGCCGGGTCCCTCGACGGTGTACTCGAAGCCGGAATCTTGCGCGGCGAACGCCTCGGCGACCGCGTTGGTGATGGGCTCAACGGTCGAGGAGCCGGAGACGAAGATCTCGCCGCTCCCCGAGCCATCGCCGCCACCGTCAGTCGCACCCGCCCCGTCGCCGCTCTGGCAGGCTGCCAGCGTGAGCATCAGGACGACGCCGACGCCGAGCAGCGGACGCCACCCATTGGGGTTCACTGTCAATCCATCCTCCGTGTGTGAAATGCGGATGAGCGACAGCCAAAAACCGCGGCTGCTCGCTCTGTGCCATCGCCAGCGTGCCGCCGCGGCCTTAACGTTGCCTTATCGAAGCGTGAAAGCTGTGTTAAATGCAGGGGCCGATGCGATCACGCGATCCCCCACATTCTCGCCAGGGCAGCGGCGGCTGCGGCGACGAGGACAACCACGAGGATCGGGGCGCGCAGGGCCAGTGCAAGCGCCGCGGCCGCGACGCCGATGAGCCGTGCATCGGCGACGAGCTGGGACCCACTGCTCACCGATGCGCTGACGACGAGCGCCGCGAGGAGCGCCGGCGCGAGCAGCGCGACGACGTTGCCGATGTGCGGCGGGAGCGCCCGCCCGCCCAGCAGCACCGGCCCGGCGGACTTGATTGCCATGGTGCCCAGGCCGACGCCGATGACGATCAGCCACGCCTCCGTCATCGCCGCACCAGCGCGATGAGGGCGGCGGCAGAGGCGGCGATGATCGGGACCCCCGGAGGCGTGAAGGGCGTGAGCGCGATAGTGATGGCAGCGCCGAGGAGCGCGGCGGCGACGGCCGGCCGCGACCGCAGCTGGGACACCAGCAGGCCCAGGAAGAGGGCGGGGAAGGCGGCGTCCAACCCAAGCTTGGCGGGATCGCCGAGCGCCTCCCCACCGATGACGCCGATGACCGTGCCCAGCACCCACGCCAGCCACAGGACGATGCCCGCCCCGATCAGGCGGTGGCCGTCGAACTCGCCGTTGCCCTTCGCGGCGAGGGCCCACGATTCGTCGACCACGAGCTGGGACAGGAGAAAGCGGCGGAGCCGCCCACCGGGCAGAAAGCGGGCGATGCTGATGCCGATCGGGACGTACCGAGCATTCAGCAGGAGCGCCGCGGCGATGGCCGTGATCGGCTGGCCTCCGGTCGCGACTATTGATACCGCCGCGAACTGGGCGGATCCGGCAAAGGTGCTCGCGCTCATCACGACGGCCTGCACCGCGCCGATCCCGCCGCTCGACACCGACAGCACGCCGAACGAGACGCCGAACATTCCCACGATCAGGGCAAGCGGCAGCGCGTTGACGGCGCCAGGGCGGAAGCTCAGGACCGGGGCGGATTGGGTCTCGGACATCGGGTCCGCATGATCCCATCGGCCAGATGGTCTCGCTGGCGGCTGATACGGCACCGGGCTTGCGTGCATGACGCGAGGATGCAGAGCTCGTCGAAGGCGCTAACCGCGTTGCTGGCTCTCGTCCTGGCGGCCGCGCTGTCGGGATGCTGGGACCCTGCGGCGACGCCCACTCCCGTGCCGACCGCGACGCCGTCGCCATCGCCCACCCCACGGCCCATCCTCATCATCACCTCGCCAGAGGACGGCGACGTGGTGGACACCCGGTCGATCCAGCTGGTGGGGACGGCGCCGCCTGGCGCCGAGATTGTGCTCGACGTCCCGTTGTTCGGGGACCGGCGGACGAGTGCCGACGACCAGGGCGACTGGGTCCTCACCGTCGACCTCGAGGAGGGGGACAACGACCTCGTGCTCCGGATCGGTTCGGAGCAGGCGACGACCAAGACGATCCGGATCGTGTACGAGCCCGACTAACCCCGCTCAGGCGGTGGACCGCCGCATACCTAGCGCTGCTATGTATAATGCGCCCATGGCCACCCGGATTCGACTTCGTTCGCGCCGCGCGCCCAGCGACGTCATGGAAATCAACAAGGACCTGATCGCCGCTTCATCGACCCCGATCGTGCTCGCGATCCTGGCCGATGGGGACAGCTACGGCTACGCCATCCTCGATCGAGTTCGGGAGCTCTCCGGGGGCCGCATGGAATGGACCGATGGGATGCTCTACCCGGTTCTGCATCGGCTCGAGCGGCTGGGCCACGTCGAGGCGCGGTGGGTCGTGGCGGACAGCGGGCGTCGTCGCAAGTACTACCGAATCACGCCCCGCGGCCTGGCTCAGCTCGCTGAGGAGCGCAGGCAGTGGCTGGCCGTCGACGACACGCTGCGGGGGATCTGGCAGGCGCTCTCGCTTCCCGTTCGGGCCACTTTGCCGATCTTCAGCCCTACCCCTGTCACAGGCAGCCTGAGCGGATGACGGCCCCGGAACATGCCGCCTCGGTCGAGTCGCAGATCGACCAGTGGCGGAGCTACCTCCAGGCGCGGCAGGCGATCCATTCGGTCGACGTGGCGGAGCTGGAGGACCACCTGCGCGAGCAGATCGCATCTCTGACGGACGCGGGGCTCGCTGACGACGAAGCGTTTCTGGTGGCGGTCAAGCGCATGGGAGACCTCGACGCGCTGTCGCGGGAGTTCGCGCGGGAGCACTCCGAGCGCCTGTGGAAGCAGCTGGTGGTCTCGCCCTCGGACTCCGGCGAGCAGCGCTCCGCCGCGCGATCCGATGCGATCGTCGCCTTCTCCCTCGCCGTGGCGGCCGCCGTCGTCATCAAGGTGCCGGAGCTCTTCGGGCTCCAGCTGGACGAGGACGCCGGCTTCTACATGCGCAACCTCAGTCTCTTCGTGCTGCCGCTTCCTGACCGGCCTACTTCGTCTGGAAGCGCGGGCTCACGTCGCGCGCGGTCCCATGGCTCGCGTTGGCGTTCGCCGCCTCGGCGGTCGTTGCGAACGTCTATCCAGTCGCCTCCGGCGGCTCCACCGAGGCGCTCACGGCGCTGCACCTGCCCGTGGCGCTGTGGCTGGTGGTCGGAATCGCGTACGCGGGCGGCCGGTGGGGCGAGTCGGCCCGGCGCATGGACTTCATTCGATTCTCAGGCGAGCTGTTCATCTACATGGTCCTGATCGCCCTCGGCGGTGCCGTCCTCACGGCGTTCATGGTGGTGATCTTCCAGGCCATCGGGATCGACCTCGAGGCCTTCCTCGAGTCGTGGCTGCTGCCGTGCGGCGCGGTGGCGGCCGTCTGGTCGGCTCCTGGCTGGTGGAGGCCAAGCAGAGCGTCATCGAGAACATGGCGCCGGTGCTGACGCGCCTCTTCGCACCGCTCTTCGCCGTCGTGCTGGTCACGTTCCTCGGGACCCTGCTGTGGACTGGACGTGGCGTCGACGTCGAGCGCGACGTGCTGATCGCGTTCGACCTGCTCCTGGTGGTGGTCGTGGCCCTGCTGCTGTATTCGATATCGGCCCGCGACCCGCTCGCGCGCCGTGGCGTCTCGGACATCGTGCAGGTCGTGCTGGTGGTCGGCGCGCTCCTGGCCGACGGGGTGGCGCTCTGGGCCATCGCCGCGCGAGTCTCCGAATTCGGCCTCAGTCCCAACCGGGTGGCCGCCCTGGGTCTGAATGTGATTCTGCTGGTCAACCTGGCATGGTCCGCCGTGCTCTACGTACGCTTCATACGGGGGCGCGGATCGTTCGCGGCTCTCGAGCGCTGGCAGACCGACTACCTGCCCGTCTATGCCGTGTGGGCAGCGATCGTGGTGATCGCCTTCCCGCCGCTCTTCGGATTCATCTGATCACCGTCGTCATGGAGGGCCGTGTGGGATTCGAACCCACGACACGAGGATTAAAAGTCCCCTGCTCTAACCGCTGAGCTAACGGCCCCGCTGCCCAGAGTAGAGCAGGCGCCCGTTCCGGACGCCGGTCGGAGGCCCGCGCCGCCGATCTCAACTGGTGCGTGGCCGCCCCGGCCGACAGGACGATCCTCCTATGGCCCTGATGGGCGGTGACCATGACCCTCCAGTCATGGAAACCCGCCGCTGGGCGTCCGTCGCGACCCTGGGGCTGCTTCTCGCTGCCCTCTGCGCGTTGCCCGCGCCGCTGAGGGCTGCCCAGCCGAACCAGCTGGCCTCGCCGTCGGTCAGCCCGGGCGCCGGGACGACCGCCACGACTTTCGTTTTCAGCGTGCGCTACGAGGGTCGCGATCCGGCCACGTCGGTCGTCGCGATCGTCGCCGGCCAGACGGTGAACCTGGCGCTGGTGTCGGGTACGACCTCCAGCGGCGTGTGGAGTGGCGGCGCCCAGCTCCCGGCCGGCAACTGGGCCGTGAACTTCAGCGCCGTCGCGACGCGCGGCAACGATCCGACGACCGGCGGCGGCACGGTGCAGGTGGCCGCGCCGACGCCCGTCCCAACGCCGGTGCCACCGCCGACTGCGGCCCCGACTCCGCCGCCGGTCGTGGCGCCGCCCGCGCCGACACCTCCACCCGCAGGCGGTCCCGCGGGCGCAGCACCGGCTACGCCTGCGCCGCTCCCCGCACCGATTGGCGGGCAGGAGCCCCCGGCTGGGACGACCGCATCCGGGGCCCCTGGCGGGCCGCTGCCGTCGTCGCAGGATGCCGTTGCCGGAACGGCTGGCGGGGGCGTGTTCTCCCCGGCGCCGAATGCCGTGCCCATCGGCGGCACGGGCGTCGTCTCGACGCTGCCTGGTCGGATGGATTGGTTGGGGCCTGTGATGTTGGGGGGCCTGGGCGTGATCGCGCTGGTGGCCGCATGGGGATTGCTGATCGGGGCTCGCGACCGGCGTCGGCGCAAGGCCGAGCAGGCCGCGCTCGTGGCCGCGATGCCCCATATCGGTCCCGCCGCCGCCGATGCCGAGAAGGCTCGCGCCGCAGCCGTCTGGGAGCTCGACGCCCAGCTCGAGGAGGAGACGATCGGTACGGTCGACTTCCTCCCGCTCGGGAAGGACGACGCAGCCGAGGAGGCCGCCACGGTGCTGCCCGCGGCCGCTCCAGCCAAACGCGTCAGCCCACGCGTCGCGCGCCTCGAGGCGGCCCGCACTCGGCGCCCCTCTTCCGCTCGCCGCCGTCTCCTCGAGGGCGATGAGGGCGTGGGCTCCGCCTGAACCGCGGCCGCATTCACGAGGTCGTCGCTGCGCCGGCCGGATAATCACGCCTCAACCAGGGCCGATGAGGAGGCGAGACCGATGAACGTCGACGAGCTGCTGCGCGGCGCCCGTGATGCGATGACTGCGCGAACCGTGTTCGCCGAGCCGATCGAGCGCGACGGGCTTTTGATCATCCCCGCTGCCAAGGTCCGTGGTGGCGGAGGGGGCGGGAGCGACACGGAGAGCAACGGTGGTGGCGGCTTCGGGCTTGCCGCGTCGCCTGCCGGCGCCTACGTGGTACGGGAGGGGAAAGTGAGCTGGGAGCCGGCGATCGACGTGAACCGGATCGTGCTTGGCGGGCAGCTGGTGGCGATCATTGCGTTGCTCGTTCTGCGCTCGGTGATGAAGCGGCGAGATTGACCGTCCACCCGAGCGCAAGTACCATGGATGGTCGCGGGGTGGAGCAGTGGTAGCTCGTCGGGCTCATAACCCGAAGGTCGGCGGTTCGAATCCGTCCCCCGCAACCAACACCGCCAACGCAGGCCGCCGAGAGGCGGCCTTTTCGTTAGCCGGTACAATGCGCGACGCCCACTCAGCCACGAGCGAGGCTCCGATAGATGACCGGCCGACCGGCGGTGAACCCCAAGAAGCTGCGCCCGTACGACCAGCCGCCACGGCGTCGCCGGTCGCTGATCCCGAGCAAGCCCGATAACGCCGCGACCGGCTTCCTGATTGCCGCGGCGCTCTGGCTGGCGATCGCAGGCGGCCTCGGCGTGCTGGCGATCGGCATGCGGCTCATCACCTTCGAGTTCAGCTACCCGCTCCCGGTCTTCGACTGGGCCTTCCAGGTCGACGCGCGGCGCATCGGCTATGCGTTCGTCAACGCGACGGTCTTCGGCTGGCTCTCGAATGCCGGCTTCGCAGCCGTCTGCTTCATGACCCCGCGCATCACGGGCAGGCGCCTGGCACTGGAGCCGATCGTCGTGCTGGCGGTCGCGATGTGGAACATGTCGCTGATGGGCGGCATTGCATTCCTGTACGTCCTCGACCTGGGTCCGCACTCGCCGCTGACATCGATGTTCTGGCTCTTCGACGGCGGCCTGGCGTTCGGCGCGACGCTGGTCACCCTCGCCTTCCTCATCACCGCGGTGCCGGCGCTGCTGCGGGCGTACATCAGCACCTGGTTCGCCGGGGTCGCCCTGCTGGGGCTGACCGGGCTCATCGGGCTGGACGCGCTCGTCGGCCTGCTCGACGTTTTTCTCGAGATCCCCGAGCTGGTGATCGCGCTCGGATCCGCCTACATCGAGCGGGCGCTGCCGGCCGTGTGGCTGCTCGGTATCACCTTCGCCGTTCTGCACTACGTCGTGCCGCGCGCGGTCGGGCTGCCGCTCGCGTCGGTCGGGCTGGCAATCCTGGCGTTCCTCACCTGGGTCGCCATGGCCCCGCTCGCGGGCATAGGGGAGCTGATCGACACGAGCATCCCGGTGTGGGTCACCAACATCGGCGCGGTGGCGACGATGCTGATCCTCGTTCCCGTGGCGCTCACGGTGATCAACCTCGTCATGACCATGCATGGCCGATGGATGCTGCTGTTCGGCGCGGGCACCGCTTCCCTGGCGCTCGTCTCCATCGCGTTCCTGCTGGCCACGGGCCTACTGGACGCGCTTGCCTCCCTGCGCTCGGTTGACCTCTTCGTGCGCAGGACAGACTGGGAGCTCGGGCTGATGGTGTGGACGATGTACGGCGCCTTCACGTTCGCCGCATTCGCCCTCGCCGATCACGCCCTCCCGCGCATCCTCCACCGCGCCTGGCGTGGGAACGCCGTCTCGAGCGCGCAGCTCTGGCTCGCCTTCGGCGGCGCGACGATCGCCGGGGTCGCGCTGCTGGGCGGCGGGCTGGCCGAGGCCTCGTTCATCCAGTCCGCTGCCGCGCCCGACCAGATGACCGCGGGTCTGCTCCCGTACCGGGCCACCGCCTTCCTCGGGTTCGGCCTGGCGGCGCTGGCCGGCCTGGCGCACCTTGTGAACCTCTTCCTGCTCTACACGACCGCCGAGCCCGAGGAGTACGTGGTCCCCGGTCAGGTCGCTCCCGCGGCGGCGGTTCACTGACCGATGGCATCGCCGCCCTACACCCCCATCCAGGCACGCGACCGCGGGCTCCCAGCCTGGGCGGTCGGCCTCACCGTCTTCCTGTTCCTCGTCGGCGGGGTGTACTTCCTGTCTAACCTCGCAGGCGAGAACCCGGCCTTCGGGATCCCGGGTGCGAGCGCGCCGGTGGCCAGGCCCTCCGGCGAGCCCGATCCGGCCGTTGGGGCGGCGCTGATCGGCGAGGCCGGCTGCCAGGGCTGCCATGGGCAGGACCTCGGCGGACAGGCGTCCTTCCCGAGCCTGCAGAACGTGTCGGACGGACCGGCCAGTGAGAACCTCCAGGATCTCGCCACTGCGCAGCCCGACGACTGGATCCACCTCTGGATCGACGGGACCACGCCCGAGACAGAAGGCATCGACCGCATGGGCATGCCCGCCTTCGGGGATTCTCTGTCGCCCGAGCAGATCGACGCCATCGTCGCCTACCTGCGAGGCCTCTGAGCCTTCGTGACCGATTCCGCCGCGCGGCAGGTGCGCGGCGTCCCGGTACTCATCGGCGGCGATGAGATGGCGCGCATCGACGAGGCCGCGCAGCGCCTTGGCCTCACGGCCGACTCGCTCATGGAGTCGGCCGGAGCGGCAGTCGCCGACGTGGCGCACATCGAGCTCACCCGCCTCGCGGAGGGCGTCCGGGGTCCCGCCGGCCCGCTCGTCCGCCCGCCGCTGACGGTGGTGCTGTGCGGCCCGGGGAACAACGGTGGCGACGGTTTCGTGATTGCGCGTCGCCTCGCGGCGACCGGACGCGCGGTCCTGGCCATCCTCGTCGGCGACGCCAGCGCCCCTTCCGGCACGGCCGCGACCCACAACTGGGCAGTGCTGCAGGCCATGGCATCCGAGGGGTCGCTCGAGCTGTTCGTGGCGCCGACGCCCGAGCTGCTCCTGCGGCTCCGCGAGCGAATCGCGGACGCGACGCTGCTCGTGGATGCGCTGCTCGGCTCCGGCGCCTCCGGACCGCTGCGCGAGCCGATCTCGACCGCGGTGGACCTCATCAACGCCACGCGGATGCACGCACGCGCGGCGGGCCGTCCCTGCTCGGTCCTTGCGGTGGACACACCGACGCGCGTCGACCTCACCGGCGGCTCGCGTTCCACGCCGGTGGTCACGTCCGATATCACCGTCACGTTCCATCGCGCCAAGGCGGGCTTCGCCCTCGATCGGGAGGCGCGCCGCCTGGCGGGGCGCTATCTCGTCGCGCCGATCGGCATCCCGCTGGAGGCGGAGGAGGGGATCGTCCCCCCCGACGGGGAGTTTCCACCAGCCCGGACCACCGAGATCACCTGGGAGGAGCCGGTCGAACGAGCCGATGCCGCGCACCGCGCGGGCGGCGGCGTTGCCGCGGGCCCTGGACGCACGGATTGAGCGGCACTGCCCGCGGTCGCGAACCGTCCGAATTCACACCAGGCAACCATTGCGCGCGACAGACTGGCGCTGAAGTGTCCCGATTCACACACGGCGTGAATTCGTACCGTTTGAGAGGACTGAGGACCGCTCGAGCCCGCATAACTCACACCTGGTGTGAATCCCGACGGTTCACGGGGCCCGCGCGACACGGGTTAACCGCCGCGCTACCCTTCGCCCGTGTTTGAGCTTGCCGAAGCCGCCGTCGAGGCGGCGCGGGACGCCGGCGCCAGGTACGCCGACGCCCGCGTCATGGATCGCCGCGCCGAGTCCATGGGCGCGCGCAACGGCGAGGTCGAGGAGCTCATGCAGGATGCCTCGAGAGGCATCGGCGTCCGGGCGCTGATCGGCTCCGGCTGGGGGTTCTGCTCGACCGCGGAC
Source organism: uncultured Chloroflexia bacterium (assembly GCA_963840205.1). Taxonomy (GTDB): domain Bacteria; phylum Chloroflexota; class Limnocylindria; order QHBO01; family QHBO01; genus JACDBZ01. The sequence continues at coordinate 524,836 of CAWIXZ010000010.1, forward strand.
CTGACCCGTGACGCCGGTGCGGCCGCTGGACGAGAGGCGGCGGCCATCGCGAAGGCCTCCGCATCGGTCCCCGGGAAGGCCCTCGAGCTCACCCCCGTGGAGGTCCGGCAGGACAGCTGGTCGAACGCCGTGGAGGAGGACCCGTTCGGCGTCCCGCTGGGCGACAAGGCTGAGCTGCTGGCCTCCGTGACGCGGACCATGCGTGAGGGTGGCGCGGACATCGCCCTGGCCGGATACGACGCCTGGGACACGCGGAAGTGGCTGGTGAGCTCCGAGGGGCACCGGATCGAGCAGCACATCGTCGAGTGCGGCGCGCACATGGACGCGACCGCCATCGGCGAGGGCGAGACCCAGCGGCGCTCTTACCCTGGCATCCGCGGCCAGTACGGCACGCGCGGCTGGGAGCTCGTGCGCGAGGTGGATCTTCCGGGCAACGCCGCGCGGATCGCTGAGGAGGCGCGTGCGCTGCTCACCGCGGACGAGTGCCCGAGCCTGGATGCGACCGACCTCATCATCGGCTCCGAGCAGATGGCGCTCCAGATCCACGAGTCGGTGGGCCACGCCGTGGAGCTCGACCGCATCCTGGGCTGGGAGGCCGCCTTCGCCGGCACGTCGTGGCTGGACCTCGAGCAGCTGGGCTCGCTGCGATTCGGGTCGGAGCTCATGAACGTCACGGCCGACGCGACGCTCCCGGGCTCGCTGGGCAGCTTCGGCTACGACGACGAGGGGACGCCGGCACACCCGGTCGACATCGTCCGGGACGGCATCTGGGTCGGCGCGCTCTCCGGGCGCGACTCAGCCGCACTGGCCGGCCTCAAGTCCTCCGGCGGCGCGGTTCGCGGCGACGGCTACAACCGGCTGCCGATGGTGCGCATGACGAACGTCGGCCTGCTCCCCGGCACGAGCAGCCTCGAGGAGATGATCGCCGCCACCGACGACGGGATCCTGATGGACACCAACCGCTCGTGGTCGATCGACGACAAGCGGCTGAACTTCCAGTTCGGCTGCGAGATCGGCTGGGAGATCAAGAACGGCAAGCGCGGCCGGATGCTGCGCAACCCGACATACACCGGCATCGGACCGAAGTTCTGGGGCAGCCTGGACATGCTCGGCAACGAGAGCGAGTGGACGTTCTGGGGCACGCCGAACTGCGGCAAGGGGCAGCCGCAGCAGATCGGCCACACCGGACATCCGGCCGTCCCGTGCCGGTTCCGCGGCGTCCGCGTCGGGGTCCGCGGATGAGCGCGGACCAGCTGCTCGACGCCTGCGAGCGAGTCCTCTCCCGCCTCGGAGCCGATGCGGAGGCCGAGGTCACCGTCTCCTCCGGGACCGATGCGCTGACGCGCTTCGCGACCAGCTTCATCCACCAGAACGTCGCCGATGCGGTGCGCCGCATCCACCTGCGCGTGGCGCTCGACGGCGCACGTCGCGGAGGCCTTCGGCAACCAGACCGATGACGACGCGCTCGACCGCCTCGTCCGCTCCGCGACCGAGGCCGCGCGCCTGCGCCCGCCCGATCCCGGCTGGCCCGGCCTCGCGCCCGCCGCTCGCCGCACCGTCCGTGGAGCACTGGGACGACGCCACGGCTTCCGCCGATCCGGATGCCCGGGCCGAGCGCGTGGGCTGCCTTCGTGGCGGCGGCCGGCGGCCTCGAGACGGCGGGCTTCTGCTCGACCGAGGGGATCACGGTCGCCTTCGCGAACTCCGCGGGCCAGCGGCTGAGCGGCCGCACGACGACCGCGGCCCTGGACGGGATCGCGCGCACGCCCACGTCAGACGGCAGCGCACGCGCAGTCTCGGTGCGGCCTCGCCGACCTCGATGGCTCCGCGGCCGGCGAGACCGCCACGCGGCGCGCCCGGGACTCGGCCGACCCGACGGACCTCGAGCCGGGCCGCTACGAGGTCGTCCTGTCGCCCTCGTGCGTGGCGAACGTGCTCACCTTTCTCTCGGTCTACGGCTTCAACGGCCGCGCGGTCGACGAGGGGCGCTCGTTCGCCGACCATCGGCGAAGCGCAGTTCGACGCCGCCATCAACCTCTTCGACGACGTCGCGCATCCGATGACGGCCGGAGTCCCGTTCGACGCCGAGGGCACGCCGAAGCGCCGCGTGGAGCTCGTCCGCGAGGGCGTCACGGTCGGGCTTGTCCACGACCGGCGCACGGCCAAGGCGCTGGGCGCGGAGTCCACCGGTCACGCGGTAGAGGGCGCCGGCTCGTGGGGCGCGATGCCGTCGAACCTCATCCTGGAGCCCGGTGAGCGCTCCGAGCACGGAGCTCGTTGGCTCCATGCAGCGCGGGCTGCTGGTGACGGACCTGTGGTACACGCGCATCCTCGATCCGCGGACCCAGGTCGTGACCGGGCTCACGCGTAACGGGGTCTGGCTCGTGGAGGACGGCCGGGTCTCGCGACCCGTGAGCAACCTGCGCTTCACCCAGTCGTTCCTCGAGGCCCTGGGGCCCGGCGCCGTCCGCGGCGTCGGTTCGGACGCGACCGTCGTGACCGGGGGCTTCGGCCTCGGTGCGTGGGTGGTTCCCTCCCTCCACCTCGCCTCGTGGAACTTCACCGGCGGCGCCAAGGGTTAGGTCCCCGGGTTGACCAGATCAGCAGACTAGGTCAAACGGCTGGATTCACATCCGGCAACCAGTGGCCTCCGCAAGCCCGTCCTGAAGCGCTCAGATTCACATCAGGCGTGTATTGAGCTCCGGGAAAGGGCCGCGAACCTGTCAGATTCACGCACGGTGTGAGTTAGGACGCTCTAAGGGGTCGTCAGGGCTCTCAATTCACGCCCCATGTGAATTCGAACGGTTCGGGCCCGTCCGGCCATCAGCTGCTCCCCGGCTTGTGCAGCGCGACCCCGGCGGCGCACAGCTGGCACTCGTCCGGCTCCCACGAGGGGAGGTCGAGGCTGCCCAGCGCATGAAGCGGCAGCCCGAGATCGAACAGGCCACCCGACCGATCGACGATCACCGCGGCCGCCACCGGCTCGGCGCCGGACCGCGCGGACCGCCTCGACGGTCTCGAGCAGCGAGGTTCCAGTGGTGAGGATGTCGTCCACGATCGCCACGCGCTCGTCCGGCGCCAGCTGCCACCCGCGGCGAAGTGCGCGGCCGCCCGATGGAATGGGCTCGGCGAAGGCCGCGCGCACCGACCCGCCAAGCTGACGCGCCGTCTCGAATGAGAGAAGCACACCGCCGGTGGTCGGTCCCACGATCAGCGTGGGATCGTAAGGCGCGAGGGCGGCGGCCAGGCGGCGACCAATCTCCACCCCGAACCGCGGGTGCTGGAGGACCAGGAACTTCTCGAGATATCGCCCCGCGTGGCGGCCGCTCTTCAGCAGGAAGTGGCCGTCGAGGATCGCGCCCGCATCGGTGAAGAGCTGCTCGACGCTCGCCGAGGCAAGCGCCCGGCCGCTCACTCGTAGACGGCGGAGAAGTCGACCGCCGGATAGCGCTCGGCGAGGGCTTCCGTCACCCAGTGGAGGACGTCGGCGGGGTCGTAGAAGGCGGCGATCGTCTTGCCCTCGGTCACCGCGAGCCCCTCCCGGCGTGCCTCGACGCCGGTGAGCACGTCGCGCGGGCGGTCGGAGAGGTCGAGGCTGGTCTCGAAGCGGCCGTCGGCGCGGAGGATGAGCATGTCCTCCGGCTCGTCGAGCAGCACGATGTCGCCGGTCCTGCGCAGGACCTCCTCCGCGTTGGCGGCGAACTCGCGGAGGATCTGGGCCTGGGCGGTCGCGAGCTGCGCGCGGTAGGCATCGGCCAGCTGCCAGAGCCGTTGTGCCGCCAGGGTCTCCTGCTGGTTCGGCGGCAGGTCCGCCTGCCAGTCGTCACCCACGGCTCGACGAGCTCCTCCTCACGCGCGAGCTCATCGGCCGCGACGAGGTGGCCGGGTGCGTCGCGCGCGGCCTCGAACAGCCAGGCGAAGATGTCGGCGGGGTTGTAGAGCTCGATCACCTCGCTCACGGTGTCGACGATCTGCTCCTCGTCGTACCACTCGTGATCGGCGGGGTCCTGGTAGGTGAGGCGCGTGGTCCACGTCTCGTCGACGGGGTGGTAGAGCAGGTAGTCCTGCTCGTTGTCGACGAGCTTGATCGGGCCGATCTCGCGCAGCCGCTCGCGGTTCTGGTCCAGGAAACGCCGCAGCTGCTCGGTCGCCTCGTAGAGGAAGTCGCGCCGCTCGAGCTCCGCCTCGCCGGCCAGTTCGCGGAGCGCCGTCAGACCGCGGCGAGGGACCTGACGACTTCTCGGACTTGGGCGACTTGGGTGACTTGGCGGGACTCACGGCTTGAACACGAAGTCCGGACCCATCCGCTCGCGGAGGAAGATCGTGTGCTTCTTCTCGAAGATCGATTCGGCGATCCGATGACCGATGCCGCGCGTAGACGGGTCCGCGTACAGCTGGTCGAGGACCGCGTAGTTCGGGAGGTCGAGGATGACGACGTTGTCCCACGTCGAGCCCTCGGTGACGTTGAACCAGCCGACGAAGCGGACCCGTAGAGGCTTTCCGCCGCCGCATCTCCTTAGGGAGCCGCCGCGAGCGGGGAAGATGTGGCGCATGCCGCGCTTGAACAGCATGTCGCGGCCACGGCGCACGTTGAAGAAGGTGACCATCAGCGGCATTCAGCTGTCTCCCCGGCGGTTCCGCGTGGTCGCGACGCCGATGGCCACGCCGAGCGCCGCCCCGATCGCGAGCCACAGCGGGATGTTGTTCATGGCCACGCCGAGCGCGACGCCGACACCGATCCCGATGGCGGTCCATGCACCGATCGTCATGCCCTGCGCGCGTCCGTCACTCATCGGCGGCCTCGTCGTCGGTCCTGATCACTCGCGGCTCGCGTGCGACGCCGACCTGGCGACCGCGCCTGCCGCGCCGATCGGCGAAGAAGACCCGCAGCAGGAAGACGCTCGTCATGCTCACGAAGAAGAGCAGGACCATGTCGATGCAGAGCAGGACGACGAGCAGCCAGACGGGCCAGTTGAAGGTGAACAGCCCGACCGGAATGAGAAGCAGGATGAGGGCGAAGAGGATGGCCTGGGTGACGAAGCAGCCGAATCCCGGGACCCTCGTTGGGGTCGAGATCCTCGTTGTAGCGAATCGACAAGCCATTCCTCGGTGAGGCCTCAGGCGGGCGTGCCGCATGGTCCCACATCCGACTTGCGGACGCTCTATTCAGGACCGATACGTCACTCGCCCGTCGGCGACCGTCAGCCGCACCACGCCGGGCAGCTCCATCCCGATCAGCGGCGTGTTCGACGACCGCGATGCGAGCGCCGAACTCTCCACGCGCCACCTTGCCTCCGGGTCGAACAGGACGAGGTCGGCGGTCGCCCCCAGCTCCAGCGCTCCGCTGCTCGCCGATGATCACCGCCGGTCGCGTCGACAGCGCCGCCAGCAGCGTCGAGAGCTCGAGCTCCCCGGCCTGGACGGCCAGCAGGCCCATCGAGAGCGCCGTCTCCAGGCCGATGAGCCCGGGTGCGGCCTCCCCGAACGGCACCAGCTTGCGTTCGGGCGGGTGCGGAGCGTGATCGGTCGCGATCGCGTCGATGGTGCCGTCGCGCAGGCCCTCGAGCAGCGCGAGCGCGTCGTCGCGCGACGACAGCGGCGGGTTGACGCGGCAGTTGCCGTCGTACGCGCTCTCGGTGAGGCCGCCGTACCCGTTGCCGTCCTCCCAGGCGAACCGGCGCGAGCCGGCGACCCACTCGTCGGTGAGCGCGATGTGATGCGGCGTCACGTCGGCCGTCACCGCGGCGCCACGGCCCTTGGCCTCGCGCACCAGCTCGACGGCGCCGGCGGGTCGAGAGGTGCGTGAGGTGAAGCCGAACGCACCGGTCTCCACGGCCAGCGCGATGTCGCGCTCGACGATCGCCGCCTCGGCCTCGGCGGCCAGCCCGCGAGCCCCAGTCGCGTGGCGACCGCGCCCTCGCGCACGACGCTGCCGACGGCGAGCGAGGGATCCTCGGCGTGCTCGATGAACGGCAGGTCCAGCGCGGCCAGCGCGGCTCATCGCCTCGCGGACGAGCGCCGCCGGCACCGATGCGCCGTCGTCCGACGCCCCTGCCGACACCGGCCCGCGCATGCCGTCGAGGTCGGCGAGCGACTCGCCGGCGCGGCCGTGGGTGACTGCACCGATGACGCGAACCCGGCAGGACGCATCCGACGCCTGGTCCGTGACCCACGCAACGCGTGTCGCGTCGTCCAGCGGCCGGATCGGTGTTGGGCATCGCGCACAGCGTCGTGAAGCCACCGTGCGCGGCCGCCCGCGTTCCCGATGCGATCGTCTCCGCGCCCTCGCCGCCGGGCTCGCGGAGGTGCGCGTGCAGGTCCACAAAGCCGGGTGCCATCACCAGCCCACGGCCGTCGATGCGCTCCGCATCGGCCGGGATGGACGCAGCGTCCACGAGCGATGCCGTCCCGCACCCCGATGTCGCGCACCGTATCGGTCCCCGCGGACGGGTCGAACACGCGAACGCCGGCGACCAGGAGCGTCGCGGGCGTATCGGTCAGGCGACCGAAGGTCCCTTCGGTCACGCGGCTCCGGCGATCGTTGCCAGCACCGCCATGCGGACCGGGACGCCGTTCTCGACCTGCCGCCCGATCAGGCTGCGCTCGCCGTTGGCGAGGTCGGCGGTGATCTCGACTCCCTCGTTCGTGGGCCCTGGGTGGAGGATCGGAGCGCCGGGGGCGGCCAGCCGCATGCGTTCGTCGTCGAGACGCCAGGCGCGGGTGTAGTCCGGGAGCGAGGCCTCCTCGGCCAGGCGCTCGACCTGGACGCGGAGCGTCATCACGGCGTCGGCGTGCTTCAAAGCCTCGTCGAGGGAGGTCGCGACCGTCACGCCCGGCCACGAGTCGAACCCGCGGACCCATTCGGGCGGCCCCGCGACGCGCACCCGAGCACCCAGCGCAACGAGCGAATGCAGGTTCGAGCGCGCCACGCGCGAGTGCGCCACGTCTCCGACGATGGCGATGGTCCGGCCGTCCAGCGCGCCGAGGGCCTCGCGCAGGGTCAGGGCGTCACTCAGGGCCTGAGTGGGGTGGGCATGAATCCCGTCGCCCGCGTTGACGACCCGCAGGCCGGTCGTGCGCGCGGCGAGGTACGGCGCCCCCGACTCCGGGTGCCGGAGCACGACCGTCGTGACGCCGGTTCGTTCGAGCGTGCGCAGCGTGTCCACCAGCGACTCGCCCTTCGTCGACGCTGCTGCCCGCGATCCCGAGGTCCACCACGGTCGCGCCGAGTGCCTTCGCGGCGAGCTCGAAGCTGACCCGCGTGCGCGTCGAGGGCTCGTAGAAGGCGAGTCCGACCACCTCGCGCTCCAGGAGGGACCGATGCTCGAGCGCCGCGCGAGCGGACCGCATCTCGACGGCCAGGTCCAGCAGCCGCTCGATCTCCGCCCGAGACAGCGCGTCGACGTCGAGCAGGTGCCGCATCGGCGGGGCCTGGATGGCGAAGTCGATGGTCACGCCGCCTCCACCGGGGCTCGCGCGTCGATCACGACCTCGTCCACCCCATCGGTCTCGACCAGGCGGACGCGCACGACCTCGTCCTCGGCGGTCGGCAGGTTCTTGCCGACGAAGTCCGGACGGATGGGGAGCTCGCGATGGCCTCGGTCCACCAGCGCCGCCAGCCGGACGGCCCGCGGCCGGCCGTGATCGGTCAATGCGTCGAGCGCCGCGCGGACGGTGCGGCCGGTGTAGAGGACGTCGTCCACCAGCACCACGGTCATGCCGCTCACCTCGGCCTCGAGGTCGGAGCGCTTGACGATCGGCGCATGCGCCAGCCGGTTGAGGTCGTCGCGGTAGTAGGTGATGTCGAGCGAGCCGACAGGGACCGATGCGCCCTCGTGCTGGTCGATCAACGAGGCCAGGCGCCGCGCGATCGGGACGCCGCGGCTGCGAATGCCGACGAGGACGAGATCCGCGATGCCCTCGTTGCGCTCCACGATCTCGTGGGCGATGCGGGTGAGGGCGCGCCGGAGCTCATCGGCGCCGAGAACACGGCGTTCGCTCATCAGTGACTGCACTCCTTGGCGGCCTCGCCGGACCGCGTTAAAGGGTTCGCCGCGGAGTATACGGCGAGGCTCGAGCGCCGGGGCCGTCGTCGCCCTGCGGCTCGTAGAGCCGCCGGCCCCGACCCAGCCGTCGCCGCCGACCCGCGGGATTGGTCCGTCGGATCCGCCGCCGGGTTAGCGAGCACGAGGACGGGACTGCGCGACGGGGTTCGCCGGACTCCCAGGCGCCGCCCAGACGGTCACCGCCACCGTTGGCAGGTCGGCCGGCCGGTCGCCCCTCGGCGAAGCCACATCCGCCACCTGTTCGGTCTCGTCGGCCGCCAAGTTGAGCGACGTGTTTCGCTCGTCGATGAGCAGCCGCTCGACCGCGCGCCCAAAGTAGATGTCCGCGCGGAGTGGGAATGACCGCCACCGGCTCCCCTGTGGCGTTCCACGCCATTCGACGCCGCCAGACGGCGAACCGTCGAGTCGGCGCACCATGCGACCCGCGCCGACCCGAGGGCGTCCGGTCGCGATCAACGTCGCGAATACGGGCTCGCCCGACCAGCTCGGCGACCCGTCGACCGCTCGCCCGACAGGTACAGCATGCCGCCCTCAGCGATCTCCCAGCCCATGCCCGCCTGCCCCATGGTCCCGCGCCAGAAGATCGCGTGCTCGCCACTGGGCGAAAGGATCGGCTGGAAGACGTGCTCGACCGCGCCTGCCACGTCGGCCGGATCCACCTGCGTCACGTCCCTCGATCGCCTGGCGATCAGGAGGTAGGTCACCGGGGTCTCGCCGGCTCGGCTGACCAGGAGCGTCCCGGCCTCCGGCCCCGTCGGGACGAAGCTCGCGGCATAGGTCGACTGCGAGTCGGTCAATTGAGACGGTGTCTGATCCGTGGTGTCGAACGCCCAGGCATCCGGGCCGATGCCCGTCTCCACGTCCGCGGCGGTGTACGCGAGATACCGACTGTCGGGCGACCACGTCATCCGCGTCGAAAAGGCCGTTCCGTCAGGTGTCTCACCCAGGTCGAACGAGGCCCCGGTCATGAGCTCGACCACGATCACCTGGTTCGTTCCCTTCAGGCCGTTCGCGATCTGATACGCGAGCCAGCGGGAGTCGGGCGAGAAGGCCGCGACCACCGGTTGTCCGGCGGCTTCCAGGTCCAGCAGCCTGGCGGATGTCTCCGTCGCCGGATCCCAGCCGTGAAGCGACAGGGTCTGGTCGCCCAGGGTGCCTTCCCATTCGAGGTAGTTGATTGCGCCGAAGCCGATCGTCCCCGGTGGCGTCGGATCCGGTGTCGCCGACGGACTGGCGGATGCAGCCGAGGAGGCGCTTGGCTCAGAGGAGGCGAGGATGGGCGTCGAGGCCACCTGGGACGGCGCCGGCGATTCGCTGCCGCCTCCGACCTGTGGGTCGTCCGGGGAGCCATTGAGCAGCACGATCGCGAGGAGCGCGCCGGCCACCGCCGCCAGCCCGCCGCCCAGGCCGGCGAATGCGAACGCGGGGCGCCGCCACCACGGGACATCGGCTTGGGCGCCGGTCTCGATTCCGGTTCGCACCCGGGCTCCGAGGTCCCGCGGCGGCGCGACGTGGCGAAGGCCGGCCATGATCCGCCGCTGATCGGCGAACGACGCGAGGGTCGTCCGGCACGCGTCGCAGGTGTCGAGGTGCGCGTCAAGCTCCTGGCGCTCGGCGTCGGACAGGTCGCCGGCGAGCGAGGCGCTGATGAGCTCCTCGAAGTGGTCGTGTCGGTTCATGCTCATCGCGCGAAGCCCTCGGCGGCGAGCGCTCGCCGCATCTCGCCACGCGCGCGGCACAGGAGGGTGCGGACGGCCGCGTACGAGAGCCCCATCACCTCGCCGATGTGCTGCGCGCTCATGTCCTCCAGGTCGCTGAGCAGGAGGCACTGGCGGTGGTTCGGCCGAAGCGTCATCAGCGCGCGCTGGACGCGCTCGTCGAGCGTGGAGGCCATCGCCTGCGCCTCCGGCCCGGGGCGCTCATCGGCTCGGTTGGTGAAGACGGGGCTGTCGTCCGGCACGGAGCTCACCATCCTGCGGCGTCGCATGTCGTCGATCGCCGTGTTGGTGGCGATGCGGTAGAGCCAGGAGCGGGTGGAGCCCGCATCGGTCAGGGTGTCGAGCTTGCGGTAGGCCTTGATGAAGGTGTCCTGGGTCACGTCCGCGGCACGATCGGGGTCGGAGACCATGCGCAGCACGTAGTTGTAGATGGGGGACGAGTACTCCTCGAAGATGCGTGCGAACTCGGCTTCGCGCGCGTTGGCAGCGCGAGACGTCACGGCGGGCTCGACCCACCGTGTGGCGCCTGGCATGACCATCGACTGCACGCACTCCTCCGCGACGAGACCTCCCCGAGTCCGGCTGTGACGCACCGACATCCCCCTCTGTTACTCGGCCAGGTGCGTGCGCAGCACCTCGGCGGCGTACTCGGGCGCCACGGGATTCACGGCAAGGGCGGTCGCGCGCTCCAGACCCGGCGATCACCCGCAGCCGCGGATGAATCTCCCAGTGCCAATGGAAGGTCTGGTCCAGCCGCTCGCCCGCGGGCGAGGTGTGCAGGAACAGGTTGTAGGGCGGATCCCCCAGGGAGTCGAGGGCGTGGAGCGCCCGCTGGAGCGTCGCCGTGGTCGAGGTGAGCGCCTCGTCGTCCAGCTCGGTGAAGTCGGCGGCATGCGCGCGGGGGACGACCATCATCTCGAAGGCGGATCGACTGGCCGCCGGCGCGAAGACCACCGCGTGGTGGTCGGCGAAGATCAGCCGCTCGCCGCTCTCCTCCTCCGCCTCCGCGACCGCGCACCAGACGCATCGGCGCGACTTGATCATCTGGCGGGCGCCGCCGCCGATCTCCTCGGCCACCCAGTGCGGGACCTGCGGGATGGCGTACAGCTCCAGGTTGAGGTGCGGGCTGCGCGACCCGGCCTGCCGCCCGTAGCTCTGGACCACCTGGATGTAGAGCGGCTCGGGCTCGCCCTCCGGGCCCGGCTCACGCGGCTCGGCGCCGATGGAGCGCATGGCGTCGCGCGCGCCACGGATGAGGGCACCCGCGAGCTGCGGCGCCGCGTCGGCAAGGCGGCCATGGTCGCCGCGCGGGCCGACCAGGATCTCCCACGAGCCGGTGGCTCGCTCCACCTCGCTCAGCGACAGCTGCGCCGCGCTCTGCTTGCTCGAGTCGATGAGGTGAAAGGCATCTGAGCGCAGCGGCACCCGCCTCACGTGGTGCGGCGGCGCGTCCTCGGGCGACTCGTCGCAGTGGCGGCAGTGGCTGCCCTCGACGGGCTTCGCCTGGATGGCGAACGCGGCGCGGTCGAATTCCCGGTCCGCCACGATCGCCGACCACCAGCCGGTGACCGGGTCGCGACGCAGCTCGAACACCGCCGCATCGTAACGCGGGGCCCCGTCGGTGCGCCTGCGGGCGACTTTCGCGCGTGCGCGTACGCTAGTGGCCCCGACTGTCGCCAGCGAAGGAGCTTTGAGCCGATGGGCACCACCAGAACCGCCACCGCCACATGGAACGGAACACTCGCCGAGGGGAATGGGACCGTCTCGGCCGGCACGAGCGCGCTGTTCACCGACCTTCCCGTCTCGTGGGCCTCGCGCACCGAGGAGTGGAATGGCCGCACGTCACCCGAGGAGCTGCTCGCGGCGGCTCACGCGTCGTGCTTCTCGATGGCGCCTGTCGGCAGGGCTCGTGCGGGCCGGCACGCCGCCGGATCATCTCCACGTGTCGGCGACGGTGACCTTCGACAAGGTCGGCGAAAACTGGACGGTCACGCAGTCGCAGCTCGACGTGGTTGGGGTGGTTCCAGGGGTGGACGATGACGCATTCGATGCGGCCGCGCAGGCGGCGAAGGACGGCTGCCCGATCTCGCGCGCCCTGGCCGGAAACGTCGAGATGTCCGTGTCGGCCGCGCTCGAGGACGAGCACGACTGACCTGGCTCAGCCGCGGGGGGCGAGGCCCCGCAGCTCCCAGACGTCGTCGTACGCCCGGGCGGCGTCGCGGCCGCCGAACAGCAGCACCCGATCCCGACGCAGATCCACGACCATCTCGGCTCCGGCTCGCGGAGCCGGAGCAGCCCCCACCGGCTCGATGGCGATGGCATCCGACTCGCCGTCGCGGAAGAGGAACGCATCGGCCAGGTAGGTGCGGTCGACGGTCTGGCCGCCGAAGACGAGCGTGGCGCCCGCGATGCGAGCACGCGCGTAGAGGTTTCGCTCCGCGGGCATCGTTCCGTCGACCGGCGTCCAGGCGCCGTCCTCGAGCAGCCAGAGGTCGCCGAGCGCGGCGGTCCCGGTGGTCTGTCCGCCGTATAGCGCGAGCTCGCCCGAATCGGTCCACCAGCAGCCGTGCAGGCATCTGTTCACCGGCACAGGCGGAGCTGGAGTCTCGTCTGTCCAGACGCCCGAGGCGAAGTCGTAGGCGACCGTATCGGCGAATCTGGCGTTCTCTGACGTGAACCCGTGGCTGATCCAGAGCCGGCCATCCAGACCGATGCCGGCACAGGTTCCGTAGCGTGAGACCGGAACGGCGCCGCTGGACGGCAGCTCGCGCCACGAGCCGGCCTCGGGGTCGTACGCCCACAGGTCGTTGAAGAACGTGGTCGGACCGGCCTGGCCGGCGAAGGTGACGAGGCCGATGTCCTCGACCCAGACCGCCTCGTGCCCGAACCGGGCGCCGGGACCGGCATCTACCGGCAGCTCCGTCCAGGTGTCCGTGGCGAGCTCGTAGGCCCACAGGTCGCCGAAGACCGTATCGCCATCACGCCCGCCGAACACGTATGCGACCTCGCCGGCCTGGTCCACTGTCCACGTGTGATCCTCGCGCGCCGGCGGGCCCACCGCTTCGAGCAGCGACCATTCCGGCGGCGCCTCGGCGGCCGGCTCGGTCGGGTCGGGTGCTTCGTTGGCGCTAGTCGCTCGAGGAGCCTCCGACGACGGGGCGGTCGACGGTTCGGAGGTGGGCGGGCCGGAGGTTGCGGACGGCGCGCCGCATCCGGCCAGCACCGACCCTGCGATCAACGCGACGAGTCGGCGGCTCCACACGCCTCGATTGTACGTTCGGGGGCGTCAGCGGCCGGGCAGACCTACTTCGCGCGAACGCGGTTGTTGCGGGAGCCGTGCTCGAGCTCGACGAGCCCCAGCGCCTCAAGGAGTGGAGGCAGGTACATCCCGAAGCGGCCTCGATAGCCCTTTCGAAGGCCGTACCAGCCGCCGACCGGGTTGTCGCCCGCTCGGCCGAAGGCCTCGACCGTTCCGTCGGCGGCCGGCTTCTGCTCGTCCGCCGCGCCCAGCGGCACCCAGTCGCCCTGCTTCTTCAGCCACGCGTGAAGGTCGTCGATCGCGGAGAGGTGATAGAGCAGCCTCGTCGAGCCGACCTGGCACACGAGGGCGGGCGGGTCGGCCGACTCATCGCGGTACATCTGGTACTCGGACGTTCCCGGGGCCGTCTTGAGGCGCCACGGGTCCTCCTTCGTTCCGGAGCCCTGCGTTCCGCTGCTGGCCATGACGCGAACCTCCGTGACCGTGAGACACGTCGCGGGACCGTGAGATGGAGCGGGAGACGAGGCTCGAACTCGCGACATTCACCTTGGGAAGGTGACGCTCTACCAACTGAGCTACTCCCGCCCGAGTCCCGGGCCGCCGATGATAGCTGCTCAGTCCTCGCCGGTCATCATCCGCCGATACGAGTCATAGCGCTCCTCCGAGACGGCGCCGGACTCGACCGCCGCACGCAGCCCGCAGCGGGGCTCGTGGAGGTGGGTGCAGTCGTTGAAGGCGCAGGCGCCGATGAACGGCCGGAACTCGGGAAAGGCCCCGGCAAGCTCGGTTGGCGGGATCTGCCACAGGCCGAGCTCACGGATGCCCGGGGTGTCGGCGACGTAGCCGCGCTCCGGCCCCTCGAGTGGCAGCAGCTCGGCGACCCTGGTCGTGTGACGGCCCTTGTGGAGCGCGTCGGAGACCTCGCCGATCGCCAGCTGCAGGCCGGGCTGGAGCGCGTTCAGCAGCGTGGACTTGCCCGACGCCCGACGGACCGGTGACGATCGAGATTCGCCCTGCCAGCCGTGCGCGAAGGTCCTCGAGCCCTACGCCGGTCTTGGCGCTGGTGTAGACGAGGTCGTAGCCGATGCGCTCGTAGGGCTCGAACAGGGCACGCGCCGCATCGGTGGGGACGAGATCGATCTTGTTCGCCACCAGCAGCGCGGGGACCTCGTTGTAATCGGCGACGACCAGGAAGCGGTCGATGAGCCGCGGGTTGGGCGGCGGGTGCTCCACGGCGAAGACCGCGACCACCAGATCGGCGTTGGCGACCATGACGTCCTCGCGCCACGAGCCGCGCGGACCGGGCTGCCGACGGCTGAATCGGCGCTCGCGTGGCTCGACGGCCTCGATCGCGCCGGTGCCGTCCGGCAGGATCTCGACGCTGACACGATCGCCGATGACGGCGATGTCCGACGCCTGTCGCTCCTTCTTCATCCGGCCGCGCAGGTGCGCCTCGATGAGGTCGCCCGCATCGGTCATGACGGTGTAGAAGCCGGATCGCGCGCGAAGCACGAGGCCGCCGATGACGCTCATCCGAGCGCTCCGGCCGTGCTGCCGAAGATCGTCTCCTCGCGTCTCGGGATCGGCGCGCCCAGCGCCATGCGGCCGTCCCACGGGTCCGGCTCCACGCCAAGGCGCGCGCAGCCATGCGACCGCGCGAGCGTTCGAGATGGGGATGTTCGCCGTGAGCTCGGGATGGTCCGGGACGCGCCGGAACGCCTCGGCGAGGACGGCGGCCGCCTCCGCCGGACCATCGGCCACCCATGGGCCGATGCGATCCTCGTCCACGCGCAGCCAGCCATAGCCGACGACCGTCTCGCGCGCGCCTCGCGACCAGCGTCGGCCGGTCGCGATCCGCGAGCATCGCCGCCAGCAGCGGCGTGCGATCGCCGCCGAATCGCGGCGTGTCGTACGCGACGAGCGAGCCGAGCGCCTGCTCATCGGCGCCGGTCACCACGATGTCGTCCGCCGGCGCCAACGGCAGATCCCGGGGCAGCGTCGCGCGCGAGCCGGGCTCGATCGGCGTGAAGCCGTGGCGCGCGTAGAGCGGCCGGCCCTGCGACGTCGCGAAGAGCTCGAGGCGCGTGCAGCGCTGCGCTCGGAGGAAGCCGACCACGGCCTCCAGCACCTCGCTCCCGATGCCCTCGCGGCGCCGATCTTCGGCCGACCATCATGTTTCCGACGAAGCCGAGCGGGGTGTAGGCCACGCCGGACCCGACCGCGATCAGCCGTCCGCCGCGGTCCTCGACCACGAAGCAGCGCGCGTTGGCAGGCTCGATCGCGAGCCGCAGCGCCCAGTCGTGCGGCGCCATTCCGACCTCGAGCCGCAGGTCCGCGATCGCGGCGAGGTCGCCGAGAGTTGCGGTGCGCATCGAGAGGTCGTCGGGGAGCGCCATCGGCGCCGAGTCTATCCGTCGGTAGGATGGGCGCGGTGGAAGCCGATGTCCTTCTCGTGGGTGGTGGCGTCGCCTCGGCGAGGTGCGCGCGCACGCTCCGTCGCAACGGGTTCGGCGGATCCGTCCTGCTGGTGGGGGACGAGACGGTCCCGCCGTACAACCGCCCGCCGCTCAGCAAGGAGCTGCTGCGCGACGGCCATCCGCCCGAGCTCCTGGCCGCGGAGCCGCCCGGCTGGTACGAGCGCCACGACGTCCAGCTCCTCACCGGCGTCGCGGTCACGCGCCTCGAGCCGGACGAGCGCCGGGCCACGCTGGCGGACGGCCGCGTCGGTCTCGTTCGGACGCTGCGTACTGGCGACCGGCGCCGGCGCCGCGCGCGCTTCCGGTGCCCGGCGGGGCAGGGAGCGCTCCTCCTGCGCACGCTCGGGGACGCGCAGAGGCCTGCGGGAGGCGGCACTCGCGGCTCCTGCCGGGCGCGCCGGTCGTGGTGGTCGGCGGCGGGCTCATCGGCGTCGAGGTGGCCTCCGGATTGGCTGCGCTGGGCCTCGCGCCCACGATCGTGGAGCTCGGCGAGCTGCTGTGGGGTGGAACCATGGGCCGGCTGCTCCCCGCGTGGGCGCTGCGAGAGGCTTCGGGAGGCGGGCGTGACGGTTCGGCTGGGGGCGGCGGTGACGGCCCTCGACGAGGGCGGGGCGAGAATCGGAGAGGAGCATCTGCCCGGGACGTTTGTGGTGGCGGGCATCGGCGTGCGGCCGCGCGACGAGCTGGCGGCCGAGGCAGGCCTCGAGGTGGCCGGCGGATGGTCGTCGACGCCGAACAGCGGTCGAGCCACCCCGCGGTCTGGGCGATCGGCGACGTGGCGCGCATGGCCGGGCGCGCGGGAGAGCACTGGCACGCGGCGCGGGAGTCCGGCGAGCGTGCCGCGCTCTCGATCCTCGGCCGCCGGTTCCGCCGCCTCGCGCCGCGTGGATCTTCACCGAGGTGGCGGGAGTCGCGGTCGACGCCTTCGGCGAGGCCGAGATAAGCGACGACGAGCGCTGGATCGTCGACGGCGGGGCGATCGCGCGGATGCGCGATCATCGGCTCGACGCAGCTCATCGTCATCGGCAGCGCCATCCCGGCGGAAGCGGCCCGAAACCTCGTCGAGCAGGGCGCCACGGAGGCGGAGACTGCGGGCCGCGGTGGGACCTCGGTTCGTTTGACCATCGGCGACCAGGGGAGCACAATGACGGGGAACACCGACCAATTCAGTCGGGATTCGTAGACGAGGCACGAATGGCGCTCCCCAACCCGGCTCTGACGCAGGTTCCCGACAGCTACAAGTACGGCTGGCACGACTCCGATGCCACCTCGCTGAACATCGCCCGCAAGGGCCTGTCCGCCGACGTCGTGGCGGAGATCAGCCGCTTCAAGGGCGAGCCGGAGTGGATGACGAAGCTGCGCCTCAAGGCGTATCGGCACTTCGAGTCGCGGCCGATGCCCAACTGGGGCGCGGATCTCGATGGGATCGACTTCCAGGACATCTACTACTACATCGCTCCAACCGACAAGGCTGTGAGCTCGTGGGATGACGTGCCGGAGTACATCCGCCGCACCTACGACCGCCTGGGGATCCCCGAGGCCGAGAAGAAGTACCTCGCCGGCGTCGGCGGGCAGTACGACTCCGAGGTCGTCTACCACAACATTCGCGAGGACCTCGAGAAGCAGGGCGTGATCTTCATGGGCACCGACCAGGCGCTCAAGGAGCATCCGGACCTGTTCCGCGAGTACTACGGCACGGTGATCCCGGCCAACGACAACAAGCTCGCCGCGCTCAACACGGCGGTCTGGTCCGGTGGCAGCTTCATCTACGTCCCGAAGGGCGTCCACGTCGAGCTGCCGCTGCAGGCCTATTTCCGAATCAACACCGAGAACATGGGCCAGTTCGAGCGGACGCTGATCATCGCGGACGAGGGCAGCAGCGTTCACTACGTCGAGGGCTGCACCGCCCCGACGTACACGACCGCGTCGCTGCACTCGGCGGTCGTCGAGATCATCGTCAAGAAGGGCGCGCGGGTCCGATACACCACGATCCAGAACTGGAGCCACAACGTCTACAACCTCGTCACCAAGCGCGCGGTGGCGTACGAGGACGCGGTGATGGAGTGGGTCGACGGCAACCTCGGCTCGAAAGTCACCATGAAGTACCCGAGCATCTACCTGCTCGGCGAGCGTGCGCACGGCGAGGTGCTCTCGATCGCCTTCGCCGGCGACGACCAGCACCAGGACGCCGGCGGCAAGATCATCCACGCCGCGCCCAACACGACGAGCCTCATCACCTCGAAGTCGATCAGCAAGGGCACCGGCCGGACGAGCTATCGCGGGCTGATCAAGGTCTACCCCGGCTGCGAGCGCTCGAAGAGCACTGTCCGCTGTGACGCCCTGATCCTGTCCGACGAGGCACGCTCCGACACGTACCCCTACATGGAGATCGACGAGGAGAACGTGACCATCGGTCACGAGGCCACCGTCTCCAAGGTCGGGTCCGAGCAGCTCTTCTACCTCATGAGCCGCGGCCTCACCGAGGCGGAGGCGAGCGCCATGATCGTGAACGGCTTCATCGAGCCGATCGTCAAGGAGCTGCCGATGGAGTACGCGGTCGAGATGAACCGCCTCATCCAGCTCCAGATGGAAGGCGCGGTCGGCTGAGGGGCTTGCACCGATGCATGCGCCCTGCTGTCAGCGGGCGTTTGTGCAGTCGTGCGCCCGTGCTGCACGGCTCTCGTGCCGCACATCTGAGGCCTGACACAGGATGACCACCACCGCCACATCCCCCGCAACCGCGGCAACCATCGACGCCGAAGCGATCGCGGGAATCAGCGGCCGACTGGACGATCCCGACTGGCTGCGCTCCCTGCGCTCGGCGTGGTGGCAGCGCGCGTCCGAAACGCCGCCGCCGACCGGGCTTGAGGAGGAGTGGCGCCGCACGTCGCTCGACGGCCTGCCGCGCGACGCCGAGCTCCTGCTCGACGCGCCGGCCCTCGAGGTCGAGCTCCCAGCCGACGCAGCCGCGGCCGGCGTGATCGTCACCGACCTGCGCACCGCCGTCCGGGACCATCCGGACCTCGTTCGCCGCTACCTGGGCCAGCTTGACGGGCAGGCCTCCCATGCGCATTTCTGGGCGCTCGCGCACGCAGCGTGGACCGGTGGCCTGTTCTGCTACGTCCCCGCCGGCGTGAGCGTTGACGGCACGATCGTCGTCCGCACGAGCCTTCCGAGCGGAGAGGTCACGTACCTGCCGATCACCCTGATCGTTGCGGAGGAGGACAGCTCCGTCACGCTGCTGGAGGAGGTCACCTCGCCGGACGGTGGCGCCGGCTGGTTCGGTGGCGTGGTCGACATTCGCGCCGAGCAGGGATCCCGGGTGCGCTACGCCAACCTGCAGCAGCTCGGCGACGGCGCGTGGAACATCGCCGCGCAGCGGGTCGCGGTGGGGCAGGACGCGGTCGTGACCACGCTCAACGCCGAGCTGGGCTCGCGGGTGAGCAAGGTCGGGCTCGACGTGCAGATGAGCGGCAAGGGCGGGACCTCGAAGGTGCTGGGGCTGCTCGCCGCGGGTGAGGACCAGAAGATCGACATCAACACCATCCAGGATCTCGCCGCGGACCACACCACGAGCGACCTGCTCTACCTCTCGGCCCTGTACGACCGCGCCCACGCCGCGTTCTACGGCGTCACCAACGTCCGCCACGGCACCCGGCAGACGAGCAGCTACCAGGAGTGCCGCAACCTCCTGCTCAGCCCGGAGGCCGGCGCCGAGCCGATCCCGGTGCTCGAGATCGAGGCGAACGACATCCTGCGCTGCGGCCACGGTGCGACGGCCGGCGCCATCGATCCCACGACCCTGTTCTACGCCCAGACCCGCGGCCTCGACGCCGACTCCGCGCAGCGGATGATCGTGCGCGGCTTCTTCGAGCAGGTGGTGTCGCAGATCGGCGACGAGACCATCCGGACCCGAGTCCTCGCCGCGCTCGCGAAGCGCATCGGCTCAGACGTGTCCTACGAGGTGGCGGCATGACCGCCCTCGAGGCTCGCGCCAGCGGCTTCGTGCCCGTGGCCCGCGTCGGCGACGTGGAGCCGGGCACGGTCCGCGTGGTGGAGATCGACGGCCGCTCGCTGTGCGTCGGGCACACCGAGGACGGCGAGTGGGGCGCCATCGACAACGTCTGCACCCACGACGGCGGGACCCTCGGCGAGGGCGAGCTCGACGAGACGGGCGTGGAGTGCCCGCGCCACGGCGGGCGCTTCGACCTCTTCACCGGGCGCGTGCTCGCCCTGCCGCCGGTGAGGCCCGTCACCGCATACGAGACGCGCGTCGAAGGCGACGTGGTCGAAGTGAGGCTGTGAGCCGATGAAGATCAGCAGCCGCACCGAGTACGGCATCAGGGTCCTGGTCGTGCTGGCCGCCGCGGAGGGAGAGGAGAAGTGCCTGTCGCTCGCGGAGATCGCGCGGCGGGACAAGCTCCCGCACTCGTATCTCGAGCACCTCGTGAGCGACCTCCGCCGCGCCGACCTGGTGACCGCGACACGCGGCCAGTCCGGCGGGTATCGGCTCGCGAGGCCGGCCTCCGAGATCGCCATGACCGATGCCGTCCGCGCGCTCGAGGGCCCGCTGCTCGAGATGCCGTGCGCCGGCGCGCGCGACCTCGAGCACTGCGACCGCCCGCAGCCGTGCAGCGTCCACGAGGTCTTCCAGCGCGTCTACGAGTCGCTCAGCGTCTCGCTCGGCGCCACCACCCTCGCGGACGTGGCTGCCACGGCCGGAGGCCCGCCATATCCGCAGCAGGTGCGCCGGCGGCGCGCCAGCCAGTACCACGAGAGCACCGTCGCGGCCGCGCAGTCCGCATCGGCTCCCGACCAGGCCTGAACCGAAGGAAACGAATGACCGACGAACTGGTGATCTCCGGGCTCGAGGTGAGCATCGGGGAGAAGAAGATCCTGAAGTCGCTCGACCTGACCGTGCGTCAGGGCGAGGTGCACGCGCTGATGGGGCCGAACGGCTCGGGCAAGACGAGCCTTGCGTACGCGCTCATGGGCCACCCCGACTACAAGGCGACCGCTGGCAGCGTCACCTGGCGCGGTGAGGACCTCCTCAAGCTCACCCCGGACAAGCGCGCGCGGCTCGGGGTGTTCCTCGCCTTCCAGTATCCGAGCTCGATCCCGGGCGTGACCGTTGCGAGCTTCCTGCGCAACATCTACAACGCCATCCACCACCCCCGGCCGGCCGATGCGGACGGCGAGCGCTCGATCAAGTACACAGGCATCCCCCTCCAGAAGTTCCGCAAGCTGATGGAGGAGAAGATGGCGCTGCTGTCGATGGACCCCGCTTTCGCGGCGCGCTACGTGAACGACGGGTTCTCGGGCGGTGAGAAGAAGCGGCTCGAGATGCTGCAGATGGCGGTGCTCAGCCCGTCCATGGCGATCCTGGACGAGACCGACTCGGGGCTCGACATCGACGCGCTCAAGAACGTGGCCGCCGGGATCAACGCGACGCTCTCGCCGGAGATGGGCGTGCTGATGATCACGCACTACCAGCGGATGCTGAACTACGTGAAGCCGCAGTTCGTGCACGTCCTGCTCGATGGACGGATCGTGATGTCCGGCGGGGAGGAGCTGTCGCGGCAGCTCGAGGCGAACGGCTACGACTGGGTCCGGGAGCAGGTCGGCGTGCCGGCGGGGACCGGCGACGAGGCATCGGCTCCCGAGCCGGTGGCCCAGCACTAGAGAGCCGCGCGAATCCGATGGCCATCGAGCAGGCAGCCCCCGGGGTTCTTGACGGGACGGCGCTGCGCGCCGACTTCCCGATGTTCGACCGCCTGCACCGGTCCGGGCGCACGCACTCGTTCCTCGACTCGGCGGCGTCGTCGCCCAAGCCGCGCGCGGTCATCGACGCGGTGGCCGACACATACGGCCACCACTACGCCAACGTCCATCGCGGCATCTACGAGCTGAGCGAGGACGCCACCGGCCGCTTCGAGGGGGCTCGTCTGGCCCTGGCGCGCTTCATCGGCGCTCCCAGCGAGCGAGAGGTGATCTTCGTCCGCAACGCGACCGAGGCGATCAACCTCGTGGCCTACAGCTGGGGACGCGCGAACCTCCGCCGCGGCGACCTCATCCTGGCGACCGAGATGGAGCACCACGCCAACCTCGTGCCGTGGCAGCAGCTCGCTGCCGCGACCGGCGCGTCGCTCGAGTTCGTGCGCATCACCGACGACGGCCGCCTGGATCTCGACGACATGCGGTCGCGCCTGGCGCGCAGGCCGAAGCTCGTGGCCTTCAGCCAGGTGAGCAACGCACTGGGCACCATCAACCCGGTCGCCGAGATCACCCGCATGGCGCACGAGGCGGGGGCGCTCGTCGTGCTGGACGCGGCGCAGAGCGTGCCGCACATGCCGGTCGACATCGAGGCGCTGGGCGTGGATTTTCTGGCGCTGTCCGGTCACAAGATGCTCGGCCCGTCGGGGATCGGCGCGCTGTGGGGTCGCCGCGAGTTGCTGGATGCCATGCCGCCGTTCATGACCGGCGGCAGCATGATCACGCGCGTCACGCTCGAGGGCACCGAGTGGAACGAGGTCCCGTGGAAGTTCGAGGCCGGCACACCGGCGATTGCCGAGGCCGCGGGCCTCGGCGCGGCCGTGAACTACCTCGAGGCGCTGGGCATGGACAACGTCCGCGCCCACGAGCGGTTCCTGTTCGAGCGCGCGTGGGCCGCGCTCGGCGAGATCCCCGGCATCCGGCTCCTCGGTCCGTCCGATCCCGAGCAGCACGCGGGCGTGATCAGCTTCGTGCTCGATGGCGTCCACCCGCACGACATGGCCACGGTCTTCGACAACCAGGGCGTATCAGTCCGCGCCGGGCACCACTGCGCGCAGCCGGTGATGCTCCGCTACGACTTGCCGGCCACGACACGCGCGAGCTTCTACGTTTACAACGACCTCGACGACATCGATCGGCTGGTGGAGGCCATCCACGCCACCCGGAAGCTCTTCGGCACCGCGTGATGGACAACCTGTACCGCGACTTCATCCTCGAGCACTACCGAAACCCCCACAACCAGGGCGTGCTCGAACCGAATGACCTCCATTTCGCCGATTCGAACCCGACCTGCGGCGACGAGATGTCGATGACCATCCGCCTCGACGACGCCAAGGAGCGTGTCGCGGAGGTCGCCTTCGACGGGCGTGGCTGCGCGATCAGCCAGGCATCGGCGTCCATCCTCACCGACGAGCTGACCGGCATGACCGTCCAGGAGCTGCGCGACCTCGACCCGCGCGGCGTCGTCGAGAATCTCGGCGTGCCCATCGGCCCGGCCCGGCTGAAGTGCGCGCTGCTGTCGTACAAGGTCCTCCAGGGCGCCGTCATCGGCAGCGAGGCCAGGTGGCCCGAGGACGCAGACATCCTGACCGACGCAGCCGAGGGAGGCGCTTCACCGTGACCGAGTCAATCCGAGAGGTGGGCGTCGCCGATGCCATCGCGCTCGCGCGCGACGGCTATCGGGTCATCGACGTCCGCGAGCAGAACGAATGGGACGCGGGGCACATTCCCGGCGCGACGCTGGTGCCGCTCGCCGACGTGCCCGCGCGCATCGGCGAGGTGGTGGCCGACAAGGCGACCTTGCTGCTCGTGCACTGCGCTGTCGGCGGCCGCTCGGCGCGCGCCGCGGGCCTGATGGCGCAGATGGGCTACACGAACCTCGTCAACCTGAAGGGCCCGATCAGCCACTGGAAGGAGCTGGGCGGCGACTGGGAGGAGCCCCCGCAGCTGCTCACCCCGTCGCAGTCCCGGCGCTACGCGCGCCAGATGCTGATCCCCGAGATCGGCGCCGAGGGGCAGCGCAGGCTGCTCGACTCGAAGGTGCTGCTGATCGGCGCCGGCGGCCTCGGCTCGCCGATCGCGCTGTACCTCACGGCGTCCGGCATCGGCACCATCGGCCTCGTCGACGACGACGTGGTTGACGAGTCCAACCTGCAGCGGCAGGTGCTCCACGGCGTCGACCGCGTCGGGATGCGCAAGGTCGACTCGGCCGAGATGACGCTGGCCGGCCTGAACCCCGAGACCCGGGTCGTGAAGCATGCCGAGCGGCTGAACGCCGACAACGTCGAGCGGCTCATCGCCGGCTACGACGTGGTGGTCGACGGAACCGACAACTTCGACACGCGCTACGTCCTGAACGACGCGGCCGTCAGGCTGCGGAAGCCGGTGGTGCACGGCTCGATCTATCGCTGGGACGGCCAGGTCACGACCTTCGTCCCGTTCGAGGGCCCGTGCTACCGATGCATGTACCCGACCCAGCCGCCGCCCGAGCTCGCGCCGGCGTGCGACGTGGCCGGGGTGCTCGGCGTTCTGCCTGGCATCGTCGGGCTGCTGCAGGCGAACGAGGTCTTCAAGCTGGTCCTGGGCGCCGGACAGACGCTGGCCGGCCGGCTCCTCATGTTCGATGCCCTCGGCACCATCTTCGACGAGGTCCGCATCTGGCGCGACCCGGCCTGCCCGGCGTGCGGCGAGTCGGTGGTGCAGGCGCCTTCGGCGCAGCAGGCGGTCACGGCAGCCCGATGAGCACCGTCCGCATCCCGCCCGTGCTTCGCGAGGAGACCGGGGGCAACCGAACAGTGGAGGTACGCGCAGCGACCGTCGCCGAGGCGCTCGAGGAGCTCTTTGTCGCCCATCCCGCGCTCAGGCAGCGTGTGACCGAGGAGGGCGAGCTCTCCCCGTTCATCAACGTGTACGTCAACGATCGCGACGTCCGCTACCGCGACGGCCTGGCGACCGAGATCGGCCCGGATGACACCGTGATCCTGCTTCCGGCCATGGCCGGGGGTGCTCGCTAGCCGGATGCAGGCCACGCCCGGCGCGGCCACCGACCTGCTCGGCGCCGTCGGCAATACGCCGATCGTCGAGCTGCCTCGCCTCGCCCCGCATGCGGAGCATCCGAATCTACGCGAAGCTCGAGGGCAACAACCCCACGGGCAGCGTCAAGGACCGCGTCGCGCGGGCGATGATCGAGGCCGCCATCGCGGACGGCTCACTGCGCCCCGGCCAGACCATCCTCGAGCCCTCCAGCGGCAACACCGGGATCAGCCTGGCCATGATCGGCTCGCGGCTCGGGTACCCGGTCCGCGTCGTGATGCCCGACAACACCACGCCGGAGCGCGAGCAGCTCCTCAGGCTGTTCGGCGCCGAGATCGTCTTCTCACCCGGCGCGGGGGGCTCGAACGGCGCAATCCGTCTTGCGCAGGAGCTTGCGGCGGCCGACCCGGAGCTGTTCATGCCGTTCCAGTACGGCAACGAGGCGAACCCGCGCGTCCACGAGACCACCACCGGGCCCGAGATCCTGCGTGACGTGCCGGACCTCGACGTCTTCGTGGCCGGTCTCGGCACCGGCGGCACGCTCACCGGTGTCGGCCGCTTCATGCGAGCGCATCGACCCGACGTGCGGATCGTGGCAGCGGAGCCGATGCCCGGCGAGCTGGTGCAGGGCCTTCGCTCGCTCGAGGACGGGTACGTCCCACCCGTGCTGGACGAGTCGGTCCTCGACGACCGATACCTCGTCTCGAACCGCGACGCGATCATCGGCGTCCGGCGTCTGCTGCGGGAGGAGGGGCTCTTCGTCGGCCTCTCGTCCGGTGCGGCCGCAGCAGTCGCGCTGCGGGTCGCCGCGGAGATGGAGGGAGCTGTGATCGTCGTCCTGTTCGCCGACGCGGGGTGGAAGTACCTCTCGACCGATCTGTGGACCCGTGACCTCGACGAGCTGGATGACGAGCTCGAAGGATCGATGCTGTGGTGATCGATGCGGCCGCCGGCCTGACGCTCCCCGCCGAGGTCGCAGACGAGCTGCTGGCACATGCCCGCGAGGAGCTCCCGAACGAGGCCTGCGGGCTGCTCTCCGGCGACCTGGCGGCCGGACGGGCGGCGCGATATCACCGCGCGCGGAACGCCGAGGCGAGCCCGCTGCGCTACAACGTCCACCCCGACGACCTCGTCCGGATCGTCTTCGCGATCGACGAGGCGGGCGAGGACCTCGTCGCCATCTTCCACTCCCACACCCACACCCCGGCCGTGCCTTCGCCCACGGACCGGCGCAGCGCGCAGTACCCGGGGGTCTTCTACCTGCTTGCGACGCTCTCCGATCCTGCCGCGCCGCCGGCCAGCGCCCTGCGTGCCTGGCGCATCCACGGCGGGCAGAGCTTCGAGGTTCGGCTCCGCATCGAGTAGTAGCCCTGGGCTCAGCAGCCCTCGGCGCTGAGCGTCTCGGCCTCGCCCGACGTGACGTCCAGGGCGAGCTCGAGCTCGCAGGAGCCCTCCTCGTTCCCCGATCGGTATGACAGCTGGAAGGTCTCGTGATCGGGCGGCGGGTTCCAGCGGACGCTCGCGAGGATCAGCTCGTCGCGGGCGATACGGGCCTCCGCATCTCGCGCCATGCGGTCCAGGACGCCGCCCACGTCCGTCGGCAGCGAGCGCAGGTCCGTCGAGATCGGCTGCACGTCATCAGCCGCCGGGATGATCTCGAACGCGTAGAGGTCGTCCCCGAGCGCCCCGGAGCGCGACCCGGACACGTCGAGCGTGCAGCGCACGGGCCCGCAGGAGGCGCCGATCGACATCGTCGTCCACGGCTCGCCGTCGATGGTCCACAGCCTTTGGGCGAGCGCGGCCGCGATGGCATCGGTCTCGAGCTGGTCGGGGACACCGCCGGGACGACGGGAGCCGCCCATGGCCTCGAGCAGCGTCGCTGCGTCGAAGGGGCGGCCCGGCTCCGGAATGGCGACAGAGTCGTCGGTCGCGTCAGGCGACGGCCCGGGGCTCGAGCACGCGGCCACGAGGGCGACGAGGGTCAGGAGCGGGCCGAGCCGCCTCAGGGAGCCAGGCCGCGGTGCAGGAAGGCAGCCATCTGGTCGCGAGTCACGGTCGACCATGGACAGTACGAGGAGCCGCCGCAGCCGTTGGTGATGCCGCTCGCCGCCAGCGCGTTGATGTTGCCCTCGTGGATCGATCCCGCGTCGTCATCGAAGAAGTCGCCGCCGCTCGCAGGCAGCCCGAGGGCGCGCACCAGGAACGACGCCATCTCCTCCCGGCTCACCCCCGCCCCCGGGCAGAATCGTCGCGCGGCGCAGCCGAGGGTGATCCCGGAGTCGGCGAGCGAGTTGATGTCGGCCTGATGGCCGCTGGCCCAGTCGTCGTCGAAATGGTCCGAGCCGCTCGGCGGCAGCCGGAGCGCGCGCACCAAAAACGAGGCCATCTGCTCGCGGGTCACCGGAGCGCCCGGGCAGTACTGCCCGTCGCCGCACCCCATGGTGATCTGCCGCTGCGCGATCCACAGGATGTCCGGGTAGAAGGGTGACCCCTCGACGTCCCAGAACGGACTGGTCTTCGACCATGCCAGGCCGTAGCGTTCGGCACCGGCTGCAAAGCGTGTCGCCGAGACCTCGATCCGCGCGGTGCCCGTCCGCGACGCCACGAACTCGACCCACTCGTAGTTGTTGTCGAAGCTGAACGATCCGACGGATGAGCCGTCGGGCTGTACGACCCGCAGGTCGAGGTCGCTGGCGAGTGCGTCGGTGGACAGGTCGGCGCCCGCGGTATGGCTGTTCCACGAGACGACCACCTTGACGGTCTGGCCCGCCACCACCGCGATCTCCTGGACCACGGTGTTTCCGCCGGTCATCGTGCCGAGCCGGTTGCCGCCCCACGTGCCGTCGCCGGCGTCGAGCAGCCGGTTCGCCCACAGGGCCGATGCGCTGCCCGTGCCCTCGTGATCCGCGTTCAGCGAGCCGTCCGGCATCGGCGTGCGGGTCACGGCGCCGGCCATGATGATCGCCCGCGTCCCCTCCGGCCGCAGCAGCAGAAGAGGAGCGCGCGAGAGCAGCTGCGCCGCGATGCCCGCCACGATGGGGCTGGAGATGCTGGTCCCGGAGGCCGCCAAGCCGTTCGCGGTGCGGACCCCGGGCGCGGGCGCCGACAAGTTGGGCTTGTTGTAGTCACCGTGCGCGTTCCATGGCGCGCCGGTCGCGTCCTGGTAGTTGCTGCCGTTCGAGCCGGGGTAGTACCAGAGCTGGTCGTCGCCGCGGCCCGCGGTTCCCTGATCGTCCAGGCCGCCGACGGTCAGGACGTTGTAGGCGGTGCCGGGCGACACGATCTGCCAGTGGCCGAAGGTCGAATAGTTCCCGGCCGATGCGACGGCGAGCCGCCCCTGCTCGTACACGAGCGTATCGAAATAGCGCCGCGCCTCCTCGGATCCAGTGGCGGTGTCCTGGCCGATGCTCGCGTTGATGATGTCGGCATCCCCACCCGCCCGGCTGGCTGCCCAGTCGGCCGCGTTGATGATGTCGCGATCGCGCGCGAGCGAGACGCCGCCACCGCCGGTCGAAGCGCTCACGATCAACGCCCCGGGCGCGACTCCCGGGTAGGTGCCGCTGCCGCTGGCGATCGCGCCGGCGACCCACGTCGGGTGATCGAACTCCCCTCCGCTCGTGTAGGCCAGGCTGCCGCTGGTGCTGTACGACGACACCACGCGTCCGGCGAGGTCGCCGCTGTCGCGAACGTTGTGATACTCGACCACCGCGACCCGGATGCCGGCGCCCTGGTCCTCGCCGCCGACCGTCCAGTCGGCTTCGGTGGCGGGCCCGGCGGTCGTCATGGACGGCGCCCACGTGCGCTCGAGGCCGATCGAATCGACCGACGGAAGGGCGGCCAGCGCCTCCACGGCCGATGCGGGCATGTCGACGTACGCCAGCGGCGCGGTGGTCGACGCATACGCCAAGGTGCCACCGAGCGCCTCCACGTCAAGCTGGAGGGCCTCGAGGGCGGCCACCCGCGCGTTCGCTGTCGCGGCCGCGAGCTCCGCCCGGACGGCGCGCGCCGTCTCCATGTCGTCCACCAGTGGCCTGCCACCGTCCCAGGTGAGCTCGGGATGAGCGGCGGCGACTGCCAGCTCGGCGGCCGTGACGTCAACCGCCAGCCACACGCCCACGGGCACCGTCGCCTCGGCCGGTTCTGCTTCGCCGTCGACCGCCAGCCGAAAGGCCGCTCCCTCTCCGGTGGCGGCGGCGACGGCCGCGAGCAGCTCGTCGTCCGCCTTGAGCTCGAGTGCGGTCAGGCCAGCCGCGGCCTCGTCAACGGCTGCGACCGCAAGCTCCTCACCCGCAAGGGTCCCATCGGTCGCGTCGCGGTACACGGCGTGGACGTCGCCCGTCCGAACGTCCAGGTACTTCGCCGACCACATGGGGAGGCCGCCGTGATCGGGGACCAGCTCACGTTCGTGCAGGAGCTGGTAGTCGTTGGGGGAGCCGCCGAGCGTATCGGCCAGGTGCTGCGCGCCCGCAGCCGCGTCCGGCTCGGCCGCCCGTGACGTCCCTGCCGGCAGCATCGCGGCGCCGGCGACGAGCAGGGCCAGCGCGACCGCCGCGGGGCGGCCCAGCGACGCCGGGCGCAGGTGGGCGGTCATGGCGCGTTGTGAGCTCTCGTATGACAACGTATGACAGTGTCGCAAATGCCGATACTCAGCGTCTCCCCGTGCGACACGGCCCGCAATGACCCATCGGTGTAGGCTTCGGGCATGACCACCGCCGCGCCGAGCACGGCGCGATTCGCCGCGACGGTCCACCTCGATCGACTTCGGAGGGCCGCGGACGCCGCCGGTGAGCGTGGGATCGACGCCCTGCTGATCACCCCATCGCCCGATTACGCGTACCTGCTCGGCTATCGGGCTCCGGTCCTCGAGCGGCTCACGTGCCTCGTCGTGCGACCGGGCGCGCAGCCCGTGCTGATCCTTCCCCACCTCGAGGAGCCACTCGCGCGGCACGAGATGGCCGAGTTGGCCGATGCAGTGACCCTGGTCCCCTGGGACGAGACCGACGATCCGATCCGCCTCGTCCAGCAGCTGCTCGCGGGAACGGCGCGCGTCG
This sequence comes from uncultured Chloroflexia bacterium, assembly GCA_963840205.1. Lineage (GTDB taxonomy): Bacteria > Chloroflexota > Limnocylindria > QHBO01 > QHBO01 > JACDBZ01. The sequence goes on from CAWIXZ010000010.1 coordinate 554,212, forward strand.
CCGTGCAGGATCAGATGTGGGCGCGCTTCGTCCTGCGCCTGCGCGCGGCGCTCGACCCTGCATCGCTCGTCGAGGCGGGCCCGACCATGAGCTCCCTGCGACGGGTCAAGTCGCCGGACGAGGTCGACCGCCTACGCCAGGCCGCCCGAGCAGCCGATGCGGCCATGGAGGCCATCACCGGTGAGCGCCTGAGCGGTCGGAGCGAGGCGGAGGTGAGCGCCCGGATCCGAACCCTTCTGCTGGAGCACGGACACCAGTCCGCCGACTTCGCGATCGTCGCGTCCGGCCCGAACTCGGCCAGCCCGCATCACGACCCGGGCGAGCGCGTGATCCAGTCAGGCGATGCCCTGCTCCTGGATATCGGTGGCAGCCTCGGCGGCTATGGCAGCGACACCACGCGCACCGCGTTCGTCGGCCAGCCGCCACCGGACTTCGCCGCGCTGTACGCGGTGCTCCAGCAGGCTCAGTCAGCCGCCTGCGACGCGGTTCGCCCCGGCGTCCCGTGCCGCGAGATCGACGCGGTCGCGCGCGGCATCATCGAGGAGGCGGGCTACGGGGGGGCGTTCATCCATCGCACGGGCCACGGGATCGGCATGGAGACGCACGAGGAGCCGTACATCGTGTCCTCGAACCCCGAGCCGCTCGAGGCCGGCCACGCGTTCAGCATCGAGCCTGGGATCTACATCGACGGCGAGTGGGGCGCCCGGATCGAGGATATCGTGGTGTGCACCGAGACCGGCGGCGAGCGCCTCAACGTCAGCTCCACTGACCTGTACGAGGTCGAGTAGCCCTACCTCGGGGCGCGGTGCGAGGAGACCACCGACAGCAGAACCTGGTCGATGGCGGCGTTCGCCTCGTGGATCGCGGCGGTGACATCGGCCACGTCGGCTGCCCGTTTGCGCAGGTGTCCGGCGATCGCGTCGATCACCGGCGAGCGGAAGAACAGGAACGCCTCGACCGTCTCGGCCACAGACAGGCGCGCGGCCGATGCCTCGGCCCCGTAGAGGGCGCCCATCTTCTCGGCCTCCTCGAGCAGGATCTGGCGCTCCGCGCGGTTGCCCGCGCCGACGTACTCGATCACCAGCTGGAACGTTCGCTGGCCCCAGCGCCGAAACTCGTCGCGCTGCGCCGCGGTGAGCCGGGCCTGCCACGGCTGCCCGCCATAGCCGGTGCGCTGGATGCGCCGATGGAGCTCGCCCGCCATCGTCTGCGCCGACCCCGGCAGGCGCTGCATGCCGTATCGCTGGCGGCGCGGCGCGTTGATCATCGCCTCGAGGCTCGAGCGCAGGAAGCGCCGATGACCGCCCGGCGTCTGGTAGCTCTGGACCTTGCCCGAGTCGCCCCAGCGCCTCAGCGTGTCAGGCCCGACACCCACGAGCCGCGAGGCCGCGCCAAGCGGAAGCCAGGGATCGTCGGGATCGGCTCGCGGGGGAGGGGGCACGGGAGTTCTAACGCTTGAGGTCAGTCGCCCGCATCGCGCCGAGCTCTGCCCACAGGTGGACGAGAGACTTCATCCCGTTGCGGATGTTGAGCAGGCTCATCCACTCGTTCGGCGCGTGGAAGTTGCCGGTGGGGTTGGCGAAGCCGACCATCAGCGTCTTGAGGCCCAGGTGGGCGTCGAGCGCCGCCACGACCGGGACCGATCCGCCCGAACGCTGAAAGAGCGGCGCCTTGCCGAACCCTGCCTCGAGCGCGCGCGAGGCGGGGCCGACGCCGGGATGGTCGAGCGGCGTGATCACCGGCGCGCCGCCGTGGATGATGCTGACGCTGACCTGCACGGTCGGCGGGGCGATGGACTCGAGGTGGGCCTTCATCGACCGCTCGATCTCGCGGTAGTCCTGGTCCGGGACCAGGCGGGTGCTGAACTTGGCTGAGGCCCAGGCGGGAATGATCGTCTTGGCGCCCTCTCCCATGTATCCGCCCCAGATGCCGTTGATGTCGAAGGTCGGTCGCGCCGAGAGGCGCTCGAGCAGCGAGTAGCCGCCCTCCCCGCCCATGGACGCCGGGACGCCGGTCTCGTCGCGCCACTGCGCCTCGTCGAACGGCAGCGCCGCGTAGGCCGAGTGCTCCTCATCGGTCAGGTCGCGGACCTTGTCGTAGAAGCCGGGGACGGTCAGGCGCGAGTCCGCATCGGTCAGTGAGGCGAGCAGGCGAACCAGCACGTTCGCCGGGTTGTCGACGCCGCCGCCGTACTGGCCGGAGTGGACGTCCTGGCGCGGGCCCTGGACGCGGATCTCCCAGTAGGCGATGCCCCGCAGGCCATAGCCGATGGCCGGGGTGCCGTCGTCGTCGAAGGTGTCGCCGTCGCTCACGACGCAGACGTCCGCCCGCAGCAGGTCCGCGTGGTCGGCGATGAACTGCTCCACCGGCTCCGAGCCAACCTCCTCGTCGCCCTCGAAGAAGAAGCGCAGGTTCACCGGCAGGCGGCCCGCCGTCTTCATCCAGGCCTCGACGGCCTTGAGGTGCATGAACAGCTGCCCCTTGTCGTCGCCGGCGCCGCGGGCGTAGACGCGCTCGTCCTCGTGGCGAGGCTCGAACGGCGGGCGGACCCACTCGTCGAGCGGATCGGTCGGCTGCACGTCGTAGTGGCAGTACACGAGGACGGTCGGTGCGTCGGCGCCCGCGCCCGTCCACTCGCCGGTGACGATCGGGTGGTGGGAGGTGTCGTGCACGGTGGCGCGCTCGACGCCAAGCCGCGTCAGCTCGGCGACGATCCACTCGGCGGCGCGGCGAACCTCGCCGGCGCGCGCGGGATCAGCGCTGACGCTCTCGATCCGGAGGAACTCGTCGAGCTGTGCGAGATGCTCGGCGTCATGCTCCTCGAGGTAGGCGACGGCCGCGCCGGCGCTGGAGGCGGTATCGGTCTGGGTGGTCATGGCATGCATGATATTCCGACGCGCCGCGGAACCTATCGGCAGCCCATTGCGTCCGAGGACCCGATGACGAGACACAGCTCCGCCCCACTCCGCCTGCTTGCCGCCATTGCGATCCTGATCGGGATCTCCGCGGTGCCGATCGCGCAGGTCGCCGCGTGCAGCTGCATGCCGATGACCCCGGGCGAGGCCGCCGCCGCCGCCGAGGTGGTCTTCACGGGCCTGCCGGTGAGCGAGGAGCCTGGAAACGCCAATCCGCAGGCGGTCCTCTATACCTTCCAGGTCGACGGTGTCGCGAAGGGGGATGTCGGCACCACCGTCAGCCTCGTGGCCGGTGGAGACTCGGCCGTGTGTGGTGTGACCTTCGCGCTCAACGAGCGCTGGCTCGTCTTCGCGACGACCCAGGATGGCGCCCTCACAACCAGCCTCTGCGCGGGCAACCTGCCGCTGCGGCCTGACGAGGAGCCTCCGGTCACGGTCCGACCGCCGACCGCGGGGGATCCGGCCGATGCCGCCGGGGGTTCTGGCGTCCCGATTGGCGTGATCCTGCCGATCGCGGCTGTCGTCGCGCTCGCCGGCGCTTCGGCGCTGCTCTTCTGGCGCGCGGACCGGCGTCAGGGCTAGCCAGCGGTGCAGCACAGGCGCGGAGCTCGCTTTTCCCGGCTCGTACGCGCGGCCTTTGCACTGGCACTTGTGGCCGGGCTCTCGGCCGTCCCGATGGCGCAGGTCGCGGCGTGTGACTGCGCTCGCACCGAGCTTCCCGAGGCCGTTCGCGATGCGGAGGTCGCCATCGTCGGCACGCTGGCCGGCAGTCGGAGGCGGCGGCCCGACCCGGGCTCGTCGGCCAGCCGGTCGTGCACGCCTGGACGTGGACGATCGAGCGATCGCGCGATCCGCTCAGCGTCGACCACATCACGATCGGGGCGTGGGAGGACGACGGCGCCAACTGCGGAATGACGTTCGGAGCGAACGAGCGCTGGCTGGTGCTCGGCTACCTCGAGGAGGGACGCCTGCTCACCAACGGGTGCATGCGCAATCAGAGGATCGACGGGAGCGATCCGGAGGGAGAGGAGATCATCGACTCGCTCCTCCCGCACTCCGTCGGTGCTGGGAGCCCCTCGAGCGACGGGATCGTCGATTCCCGTCCCGCTCCTCGTCGCCGGTGCGGCGCACGCTGCTCCTGGGTCTCATCGGCCTCGTGGCATTCCGTCGCGGGTCGGACGACGCGGCCTAGGTAAAGACCCCGAAGGCGAAGCCGAGGAAGAGCGCCAGGGCAAGCGCCGGCACCAGGCTGGCAGCTCGCATGAAGCCGGGCCACCCGGGCCCTCCTGCGAACGCGTAGGCCGGGATGGCCAGCGGGAACAGGAGCACCGCAGCCGACCAGCCGATGCGCCGTCGGGCGCTCAGGTCCGGTCGGTCCTGCACGTCGAGCCAGTAGGCGGCGATCATCACGAAGCCGCCCACGGCGAGCACGGCGAACAGGGTCCACAGGAAGGGCAGCATCGGCCGCCGATGCTAGCGCTCCGTCCCGCGGCGAGCGATGTCATCGGCTCCGTTGAGGAGGTCGGTGAGAAACGAGAGCGGCCGCCGGCGCGGAAGGCGAGGCTCGGCAGGCGGCAGCAGGGCCTGCACTCCGGCCCGGATGCGGGCCTCGAGCTCCTCGCGCGCCTCCCGTCCCCGGACGTCGGCGATGGGGATCGGCGGGCCGAAACGAACCTCGATCCGGCGCCGGAACCACAGGTCCGTGGAGCCGACGATCGCCGCCGGCACCACCGGCACTCCGGATGCCGCCGCGAAGCCCGGCCGCGCCGTCCTCGAACGGCAGAAGCTCGACCTCGCGGAAGCCGATGCGCCCCTCCGCGAAGATCCCGAGCACGCCGTTGGAGGCGAAGACGCGGCGGACCGCACGCACGGCGCTGGTGAGGGTAGTGCGCTCCGGGTGGTACGGGATCATGCCGCCGAAGAACGCCATCACGCGGTTCTTGAAGCCGCGGCTGAAGTCGGCCTCGCGCGGGCCGAACCACGTGATGCGCGGCTCGAGCGGAGTGGCGGCCATGACGAGCATCGGGTCGAAGCCGTTGTGGTGGTTGATGACCAGCTGGAACGGTGGCTGCGGCCAGTGCTCGTGCCCGGCGGTCCGAATGTCGAACAGCAGTCGCATGACCGCGCGGTTCGACTGCCCACATGACCCGGTAGCGGGTCGTCACCTTCACGCCGAGCTCGCGAGGCCCCGTTCGTCGCGCCGCCTCGCGCCGTCATGTCGCAGGCACCGCCTGGGCGGCGCCGAGCGATTCCTCGTCCTCTCGCCGCGTCGGGTCGACCCGCGTGAGCGCCAGTGCGGCGAGGCCGACGAAGACGGCGGCAACCGCCATCGCCGCTCGCGGTCCCATCGGATCGGACACGGCGTTCGCGACGAGGTCCTGGATCGGTCCGGCGATCACGATGAATGCCGGGCCAGCCATGGCCGTGCCGGCGTTGAGGATGCCCATGTACCGCCCCGCCGTGTGCTTCGGGATGACGTCGGACATCAGCGCCCAGTCGGCCGACAGGAAGACGCCCATGCCGATGCCGAACGGGACCCACGCCGCGACCGCCAGCTCGGGCGTGGGCGCCACCGCCACCCCCAGCAGGGCCAGACCGGCGATGGCCGCCGCGGACCAGATCACGGGGCGGCGCCCGTATCGGTCCGACAGGCGGCCTCCGGGGATGGCCGCCAGCGCGGTCGAGACGCCGACGATGGCAGTGGCGACGAGCACGGTCGTGGCCGCGTCGTCGTCGGAGAGCCCGTGCGAGCGCCGGAAGTAGCCGAGAGCGACGACCGTCGCGTTGTACGCCCCGAGGAAGAGGAGGCGCACGAGGAGCAGCCAGAGGACATCGCGCTGCTTGAGGATGTCGCGGCCCCACGCCGACAGCGCGATCTGGGTCCAGCTGCGTGTGCGTGGAGGCGCACCTCTTCCCTCGTCTACGGTCGCGACCAGGACCACCATCGTCGCCACCTCGATCACACCCAGGATGAGGATCGCGAGTGGCATGTTGTCGATGAGGCCACCGAACGTGGCGATCCCGACTCCGGCGATCGTGCCCAGCGTGAGCATCAGGCCCATCAGGCCGCTGGCGGTGCCGACCTGCTTCGCGGGAACCAGGTCGGGGACGTACCCCTGGAACGGTCCCTGGGCGAAGTTCGAGCTCACCTGGAGCAGGAAGTAGAACGCCACCAGCGCCAGGAAGTCGTTCGAGAACGCGATGCCGAGCAGGAAGACGACGTCGAGCAGTGCGCCGATGACGATGTACGGCTTGCGCCGCCCCCAGCGCGTCACGGTGTAGTCGCTGATGACGCCGATGGTGGGCTGGACGATCAGTGGGGCAACGGCGCCGATGAGGAAGATGATCGCGGCCAGCGTTCCCGCGAGGTCGCGGTTCATGTCGTCGAGCCGGCCCGGGATGACGATGATCGTCAGGCCGCCCCAGATCGTCTGGATGCCGAGCCAGTAGATCGACAGGGTGACCAGCTGCGAGAGCGGTAGCGACTGCCGGGACTGGACGCCCGCGTTGTCGGTCATCGGTCCTCCTCCGTGCGCTGCACCCTACGCCGATCCGGGTGCCACGCACAGCCTTGGCGAGGCTGCCTGCGGATGGACTGCGGTCGATTCCGGCGTACGATGCCGTCATGGATAACAGCTGCATGTCCTGCGGCCGCGACACGGGCCCCGGCACCCCTCTGTTCAGCGGCCGCAAGCGCGGCCTCGACACGGTCACCGGCCTCGAGGGAGTCCTCTGCGAGGCCTGCCAGCCCGGGTCCGCGGGACCGGGCGCCGAGCAGACGATGCCCGCGAGCGGGAGGTACGTGGTGGACACGGTGGGGCCCTCGGGCCTGACGGGCGGATTCTGAGCGGCGACCCGCCCCCCGCGTCGCCCGACGCTAGAATCGGCCGGTGATCGACCCCGTCGCCATCGAGATCGGCCCGCTCCAGCTGCACTGGTACGGGATCATCATCGCGGCGGCCGTGCTCATCGCGGCGCTGGTGGGCTCACGGGTGGCCGTGTGGCTGGGCGAGAACCCCGAGCACGGCTGGTCGATGCTCCTCCCGGTCGTGGTCGTCGCGATCATCGGCGCGCGGATCTACCACGTCATCCACCTGTGGGACCACTACAGCGCCAATCCGATCGAGATCCCGCAGATCTGGAACGGCGGGATCGGCATACCGGGCGCGCTGGCCGCCGGCGCACTCGCGATCCTGGTCTACACGCGCGCCAACGGCCTGAACACCCCGCGCTGGCTGGACGTCTGGGCCGCGGCAGCACCGATCGGGCAGGCTATCGGCCGCCTCGGCAACTTCGTCAACCAGGAGCTCTACGGTCCGCCGACCACCCTGTGCGGCGTGGAGTTTCCCCCGTGCCTGCCCTTCGGCATCCCGATCGACGAGGCGCATCGCGCGGGCACGGACTGGACGATCGATCGCTTCCCGGTCGAGACCACGCAGTTCGTGCCGCTCTTCGCGTACGAGGCCGGGCTGAACCTCATCGGCGCCGCGGTGCTGCTGTTCCTGGCCCGGCGGTACGCGTCGCGGCTGTTCGCCGGCGACCTCGTCCTGATCTACGTCATGTGGTATGGCGTGGTCCGCGCGTTCCTCGAGGGATACCGCACGGGCAACTGGGAGATCCTCGGCATCCCGACGGCCACCTGGATCGGCATCCTGGCTTTCGTCCTGGCAGGGGCCTGGCTGGTCATCCGGCACGTTCGCGGGTGGGGCTCGCCCATGCTCCGACCGGCCGACGAGGCCGCGGATGACATCGACCCGGCCCCGGCCGATGTCTCCCCCTCGCAGCCGCCCTCGGAGGCTCCCGCTGGCTGAGCCCAGGTTGGGAATCCTTCCCGACGTGACGGCCGCGGTCGGCGCAACTCCACTCGTGGCGCTGGACCGGCTCGGCGCCGACGTCGCGCCACGGATCGTCGGAAAGCTCGAGCACATGAACCCGGGCGGCTCGGTCAAGGACCGGATCGCGCTGCCGATGATCGAGGCAGCCGAGCGCGCAGGGCTGCTCAAGCCCGGCGGAGTGATCGTGGAGCCGACGAGCGGCAACACGGGCATCGGCCTGGCGCAGGCCGCTGCGGTGAAGGGCTACCGCTGCATCTTCGTGATGACGGACAAGCAGTCGGAGGAGAAGCGCGCGCTGCTGCGCGCCTACGGAGCCGATGTGGTCGTCTGCCCGACCGACGTCGACCCCGACGACGAGCGCTCGTACTACCGCGTCAGCGACCGATTGGCAAGGGAGACGCCCGGCGCGTGGAAGCCGGACCAGTACTCGAACGACGCCAACCCACTGGCGCATTACGCGACCACCGGACCGGAGATCTGGGCGGCGACCGCGGGCCGCATCACGCACCTGGTGGTGGCGCTGGGGACGGGGGGCACCGTCAGCGGCGCGGGGCGCTACCTGAAGGAGCGGAGTTCCGAGATCACGATCCTCGGCGCCGACCCGGCTGGGAGCGTCTTCTCGGGCGACACGCCGCGGGCGTACCTCACCGAGGGGATCGGCGAGGATTTCTGGCCGGGAACCTACGACACCGGGATCTGCGATCTCATCGTGCGCGTCGCCGACAGGGACTCGATGCTCACGGCCCGTTTGGCGACCGCCCGCGAGGGCATCCTGATGGGGGAGTCGGCGGGGACCGCGCTGTGGGCAACCCTGCAGGTCGCTCGCGAGCTCGACGATCGCCAAGCGCTGTTCGTCGTCCTTCTTCCGGACTCCGGGCGCAACTACGTCGGGAAGCTGTACAGCGATGCGTGGCTGCGAGAGAAGGGCCTCCTCGGCCCGGACGAGCGTGTGGCCGACTACGACTGGCGCGCGACGCGGGCGGAGATTGCCCTGCGCGGCGACCAGATCCCGCGTCCCGGCTAGCGGCCGCCGCGCGTGTCGGGCCTCGAATGCGCGGCACGACTGCACGGCTGCACGAGTGCACATCGGAGGGCTGACACGGCGATGGATGGAGCAACAAACCCCCCGTCCTGACGCCTCCCCGGCCGGGGAGTATCGTTTCGGCGGTGAGGACCGAATCGAGGAAACGTCATGACGCACGTCGCAGACCCGCCGGTCGCCCCGCGCGGTGAGCCCGGCACCCGCGAGCGGGTCAACCACTGGATCGGCGGAGCCCGAGTCGCCGGGAAGAGCGGCCGGAGTGGTCCGGTCTACAACCCGGCCACGGGTGAGCTCGCGCGTGAGGTCGACTTCGCGTCGGTTGAGGAGGTGGACGCCGCCGTACGGGCCGCTCACGAGGCATTCCCGGCGTGGCGCGCGACGAGCATCAGCAAGCGGACGGAGATCATGTTCCGCATCCGGAACCTGGTCGAGCAGCACCGCGAGGAGCTGGCGGCGCACCTGACTCGCGAGCACGGGAAAGTGCGCAGCGACGCCCTCGGCGAGGTTGCGCGCGGCCTGGAGAACCTCGAGTTCGCGACCGGCATCCCGCACCTGCTCAAGGGCGGGTTCAGCGAGCAGGTCTCGACCGGGATCGACGTGTACCAGATTCGCCAGCCGCTCGGCGTCGCGGCCGGCATCACGCCGTTCAACTTCCCGGCGATGGTGCCGATGTGGATGTTCGCGAACGCCATCGCGTGCGGGAACACGTTCGTGCTCAAGCCCTCCGAGAAGGACCCGTCTGCATCGGTCTACATGGCCGAGCTGCTCACGGAGGCAGGGCTGCCTGACGGCGTCTTCAACGTGGTCCACGGTGACAAGGTGGCGGTCGACCGGATTCTGGAGCATCCCGACATCGCCGCGGTCAGCTTCGTCGGCTCCACGCCGATCGCCCGCTACATCTACGAGACGGGAACGAAGCACGGCGAAGAGGGTGCAGGCCCTCGGCGGGGCGAAGAACCACATGGTCGTGCTGCCGGACGCGGACATCGAGATGGCAGCCGATGCCGCCGTCTCCGCCGCCTACGGCTCCGCCGGTGAGCGCTGCATGGCGATCAGCGTCGTCGTCGCCGTGGGCGATGTGGCCGATCCGCTCGTCGACGCGATCGAGCAGCGCCTGCCGAAGATCACGGTCGGACCGGGCAACGAGGAGGGCTCGGAGATGGGCCCGCTCATCACGAAGGAGCACCGAGACAAGGTCGCCTCGTACCTCGACTCCGGGAAGCACCAGGGTGCGACGCTTCGCGTCGACGGTCGCGAGCACGTGCTCTACAGCGAGAGCAAGGGCTTCTTCCTGGGCGTGAGCCTACTCGACAACGTCACGCCGGAGATGGAGTGCTACCGCAACGAGATCTTCGGCCCAGTGCTCGAGATCGTGCGCGTGCCGGACTACCCCGATGGCGCTCAAGATCGTCAACGAGAACGAGTACGGCAACGGCACCGCGATCTTCACCCGCGACGGCGGCGCCGCGCGGCAGTACCAGTTCGACGTGAACGTCGGCATGGTCGGCCTCAACGTCCCGATCCCGGTGCCGGTGGCGTACTACAGCTTCGGCGGCTGGAAGCACTCGCTCTTCGGCGACCTGCACATGTACGGGCCCGAGGGGATCCAGTTCTACACGCGCGGCAAGGTCGTGACCTCGCGCTGGCCGGATCCCGGCACCTCGTCGGTGGACCTGGGGTTCCCGCGCACCCGATGAGGGTCGCCCGCAACCTTGGTCTGGTCAGTTGACCAGGTCAACGCCGCGATGCGCCAGGACCGATTCGAGACGCTCGCCGTCCACGCCGGCGCCGAGCCCGACCCGCAGACCGGCGCCATGGTTCCGGCCATCCAGATGAGCACCACCTTCAAGCAGGACGGCGTCGGCGGGCTTCGCGGCGGGTACGAGTACGGCCGCAGCGGCAACCCCACGCGGCAGGCCCTCGAGAAGGCGATCGCGACGCTCGAGGCCGGCACCCACGGCCTGGCCTACGCCTCTGGGCTGGCGGCCACGCAGAACGTGCTCTACCTGCTCCAGCCCGGCGACCGCCTCCTGATGAGCGACGACGTGTACGGCGGCACCTGGAGGCTCGCCGACAAGGTCTGGCGCCGGTACGGCATCGAGACCGATGTCGCCGACCTCACGGACCTCGACGCGGTGGCGGCGGCCTTCAGCGGCCCGATGCCGCCGAGGATGGTCTGGATCGAGACGCCGTCGAACCCGCTGCTCAAGGTCGTCGACATCAGCGCCCTCACGCGCCTCGCGGCCGTGGGGGGAGCCATCACCGTCGTGGACAACACGTTCGCCACGCCATACCTCCAGCGGCCGCTCGAGCTCGGGGCCGACCTGTCGGTGCATTCGGCGACGAAGTACCTCGGTGGGCACACCGACGTGATGGGCGGGCTCATCGTCACGCGCTCGGACGAGCTCGCCGAGCGGCTGCGCTTCCACCAGAACGCCGCCGGCGCCGTGCCGAGCCCGTTCGACTGCTTCCTGATCATGCGCGGCCTGCGAACCCTGGCGGTGCGCATGGAGCGGGCGAGCGCCAACGCGCTCATCCTCGCCGTCTGGCTGGCGGATCACCCGGACGTCCGGCGCGTCAACTACCCGGGCCTCGCGTCGCATCCGGCGGCCGCGCTGGCCGAGCGCCAGATGCGCCTGCCCGGCGCCATGCTCAGCATCGAGCTCGCCGATGAGGCCCGTGCGCGTCGCTTCGTCGGCGCCACGAGGCTGTTCACCCTGGCCGAGTCGCTGGGCGCGGTCGAGTCGCTGATCGAGCTCCCCGGACCGATGACCCACGCGTCGGTGGCCGAGTCCACGCTCGCCGTGCCCGCGTCGCTCGTGCGCCTGAGCGTGGGGATCGAGGCCGTCGAGGACCTGCGCGCGGACCTCGACGCCGCGTTCGCCGCGTCCGCGTCCGGGGCATGACACACGGTCCGGGCGCCGGAGCCCCACCGCCACCCGACCTGCCCCCGCACGGACCGACCGAGCTCGTGGAGGACGAGCGCGGTGAGCTCGTCGAGCGGCTCTCGAGCGGCACGGCGACCCTGCTGCTGATGTGGTTGGTGGGGGTCGGCGCGCTGTCCACCCTGCTCGCCGCGTGGCTGTTCGTGTGGGGCGTGACGGGCGAGCGGCTGGGGGTCGGTGCCCTATTCGGGGGCTTCGGCCTCTACACGGCCCTCGCCGGCGCCGCCGGGCCCTGCATCCTGTGGCTCTCGGGCCGCGCGCAGGGCCACGGGCTCGGGTGGTTCCTGCTCACGTCCGCGAAGATCTCGCTGGTGATGGTCGGGATCATCGTCGCGATCGTGCTCGCTCGCCACGCTCATCCTCGCGGGCACCGTTCCCAACCTCGCGGCCGCGGGTGCGGCGCTGCTCTTGGCCGGCATGGGCCTCGTCCTGAGCGTGATCTGGGGCGTCGCGACGTGGATCGCCGACCGCTGGATCGCCCGAGCGCGTGTCTCACAAGACCAATGAGCCCGTCGGTCACCGCCGAGCTCGGCGGCTGGCGCATCGAGGCCGATGCGGACCTCAATCGAGCTCACTACGCCCCGATCGATGGATGGGGCTGCGCCTGCGACCATTGCGAGAACTGGCGTGCGCACGGACCGAGGGCCCTGCCGGATGACGTCGTGTCGTTCTTGACGAGCCTTGGCGTGGATGTGCTGAAGCCGCACGACGTATTCGAATACGGGCCTCAGCCAGACGGCAGCCACCTCTACGGCGGCTGGTATCACTTGAGCGGCCGAATCATCGAGGGTCGGCCGCTGCCCACGGAGCCAACCACGCCTGCGCACGAGGCCACGCGGCTCGAAAATGGGTTCAGGTTCGGAGTGTATGAGGGAATCGGCGGCCCCGGAGCAGTGTCGAAGCCGTCCTCTCCGCAGGCGACCTTCGAGTTTGCCTGGGCGGTCCCGTGGGCTCTCACGGAGGCGCCGAGCTGCGCCGCGTTGCTCGACTAAGGGCCTTCAGACTTCGTAGACGGCCTGCGGCTCGGCGACCTCCACCTCACGTCCGTACGCCGTCGCGGCCTCGGCGCGCGCCCACGCCAGCCCCTCGTCCACGGGCAGGTGCGTGAGGAGCAGGCGTCGCGCCCCCGCGACCCTGGCCGCGTCCCCGGCCTCCGCCGGTAGCAGGTGGCCCCGGGGCTGGGGCGGTACGGCGTCCTCGTCGACCGACGTGAGCGTCGCCTCGCTCACGAGCAGGTCGGCATCGGTGGCGAGGTCGCGCAGGGCGGCGCAGGGTCCCGTATCGGCGGTGTAGGCGATCAGGCGATCGTCGGCCTCGGCGCGGAAGCCCCAGCACGGGATGAAGTGCTGCGTCTCGATCGGGGTGAGGGACAAGCCACCGAAGGCCATCGTGCCGTGGCCGTCATGCTCCGACAGGCGGAATACGTCCTCGAGGTGCGTGCTGCTCCCGACGCCGCGAGCGAGATCGCGAAGCTGATCTGCCGATCCCGGCGGCATGATCACGCGCAGGCGCTCGTCGCGCGGGCGTGAGCGCCACGGATAGACGTATCGCAGCGTGACGAGGTCCAGCATGTGGTCGGGGTGCATGTGGCTCACCACCACCGCGTCGAGCTGATCGGGATGGCCCCGCAGCAGCAGCTGCGCCACGACTCCGGGACCGATGTCGACGAGCACGCGAGCAGCGCCACCCTCGATCAGATATCCGGCGCACGCCTCGCCCGGATTCGGGCGGGCCGGTGAGCGGCCAAGGACCGTGAGTCGCATCGGCTTGGCGAAGGCCTAGCGCTGCCCGATGGGCACGTAATCGCGTGACCGTGGCCCGACGTAGATCTGACGCGGCCGCCCGATCTTGGTCTCGGGCGACTCGATCATCTCCTTCCACTGAGCGATCCAGCCCGGCAGGCGCCCGATGGCGAAGCAGTTCGTGAACATGTTCTTCGGGAAGCCGATGGCCCGGTAGATCAGCCCGGAGTAGAAGTCGACGTTCGGATACAGCTTGCGGCTGATGAAGTACTCGTCGCGCAGGGCGACCTCCTCGAGGCGCTGCGCGACCTCCAGCAGGGCATCGTCGGCACCGGTGGCGCGCAGCACGCGATCGGCGGCTGCCTTGATGATCGTGGCGCGCGGGTCGAAGTTCTTGTAGACCCGGTGGCCGAAGCCGGCGAGGCGGAAGCTGTCGTCGGGGTCCTTGGCCTTGTCGACCCATTTCTGCACGTCCCCGCCGTCCTCGACGATGCGCTCGAGGGTCAGGATGACCGCCTCGTTGGCACCGCCGTGCAGCGGACCCCACAGGGCGGTGATCCCGGCGCTGATGCTGGCGTACAGGTTGGCGTGGGCGCTCCCGACCATGCGCAGGGTTGCGGTCGAGCAGTTCTGCTCGTGGTCCGCGTGCAGGATGAGGAGCAGGTCCAGCGCCTTCGCCACGTCCTCGTTCACCTCGTAGGCCTCCGACGGCACCGCGAACATCATGTTCAGCAGGTTCGCGGCGTAGCCGAGGTCATTGCGTGGGTAGACGTACGGCTGCCCGATCGCCTTCTTGAACGACCACGCTGCGAGCGTGGGGAGCTTGGCGATCAGCCGGTTGATCGTGATCTCGACCGCCGCGGGGTCGAAGATGGAGTGCGCATCGGGATAGAAGGTGCTCATGCCAACGGTGCCCGAGGCGAGCACGGCCATTGGATGCGCGTCCTGCGGGAACGAGTCGAAGAAGTGGCGCATCTCCTCCCGGATGAGGGTGTGGTGGGTCACCTCGGTCTTGAACCTGTCGAGCTGCTCGCTCGTCGGCAGCTCGCCCCAGATCAGCAGGTAGGCCACTTCCAGAAACGTGGATTTCTCGGCGAGCTGCTCGATCGGATAGCCGCGGTAGCGAAGCACGCCGCTCTCCCCGTCGAGGAACGTGATCGCGCTGGTGCACGCGCCGGTGTTCCCGTACCCGACATCGAGCGTGATGAGGCCCGTCTGCGACCGCAGCTGTGCGATGTCGATACCGGAGTCGCCATCGGTCCCCGAAACGACCGGAAGCTCGGTGGACTCGCCGTTCCAACGCAGCTCCGCGGTTCCGGTGCGGGTGGGGGAGTCGGCGGTCATGTCAGGAGCTCCTCCACCGCCGACCGCTCCTCCAGGAGCTCGGCGGTCGTCTCCGCGATCTTCCCGCGGGCAAACTCGTCGTGTTCGATCCCCTGGACGATCTCGACCTCCCCCGGCGCGGTGGCGCGCAGCGGGAAGCCGAAGACGAGGCCCTCGGGAACGTCGTACGCGTCGCTCGCCGGGGCTGCGATGGCCGCGCTGAATTGCTCGTCCGTTGGCTGGCTCACCTGCCGCACGGTCTCGATGACCGCGTTCGCCGCGCTCGCCGCGCTCGACTGCCCGCGGGCCTTGATGATCTCGGCGCCGCGCTGCTGGACGCCCTTGATGAACTCGACGCGCAGCCAGGCTTCATCGCCGAGGACCTCCGGCGCGGGACGGCCCGCGATTGTCGCGTGCCACGCGTCGGGGAACTGGGTGCTCGAGTGGTTGCCCCAGATGGCGAGGTCGCGCACGTCGCTCACCGGCACGCCCGCGCGAGCGGCCAGCCTGGCGCGGCCGCGGTTCTCGTCGAGCATGGTCATGGCGAACCAGCGGTCACGCGGCATGCCATGGCGGGCCGCCGATGTCGAGCCGATGAGGGCGTTCGTGTTGCACGGGTTGCCCACGACCAGCACGTGACAGTCGTCGGCGGCATTCCGTGCGATGGACTGACCCTGCCCCGTGAAGATCCCCCCATTGATGCCGAGCAGGTCCTTGCGCTCCATTCCCTCTTTCCGCGGCACAGCGCCGACGAGCAGCGCCCAGTTCGCACCTCGGAATGCCTCGTCCGTGTCGGAGGTGCACACGACGTCGCCCAGGAGCGGGAAGGCGCAATCCTCGAGCTCCATCCGAACGCCCTCGAGCGCGGGCAGCGCAGCGGGAAGCTCGAGGAGCTGCAGCCGCACGCGGACGTCCGGGCCGAGCATCTGGCCGGAGGCGATGCGAAAGAGGAGGGAGTAGCCGATCTGGCCCGCGGCGCCGGTCACGGCCACGCGCACGAGAGAGTCGGGCATCAGTCTCCTGCGGCTTCTGGGGCGGCGAGTGTAGCGCAGGCTCCGCGCCTCACCGGGCGGCGGAATCGGTCTCCGACGAGGTGGGTCCACCGATGCGGCCTGCCGCCCAGTCGGCGAGCGCGGCGGCCATCGATGAGAAGGCGATTCGAGGGAGCCAGTCTCGCATCTCGGAGCGCCGGACCCAGGCGTACTCGCTCGACTCCGAGTCGACCACGACCTCCGGACGGGCTTCGACCGGACGTGCCCGGTACACGACCGTCACGGCGTTTGCGGCCGGGGAGTGGTACACCCCGCCGAGCGCGACCAGCTCGACCTCCAGCCCAGCCTCCTCGCGCGCCTCGCGGCGCGCGGCCGTCTCGAACGACTCGCCGGGGTCGAGGTACCCCGCCGGCAGGTCCCACCCGCCGCGCCCGGGATCCACTGCCCTGCGCAGCAGCAGGACCGATCGCTCGTCCGCGGAGCCACGCTCGAGCAGCACCCCGGCCGCCGGCTTGGGATTGGCGTACCAGCGCCACCCGCACCGATCGCAGACGAGTGGCTCCTCCGCGGGCTGCGCGCAGTGGGGGCAGACCGGTACGGCGCGGCTCACGCCGCTGAGCGTATCAGGCGACCTGGACGAGGCCGGAGAGGCTCGCGCCGATGCCGAGGAACCGCTCGCGGAACCCGGGCGCGAAGGAATAGAGCATGTTCGTCCCCTGCCGCTGGCTCACCAGCACGCCCGCCTCGCGCAGGACCCTGAGGTGGTGGCTGATCGTCGGCTGGCTCACGCTGCAGCACTCGGTGAAGTCGCAGGCGCACACCGCACCGTCGCCGGCCGCGCCGAGCTGGCGCACGATGGCGAGCCGAGTGGGGTCGGCCAGCGCCGCCAGGAGCGCGACGTCGCGATCGGTCTGCTGCATCAGGTCTTCATTCTATCCATTGACATCAATATAGACAAACATCAATATCCGGGAATCGCGAAGACCCACATGGGAGGAGGTGATGATCCGATGAGGCGCGCCGACTGTGACTGCGAGTGCACCGAGTGCTGTGCCGGCTGCTGCTGAGCCGATGAAACCCGTGGGTGCCGGTTCGTCCGGCGCCCACGGCGAGCTCGTCTAGGCGCCGAGTGTCGTGGGAGTGGGCGCTGGGAGGTCCTGCCGGCCGGCGTCCCGGATGAACATCTGGATCCGGGCTCGGAGGATGTCGCGAGCCTGCCGAAAGGCATGCAGCCGCTCCGCGTCGCTTCCCTGCACGGCGGACGGATCGTCGATGCTCCAATGGGCTTGCTGCGCCACTCCGGGGAGCGTCGGGCACGACTCGCGTGCCTGGTCGCACACGGTGATGAGCCAGTCGAACGACTGGCCCATGAACGGCTCGAGCGTCTTGCTCGCGTGCTGCCCGATGTCGATCCCGATCTCGCCCATCACGGCGACCGCCTCCGGCCTGACCGCGGTCGCCTCGGTCCCGGCGCTCATCGCCTCGAATCGGTTCCCGCCAAAGGCGCGGAGCATTCCCTCCGCCATCTGGCTCCGGGCGCTGTTGTGGGTGCAGACGAACAGGACGCGGGCTGGCTCGGCGTTCATGCCGCGACTCTAGCTCGCCGACGTCAAGGCCGGATCAAGCCGTGTCAATGTCCACGATGGGGACGCGATGTGGATAACTTCCTGCCGGCGCCGAATTCTCGTGGAGAAGGGCATTGCGGTGGGAGCACGAGCGGCCCGTACTCTGTGGTTGTCCCGAAGGGGCAGCCAACGGCACCAGAGATTGCATCAAAGGTCCGGCGGCGGTTCCTTCGGGACGTTTCTATGTCCGGAATTCCGCTTCAGTCGCCGCGCAGGTCGCGCTGGAGCCGCCGGACCACCTCCGCGGTGGCGTCGTCGGGACCGTGGCCCGGCTCGGAGGCGGGCCCCGCGAACGTACCGAACTGCCGATCTCCCGCATCCCCCAGCCCGGCACGATGTAGCCGCGCTCGTTGAGGTGGGAGTCGAGCGCGCCGACGTGGATGTCCACGTCCGGGTGCGCAGAGCTGAGTGTGCGGACGCCCTCCGGCGCCGCGATGAGGCTCACCTGCTTGACGCGCGCCGCGCCCCACTGCTTGAGGATGTCGACCGTCGCCGCCGACGAGCCACCGGTCGCGAGCATGGGATCCAGGATCAGGCACACCTGCACCGTCGCCGCGTCGGGCAGCTTGTTGTAGTACTCGACCGGCTTGAGCGTTCGCTCGTCGCGGTACAGGCCGATGTGCCACACCTCCGCGGTCGGCAGCAGCTCGAGCATGGCGTCAACCATGCCGAGGCCGGCCCGCAGGATGGGGATCAGGCCGACCTTCGGCTCGAGCATCTGGCCCTCCATCGGCTCCAGCGGCGTCTCGATCCGTGCCGGCTGGAGGGCGAGGTCGGCCATCGCCTCGTAGCCGAGGAGCCAGGTGAGCTCGCGCACGAGCTCGCGGAACTTCTTGGGCTCGGTCTGCTTGTCGCGCAGGATGGCGAGCTTGTGCGCCACCAGCGGGTGGGAGCTCACGTGGAGCGAGTCGGGCAACTCCGGCATTGCGGCCGATTCTAGCCCCGGCCCCACAATGCGCCGATGCGCCCAACCGCCGCACGGCTGCCGCTCGCGTTCGGGATCTTCGGCGTCGTGTGGGGAGCATGGCAGGCGGTGCTGCCGGACCTCGCGGCGCAGCACGGCCTGTCGAGCGGCCCGTTGGGCGCGATCCTCACGCTCGGCTTTGCCGCCTCCCTGCCGGCGATGATCGGGGCCGGACGCCTGGTGGACCGCGCCGGCGCCGGCTGGGGGATCGCCGTGCCGGCCGTGGCCATGGCGCTCGCGCTGCTCGCCATCGGCACCCTTCCCTCGACTGCCCTGCTGGTCGTCGCGGTCGTGGTCTTCGCGTCAGGCAGCGGGGCGTACGACGTCGCGATCAACGGCGCGGCCATGGGCGACGAGGCGTGGAGCCGGCCCGGCCGGCTGACGCTGCTCCACGCGGCCTTCAGCGGCGGCGGTGTCGTCGGGGCGGTCGGCGGCGGCCTGGCGATCGGGTCGGGCATCGCGTTTCAGGCGGTGTACGTCGTCCTCGCTGCCAGCCTGTTGCTGGCGGCCGCTGCCGCGGTGACCCCTCCGTGGCGAGGCGCCTCGACCGGTGGCGCCGTCCCACGCAGCGTCGCGCTCGGCGATGCTTCCGCTCGCCGCGCTGGCCGGTCTCGCGTTCCTCGCCGAGGGTTCCATGGAAACCTGGTCGGCGATCTACCTTCGTGACGTGCTCGGCGCTGCGGCGCTAGTCGGCGCCCTGGGGCCGGCCGCGTTCCACGGCGGCTATGTTCGTCGGCCGCATCGTGGGAGCCGGCGTCGCCGGGTGGCTCGGCGCGCCGACAACACTGCTGGTGGGTGGCCTGATGACGATGCTCGGCATGGCCGCCGCGCTGATCGTGACGGAGCCCGCGGCCGCGATTCCCGGCATGGCGGTGGCTGCCCTCGGCGCGTCGTTCGTCGTGCCGGTCGTCGTCAGCCTGGCCGCGCGGCGGGCGGGCGCGCACGCCGGGAGGGCCGCGTCCTACGTCCTGACGCTCGGCTACGCGGGGTTCCTGGTCGGTCCGTCGCTCGTCGGCATCGGCGGAGAGCTCGTCGGCCTGCGGGCCGCGTTGGTGGTCGTTCCGCTCGCCGCGGCGTTGATTGCCCTCGGGTCGCGGACCAGCGTCGCGACGAGGCTGAGGTGCATCCGCCGATCGTCCGGGCCCAATGGGCCGCCGTGAGGAAAAAGGCCCTGTGGCCGATGGTGGCGGCATGCTGGTACGCTATCGGTCTTCTCATCCGACCAAGCGCGCACGGACCGTGGCCAGCCCGTCGCTCGGAGCCGCACCAGGAGGAATGGGAGCATGGTCTTCGGATCTAAGCGTGACACCAAGCCCGAGGGTCCCCCGCGGGAGGATGTGGTCGGCAATCTGTATCCAGATAGCGTGACGAGTGAGGTCGACGTGGCTCAAGCACCAACCGAGTTCCGCCGTGAGGATCGCGGCAACGAGTCCGTGATCGATCCGCATGCGCGCTTCAACGGCAAGTACGTCTCGGACCGCGACCTGCGGATCGAAGGCGAGGCGAATGGCGAGATCGAGTGCCAGGGAACGCTGATCATCAGCCCCCAGGCGCGCGTCCGGAGCGCCATCACCGCCCATAACGTGATCATCAACGGCGACTACGAGGGGGACGTCGACTGCGGCGGCCGCTTCGAGGTCGGCTCGACGGGCCGCGTGAAGGGCAACATCAAGACCCAGGTGCTGGTCGTCAAGGAAGGCGCCCACTGGGAGGGCGGCGTGGTCATGACCCGCGAGCCCGGTGCGCGCCCGGTCCCGCCCGCCGACGGATGCGGCGCCGCGGCGCCGCAGCAGCGGCGGCGGACGCTCGAGCGGCGCACCGAGCGGCGGCGGGGGCAGCATCTTCAGCAAGCCGGACCGGGACGGCGGCCAGGCGAGTGGCGCGGAGCAGCGTGAGGGCGCAGCGGCCGGACAGGGCGGCGGCGGCGGTCAGTAGCCGCATCGCGCGCGGCAGCTCCAGGACGAACACCAGTACCAGGGCCGGCGCGCCGACGCGCGCGGCATGTCGTCTCGCGGCCGCCGGGCGTCCACCGGCGGTGCGGCCCCCGTCCTCGTCGAGGTCACGCGCGGCGGCCGCGTGGAGTCGGCTCACCGCGGCGCGATCGCCATCGTCTCGCCCGACGGGACGCCCCTGGCGTCGGTGGGCGACCCCGACCTCTTCGTCTTCCTGCGCTCGAGCGCGAAGCCGTTCCAGCTCGCGCCGTTCGTCGCCTCCGGCCTCTTCGACGAGTACGGCCTCGGCACCGAGGCGCTGGCGATCATGGCGGCCAGCCACAACGGCGAGGATCGTCACGTGCGCCTGGTGCAGGAGATCCTGCGTCGCGCCGGGCTGACGAGCGCCGTGCTGCAGAACCAGGTTCACGCTCCGTTCGACACCAGAGACGGCGCATCGGCTCATCCGCGACGGCGAGAAGCCGACCATCCTCCGCGGCAACTGCTCGGGAAAGCACGCCGGGAATGGTCCTGTTCGCAAAGGCCTCCGGCTGGCCGCTCGAGAGCTACTGGCATCCCGGCCACCCCGTGCAGCGGCTGGCGCTCGAGACCATCTCCGCGCTCTCCGACATCCCCGTCAGTGAGATCGCCACGGCGGTGGATGGCTGCGGCGTCGTGACGTTCGGGATGCCGCTTCGCGGGCTCGCCCTGGCCTTCGCCCGGCTGGCGGACCCCTCCGCGGTCGCCGATCCGCCGCTGCGCTCGGCGTTGACGCGCATCCGCGACGCGATGATGTCGCACCCGGAGCTGGTGGCCGGCGAGCGGGGCCGGATCGACACCGCCGTGATGCGGGCATTCCCGAAGCGCCTGGTGAGCAAGGGCGGAGCCGAGGGCGTTCAGGCGATGGGACTGCCGCCGGGGGCCCTCCCGAGCGGCGCGCGCTTCGGGGATGGACCGATGGGCATCGCGTCGACGATCGAGGACGGCAACTGGGCGCGGCGTGGCGGCGACGCCGACGAGCATCGAGATCCTCAGGCAGGTGGGGCTGGCGGTCGACCCGCTCCCCGGGCGGCTGGGCGAGCACGCCACGCCTCCGATCGTCGATCCGCGCGGCGAGGCGACCGGCGAGGTGCGGCCGGCGTTCCGATTGGCCTGAGCGCGACTCCCAGGCCCCGCGACGGCTGGTACGATCGCGGGACCCGATGCCGAACCTCACACTCGGCCGTGCTGCGCGCGCGGATGGCTCCGAGCCCGACCGGGCCTCTGCACATCGGCAGCGCGCGGACGAGCCTCTACAACTTCCTCGCCGCTCGCCACGATGGCGGGTCGTACGTCCTGCGCATCGAGGACACCGATGAGGCGCGCAACTCGCTCGACTTCGAGAGCGACATCATCGAGGGCCTGCACTGGCTCGGGATCACCTGGGACGAGGGTCCGCAGGTGGCCGGCGGCGACGACATCGGCCCGTACGCCCCATATCGCCAGAGCCAGCGCATGGAGACCTACGCGAGCGAGGCGCAGCGCCTGCTGGACTCCGGGGCCGCGTATCGCTGCTACTGCACGACCGAGGAGCTCGACGCCGTGCGGCGCGAGCAGGAGGCGCGGCACGAGCCGCCGCGCTACGACGGCCGCTGCCTGAACCTGACCGATGCGGAACGCGAGGCGTTCGAGGCCGAGGGCACGCCGAGCCGCGATCCGCTTCAGGGTCCAGCCCGAGAAGATCGTCTTCGACGACCTCGTCCGCGGCGAGGTCGAGTTCGACAACGCGCTCCTGGGTGACTTCGTGATCGTGCGGGGCGACGGCGGGCCGCTCTACCACTTCACGGTCGTGGTCGACGACGAGGCGATGGAGATCTCGCACGTCATCCGCGGCGAGGAGCACCTCAGCAACACACCGAAGCACATCGCCCTGATCAGGGCGCTCGGCTATCGCGAGCCGCGCTTCGGCCACATTCCGCTCATCCTCAACCCGGACCGGACCAAGATGAGCAAGCGCAAGTCGCAGACGGCGGTCGCCGCGTTCCGCGAGCAGGGCTACCTGCCTGAGGCGATGGTGAACTTTCTCGCGTTCCTGGGCTGGTCGCCGGGGACGGAGGAGGAGATCTTCACCCTCGACGAGCTGGTCCAGCGCTTCGAGATCGGGAAGGTGCACCATGCGGGGGCGATCTTCGACCAGGCGCGGCTGGATCACCTCAACGGTGTCTACATCCGCGCGCTGTCGGACGAGCAGCTCGCGCTGCGGGTGCGTCCCTTCGTGCCGGACGACCTTCCCGGACGATGGCCTGCTGCGCATGATTCCGCTCATCAAGGAGCGGCTCGTGCGCCTGGCGGACGTGCACCGACCTCATCGGCTTCGTGTGGGAGCCCGACGAGGTCGTCGCCGAACCTGTACGCACCGGAGCTGCTGGTGCCGAAGAAGGGCGAACCGGCGGATGCACGGAGGGCGCTCGAGCGGGCACGTGCGTTGATCAGCGAGCTCGACGACGCCGACTTCAGCGCCGACGTCCTCGAGCAGCGCTTCCGCGAGGCGGCCGACGCCGAGGGCATGAAGGCCGGCGACTTCTTCACGCCGGTGCGCGTGGCCGTCACCGGGCGGACCGTGTCGCCACCGCTCTTCGCGTCGCTCGAGCTGCTGGGCCGCGAGCGGGCCCTCGCCCGGATCGACGCCGCGCTCAAGCGGCTCGGCGCGGCGGCGCCGGCATGACGGGCGAAGGTCCGGGCGTGGGCGACCTCGCACCACGACCCGAGTCCTTCCTGGACGCCGACCTCTTCGTCCCGGTGCGCTCATCGAGCGGCGAGGCGCCAGACCCTGAGGAGCTCTCCATCGAGGCCTTCCGCCACGGCACGGATGAGGCGGGTGAGCGGTTCCTCGCCGCGTTCAGCACGCCCGAGACGCTCGCCGAGTTCGGGCCGCCCGGGAGCGACCTCGTTCGCCTTCGCGGTCGCGACCTGTTCGCTCGCGCCGACGCGGCCCGGGTGCGCGTGGTGGTCGACCCCGGAGCTCCGACCCAGGTCGAGATCGCGAGTGGCGTCCTGCCGTTCCTCGCGTCGGGAATCGACCCCAACCGGCCGGACGCGCTGCGGGCCGCCATCCGCTCGGCGACCGTCCGTCGCTCGAGGCGCCCGGGGAGGTGCCCGGTCCGTTCGCCGATGGGCTGCGATCGGCGCCTCGAGGCGCTGCCGCACGTCGAGCGCGCGTGGCTCCTCCGGGAAGGGGAAGCGTGGACCGCCGGGGTCCAGCTCAGCCCGGACGCCGACCTCGGCGACTTCGACGAGGTGCGCAACCGGCTCCACGCGGTCGCGACGGAGCAGCTCGGATCGCGACGGCTGCCTGGCGGTGACCGACGTCCGCGCACCCTCGCTGCGGGAGGCCTACGACGCGACGGCGGCGCCCTTCTACGTTCGGCGCGAGCCGCCCACCGCGCGGGTTCCTCGCGCGGCTCCTGGGCCGCTAGGGAACCAGCACCAGCCGCCCGTCCACGTCGCCGGCGCGCAGCCGGGCGTGGGCGGATGCGGCCTCGCGCGAGCGGGATCGTCTCGACGTTCCACTTCAGCCGGCCGCGGCCGCGAGCCGCACGACCTCGCGCAGGTCCGATGCCGAGCCCCAGGCCACGGTCGTCAGCCACGACTCGACCGACGGCCCGTCGAAGCCGAACGGCATCGAGCCGCCCGCCTCGCCGATCAGCATGACGAGGCCGCCGGGCGCGACCACCTCGGCGGCAAGCGCGAGCGTCGACTCGGCGCCGACGAAGTCGAGGACGACATCGGCCGGCGCCGCCGAGCGCGTCGCGCGCCATGCTCCGCATCGCCGTCGAGCATGCCGACGTCGGCCCCCAGCTCGGACGCTCGGTCGAGCCTTCGCGGGTCGAGCTCACGCACGCCGATGTGAAGCTCCTGGCCCGCGGCCGGGACGAGCCGAAGGAACTGGAGGGCGAACTGGCCGAGGGCGCCGCAGCCGATGAGCAGGACGCGCGCGCCGGGCGTCAGCCACGCGTCGGCACGGCGGACCGCGCGGTACGGCGTCACGCCGGCGTCCGCGAGCGGGGCGGCCTTCACCGGGTCGAGGCCGCGCAACGCGACGAGGTGCCGCGGGTGCGGCACGAGCATCGACTCCGCGTAGCCGCCGTCGACCTGGAAGCCCGGCGCGCGCGAGGTCGCGCATCGCTGCTCGGCGCCCGCGCGGCACTCGCGGCAGTCGCCGCATCCCCAGCCGCCGCTGACCACCACCGCGTCCCCGAGGGCGAGGTGCTGGCGTCGGAGGTGCCCCTCGGCGTCCGAGCCGGTGGCGTCGATCCAGCCCGCCACTTCGTGCCCGAGGGTCACGGGGAGCTCGACTCGCGACTGGGTGCCGTCGACGATGTGGAGGTCGGTGTGGCAGACGCCGGCACCAGCCACCCGGATGCGCACTTCGGTGCCCTCCGGTCGGGGAGTCGGAACGCGGTCGATGCGCAGCGCCTCGCCCGCGCCGTGGAGGCGGACGGCTCGCATCGGTCCCTGGCTAACCGGTCAGGACGCGGCGGCGGCGTCTCCGGCCGTCGCCGGCATCGGCTCGGAGAGCACGCTCATCACGTGCTCGATGAAGTACTGCGGCTCGACGCGATCGATCACCGCGCGCACGATGCCCTCTCGGTCGACGGCGATCGCCAGCGGCTGCGCCACGTTGGTGTTCTCGCCCTCAGAGGCGGTCGGGATGCCGAGCAGCTCGACGGCGCTCCGTCGCTCGTCGCTGAGGAGCAGGAACGGCAGGTCGTGCTGGGCGGCGAAATCGACCTGCTCCTTCTCCGAGTCGGTGCTGATCGCGGCGACGCCGATGCCGGCCTCGTGGAGGCGGCCGTGGTTGGCGGCGAGCGCCCTGATGGCGGCTAGGCCCGGCTCGGCCGCCGCTCCCTTCAGGGTGGGAGCGCCGAAGAAGAGGAGGAGCGCGGGCTGCTTGGTGACGAAGCTGCGCAGGTTCAGCAGGTACCCGTCGCTCGCGCGAAGCCCGACCGACGGCAGTTCGTCGCCGGCCGCCACCGTGATGCTCACGGCGCGATTGTAGCCTCGCCCAGCCCGACCATCCCCAGCCCTCGATTGACGAGGCCGTCTCGCTGGAGCGCGTCCAGGACGAGCTCCCAGCGGTCATCCTCGAGCGTGCCTCCGGTGGACGCCGAGTCCGCGTCGAGGGCGCGGCGCAGCGCCCGCTCGTCGAGCCGCCGGCCGCGCTGGCGCGCGAGGATGCGGACCACCGCGCCGCGGTACGCGCGGTCCGACCCGCGGAGGGGCGCCTGTCGCCTCACGCGGCACGTGGGCCGCGGCGTCGCGCGAGGGGCACGACGACGCCAGCGGGCACGCGCCGCAGCGTGGGCTGCGTGATCGGCAGACCGCCGCGCCGAGCTCCATCGTCGCGTGCGTCCACGCGGCGACCCGCGGGCCACGGCCCGCACGCGGCCAGGGCGTCGGCGAGCTGCCTGGAGCCGCGCTGGCGTCGTCCGGGACCGCCGAAACGCCGCAGCAGCCACCTGCGCACGTTCGTGTCGACGACGCCGACCGGGCGCGCGAAGGCGAGCGACGCAACCGCGCGCGCCGTGTACGGACCGATGCCGGGAAGGCGCTCGAGCCCCGCGACGTCAGCGCGGCCAGCCGTGGGCGGCGACGTGCGCCGCGGCGCGCTGGAGCCCGAGCGCGCGACGGTTGTAGCCAAGGCCGCTCCACTCCGCCGAGCACGTCCGCCGGCGCCGCCGCGGCCAGGACCTGCGCCGTCGGAAAGCGAGCCATGAAGCGGCTGAAGCGCGGGGCGACGCGCGAGGCCTGCGTCTGCTGGAGCATCACCTCGCTGACGAGCACGGCGTACGGGTCGCGGGTGCCGCGCCACGGGAAGTCGCGTCGCTCGAGGCGCGTACCAGCCAAGGACCGCGCGGCGCAGCCGGCGCGCGGTGCCTCGCTCGAGCGGCTCCGGGAGAGCGGTCACGCGCCGGAGGGTAGCAGCGGGTCGCCCGGCGCATCGGCTCCGAGCGGTGGGTTACCGTTGCGAGGCCATGGGCTACCGACTCCTGTGCCTCGACGCAGGCTTCACGCTCCTCTCGCCGCGCCGCACGCTGGCCGACGCCCTCACCGGCGTCCTGGCGCAGGACGGCCACGCGCATCGGCGAGGAGGAGCTGCGCGCCGCCTGGGAGGAGACGGACCGCGTCTTCTGGGACGAGTACCACCGCCCGGGCAACGACACGTGGAGCGACGACTCGCGCATCGACGAGTACTGGCGCTCGTACCACCGGCTGATGCTCACGCGCCTGGGCATCGACGCGCACCGCGAGATGCTCGACCGCGTCCTCGCCAGCCAGTTCGCGGCCAACTCGTGGGAGCTCTACCCCGACGTCGAGCCGATGCTGAGCGAGGTGCGCGACATCGGCGGGGTGGCGATCGGCATCGTGAGCGACTGGGGATCGAACCTGCGCGGCATCCTCGCGGAGCTCGGCCTCGATCGGTACCTCGACTTCGTGCTGCCATCGGGCGCCGTCGGCGTCGCCAAGCCGAACCCGGCGTTCTTCCGGATGGCGCTGGGGAAGGTGGGCGTCGAGCCATCCGACGCGCTCATGGTCGGCGACTCGTACCGCGCCGACGTGCGCGGGGCGTGGTCCGCCGGCATGGACGCGCTGTGGCTGCATCGCGACCAGGGGACCAACATCACGCCGGCGCATGAGCCGATCCCCGGCGACGTGCGCCTGATCCGGTCGCTGGACGAGGTGCCGGACATCGTCCGGTCGGGCGGGCCGCTGCCCCGCGGCGCGGGGATCGTCGCCGAAGCCGCTCCGTCGGCCTGAGGGGAGGGCGTCGTGCCGAGGCCCCCCTCCGGCGTGGTGGTCGACAAGTTCGGCGGCTCCGTGCTGCGCCGGCCGGAGGACATCGCCGCGGCGGCCGACGTGGTCGCTCGCCAGCGTGCGGCCGGCCTGCGGCCGGTGGTCGTGGTGAGCGCCTTCGAGGGCGTGACCGACGCGATCCTGACCTCGGCCGCGGCCCTGCTCGGCCCGGACGCGGACCGCCTCGGGCCACCCGGCCCAGGATGCCGAGTCCGCGGTGGCGCGCGAGACCGACCGCGCCCTTGCCACGGGCGAGGCGCTGTCCGCGGCGCTCTTCGCCCTCGGGCTCCAGGCCCGCGGCATGCCCGTCGCGCTCGTTCAGCGGCCCGGAGGCCGGCATCCGCACGGCCGCCGCGCACCTCGGCGCCGAGCTGCGGCGCGTGCTGTCGCGGCCCCTGCGCGCCGCGCTGGCCGACGGCCTGGTCCCGGTCGTGGCCGGCTTCCAGGGCGTCGGGACGCACGGCGAGCTCACGACCCTCGGGCGGGGCGGCACGGACCTCACCGCCGTGGCGCTGGCGGTCGCGCTGCGCGCCGACCGCTGCGAGCTCTTCAAGGACGTCGGCGGCATCAGCGAGGCCGATCCGCACATCGTGCCCGCGGCGCGGCTGCTCACCACCGTGGACGCCATCCAGCTCGAGCTGCTCGCCGCGCTCGGCTCCGAGATCGTCCACCCGGTTGCCGTTCGTCGCGCGCGGCGCGGCCGGATGGAGCTCGTGGTACGGGCGCTGGACGACGAGGCGCCCCGAACCATCGTGCGCGCGTCCGCGCGCGAGGGCGACGGGGTGCTGATGCTCGCGGTGGAGCGGAAGGAGCGCATCGCGCGCATCAGCCTGGTCGGGCCTGCCGCCCTGATGCCGGAGGTGCTCCCGATCCCGGCCCACGGCGAAGGGGCGTTCGACGAGGGCGGGATGCGCGTCGTGTGGGCGGAGGTCGCGCTGGCCGCCGCGGAGTCCGCGGCGCAGGCGGTGCACGGAGCCTTCATGGCGCGCTGAGCATTGAGCGCGCTGAGCGCGTCAGCCGGGCACTGCCTCGTGATCGGCAGGGGTGGCGCGAGAGCCGAGCTGCAGGAGCACGGCGGCCACGAGGATCAGGACGCCGCCGACCAGCTGGACGAGCGTCGGCAGCCTCCGCCAGCAGCCATGCCGCCAGCCCGACGCCCACGACCGGCTCGAGCGTCGCGAGGATGGCCGCCCGGCTCGGCCCCAGCATGCGGATGCCGGTGATGTACGCCACCGTCGGCACGCCCGCGCCGATGACGCCCGCGACCAGCACCGGCCACAGGGCCGCCGCGGACGACACCGGCGCCGCCAGCGGCCCGAGGTCGCCGATGGCCGCGCTCACGATGCAGATACAGCGTGCAGGCGCCGGCCATGGTCAGGCCCGCGGCCTGCGGCCCGGGGATGTGCGCGAAACCGTGCCGCGCGGCCAGCACGAAGAACACCTGCGCGAGGCCGCCGAAGAACGCCAGCCCGACGCCCAGCGCGTCGATCTCGCCGACGCCGCCGGCTCCCGCCAGGACCAGCACGAGGCCGACGAGCGAGACCCCGAGGGCCAGCCAGCGGAGCCGATCCAGCCGCTCGCCGAACCAGATCACGGACACGACGGCGACGATCGCGGGGTACAGGTAGAAGACCAGCAGCGCCAGGGCGATGCTGATGCGGGTGAAGGCGATGAACACGCTCAGGTTGAGCGTGGCGTTCGCGACGATGGCGGCGAGCATGAACCGGCGATCCCGCGCCGGGATGGCGCCGAGTCGCACCGGCCGCGCGATGCCGGTTGCCCAGCGCGCGCCGATGAAGCCGACCATCACCGCGGCGCCGAGCCCCGCGCGCCACGTGACGAGGGTGAGGGACGTCACGCCGGCCTCCTCCGCGAAGCGGGTGAGCGGCCCGAGCGTGGCGAAGCACACGGCCGCGAGCACGATCAGACCCGCCCCCAGCCCGCTGCGCGAATCTCCGGCGACGCCGCCCCCGTCACCGGGTGGCGACCGGTCGCGCGCCGGCTGCGTCCTCGCTCTCCTCCTCCGCGTGCGCCAGCTCGGCCGTCAGGCGCGCCCGCTCGCGCGTGAGCAGCTCCGTGCGGTCGCGCAGGCTGTTGTGGCGCTCGACGAGGTCGCGTACGAGGTTGCCATCGGCATACACGTCGGATCGGCGAGGCGCTCGATGAGCGCGGCGAGCTCCTTCTCGGACTCACCGGACTCGGCCTCCGCCCGGGCGAGCGCCTCGCGCAGCTCGCGTGTCCGCCGGTGGCGTGCGTTCCGGGCCTCCGCCTCCCGCCGTCCGTCGCTCGGCCTCGTCGCGAGCCGACTGTCGCGGACGCGCCGTGGCGCTCACGACGCCGCGCGGCGTGGCCCGCGCCCCCTCGACCGCGCCACGCGTCTCGATGTCGACGCCCGCGCTTGGCGGCGTAGTACTCGAAGTCGCCCGGATACACGGTGGCCGTCCCGCCGTTGACCTCGATGATCGTGTTCGCGACGCTGCGGATGAGGTAGCGGTCGTGGGTGATCAGCACGATCGTGCCGGCGAACGCGTTCAGCGCGTCCTCGAGCACGTCGCGCGACTGGATGTCGAGGTGGTTCGTCGGCTCGTCGAGGCACAGCAGGTTGGCGGGATCGGCCAGGAGCTTGGCCAGGGCGAGCCGCGTCTGCTCGCCGCCGGAGAGCACCTTCACCTTCTTCTCGACCGCCGGCCCGGAGAACAGGAACGCGCCGAGCAGCTTGCGCATGTCGGTCGTGGACATCGCGGGCGCGGCGTCGTTGAGCTCGTTGAACACGGTGTTCGCCGGGTTGAGCGCCTCGATCTGGTGCTGGGCGAAGTACGCCACGCGCACGTTCGAGCCGAGCTCGCGGCTGCCGCCCTCGAAGTCGAGCACGCCCGCGAGGATCTTGAGCAGCGTCGACTTGCCGGCACCGTTCGGACCGATGAGCGCCACCTTCTGGCCGCGCTCGAGCTCGAGGTCGAGCCCGTCGTAGACCGTGTTGTCGCCGTAGCGCTTGACGATGTCCTCGAGCGTGATCACGGTCCGCCCCGAGCGCGCGGGGGCCGGGAACCGGAACTTCACGCTCTTCGCGCGGGCGACCGGGGACTCCACGCGCTCCAGCCGCTCGAGCGCCTTCACGCGCGACTGCACCTGGCGCGCCTTGCTCGCCTTGTAGCGGAAGCGATCGATGAAGGCCTGCGTGTGCGCGACCTGGCGCTGCTGGTTGCGCGCCATGGCCTCGAGCTGCGCCATGCGCTCGGTGCGCTGCTCCACGAAGTCGGCGTAGTCGCCGACGTACTCGACCGCCCGCCCGCCGTGCGAGCTCGACGACTCGGTTCGCGACCTCGTTGATGAAGTCGCGGTCGTGGCTGACGAGGACGATCGCGCCCGCGTACTCGGCCAGGAAGCCCTGCAGCCACTCGACCGACGCGAGGTCGAGGTGGTTGGTGGGCTCGTCGAGGAGCAGCACGTCGGGGTTCTGCAGCAGGAGCCGGGCGAGCGCGACGCGCATCATCCAGCCGCCGGAGAAGGTGCCGATGTCCTTCTCCACGTCCGCATCGGCGAATCCGAGCCCGCCCAGGATGCGGCGCGCCTCCGCCTCCATGCCATAGCCGCCGAGCGCCTCGAACCGATGCTGGAGCCGGCCGTACTCGTCCATCAGCTCGGCGAGCTCGGCCTCGTCCTCGGGGTCGGACAGCTCCAGCTCGACGTGCCGCATGCGGCGCTCGATGCCGCTCACCTCGCCCGCGCCCGCCATCACCTCCGCCACGACGCTGCGACCCTTGCTCTCGGCGACCTCCTGCCGCAGGTAGCCGATGGCGAGGTCGCGAGCGCGCGTCACCGTCCCGGTATCGGCTTCCTGGTCGCCGGTGATGATCTCGAGCAGCGTCGTCTTGCCGGCACCGTTCGGCCCGACGATCGCCACGCGGCGACCGGCGCTGATCTGCAGGCCGACGTCGCTGAACAGGTGCTGCGCGGCGTGGCTCTTCGACACGCCGCTGAGGGTCACGAGGCTCATGGCCCGCCGATGGTAGCGGCGGAGCCGCTGGGCAGGTCGGCAGCGCAGCCTCCAGGCGCGCTCCGGTCGTGTCGAACCGCAGCCGCGTCGCCATTCCCGGCAGGCCGGACGCGATCCAGGCCTTCTCGACGGCGTGCGCGACGGCCGGGGAGTCGCAGATCGCGAGCACCGTCGGCCCCGAGCCCGAGAGGCACGCGCCGGCGGCGCCACGGTCGCGCGCGAGGTCGATCAGCTCGCGCGCGCCGGGGATCTTCGGGATGCGGTACGGCTGGTGCAGCTCGTCCGCCATCGCCGCGCCGAGGAGGCCGGCGTCGGAGGTCATGATCGCCGTCGCCAGCAGCGCGCTCCGACCGGCCTGGCGCGCGGCGGCGGCATGGGAGACCGTCGCGGGAAGGGCGGCCCGCATGTCCTTGGTCCGTGCCTCCGACTGCGGGATGAACGCGACCGGGATCCACGCCTCGGGCACGTGGAAGCGGCGGAGGGTGATCCCCTCACGGTCCTCGACGGCGACGGTGAAGCCGCCGTACAGCGCGGCCGCCACGTTGTCCGGATGGCCCTCCAGCCGCGCGGCCAGCTCCAGCAGCTCGTCGGCGCCGACCTGTCGCCGGCCGACCGCGGCGCCGAGCACGACCCCCGCCACGATGGCGGCGGCGCTGCTTCCGAGGCCGCGGGCCGAGGGGATCATGCTCGACACCTCGAGGCGCCACGCGCCGGCGCCCGGCGCCATGGACGCGCGCAGGCCCTCGCGGAAGGCGCGGATCAGGAGGTTGTCGCCGCCGGACTCGCCGTCGCGCGGGGCTCCCTCGCCACGGGCGTTGAGGACGATGCCGGCCTCGTCGCCCTCGTACAGCTCCGCTCGCAGCTTCAGCGACAGGGCAGCGGCGAAGCAGTCGAAGCCGCTGCCGAGGTTCGCGCTCGAGGCCGGGACGTCGACGCTGGCGATGGGCGGCATGCGCGCCGAGTATAGGAGCGGCGGTACGTCATTCTGCCGCCGCGGCGTGGGCCAACGTCGCACCCGGGGCGCGACGTCTCGCGCTATCCGTCAGGACCCGCGCGACTCGACACTCGCAGCATGAACGACCTGCCGACGACGCCGAACCGCGCCACGCTCGCCCCGCGCCCCTCCTGCGCCGCCGCGCTCGAGCGCGACCCGGTCGCCTGGCTCAGCTCCGTGCGACGGGACGGGCAGCCCGCACCTCGTCCCGGTCTGGTTTCACTGGGATGGCGAGCAGGTCGTCGCCTTCAGCAAGCCGCACGCGCGCAAGGTCGAGAACCTCCGCCAGCAGCCCACGCGTGATGCTCGCCATCGGCACGCCCGGCCCGGGCTTCGACGTGGAGCTGATCGAGGCGGATGCGGAGCTTCCCGAGGCGTCGGCGGTGGAGATCATGCCCACGGGCTTCGGCGCGAAGTACGCCGAGCTCCTGCGTCGCGCGGGCCTCACCGCGCAGCGTTTCGCGGAGGTCTACTCGCAGCCGATCGTGCTGCGACCCGACGCGGTTCCTCGGATACGGCGGCAGCGGATGGGAGGCAGCGGCGTAGCCTCAGGCGGCGCCGCGCACCTCGCCGACGGTGCGGATGAGGTCGTCGAAGCCGAAGGGCTTGGAGAGGGAGCCGCTCGCCGCGATCTCGGCGGCCCATCGGGCGGCGTCGCGGGCGGCGGTCATCACGACGATCGGAATCTCGACCTCTCGCCGATGCAGCTCCGCGGCGAAGCCCCAGCCGTCGAGCACGGGCATGCGCATGTCGAGCAGGATCAGGTCGGGGCGTGCGCTCGATGGCGCGGAGCGCA
>CAWIXZ010000011.1:0-55254 GCA_963840205.1 uncultured Chloroflexia bacterium
GAGCGCGTCCTCCCCGTCGTCTCGCCGGAGGACTTTGCCGCGATGGGTCCCGAGATCCTCGATGCGATCCCCGCCGACGAGTTCCCGAACCTCGCTCGCACCGGACGCGAGCTCATGGAGGCCGGCTTCGACTATCGAGCCGAGTTCGAAGCAGGCCTCGACCTGATCCTGGGGGCCCTCGCCACTGCACCGAAGGGAGCGAACACGTGACCACCGAGACCCGAGCCGCCACGACGCCCGCACGAGCAAAGCTGCCGCCGCGCTGGGTCATCCGCGCGGCGTGGAAGATTCACCGCGCCATCTACTCCTTCACCGGCGGACGCATCGGCCTGAAGCCATCGTCCGAGAAGGCGTGGGGCATGCTGCGCCTGAAGACGGTCGGCCGGAAGAGCGGCCGCGAACGAATCGCAATCCTCGGCTACTACACCGACGGCCCCAACTTCGTGACCATGGCCATGAACGGCTGGGGCGCCCCGGAGCCGAAGTGGTGGCTCAACCTCCAGTCGCATCCCGAGGCCACGGCCGAGCTTCACGACCGCACGCTGCGCGTGCGCGGCCGGGCGGCGACCCCCGAGGAGCGCCCGCGCCTGTGGGAGCTGTGGCGCCGCTACGACGGCGAGAACCTCGACAGCTGGGCGTCCCGCCGCACGGGCGAGACCGCCGTCGTCATTCTCGAGCCGCTGGAGTCCCCGTCGTAGCAGCGCCTCAGCCACTCGGTGAGCGCATCGCCCATCTGGGTGATGGTGTCGCCGCGCTCCTGCTCGCCCATCCCGTGGACGAACAGCAGCCCCAGCCTGTACTGCTTGGCACGGACCATTCGCGCTCTGTCGTCTCCCAAGCCGATGCTGGAGACCGTGGGCACGGACTCAGTCGCCTCCCGGCAACCTCATCGAACGGTCGTGAACTGGACCGATTGTCTGCGCGCCGCGGCCGGTGGTCAACGGCTTCCTGGCCAAGGGATTCGGTACCTCTACTAAATTGTTGACTTCGCCGGGGCGATTGCTCAGTATCCAGAGCCAGCTACACAGCACCGGAGGTGTTCTGTGACCGCATTTCGAGCCGCTACGGCGATCGGGTTGGCGACGGTGTTGGGCGCTTGTGACGCGCTGGCTATCCGCTATGTACAGCCCAGTGTTCCAGCGGGAGCGAGTGCCAGGCCCAAGCACGTTGCCCATTGAGCGGATGCAAGATGCGAGCGTCGCGGTGGCTTGGAAACTAGCCGAAGTAGGCCTCGTGCTGGTCGTGCTTGGGTTCATAGTCATCGTCGTTACCACCCTAATCACCGCGTTGAAGGTCGACTTCGGAAAGCTAATTGGTGATGCGGTCGCTAGGAGAGAGACGGGCGGGGCTCCCCCGGCCTTTCCGTTCTCAGCAATCATTCAGGGCCTTCTAACTCCGCTCGCTGACCTCATCAAGTCGCCGGTTGGCGTCGGGATCGCTCTACTGGTCTTGAGCGTCGTCCTGCTGCTCGGGCAAGGCGCACTTAGCGCGGGATACACCGACGCAGGAGCTCCCGCAAGTCCCACCGCGGCGCCGTCGTCCTCGTCACCCGATGCTGACTCCAGCTCATCGCCGGACCCCGAGCCGACGCCCTCCCCGACCGCGACACCCGGCTAGGGCAGCGAGAGCAGGAGATGGGAGGCGCGTCCGGTCAAGCGAGCGTGGATTTCACCCTCTGGCATCAGGAGATGCGCTGGTGGTGTTGGGCTGCCGTAGCCAGCGCGACGGCGAACTACTACGCTGGTGCTGAACGATGGTCGCAATGCCAAGTGGCGAGCACTGTCCTCGGCAAGTCCTGTTGCCCGCAACAGGACGCGTGCAACGAGGCGAGCAGCTTGCAGGCGGCCCTTACCAGTGTCGGACACCTGGCTGAGATGCTCAAGACCCCGCTCTCTCTGGCGGAGACGATGCATGAGATCGACAGCGGACGGCCTATCGGCGTACGGATCGAGTGGGAGGATCTAAACGGTCACTTTGTCGTAATCGATGGCTATCGGACTTCGGAGGAAGGCGCAACGATTGACATTGACGATCCTTGGACCGGTTTCGTCGTCATCGAGTACTCAGCGCTCGTCGACGCCTATCCGGGCAAAGGTGCGTGGACACACTCCTATCGAACGGTGGCGACGTGAAGTTTGCCGCGAGCAAGGTCCCCAGCACGGCCGCTGAGGAGTTGCGACGTGGGCTGCGATCGGTGCTGCCCAGTCTTAACGCGCGGGCACGCCACGACGGGTTCCGCGGCTTAGGTGACCAGGGCGGGACTGAGACTTCATCGGCCCCCCACGCTGTTTATGCGCTCCGCGCCGATGAATTGGACGAGGAGTATCTGGCGAGAGCGCGGCTAGTATCGATCCGATACCTCATCGGAGGTCGAACAGGCGAGATCGGAGCAGCCGCAGAGGTCGCCCTCGACCGGGAGGGGGTGTCGGTTAGGTTCTCCCACCTCACCGCTGGCCCGCTGGCTCATGCGACCGTTCAAGCCCTGGAAGTCGCATCACGTCTGCCCGATGATGGACCAGCGGTTGAAGTCCGACTTCTTGAGATTCCGGCCATCTACTTTGCCGCTTTATGGTTGTTCAGACCCGACGTCAGCAGATTGATACCCCTCGAGGACTACCCGCCATCACTTCGAGGACTCGCTCCGTACTCAGCGGCTGAGGTCCTGAAGGGCCTGCGTGAAGCAATGGGCAACCGCCCCGCGATGGCTGGCGAAGCCGCCGACGAGTATCCCGTCTAATGTCATTCGCCATGCGGCCTGGATGGGTCAGACGAACTGTCTGCCACTAGTACTATTTCTTAAGGTCGGCTATACTCGCGCTTCCGCAGGTTCTGCAGCTTTCGGCTTCCCATGCCCTTGCAGCCTTGAGCGCGACCGATGCGGCAGGAACCCCGAGCCACCTTCCTAGCGTGCCCGCAGCCTGTGTCGCTGCGCCTGAAAGGCGTTCCTTGAACCTGCACTCCATCCAGCCCTACCGCTGGCCGATGGCATTCGTCGCCGCGATTGTAGTCGCTGGCGGTGATCAACCCCGCCAGGGCGAGGTCAGCCATCGTCGCCGCGGTTACGACTGGGCTTTACTTGTTGTGGCGTCGTACCGCCATCCGGCGCTCGAACTGGCCGCGAGTCGCTTCGATCGCATTCAGTGTCGTCACGTTGGGTTTGGCCGGCTTCTTCGGGCTCACGACCGCGTACGGGGCTCTGACCACGACCGGTGTCATCGAGCCGACCGCCTGAAGCGGAGCGCCGTGCCACGACCAGCACTGCCTCGCCCGCCGTCGCGGAGCGGCGACCGAGGCGCCAACTCCCGACCCCCGAGCTCGGCAGTGCGCCGACCGGACCGACGATTGTCGCGCAGGTCGTCGATGTCACCGACGGCGACACGATCCGCGTCGAGGTCGACGGGGAGACCTTCACCGTCCGCTACATCGGTATGGACACGCCCGAGACGGTCGACCCAACCGAGCCGGTCGAGTGGATGGGCCGCGAGGCGTCTGCTGCGAACGCACGCCTTGTTGAGGGCGAGACGGTGTGCTTGAGAAGCGACGTCTCTGAGACAGACCGATTCGGTCGGATCCTTCGCTATGTGTGGCGGGAGGACGGGGACGGGTGGCTGCTGGTCAACATCGAATTCGTGCGACTCGGCTTCGCCAGGCCGAGCACCTTCGCGCCTGATGTGAAGTACGAGGGACTCTTCCGCAATGCGGCACAGGATGCCCGGATGGCCGACGCAGGGCTGTGGGGTCAATCGCCGGTCGCATCACCAACCGCAACCCGAGCCGCCTCTCCGGTTCCGCGTGCGGCCACGCCGGCACCTGTGGTTGTGGCGCCTGTGGTTGTCGCACCGCTAGTGGTGGCACCGGTCGTTGTGGCCCCGGTTGCGCCGCCGCCACCTCCGCCCGCGCCAGTAGCGGCATGTCACCCGTCGTATGCGGATGCGTGCCTGGACCCGACCGCATTCGACTATGACTGCGCGAGCGGAACTGGGGACGGACCCCTCTACACCGGCCGCGTCCGAATTGTCGGTCCCGACGTCTTCGGGCTTGACAACAACGGCGACGGCTATGGCTGCGACAACGGTTAGGGGGCGACCGCAACCGGGTCGAGTTTCCGGATGAAGCGCCTGCGCGGCTGCTACCTGTGGGCGGCCAACCTGAGAGCTCGCATGCGGCGGCGGCTGTTTCCACGGGTCAGGCGCCGGTCACGGAACACGCCGTAAGCGCGCCATAGCACGTCGTGGTCAAAGCCGAGAATCGCGTCCGCTAGGGCAGCGGCATCTTCGATCCGCCCGGAGCGGATGTAATCGTCCGCCTTGGTGTGAGCCTCCTGAGTTGCTGCATCTGCGAGGGCGCCAGTCGTGGGACCACGAGACGTTCACTCTCGCGCGTCTCGAGCTTCAGGACTCCGCCGCCGTACGCACGCCCCTCGATCTCGGCGCTCAGCAGCGTGAGCGAGCTCGCCATCGCCACGGCCAATGATTCAGGTGACGGTGCCTCTGGTCCGAGGCAGATGCCATGGAGGAGGTTCGTACTGCGGGCGTTGTGGCGGTTCACGATGACGCGTGGACCGTGGTGCGACATGTACGGAAGAAACGCGTGCGCCGGCCTGGTCGGCAGATGGACCGCGTACCAGCGCTTGCGGGATCGCGGCTTGTATCTCTTGGAAATGCCGATTGACTCGCCATGGGCCAGGTAGTTCCGCGTGGCACGATCCACGATCGGCTCACCGTTGAGATTGAGGAGCAGGAGCACCTCGTCGTCCTTCGTCACAATGCCTGGCACATCACTCGGTCGCCGCACCGTCGGCACGAGGACCGATGCCGGCAGGCCGAGCTCCTCGGCCCGCTCAGGATGCATCACGAAGTAGTCGTTGGCTCCAGATACAAAGCCGATATCAACCGATGCGAACTCTCCCAGACGCACCGGGCGAAGTTCGGAAAGGGCCTCTTCGTAGACGCGGCCTGCATCCAGATCGACCGCAGCGCTCCAGCGGGCGTCCGTGCCTCGTTCATGATCTTCGGACGGGACCAAATTGGCCTCGCCCAGCTCCTTCTCATCTGCCAACCTGATGACCCGGATCCCGTGAGAGTCGTCGTCCGATGCGAGGAGCAGCACCGCATCGACCTGGGCGTCCGGAAACACCATCCGGTCGAACGCGATTACCACGACGGATGAGAAATGGCGCATGAGGTAGTCGCGAACGGGGTCGCCGTAGTCGGTGTGAAGCAGCTCGGCCGGCAAGACGAGGGCGAGCCGACCACCCGGCTTCAGGAAGCCGGCGGCATGAATGACGAAATGTGCCCACGAGGAGGCGAGCTGCGTGAGGCTCACGCCTTGGGCCTGAGCGCGCGCCAACCCCTTCGCGCGATCCGCACCCGTGAAGCCGTGGTAGCGGATGTACGGCGGATTTCCCACGACGGCATCGACTAGCGCGACGTCCCCGGGGTCGAGGTCGAAGAAGTCGAGCGTCCGAACATCGGCCGAGGGCGCGAGAGCGCGGGACTTGTCCGCTTCCATGGCGTCGCGCTCTACTGCCAGGAGCTGTGGCCCGGGCGCTTGGACGCCGAACTCAGCAAATCGAGAGGCCAGCGCTGCGACAAACGCACCGTCGCCGCATGATGGCTCCAGCACGCGCTCGGCTCCCGATCTGATTGCCCACGACGCGAGGAAGGCGGTCAGCTCGGAAGGCGTGTAGAACGCGCCCCGAGCCTTGATCTCTTCCGGGGTTTCGAGGGTCACTGGGGACATGTCGGCATCCTATGGTCTGCGAGCGGGCGGCGTTCGACGAGACCGTGCAACGTGCACCCGACATGTTGTCTGTCGTGATCGGTCGCAGGGAAATCAGCCGGGGTCAGCGTCCTCCGTTGCCTCTTCGGCTGCCTCGTCGGCGGCGGACGCAAGCCCCTGTGCCTCCGGGGGCGCAGCGACTGGCGACTCCTGCTTCAGACCAACCAGGTCTTGGCAAGCGCGGTACAGAACACGCTCCATGCTGAGTTCGGTCGGTACATCAATCGGCTTGTACTCCGTCGGGTCACCGTTCGCTCTGGGTCCGAAGCAGAAGAGACCTACGCCGTCCTCAACCTGGCCGGCTGTGCGAGCGAACTTCACGGTAGCCTCGAAGTCAGTATTGCTAACCACGCGCGCCGCGATGAAGAGGTACGCCTTCGGTCGGGCAGTTCGGAGCCAGGTCGTCAGATTGCCCCCGGGCGTGCTTGCAGGTGACTCGCCTCGCATTGCCATCAAGCGGCCGTATTCCGCCTTCAGATCGATTGTCTTGAACGCGACTTCCTTAACGCGCTTGGCAAGATCCGCCGAGCCAGGACGCCCGATCGGCATTTGGCGGGGCGATCCCGGATGGCGGGGCGTTCCTACAGCCTTCGCCTCGAGCGTGAAACCAACCAAGCCCGTGTTGGGGTAGGTGATGTCCAGGTTGTGGTTCGGAAAGATCAGCCCTGGGACGCCCCCTCGCGAATACAGCTGGACTTCAGCGCAGTTCTCGAGGAGCAAGGCCAAAAGGTCGTTGAAGAAGTCGCCCTTCCCGTTCTGGAGGTCGCCCATGTCAGCCAGACCGGACGCGACGTTACGGTCGAACGCCCCCATTGCCGCAACGAAGCCCGACTCAAGTTCGTTCCAGCTGCGCGGCTCAGCGGCAACCGCCGACCCGTACATCTCCCTCAGAGGGGCACAGCCGGGCTTGGTCGCAACGACTGCGCTCGTTGACCGAACCTTCGCCGTGGATTTGGCCATTTGCCACACAGTGTTACATCTGCGCCGCGTCGCCTCACGGATGGTGAAGTTGCCCGGCGGCCGGATCCAGCGCATCAGCCGAGCCTGTACTGCTTGGCACGGACCATTCGCGCTCTGTCTGCCGAGCCGATGCGGGAGACCGTCGGCACGGACTCAGTAGCCTGCCGGCAACCTCATCGAACGGTCGTGAATCTGAGCCGATCGTCCGCGCTGAAGGGCCTGGCGTTCAACGAGCCTGAGGCCCTGTCATTCCCAGCGGTTCCGATAGAGCCTCTGCCGAACTGGGTTGTGGCAGAGGCATCTTCCCGTCGGCTCAGCATGCGGACGGTGAACGAACCCGGTCGGGTATCCAGTGAGGTCAACGTCAACGCGCCGGTCCAGCACATGCGGCGATCCCGCCGCGATTTTCAACACTTCGGCCGCGAGCAGGGAGCCAGCCATGGCCGAAACGTACGGGGCGGAGACGGCCAAGGCGCTTGGGCCCAGGCTCGTCGGCGCCGCGGCATATAGGTGATCGCGCGAAAGGTCGACGATCCTACGTCCCACGAGATCCTCATCCACGCGCTCAAGACGCCCGGCCCTTCTCATCTCTGAGACGTCGTCCAGCGTGACAGGCATGCCGCCCAGAAGTTGCGCTACACGCACAGGCGTCAAACCCGTCAGCGCGACGTAAACCCCAGTCTGGTCGGCGGCAGGGCTCACGTCGACGTACTGACAGTACACGCAGGCATAACCGTCCCCGAGGCCGTGTCTCGAGACGTGAAGCTGGAGACCGTCCACACCGGCGTTCAATGTCGTCCGCGCCATGAGGTCGACAAGGTCGCGGCGCGCGTCTGCATTGTCTACAGCGGCGACGGCCAGGCTGACCCCGTTCGCGCCCGGAA
Organism: uncultured Chloroflexia bacterium; assembly: GCA_963840205.1. Taxonomy (GTDB): domain Bacteria; phylum Chloroflexota; class Limnocylindria; order QHBO01; family QHBO01; genus JACDBZ01. The sequence continues at coordinate 7,626 of CAWIXZ010000011.1, forward strand.
TCCAATCATCGGCACGGGCTACCACCGGCAGGATCTGCAACCCATCGCGCGAGAACGACGCTGCCCACACAGCCTTCGCCGCGGGGGGACCGTGGATCCAGAGTGGGTAACGGAGACGGTTTCTGGGATGTAGCGTGTCCGGGTCGACCACGGTGATGCGGCCGCGCCCCTCACCGATTAGCAAGGCGTAAATCAAACTTGAGCCAACAGAGCCAACGCCAAAGAGCACCGCGTCTACCGCCGCGCGACGAATAGTTGAAGGGGCGAGGGTCCGGCGATAGTCGACCAGGTTCCATTGGTATGGCGCGGAAAGCCTTACGCCCGGGAGTTCGGGAAGGATGCGGCGGAGCACTTCGCCGACGGCTAGTGCACTCGCCGCAACGTTCGCTGGACCCCGGTCGGAGTCCTCCAGCCAGCCAGCGATGGGGAAGGGCGACAGCTCCAAGCTCCACGCGTCGGCGAGCGCGTACAGATCGGCACCGGATGCGCCGACGCCGACGTCCACAATTACGGACCTCGAAACGCGGCGAGGCTTGGAGGGCCGGACTGCGGTGACAATGTCGCGCGCAACCTGGGCCGCTGTTCCTGATCCGAATGGAGTCAGGGCTATCGCGGACGTGGGCGCTTCGAAGCGGACGTTCGGGAGAAGTCGCGCCGCGAGATTGACGATGGAAAGTGCCACAGCGACCTGGTCGGCCGTGCACCGAATGACGAGTTCCGTGGAATCAAGCCTGGCGGCCAGCGCGTGCGCGTCGCCCCCTTCGGCGGAGCCGCTTAGGAGCGAGATGCGCTCGTCAGTCATCGCTCAAGACGACCCGTTCGGCCGCCTCACCCGCGCTTAGCCGATGCCATCCGGATTCGCGACGTTCGTAAACGGCACACGCCTCGAGTCCTCGTCGGAGGCCAAGGCCAAAGTAAGGAGCGACAAGTGACCAACTCCCAACGGCTGTCAACCCAGGATTGAGATCGTCAATCACAGAGTGGAAAGCGTCGCCGGGGTGTGAGTGCACACGCGCAACCCAGAGCTCACCGGGCCGAAGCCCCAGAGCCAGCTCCCTCTTGCCAGAGTCTGTGACCTCTACCCAGCATGTCGGGAAGGTGCCCGCATGCTGATCCGGCGCGAGGAAGCGTGTCACCGAGGTCGCCGCGCCCCGACTTCGGCCCGCAAGCATCCCGGTCGCTTCTTGGCCCCAGCTTCCCGCGCGCTCGAAACACGCACTCACCTCAACAAGGACACGATGCGGAATCTCAAGTCGCTTCATTCGGGAACCCCTGCCTTCCGAAGGAGTGCGACGATCGTCTCTCGCAGCCGGACGCGCGTGCGATAGCGGTCCCAGCTGTCGGTGATGTGAGATGGGTGGGTGTGATACTCAGCGATGCCCTGAAGGCACACGAACGGTCGCCCCGTACGTGGATGGATGCTGTGCGGAACGCCGGCCGTCCACCGCCAGAGCGGCAGCTCGTCCAGCGTGTCCGGGTCCACCATTGCGACTGAAGGTGGTTGCGCGTCGTAGTGCCCGCAACGAAGCCTGAAGACACCGGGGAGGCCGTCGCGCCCGCGATCGAATGCCACGTAGACATCGGTCCCTCGGCGCGAAAGGCGAGCCCGCGCCCTGCGCAACCGCTCATCGCGCCTGCTTACGCGGAGCTCCGCATCAAGTAACGCGCGTGCGACCTCCTCATTCACCCGTCCACCTGGGGCTGTCGTGGGATCAACACGAGGACGGATCCGCCGATCACCTTGGCCTCCTCAAGCTTCTCGGCGTCCATGAGGTCCCTCGTAGAGCCACCTTCAACGATCGCCAACAAGTAGTCGCCCGCCGACATCGCGCCCTGCTCCACGAAGTGCTCCACCGCCTTCCGGCGAACGTGGTCGACGCGCATGTTCGACCGAAAGTCCTCCGTGACCCAACTGGCTCCATTTGTCGCGCGAATATCGACCGAGATCCGTTCTGGTGTCACTTCCGACCTCCTTTGTGGGGTTAGGATGACTTGCAATTGGAGACGCCTTCGTCTAGCATCGTGGACGTATGGTAGCCGATTGCATAAGGTAGTGTCAACAGTTGCAGACATATGATGGTGACGCTCTAGCCGTTCGTATGCGGGAGGCTCGCGCTAGGAACGGTTGGAGCGTGGCTGAGGTAGGAAAGCGGGCAGGGCTCTCGCGGGCGTACGTACACGCCCTCGAGCAGGGAAAGGCCAAGCGGCCAGGAGCGGACGCGGTTCGACGACTAGAGGATGTGCTCGGACCACTTGGGTCGGCACCCGCTGCGGCAGAGGGCTCGATTCCGCCGGCGTTGGCGAACGTCGCTGAAGAGCGCGGGATTCCGCCGTCCGAAGTTAGAATGCTCGCTGGTCTCCGGGTGCGGGGACGCCAACCGGCGACTCAGCAGCGATGGCGGTTTATCTATGACGCGATGGTCGCAAGCGAGCAGCTGGATCTTGACGAATCGGACTCTGGCGCCTAAACCTCTCGGTCCCACGCGGTCAGGAGTCCCGACATGAAACTGAAGCGCGCTGAGCCAGAGTCCATTCTGCCCGCTGTCACCGTAATCAAGAACGCGTCATTCGGTGACCCGCGAGAGTTGCTTACCACCAAAGAGCAGCGAGAACTCGATCAAGCGCTTGAGCGCGACTCGCAAGCACGTCGCCGAACTGAGGCCTCCGCTGCGAGCCTGCGCCTAGGCTGGTGAAGCTCGCCGACTGGGAAAACCCAGATCCGGGAGAGCTGCTACTCCTGACGACCCCCGGCGACTGGAACACCCTGGAAGATCGGTATGCCGGCGGCTTCAACAGCATCAACGGGCCACTTGACCGTTGCCTCGAAGTCGCGCGAGCGAACGGTGCCACGACGGCGATCGTGGAAACGCGCTACATCGACCCAGACTACAGAAGCGAATTCGCGGCCTATTACGCACGCGTGTTTCGCTCGCTGCCTGACACGGCGCACCGGATCCATTTCTTCCGTGCACCCCTCGCGAAGGAACAGCTTTGGTCGCTGCCTGCTGATGCCGGGTACCTGGGCTACATCGTGATTCGCCCGATTGACCACGGCCAGATCGGTCGCACGATGCTCATGCCGCCGCCCGGCTTTGCCGATGCTGTGCGCACGGCAGTGACCGAACAGGTGACGCTCTTCGGGCAGGGCTTGAGCATCACCGCCGCACCTTTCGTGCAGCAAGACACCCAGCTCGACCGGTGCGCACACGTGGCCGCGTGGACGTGTCATGACGCGGCATTCCGACGTGGGGACGTGAGTCGACGCACCATGGCGTCTTTCAGCTTGATGGCGGACGCGTCACTCAGCGTCGGTCGCGCAATGCCCTCCGAGGGGTTGACCGTCGTCCAGCTCGCGAAACTCTTTCGGCTGTTTGACCTACCGCCACGCGTGTACAACATCCGCCAGCTCCCCACGACGAGCATCCGCTCGCCGACGGCACGACCCGACCCAACACCGCCGGCCGCGGACGCGCATCCGGGGACGTGGGATACCCGAATCCTCAGCATTTGTTGCCGGTACCTCAACTCCGGCTTCCCGGTGCTGGTGGGGACCCAAGAACACGCCTTCGTGTTAGTGGGTTACACGCGCGAACCGCGCGCGGACAACGGCGATTGGATCCGGTTCGTGAGGCATGACGATCAGCGAGGGCCCTACCTCTGGGTCGATGACATCTTCAACGACGTCTACGACCACTATGAGTACTCACCTTGGGAGTGCCTGATCGTCCCACTGCCTGAGAAGGTGTGGCTGCCGCCGGAGGCAGCGGAGGGAATGGGAGGCCTTCTGATGGGCGCGGGGGCCCGAAGGGTGGCAGCAGAAATCGCTGACGCCGGAGAAACTCGAGGCGCTGACAGCAGACGACAAGTTGGCGTTGCGGACGTATGTGGCCACAGCCAACGCGTTCAAGTTCGGACTTGACGGCAGAGTCGACCCGATCGTCCTGCGCGAATACCGCCTCGCACGCTGGTCACGCTACATCGTCGTTGTGGAGGCGGTCGATCGGAGTCGAAGGGAAGCAGGTGAGCCCTGTGTCGTTGGTGAGGCGATCTTCGACGCAACGTCGTCCTACTGCTCACCCGAATGGCTCGCACTACACGTTCCCGGAGCCGTCTGGATCCGAGGTACTGACAGGGAGGCGCGTGGCCCAATCCGGTGCGACCCGTCTCCCTACTCGACGGGCGGGGTTGGTGCGGCCTAGTGCGCTCGTCGCGCCCTACGTGACACCCTTACTGCTTCTTCAGTAGGTCCGAGAGGGACGCAGCGCCCTCACGCTTGAGCAACGTGTCCAGGCGCATGTCCGACCGGACGTTGAAGTCGCGACCGTACTTTCCCTCGATGGTGCCCACATGCGTGTCTCCACGCTTCTGACGCAGTTCGCCGCTCTCATTCCGAGAGCGCTCGCCGCGCATTCCCGGCGCATCCTTACTCATTTTCTTCACCCCCTTCCGTCAGCTGCAGCCGCTCGTGGCGCCGCAGTTGATGCACTTGTAGCAGGACCCGTTGCGGACCATGATCGAGCCGCAGTCGGTGCAGGCCGGCGAGTCGGCGGTGTCGAAGACGACGGGCGCCTGACCGGCTGACAGCCGCTCGGCCCGATCCTTCGCCTCCCCGTTCTGCGCCACGATCTTCAGTCCATCCAGCAGCCCGTTGGCGACGACCTCGGGCTTCGCCGACCACGACCTCACCAACCGCCGCCACGATTTCGTCATCGGACACATCGGCGCCGGCTGATGCCACGGGCTGACCAGGAGCCTCTCCGGTCTCACCCTTCCCAGCGGACGTCCCGGAGTCGCCTCCGGTCCGTGGTTGAGCCGGCGAGGGCGCGGCGGACGCGACCGTTGCGGAGCCGGGCGCGGCCGGGGTGCCCTCGGAGGCTTCCCCACTCACGGCGGTCGCCTCCGACAAGCGTCAGCTGACGATTGATGATCCCGACCGCATGCTTCTCATCGGCCGACATGAACTTGGTGGCCATGTACCTGAAGATGTAGTCGACCAGGCTCTTCGCCATCGGGATGTCCCGGTTGGTCGTGAAGCCCGCCGGCTCGAACCGCAGGTGGCTGAACTTGTTCACGAGGTCCTTGAGCGGGACGCCGTACTGGAGCGCCAGGCTGATCGCGGTCGCGAAGCTGTCCATCAGCCCCGAGATCGTCGAGCCCTCCTTGGCCATGCGCAGGAAGATCTCGCCCGGCGTGCCGTCCTCGTACAGGCCGATGGTGAGGTAGCCCTCGTGGCCGCCCACGTTGAACTTGTGGGTGATGCTGGCCCGCTCGTCCGGCAGGCGCCGTCGGTACGGCTTCGGCGTGGCGGAGACCGATGCCGCCGAGGTCGCATCGGCCTTGACGGCTGAGTCCCCGCCTTCCTTCTTCATGTTCAGCGGCTGGGAGCGCTTGCGAGTTGTCGCGGTAGACCGCGATGGCCTTGAGGCCCAGCTTCCAGCCGTCGATGTAGACCTTGGCGATCTCCTCCGCGGTGGAGGCCTCCGGCATGTTCACCGTCTTGCTGATGGCGCCGGAGATGAAGGGCTGGACCGCGGCCATCATCTTGAGGTGGCCGTTGTAGTGGATCGAGCGCGTGCCGTTGGCCGGCTTGAAGGCGCAGTCGAAGACGTCGAGGTGCTCGCGCTTGAGGTGCGGGGCGCCCTCGATCGTCTCGTGCTCGTCGATCCAGGCGACGATCTCCTCCGCCTGCCGCGCGTCGTAGCCGAGCTTGCGCAGCGCGTTCGGTGACGCTCTGGTTGACGATCTTCAGGTAGCCGCCGCCGACGAGGCGCTTGTACTTCACGAGCGCGATGTCCGGCTCGACCCCCGTGGTGTCGCAATCCATCATGAAGGCGATGGTGCCGGTGGGCGCCAGGACCGAGAGCTGCCCGTTGCGGAAGCCGGCCTTCTCGCCGAGCGCCACGACCTCGTCCCAGCCGGTGAGCACGGAGTCGAGCAGGTCGGTCGGCACGAGGTTGCGGTCGACCCGATACGCCGCGTCGCGGTGCTGGTTCATGACCTTGAGGTACGGCTCGCGGTTGACCGCGTAGCCCGGCGAACGGCCCGCCCTGGTCGCGTGAGATCCGCGCGGACTGGAGCGCCGCCTCCGCCTGCATGAGCGCGGTGATCGCGGCGCTGAGTACGCCCGGCCGGCATCCGAGTCGTAGGCCAGGCCGCGGTTCATGAGCAGCGCGCCGAGGTTGGCGTAGCCGAGGCCGATGGGCCTGAAGTCGCGGCTGTTCTCGCCGATGCGCGGGGTCGGGTAGCTCGCGTTGTCGACGATGATCTCCTGCGCGGTGAACACGATCCGCACCGCGTGCTTGTAGCCCTCCACGTCGAACTCGCCGTCGTCGCGCACGAACTTCATGAGGTTCAGGCTCGCGAGGTTGCACGCCGAGTCGTCGAGGTACATGTACTCGGAGCACGGGTTGCTCGCGTTGATCGGCGCCGTGTTGGCGCTCGTGTGCCAGCGGTTGATGTTGTCGTGGTACTGGATGCCCGGGTCGCCGCACACCCACGCGGCCTCCGCCATCTTGTTCAGCAGGTGGCGGGCCTTGACCGTCTCGACCGGCTCACCGCTGGTGACGGCGTACGTGCGTCCAGTCCCCGTCCTTCTCGAGCGCCTCCATGAACGCGTCCGTCACGCGAACGGAGTTGTTGGAGTTCTGGAAGAAGACCGATGCGTACGCCTCGCCGCCGTTGAAGTTCCCGTCGTAGCCGGCGTCGATCAGCGCCCAGGCCTTCTTCTCCTCGTTGAGCTTGCAGTCGATGAACTCCTCGACGTCCGGATGCCCGACGTTGAGGATCACCATCTTTGCGGCTCGTCGCGTCTTGCCACCCGACTTGATCACGCCGGCGAAGGCGTCGAAGCCCTTCATGAAGCTGACCGGGCCGCTCGCCTCGCCGCCGCCGCGCAGCGTCTCCTTGGAGCTGCGGATCGTCGAGAGGTTGCTGCCGGCGCCCGATCCGAACTTGAAGAGCATGCCCTCGGTCTTGGCGAGGGTCAGGATCGACTCCATCGTGTCGTCGACGGAGTTGATGAAGCACGCAGAGCACTGCGGGTGCGCGTCGATGCCGACGTTGAACCAGACCGGCGAGTTGAACGACGCGCGCTGCTTGAGGAGGATGTCCTTGAGCTCGTTGCGGAACGCATCGGCGTCCTCATCGGTCGCGAAGTAGCCGTCCTTGACGCCCCAGTCCGCGATCGTGTCCGCGACCCGGTCGATCATCTGCTTGGCGCAGTACTCGCGCTCCGGCGTGTTCATGTGGCCGCGGAAGTACTTGCTCGCCACGACCTGCGTCGCCAGCTGCGACCACGCCTTCGGGATCTCGAGGCCCTTCTGCTCGAAGACCGACTTGCCGTGCTCGTTGGTGATGATCGCCTCGCGCGTGTCCCACTCGACCGTGTCGTACGGGTGGACGCCAGCCCGCGTGTAGCGCCGCTCGATCGTCAGCCCCGGCCAGGTCCGCTTGGCACCTTCGGCCAGCTGCTCGTACGCCCGCGGCTTCTTCCCGCTCACCTTCGTCCCATGGCCTCCATTGGTTGAGTGGCCGTTGCCGTTGCCGTTGGACGTGCCGTTGACTGGGGTCGTGGGGGCGGCGGATCGGACCATCTCGGTGTGCTTCCCTCTGCGCTGCTATTTGGCCCGAGGGGAGGGGCGGATCGGCCCGCGAGGGCGGGTCGCTGGGCGTCCACTCGGCTCGGTCCGGCGCCATCGCTGAGCGCCGTGTTTCAGGACGGCCATTGTATTACGGCCCCAACCTCGGGTCAAGCCGAAAAACACAACATGTGGTGGGGTAGGTTCGGCCGCCACCACTACATAGTGCGGTGTGCGTGTGACGTTGTCGCACGCGTGTGCACGAATTGTGGGGAAGTCGCGGTCACGGCTGTGGACAGCGTGTGGGAGAGTGATGTCCGGGCCGGTCGCGACGTGCGAGATGAGGCCGCCTGACGATCCGCGGTAGGGTCGAGACTGAGCCGTGGCCTGCTGGTCGTGATCGCGGCGGTGGTCATCATCGGCATCGGGGCGGTCGTGGTCAGCTGCGCCCGTGACGGCTCGCCCGGCGGCGACACGGCGACGTCTCGATCGAGCGCAGACCACCGATCGCGATCGGGGTCGCCCTCCGCGGCCGCGTCAGCGAGCGCGGCAGCCATCGATGTCCCTTCATGCGCCGCCGATCGCCGGCCCATGGCAGACGACCTGCGACACGCGTCGCGGGCTCGGCAGGCTGGCGCCGAGGTGGACCGGGCGCGTGATCGACGGCACGCGGTTCGCCGGGCGGCTCTGTCGGACCCGAGGCCAGGACTCTGGGCCAGCGTCGACGGCACCACTGGACGACGACCGAGGTCGAGCAGGGTCAGTACCCGCAGGAGCCTACGGAACTCGGCGAGACCTACCACGTCACGGTCGCGGATGTCGATTCAGCTGGGCGACTCGCTGGTCGCGGTGGGTGGCTGGGGCGCCCAGGGGAGCGAGCAGTACGCGTGGGCCCTCTGGCGCAGCGGCGACGGGGGCGCGACGTGCGGCCGTGGAGACCGACGAGATACGGCCGGGGGTTCACGCCGCGGCGGCTGGCAGCTCGGGTGCGGTGGGCGTTGCATGGCAGTACGGCGGCACGACCCCGTTCGACTCCGTTGCGCTCCTCACTGAGGATGGCGCGACGTGGGAGATCCAAGCGCCCGAGGCCTGGTCGGAGGCGATGGTGACCGCCATCGCTGCGTTCGAGGACCGCCTGGTCGCCGTGGGGCAGGACATGACCGATTCCGACGGCGATCCCACCGTTCCCGCCGCGTATCCGCCGGCCGCGTGGTATTCCGACGACGGTGGCCTCACGTGGACCCAGGTGGCGATGCCAATGGCCGCCGGGGACCAGGGAATCGCGTTCGGCGTCACGGTCACCTCGGCAGGCGAGCTGGTCGCGGCGGGAGCCTCCGGCTCCGTCGAGAACGCTCCGCCCTACACCCAGACCTCGGTCCCCACGGCGTGGACGTCGGCTGACGGCGGCGAGACCTGGCAGGCGCACCAGGTCGGCGCCGAAGGGCACATGCTGGCGATAGCCGGGGCTCGCGGCGGTCTCGTCGCGGTCGGCAACGCTGGGCCGTGGTCGGGGCCGGCCTCGCCGGAGCTCGCCTGGTCCTCGGGGGACGGCGTCACCTGGCAGGACGCCGGTCCGATAGGCGCGGGCGATCTCAGATTGCAGGCCGCGGCCATCCTGGACGGTGTCGTCGTCGCCGGTGGGGTGTGCGTGACCTATCCGCCCCAATGCGGGTCGCCACTGTGGCGCGGGGAGATCGGCGAGTAGCGGACCCCTACGGCGCGGTGTAGGTCGCGAGGTCGGTCTGGGCAACCAGGAACGCGCCGGTGTGGGTCGCCCGAATCGCCTGAAGCCGGAACGTGTAGGTCTGGCCGGAAACGAGGTCCGCGGTCGCGAAGGTGGCTGCGCCCTGGTCGCCGATCGCGGCGAGGTACGGGTCGCCCTCGAGGTATGACGGCGCGGAGCCATCGAGCGAGTAGACGAGCTTGTAGTACGTGAAGCACGCCTCCCGAGCCGCGCGTACGGCGCCCACGAGAAGCGCGTCCCCTCGACGTCGGGGGCGACGACGCAGCGGCCCCATGGCGGCGACGGGCGCCGCGGCTGAGGCACCGACGCCGGAGGTCGCGATCACCGCGCCCGCCCCGTCGAGGGCCAGCGTGCGGTAGTAGTAGGTAACGCCGGGCGCGGCAGGGTCGTAGCCCTGGGTCGCGTTCGGATCGGCCGACTTCGCGGTCCCGACCTCCGCGGAACCGCCGGCCGGCGGGTACGCGACCGGGATCTCGGGCGACGTGCTGCGCAGGGTGCGGTACTTGGCGAAGCGCGGGTCCTCGATCGCCGACCAGTCGATGACCACACCGCCATTGCAGCCGGTCAGGCCGAGCGCGAGCTCGCCCATCGGCGGAGGGGGCACAGGCGTTGGGACCGGCGTCGGTGTCGGCTTGGCGGTCGGCACCGGGGTCGGCTTCGGCGTGGGAATGGGCGTCGGAGAGGCCGTCGGTGAAGGCGAAGGCGTCGGAGACGCGGTGGGCGAGGGAGTTGGCGAAGGCTTGGGTGTCGGCGAGGCGGTTGGCTTGGGCGTCGGCGTCTCGGCATCGTCGCCGATGAGCGCCGCGTTGACGAAGGGTGTCGGCGCGGGCGGCGGCGTCTCCGGCGGAGCGAGGAAACGGAGGACGCCGGCCGCCACGACGGTGGCGAGCATCAGCGCGAGGATGGCGGCGAAGACAGGCGAGAGCCTGGCGAACGCCCACCGCGATCGGCGGCGTGGGGCAACGGCCGGCGCGGAGGCGCGTACGAACGAAGTGAGCAGGTGCGAGCGCAGGCTCGACGCGAAGGCCGGAGCTGGGAACTGATCTGCGGCGGAGCGCGCGATGGCGCCGGCGCCGGCGAGGTCGGCCTCCAGCTGGAAGTCGAAGCGAGGATCAGGCTGCATCGGTCGCCTCCGCGCTGCCGCTGTCGCTGAGCATCACGCCGCGCAGGGCGGCCAGGGCACGGTGGAGCTTCACAGCGAAGGTCCTCCGGGAGCAGCCGAGGACGGTGCAGATCTCGTCGGCGTCCAGGTCGTCGAAGAAGCGAAGCAGGAGAAGGCGCCGATGGGCCTCCGGGAGCCGATGCATCGCGGTCCGCAGCTCGTCTCGCTCGAGGGACGCGGTGAAGGCCGCGAGGGACGGCTCGACGTCGAACTCGGTTGAGTCATCCATGGGGACGACGCGGGAGCCGGCGCGAACGTGGTCGACGACCGAGTTGGCAGCCACGCGGTAGAGCCAGCCGCCGAACGCATCGTTGCGGAACGTGCCTCGTCGGAGCGCCTCGAGGCCGCGCTGGAATGTCGTCGCGGTGATGTCCTCGGCCACGGAACGCTCCTGGACTCGTCGGAAGATGAATCCGTAGATGCGGGGGAGGTAGTAGTCGTAGAGCTCGGCGAAGGCACGAGGATCGTTCCGGGCGGCCGAAACCAGCTCACGCTCCCGCTCGGGAGCCATGCGGGACGCGCTGGGTGAGCCATCGGATTGCATCGGCTCGTGCACCGTAGGTGGGCGGGAAGGCTCCGACAACGGCTCCGGGGTACTGGAGCCACCGGTACCTCCCCGCCCAGCGTGCCTACGGGATCGTGACCGCTGCGGCCGCGGTCTGGCAGGCGATGAAGTTCCCGCCGCCCTGATCGGCCCGAGCAAGCACTCGGTAGAACCAGGTCTGGCCGGACTCCACAGCCGTGTCGACGAACGAGGTCTGGTTCGGGTCGCCGATGGCGGCGATCAGGACCGTCCCGTCGTTCTCCGGGTACATCGGCTCGCTGTTCGTCTGCGAACGCACGATCTTCCAGGCGTTGAAGCCCTCGACCGGGCACGCGCCCCAGGCGAGCTGCACCTGTCCGTCTGCAAAGACAGCGTCGAAGCCGATGCCGACCGTGGCCGGCGGCGGAGGCGGAGGCGTCGGGCACGTCGTCGTGGCGCTCACCACGTTGCTCGGCGCGAGCACCTGGTAGCCCGAGTCCGTGCTGCGGACGGCGAAGACGGCGTAGAACCAGGTCGCGCCACACTCGGGGCGATCCCTGAACGCAGTTTCCGCCGGGTTGCCGATGGCGGCGATCGTCTCGTCCCCACCGGTCGTCGGCCACCTGACATCCGAGTCGAGCGAGCGGACGAGCTTGTAGTAGCTGAACCCGTCGCCCGAGTAGGCGCTCCAGCCGAGCTGCACCTTGTCGGCGCGCTCGCTGGGGAGGACGCTCAGCGTCAGGGTTCCGGTGGGCGGCTGCGGTGCCTGCTCTGGCTTCGGGGTCTTGTCGGGCTGGGCCTGGACCGGCTTGGGGGTCGGCTCGGGCACCACCGGCTTGGGAGTGGCCTCGGCCAGACCTGGGCGACCTCTTCGGCCTTGGGTGTCGCGGCGGGCTTCGGGGTCGCCTGGGCGACCTGCTCGGCCTTGGGTGTGGCGGTCGCCTCGACGCGGGCGCCCGTATCGGCGTCCGGATCGGGCTGGCGGGGGAAGAGGCCCTCGTGGCCGAACGCCACGGTGCCAACGATGAGCAGCACGGCGAGCCCGGCAGGGGCGCTGACCGCGAGTCGGGTGCTGGGTCGGGCGTTCCGTGCGCCCATCTTCTCGGGGTTCGCCTTCCTGTCGGGGGTCATTGCTTTGCTCGTCTCCGTCTGAGTGGATGCCTGGCGGCCATGAGGCCGGATTACGCAGACAGAACGGGGAGAACGGGCTGGGATTACAGCGCGGCCGCGCACTTTCGGCGGTGCGGTGCGGTCGTGGGTGGAGTTGGTCGGTGGCGCGCGCCGGTTGATTTGCGTGTGGAGGGCCATCTGGCCGCTCAGTGGCCGAATTGCCGCGGGATGGGCAGTCCGGCCAGTCGAATCGGCCGTACTCGGCTGTCGTCGCTGGCTCAGCGACGTCCCGCTTCGGGTCGGGGAGTCTCGGCCAAGCCTCGGAGGCCGCGCTATTATGGCCCCGTGGGCGAGGGCGGAATGGCTTCCGCCGGCCTCAGCGGACCAGCGGGACCCGCGGATCCGGCTCCATCGACGCCCACGCCTCGCGGACGTGGTCGAGCGCCGGGTCGAACGAGCACGCCATGGTGCGAACGTCGCCCGCCAGCGCGTTGAGGTAGTAGGCGTCGTCGCCGTGAGTGGCCACGAACGGGTGGTAGCCGTCGGTGACCATCACGGTTTCACCCGAGCGCACCGCCCAGAGCAGGTCGCGCGAGCCATCGGCCCGATACAGGCGCTGGATCCCCCACGCCTCCGGCCGGCGGAAGGCGTAGGAGTAGACCTCCTCCAGGACCGCCTCGCGCGGCATGTCGTCGGTGTCGTGCTTGTGCGGCGGCCACGAGCTCCAGTTGCCCGACGGCGTGTAGACCTCAACGACCTCCAGCCGGTCGGCCGGGAACTCGGGCGTGATGATGTGGTTGATCTGGCGGGTCGCGTTGCCGGCCCCGCGAACCTCCACCCTCACATCCTCCGGACCGATGCGAACGGGTTCCCCCGCCGCCACCCGACCCGAGGCCGCCGCCCACGTAACAGCGATTGTTACGAATTCACCCACGGGAGCCACGACGGCCGCGGCGCCCGGAGGCAGATAGGCGGCAGAGGGCAAGCCCTCCCAGACCGATGCGCGCCCCGGCAGCTCCAGCTCCCCCACCCGGGCGCCTCCCCCACCCAGGATGACGACGGCCGTCTCGTGACCCGCACGTCCGATGGTCATCGGCTGCCGGAGGGTCTCGACCGCGAATGAGAGGTATCGCCAGCCGGCGCGCGCCGGGGTGACCGGCTCGCCCGGCGGCAGGCGGAGGTCGAGTCGGTCACGCGGCGAGCATGGCCTCGGTGACGAGGTGCAGCAGCTCGTGGTACGAGCCGATGAACGTCCGCAGCGTCTTGACGCTTGGGCCCCAGGTGTCGAAGTCGGCGACGGCGAGGCCGCCCGGCTCGTACGCCCGCTCGAAGTCGTCGAATGCGCGCAGGGCCTCCACGAACCGCGGCTCGACCGGGTCGCCCATCCGCGGCCGCACCTCGACCGAGGAGGCGTTGAACCGCTTCTGCCAGGACGAGGGCAGGGTGATGATCACGTCCCCGCCGATGAGTTCCGACCAGTGCAGGTGGTGGCGGATCGCCGCGCCCAGGAGCCGCGCGCGGAACCCGCGGGCCTGCCACTCGGCATACGCGCGCTTGAACACGGCGACGCCGGACCACGGGAGCACCGTCGGGTCCACGACGAGCCCGTCGCGCTCCCCAACCTCGCGCAGCCAGTCCTCCAGGCGGCCCATCATGATCGTGATCACCGGACCCATCGAGGCGGAGTCCAGGCCCTCGGCCGTCCGGCGAGCAAGCCCTCGCTCCACGGCCTCCGCGGCGGCCACCGCCTGCGAGACGGAGAAGGAAACCGTGGCGTTGATCGAGATGCCTCGGTAGGTGGCCTCCTCCATGGCGGCGACCCCGGCCAAGGTCGTGGGGAACTTGACGATAATGTTCGGCGCGAGCTTCTCGAAGCCGACGGCCTGCTCGACCATCGCATCGGCGTTGCGGAAGAGGGTCGGATCGGTCTGGACCGACAGGCGCCCAGCCCGACCGGCGGAGGCCGAGAAGGCCGGCAGCAGCAGAGGGGCGGCCCGCACGCTCATCTCGGCCACGATCGCCCACGCGAGGTCGCGCTCCGCCCAGGAGGGATGCTCGAGGGCCAGGGCTCGGACGCGAGCGGCCCACGCACCGGGGTCCTTGCGCCAGTTGTCGACCACGATCGTGGGGTTGGCCGTGGCGCCCACAGCGCCGAAGTCGACGGCGTACTGGAGCTCGTCGATGGCGCAGCTGTCGTTCCAGATGTCGGTCGCCGACTCGGCGACGGTGCGGCCCAGCGGCGTGTCCGCCAGGGGCAATGTTGATAGCGTCATTGTTCGCCCATAATCGGTTGATGCCAGCCGAGCGCCTGTCGGGCGCCCAGATCATCGTGGAGTATCTGGTCAAGCGGGGAGTGCGCTACGCGGCGGGCATCCCCGGCCACGGCTGCTGGACGCTCACCGACGCCCTGCTCGACCGGACCGATGAGATCCGCACCATCCAGGTCATGCACGAGCAGTCCGCCGTGCACCTCGCCGACGGCTGGTACCGCGTCTCCGGTGAGCCGATGCTGGCCTTCACCTCCATCGGCCCCGGCGCCATGAACACGGTGGTCGGCATGGCCACCTCGTACGTCGACTCCACCGCGGTCGCGCTGTTCACCGGGTCGCCGCACACCGACATGCGCGGCCACGGGCTGCTCCAGGAGTTCGAGCGACGCCACGCGGCGGACAACCCGCGCGTGTTCGAGCCGGTCGTGAAGGAGTGGTGGACGCCGTCGCGGGCCGACGAGCTGCCCTTCGTCCTCCACCGCGCCTGGAACCAGATGCGCACCGGTCGGCCCGGGCCGGTGCTGCTCGACATCCCCATGGACGTGCAGGCCGAGATGGCGGAAGTGCGCATTCCCGAAGCCGATGCGCGCGAGGCGCGCGGGCGACCGCGCCCCGACGCGGCCTTGGTCGAGCGCGCGGCGCGGCTGCTCGCCGGGGCGAAGCGGCCGGTGATCGTGGCGGGCGGCGGGGTGATCGGCGCCGATGCCACCGCCGAGCTGCGGGCACTCGCCGAGCGGCTCGGCGCGCCGGTGGTGACGACGTGGATGGGCAAGGGCGCGATCGACGAGACGCACCCGCTGGCGGGGCAGACGATCGGCGACACCGGGTCGACCATCGGCAACACGTTGAGCGCGAGCGCGGACGTGGTGCTGGCGGTGGGCTGCCGGTTCACGGACTGGTCGGCGAGCTCGTGGCGCGAGGGCGTCACCTTCTCGATCCCGCCGGCCGAGCTCATCCACCTCGACGTCGACGCGCGGGAGATCGGCAAGAACTACCCGGTCGCCGTCCCGCTGCTGGGCGACGCGAAGGCCGGGCTGGCGGACCTGCTCGACGCGCTGGGTCGGGGCGCCGCCGCGACGGACTACGGCGAGGAGATCGCCACGCTTCGCCAGGCGTGGGAAAAGCAGATCGAGGTCAAGTCCGGCTCCGACCAGGCGCCGATGACCATGGCCCGTGCCGTCCGCGAGGTCCAGGCGGCGACCAAGCCGGACGCCGTGGTGGTCACCGGGGCGGGACTGCCGCAGGGGATGGTCAAGCAGCGCTGGGTGACCCGCGAGCCGCGAACGCACATCACGTCGGGCGGGTTCTCGACCATGGGCTTCACGCTCCCCGCGG
Organism: uncultured Chloroflexia bacterium; assembly: GCA_963840205.1. Lineage (GTDB taxonomy): Bacteria > Chloroflexota > Limnocylindria > QHBO01 > QHBO01 > JACDBZ01. Next base: position 23,347 of record CAWIXZ010000011.1, read on the forward strand.
CCATCGGCGCGCAGCTGGCGCGGCCGGACGCGCAGGTGCTCGCCATCTGCGGCGATGGCGACTTCCTCCAGACCATGCAGGAGCTCGCGGCCGCGGCGATCCTCGGCACGCCGGTCTGCACAGTCGTCCTCGACAACTCTGGCTGGATCAGCATCAAGGGCGGGCAGCAGGCGCACTTCGGCCGCACCGCGGTCACCGACTTCATGCGCGACGGCAAGCCGTACTCGCCCGACTTCTTCGAGATCGGCCGGGCCTTCGGCATCCATGCCGAACGGGCCGATTCGCCGGCGGACGTGCGTCCGGCGGTCGAGCGGGCGCTCGCGTCGGGCGGACCGTCGCTCGTCCACGTGCGCGTGGCACGCGAGCTCGACGTGGCCGGGCCCGACAAGACGGGCTGGTGGGACGTCCCCGTCCCCGAGTACCACCGGGAGCAGCACGCGGCGCAGGCCGAGGGCCGGGCGCTCGAGCAGCATCGGTGACGCCGGCTCGCGGCCTCGCCGATCGGCTGCGTGCCCATCGTCTGGAACAACGCCGATCTGCCGGATCTCGCGCCGACGGTGCCGTACGAGGAGATCCTCGACGACCTCGCGCGCCTCGGCTACGCGGGGTGCCAGTTCGGCCGCGGCTTCCCGGAGGGGATTCGGCTCGCGCCGGAGCTCGCGCGGCGCAACCTGCGCATGGCAGAGCGCTACTGGACGCTGCCGGCCGATGCCGACGGCCTCATCGGCGACCCGGAGGAGCTGCTCCGTCACGGGCTGGCACACCTGCTCAGCATCGGCGGCGAGGTGCTGGTCGTGGCGCTCGACGGTGGCGCCGACCGGGACGAGTGGGCGGGCCGCGTGGCCGACGACGGCCCTCGCTGGCCGGATGCCGCGTTCGACCGGCTGGCCGGGCTGCTTCGAACGGTCGCGGAGGACGCGCCGGAGCACGTGACGGTCGCGTTCCATCCGCATGCCGCGACCTGGATCGAGACCCCGGACGAGGTCGACGTGCTGGCCCCCCGCCTCGCGGGCTCGAAGGCGCGCCTGTGCCTGGACGTGGGCCACTACACCGTCGGCGGCGGGGACCCGGTCGAGGCGATCGAGCGCCACGGGGCGTTGATCGCCCACGTGCATGTCAAGGACGTCGACGGGGAGGTGCTCCAGCGGCTCAGAGACGCAGGAGATCTCCGGGTTCGAGGCGTCGGTCAGGGAACGGATCTTCACCGAGCTGGGCAACGGAGTGCTGGACCTCGCGGGCGTCGTGCGGGCGCTCGACGGCATCGGCTACTCCGGCTGGCTGATGGTCGAGCAGGACTCGACGTGGCTCCAGCCCTCCGAGGCGGCCGCGATCGGCGGGCGGGTCCTGCGCTACGCGCTGCGGGAGATGGACCGATGAGGGTCGCGGTCGTCGGCACCGGGACCATGGGCGGCACCCACGCGCGGCTGCTGGCGTCCATTGACGGCGTGGACGAGGTGCTGGTGGTCGACGCCGATGCGAAGCGAGCCTCCGCGGTGGCGAATGACGTGCGCGGAAGCGCGATGACGTTCGAGGCGGCTATCCAGGCCGCCGATGCGATCGTCGTGGCCACTCCGCCGGCCCTCCACGCGGAGGCGGTCGACGCGGCGGTGGCGAGAGGGATTCCCGTCCTGTGCGAGAAGCCGCTCACCGAGGACCTGGCGTCGTCACTCGAGCTCACGCGTCGCGTGGAGGCGTCCGGCGCGCACGTGGAGATGGGCTTCCAGCGACGACACGAGCCGGGATTCGTCACCGCGCGCCAGGCGGTGGTGGACGGGACGGCGGGGCGGATCCAGCTCCTGCGCCTCACGGCGTTCGACCCGCGCGTGCAGGAGCGCCCGTGGTCCGAGTGGCCGGTCATGGATGCCGCTCCCCTCTTCCTTCATTCCTCCATCCACGACTTCGACTTCACGCGGTGGCTCACCGGACAGGAGGTCGTCGAGCTCACCGCGGACGGCTCGGGGCGCGACGACCCGCGACCCGCCGACCCGCGGGGCATCGAGACGGCGGTGGTGACGATGCGGCTGTCCGGCGGCGGCCTCGCGGTGCTCGAGGCGAGCTGGCTGCATCCGACCGGCTACGACAGCCGCGTCGAGCTGGTCGCCGATGGCGTGCACCTGACGATGGGGCTCTCGGATCGGACGCCGGCGCGGCACGTGGACTGGCCCGACGCCCAGCCGTCGCCGCCCTGGACGCACTACCTCGAGCGATACGAGCGCGCCTACCGCGCCGAGCTCATCGCGTTCCTGGAGGCATGCCGCGGGGAGCGGCCGCCGGCCTCGTCAGCGCGCGACGGCCTGGAGGCGATGCGCATTGCCGTGGCGGCAACTCGCGCCTACTCTGAGCGCCGCCCGGTCCGCATTGACGAGATCCCGGGCATCGCGGGGGCAGAGGTGGCGTAATGCGCATAGCCCAGCTGGGTGCCGGCCGCATCGGCACCATGCATGCCGGCCTCCTGGCGGAGATGCTGGGTCCCGACGCCCTCGTCGTGGCGGACGTGGATCCGGAGCGCGCCCGTTCCGTGGCAGGCGAGCTGGGCGCCACCAGCTCGAGCGTGGAGGAGGCGATCGCCTCCGCGGACGCGCTCGTCATCGCCGCCAGCAGCAACGCGCACGCGACGCTCGTCCGCGCCGGGCTGGAGCGTGGCATCCCGATCTTCTGCGAGAAGCCGCTCGCTCCGGACCTGCCCGAGACGCAGCGGCTGGTGTCCGAGATCGAGTCCTCCGGCGTCCCATTTCAGCTGGGCTTCCAGCGGCGCTTCGACGCGGCGTACCGCGAGGCACGCAGGCTGGTGGAGACCGACGCGCTCGGCCGCCTCTACGTCCTGCGCCTCGCGGGGCACGATCCCGAGCCGCCGCACGAGTCCTACATCCCGGTCTCGGGCGGCCTGTTCCAGGACTTCACCATCCACGACTTCGACGTCACCCGCTGGCTCACGGGCCAGGAAGTCGTCGAGGTGTACGCGGACGGCGACGTGCTTGGCTTCCCGGTCTTCGCGAAGTACGGGGACGTGGACACCGCGGTCGCAACGCTGCGGCTGTCCGGCGGAACGCGCGCCGTACTCACCTGCGCGCGGCATGACCCGCTGGGCTATGACATCAGGACCGAGATCTTCGGCTCGCGCGACAGCGTGAGCGTGGGGCTCGGGCCACGGACGCCGATGCGCTCGCTGGAGCCGGGCGTCCCTCCGCCAGCGGGGCCGGCCTGGTCGATGTTCATCGACCGCTTCAAGGACGCGTACCGCGAGGAGCTGCGCGCGTTCCTGAAGGTGGCCCGCGGCGAGGAGGAGAGCGCCTGCACGGCGCGAGACGGGCTGGAGGCGTTGCGCGTGGCGATCGCGGCGACACGATCGCTCCACGAGCATCGGCCCCTGATGGTGTCGGAGGTGGCGTGACGAACAAATGAGTCCAGGGCAACGTTCTCATCGGTTCAGCGGGGGCACACACGGAGGAGACCAGATGATGAAGACAGCACGATGGGCACCGGGGCTGGTTGCCATCGGCCTGCTGCTCGCCGCGTGCGGGGCGCAGACGGCCAGCGGAACGGCCGGGGACGGCGGCGACGGTGGAGGTGGCGCCAGCCGTGACCTTCGCATCGTCGTCGTGACGCACGGCCAGGCATCCGACCCGTTCTGGTCGGTGGTGGCCAACGGTGTCAACCAGGCCGAGACCGATCTCGGCATCACGGTCGAGTACAACGCGCCCGAGACCTTCGACATGGTCGCCATGTCGCAGCTCATCGACACCGCGGTGGCATCCGAGCCCGATGGCCTGGTGGTCTCGATCCCCGACTCGGATGCGCTCGGTGACTCGATCCGCGCCGCGGTCGAGGCCGGCATCCCGGTCGTCAGCATCAACTCGGGCAGCGATGTGTATCGGGATCTCGGCATCCTGACCCACGTCGGCCAGACCGAGTTCGAGGCGGGCATCGGCGCCGGCCAGCGCATGGCCGAGGCCGGCGTGACGAACACGATCTGCGTCAACCAGGAGGTCGGCAACGTCGCGCTCGACCTTCGCTGCGAGGGCTTCGCCGAGGGTCTCGGCGGCGTCCCGTCGGAGGTCGTGGCGGTCAACCTGACCGATCCGGCCGGTGCGCAGGCGGCCATCGAGGCGGCGCTCGACGCGGACGACACGATCGACGGCATCCTGACCCTCGGTCCCACCGGCGCCGATCCGGCGCTCGCGGCGCTCGAGGCATCGGGACGCGCGGGCAGCGTGTCGATCGCGACCTTCGACCTCAGCGAGAACGTGCTGAGCGCATTGAGCGACGGCACGATGCTGTTCGCCATCGACCAGCAGCAGTACCTGCAGGGCTACCTCGGCGTGCTCATCGTCACGCAGTTCGCCCAGTACGGCCTGCTGCCCGGCGGCGGCGGCCCGATCTTCACCGGTCCCGGGTTCGTGACCCAGGACACGGCGGAGCAGGTCATCGAGCTGAGCGCGGAGGGTATCCGCTAGGAGTCTCTCGTGGTGGGGCCGTCCAATCGGGCGGCCTCGCCACACCACCCTCGGCAACTTGACTGGAGTCAGGGCAATGGCGACGGCACAGGGAGCACGCCAGGCCGATGAGCGCGTTCGCAGCCTCGGGCTGACACGCGTCCTCCTCGCCCGCCCCGAGCTCGGGGCGATCGCGGGCACGATCCTGGTCTGGATGCTCTTCGCGATCCTCGCGGGCGACAGCGGCTTCCTCAGCGTCCGCGGCACGGCGACCTACCTCGAGGTCGCGGCCCAGGTCGGCATCATCGGCTCGGCGGTCGCCCTGCTCATGATCGCGGGCGAGTTCGACCTGTCCGTCGGTTCGATGATCGGCGCCGCGAGCATGATCCTCGCCATCGGCATCGCGGAGCTGGGCTGGCCGGTGTGGTTCGCCGTCCTTGCCGCGTTCGGCTTCGCCCTGGTGGTCGGTTTCATCAACGGCTACATCGTGGTCCGCACGAAGCTGCCGTCGTTCATCGTCACGCTCGGGATGCTGTTCATCCTGCGCGGCCTCACCATCGGCGCCACGCGCACCATGACCGGCCGCACGCAGGTGCCCGGCGTCCACGAGGCGACGGAGGGAGACCCGTTCGCCGCCATCTTCACCACGCAGTTCGGCGAGTTCGACGTGGTGATCGTGTGGTGGATCGGGATCGCGCTGCTCGCCACGTTCGTGCTCATGCGGACGCAGTTCGGCAACTGGATCTTCGGCGTCGGCGGCAACGCCATCGCCGCCCGCAACGTCGGCGTGCCGGTCAACCGGGTGAAGATCCTCCTCTTCATGGCGACCTCGGCCTCCGCGGCGCTCCTGGCCGTGATCCAGGTCCTCACCTTCGGCAGCGGCGACGTCCTGCGCGGCGAGCAGAAGGAGTTCGAGGCGATCATCACCGCCGTCATCGGCGGCACCCTGCTCACCGGCGGCTACGGCAGCGCCATCGGTGCCGTCTTCGGCGCACTCACCCTGGGCATCACGCGGCAGGGGCTCTTCTTCGCGGGCATCAGCAGCGACTGGTACCAGGCCTTCCTGGGGCTGCTCCTGCTGACTGCCGTGCTCATCAACAACTGGGTCCGCTCGCGGGCCAGCAGGGTTCGCCACTGATGACCACACAGACCGATGCGCCCCTCATCGAGGCGCGCAACCTCACCAAGTACTTCGGGGGCGTGATCGCGCTGTACGACGTCTCGCTGTCGGTCCGCCGCGGCGAGGTGCTGTGCCTGCTCGGCGACAACGGCGCCGGCAAGTCGACCCTCATCAAGACCCTCTCCGGCGTCCATCCGCCGGACCACGGCACGATCCTCATCGACGGCGAGGAGGTCCAGCTGTCCTCGCCGCGCGACGCGCTCCAGCGCGGGATCGCCACGGTCTACCAGGACCTCGCGATGATCCCGCTCATGAGCATCAGCCGGAACTTCTTCCTCGGCTCCGAGCCCCGGTCCGGCCTATTTCGCACGCTCGACCTGGCCCAGGCCGACCGCGTGACGCGCGAGGCGCTCAGGGGCATGGGCATCGACCTGCGCGACACCGCGCAGCCGGTCGGCACGCTCTCGGGCGGCGAGCGGCAGTCGGTCGCCATTGCGCGCGCGATCCACTTCGGCGCGAAGGTGGTGATCCTCGACGAGCCGACGTCGGCCCTGGGCGTCAAGGAGGCGGGCGTCGTGCTCCGCTTCATCGCCCAGGCGAGGGACGACGGCATCGGCGTGATCCTCATCACCCACAACGTGAACCACGCCTTCCCGGTCGGCGACCGCTTCACCATCCTCGACCGCGGACGGCTGCGCGGATCGTTCACGAAGGACGAGATCACCCCCGCGCAGCTCCTGGAGCACATGGGCGGCGGCGCGGAGCTCGAGCAGCTGCGGCACGAGCTGGAGCAGCCGGTGGAGGCGTCGCGCGGATCCACGGGTCCGGCGCCGGGCTGAATTCCCGCGGAGCGGTTTATTCGGCCGCTCATTGGCTGGTTTTCCCGCGCGGCGGCAGGTAGGGCGCACTTTCCGGGGTTCGGGGGCGGTTCCGTGGCCGAACGTCCCACGAGGCGGGAGATTCGGCCAATCAGCCGCCAAATGGCCCGCTGGGGGCAAACCGCCCGGGGGGCGAGCGCTCGGTTGGCACGCCGGTTGCGCCGTGCGGCCCGATGGCCATCCTCGCTCCGCTCATCGCGTTCATCGGCCGGCAGGTCGGCCGCATCGTGCAGATGGCGTTCGGCTGGGCGACGATCATGCTCTTCGGGCGCGTCCCGCAGAGCAAGCAGCTGCTCCTCGCGCTCGTGGCGCTGGGATCGATCGCCTGGGTCGTGGCCCTCATCGGCGTCGCCTTCCCCGACGTCGGCGCCTTCCTCATCGCCTTCATCCCGCGGCCGGACTTCATCGACGAGGGCTGGATCCGCCTCGCGATGCTCGTCCTGGCGATCGTGCTGCCCATCGTCGTGGGCATCGGCGGCCTGATGCTGATGGACCCCGAGGACAGGCCGAAGGGCATCGGCGGCAAGGTCGTCCAGGTCCTGCGCGGCTACCCGTATGCCGCGGTGCTGGCCCTTGTGATCCTCTTCCTCATCATCATCGCGCCCATCTTCAAGATCCGGACGGTCATCCGGCGCTGGGAGGACGCTCACATCCCGATCGTGGTCAAGCCCGGCAAGTACGAGAAGGTCGCCGCGGACCTCGAGCACGCGGTGGATGCTGCTGGCCTGGAGCTCGCCCGAGGCCGCGCGCCGCGCGTGCTCGAGCTGCCGTCACAGCTGCTCGCGGTGGTGGGCGGCGAATATGTGCGCCGCCTGGTGCCGGACCGGATCGTGATGCTGCGGGGCAAGGGGCTGGAGGTGACGATCCATCCGTCGGACGTCGCGGTGGCGGGCAAGAAGGACGCCGTCGCGCGGGCCCGGGCGGCGGTTGCCGTGCGCCTCACCAAGACCGATGCCTACCTGACCTCCAGCAAGGAGGCGCAGGAGGTCGAGGACGTCATCCAGAAGCTCGCCGAGACCGAGCCCGGGGACGCCCCCGAGGCGCTGGAGGCGGTCGACGAGCGCCTCGCGAGCCTGGTCGTCCCGTACGAGGAGTGGGAGGTGCTCTACCGCCAGCGGCTGCAGGTCGAGCGCGACATGCTCAGGTCGTCGCACTCGGATCCGGGCACGGCCGACGGGGACCAGGGCGGCGGCAAGGACGGCCGCCCGGGCGTCATCAAGCGGATCGTGCGGACGATCGGCGGGGTCATCGGCTGAGAAATTCACCTGCCGTGGAACGGCCGGTGCATTGGAGCTCTGCACGCAAGCAACCTTCACTCGTGCAGGGGGATTCAGATGACCATGGGAAACGCAACTACCTACGCTGACGCATCGGTCAGCACCACCGAAAACGGCTCGTCGATGGACGAGCAGCAGCATCCGCTGGTCGAGGCCGGGCAGCAGGCGGGCCAGAGCGTCGGAGCGATGGCGGAGCGGGCCACCGAGCTCGGGTTCCAGCAGGCCGACAAGGCCCGCGAGATGGCGGCGGACGGGCTCAGCCACGTGACCGACACCATTCGGCGCGTCTCGATCGACATGCAGGACCAGCCCTCGATCGCCAACGCCGCGGAGACGGTCGCGGACCAGGCCGAGCGCATGGGCGAGTACCTCCGAAAGACGGACGCGCGCCAGATGCTCGCGACGGTCGAGAACGTCGCCCGGCGACAGCCGATCCTCTTCCTCGGGGGCGCCTTCGTGCTGGGCCTCGCGGCCTCACGCCTGATCAAGGCGGCCGGTGGCTCGTCGAACGAGCAGAGCGGCGGCCGGAAGGGCCAGCAGGGCCAGGGCCAGCAGTGGATGTCAGGCACCGACTATCACGCCACTGGCCCAGGCGCCAGCCGCATGGGCGAGGGCATCTGACATGGCGTATCGCGAGGAGAGCCGATCGATCGGCGAGCTCCTCGGCGACCTCGGCCGTCAGACCGGGAACCTCGTGCGCAGGGAGATCGACCTTGCACGCGTCGAGGTGACCTCAAGCGTCGGGCGCATGAGCCGGGGCGCCGTGACGGCAGGGATCGGCGGGGCGCTGGCGTACGCCGGCGTGCTGGTGCTCCTGCTCGCGGCAGTGCTCGGGCTCATCGAGCTCGGGCTCGATGCGTGGCTCGCCGCGATCGTGGTCGGTGTGGCCGCGTTGGGCATCGGCGCATTGGTCGCCATGTCGGGCGTGAATCGCATGAAGACCACGGAGCTGGCGCCGCGGCAGACCGCCGAGACCGTCAGGGAGAGCGTCGAGTTCGTCAAGGAGCAGATCAAGTGACGCATGGCAACGCAGGCCCGGATGGGGACGATGAGACGGCGATCGGCGAGATCCGGGCAGACATCGAAGAGACGCGCCAGGAGATGGGCGACACGCTGAGCGAGCTGGGTGACCGGCTCGAGCCGAGTCGCCTGGTCGACCAGGCGAAAGAGAACGTCCGCGAGGCGACCATCGGTCGCGTCGAGGAGACCGCAAAGGGGGTCAGTGAGATGGTGATGGAGACGATCAAGCGCAACCCGATTCCGGCGGCGATCGCCGGCACGGGGCTCGCGCTGCTGTGGGTGAACCGAAACTCCGGCAAGGGCTCGAACGGCTACAGCGAGGCGTACCGCAGCAACGGCTATCGGCCGGAGCAGAAGAGCGGTGGGCTCGACGTGAGCCGCGTGGGAGACGTGGCGGCCGGCGTCGGCCAGAACGTCGGGACAGGCGGTCGGCCAGGTCGGCGAGAGCGCGACGCAGGTCACCTCCGAGGTGATCGAGCGTGGGCGCCAGACCGTCGGGGAGGTCGGCTGGCGCCTTGATCGGTTCATGAAGGCCAGCCCGCTGGCGATGGGCGCGATCGCCATCGGCACCGGCGCGGTCGTCGGCGCCCTGGTTCCCGAGACGCCGCAGGAGCGGCAGGTCCTCGGCGACGCCAGCCAGAAGATCGGCACGGCGGTGCGCGACACCGTCGACCAGGTCACCCAGAAGGCCGAGGAGGGCCTCGACAGGGCAGAGGCAACGCTGAGCGGCACGCCCGCCTAGGCCCTGCGCATCAACCGAGACGCCGGGGGGCGAGCGCTCCCCGGCGTCGTCGTGTCCGGAGGGTTGACGACTCATCGCGTGAAGGTGACGAGCTCGGACCGCGCGACCACGAAGCTGCCGAGCGCCGTGGTCCGGATCGCCTCCACCCTCAGCGCGTAGGTCGTTCCGACGCGGAGCGCGTCGGTATCGAGCGTCGTCTCCCGCCGGTCCGAGACTGTCGCCAGCAGCGTCGTCGGCGGATCGCCCGCGCCGTACAGGATCCGGTACTCGGTGAAGCAGGCGGAGAGGCCGGAGTACGCGTCCCACTCGAGCCTGGTCGTGCGCCGGCCCACCGGCTCCGCACTCGCGGGGCCGAGCGGCGCAATCGGGAGCAGCTGGGCGGTGACCACCACGGACGCCTCGATCACCCGACCCTCCGCGTCGTACGACATCACGCGGTATTGCCAGTCCGGCTCGGACGGCTCGAAGGTCGCGTCCACCGCGGAGACGACGAAGCGGTCGGTCGCGTAGGTGCCACCCCAGTCCACGGCCGGGGCGATGGGCGGGTAGACGGGCGGGATCTCGCGATTCTCGCTCCGCAGCGCGGTGTAGTGATGGAAGGCCGGGTCGGCGCTCGGGGACCACTCGAGCGCCACGCCACCGTCGCAGCTCAGCGCCTCGAGCGCGAGCGTTCCCGGTGCGGGGGTGGGCGTGCTGAACGCCGCCGGCGTGGGGAGGATGCTCGGGGTAGGCTCGGTGGTGGGGGTCGCGGCCGGCGTCGGCGACGTGGGCTGCGGCGTTGCGGATCCCGCGCCGGACTCGTCCGGTGCTCCGGCGCTCGGCGAGATGCAGGCGCCGAGGAGGAGGCAGCCGAGGAGCGCGATCCGGACGCGTCGGGGCACGCCGGGACCGTAGCATGTGTGGACATGAGCCTCGCGCCCCTCGACGTGATCCTCGTCCGCCACGCCGAGCCGGTCGAGTTCGGCGCCAAGGGCTATCCGGACGACGACCGCCCCCTGACCGATGCCGGCCGCGCCGCGGCCGAGGAGCTCGCGGCCGAGTTCGACGGCTACGGGCTGACCGCGATCTACTCCTCCCCCTATCTCCGAGCGGTGCAGACGGTGCACGCCCTCGCCATGCGTCGCGGGCTCAAGGTCCAGCTCATCCCCGACCTGCGCGAGCGGCGCCTGTCGAAGATGCCGCTCGAGGACTGGCGCGCCACGCTCGAGCAGGCATGGGCCGATGCGGACTTCGCGGTGCCCGGCGGCGAGAGCGGGCGCGAGGCGCAGCGGCGCGCGATCGGGATCCTGGACCTCCTGCGCTCACGACACCCCGACGGCGGGCGCCTGGTCCTGGGCAGCCACGGCAACCTGATCGGGCTCGCCCTCCAGGCGCTCGAGCCGGGCGTCGACTTCGCGTTCCACATGGCCATGCCGTCACCCGCCGTCTACCGCCTGAACCACGACGGGAGCCGCTGGCGCGTGATGGGCGGGCACGGCTTCGAGCCGGTCGAGGAGGAGAGCGGCTAGGAGGCGGACTCCGCGTCCCGCGCCACGAGATCCTCGAGCGTCTCGCGCCGTCGGCTGAGCCGAAGCGCGCCCCGATCGATCACGACCTCCGCCGGGCGCAGCCGGCCGTTGTAGTTCGACGCCATCGACGCGCCGTACGCGCCCGCGTCGCCGAGCGCCAGCAGCGCGCCCTCGCCGGCGTCGGTTCCCAGGTCCACGTCGGCGGCGAGCACGTCGCCCGCCTCGCAGATCGGACCGGACAGCCTCCAGCCTCCCTCGCGTCCGAGGAGCGCGGAGCCACCCGACAGGAGCGTGACCGGGTGGTGCGCGCCGTACAGCATCGGCCGCAGGAGCTCGGTCATGCCCGCGTCCGCGATCAGGTGGCCGCGGGGCTGGACGCGGACGACCTGCGTGAGGAGCCACCCGACCGATGCCACGACGCTGCGCCCGGGCTCAACGATGAGGCGGCTCGTATCCGGCAGGTACGGGCCGGACCGCGCCGCCGTGCGCCGCGGGCGACCCCGCGAACCCGCCGCCGAGGTCGACGAGCCGCGCCTGGGCGTCATCAGCCAGCGACGGCGAGCAGCGCGGCGAGCCGCCCGAAGGCCGCGGCGTCGGTGATGCCCGAGCCGATGTGCGCGCCGATGGACGCCACCGGCTGCGCCGCCCGCCGCATCCGGTCGAGCACGTCCGGCAGCTCGTCGAGGCCGATCCCGAACTTCGCGTCGGCGGCACCGGTGGCGAGATGCGGATGCGCGTCCGCATCGAGGGCCGGGTTGACCCGCAGGCCGATGCGGCCCTTGACCCCCGAGCGCAGCAGCGCGTTGAGCGCGCCGACCGACTCCGCGTTGACGAGCGCGCCGGCCTCGAGCGCCGCCACGAGGTCCGGGTTGGTCTGGCCGACTCCGTTCACCACGATCCGCTCGGGCGGACAGCCGCTCGCGGAGCGCGAGCGCCAGCTCGACCGGGCCGACGACCTCGAAGCCGAAGCCGTCGCTCGCAAGGCGACGCATGAGGATCGGATCCGGGTTCGCCTTGACCGCGTACGCGACGAGCGCTCCGGGCAGCGCGACCTGCCAGGCGTGGGCGTTCATGACCGCCGCGTCGACGTCGGTCACGTACAGCGGCGTCCCCCAGCGCTGCGCGGCCTCGCGCAGCGCGTCGGCGGGCAGCGTCGACGTCATGCGCCGGCCTCCACGACGCGCCAGTGAACCGGCTCCTGGAGCTCGTCGGCGCGGCACGACGTCGGTCGCGGCGGGCTCATCGGCTCGGCGCGCAGCACGAACCGCCCGAGTGGCGTCCGGCGTGGCGAGGGTGACCTCCGCGCGATCTCCGCTCGACCTCCGCGGAGACGAGGCGTATGTCGCCGATGCCGGCGAGGTCGTCCGTCATGCGCACGTGCTGCTCGGCCACCTGTGCCGGCGCCGGCCACGCGGATCGGCCGCGAAGGCGCGTCGGGATCGACACGCCCCGCAAGGTACGCGTCGGCGAGCCGCGGGCCGTCGCGGCCGCGTCCACCCGACCGTAGACGAGCCCGTCGGGAAGGCAGACCAGGTTCGCGGCGAAGCGGTGGCCGCCGAGGTGGGTGCATTCCCACGTGCGCTCGGCGTGCTCGACCGCCAGCGCGTTCAGCAGGGCGCGGCCGCGCACGGCGCAGCAGGCGTCGCGCTTGCCGTTGCTGCACACCAGGAAGATCGGCCCGTCCACGGGCGCGCCGAAGTCGCGACGAACCCGGAGCCGAGCGCGGACACGTCGAGCTCCTCCACCGAGGCGATCGTGCGCACCGCCATCTCGCGCGTCACCGTGTCGACCAGGATTGCGCGCCGAAGGGCATCGGCCGCCGGGTCGCCCTCGCGATGCCGGACCAGGAGGGCGCGAATGCCGCGCTCCTTCAGGGCGGCGGCCAGCGGCGCGCCGAGCACGTCCGCCACCGCGTCGCTGCCCCACGCGCTGCGGTCCTCGACCAGCAGCCAGCGGGCGCGCTGGTCGACCGTGCCGATCATCGGCTCATCGAGCTGCTCCGCCAGCGCCGAGCAGCGCATGGGGGCCTCGAGGGTTACGCCGGTTCTGACGAGGGGATCTCCTTGAGCGACCTGACCGGCGACAAGAGTACGGGAAGGAACCCGAGGAAGGCGCCGATGGCACCGACCCAGATCGTCGCCTGGAGGCCGATGACGCCGCCGAGCACGCCGCCCACCAGCGCGCCGATCGGGATCGTGCCCCACACGATGAACCGCATCGTGGCGTTCATCCGACCGAGCATCCGGTCCGGGGTGATCGCCTGGCGCAGGCTCACCTGGTTGACGTTGTAGACGACCGCGGTGACGGTGCCGATGAAGCCGCCGGCGATCAGGAACGGCACCGGCGCCTCGCGCGGCGCGAGCGCGACCGCGATGAGGGCGAACGACGGAGAAGAACGCGGACCCCACGATGGTCGGGACCGACGCCGATCCAGCGACCGACTCGCTCCGAGAGGAGGGCGCCGAGCGAGCACCCCGAGGTTGCCGATCGTCAGGACGATGCCGATCGTTCCCGCCGAGTCAGCCCCAGCTCCTGCACGAGGTAGAGGATCAGGATCGCACCGCCGATGTTGCCGAACAGGTTGAGCGTCCCGGTGCAGGCGGCGATGTAGCGCAGGTAGCGGTGCCCGAGCACGTAGCGCAGGCCCTCGACCGCCTCCTGCCGCATGGATGGGCGTGGCCCGGTGGCCGGGTCGTGCGCCTCGGGCGGCGTCTCCGGACGTCGGATGAAGCAGCAGGAAGACGATGGAGCCCAGGTAGCTCGCGACGTCGAAGACGATCGCGATCGCCGGGCGGACGAGGTCCGCGAGGAAGCCCGCAACGGTGGGCCCGACGAACATGGTGGCCGACACCGAGAGCTCGAGCTTCGCGTTGCCCTCGACCAGCCGATCGCGCTCGACCACGCTGGGCAGGTACGACTGGTAGGCGACGTCGAAGAAGACCTCGAGGCAGCCGATCGCGAACGCGACGACGTACAGCTGCCAGATCGTGAGCCAGCCGCCGACGAAGGCGACCGGGATGGAGGTGAGCAGCGCCGCGCGGCCGAGGTTCGCGCCGATGAGGATCGGCTCGCCGCCGCATCCGGTCGACCCAGACGCCGGCCGGGATGGTGAGCAGGATGAAGGGCAGGAACTGGAGGACGGCCGAGCAGGCCGAACTCGAAGCGGCGTCACCTCGAGGGTGAGCGCGGCGACCAGCGGGATCGCGAGCTGCGTGACCTCGTCGCCGAGCTGGCTGATGGTCTGGCCGGTCCACAGCTTCATGAAGTCGCCGTGGCGCCACAGGCTTCCCCGCTTCGGGGCGACCGCCGCCAGCTCGGACTGGGACTCTTCCCGCGGCGCGCGCTCGAGGCTCATGACTTCTTCTCCTGCCTCGCCGGTGGACCAATCGGGCACGTAGATCGCGGCGACGAAGCCGAACGTCTCGCCCGTCCGGGCGCCCCGTCCGCGAACTCCTGCGCCAGCGCCTCGACCAGGCGGGCGAAGCGGCGCGCGCGTGCGGCCGACATCCGGGCGCGGACGACCACCGACCGCGACGGATCGCCCTTGCCCCGTCTCGGGCCGCGCCTCTGCCAGCGCCTGCCGCAGCGGCAGGTGGCTGTAGCGCGGATCCGCGGTCGCCGGGGACGAGCGGCTCCCCTCCTTGAGCCGGAAGTGCCACGCCACGCGCGCGTAGCGCTTCTCGACGACGCCACGAACGCGGTGCGTCTCGACCAGCCGGATGAGGCCGGCCTCGTCGAGGACGCCGACGTGGTGGCCGATGGTGCCCCTTGCCACGCCCAGCGCCTTCGCGAGCTCCTGGATGCTCGCCGGCCCGTCGAGCAGGCGGCCGAGGATCCGCCACCGGGTCCCGTCGCCGAGCGCCTGGAGCTGGTCGGGGCGCGTGATCGTCAGGTGCGAAGCGACACCGGTCTGCTTTGGCTTTATGGTCGGCATCTGCCGACCATTAGAGCACCGTGTCAACGCGCGGAGGCGGTTTCCTCGCGCACCCGGGCGAGCGTCAGGCCGTCGGCGAGCGGCAGGAGCACCGTGTCGACCCGCTCGTCGCCGGCGATCTTGTCGTTCAGCGCGCGGATGGCGCGCACGTTGTCGTCGTTCTCGGCTGGATCGGCCACCCGCCCGTGCTGGAGCGTGTTGTCGATCAGGATCAGCCCGCCGGGCCGCACGACGCGCAGGCAGCCCTCGTAGTACGCGTCGTAGCCGGTCTTGTCGGCGTCGATGAAGGCCATGTCGAAGCTGTCGTCGTCGAGCGTGGCGATCGTCTCGGTGGCCGGGGCGAGGCGCAGGTCGATCCGGTCGGCGACACCCGCATCGGCCCAGGCTCGACGTGCGATATCGGTCCATTCGCGGCTCACGTCGCAGCACACGATCCGGCCGTCGGCCGGCATCGCGAGCGCCATCGCGGTCGATGAGTAGCCGGTGAAGGTGCCGATCTCGAGGATCTGCCGCGCGCCGAGCAGCTTCACGAGCAGCGCCATGAAGGCGCCCTGGTCGGGGCCGATCTGCATCTGCGCCATCGGCATGGGGGCGGTCTCCTCGCGCAGCCGTGCCAGCACCGGGTGCTCTCGGACGCCCACGCGGCGGACGTAGTCGACGACCTCGTCGGTCAGGTCGATCGTTCGGTTGGCCATCGGCCCGCATGGTACGCGGAAGGGCCTAGGGAAGCAGCCACGACTCCCGGTACGTGGAGTCGACCGGCTCCCCGTCCAGCCGCCGCAGGACGTAGTGCTCGGTGCCGAGGACGCGATCGGCGAGGTCGTCCGGCAGCTCGAGCATCCACCCGAGGTCCTGGCGCTGGGTGCGGTGGCAGGCCATGCTGCCCCGCTTCGCGTCGAGGTGGCCGCGGACATCGACGCGCGTGGTGACCTCCGAGTCCGGGATGCCCCATTCGACCTCCGCCTCGGTCGCGCCCTCCTCGAGCGCTTCCGCGACCTCCGCCACGGCGGCGATGTTCGTCGGGTTGAGCTCGTCCGGTTCCCGCTCCTCCAGCGCCGCGTCGAAGTCCCACGGCAGCGCGATGCCGCGCTCCTTCATCTCGGTCATCACCTCGAACCACGCCTCGCGGTTGAAGGCGATCTCGTAGAAGCGATGGACCGATGCGTCCGCCGCGGCGGCGTACGCGTCGCGCGCGATGCGCGCGGCGTTGATGTGGTCGGGATGGCCGTAGTTGCCGTTCTCGTCGTAGCTGACGATGGCCGCCGGCCGCGCCTCGCGCACGATCGCAAGGAGCCGGCGAGTGGCCTCGCCGAGGTCGGCCTTCCAGAACGAGGCGGGGTGCTCGTTCGCCTCGGTGCCGATCATCCCGGAGTCGCGGTAGCCGAGCAGGTGGTGATGGATCGCCCCGCCACCGAGCGCCTGGACCGAGCATGCCAGCTCCCGGGCCCGGATCTCGGCGAGTCGTGGGCGGGCCTCGTCGGGGTCGAGATCCGGGTCGTGGACCTCGCCCTCGGCGCCGTCGGTGCAGGTGACGAGGTCGACGCGGATGCCCTCCGCCACCAGTCGCGCGATCGTGCCGCCGGTCCCGGCCGACTCGTCGTCGGGGTGCGCGTGGACGAAGAGCACGCCGCCGTGGTCGTCAGGCACCGGCGAGCCCCCGTCGAGGCGCTGCACCGAGCGCGTCGAGCACGGCTCGCGTCGCGCGCTCGCCCGCTGCGATCGCGGTCGCGGATCGCCCGAAGCGCAGCGCGTTCGTGCGGCCCATGTCGGGCGCGATGAGGACGTCGGGTGGCTCCACCACGATCGGATCCGCGTACCGGACGGCGAGGAGCGCCAGGAAGCGCCGCGCCGTGAGCGCATCGGCTCCGGTGCCGACCCCCAAGCCGCCTGGAGGTGGCGCGGAGGATCGAGCCTGCCACGCGGGAGGTGAGGAACGCGGGCTTCGGGATGTCGGCCAGCACCCCGACCACGGGGAGCGCCGGGTCCCACGCCCGCGCGAGGCTCACCGGGATCCCCTCCCACGGCCCCGCGTCGCACCAGACGCCGTCCTCGTCGCGCCGCGGCGGGAAGAAGAGCGGCACCGCGATGCTCACCTCGAGCGCGTCGATGAGCCGGCCGCTCGTCACCAGCCGCGGGCGCGCCCTCGACGAGGTCGAAGGTCGTGATCCCGAGCGGCGTCGGCAGATCCTCGATCAGCGGGTCGCCCAGGTCGCGAGCGAGCAGGTCGAGCACCGGACGCGGGTCGAACAGCGCCAGTCGCGCCCTCTTCCCGACGAGCCGATACAGCGAGATCCGCCTCGAGGCCTCCTCGATCTCGTCGGGGCCGCGTCCGGCCGCGAGCGCCGCGCCGATGATCGCGCCCATGCTCGTGCCGACGATCCGCGTCGGCCGAAGGCCGCGCTCGGCGAGCACCCGCGCGACGCCGACGTGGGTCCAGCCCCGACCGCCGCCACCGCCCGAGCGCCAGCGTGAAGCCACCGGTCGAGATCCTGCGGCGGCATCGGCTCAGGCGGCCGCATGTTCGGCGCACTCGCAGCTGCCGCGCAGCTTGGTGTAGGTGTAGAGACCGGTGTCGTGGCCGTCGGCCCAGATCGGCGCGAGCGCGTAGCGGCCGATCCAGCGCACGTCGGTGAGCCGCGTCTCCTGCTCGTTGAAGAAGGTCTCGAGCGTCACGACGCCGGGCAGGTTGCCCTCGCCCGCGCAGAGCGCGCACGGGCACGCACGGCGCAGCGCGAGCCACGACCACTCGCCCAGGTGCCCGTCGTCCCAGCGGATGCGCATGCGGCGCGCGGTCTCGTCGAGCTCGACGCCGATCGGATTGACGATGTCCTGCATCAGCTCACTCCGCCAGCCGCCAGAGGGGCTGGGTGCCCATCCACTCGGCGCCGAAGTTCGCGCCGGTGGTGGTCAGCTGCATCGGATCGGTCCCCTCCTCCGGGTCCCACAGGAAGAGATCCTGGAGCACTCCCCCGCCGGTCCCGGTGCGCCCACCCGTATACGTCACGCGCTGGCCGTCGCGCGACCAGCGCACGTGGCTGACGAGCACCGGGACCGTCGTAGTGGCGACGACCTGGCCGTCCTCGTCCACGACTTCCATGGTGGTTGTGGCGCCGTCCTCGGTGAGGACGATGCGGCGATCGCCGTCCGGCGCCCAGAGCACCGGCAGCTCGTCGGCGACCTCCGTGATCTCACCGGGTACAGCCGGGTCGATCTGCCACGTTCCGGCGCCGAGGATCCACAGGTGCAGCGTGTCGTCCTCGAGCCACGTGAGCCTGACGGTGCCGCCCTCGTCGGCGAACTGCGCCTCCTGGAGCGCGGCCTCCTCGGCGATCTGCGGCCGCGGGTAGGTCACCCTGGCCAGCTCGTCCGCGCCACCACTGACGAAGTCGACGGCCAGGATCGTGGCGGTGTCCTCTGAGCCATCCTGGGTGATGCGCACCGCGTAGACCGGGGTCCTCCCCTCGCCGAAGGTCGCAGTGCTGATCTCGTCCCCGAGGCTGCGCTTCTCCGCGTCGGGCTCGACCGACACGAGCACCTCGGCGAGCAGCGCCGCGCCAACGGTCCCGTCCCTCGCCCACGCGAAGCGCCGGATGTCGAGCCCCGGGTCCTGGACGAGGATGACCGGCTCGCCCTTCGACGGTGAAGTCGCGCCGCAGGAGGTAGATCGGGGCCAGCGCCGCGCTCCGACCCTGGTACACGAGCTCGAGCGCCCCGTACTCGGGGATCGGCACGGGGGTGGGAGTCGCCTGGACCGTCGGCACGGGGGTCCCGGCTGCCGGCGCGACGCTCGCGCTCGCCGAGGGCTGGCCCGAGCCACCGAGTCCCGCGAGGCTCCCCGAGGGGCTGGCCGCGGAACCGCCCAGCGAGGCGTCGCCGGCAAAGATGAGCGCCAGCAGCACGATGACCATGCCGGCGAGCAGCAGGATCACGCCGATGAGCCACGGCACCGCCTGCTCCGCGGTGGCGGGCTGCTCGAGGGCGACCGCGTCCACGCCCTCGCCCGCGCGTCCGGCGACCGACGTCCGGACTTCGCCCGCGGCCGGCTCGAGGGTTGCGTCTCGCGGCGGGGAGGGCGGCGGCGCCCACGACGACGGGAAGACCTGGGTCGGCTCGCCGCCACCGCCGTACTGCGGCTCGGCCTCGGGCTCGCGTTCGGGGTGCGCCCAGGCCTCTTCCGGCGCAGGTTCCGGCTGCCAGCTCGCTGCGGGCGCGGGCTCGCGGCTCGGGCTCCCAGATCCGCGCGGGCTCGGGCTCCGGTTCGGGCTGGGGCTCCCAGATCCGCGCGGGCTCGGGCTCCGGCTCGGGCTCCCAGATCGGCGCCGGCTCCGGCTGAGTTTCTGGCTCCGGTTCCCGTTTTGGCTCCGGTTCAGGTTCGGGCTCGGGCTCCCAGACGGGTTGGGGCTCAGGCTCGGGTATCGGTTCCGGCTCGGGCTCAGGCTCGGGTATCGGTTCCGGCTCGGGCTCAGGCTCGGGTATCGGTTCCGGCTCGGGCTCAGGCTCGGGTATCGGTTCCGGCTCGGGCTCAGGCTCGGGTCGTCCGGTTCGGGCTCGGGCTCGGGCTCGGGCTCCGGTACTCGGCTCCGGTTCGGGCTCGGGCTCAGGTATCGGCTCCGGTTCGGGCTCGGGCTCCGGCTCCGGCTGCGGCTCGGGCTGCGGAGGGGTCCAGACCGGAGGGGGCGGCACCGTCTCCGTCTGGCGCTCCTCGATCGCCTCGGCCATCCAGTCCGGCGCGCTGTCGGGCCGCCACGGGCTCGACCAGGGCCCGACCCGTTCGGGCTCGGGTTGAACCAGCTCCTCGAAGCGCTCGTCGCCACGAGGCTGTTTCGGGCGCCCACGGCGTTTCGGGGATCGGCGGCGCCGGCGGATCCGGCTCGGGGGGCGACCATGCGGTTTCGGCCGGGCGTGGCTCGTCGCGATCGGCGGGCGCGAGAAACGGCGATCCGGTGGCCGCCTCGTCGTCCCAGGACTCGGCCCACGGGTCACTCGATGGGGTGAGCGACTCGTCGGCGCCGTAGTCGCCGGCGGGCGTGATCGGCGCCCAGTCGTCCCAATCCGACGACGGCGAGGGGTCGCCCTGCGGAGGCTGCGACGACCGATCTCGATCTCCGCGGCGGGCCTGATCAATGTCCTCGGCCGGCCACTCTCGATCGCGATCAGGCGGTGGCGACCGGTCCCATGGCCCGCTCACTCGCGGGCCACGCTCGCGGCTCGGGGGGCGCGCGGTTCACGGTCGACCGCGTTCGCAATCCGGGCTGGTCGAGGCGCGACTGGCATCGAAGAAGGCTAACCCAGCGGTTGGCGCGGCGTGAGGGACCCGCAGGTGCTCAGGCGCTCAGTCGGAGGCCCACCACATGATGAAGCCCATGGCGAAGACGCCGCCGATGAGGCCCACGAACGCCGCCGCTCCCTCGGGGCCGGCGCCCTCGACCGTGGGGATCAGCGTGTTGATGACCGCGAGGCCGACGATCATGTAGCCCAGCCACAGGACCGTGGCGATGGCGGCGATGACCGCGCGTCTGTTTCTGTTTCGGACCATCTGGCGCGAATCCTAACTCAGCGCGCAGCGGCCAGCCGAGCCCGTTCGGGGACACGGTGGAAGAGCGTGGGCTCCGCTCGGCCGGGAAGCACGCGCAGCTTCGCGGCAGCGACGAGACCGATGGTCACCTCGTGCCCGTCCTGCGCTCCGCCCTCGACGCGGCGCATGCGTCATGGTGCCGATATGCTGTGCCACCTCGACCACCTCGAAGACGTGGCCGGGCCGCACGCCGTTGTCCTGGAGGAAGGTGAGTAGCCGGGCGTCCTCCTCGGCCTCCTCGGTCACGCGGAGGATGGTCACGTCGGTGCCCTGGACCGCCTCCGACAGCGGGATGCCGGCCGGGCGCTCGGGCGTGACGGCCGGCCCTCGGGATCGGGTTGCCGTGCGGGCACGTGGGCGGGAACCCGAGGAGCTCGTCGACCCGGTCGGTGACGCGGTCGCTGAAGGCGTGCTGGAGGTGATGGGCCTCCTCATCGGCCTCCGCCCAGCCGAGCCCGACGACCTCGGTGAGCAGCCACTCGGCGAGCGCGTGGCGCCGGAACGTGCGCTCCGCGGCCGTGCGACCCGCATCGGTCAGGTTCAGGTGTCTGGTCTGCTCGTCGACGCTCACGAGGTCCTCGCGGACGAGACGCGTGACCATCTCGCTCACCGAGGCCGCGCTGTACCCCATCCGCTCGGCGAGCCGCGCCGCGATGACCGGCTCCCCCTCGGCCTGCATGTAGCGCACGGTCATCAGGTACTCGGCCGCGGCTTCCGTCGTCTCGGCCGGGTCGTGGTTGGCCATGCCTATCCCTCTGCGCCCCGTCGCGCCATGAGCGGACGTGCCCCGTACTTCGAGTTGACGAGGAAGATTCCGCCGATGACCAGCGCCGTCCCGATGAGCAGGCGCGCGTCGACCGGCTCGGAAAGGACCACGGCACCCAGGACGATCCCGAAGACCGGGAGCAGGTAGGCGACCATTGCCGTCCTGGTCGCGCCCCAGCGGCCGAGCAGCCGGAAGAAGATCAGGTAGGCCAGCCCCGAGCCCAGAATGCCGAGCCAGAGCACCGCGAAGGCGATCTCCGGTGTGAGCTGGACCTCCGTGGGGCGCTCGAAGATGAGGGCCAGCGTTCCCGAGATCAGGAAGGCGAAGGTCACCTGGAACAGCGCCGGAATCATCGGCCGCAGCCCCTTCATCGTGCGCCGTGCGTACACGCCGCCAGCCGCGTACGAGGCTGCCGCGCCGATGAGCGCGATCTCCGCCACGAGCGTGCCGCTGGCAAGGTCGGCCGGGTCGAACCCGACCAGGACCGCGACGCCGATCAGGCCGATGGCGAGGCCGACCAGCCGGTTCGCAGTGATCTGCTCGTCCCGAAGGAAGACCGCCGCGATGAGGATCACGAACAGGGGTACCGGCGCGGTGAGGATGGCCGCGAGGGCGGAGCTCACGCTCTGCTCGGCCCACGTGATCAGGAAGAACGGAAGCGCGACGCTCAGGATGCCGAGGACGAACAGGTTGGCGTACGTGCGCAGGCTGCGCGGGAGCGCTTCCCGGGCGACGGCGACGACCGTGGCGAGCACGAGCCCGCCGATGAGCAGTCGCAGCGTGACGAGGGTCAACGGCTCCAGGCCGGCTTCGACGCCGATCTTGATGAAGAGGTAGCTGCTGCCCCAGAAAAATCCCAGGAGGACGAAGAGCAGCCAGTCGAGGCGGTTGGACACGGTTTCTCCGAGGTATCGGCCCGCGGCGTCGCGGCGACGGACCGTGTCCCGATTCTAGCGTCGGCGCCTACGTCGGGCGGTTCACCGTGATCTGCTTCAGAGACCCGGCGGAATCCCAGCCGAGAGTGGCGTGTGTGACGTTGGCCACCGTCATCGTGACCGACGGCACCGAGCTGCGGTTGAACCAGTCGCTCGTGACGCTGCAGCGTCCCGTGCTGCCGGTCGTGCACGTGTCGGAAGAGCCGCGCGTCCAGGTTGCGCTGACGCGCGCGTCCGAAACCACCGGGCCGTCGCTCCGCACGATGCTGATGGTCACGGTCGTGCGCCAGCTCGAGCCGCTGCGGCTCGTCGTCGACGTGAGCGCGCTGACGCGCGTCTGCTGCACCACGGGCTGCGTGACGACCACGTCGCGGAAGGTCGTCGCCTGCGCGCCCGCGTTGTCGGTGACGGTGAGGGTCACCCGATGCGTACCAGCCGCCGCGAACGGATGCGGCGGCGGATTCCGCAGGTCGGACGTGGCACTGCCCCCAAAGTCCCACGCCCACGACGCGATGCTGCCGTCAGCATCAACCGACTGATCGGTGAAGCTGCAGGTCAGGCCGGTGCAGGTGAAGCTGAACGCGGCCATCGGAGCCTGGTTCGGCGGTGGCGGCGGTACGGCGCCGGCCCAGTAACCCGCCGACCAGCTGACGGCCGCGAGCTTCGTCTGGCCGGCCGTGGACGGGTGGAAGTAGTCGCCTGACACGTCGGAGGCCGCGAACGCGGTGTTGTACACGGCGCCCCCGTCCGTGCGGCACGGCTGGTACAGGGCGCACACCTCGGCGAGGACGGCGTTGAAGTCGACGTTGCGCTGCGCGACGCGCAGGCGCCGATCGATGTCCGCCTGGTCAATCGAGGTGGGCCGTGCGAGGAGCGACTGGCAGACGTTACCGATGGACCAGATGAACCGAGCCCACCCGTTGCCCTTGAACAGCTCGTACAGGCCCATCACGCGCGGGATGCTGACCACGTAGACCTGCGTATTGGGCGAGGCGTTGCGGAGCGCGGTCATGGCCGCCACGAACTGGTCGCGGAAGGCGTCCACCGCCGTCATCCCGGACTCGGTGGAGGTGCAGACGTCGTTACCGCCGATGAGGACCGTCAGGTACTCGGGCTGGCTCGCCCCCGCCGCCCCCATCTGCCCGGCGAGGTCGACCATCTTCGCGCCGCTGACCGACCGGTTGTCGTTGCGCCCGGTTATCGCGGGGTTGAGTGCCAGGAGCCGCAGGTAATGGCTGTTCACTGTGGCACTCGTGCCGGTCGACCACGAGTTCTGTGGCGCATCGGTTCCGAGGCTGCCGGCCGTGCTGGCCGCCTGCGTGATCGAGTCGCCGACCGCTGCCATGGTCGAGGGAAGCGGCGGGTCGGTCGCGGCGGCGGGCGCCACGGATAGCGCGGCGAGAATCGTCGCGAGCGTGATGGCCAGGGCAGCGGTGCGTCGGGCCAGGATCTACCTCCGAGATCAATCCGTTGCTGTCAGCGAAACGATACACCCGGCCTCAAGGGGCTCAGCGGTCGGAAGAGCCCCAGTCCCCGCCCCTCCAGACTGGTCGCGGATCGTGTTTCGCCGTGGTTGGTGCCGCCGCGCTTGACACCCCTCCGGGCTCACGCATAGTGTCCGGGCGCCAGCCCGATCAGACGGAGAGCGCTTGCTCGTCGTAGCCCAAGCCCTGGCGATTCAGAGGATGGACCGATGCGATGGACCCGAGCACTGACGCTGCCAGTCCTGGCAGTCCTGGTCATCGCCTGCGGCGGACCGGGAACGGATGGCAGCGACGGCGGCAATGGCGACAATGGCTCGGAGGAGAGCCAGGCCGGAGCGCCGGACCCCGGCGACGGGAACGGCGGGGACAAGGGGGACCAAGGGGACCTGGAGCAGCTCGGAGAGGACCTCGAGCCGCCGAATTCCACCGAGACCACCCGCATGTCGGCGAACGAAGCCTTCGTCATCTCCTGGACGTCGACCGACTCGGTCGATTCGCTGGAGTCTTTCTACGACGACAGGATCGGCGACCTGGGAATCAACCTCCTCGGCAAGTCGAGCGCGCAGGGCGGCCACACTGGGTCATCGGCAACGAGGACGGGAGCGGACCGCAGGGCGGCGTGACGGTCGCCGAGGACGGCTCGGGCGGGAGCCGTCATCTCGGTTACCCTCCAACCCTGACGGGCTCGGCTTCGGCGATCACGCCGTAGGCGGCTAGTCCTCGCCCTTGCCGGACTGGTCGCGGATGGTGGTCACCACGTTCGAGTCGGCCAGCGTCGTGACGTCGCCGAGGTCGCGCTGCTCGGCGATGTCGCGCAGCAGGCGCCGCATGATCTTGCCGGAGCGCGTCTTCGGCAGGTCCGGGGTGAACATGATCTGCTTCGGCCGCGCGAACTTGCCGATCATCGTCGCCACGTGCTCGCGCAGCTCCGCCGCCAGCTCGTCCGAGGCCTCGAAGCCGGAGCGGAGGATCACGTAGCTGAAGATGGCCTGGCCGGTGAGCGGGTCCGAGCGTCCCACGACCGCGGCCTCCGCGACGCGACGGGTGCGAGACGAGGGCCGACTCCACCTCGGTGGTCGAGATGCGGTGCCCGGAGACGTTCATCACGTCGTCGATCGCGCCCGAGCAGCCAGTAGTAGCCCTCCTCGTCGCGCTTGCAGCCGTCGCCGGCGAAGTAGCGGCCCGGGTAGCGGGACCAGTAGGTCTCCTCGTAGCGCTCGGGATCCTTGTACAGGCCGCGCAGCATGGCCGGCCACGGCCGCTCGAGCACGAGGTAGCCGCCGCCGCCCAGCGGCACGGAGGTGCCCGCCTCGTCGACGACGTCGGCCATCGACGCCCGGGAACGGGAACGTCGCGCTCCCCGGCTTGAGGGTGGTGATGCCCGGGAGCGGCGTGATCATGATCATGCCCGTCTCGGTCTGCCACCACGTGTCGACGACAGGGCAGCGGCCGCCGCCGATCTCCTTCCAGTACCACGCCCAGGCCTCGGGGTTGATCGGCTCACCCACCGACCCGAGGAGGCGCAGCGAGGAGAGGTCGTCGTCGGCGAACGCATCGGCGCCGTACTTCATCAGCGCCCGGATGGCGGTCGGGGCGGTGTAGAGGATCGTGGCGCGGTACTTCGCCGCGATCTGCGCCCATCGGTCCTTCACCGGGGAAGTCGAAGGCACCCTCGTAGATGATCCCGGTCGCGGCGTTGGCGAGCGGCCCGTACACGATGTACGAGTGGCCGGTCACCCAGCCGATGTCGGCCATGCACCAGTAGACGTCGCTCTCGGGCTTCAGGTCGAAGATGTACCGATGCGTCGCGGAGACCCCGGCGAGGTACCCGCCGGTGGTGTGCATGATCCCCTTCGGCTTGGCCGTGGTGCCCGAGGTGTACAGCAGGTAGAGCAGGTCCTCGGAGTCCATCGGCTCCGGGTCCGCGGTCGTCGGCTGGCCCTCGACGAGGTCGTGGTACCAGTGGTCGCGGCCCTCGTCCCAGGCCACCTCGTCGCCGGTGCGGCGCACCACCACGCAGTGCTGGACCGATGACGTCCGCGCGATCGCCTCGTCCGCGTTCTTCTTGAGCGGCACCGTCGCGCCCTTGCGATAGCCACCGTCGGCGGTGATGACGACGGTGCACTCGGCGTCCTCGATGCGCCCGGCGAGCGCATCGGCCGAGAAGCCGCCGAAGACGACCGAGTGCGCGGCGCCGATGCGGGTGCAGGCGAGCATCGCGACGGGCAGCTCGGGGATCATCGGCATGTAGATCGCGATCCGGTCGCCCTTCTTCACGCCGAGCTCGCGCAGCGCGTTCGTGAGGCGGCACGTCTCCTCGAGGAGCTCGCGCGTAGGTGATCGTGCGCGTGTCGCCCGGCTCGCCCTCCCAGAAGTACGCGACACGATCGCCCAGGCCGGCGGCGACGTGGCGGTCGAGGCAGTTGGCGCTGACGTTCAGCCTGCCGCCGATGAACCACTTCGCGTAGGGCGGCTCCCACGTGTAGAGATCGGTCCACGGCTCCATCCAGTCGAGCCGATTCCCCTCCTCGGTCCAGAAGGCGCGGAACCCTTCCTCGGAGGCGGTGCGCTCGTAGATGGCGGGGTCGTTGAGCGTCGCCTGCGCCCGGAACTCCGGCCGAGGGCTCAAAGGTGCGGTCCTCGCGCAGGAGGTTCTCGATGGCCTGCCTGGCGTAGCGCCCTTCGATCGTCATCGCGCGAATTCTAATGTGCGCCGACGTAGGATCGGCCGATGGAGTTCCTCCTCGCGGCCGGCGTCGCGTTCGGCGCCATCTTCATCGCCGAGTTCGGCGACAAGAGCCAGCTGCTCGTCCTCGCCTTCGCGACGCGCTATCGCGCCGGGCCGGTCATCGCGGGCGTGGTGCTCGCCGCGGCGCTCATCCAGGGCATCAGCGTCGCGGTCGGCGCCGCGGCTGGGGGCGTCGCTGCCCGAGCGCTTCGTCGGGATCGTGGCGGGCCTCGCGTTCCTGGCGGTCGCCGCGTGGACGCTGCGCGGTGACGACGAGGATCCGCCAACCGCCGTGGATGGCGGAAGCGGCCTGCGACGTGCGGGCATCGGCGTCGCGTTGACCGTCGCGGCGGCATTCATCCTCGCGGAGCTCGGCGACAAGACGATGCTCGCCACGTTCGCGCTGGCGGCGAGCCAGGGACCGCTCGCGACGTGGGTCGGCTCGACCGCCGGCGAGGTGGCCGCGAACCTCGTCGCGGTGGTCGTCGGCCGGCAGATCGGTGACCGGCTCTCGCCTCGGCTGGTCCGCATCGGCTCGGCAATCCTCTTCGCCATCGCAGGGGTCGTGATCCTTGCGGGGGCGCTCCTCTGACCCGCAACGTTCATGACGGCGCGCCACTTGCTCGGGAGGAGCCCATGCGCTCACCCCTGGGACCCGCTCTGCTGATCGTCGGCCTCGCCACGATCCTCGTGCTCGTGCTGGTCCTATTCCAGACGATCGGGCTGCGCGGGGACCTCGATCGTCTCGACGAGCGGATCGCAGCGATGGCCGAGGAGCTCGCGGCCCAGGACCCAGGTGTTGGTCGCGGTGAGCTCAACCGAATGCTGATCGACCTCGAGTCGCGCCTCCACGACTGGATGCGCGAGAACCTCATCGCCTTCGGCCCTGACGCCCCGGCCAGCGGCGCGGGCGGCGATACGGGCGAGGTGCTCGATCGGCTCGACGAGGTGCTCGATCGGCTCGATGCGCTCGACAGGCGCCTTGACCAGATCTGCGACGGCGTCCCGGTCTGCTAGGTTCGCTCGCGGACGGCGAAGAGCAGGAACGCGGCGGCGACGTACGACGCGGCCATGACGCCGAAGGCGACCGGGAAGCCGAAGCTCGCCGCGACGGAGCCGATGATGAACGCCCAGAAGGCGCCGATGCCGAACGCGAACGTGAAGTAGACGGCGAAGGCGACGTCGCGCATCGGTCCGGTGGCGCGGTCGGCGAGGTAGGCCTGGAGCACCGGTGACTCGCTGAAGACCGCGGTGCCGAACGGGAGCAGCAGCGGGACCAGCAGGAAGAGGTTCGCGCCGGCAGCGAGGAAGGCGAGGATTCCGGCGGCCGACAGCAGGTAGTACGCGATGAGGGTCGGCCGTCGCCCGATGCGGTCCGACAGCATGCCGGCGAGGATCGGCCCCACCACCGCGCCGACGAGCAGCAGCGCGTACAGGAGCCCGACGGTGCCGGTGTCGAAGCCGAGCGGCCCGGCGAGGTACAGGACCATGAACGGCGCGACGATGTCGAGCCCTCGGCCCCCGGCGGCGACCAGCGAGGCGGCGAGGATGAGGCGCAGGTCGCGGCGGCCGATGACCTCCCTGATGTGCGACCGGACCGATCCGGACGCTCGTGCCGCGCGCCGGTACGCGGCGTGGTCCTCGCGGACGAAGACGGCCAGGAGCACACCGATGATCAGCGGCGGCAGGCCGAACAGCGCGAGGGTCGCCTGCCACCCGACCGAGAGCAGCAGCGCGCCGCCGATGAACGGCACGAGGATGGTCCCAACGTTGCCGCCGCTGATGTGGGCACTGATCGCGAACCCGCGCCGCTCGGCCGGGAAGAGGTCGGACAGGAGGCCGTTGCCGACCGGGTGCTGCGGGCTGGCGCCGATGCGCGCCGCGCTGATCGCGGCCAGCAGCTGCGCGACCGACTGCGAGAGCCCCGCCACCAGCAGGCTCGCGCCGAAGAGGATCTGGCCGCCCGCGAGGAGCGCCGGCCGCGCCACGTAGCGGGTGAGGAAGCCGTAGGCGAGCTGCATTGAGCCGCCGACTGCGGTGGTGATGGCGATGAACGTCCCGATGTCCCGCGCGTCGAGGCCGTACTGGGTGATCACGATCGGATATACGAGCGGCATGAGCGCCGATTGCGCGTGAATCGCGGCATGCGCCACGGCCAACAGGCCCAGCGTCAGGCGGGGGCGCTTCCGAATTCGACTGCTAGGATCGGCGGCAATGGCGCCCACCTCACGCCCCGCCGCGACGCAGCAGCTACGAGGCGCCGAGCCTCGAGGCGAGCCTGATCGGCACCGTGGCTCCGGTGATGCGGCACCTCGTGGCCCACGCGCGACGCCGAAAGACGTGGGGCGAGCTCACGTACCAGCAGTACAACGTGCTGCGCCTGATCGACACGAACGGTCCGCAGCCCCAGGCCGAGCTGGCGCGGCGGCTCATGGTGAGCGCCCCGGTCGTGACGCGGCTGGCGGCCGGCCTGGCCGAAGCGAACCTGGTCGAGCGAGGCACCGACGCGAATGACCGCCGCGCGGTGCTGCTGACTCTCACCGCCACGGGGCGCCGGCGGGCGCGGGCCATGCGGCGTGACCTGCTCGAGGCCGCGCACGAGCTTCTCGAGCCGCTCCCCGAGGAGCGCCGGGCGGCGGTCGCCGCCGCGCTGGAGGAGCTCCAGGTCCTGCTGCCCGAGCCACTCAGCGAGCCGCTGAGGCGGCCCGCGGCTCAGCGGCCCCGGTGGTGACACGCTCCGAGGACGTGTCGAGCAGCGTGACGCCGAGCGGCCCCCGGCGCGCCGCCGCGCGAAGCCCCAGCGCCACGATGGCGAGCACCAGCATCGAGATGGCGGCGCCGGTCAGGAACGCCGCCGGGGCTCCCCCATGCCTCGGCCACCGCGCCGGCGAAGAGGCCGCCGAGTGGCGCCGATCCGGCGAAGACGGTGACGTACAGGGACATGACCCGCCCGCGGAGCGCATCGGTTACGTTCGCCTGCACCGTCGCGTTGATCGTGTTGATCATCAGCATGCTGAAGTAGCCGGACAGCAGCACGAGCGGTGCGGCGATCCACACATCGCGCGACAGCCCCAGCCCGACCAACAGCAGCGCGAAGACGAGGCCACCGCCGAGCATGAGCGCGATCGCCCGCCGCTGCCGCATGAACGCCAGGGTCAGCGAGCCCGCGAGCGCCCCGACGCCCATGCCCGCGTAGAGCAGCCCGTAGCCGTCGGCGCCGAGGTCCGAGCACCTCGGTGCTGAACAGCGGCAGCAGGATCTGGAAGTTGAAGCCGAACGCGGCGATCCCACCGAGCAGCACGAGGCACCACAGCACGAGTGGCGTCCGCACGGCGTAGCGGATGCCCTCGGCGAGGCTGTGGAGCACAGGCGGGTGACGATCGGGCTGCCTCGGGCGTCGGATCTCGCGCGGGTTCATGCGCAGGAGGGCAGTCAGCACGCCTGCGTAGGTGACGGTGTTGATGCCGAGGTTCATCGCCACCCCGGCGATGTCCGAGCCGGTCAGCGCGGCGCCCAGGGCGATGATGACGCCCGCCACCGCGGGGCCCACGACGCGCGCTGAGTTGAACGCCATCGAGTTGAGCGCGATCGCGTTCGCGAGCAGGTGCCGCGGCACGAGCTCGGCGGAGAGCGCCTGCCTGACAGGCATGTCGACGGCGTTGATGACGCCGATCACGAACGCCATCGCGTACACCATCGGGATCTGCACGACCCCCGTCGCCGTCAGGAGGAACAGGACGAGCGCCTGGCCGCAGGCGGCGATCTGCGTGCCGATGAGCGCCTTGCGCTTGTCGATCCTGTCCGCCAGCACGCCGCCGAAGGGCGCCAGCGCGAGCGAGGGACCGAACTGGAGGACGGCCACGAGGCCGAGCTGGATCGGCGTGCCGCCGAGCGCGAGGACGAGCCACGGCAGCGAGACCTGCTGCATCCAGGTGCCGATCAGGCTCACGACCTGGCCGGACCAGTAGAGCCGGTAGTTCCGCACGCCGAGCGCGGCGAAACCCCGCCTCAGCCCACTCGGTCTGCCGTCTGGAAGCTGTTCGGCCATCGTCTCCGCCGGAAGTTGCCCATGCTAACAACCGCGCACGGGTCGCCGCGTTGAGAATTCAGGCGGCCTGACGCTCCACGCGGCCCGCGACCGCCGGCTGCTCGCGAGCGGCGACGAACCCTCGGGGCTCCTCGACGCTGCGCAGGCGCCATGCCACCACGCCCAGGACGACGATGGCGAGCGCTGCCCCGACGACGAACCCGGCCGGTGCGCCGAACGCCTGCGCCATCGCGCCGGCGAACAGGCCGCCGATCGGCGCGGTGCCGGCGAATGTCATCACGTACAGCGACATCACCCGTCCGCGGAGAGCGTCGGGGACGCTGTTCTGAATAGTGACGTTGATCGTGTTCACCATGAGCATCGAGGCGAAGCCGATGCCGACCACCAGCCCGAACGCGGCCAGCGGGCTGCGGAACAGGCCGAGCGCGACCTCCATCGCCAGGAACGCAGCGCCGCCGCCGATGATGAGCGGGAACATCACGCGCCGCCGTGCCATGAAGGCGAGCATCAGCGAGCCCAGCAGGGACCCGGCACCCATCGCCGCGAAGAGCGCGCCGTAGCCGCCGGAGTCCATGTCCAGCTCATCTCGCGCGAAGACCGGCAGCAGCGTCTGGAAGTTCATCGCCAGCATCGCCGTGCCTCCCAGCAGGACCAGCGGCCACAGCACTGCGGGGGTTGCCGACCGCATATCGCACGCCCTCCGCGAGGCTGGTGCGGATGGACGGGAACGTGTCCGGGCGCTCGATGCGACGGAAGGTCGCAGGGGTCAGGCGCCACAGGCCGACGAGGACGGACAGGTAGCTCAGCGCGTTGAGGCCGAACACGATCCCAACGCCGAATCCCGCGATCAGGACGCCGGCGATGGCCGGGCCGATGACACGCGACAGGTTGAAGGACGTCGAGTTCAGCGCGATCGCGTTGACGAGGTCCTCCTGCGGCACCAGCTCAGCCGCGAATGCCTGCCGCACGGGCATCTCGACGGCGTTCACGAATCCCGCGCTCAGGGCCAGGACGTACAGGTGCCAGATCTGGATCGCGCCGGTGATCGTCAGCCCGAAGAGGATCGACGCGTTCACCATCGCGACGGCGTTCACGACCAGCAGGGTGCGGCGCTTGTCGACGCGGTCGGCGAGGACGCCGCCGATCGGTGCCAGCACCATGGAGGGGGCGAACATCAGCGCCAGGACCGAGCCGAGCTGGAGCGGCGACCCACCCAGCTGGAGCACGAGCCACGGGTGCGCGACCGACTGCATCCAGGCGCCGACGAGGCTGCCGATCTGGCCGAACCAGTAGATGCGGTAATTGCGGTGGCGCATGGCGGTGAAGCCGCCGCGCAGGCCCCTGCCCTGCCCACGCGGACGCGGCGCCGCCCCATCGGGGCGGTGCTGCTGGCGGGAGAGGAAGGGCACGGCGCGGGTGATCCGGCGCGGCAGCCGGGTGATCGTCATTTCATTAGCTAT
>CAWIXZ010000012.1:0-83434 GCA_963840205.1 uncultured Chloroflexia bacterium
CCAGATGTTGCCCTCGCCCGATGGCGTGTCATCCCCGATCACATCCACGAAGAAGCCGCGCTCGTCCCAGAAGTGCTCGAGCAGAATGCGCTGCGGCGCCTCGGCGAGGGGAATCATCGGCTCCGGCAGGTCCCAGCCCAGGTCAACCAGGGTCATGGCCAGCAGGGCGACCATGCTGTTCCCGAACGCGTTGCATCGGTTCACGATCGTGTCGCGGTGCGCGCTGTACTTGCGGTCGCTACGGACCATGCCGGTCCCCGGGTCGACCACCTCGGCCATGTAGTGGCGCACCTCACCCTCCAGCCAGGGCCGATGCGTCTCGAGCAGATCCTCCGCTCCGAGGCGCCGCAGGGCGGCGAGCATCAGCGGCAGGCAGTCGACCCCGTAGTCGAAGACGTCGACCGGCTGATTGAAGAAGTGGATGGTCGTGGTGACGTGGCTGTCGTGGCGCTTCCAGGTGCGGATCGCCCAGTCGAAGGAGTGGATCGCCCGGGTCCGATGCGTCTCAGACAGGCGCGCCAGCGACGGCGAGCTGAAGCTCAGGTCGCGGGTCCAGAACTGCCGGAAGTGGCCGGGGCTCGCACGGTAGTGACTCCCGTCCCAGCAGTCTTCGAGGCAGGCGCGGATGATGTCGGTGGCCGCTCCGTCCCGACGCCGGCGCCGAGTGAACGCTCGGCGTGCGCGGACGCCGAGGTTGAGCGCGTACGCAGCCGCGATCAGGGGCCGTTGGAGCGGTTGCCAGGCCATCAGCGGGCCCCCTCGCAAGCGACGCGCCCGATCACCGGTCTGTCAGGGTCGGCGGAACACGTCGTGCCGGCCGATTCGGCGCCAGACCACGTGAGCTCCTACTCCCCGTGGTGTGCCGTACTCGAATGTCGCGCGTCCATCGGGCGCCCACGTCATCTCGAACACCGCATCAGTCCCTTCCACACGCTTGACACGCAGCCCAGCCCGAAAGGCACCACCAGTGAGGTCGGCGTCGAAACGCGCGAAGGCGGTCCTGAATCGCTTCCGGTCGGTTTCGGTCAGCGCCTTCCAATCGCGCTCGAACCTGCGCGTCCGCTCGTAGGAGGGCATGCGGGCGGCCTAGCCGATGGACTCGATGAACTCGTCCGCCGAGTCACTGTGGCGCGTGCGGCCGCCGGCGATGTCGTCGCTTGCCTCTCGCTCGCCGAGCTGCCACTCCTCGGACCAGAACCAGGCCTGATCCGCATCGATCATCTTCTTCGGACGCATGACGACCGCTCCGGATTCGACGCTGATTTCGAGGTAGTCCCCTTCGGACAGGCGTGCGGCGCGGCGCACCCCGTCGGGGAGCGTAATCTGGCCCTTGCCCCGCACTCGCGCCAATGCCATGGTTACATAGTCGTACTTTCCGATTCTCCTGTCAACGCACTGCGACTGAACCTCCCCCTCAGTAGGCCAGGACCGTTGCGCCCTGCCGTTCGAAGTCGGGGCGGTTGCGAGTGACGATGGTGGCATCCAGGCCGATCGCCGCCGCTGCGATCAGCGCGTCGCCCAGACCGAGCTTCCCGCCAGACCGATGCCTTCCACGCCGTGCCTCCCCCGCCAGACGCGCGGCCGCCGGATCGGTCGCCACGTAGTCGAGCGGCTCGAGCAGGCGCGACACGATCGCGAGGTGCTCATCGGATCCACCGGACAGCGCCTCGCACACCACGACGTCGCAGGTGAAGAGCTCGGCACCTTCCTCGTAGAGCCGATGCAATAGGGTCATCGCCGGCTCGTAACCGTGGGCGTGATCGATGATCAGGGTGGTATCGAGCAGATACCGCATCGGCCTACTCCGTCTCCTCGGAGCGCAGGTCGTCCACCCAGGCCGTGACCTCGTCCGGGCTCATCCAGCCCGGCCGCCCGACCATCGCTCCGGCCGTCTCGCGAATCGCCGCCCCGAGGGCGTCGCGGCGAACGCGCTGCGCCACCGCCTCGGCGACGTATCGGCTTCGGCCACGGGCGCCGGCCAGCTCGTCCACCTGCGCCAGGAGCTTGGCTGGAAGCGTGACATTGGTGCGCGTGAGCTCATCGGTTCGCGAGTGTGTCATATCGTGTGAAACTATATCACACTGATCGCGAGGATCACTCCTGGACGATAAGCGCCGTGACCATGCCGAACATGCCGTCCGGGCCCTCCGCGTGGGTGAGGATGTGGCAGTGGAGGGCCCAGGTGCCGAGCTCCGAGGCTTCGATGATGACGTCGATCCGCTCCCCCGGCGCCACGAGGACGGTGTCCTCGAAGTGCGGCGTCGGGAGGGTCCAGCCGTCCTTGGCGATCACGAGCTGCGGGATGCCATGCAGGTGCATCGGGTGGATCTGGAGCCCCTCGTTCATGTATCGGATGCGGATGGTCTGGCCCAGCTGCGCGACGATCGGCTCCGTGGCCGGGAATCCCTTGCCGTTCAGGGTGAATCCAAGCGGGCCGTCGTTCACGATCATGGTGTAGTCGATGTCGGCGGCGGGCTCATCGGTCTTTGCGGGATCGGTGACCACGAAGGCACCGAGCAGACCAATCGGCACCTGGTGCTCCGCCATGAAATGGCTGTGGTACATGTGCGATCCGGCGTTGCGAACCGTGTACTCGTAGGTGAACGACTCGCCGGGCATCACGGCGTCCTGCGTGATGCCGGGCACGCCGTCCATCCCGTTCGGCACGATCAGGCCATGCGAATGGATGGTCGTCGGCTCGGGCAGCTCGTTGTGAAGGATGATTCGGATGCGGTCGCCCACCTCGGCGCGGAGCTGCGGGCCCGGTACGGTGCCGTTGTAGGCATAAGCCTCGAGGATCGTCCCCGGCTCCGTCTCCCACTGGATGACCGACGCGGTCAGCTCCCACTGCTTGGTGCCGTCCTCCAGGATCGTGGGCTCCAGCACCTGGTTGCCGCGCCCCTCCGTCTCCGCGGGGAACTGCGCGGTGCGCTCCGCATCGATGCGTGCGAGCTCCACGGCGTCGACCGATGCGGCAGGCGCCGGCTCTCCGGATGCCGCAGTGCCGCCGGACACCATGACCTCGCCCGTCATGCCCGCGTCGGCATGGCCCGGCACCGAGCAGATGAACGTCATGCCGGCTGCGGGGATGGTCACCTCGCCGGTGGCGGTCCCGTGAGCCTCGGCCGAGATGACGGTCCCGTCGGCGAACGTCACGTCATGCAGCGTGCCGCCGTCGTTGGTGAGCGTCACGGTGTACGTGCCCGGGACCTCGACGTGGAACATGGCCGGCTCGAAACCGATATCGAACGCGTTGATTGCGATGGCACCGACCGGTCCTGCGTCAGCGGCGGCCGGCGTGGTCGGGCTGCGCCTCACCCGCTGCGGGATCGGCCGTGCGGGTGCCGCCGAAGACGGCGAACGCCAGGACCATCGCCAACACGAAGACGGTCCCCATGCCTGTGAAGGCCACGAAGTAGGCAAGTGCGCGCTGCATGTGGGCGAGAGCTCATACGGGTGTCAGCCCATTTACGGGCACCGGCGCGCTGCGATCGAGGGCCGATGGACCCTTCCTTGCGGGCCGTGCGGCCCGCCGCGGGAACCGCCCTATCGGTCCAGGTTGAGCTTCCTGGCGGCCAGTTGGAGCTCGTCGCGGAAGTCCGGGTGGGCGATGGCGATCAACGCGCGGGCACGCTCGGCCATCGAGCGGCCAAAGAGCTCGGCGACTCCCCACTCGGTGACCACGGTGCGCACGTGCGCACGAGTGGTGACCACTCCGGCCCCCTCGCGCAGGCTGGCGACGATCCGTGACGCGGAGCCGGCCGCAGCCGTCGATGGCAGGGCGATGATGGCCCGCCCCTCTTCCGCGAGGGCCGCGCCGCGGATGAAGTCCATCTGGCCGCCCACGCCCGAATAGAGCCTGCGGCCGATCGAATCCGCCACCACCTGTCCCGAGAGATCGATCTCGATGGCCGAGTTGACGGCCACCATGCGGCGGAAGCGGCGGATGACCGACGTGTCGTTGGTGTAGTCCACCGGGCGCATCTCGATCATCGGGTTGTCGTCGATGAAGTCGTACAGACGCTTTGTCCCGAGCACGAAGGCGCTGACGATCTTGCCGCGGTTGATCTCCTTGGCGGCACCGGTCAGGGCGCCCGATTCGACGAGGTCGACCACGGTGTCGGTAAACAGCTCCGTATGGATGCCGAGGTCGCGCTTGTCGCGCAGGGCATCACCGACCGCGGCCGGAATGGCGCCGATGCCCAGCTGCAGCGTGGCGCCATCGGTCACCAGCTCCGCCAACATTGGCGCCGATCTGACGCTCGACGTCGCTGATGGGGGCGACCGGATGCTCGTGCGGCGGCTCGTCCACCTCGACCGCCAGCGCGATCTGGTCGACGTGGACGAAGCTGTCGCCGAGCGTGCGAGGCATGGACGGTTGACCTGGGCGATGACGGTCGTGGCACTGCCCACCGCGGCGAGCGTCGCGTCGACGCTGGTGCCGAGCGAGCAGAAGCCGTGGGGATCGGGCGGGCTGACGTTGATGAACGCGAAGTCGAGAGGCAGGATCCCGCGCCGGAAGAGGAGCGGGATGTCGGACAGGAAGATCGGGACGTAGTCGGCGCGGCCCTCGTTCACCGCGTCCCGGGCATTGGGACCGATGAACAGGGCTCGATGCCGGATGTGGTCCTCCATGCCCGGCTCCAGGTGCGGGCAGGGCCCCTCGAGGTGGAGTCCCACAGTGGTGACGCCGGTCAGGTCCGGCGCGCGGGCCAGCCAGCGCCGCCAGCAGCGCCCCCGGCGTGGCGGCACCACCGTGGACGAAGATGGTGTTGCCGTCGCGCACGGAGGCGACCGCCTCCTCGGGGCTCACCAGGCGCATTGCGTTCCGCCTACCGTCTCGGGCCAGGCCGGATCAGGCGTGGTTCTCCGCTTCGGCGGCCTCGGCGTCGGCGCGGGTGTGGTGAACCGTGCCCTCAGCGTGCTCCGGCGGCGCGTACATGGTGTACAGCCGAAGGTCGTCCGCCCCGACGTTCACAAAGTTGTGGCGGGTTCCCGCCGGCACGTGGACGAGCCGACCCGCGGCCACGCGACTGCGAATACCGTTCAGCACCGCCTCGCCTTCGCCGGCGGTGAAGACCAGGACCTGGTCCACGTCGTCGTGCGTCTCCTCGCCGATCTCGCCACCGGCCGGGATCTTCATCACCACGACCTGGCTGTGCGGCCCCGTCGAGAGAACCTCGCGGAAGTGCGTGTTCCTCGTCGCGAGCTCGACGATGTCTTCGTTGAATGCCATGACCTGATGATCTCCTGCGAGCGGGCGGCATTGCGCATATCTCACGCTTGATGCCGCAATTGGATATTCGAGCCGCGCCTGCTCGCTGATGCACGAAGCGCCGGGCGTCGACTGGCTACGACTCGGCGACCGCGTGCTCGTCGGCGCGATCACGCCGTGCGGCCAATGCCACGCGTGCCTTCAGCGGCAATCTGAGCCAATGCGGCCACGGGTCCGGCTACGAGGCGATTGGCGGCTGGCGCTTCGGCAATACGATCAACGGCGCGCAGGCCGAGTACCTGCTCGTTCAGAACGCACAGGCGAACCTCGCGAAGATCCCTGAGTCGATTGACGGACGAGCAGGTGGTCCTGCTCGCCGACATCGCCTCGACCGGCTTTGGCGGAGCGAATCGGGCAAGGTCCGCATCGGTGACACGGTGGTCGTCTTCGCCAGGGACCGATCGGCCTGTGCGCCACGGCCGGGCGCGAAGCTGATGGGCGCGACGCTCGTCATCGGCGTCGACGGCGATCCGAACCGCGTCGCGATGGCGCTACAGATGGGCGCGATGTGTCCTCGACTTCGCGCAGTGGACGTCGTCGACGAGCAAGGGCCGCATGACCCCCGCGTGTGGTCCGATGGGCCCTTCCGATCCCCCGCCAATGAGCGGAGCATCGCTGCATGATGAATTCCAGCGGTGCATGAGATCGCGACCCGGCGGGAGCTTCGCGTGGCGGCCGGCGGTGAACCCCTGGAAACCACCGTCGCCCCGGAGTGGATCGTCTGTCGGGCGAGCGCGCGCTCTGTCGTGGATGGCGGAGTCGTGTGTCCGTCCGGAACCTTCACAGCATGGACCCACTGCCTGGAGTGCCACTTCCTCGAAGGGGCCGACGGTGACAGAGACCGAACCTGCTCCGTCGAACCGGCTTCGGCTCAGCTGCCGCTGTCGGTGTTGTGAATGCGAGCCATGTAGGCGGCGGCCTGGGCCCGTCGCTCGAGGTTGAGCTTGGCGAGGATCGAGCTGACGTAGTTCTTGACGGTCTTGTCGGACAGGAACACGTCGGCCGCGATCTCCTTGTTCGTCTTGCCCTCGGCGACGAGGAGCAGGATCTTCTGCTCCTGGGAGGTCAGCTGGGCGAGCTCGTCGGGCTGGTCGGCGGTGGCGATGCGCCGGATCCGTTCGAGGACCCGGCCCGTCACCGCCGGGTCGAGCAGCGATTCGCCGCGCCCGACGGCCTCGAGGGCTGAGCACGAGGTCGCGTGCGCGCACCTGCTTGAGGAGGTAGCCGCTCGCGCCGGCGATGATCGCCGACAGGACGGCGTCCTCGTCGGGGTAGCTCGTCAGCATGACGACGCGCGTGTCGGGCAGCTCGGCTCGGATCTCCCGGCATGCCTCGATTCCCGAGCCATCGGGCAGCCGAACGTCCATGACCACGAGGTTCGGCCGGAACCTGCGAGCGGCGGCGACCGCCTCGGCGACCGTGCCGGCTTCGGCGACGACGTGGAACTCGGGCCGGCGACCCAGCAGGGCGGCGAGGCCCTGGCGGACGACCTCGTGGTCGTCGACGATCAGCAGCGCCAAGGGAGGGCGTCGGAGGAGGACTCCGGGCTCAGGCACGTTCGGGACCCGCACGATGACCCGGGTGCCCGCCCCGGGCTGGCTGTCGAGCGTGACGGCGCCGCCGATCTAGGCCGCCCGTTCGCGCGTGTTCGCCAGGCCCTGGTGCCCGAGCTTCACGACGCCGGCCGGATCGAAGCCGACCCCGTTGTCCTCGATCCTCAGCTCCAGCGGCGTCCCATCGCCGGTGCCGTGAGCTCCACGCTCGCGCGCGTCGCGTGCGAGTGGCGCGCCACGTTGCTGAGCGATTCGGTGACGATCGCCAGGAGATGACCGGTGACCTCGTCCGGCGGTTCCGCCACGCCATCGGGGAGGCGGAGCTCCAGGTCCGACGATCATGTTGTGTCGGTACTCATCGACGAGTGCCGCCAGCCCGACCAGCGAGCGATGCACCCTCCAGCAGCTCCGGCCGCAGGCCGAAGATGAAGTTGCGGATGTCCTTGATCGAGAGATGGATCGCGTCGATCGCCCGCTCGACGCGTGCGGCGGCCTCGGGCTTGTCCTCGTCCATGAGCTCCGGGACGTCCTCGAGCGACAGCCCGACGGCGTACATGTTCTGGATGATGCCGTCGTGCAGGTCCTTCGAGATGCGTTCGCGCTCGTCGACGACGGCGAGCCGCTGGAGCTGTTCGTGGAGCCGGGCGTTCTCCATGGCGATGCCCGGCGTGCAGCGCAAAGGTCTCGACGAGGGACCGGTCCTCGTCGCTGAACTCGGTCGCTGCCGATCTTGTTGGTGAGGTACAGCCGGCCGAGCGAGATGCCCTTGATCGTGATCGGCACCCCCAGGAAGCTCGTCATCGGCGGATGGTTCGGCGGGAAGCCGTAGCGGCGCGGATCGGTGTTGAGGTCCGGGATCCGGAACGAACGGTTCTCGCGGATGATCAGGCCCAGCAGGCCATGCCCCTCGGGCAGGGCGCCGATGCGCCGTCGTGTCTCGTCGTCGATCCCGCTGGTGATGAACCGCTCGATCCGGCCGTCGTCGTCGACGATCCCGAGGGCGGCGTACTTGGCGCCGACCAGCGGCCGGACGCCATCGACGATGACCTGCAGGGCGTCATCGACCGAGGTCAGGCCGGCGATACCGCGAACCGCGGCATCGAGGGCGGCGTGGACCTCGCCCAGGCCTGGCGGCGCTTACGTTCGGATCGAGCATCAGGGACGAGGATAGCAACGCACGCGCGGCGGTATCGGTGCCGGAGGGCCCTCCACAACGGGCCGGACGTCACTGGTGGCAGCCATGCGACGCAGGGATGATCGGCAGCATGGAACCAGTTGTCGACGTCCGCCGCGTGCTGCTGGCGACTGACCTGTCGCCGGCGTCCGAGTCGGCTGCCAGGGAGGCGATACGCCTGGCCAGCGATTCCCACGCGGAGCTCGTCGTGCTCAGCGTCATCGACCTCGGGCGGCTCCGCCTCCCCGGCGGCCTGTTCCTGCGGCGGGTGGATCAGGAACGCGCACGGATTGAGACCGAGGCGAGGGTTCTCGTCGCTCGTGCCCGTGCCGCCAGCGTCCGCGCCACCTTCCTCATCTGGGAGGGCGACCCCGCGGAGGCGATCCTCGCGGCTGCCACAGCCGAGAGCGTGGACCTCATCGTCATCGGCTCACATGAGCGTGGACCGCCTGGGCCGCTTCGTCCTCGGCAGCACGTCGGCGAGCGTCTCGGAGCAGGCCAGCTGCCGGGTCCTGGTCGTGCCGGCCTGAGGGGCCGATGCGGAGGGGGCCATCTGGCCGCCCGGATGGGGCCGTTCGGTACATGCGCTCAGGCACGGCAAACGGCGAAGGTAAGACCACTGAAGCCAACAGGCTTTGAAGTACAAGGAAACGGAGAACCGCTATGAACACTCGATTGAGAGGACTCGGCATCGTCCTCGGACTCATCGGCCTGGCATTCGTCGTGGCGGGTGGCTTCGCCTTCTTCAAGGTCCAGGAGGGAACGGCATCCCTCAACGCCTTCAGCGCCGCGCAGGGCGTCACGCTCAGCTACAACGATGACGGCCAGCTCGTCGACCGTGGCGAGACCGCCGGAGCGGCCAGCATCATGAGCCTCCTGACCGATGACTGGGCCTACCCCGTCGTCGCCGGCGAGCTCGATCCCAATGACCCGGTCGTCAACACCGGATCCGAGTACATGTTCCAGATGGCGAC
This sequence comes from uncultured Chloroflexia bacterium, assembly GCA_963840205.1. Taxonomy (GTDB): domain Bacteria; phylum Chloroflexota; class Limnocylindria; order QHBO01; family QHBO01; genus JACDBZ01. The sequence continues at coordinate 8,977 of CAWIXZ010000012.1, forward strand.
CGTGGCCTACCACACGCTGAATGGGACGCAGACCGTCGTCCTCGACGAAGCCGTTGAGTACGAGGGCGAGACCTTCGCGGCCGGCACGTACGAGTTCGCCGTCGATGGCCGCTACTGGAACGACTTCAACCGCGAGCATCCGATCGAGGGCCCGGCGCGGGCACAGGCATGGACCGGCGTGGCACATGCGCTCATCGCTCAGCTCGGAGTCGGCGCCAGCACCTCCGCGGCGCTGACCCTCGGCCTCGGACTGGCCGCAGTGTTCGCCGCAGTCGGCGCAACCTTCCTCATCACCGGTGCCGGCCTCGTCTGGGCCACGCAGCCGGAGCGAGTCAAGGTCCCGGTCCTCCGCACGGCGGTAATCCCCGCCTGACCGAACCGATGAACCGGACCTGAGGTCCGGTCCCCTACCCGAGGAGCCCGTCCACTGGACGGGCTCCTTCCTTGCGTATCGCGTCGCGTTCCCTCGTGCCGATATATCGGACGATTGCGCGCCGGACGCGCCTGTCCGGCGGCCGGATGACCGATAGATCGCGCAGAAACGCGCCGGAGCGAGTGCTCCCGCGGGAAACAGCCCGATATTTCGGACTCGGAAGCGTTGGCGCCGAGATGCCTTGACAACCTGGTCCGGCTTGAGTTATTATCTGTATTGATCGTTAGTTTCTGTAAATAAGGGCTCCTCATGGACGAAGTCCAGTTCACGCACAACGGGGAGCAGTACCGGCTCGCGCGCAACCGCGTCATCGACTCGATGGACGGAGTCGCTCCCGGCCCCATCTCGATCCACGCGGTCGAGATCGACGGAACCTGGTTCCCGGTGAAGCAGGCGTTCAGTCAGGCGATGCAGATCCCGCGAAGCTCATTCATCTCGACCAGGGCGCAGGAGCTGCTGAGGAAGCTCGGCTTTCCGCTGTGGGACACCGACGTGGACGGGCCGCTGCCCGCGCAGTTCCACGTCAAGTCCCGGTCGATCGTGCCACCCACCCCGATGCGCATGACCGCGTTGTCACTCGCTGTGACGTTCGCAGCTGCGCATCCCGGGGAGTTCACCCAGGACAGCCTCATCGCCCTCGCGGAGAGGCTCGAGACCTGGCTGAACGACCGAGCCGCCTGACCCCGATCCCTTAGGGCGACGAACCGGCCTCAACGGTAGACGTGCGCGCCTGTGTCCCGATCTTGATCACCGAGGACGATCAGCCGGTCATCCTCGATCCGATAGAGGATCCGGTAGTCGCCGATGCGTGAGCGCCAGGACGTCATCGGCTCCTCGAAGCTTGCGCGACCCGGCACCTCGACGGATCCTCCGCCAGCCGGTCGATCCGACGCGCACGCGACGCCGCATGTGGCCTGATCCAGGCCGGCCAGCTCTCGGGCGGCCGATGGGACGAACTCGACGGCATACACGACCGGCCTCGGCTAGAGGCTCAGCTGTGCCTTCAGCTCTTCCCAGCCGATGCGCTCGCGGTTCGCCGGATCCGCGAGTGCCGCCCTGACGTCGTCGAGATCGCGCGCGTCCTCGAGCGCCTCGATCAGGTCGAGGTCCTCGATCGGCACCACGCCGCCACCCGTCGACCGTGCCGCGTGAGCACCACTCGCTCGCCACCGAAGGCGACCCGGTTGACGGTCGTCGAGAACGACTCGCGAGCCTCGCTGATTCCGCGCTCTGCCATGTACGTATTGTACATAACGTACGTGAAATGAGGAACGGGTCTGGCCGGGTGACGACGGCCCCCTCTCCCGTCAGGATCCGACCGTGGGATCGTGCAGCACGATCCGCAGCGCCGAGCAGGCTGTCCGCGCGTCCAGCCCAGGATGGGCCGACTCGGCGATCTGGACCCGTTCAGGTCCAGCCTCCACACTGAGCCTAGGGGCGAGAACTGGCTGGCTGACGAGGATGATCCGTGTCGAAGTTCGCGCGCACGATCCACATCAGGGCGCCGGCGGCGGAGGTCTGCGCGACCAGATGGACATCGAACGGTGGCCGTCGTGGGCATCGCAGTTCAAGCGGCTCGAGCGGGTTGACGACCGGGCCACTGGCGGCGGGCAGTCGTGTACGCGTCCGGCCGAAGGGCATGCCGGCGTCGGTCTGGCGAGTCACCGAGTTCGAGGCGGGCCGGTCCTTCACCTGGACGTCGTCGCCGGTGCCTGGCCTGGTCCTGGCCGGCGGCCATGTCCTGACTGCGGATGGGCAGGGGACGACTGCCGAGTTCTCGCTCGAGGCGACCGGGCCGCTGGGCACGGTGCTGGGCCCGCTCCTGCGACCGACGGTCTTCAGCCGCAACACCAGGATGCGCCACCGAGGGCCTGAAGCGCCACGTGGAAGGCTCCGTGCGCTGATGCCGAGGCTCTTCGTCGTTGCGCTAACGCCCTCGCCGATCAGCCGCTACCGCGGGCACTACCAGAAGAACCCGACCTGTTGAATGGGCTCTTCGTCTGCAGGCGCCGCGGTGGCAGTGATCGGTGCGGCGGCCGCAGCCTGCTCGACCAGCTGGCAGAGGGCGTTGACGAGCCGCATCTGCTCCGGCGTCCGGCAGTTCGCCTCTAGCAGTCGCGGGCTGGCGACCACGATCGCGATCGCGCGCGCGCGCGAGACCGCGACGTTGAGCCGGTTGCGGCTGTAGAGGAAGTCCATGTCGCGCGGGGCGTCGTCGCGGCTGGAGCTCGCCATCGAGTAGATCGCCACGGCACCCTCCTGCCCCTGGAACTTGTCGACGGTGCCGACGGGAACGCGGATCCCGACCCCGAGCCGCGCCTCGACCGCCTTCGCGATCTCCGCCACGTGCGCGTTGTACGGCGCGACCACGATGAGGTTCTCCGCCTCGATCGGATCCGTCTCGCCCTTCTGGTTCGTCCACGGCGTGCCGATCAGGCGACGCGACGATATCGGCCACGACGGCCGCCTCCTGCGGCGAGCTCGAGGCGTTGCCCTCGTGCTCCAGGCCGATGAACCGGACGCCGGCGCCGTCGCAGCCCGGGCAGCTCCGAGTCGATGCGCTGGAGCGCGGTCGAGGGATCGGTCAGCAGCCGGTCGTCGTAGAAGGCGTCCGAGATGTAGTCGTTGACCGTCCGGGTGCATCCGGTACGTCGTCTCGAGGAAGAGCCCGAGCCGATCGTCGAGCGTCGTCGCCTCCCCGAGCAGGTGCTCGAGAGCCGATGCGCCCGCGCCCTCGGGATGGACGCCCTGGCTCACCATCGGCAGCTGGTTCGGGTCGCCGAGCAGCACCATCGATGAGGCCGATCCGCTCATGGCCACGGTGTTGGCCAGGGACATCTGGCCCGCCTCGTCGACGAACAGGACGTCGAGCGCCCCGAGCATCTCCTCGCGCGCGAAGAGCCACGGCGTGCCCGCGGCCACCTCGTAGTCGCCGGCGGGCAGGCCGTTCTCGACGTCCTCGTTGTCGGTGGTGACTCGGACACCGGGGTCGCCGACGATCCCGTCGCCGCTGTCGCATTTCTGGATGGCGCGCAGCGTGACGCCAGCCGCGGCGGCGGCCTCGCTCACCTCGCGCAGCATGTTCGAGATCGCCTTGTGCGACTGCGCCGCGATCCCGACGCGCTTCCCGGCACGGATGAGCTCGACGATCATCCGCGCGCCGGTGTACGTCTTGCCCGGTGCCCGGCGGGCCCTGGATCGGGCAGGACCGTGTCGTCCAGCAGCGTGGCGATGCGCCGGCCGGCGTCGAGCGTCGACCTCGCCCGGCATCGACCAGCGGCTCGCCGGCGGTCGTGCCCGTCACGCGCGGCGGCTCGGCGGAGAAGCAGGTCGCGCGCGGCGCGGAACGGCCCCGGCCCGTCCATCCCGTGCGCGATGACGTGGTCGGCGATCCGCAGCAGCGCGCCCGGCATCGGACCCGCCACCGATCGGCTTGCCCGGGATGAGCGACCGCGGGTGAAATGGCTTGCGCGAGGGCCCGACCCGGAGGTCGATGGTCCCCTGGATGTCGTCGATGTCGATGATCTTGCCGGCACCGTCGCCGAGCGCCGTCGCGCGGCTCGGGGTCGAGCGGCTCGTCGCCCGGCTTGAACTTGTGATCCTGCGGCGGGAAGCGGTAGCGCCGCACGACGCTCTTCTTGTCCTCGTACGAGGTCGCGCTCGAACGTGAGCCCGCCGATCCCCTCGCTCGCGGCGATCAGGTCCTCGGTCGACCGGTCGCGCAGGTCGTACCACAGCCACCACGCGGGCTTGTCGTCGCGCCGATGCCAGTCCAGGAGCTGCGCCAGCAGCCATCGGCCCTGCTGCTCCGGCGATGCGCTGTGCCTTATCGGCCGGGACGTCCCTCGAGGAGGACGTCCATCCGGCGCTGCACCTCGGCCGAGCGCGCCACCTGGAGCTCCGTCGGGAGGCCGGTGAGGATCTCGGGCCGGCTCCAGTCGGCGCTCCGGGAAGGCGGCGACCGCCTCGACACGCCGCTCCTCGAGCCAGCCGCGCAGCATGAGCGTCGAGATGCAGTCGTCCCGGTTGTAGTCGGCGATGGACTGCGAGGATGGCGTCGTCCCGCTCGCGCATCCAGCGCTCGTACTCGACCACGCTGAAGCCCGCCTCGGTCACCGGGCCCTCGCGCTCGGCGAGGTAGAACTTCTCGATCTGCTTGAGCGAGTACGACTCGACCGATGCGCGCACCCCCTGCCGCACCACGTTCAGCAGGTCGACGAAGACCTGGCCGCGCAGGAGCCGATCCACCTCGTCCTCGCGCGTCGCGTGGCGCCGCATGAGCCGCTTGACCGCGCCCGACTCGTAGCCGCCGTAGTGGAAGACGTGCATCTCCGGGTGCGCGTCCAGCCGGTCGATGCAGAAGTCGATGAACGCCTCGAACGCCCGCTTCTCCTCCTCGCGGTCGTGGCCCCAGAACGGCAGGTAGGTCGGCTCGCCGTCGACCTCGATCGCGACGCCCAGCAGGTACTCGAGCCCGTCGTCGAGCGCCCACGGATCGGCCTCGATGTCGAAGAACACGTCCCACGGCGTCGGCTCGGGCAGTGCCGCCAGGCCGTGGCCGGTCTGCTCGGGCTCGGGCGTGATGAGCTCGTACACGCGCTCGCCCGTCCGGCGCTCGTGGAGCTGGAGGCGCGCCTGGTGACTCAGCCGCAGGCGGGCACGCTCGCCCATGTCCTTGACCGATGCCTCCGACGGCAGCTCCGCGATCTGGGTGAGCGTCGGCACACCCGCGCTCATGAAGCGCTCGGTGTCGACCCGGCGGATGCCGGCCACGATCGACGGATGGTCGTCCTCGCGGCGCCTGGTGATACAGGTCGGGTACCACACGCAGACGTGGCAATGGTCGACCGGGTCGGGGTACGTCACGAGCGCCTGCGAGCCGCCCAGCACGCGCTGCTCGAACCGAGCCTTGGCGTGGCGGAAGTAGGCGGCGTAGTCGCGTGAGCCGATGCGGATGCTCGACCCCATCGCCGGTGACGACGTAGACCGTCTCGGGCGGCACGCCCTGGAGCCGGGCGAGCAGCTCGGCGTAGACGCACATCTGGATGATCGCGGCGGCCTTGACCCCGCGCGACAGCTTCGTATCGGCGATGTCGTAGCTGTAGTCGCCCAGGACCGGGCTCGGCCGATCGGTCCGGTACAGGAAGTCGGCGTGGCCGCGCCATCGGCCGTCGAAGAAGGTCGCCTGGAAGATGACGTCGGCGCCCGCGTGCATGGCCGCCAGCGTCGCCTGCTCCGCCGCCCGCAGCTGGTCGGGCGTCTTCAGGTCGGTCCGTGACGATCTCGAGCGACGCTCTTGCCCTCGGCCTTCAGCTTCGCGAGGTGCGCCGTCTCGTGGGCGTCTCCGCGGTCCTGCATGAGCGCGACGGTCGGGTCCGCGCGCCGGGCGGCTTCTCCCAGCGCCCCTCGATCCGCCCCAGCTCGAGCGAGCTCAGGTGGTCGCAGGCGAGGTAGCCCACCAGGTCGGTGGCGCTGACGATGATCGTGCCGTCGTCGGCCTTCTGCACGCGTCCACCCTAGCGGCCGATCGCGTCAGGTCGCATGTCACGCGGCCGAGCGGTGACCCCTTGCCACCGCGGGGAGGATGATGACGAAAGCCGAGCGCCGCTCGCCCGACGCCATAGACCACCTAACTCCGCCGGGCCGTGGAGTGAGGGAGCTCGTCTCTAGCTCGGAGAGGCCGGCGAACGCCCTATGGTCGACTCACGGTGGCCTCGCCACACGCAGGGCGTTTGAAGGAAGGCGCTGCCGGAGCGCGAGGCTCCGCACGGTATCGGCCTGCGCTTACCATCTGATTGCTGCCTGTGAGGGACCGATGTTGTCTACGTTGCCCCCCGAGATCGTTGCGCTGTATTCGTCGCCAGCCAACGACCCGATCCCGCTGTGGAAGGGTCCGATCCACTTCATTTCGGCGGGAGGGAAGCAACGCGGCCGCGGAGACGTGCAGGTCAACTGGCTTCCGACCGCGTCGGTCGACTTCAGGATGGTGACGAATGAGCTTGCCCTAGCGGGGTCCTCCGGCACGCTGCCGGACGCCGGTCGCGTCACCCTGTGGGGACTCGGCGCCTCTGGTGAGGTATTCCTGCGCAGCACGAACGTCAAATTCACAGTCGGCTCCCCAGTGGTCATCCGACATCACGGGCTTTTTCGGGCACCGATCAAGGTCGGGTCACGGCGGCCTGTGCCCCATCTTCAGTTCCACCTGCCGAACTTTCCTAACTACCTAGGAGCGCCGGTGTCCACAGGCACCGGGGAGTGGCGTCGCGCGCGCGTAACCGCCGAGTTCGGACGCGGGTGGCGGGTTGACATCGATGCGTTGCCGAACATCAAAGAACTAACGGACGAGCTGCTGTCTCGCGGCGGGTATGCCGTCACACACACGGCGATCCTTGAGCAGCGGTCCGGCCGGGCATTCTCCGCACGTCTCGGACTCGCGCAGCTCGAGATGCTGGGGATGGCGCTGTCTTTCGCGCGCGGCGGTTGGAGTCAGCCCATGCTGGCCGCAGGGATTGAGACCAATGGCAGCCGGTTGTGGGAAGAGTGGGGTGTCCCCGTTCTCGACCCTGCGGTTACGCGGCCCCGCTGGTTCGTTCAGCAGAGTCCTGAATCACTAGCGTCCCTGATCGCGGGGTTTGCCGCACGCTGGTCGAATCGAGCCTGGCGCGAGCCGCTCAGGCGGGCAGTCACGCTCTACATCGAAGCGAACCAGACTCCGAGGGTTGAGATAGAGACGATGCTCGGCCAAGCGGCGCTTGAGCTCCTCGCCTGGACGCTGCTCGTGAGCGACGGCAGTACCCCACCCGCGGTGTTCAACACCACCTGGAACGCCGCAGAGCGCATCCGCCGCCTGCTGCAGATGGCGTCGATTCCGACTGACGTCCCCAGCCAGTTCTCCGCGCTCGCAAGTCTCGGGGGGCCGAGCGCCCCCGGCGATGGACCCGAGCGAATCGTCTTTCTTCGGAATCGGTACGTTCACCCGCCGAAGCGGACGACAGGCAACTGGCCGCTTTTCCAGCCGGCCATCGAGGGGTCGCGGCTGACCCTGCACTACCTCGAACTGGCCATTCTCTTCGCGGTTGGGTACCGCGGCGTGTACTGGAACCGGCTCGATACAGGGTCTGACAATACTCCGTGGCCGTGAGGCTCCTCAGCCCGAGTCCCTCTCGGGCACCCGGCAGCCATCCGGATGTGCGTGTCCACTGCTCGCCGCGGGTGGAGTCCGGGAGATGCTGGGGCGCCGCGTCGCAACGGCCGGTGCGACGACCCCGACGCGACAACCAAGACAGTGGTGAGCGCCCGCGCGCGCCTATTCAACGCGCATGTGCGACCGACGCCTGCCAAGGTACGGGCGGTCTCGGTCCCTCGATCACAGCGCTGAACGAGTGCCTCGGGTTGGCCCAGGCAAAGCCCAAAATGAGATATGCGCTAGCTGCTCACTAGTACGGCTCACGTCACGCCAACCTTAGGCGTTGACGCCGGCGAGGCATGGACTAGGCTTGGCGAAAGCCACCGCTAGGGATTCCGACATGACCACAGCCGCTGAGGGGCAGGATTTCGTGATGGTCCCGGTGCCGCCTGACCGGGTGCTGGACGTGTACGCGTTGCTGGTCACGTCTCCGCCGCAACCCGATGCTCCACCGGCCGACGACTGGCCCGGGGAGCGGCCGCAGTGGGTGCCGGCGCCGGTGCCGTTTCAGTTCGAGGAGGCGCTCATCATCCGCGCATACAAGGAGTCGCCGCCGGCGATGAAGCGGCTGATGGACTATCTCGCGGACCGGCCGGGCGAGATCGTGTCGTCGCGCGAGATCGGGTCCGAGCTCGGCCTCGGCTGGCAGCAGCTCGCGGGCGTCCTCGGCGCGTTCGGACGTCGGTGGCATAACCGGTACCGGCAGCCGAAGGGCGGCTGGTTCATCGAGCACTGGTGGAGCGGGGACGACGAGCGCGTCGAGTACCGGTTGAGCGAGCGTGACGCCGGGATCGTCAGGGGCGCGCGCTCCTCCGGCGGAGGGGGGCCGGTATGAAGGGTCACAAGCTACTCGAGGAGGCCAAAGAGACCGGCCGCGGCGTACGCATGGACCTCAAGACGATCTACGCGTACCTGAAGCTATTCGACGCCGACAAGCCAGCCTGGCGTCAAGCCGGATGACTTGAGGAATCTCCTTAGCGCGTTCTTGATTGTCGTAACGGAGGTCCGAGAAGGACGGATCAGGATCCTGCCAAACCTTGTGGGAGGTAAGTCGAGAGATGAGGGCGCCAATCGTCTCGAAGTCTTCGGAGGAGAGCTCCCGATAGAAGATGCGCCGCCGCTCATCCTGATCGAACAGCTTCAGGTCAGCGGCAATTGCATCACGCAAGAACGGCACCCAGGCGCGCAGCGCTCCGGCGGCGAACAAACGTTCGGCCTTCTGGTGCTCAGAGTCCTTCCGCTCAGGAGCCCATCGTTCCGCCAGCATGTGTTCGACCACGAGATTGAACAGCTTCACGACGTTCTCGCGCTCTTCGTCGCGGTGGTACGAAGCCGACTCGAACTCGTCGTTGAGCGGCGGCGGCGCGACAAACTCGGCGAAGAACGTTTTGGTCAGCCTCCCCAGCGTGATCGGGTTGTTCCGGCCTCGATTCTCCTCCTGAATGTAATCGCGCAGCTGGTTGTCTGACGCGTCGATGATGTCTTGGTGGATCATCGAACGGATACGTCGGACCGCCTCTGCCTGAGAAAGGCCGTCTCGGGCCCGCATGAAAGCGGCGAATGCCGCTTCGGTCTTCGGCCCGGCGATTTCGAGAAACGCGCTCCAGTCCTCGCTCGCCATGTCCGCGTACTTCTGAAGCAATGTGGAGGTGTAGAACGGCATCTGGCGCAATTTGTCGTGGGCTGAAAGATTCGTCTCCTTGAGACGACGAACGTCGGGATCGATGTACACCTTGCAGTCCAGCACGCGCCGTCCCGCCCAGACCTGAGCAGCTGCCTTGTGTTGTCCGTCGAACAGCAGCAGTCGCTCTCCCACGAGGCGACATACCGCAGGCGCCAACTGGGTATGCGTCCGGAGGTGTCGATAGAGTTCCCAAACTCGATCTGCCTCGAGTGGGCGAGGTTGGAGTTCGGTGTCGTTGGCAATCGCGGGCATCGGCAATGTTGCAAAGAAGTACCGCTCGTCAGTCGCAGGGTCGACATGGACCGGGACCGAGGTAGTCGCGCCCTCCAAGGTCACCGTAACAGTCCCGTCACGGTGGTCGATCCCCAGCGGTCGCCCAAAGGCACCAACCCCTAGTCGCTGTGTCAGTAGATCGTCCAGCCGTCTCTTTGGCGCCCCCTGGAAAAATGCTCTCATCTGCAGACGGTCCCGATATTCCGACAGGCTGAGCGCCTGCTTGTCTCGGTTGTGGCGCTTGCATACCGCCCCAATGTTTGAAAGTGCCGTCTCGCCTCCACCTGAGAATGGCTCTATGTGATCGAACTCGACCTGTTCGTCCTCAGCAAGTGAATGGTTGTCGATGAAACAGCGCCTTCCCTGGCGCTCCAGTACTTGCCGCTTCTCATCGTCACTAATCTGCCGACGCACCGCTTCCTCCACGCTGGTCAACCATTCTCAATACGCTGTTAGTCTGCGCTGATCGTGTCCGCAAAGCCAGAAGCTGCCGCTCGGCAGCAGATCGATCGGCAATTGACCGAAGCCGGCTGGATCGTCCAAGACCGTGCCGCCGCGAACCTGAGCGCCGGGCCCGGCGTGGCCGTCCGCGAGTTCCCGCTGAAGGGTGGCCCAGTCGACTACCTCCTCTACGTCGACGGCGCGGCGGCCGGAGTGGTCGAGGCCAAGAAGGAAGGCTGGACGCTCTCGGGAGTCGAACATCAATCGAAGCGCTACTCCGAAGGCCTCCCCGACGCGCTCCCGGCGTATCGCCGGCCGCTGCCGTTCCTGTACGAGCAACTGGGATCGAGACGAGGTTCACGAACCGGCTCGATCCCGAGCCGCGCAGCCGCGAGGTGTTTACCTTCCACCGCCCCGAGACGCTCGCGAGTGGCTCCAGCAGGCCGGATACGAGCAGAGCCGGGCGCCCTCCCCGGCGTCGCGGAACCTCCCGCGCCGTACGTCGAGGGCGACACCCTCCGCGCAAGGCTCAAGACGCTCCCGCCGCTGATCACCGGAGACCTCTGGCCGGCGCAGATCACGGCGATCGAGAACCTCGAGCAGTCGCTGGCGCTGAACCGGCCGCGCGCCCTGATCCAGATGGCGACCGGCCGCGGCAAGACCTTCACCGCCGTCAACATCACCTACCGGCTGATCAAGTTCGCCAGGGCCAAGCGCGTCCTCTTCCTGGTCGACCGCGGCAACCTCGGGCGGCAGACGCTGAAGGAGTTCCAGCAGTACGTCGACCCCCGACGACGGCCGCAAGTTCACCGAGCTGTACAACGTCCAGCACCTCAGCTCGAACAGCTCGACCCGGTGGCCAGGGTGTGCATCACGCACCATCCAGCGGCTCTACTCGATGCTCCAGGGCGAGGCCGAGCTCGACCCGAGGCCTCGAGGAGGGGTCGCGGTTCGACGGCGGCGCGCCACGTCCTGACCGAGCCGCTGCCGGTCGCCTACAACCCGGCCATCCCGATCGAGACCTTCGACGTGATCTTCACCGACGAGTGCCACCGCTCGATCTACAACCTGTGGCGGCAGGTGCTGGAGTACTTCGACGCCTACCTGGTCGGCCTGACCGCCACGCCCGTCGAAGCAGACCTTCGGCTTCTTCAACCAGAACCTGGTGATGGAGTACGACCACGAGCAGGCCGTGGCCGACGGCGTCAACGTCGACTTCGACGTCTACCGGATCCGCACGCGAGATCACCGAGCGGGGCTCGACGGTCGAGGCGGGCACTAGTCGTCGACAAGCGCGACCGGCAGACCCGGCAGCTGCGCTGGGAGCAGCTCGACGACGACCTGACCTACGACGCCGGACCAGCTCGACCGCGACGTGGTCGCCGAGGACCAGATCCGCACCGTCATCCGGACCTTCCGCGACAAGCTCTTCACCGAGATCTTCCCCGGCCGCACGCGAGGTGCCCAAGACGCTGATCTTCGCCAAGGACGACAGCCACGCCGACGACATCGTGCAGATCGTCCGCGAGGAGTTCGGCAAGGGCAACGACTTCTGCGCAGAAGATCACCTACCAGACCGACGGGCCAAGGCCCGAGGACCTGCTCGCCGAGCTTCCGCAACAGCTACAACCCGCGCATCGTCGTCACCGTCGACATGATCGCCACCGGCACCGACATCAAGCCGCTCGAGATCGTGATCTTCATGCGGCACGGTGCAGAGCCGGAACTTCTTCGAGCAGATGAAGGGGCGCGGCGTGCGGGTCATCAACGACACCGACCTCCAGGCGGTGACGCCCGACGCGACGGTCCAAGGACCACTTCGTGATCGTCGACGCGTCGGCGTCAGCCGAGGAGGAGCTGACCGACACCGAGCCGCTCGAGCGGAAGCCGTCGGTCAGCTTCGAGAAGCTGCTCGAGCAGGTCGCGTTCGGCAACCGCGAGCCCGATCTCCTCTCGTCGCTGGCGAGCCGCCTGGCGCGGCTGGACCGCCAGCTCAGCGCAACCGACCGCCAGGTGCTCGCCGATGCCGCAGCCGGCCACTCCCTCCGCGACATCGCGGCGGCGCTGCTCGATGCCCTCGACCGCGACGTCCAGCTCGAGGCGGCGCGCATGGCCACGGGGGAGCGTGATCCGCCGGCCTCGGCGGAGGAGGATCGCCGCCGTACGGCTGCTGACTGAGGCCGCCCAGCCGATCGCCGACAACCCGGAGCTGCGCGCCAGCTGGTCGAGCTCAAGCAGTGCTACGAGCAGACGATCGACACCACGAGCGTGGACACCGTACTGAAGGCGGGCTACTCGGCGGAGGCGACCGAGGCGGCGCGCGGCATCGTCAGCGATTCGAGGCATTCATCGCCGAGCACCGTGACGAGATCGATCGCGCTGCAGGTCCTGTACAGCCGGCCGTATCGGCGCCGGCTGACCTTCGACCAGGTGAGCGAGCTGGCCGAGGCGATCAAGCGCCCGCCACGACAGTGGACGCCGGAGGCGCTGTGGGAGGCGTACGAGCGGCTGGACCGATCGAAGGTGCACGGCTCGGGCGAGCGGACAATGGCCGATCTCGTCTCGCTCGTCCGATTCGCCGTCCACGAGCAGGACGAGCTCGTGCCATACGCGGAGCAGGTCGCGAGCGGTTCGATGCCTGGCTGGCGCAGCAGGAAGTCGGCAGGCCGGACATTCACCCCCGAACAGATGCGCTGGCTGGAAATGATCCGCGACCAAGTGGCGACCAGCCTCGGTGTTGTGGTGAGCGACTTCGACTACGTGCCGTTCATTCAAGAGGGCGGGATCGGAAAGGCAACCAGCGTCTTCGGAGCGACGTTGCCCGAACTCTTGTCGGAGTTGGACTCTGCGTTGTCATGACTCTTGGCCCCCAGACAACGACCGGAACCGTCGATGAGTCTTCACTGTCGTAGGCGGAGGAACGCCTCCAACTACCAACGTCGAGTTCTGGGACGGCACGATACCGTGGGTGACAAGCGCGGACGTCGATGAGCACGGGACGCTCCATCCCCGCCGACGGATTGCCGAGGTGGCCGTGCAGCACAGCGCAACAAACGTGGTGCCGGCAGGGTCAATCGTAGTCGCTACTCGCGTTGGCCTCGGTAAAGCCGGGCTGACGGTTGTTCCCACGGCCTTCAGTCAAGACTGTCACGGCCTCGTTCCCAAGTCCGGCACCTTGGATCCCGCACTTCGGCATGTATCAGCTACAGGCGTTGGTTCTCGGATTTCGACATGTCAGCCGTGGAACCACCATCGCCGGAGTCACAAAGAAGCAGCTAACGAGCTTGCCCTTCTGGCTTCCAACCCCCGAGGTACAGCAAGGCCGAACGGATGCGATTGAACGGCGCCTCAGTCTCCTCAGGAGCGCGTCTGAGTCGCTTGACCGCGGGCTGAGGGAACGTTCGCCGATACCGCGAAGTCACGCTCGAGCGTGCGGCCAGGGGGCAACTGCTAAGTTCAGGCGACGGCTCTCTTCAACGGCAACTGCCGATTCGCGAAGTGGCGACACTGGTGGTGGACGGAGACCACAACCCGCCGAAGCGTGTGCCGAAGGGAATTCCGCACCTTACAGCCCGCAACATTCAGGGTTCGCAGGTGAGGGTCGAGGGCTGCACTTACATATCGCCAGCCGACTTTCGCCGTGTTCGGACGCGGTACTCGCCAGAAGCGGGAGATGTCATCATCACGTGCGTCGGGACCATGCGGGCGTACCGCAGTTGTTCCTCCCGAGTTGGAGTTCAGTGCGGACCGGAACCTTGCGGCAATCCGCGTGGACCCGACAATCCTGGAGCCGCACTTCCTCAAGATCGTCTTGGATGCGCCATCGTGGCAAGAACAGATGGCCGCCGCGTCAGGTTCGACGGCCCAGCCGCACCTGTATCTCAGAGATATCCGGGCGTTGACGGTCCCTGTCCCGAGCCTTGAGGAGCAGCGTCAGATCATCAGTGAAGTCGACCGACGCCTCTCAGTCATCGACGCCTTGGCCGGCGAAATCGGCCGCGCACTGGCACGCCGACCGGCCCTTCGAAATGCAATCTTGCGCTCCATCCTCCCAGACGTAGCAACCCTGACCACATGACCCAGACCGCGCACGCGCCGAATGCCACCATCGCGGCCCAGGTCTAGTCAACAAGCTCTGGAACTACTGCAACATCCTGCGCGACGACGGCCTGTCCTACGGCGACTACGTCGAGCAGCTCACCTATCTGCTCTTCCTGAAGATGGCGGACGAGCAGACGCAGCCGCCGTTCAACCGGCCAGTCGCCGATTCCCGACGGGCTACGACTGGCCGCCGCTGCTCGACGCAGGACGGCGACGAGCTGGAGGTCCACTACCGCCACATCGCTGGAGGCGCTCGGCAAGCGAGCCGGGCATGCTCGGCGTCATCTTCCGCAAGGCGCAGAACAAGATCCAGGACCCGGCCAAGCTGCGCCGGCTGATCGTCGACCTGATCGACCGCGAGCAGTGGATCGGCCTCGACGCCGACGTGAAGGGCGACGCCTACGAGGGCCTGCTGCGAGAAGAACGCCGAGGACGCCAAGGGCGGCGCCGGCCAGTACTTCACGCCGCGCCCGCTCATCGCGGCGATCGTCGACGTGATGCGCCCCGCGCCGGGCGAGACGATCTGCGACCCGGCCTGCGGCACCGGCGGCTTCCTGCTCGCCGCGCACGACTACATCGCCGACAGCACCACCAGCTCGACCGCGACCAGAAGCAGCACCTGAAGCGCGACGCGCTCTCACGGCGTCGAGATCGTCGACAGCGTCGGCGCGGCTCTGCGCGATGAACCTGCTGCCTGCACGGCATCGGCGGCGACCGAGGCCGATCCGCCCGTCGAGGCCGACGACGCGCTGCGCGGCCGACCCCGGCGAACGGTTCGACATGGTGCTGACCAATCCGCCGTTCGGCAAGAAGTCGCAGCGTCACGGTCGTCAACGAGGACGGGCGAGCATCGAGCGCGAGAGCGCTGATCGATCGTCCGCGACGACTTCTGGGCCTCGACCACGCAACAAGCAGCTCAACTTCCTCCAGCACGTCAAGACGCATCCTGAAGATCAACGGCCGCGCCGCGGTCGTCGTGCCGGACAACGTGCTGTTCGAGGGCGGCGCCGGCGAGACGATCCGCCGCAAGCTGCTGCACGAGTGCGACGTCCACACGCTGCTGCGCCTGCCGACCGGCATCTTCTACGCGCAGGGCGTGAAGGCCAACGTCCTCTTCTTCGACCGCAAGCCGGCGCAGCGAGACGCCGTGGACGCAAGACGCTCTGGATCTACGACCTGCGCACCAACCAGCACTTCACGCTGAAGACGAACCCGCTGCAAGCGCGCCGACCTCGACGACTTCGTCGCCTGCTACAACCCGACGAACCGCCACGACGCGCAAGGAGATCGCGAGCGGTTCACGGCGCCTTCACCTACGACGAGCTGATCAAGCGCGACAAGGTGAACCTCGACATCTTCTGGCTGCGAGACGAGAGCCTCGAGGACTCCGCCAACCTGCCCGCGCCCGACGTCATCGCCGCCGAGATCGTCGAGGACCTGCAGGCGGCGCTCGAGCAGTTCGCGCAAATCGCTGCTGATCTCACGACCCCGGAACCGAGTGACCGCGAGCGCGCTAACGTCGTTTCGAGCTGAGGTCTCGGCCGTCGGCAGGCGCGATCTTGTCGAGCCAATCGAACGCTGCCTTGGCGGCGGCCACCGAATCGCCCGCCTCTTGACGATTTAGCCGCTCTCCGCGGTGCGCAATCGCATTTCGGCGCTCGTATAGCTTCGTAATGCGCTTCCAGAGTTCTCGATCAGAATCTCTTAGAGAGTGGCCCGCTACAGCTTTCAATGCCTGGTCAAAGAGCCCAGCCGCCGCCACCGAAAAGTCACGAGGATTGTTGAGCAGCACTTCAACCATTGGACGCGTCGCCGGCGCGGCCGAATCCCGCAGCACCTGCTTGATCTTCACTTCAGCAGCGATTGCGGCGGTCAGCACGGCACGGTCGGGATCGGGACTCGGCTCGCGAATCAGGTGAAGTGCGTCCGCTAGCAATGTCTCCGCAGTCGGCAACGGCTCGCGCTGCGCGATACGGCGCAACGTCTCTTCAAACGACGGTGGATCGAACGGAACATCCGAGCCGATTGCGTACATGTAGGATCGGATCCCGGGCCACGAGAGTGGAAGTGACTCATTGCGGTCGGCGTCCAGCAAGAGCTGCGCTCCGGCCATCTTTGGTGCTTCACCGTGGAGCCCTAGTTGCGGCTGTCCACGTACACGCGCCCAGTCCAAGAGCTCGCCTACTAGCCTCTTCGCGACCGAGTCCGCGCGCTCGAGGAATGCGAACCCGCGGTCGCTAGCATCCGGCTGGGGAGGATTGAAGTCGGCCGCAGAAACGTCAGCATTGCTGCAGAGACGGACACGTACGAGGCGCACGGTCAACTGGATTTGCGGATCTTTGGGAGTGCCTTTGCTCGAGCTGCCGAAGGCCAAACCACGATCCTCTTCTCCCAGTCGATGATCGAACGACGTGCCGTCGCGCGGCAGGCTGAGTTCACAATCAAAACCTTCCAGTTCGATCGTAAACACCGCTCCCAGGAGGTCGCGGTGAACCCACAGTTCGCGAACTTCGAAAAGAAAGTCGGCGCAGAGCCTCGCCAACCCCTAAGTCCTCCCGCTTGATCTACGCGGCTTCGGGCATTACCCACGCCCCCTCAACCGACTGAAAGCAGACCCCGCTACCGCGCGTACCGGACTCCGCCGCCGCGGCGTTCCTTGTTGAGGCGCCGGTTCAGGTGAAGGCCCTCGAGGACGAACTCGGCGGCTGAGGCGATGCCGGCCGGCGACTCGCCGGTGTCGAGCCGGGCGATGGCGGACGCGAGCTCGGGCACGCGGCCGACGAGCGCGCCATGGGACGCGGAAGGCACGAACTCCCCCACCTCGGCCTCCAGGCCCTCGGCCTCGAAGCGCTCGACCAGCGGCAGCAGCTCGGAGAGCGCGAAGTGGCGGTTGAAGACGTTGACGACCGCGCGCGCGACGAGCTTCTCGATGACGCGGTCCTCGCGCGTCTCGTCGCCCAGGGTCTCGAGCTCGATCTTGCCCGCGGTCGAGGCGACCACCGACGGCAGGTCGGAGATGCGAGGCGCGGCAGCCGGCTCGCCCAGCCGCACGGCGCGCTTCAGGGCGGCGGCGCCCAGGGTCTCGTGGTTCGCGATCGTCACGCGCACGGACACCCCGGACCGCTGCGAGACCTCCGACGAGCGACGCGCCAGCTGCGACAGCTCGGCCACGATCTCCTTCATGAACGCGGGCGTCTGAACCGGCACGGAATCGGGTGCGGACGCGTCCGCATCGGCTTCGAAGACGGCGCCCTCCGCCTCCATGATCGCGATCTCGATCGCCGCCTCCTCCGGGTAGTGGGTGCGGATCTGCGCGCCGAATCGGTCCTTGAGGGGGGTGATGATCCGTCCGCGGCTGGTGTAGTCCTCCGGATTGGCCGATGCGATCACGAACAGGTCCAGCTCCAGCCGCACCCGGTAGCCGCGCACCTGGACGTCGCGCTCCTCCATCACGTTGAGCAGGCCGACCTGGATGCGCTCGGCCAGGTCCGGCAGCTCGTTGAGCGCGAAGATGCCCCGATGCGTCCGTGGCAGCAATCCGTAGTGGATGGTGAGCTCGTCGGACAGGTATCGGCCTTCGGCCACCTTGACCGGGTCCACCTCGCCGATGAGGTCCGCGATGCTGATATCGGGCGTCGCCAGCTTCTCGCGAGTACCGATCCTCCGCGGCCCACCAGCCGATGGGGGTTGCGTCGCCTTCCTCGGCGACGATGGTTCGTGCGAGCGATGAGACCGGCTTGAGCGGGTCGTCGTGGAATTCGGTGCCGGCGACGTAGGGCAGCCAGGGGTCCAGCAGTTGGGTGAGCTGTGCGCGCGATTCGGCTCTTGGCCTGTCCCCGCTCGCCCAGGAGGATGACGTCCTGCCCGGCCAGGATCGCGTTCTCGAGCTGGGGCAGGACCGTCTCGTCGTAGCCCAGGATCCCGGGCATGAAGGGTGTCGTTGGCGCGGATGCGTGTCGAGCAGGTTGGCGCGGAGCTCTTCCTTGACGGTGCGGGTTCTGTAGCCGGCGGCGCGCAGCTCACCGAGGGTCGTGTCTGGCGGGTCGCTGGGTCGCGGGCTCGGGCATCAGGGGGAGAGGCTAGCACTCGGGGTCGCTCGGGCGCTTGGCCTGAATTTGTAACAACGGAAGTTACGTCGGGCTCTGGGAGGAGGGCCTGTGGCTGACTCAGTAGATAGTCGGGGGATACCACACGTTCACGGGGTTCGGCGTGACGCCAAGCTCGGGCGACGAGTGGGCCCAGCTCGAGAGCTCGTCGCAGTCACCGCTGCGTCCGAGCACGCCGACGTAGACGTTCGCCTCGGGGAACAGCGCGCGGAGGTTCGCGAAGCCGTACTCGTTCAGGAACGTGCCGGAGCGCGGGACAGAGTCGTCCTCATCGCCGGGCAGCTCGGTTCCCTCGGCGCCGCATCCGTCCGCGCCAGCCGGCGCGCCGAGCTCGACGCCGTATTCGGCGAGCCGAGCAACGTACACGGCTCGCGCGTCCTCCTCGGTCGCGAAGAGATACACGCCGACCTGCTCTGCGGGGCCGTCGGCGATGGAACACTCGACCCCGTACGTGGCGTTCTCGGGAAGATCCGCGCGCCGTGGGGCGCATCGGTCCTGATCGATAACCTGCCCATTTTCGGGCTGCGTCCGGAATCCCGAGAGCAAGTAGAGCTCGGGCTCGAGCCAACCTGCCGTTGAGTCCTGCCTCGGTGACGCCGCAGCCACACCCTCTACAAGCCTCCACACATTGCTACCGCCATCGGGAAACTCGCCTGACATGTCGAGACCGATGACTCCCGACGGCCCGTCTGCGACACGCCAGATGCTGACGGCCGGGTCGAGAAGTGCCCAGCTGCGACCGTCGCGACTCAGATGCTGCGTGATCCGAACCTGGACATGAGGGCAGTCGATTGAGTCGGGTGGGCCGTCGCGCCTCGCATCCGGGCAGGTAACGGAAGAGACGATGCGGCCAAAGCGGGTGTGGGTCGCCTGAAGAGTGCCGAGGCTGATCCACTCGGCGGTGGTCCACTCCTCCAGGTCATTTGAGGTGCAGACGATGCCGTCTCCGAAGAGGGTCCACCCTGGTACCTGCCTCGCGGGGAGAGGATGAGCCCGGTGCTCGACTCGCATCCGCCTGCGTCCTGAATCTCCTCCCAGGTTCGGCCGTCGCTGGACGACATCAATGTCTGCGGAATGCGTCCGGCACCATGCAGCTCGGTCTGCTCCAATGTCACTGACAGCAGTGAGGTTCCATCAGGGGCTGCAGCAACGTAGTTGTTCAATCCGAGCACCGGGCCGACGCTGGCGACTCGCTCCCAGGTCAGGCCGTCGTCCGACTGCCAGACCGATAAGGCGCCCCTCACAGGCTCCTCCACGACCACCCGCCATCCATCGGGCATCGCCCATGCGGTCGCGGCCCTGGCATTACTCGCGTCCGACCCAAAGGCCGCGGAGCGCTGCCAGGTGACTCCGTCGTCGCTGATCCACGTCAGCGCCTGGATCGTTGACGGGACCTCACTGGCGCAGGAGGCCGGATCGGTGAGGTGCTCAGCGCCGACGAGCAGGATTTGCTCGCCATTCGTCGCGCCGCCGGCCACATCGGCGTCCGGCACAAAATCGTCGCCCTCCGGCCCAAATCCAGGGCAATTCAGGACCTGTTCCGCGAGCCGAGTGTCTTCCCATTCGGCTCCATCGGGCGAGAACCAGGCCATGGGCTCGTTGTCGCTGCCGGTCCCGAAGTTGACATATCCAGCATCGAAGCCGATGAGGCCGCCCGATGCCAATCGGAAAGTGCCGATGGGCTCCCACGTCAGCGCCGTGTCTGCGGCCGGCCCACTCGAGGGGGGTAGGGACCCCGACCCCTCCGGCGTTGCGCGATCGGACATCCGTGGAGGGCCTGGCGAGGCCGCGGGCGAGCCATCGACCGCCGGGGCGGCGCATCCAGCGACCCAGATCACCAGCGCGAGGCAAGCCACCCGGCGATCGTTGTCCCAGCTCACGTCTGCGTTTGCCTGCTCACCGTCCGGGTGAGGGCGAGGAGCGCGACACGAGAACATCGGTCCATTGGGGGAAGCCTACGCCCGGCGGCTGCGGTGGAACTGCGGCAGAACCTTCTCCTCGTAGCCCCGAATCCCCGCCACTGAGGGCTCGTTGGCGCGGATGCGTGTCAGGAAGTCCGCGCGCTGAGGGCCCGATTCGTAACAACGGGAGTTGCGTCGGGCTTTGGAAAGTCGTGGTGCGTCTGCAGGCCGTCTGCGCAAACCATGTGGATTTCACGGATGCCACACAGATGCGACGCCCATACCGTTTGACGCGATGTGGAAGATTGTCCGGACTAATCGAAACGAGTTGGGGGACGCGGGATGACGACCCGGCGATGCTCGGCAGGCTTCCTTCTGGCGCTTGTGATCGGCCTCAGCGCGTGCGGCGCCGCCCAGCAGGCCGGCGCGACGTCCGATGCGGGATCGTCGGAGGCGCCCGGATCGTCGGAGACGCCGGAGGCCGATGCACAGCTGACCTTCACCCCCGAAGCCGATGCGAGCGCGACGGAGACGGTCACCCTCGAGGACGGCGGGACGATCACAGCGACTGCGAGCGACGGCACGAGCTTCGAGCTGGAGGTGCCCGCTGAAGCCGTGGCGGGCAACGTCGACATCACCCTCACTCCGCTCAGCGACGTAGGGGGCATCGACGCCGACTCAGCCCACGCCGTATTGCTGGAGCCCGGCGGCCTCGAGTTCTACGAGCCCGTGCGCCTGACCATCACGCCCGACGAGCCGATCCCGGTCGAGGACCAGCTGGCCTTCGAGGCGTCGGGCGACGGGGCAGACCCCGCCTTGGCGCTGGTCGATCCGAGCTCGGAGGCGATCGTGATCCTGCTCGACCACTTCAGCGTGGCCGGCATCGCGACGGCGAGCGAGGCGCAGCGGGCGCGCATGTTGGAGAAGAGCGCGGCGAACGCCGAGGCGCGGCTCATCGGCCAGGTCAACGCGCACATCGGGGCCGAGCGGATCAACCAGCTCGTGGGCGGCGACGACGAGGCGGCCGGCACCCTTCCGCGCGAGGAGCTCGAGGCGATCGCGGCCGAGTACAAGCGCGAGGTGCTCGACAAGCGCAAAGAGGCGGCCGAGGAGAGCTGTCGCGCGCGAAAGGACTACGTCCTATCGGTCATCCGCTGGGAGCAGCGGCTCCAGATGGCCGGCATGACGGAGGCGGAAGAGGCGGCCAGCCTGTCGCGCGTCGCGGAGGCGCTGCAGTACGCGCAGTCCCGCTACGACGAGTGCGAAAAGGAGGCCATCGAGGCGTGTCAGGAGGCGGACGACTCGCAAATTCTCGTCGACTTCTGGCTCTGGATCGACTCACCGGTCAACAAGAAGCGTGCTGAGGAGCTGTGCGAGCCGCAGGCACTGCAATTCGAGATGCACGGCTCGGGAGCCTCGGAAGCTCAAGGGAACGTGACGTGGGATTTCTGGGCGATCAAGTGCGAGGGCCGCGACGACTGGATGGTCTGGGAGGACCTTGTCACGAGTGAAGCCGGGTCCACGCGAACCGGACCGCCCGACGCCGCACCGTACGGGCCCGTCATTGTCATTTTCACGCCTGACGGCGTGATCGCCGACGCCTCGTGGCCCGGGGCGGGAGAGGCCGATCCGCTCTCCCAGGCCCCGCCCGGCTGGGGAAGCTTCACCGGCACGGACTTCACGCTGACACCGCCGGATGACCCCATCGAGGTGCATGCCGCGATTCCGGGTGGGTTCTCCGACTCAGCTCCCGTCGAACCCTACGACGGCACGTTCGGCGAGTGCGAGAGCGAGCCGCAGCCGTGAGACAGAGGGCGGCGATCTTCCTGACGCTTCTGATCGGCCTCAGCGCGTGCGGCGCGGCCCAGCAGGCCGGCGGGAGCGCGGATCCAGGGACCTCCGAAGCAGCCGGAAGCCGATGCGGACGCGCAGCTGACCTTCACCCCCGAAGCCGATGCGAGCGCGACGGAGACCGTCACCCTCGAGGACGGCGGCACGATTACCGCCACCGGTTCGGACGGCACGACCTTCGAGCTGGAGGTGCCGGCGGAAGCCGTGCCCGGTGACGTCGAGATCACCCTCACGCCCTTGAGCGACGTGGCCGGAATCGACGCGGGCGATGCGCACGCGGTGCTGCTGGAGCCCGACGGCCTCGAGTTCCACGAGCTTGCGCGCCTCACGATCACGCCGGCGGAGCCGATCCCGGTCGAGGACCAGCTCATGTTCGAGGCGGACGGCGACGGGGAGGACCCGGCCCTCGCCTTGGTCGACCCGGAGTCAGAGTCGATCGTCATCCTGCTCGAGCATTTCAGCGTGGCGGGCATCGCGACGGCAAGTGAAGCGCAGCGCGCCCGCATGCTGGAGAAGAACGCCGCCAACGCCGAGGCGCGGCTCAACGCCCAGGTCCGGCAGCGCATCGGTGAGGAGCGCTACCGTCAGCTGACGGGAACCGGTGACGAGGACGCAGCCGGCGGCGTCCCGGGCGAGGCGCTCGATGCGATCGCCGCTGAGTTCCAGCGCGAGGTGATCGATAAGCGCAGGGCCGCCGCCGAAGAGAGCTGCAGGGCGTTGAGGGACTACGTGCGCTCGGTCATCCGCTGGGAGCGACAGTTGCAGCTCGCGGCCCTGACGGAGGCCGAGGACGCGGCAAGTCAGGCACGTGTCGTGGAGGCACTCGAGTACGCCCAGTCCCGCAAGCAGGAGTGCGAGGACGAGGCGATCGAGGCGTGCAAGGACGCGAAGGATACCCAGCCCCTCATCGACTTCTGGCTGTGGATCGACGACCCGGTGAACAAGGAGCGCGCGGAGAAGCTCTGCCTGCCGCTTGGCTTCACCCTGGAGTACAGCCGATCGGACATCCCCATCCCGCACCTGGACGGTTCACCCAGCGACTCGCGTCTGGACGAGGCCGGCACCGTCACGGGATGCCCCAACGAGGACGGGACGTGGTCCTACACCGGGACGTCGGTCTCCCAGATGGACTACGGCGCGGAAGACTTCCCGGGGGATCAATCCGGGCCACAGGAGCCATACGAGGAAGTGCTGCTCGACCTGATCGGCGGGCAGATGCCCGACTCGGTCACCCTGTCGTTCGCGGACCCCAGCTGTGACGCCAGAGCAGCACCGGGAGCTGATCGACTTCGTCGGCTATGACGAGACGATCACCGTCACCGACGCGCTGGGCACACCGACCGCGAGCATCGTCCTGTACAGCGGCTTCGGCGACAAGATCGGCGACTTCGAGGTCGACGTGGTGAAGGTCGACCCCAAGTGCCCCATCGAACCCGCCGCTCCGTAGTCCCCGCTAGAGGTAGCCCTCGGGTGCCGGGCCGAGCACGGTCATCGAGTAACGCTCGGCGATCTCGCCCAGCCGCTCATCGTCGACGCCGCTCTTGAGCGCATCGGCCAGCTCCTCGAAGTAGCCGACCATCGCGGAGGGCGTGTACAGGTTGAGCTTCCGGCTCCCGAGGGCACCGCGGAAGGTGTGCGGCATCCCGCGCGGGACGTGCACGAACGAGCCGGCGGGACACGTGAAGTCGCGCCCGTCGATGTGCATCAGGTACTCGCCTTCGATCACGTAGAAGGACTCCGCGGCGTCCCGGTGCACGTGGAGCGGCGGCCCGAAGCCCTCCACCGCCTCGACCGTCTCGACCAGCGCGAAGGATCCATCGGTCCCTGCGTCCGTCGCGTGAAGCGTTCGGACGGTCGCGCCCGCCAAATCGACCGCCTTGCCCTCACCAGGCAGGAGGACCACGCCTCCATCTCCCACCTCGGCCATGTGCATCCTCCTCTCGGCGCCCAGCTTCAGGGCTCGGAGGCGGATGCTAGTTGACGGCGTCACGGAAGATGGGTGGTCACGCCGGGCGTTCGCCCGTGATTCAGATCTACCGGAGGGGGTTCCATTGCGACGACTCATCGGCCTGTTGGCCACGGCGACCCTGCTGCTCGCGCTCACTACGCCCGCGGCGGCGATCAGCTACGGCCAGGTGGACGCGAACAACACGTACCGCAACGTCGGCGCGCTGATGGCCGAGGACGACGGACGGCTGTGTGGATCTACTGCACCGGCACGCTCATCTCCCCCACCGTCTTCCTGACCGCCTCGCACTGTCTCGACTTCGACGGCCAGACGATGTACGTCAGCTTCGACCTGACAATTCCCGAGAATGCGGACGGCACCGTCAGGACCCGCGCGCTGAAGACGTTCTACTCGGGCACGGCGCACATGCACCCGCTGTACGCATCGGGCGGCGCCAACGACACGTACGACATCGCGGTGGTCGTGTTCGACAAGGCGGTCCGCGGCATCACGCCGGCGAAGCTGCCGACGCTGAACCTCCTGTCGAACATGACGGCCCAGCAGCTCAAGTCCACGACCTTCATCGCGGCGGGCTACGGCACGGTGCGCGACTCGAAGCAGCAGGCCCACCAGGCGCTGTACTGGGATCCGACTCGCCGCTGGGCGACGCAGACCGCGAACTCGCTCACGGCGGCGTGGTTCACGCTGTCGATGAACCAGGCGACCGGCGACGGTGGCACCTGCTACGGCGACTCCGGCGGCCCGCACTTCCTCGGCGACGTGGTGGTGTCGGTCACCGTCACCGGCGACATCTTCTGCAAGGCGACCGATAAGACCTATCGGGTCGACACGCAGGTCGCGCGGGACTTCCTGGACGACTTCGTGAGGCTGCCCTAGGGCGGGGACAGCTCGAGCACGTACCCCAGCAGGTCGATCCCCTCCACCGGGGACCAGTCGTCGTCCGGCTCGCGCCGGAACCCGAGGCGCTCGTACATGCCCTGCGCGGTCGCCATCACCGTGCGGGTGCTGAGCCGCACCCGGGCGCGGCCTGAGGCTCGTGCCTCCGCGATGCATGCCTCGACCAGCGCCTTCCCGACACCCCGACCACGCGCCTCCGGAAGCACGCCGACCATGCGAATGGAGCCGGCCTCGGGGTCGTGCCGCTCCTCGTACGGTCCTGGCCCGGGAACGTACGTGGCGGTGCCCACGAGCTCGCCGTCGAGCTCCGCCGCCAGCACGACGCATGTCACCGCCCGGTGCGCGACATCGCGCAGGACCGCGTCGTACTCCTCTCCCTCGCTCAGGCCCGGCAGCGTTCGGTATGCCGCAACGACCGCGTCGCCGATCTGCTGGAACTCATCGGGTCGAGCCGGACGGACGACGATTCCGCCCACTCAGTGCCCGACCGCCTTGGAGCGGGCCCAGGCCTCGTCCCAGCCGCGAACCTCGGCTTCGGCCGCGCGTTCCTCCGGATCGACGTCCCGGCGTAGCGGCGGGAACGTGGTCGGCAGGCCATCGGCCTCGACCTGGTAGAGCTTGATCGGCTCAGGCAGCCCACGGAGCCGATGCGTCCCGACCGATCGGAGCTTGACGCCCGGCGGTAATGCCGCGGTAAGCGCCTGGTAAGCGGAGGCCGATAGGAGGATCTGCCCGCCGTGCCCGGCGGCGCAGATGCGCGCCACGGTGTGCACGTCCATGCCGACGTAGCCGGTCTTGCGGAGGGTCGGACGGCCGGTGTGGAGACCGATTCGGACGCGCACCTTCACGCCATCGGGCCATGACGTCTCCGCGAGGGCGCGCTGGATCTCGAGCGCCGCGTCGAGTGCGTCCGGAGCGCAGCTGAAGGCCGCGAAAAACTCATCGGCTCGGGAGTCGATCACCACGCCGCGGGACTTGCGCACCGCTCGCCGCATGATGCCGCGGACGTCGTCGAGGAGTGGCCCGTATCGGCCATCAAGGCGCCGGAGGAGTCCGGTCGAGTTCTCGATATCGGTCCGCAGGAAGGTGACCTCGCCCTTCGGCAGGTCGCTCACGTCGCCGTCACGCGCACGCCTGAGCTGCCCGTCGATGAATCCGACCGGCATGATCCCGTACTTCTTGGCCGCCCGGAGGAGCTTGTTGCGGGCGTGCTCGCGCGCCTCCGGAGTCTCGAACGGGGTGCGGGAGAAGCGAGCCAGGGCGTTCCGGACGTGGGCCTCGTCGTGGATGGGAAGGCGCCGTCGGCCGGTCGAGTCGATCCAGGCAAAGGCGGACTTCGGGAGGGCCGCGCGGTCGCGGTTGCTCAGGGGGGCCACAGGGTGAATTTTCTCATTTTTGATGCCGGCATTTGTAACAACGAGAGTTACGTCGGGATCCGTGAGATGGGTCTGCGGGTGCGGCGTTCGTTCGCGACACCGGAGGTGTCACGGACGCGCGTCAGCATCGGTTCATGCCCGTCCTCGACTACCGCCAATTCGTGAACCGCGACCTGCCGATCCAGGAGCGCGCGTGCCTCTCGAAGGTCGCGTTCGTGAGCCGGCGGGAGGCGCTGAGCCGATGCCGCCATGGGCGGATGGCCTACTCCGGCCTGAAGCCATACCGATGCGAGTGGTGCGACGGCTGGCACCTGGGGCACCGCCGACGACGACGATAGAAAGAGCGAGGGCCCCGGTTCGCACCAGGGCCCTCGCGGTCGGTTTTCGGGGTTGGGCTACCGGCGTCGGCGCCCGCTTCCCATGGCTGCGGACACGAACACCCCTGCGCTCAGCAGCATCAGTGCTCCCAAGCATGGCCGCGGCCGTCAGTCCGGCATCGGTCGAGGTGGCGGTGTTCGGCACGCCCGTGGACGTCGCCGTCCCCGTGCGAACCACCGGCGTCGGTGCCGGAGTCGAGACGCTGGCCTGCGTCCCGGTCTGCGAGACCGTCACGCTGTCCTGACCAGTGTCAGGTGCTGTCTCGTTCGAGTCGATGGTGGCCGTGTTGGTCACGGTACCCCGAGCCACGGTCACCGGGTTAACCGTCGTGCGGAAGGTCACGGAGCCGCTCGCGTTGACCGTCCCGAGGTTCCACGTGACGGTGTTGCCGATCAGAGAGCCGCCGTTCGACGCGTCGATGAACGTGAACCCGGCCGGGAGCGGATCGGTGATCACCGCGCCGGTGACCGGCCCGTTAACCAGCGTGTAGCTCAGCGTCCAGGTGACGATCGACGGAGTTGCCACCAACGCGCCGGGCGCGCCGGTGATCGTGATCGTCTCGGTGCTCGCGACCTTGTCGATCACGAGCCCAGGCGTAGGCACCAACGGAGCGGCGAAGTTGTTCGTCACGACGCACGTGACCGTCTCGTCCGCCTCGAGGGTGAAGCCGATCGCATCAGGGAGAACGCCGTTCTCGTCGCTGGTGCACACGATTCCCGTCAGAGTCCAGCCGGCGGCGTTCTGAAGGGCCGTCAGCGCCTCGGACACGGTGTACGTGTCCTCGGCGTCGATCTCGATCTCGAACGACACCGCCGGATCGTTGGCCGACAGGGCCAAGACGGTCTGCCCGGTCAGGGTGATCGCGAAGTCCTCGGTGCCCGAGGCCCCCGTGCCGGTGACGACCTTGTCGATCACGATCGTGCCGGTGTCGGCCTCCTCCTCCTCGTCCTTCTGGTCGAGGAACTTAACTGTGGCCGTGCCCTTCTTCACCTCGACAACGATGCAGTTGTCACCGAACAGCGTCTGCTGCCCGCCGGTCGAACCACCGTCGCCGGCCTCCGGCCGCGGGGTGACGACGAGATCAACCTCGTCGTCGTCTAGGTAGGCCACCGGAACTTCGCAGACCGTGTAGGTCCCGGCGTCGAGATCGTCACTGTCGATCTTCCCGAAGCTGCCATCGCCGAGGTTGCCCTGTCCCTGCTCGTTCTCCCCCAGGGTCACCGTGATCGTGTCCACGAGCGTCCCGCTCGTCCCTGTGCCGGCATAGATCTCGAAGTCGATCTGGTACCCATTGAGTGACGTGTCACCAGGGCCGTTGCAGGTGTTCTGCTGACCGATCTCGGTGCACATCGTCTTGAAGATCTTGATCCTGCCGGTGTCTTCCTCTTCCTCCTCCAAGTCGTTGGTGAAGGTGCAGGTGACGGTGTCACCCTCGGCGAGGACGACCTTGGCGCTGTCACCGACGCGCTCGAAGGTGCTGTCACCATCGCTCACGCATTCGACATCGGTCAGCTCCCAGTCACCCTCAACGGCCTCGGTGATGACGTGCTCCTCCTCGGCATCGATCGGGCCGCTCTCGTTGCGATCCTCGTCACCTTCGTTGGTGCCGTCATCGCTGAGCGTGAAGCCTTCGTTGTCGTAGGTCGCCTCGAAGACGAACTCGTCGCCGGAGTCGGTCAGGTCGTCCTTGACTACGATGATCTCGCCGGTCTCGTCCCCGCCCCCGCCGGTGTCATCGCACTCGTTAACGATCGTGAAACTGCCGTCCTCATCGGCCGTCAGCTCCTCGTCGTCCTCGACGTCACCGACGAACACGGTGATCTCCCCGTTCTCAACCACCACGGTCCACGGACCGGCAGTCTCGCAATCGGCGGGAGCGCCACTCTCGGTGAGGGTGTACGTGCCGTCCTCGAGATCCGGGAAGGTGACGCGTCCGGCGTCATCGGTCTCGAAGCTCTCGTCGTACTCGAGCTCCTCGTTGACGAGCGTGAAGGTCACGCCCTCCAGCGCGGTGGCCTCACCCTGCTCGGCATCGTCGGGGCAGGTCAGTGTGCCATCGCCCGGATCACTCTCGTTGACCGCGGCGATGTCGTCCTTCAGCTCGCGGGCCTGCGCATCGGTATGTGCGCCACCCAAGAGTTCCTCGGCGGCATCCAGCAGGTCCTGGACGGTGCGC
This sequence comes from uncultured Chloroflexia bacterium, assembly GCA_963840205.1. GTDB lineage: Bacteria > Chloroflexota > Limnocylindria > QHBO01 > QHBO01 > JACDBZ01. The sequence continues at coordinate 37,749 of CAWIXZ010000012.1, forward strand.
GTGTCATCGACCATGAGCGCGCCGAGGTCGCAGTCGCCCTCGTCCGCATACCAGACGTTCAGTTGAAGCGCGAGGTAGTGGCGGACCAGCTGGCCGTCGGCCGAAAGGCCCTTCTTGCCATCGGCGCCGTCGATGTCGGCGTCCAGGTACGTGTGGACGTCGTCAACGGAGTCGAAGGTGGTGCCGTCGATCGTGATCGGCGAATCGCCCAGCAGGCGGTCAGCAACCTCGTTGCCTGGTGTCTCCCCGTGCGCGCTGCGGTTGAAGTAGAAGCCCGGGGTGAAGGCGTCGCAGATCTCACACTCCGAGACCTGGACCTTGTTCAAGATGAGGTCAGGCGCCTCGGTGTTCGTGATGTTGAAGCTGCCGTCCTGGTTCGCGGTCAGTCCCGCGATGCTGACCACGCCGGTGGCCGACACGGTGACGGTCCACGGACCGTTGGCCTGGTAGCCGGCGGGGGTCGTCTCGGTCAGGGTGTAGGTGCCCGGGACGAGGTCATCGAAATTGGCCTTGCCCTGGGCATCGGTGACGTCCGTCTGCGTCGTGAAGCCGGTGCCGGTCAGGGTGAAGGTCACGCCCGCAAGCGCGCCGTTGGCGCCCGTCTTGTTGATCAGCAGGTCGCCGGTGATGAGCGTGTTCGTGATGTTGAAGCTGCCGTCCTGGTTCGCGGTCAGTCCCGCGATGCTGACCACGCCGGTGGCCGACACGGTGACGGTCCACGGACCGTTGGCCTGGTAGCCGGCGGGGGTCGTCTCGGTCAGGGTGTAGGTGCCCGGGACGAGGTCATCGAAATTGGCCTTGCCCTGGGCATCGGTGACGTCCGTCTGCGTCGTGAAGCCGGTGCCGGTCAGGGTGAAGGTCACGCCCGCAAGCGCGCCGTTGGCGCCCGTCTTGTTGATCAGCAGGTCGCCGGTCGGCTGCGTGATTACGCAGAAGCCAACGTTACTGATCGCCCCTAGCGGACCGACGAGGCCGTCATCGTGGGCAATTCCGGGTCCCGCGAAGCCGGTGGTCGCGCCGCTGTAGTCGTAGATGTTGGTGCCGGCGCCGCCCTTGATGAGCGCCTCAACAACGAGTACGCCGCTAGTGGTAAATGTCAGCTTGCCCGCGGTGATGGTGTAGGTAACACCGCCCGACGAGCCTCCTGTGCCAGCCGTCTCAAACCGTACGAGCGTCTTTCCGGCGGGACAGGCAGTGATGTTCCCACCGTTGTTCTCACGCGCGAGATTCCGGGCTGCGGCGACTTCGGGGCCGTCTGCGGTGGCGTGTTCCGCCAGCACGGGTCCTGCAAGCGAGAACAGCGAAAGCAGCAGCGCTGCGAGCGCCAGGAGCACGAGGGCGGTCCTGCCGGGGGTGGTGGTGGACCGAGTGGCGTGAAACACGGCGAGACGACTCCATTGAGCTACACGATTGATGGCCGGTGGCCGTCGGCGGAGCCGTCGGGTCGGATATGTGGCACACCGAGCCGCGCCGGAACCGTTTAGGTCCGCAACGCGGTAAGCGGTCCGCAGCATAGTCGAAAGTACGGGTATGCAATAGGAGGTAGCTTGCTCGGTTGGTGCGGTCCGGTGTGGATGACGTACGTGTGCTTGACCGATTCGTACCAGTACGGTGTTGCCTGAGCGCACCACAGGCCGCGGAAGCGGGGGCTCGGCGCAGACGCATCACTCTCCCCGCGGGCCCGACGTAACGTCCAAAGTTACAAATCCGACGGAGCGCGGGACCCGCTAGTTGGCGGTCAGGACCCTCAGCGCGCCGGGGACCACCGAGACCTCCATCGGGAGGGCGCCGATCACCTCGCCGTCTGCCTGCACCTGGACGTGGGGCGGACCCTCCACGCGAACCGTGGACGCGCGGTGCAGAGAGACCGTCGGATGCCCGACATGGCCGCCGGAGAAGACCTTGGGCAGCATGGTGACAACGTCGCGCCGCGACGCGTCCCCCACCAGGCACACATCGAGCAGCCCGTCGTCCGGCTGCGCCTCGGGCGAGAGCTGCATGCCGCCACCCGAGAAGCGGCAGTTCGACACGTACACCATGAACGTCGGCTGGTGGATCCTGGTCGCCCCATCCAACGTGATCGTCAGCAGGACGTTCCGGTTCGTCAGGACCTCGCGCAGCGTGTGAAAGACAAAGGGCAGGGCGCCGATCTTCGACCATGACGGGGAGTCGTTGACCGCGCTCGCCACGCGCGCGGCGAACCCGGTGCCTGCCAGCACGACGAAGTAGCGGTCACCGCATCGGGCCGCGTCGACGACCCGCGTGCGCCCTGTCCCGCCGGCTGCCACCGAAACCGCTGCTCGCAGCTCAGTGGGGATCCCCACGCTGCGGGCGAAGTCGTTGCCGGTCCCAATGGGGATGACGGCCAGGCGCGGCATCGCGGCGCCCGACGACAGCAGGCCATTCGCCACCTCGTGCACCGTCCCGTCGCCGCCCACGGCGACGATCGGATCGAAGCCGGATGCTGCGCCCTCACGCGCCAGATCGACCGCATGACCGGGCCGCTGGGTGGAGGCGAATTCGACCGCGCGGCTCGCCCGCTGGCCGAGCAAGGTGACGATTTGGGCCTGGGCGCGCCTTCCACGTCCTCCTCCGGCGACCGGATTGATGATGAACATCGGCCGCGGTTCGGACATCGTGGGCAGGGTAGTCCTTCTGTCGGCCGGCACCTGGTCCTGTGGGCGGAACAGGACCCGCGGCGAGCCGCCATCGGGCCGGCCGGAGCGCGCCGGAATCCCCGGAGGGCGTCGCGGCGTGTTGCGCAGGAGCCACGCGCCCCTCGTGAGTACCTGGAAGTACTGCCCCCTCGGGCCCCCGACGCGGGCCGGGGTCATGACCGGCGGGGTCCCAAAGTCGGGGCGGACCAATGAGCCATCGCGCTCGCATGACCATCGGACCAGCATTTCTCACAGCCGGACGACTAATGAGGTCCGGGACCGATACGAAACATGACAAGAACCGATCTGCCGGGACCCGGCAGGCAAACGCAGCAGGACTGACTGGAGCCAAAACCGATGAACACGAATACACCTCGAGGACGTAACCGCCTCATCGGCTTGGCGGTCGGCCTCACGCTCATGGGAACCTTCAGCGCCGCGATGTCACTGGCGGTCTTCACCGACCAGGAGACGGTCGACGGCACCTTCTCGTCGGGGTCGATCATCCTCGACGACGTGAAGATCGACGGGCTGACGCTGAGCATCTCGCCGCTCATGCCGGGCGACATGATCACGGACGACGTGGTCGTGGAGAACGACGGCACGGCGCAGCTGCGCTACTCGATCAGCACCTCGACCACCAACCCCGATGCGAAGCTCCTGCGCGACGCGCTGACCCTGACGGTCAAGACGATCGACGCCACGCTCCCGGCCACGCCGTGCGACAACTTCGACGGCACGCAGCTGTACACCGGCGTGCTCGGAGCCGGCTCGGCGGCGGTCGGTTCGCCCGCTGCGGGCGCCCAGGCGGGCGACCGGACCCTGGCCGGGCTCTCCAACGAGACGCTCTGCTTCCGGATCTCCCTGCCGCTCGCAACGGGCAACGCATATGCGGCCGCAACGGCGGTGACCACGTTCACCTTCGATGCGGAGCAGACCGCGAACAACCCGTAAAGCTTCCGGGTGGGGCTGGCGGCCTGGCCGCCGGCTCCACGCCGAAAGCGATTACCAAACCGATGCGCCCGCTGCGATTCATCCTCAGCGCGCTGATCGGGATGCTGATCGCCTTCGGCATCCTCGTCCCTGCTGCTTCGATCCTCGCGCCCGCGATCGGGCGCGAGGTCTTTGCCATCCGCGGCGACTCGATGTCGCCCACCATCCCGATGGGCGCCGCGATCGTCGTCGTGGAGCGTCCGATCGATGAGATCGAGGTCGGTGACATCGTCACCTGGCGCGCCGCCAACGGCGCATACGTCACCCACCGGGTCATGCAGATCGTCGAGGAGAACGGCCAGCCTTTCGTCCAGACCAAGGGCGATGCGAACGACTCGCCCGATCCATCGGCCGTTCCCGCTGACGCGATCGTCGGCGTGGTCGAAGCCTGGGTTCCGGCGGCCGGCTTCGCGCTCATCATGATGTCGACGCCCACCGGGCTCGTGAGCTGGCTCTCCTTCGGCCTTGCCCTGCTGGCCACGGACGCCCTTCTCGCGGGAATGACCGCCGGGACCGATGCGTCGCCCTCGCCAGCCCCTAAGCCGGCTGTCGCCGACCGTTCCGCTCGCCTCCAGGCGGTGTGGCGACGGATCCGTCGGCAGAAGGGCACCGGCTGGCCGATTCACTTCGTTGGCAAGACCGTGCTCGGCGGCGACGATCTCTCGATCCTCGAGGATATGGCCCGCTGCGCGGACGGCGACCACCGCACCTGCGTGACCGAGACGGCGCGCGCCGACGTCATCGCCCAGGGCGACGGCGCCGGAGCCCGGAAGTGAGCCGCGTGCGCCGCCTGGGGCTGCTCAGCGTCTTGGCCGCCATCGCCGTCGCGGCGCTCGTCGTTGGCGTCGGAGTACGCGGCTCGGCGGCGCTCTTCGGCGACCAGGAGACGACCATAGCGTCCGAGGCGACCGCAGCCTGCTTCACGAACGACGCGGCCGCGCCGACGATCCCGTCCAGCATCATCTCGAAGACGACTCCCTATCTGGGCGGCTCCATCCGGCAGGGCAGCGCCTACTTCGTCTACGCCAACATCACCGGCCCGGCCACGCGTGTGACGGCCGACATCCGGCCGCTCACCGGTGGCCAGTTCCTCGCGTCGCTGACGGCAGGCGCCTACAGCGTCGGCGGCGTCGCCTACGGCTGGCGGACCGCGTCGTTCACGGCCGGCAATCCGCTCGCGCCCGGGACCTACAACTACTCGGTGAGCGCCGCCAATGCCGCGCTCCAGTGCCGAACGACGGGCTTCACGGTCGCGCTGGACAACACGGGCCCGACCGGCACGAACGTGCAGCCGACCCAGGGCGGCGGGCAGTCCGGGCGCCCCGCGACCGGGGACGTGATCACGTACACCTGGTCGGAGAACATCGACCCGGAGTCGGTCCTCGCCGGGTGGGCCGGCGCGTCGACCGGCGTCGTGGTGCGCATCACGAACACCGGCGCCAACGACACGCTGACCGTCTGGAACTCGACCAACACGGTGCAGCTGCCGCTCGGGTCGGTCGCGCTCGGTGGCGAGTACGTCACCGCCAACTCGACCTGGGGCGCCTCCGGCACCGCGTCCGCGATGGTCCGAACGGGCACAAACATCGCCATCACCCTCGGCACCGAAGCGGGCACGACCGTCCGGCTCAACGCGAACGCGCTCGCCGTCTGGACGCCGTCGGCGACACCGACCGATGCGGCCGGCAACGCCACGACGGTCACGACCGTGAACGAGGGCGGCGCGGCGGACCTGAACTTCTAGGTCGGCAGCTCCGGGTACGCCGCAACGGCCGCTGCCACCGCGGGCGGATCGCAGATCCCTCTCTCCGCGAGCGATTCCAGGAAGGCGGCACGCTCAGCGATCTCGGCCTCGAGCGCATCGACTTCCATGCCCAGGCTCGCAGCCAGGACCGCGTAGGCGGCAGGGTCGTGCTCGAACGGCTGCGCCGATCGACCTCCGTCGGACCCCAGCATCGGCGGCGAGGGCAATCGCTGCGCACCGGTCATGCGAGGCGATCGGTCCCCGGCGATCGCCCCCAGCCGCACGGGCGCCAACTCCCCGGCCTCATCCAGGCGCAGGTGCCAGGCCTCCTCCACGCGCCGATACATCCCGGCGGGGGTGAAGTACGCGGAGAACTGGAGGTAGATCGTCATGCCGGCGAGGTCCGCATCGGTCGCTCCGAGCTCGGTGCGGAAGGTGTCGAGCGCCTCGGGCAGCGAGTCGGCGTGCATGGTGCCGCCCATCCCCCACCCCTTGCCGGCCAGCATCAGCACGCCCCGCGCGGCCCGGCCCCAGACGTAGATCGGCAGGTGGTCGCTCATCTCGTTGACGAGCAGGTAGCCCGTGCCGGGCTCGACCTCGTCGACCCATTCGAACTGCTCCCACCAGCCGCGGACGAAGATGCCGGTGGTGCCGTCCGGGAGGAAGTCCACGAGCGCGCTGAGCGTGGTCGTCTTGCCGGCCTGCGGCGCCTCTGAGCTCAGCATCACGCTCCGGCGTCTGTGGACGACTGCCCAGAGCGTCGCCATCAGGCGGGCGTCGATCACGTTGGTGCCGACGATCTCGACCGCGCTCAACGGCTGCGGCGCGGCCCAGTGGTAGCCCCACCACCCCTCCGGGAACCGGTCGAACCACTGCTGGAGGGGTGGGGTCATGTGCCCGCGAGGGTAGGCGCGGGTGCGAGGGCGCGCAAACGCCGAGTCCCGGGTCGTCGGTCAGCTCGCGTCCGTCAGGGCATGTTGTCGACCGCGGTCCCCGCGAGATCCTCCGTCGCCGAGCGGATGGTCTCCTCCTCCGATTCCGCCTGAAGCCGTCCGCCCTGCGGGTTGATCGTCAGGTAGGCCTCGCCCTTGATGATGTGCAGCTGGCCGCCGGACCAGAACGCCCCATCGCCGATGCCCTCGACGTCCTCGGCGTCGTCCTGCATGTCGCGGTACGTCGGGAAGTTGTCCGCACCGTAGTCGGGCAGATACCCGAGGCTCACGACGGTCTCGCCGTCGGCATCGTCGTAGGCGCAGCCGGTGTCACCTTCGAGAGCCGGAGGCTCTTCGGTGACCGGGTACCCGTAGGCACTCTCGACGTCGCCGGGCTCCAGGAACTCGCAGGCGTTGGCCGCGGCCTCACCGCCGCCACCTGAGCCGCCACCAGCGTCGGCGGGTGAGGTCGTCTCCTCCGCGGCCCCACCCGTCGCGGCCGACGCCGCGGCGGCATCGGCTGCGGCTGCGCCGCCACCTGTGTTATCCGAGCTCGAAGTGCACGCGGCGAGCGCGATTGATGCGACCGCGAGGATCGCGAGGACGGTCCTAGTCATTGCTTCCTCCAATGCGATGCTGAGTGGTCCAAGTCGGGGCTGGGCTCACGGCGCCGCCTCTTCGCATTCGTGCTCAGTCCGCGCCACGTCGAGCGGGAACGGCCCGTACTCCTCACCGAGGTTGTTGACCCATTGGAGCTCGGCCGCCGGCTCGCCGAGCGCGTCGGTGAACAGCACAGTTGTCCATCGCACCTCTCCGCCGCTTTGGCCGAACGTGAGGGCGAAGCGGTCAGGCGTCTGGCCACCGGTCGCGTCCACCAAGTCGCTGGTGTTCGGCTGAAGGACCTGGCTGTAATCGATTGTCATCTCGCCGCCGAGCGACCAGGTGTCGTCGCCCGCCGGGCAGCCAACGGCGTATCCGCCGACGGCGATGGTTGTTTGGCCTGTACGGGTGATCGGGAAACCCGTTCCAGTGAACTCGAGCCTGAACCCCTCGCCCTTGCACAGCTGATCCGCGCGCGACTTGTCGACCGGAACTTCGATCCATAGCCAGAAGTCGAGGAGGACCTGCGGATCCTCGGCGTCCTTACAGGCGGCGATCGCCTCCTTTTCGCACTCGTCGTAGCGGGACTGGGCGTACTGAACCGCCTCCGAGACGCGGGCGAGACTGGCGGCCTCCTCGGCGTCGGTCACGCCCGCCAATTGCCACTGCCTTTCCCAGCTGATGATCGACTTCATGTATGCGCGCAGCGCCCGGCAGCTCTCCGCGGCCGCCGCACGGCGCTTGTCGAGGACCTCGCGCTGGTACTCAGCGGCGATCTCGTCCAAAGCTTGGCGCTCGATCATGCCGGTCGGCGCTTCACCCGTCAGCTGGCGGTAGCGCTCGTCCCCGATGCGAACCCGCACCTGGCTGGTGAGGCGCGCCTCGGCGTTCGCCGCGCTTCTCTCGAGGAACAGCGCGCGCTGGGCCTCGCTCGCGGTGGCGATGCCGGCCACGCTGAAATGATCGAGCAGGATGACAATCGCCTCCGAGTCTGGATCGACCAAGGCCAGGGCCGGGTCCGCCCCGTCGCCGGCGGCCTCGAACACGAGCTGCTCCTCGACCGGGATCGGCTCCGCGGGCGTGATGGTCAGTCGCGCGAGCTCGTAGAACTCGAGCCCGTCCGGCTCCAGCAGGACGCCGTGCATCGCGTCAGCCTCGATGCCTCCCACGTCGGCCAGCGGTGTCAGTGTGATCTTGGTGTCGCCCGTCACTGCCTGCGATGGCACCGCCAGTTCGAACGTCGTGCCGTCGGACGCCGTGGCCGTGATGGTGCCGCCGTCCTCGAGAGTGACCGTGCCGTTCGCGGTCGCATCAGTTTCGGGAGTGAAGGTCAGCGCGGCTGGCACGGCATCGGCCGAGGCCGCCGCGCCGCTCGTCGCCTCAAGGCGACGAACGCCGTCGGCGTCCGAAGCGGTGGCGCAACCGGCGCCGGCTATCGCCAGCCAAGCCGCGAGAGCGGATGTCACCGGGGCGCGGCGGGCCAGTGCGGCCCAGACCGTCAGGGTCACGGAGCCACCACCACGCTCCCCGTCATCGCCGGATGCACCTTGCAGTACATGTAGTGCTCGCCTGCGGGGAGGCCCGGGACCTCGTACCGGATCGTGGTCACGCCGATCAATTCGCCGTCGAACAGCAAGGGGCCGATGAGGTTCTCGAAGCGGATGGTGATGTTGTGCTCGTTGCTGCCGGCCGGGGAGTTGGCGATCGCGGGGTCGCTGTTGGTGAAGACGATCACGAACGGCTGGCAATGCGTCGGCCCCTCGATCACACGCGGGTCGAAGGAGTAGGAGGCGGTGCCCACCGAGATCTCGAGCGGCTCACCCTCGGGCTCGACTCCCTCGCAGACGGCCAGCGGGTCCACGGATGCCGATGGCTCCGCCGCCACGGAGGCCACGTCATGGCTTGCGGTCTCGTGCGCGCTGGGCAAAGCCGCCGGCGTGCTGCAAGCGGCCAGCAGGAGCAGCGCCAGGAGGGTGGTCAGGTGCCGCGCATCCGCGGGCCTGGAGTGTCCTGAGTTCATGAGGTTGACCCCTTTCCTACGTGCTCGCGAGCGAGGCGCCCGCCCTGCCGATTTGCAACTTTGGTTGTTACGTCGGGGTCCCAGTGGGGAGGCCGTGACGCGCTGGGTCCGGGGCTCGGGCGCCGCAGCGGCACCCATCCTTCCCCAGACCCCACGTAACCTCGATTGCTACGAATTGCGCCGCGTCAGCAGGGACGGTCGGCACCGTGCGTGAGGGTCACGCCGGGCACCGAGAAATAGATCACCGTGAAGACGGCGTTGGCGTCGCCCACCGCGCGCAGGTCGTGAACCGAGCTCGGGTGGTAGATCATGTCGCCCGGGTTCAGGCGTCGGGTCTCGCAGACGCCATCGCTGTTCGGCGCGACATAGTCGATGGGGGCCCCGGGCTCGACGATCACGAGGGACGGGGTCCCGGGATGGGTATGCCACCCGGTGCCGCCCGAGTCGACGACCACCTCGATGATTCGCAGCTGCGTGCTGTCGAGGTGCCGTACCTCCTTCATGGACTTTACGAAGTCGCGAATCTCAGCTTCGTTCGCCGTGCCGCTCGCCTGCAGGAAAGGCGTGAAGGCTGCGAACACGACGCCCGTCGTGACGACGGTCGCAACCAGCGCCAAGAGCAGTGCCCTCTTAAAAGCCATCGGTCGATCCTCCTCTGAGTTCTACGCCGTCGCAGCTTCGGCGCGACGCACGCCGCCGATCTGCTCGAGGATCGCCAGCAGGTCCCACTGCACCCACGCCTCCACGATCGCGCCAGAGCGCACGCGATAGAGCGCGCTACACGTGGCGCTCCACGTGCGCCCCGTGGGGGCGATGCCCTGGAACGTGCCCCGATGCGTCGCGCGCCCCGTGGCATGCATCGCCACCAGCTCCCCCTCCGCGAAGAGGAGGTCCGGCTGGACCGCCAGATCGGGAAAGGCGCTTCGGAACGCGAGCACGCGCTGCCGGAACGGCTCGTTGGCAATGAGGCTGTCGACCGCCTGGTCGTCGGTGCCCATCAGCACCTCGGAGACGTAGCGGCTGACGACGGCGCGTGGGTCGAGCATCTGCGTTGTCCTCGATGCGGCGCGGCATCTGCGCGCCGTTCATCTCGAACCTAAGGGCGGGCCCGCGGGCGCGCATGAGCGGCCGATGAGGTTCTCGTGAGGATTTCGGCGTCATCCCCGGCTACTCCTCGAAGGAGATGCTGGCCAGAATCGCGTCCACGGCCGCTCGCGCCCCGTCCGCGTCTCCCTCCGCGGCAATGTATCCGAACACATACAGCGCCCCCTCCCGCACCGTCGCGACGTTGAAGACGTCGAAGCCGTCGCTGCAGTAGTACCTCCACAGCAGTGCCGGCTCGCCGTCGACCGTGACGTCGACCCGCTCGAGCGGCTCCCCGCAGACAGGCACCTCATCGACGACCTGTGCGGCGAGTGCGTCGGCGGCGGTGCCCAGATCCTCCGACGGGCCGAACGGCCGGCTGGTCATCAACCCGCGGTAGCCCGCCGGCCCACGGAAGCTGTCCATGCCCGGCTGTCGCGGATACGGCATCACCTCGGGATCCCACGACCCCTCGGCCTGCGTGGCCGTCCAGCCCGGGGGAAGCGCCAGGGTGTAGCCATATGCCTCCGACGTGAATGTCGTCGGCCCTTCAGGCGATGCCGACGCCGACGCGGAAGCCGATGCGCGTCGCGTCGGCGACCGATGGCGTTGGGTCCGGAGTCGAGGCCGGAGCCGCGCACGCCGACGTCACAACCACGGAGCCAAGCACGATCGCCAGCCGCAGTCCACCGAGACGGATCGCGGGTCTCATTGCGCCACCTCCACGAACGGCGCGTCGTCTGCGCGCCCATGGCGCAACGCTATGGACCCGCCACGAGCGGTGCATGAGAGAGCGATGAGGATCGCGTGAGAGTTGGGAGCCGGGCGCGGTCGGTCAGCCCTCGCGGAGCCGATACCCCACGCCGCGGACCGTTTCGAGCAGCTCGCGCCGCCCACCGAGCTTCTGTCGGAGGCCGCTGATCACCACGTCCACCACGTTGCTCCCACCGTCGAAGTCGTAGCCCCATACCTCGTCGAGGAGGCGATCGCGCGACACCCCCGCGCCACCGGCCTGCCGCAGGGCGCGCATCACTCCGAACTCGAGTGGCGTGAGCTGCGTTCGATTCCCGTCGACGGTGAGCTCGTGCGATGCCTCGTCCAAGCCGACTGCCTCCTGGACCTCGAGCTCGCCCGCGGCCAGGCGCGTGAGCCAGCCGTCCACCGAGTCCGGCCCGAAGTCCAGCCAGACGGAGGAGTAGTCAACATTTCCGATCGGCGTCGGGCCGGCGGCGGGCACGAAGCCCAGTGGCTGGACGACGGGCCAATAGGTCGGAACGTCGGCCACCACGGTGTAGATGCCACGCAGCTCGGGACGCAGGAGCATGTACGTCCGCTTGACGTCGAGCCAGGAGGCGGCCTGTGACGGACAGGGCATCTCGCCGAGGTCCATGTCCAGCCACCGTCGTAGGCCAAGCACCTGCTGCCGCTCCGGCACGGCCATGCCGCCCAGATGCTCCCGCCAGGCGTGGACGACCGGGTCGTTCACCGCCGGGCTCAGGATCTGTTCGCGCTCGATGAGCGTGAAGAAGCCGATGACGAGGCCATCGCGATCGCGAATGACGGAGGTCGACCCGGGGACGGCGTCGAACCACTCGACCAGAAGCGCTGCGGCCTCGGGGGTCTCGTGGCGCTCGGCGATGGTGCGCACCGCTTCCCGGTCCGATGGCACTGCCCGCTCGACGGCCAGCGGCTGGGCACCGCTCGGGAAGAATGCCTCGCGCAGCACCGGATTCTCGATCAGGTAGAGCATGTCGGCGGTGTAGCGCCACAGCTGCGAGGGTGGCGCGGACCGGACCTCCGATCGCAGCTGCCTCCATGCCGCGCGCCGCAGGTCCCGATAGCGGACCGGGTCCGAGGCCTTGAGCGACCGGTCGACCGCGTGCTGGACGGCCTGGTGGACCACGAGGCCGTCGGCCCGCGTCTCGACGAAGGGCAGTGTGCGGAGCCGGGTGAGAAGGTCGTCCGCATCGGCTTCCGGGAGCATGGCGCCGAGCAGGGACCGCGTGCTGCGACGAACGACCGAAGCGGCCTCGAGCGCCTTGCGCGTTATCGGCTCGGGCACATCGGCCAGGAAGATCTCCGCCAGCTGCTCCAGCAGGCGATCGCCCGCGACCTCCTCGATCGGGAGATCGGGGCGGCTGGCGAGCGCCGCCGATCCGAGCCGCAGCGCCAGGGGATGCCCGTGCGCGATCCTGGTCAGAGCGGCCGCCCGCTCTCCCTCGAGGCCCAACGACGCGAGTATGTCCATCGCGGCGTCCGAGTCGATCGGCCCGATCGGGATCGATCGGACCCGGCCCATCAGCTCCGGAGCGGTCAGCCACGCCGCCTGAGGCGCCTCCCGGCCAGAGATGATGAGCCGATGCGTCTCGCCCAGCCGCGGGACGAGCTCCTGCCGCAGCCAGGTGTCCATCAGCCGGAATGTCTCGTAGTTGTCGAGCACGACGACCGTGCCTGCGCTCAGTTTGCCGATGAGCTTGGCGGGGTCATCCGCGCCGGCGACCCCCGCTGCGGTGGCCAGGGCCGCCGAGAATCCCGGCTGGGTGGGCTCGATCGTCCGGCAGTCGAGCCTCAGCAGCGGGGTGTCCGTGGCGGCATCCGCGAAGGCCGACAGCAGGTGTGACTTGCCGATCCCGGGGATGCCGTGGAGGTGGACGACCGACACGGCGCTGTCGGCGCTCAGCAGGGAGCGCAGCGCGGCGAGCTCGGAGTCTCGCCCCACGAGCCCGGTCGCGGTTCGTCGACGTGCGGGAATCGTCGCCGTCACGACGCCCTCCCCTTGGCTGTGACCACACGATTCTGCATCGGCCCGTCAAGGTCGGCTGCCATGAATTCTCATGGAACTGTCACCGGACGCTCATGATCCGCGGTCGTTCGAGCCGTAGCGTCGCCTCAAGTCTCCTTCCGCACGGTGAGGACCAATTGAGATGTTCCGACGGTATTGCCCGCTCACGACACTCACGGTCACGCTCCTGATATCGACCGGCTGCGCCGCCGCGCCAGGCGAACCGTCCCAGGCCGAGGCCGCGGCAACGGATCTGGCCAGCGTTACGGCCTCGGAGGCGGCTCCGTCAGAGGGCGGCGCGGCCGAGAGTGGCTCACAGGCCGATGGAGCGACATGCCCCGATGAGGCCGGCGCGGAGGCCTCGGCCTGTCAGGTCGTCCCCAGCACGGCCAACATCTTTGGGGCCGGACACGACGAGCCACCCGCTCCGGGCGACGGAGGGGCTGGGACCCTCCCGCCAATGTGGACGGTCCCCGACAGCGCGACCGCCATGATCGTCACGGACGCCAACGGCACGGTAGCGCCCACCGGATTCACTGGCGGCAACGGACCTGGGGGAGAGGTCGGCTTCGTCACGGACATCAGCTCGCACGGCGGCATATCCGGCATCGTCCACCGCGGGAAGGGCTTCTTCCTTGTTGGCGTCTTCCTCACCGACGAGACACCAGTCGAGGGCGAACACCCCGAACGCCTCGGTTTCACGGACACCGAAAACTTCACGGAGCTGGCGCCGCTCATCGGCCAGACGTTCTTCATCGGCGATGGGCAGGGCAAGACGTTCGTCATCCCCGAGGGGGCGACGCGCCTCTTCCTCGGGTTCGCGGACGCATTCAACGTCCAGGGCGACCCGGGTTGGTACGGCAACAACAGCGGCCAGCTGGCGGTCACCGTGGCGTTCGAGCCGGCCTCCGACCAATGAGGCGCGCCGATTTGTCACTTCGGTTGTTACGTCGGGCCCGAACTTGCCCAGGGCTGCTCCTACGCTGACTTGTCTTGATCCGAGCACCAGCCGGTGCTGGAGTGGTATCAAGTGATCACCCAGTGCGAGGATCCGACCGATGACGGACCGCATCCGGCTCCTGGCGGCCATAGTATTGGCCACCACCCTGGTCGCCTGTGGCGACGCCGCCGAAGCGTCGGACTCGGCCGCTGGCGCCGCCCCGAGCGAGCGAGATACACCGGGCGCCGCGGCTGCCGAGCCGGTCGCCACCCCCAGCAGGACGGCGCGGCCGACCCCCTCGCCGACGCCCACGGTTCCGCCCGCCGAGTGCTCGCCGGAGGAGGGCGCTGAGGGGACGGCCTGCCAGATCGTCCTTGCCACGGCGAACATTTTCGGGGCCGGACTGGACGAGCCGCCGGCGCCAGGAGGTGGAGGCGCCGGAACACTGCCGCCCGTCTGGCCCGTTCCAGCCGGGGCGACGGCGATGATCGTGGTGGGTGCGCCCGGGCTCGTGGTGCCGATCTCCGGCAGGTCCGCGCCGAACGGCGCGGGAGGGGACATGGTCGGGGAAACACGTGTAACCGCCGCGGGCAGCATCTCCGGCATCGCCAATCGTGACAACGCCATGTTCCTGGTCGGCGTGTTCCTGACCGATGCGCCCCCATCGGGCGACCCGCCCCCGCTGCTCGACTTCAGCGACGGCGAAGACTTCGGAGAGCTCGCGCCCGAGATCGCGCAGACGTTCTTCATCGGCGATGGTGCAGGCCGCACGTACATCGTGCCAAGCGGAGCGACACGACTGTTTCTCGGGTTCGCTGACGCGTTCTTCTTCAAGGGGGACCCAGGGTGGTACCGCAATAACACGGGCCAACTGGCGGTCACCGTCCAGTTCAGCGCCGAGTGACCAGCTCGTCCGCACGCTTGACATCGCCGCCTTCTCATCCTCGGGTACCTGGAGGGTCCAGACATGATCAGACGCGTTCGGGTACTGGCGGCCACCACGGCCATGTCGCTCACGATCGCCGCCTGCGGGGGTGGGACCGAGGCCGGCGATCCGGCCTCCGGGCCTGCGAGTCCACGGGCCAGCACCGCGCCGTCCATGGATGCGCCGGCCTCGGCGAACGCCTCGCAGCAGCCGCCCGAATCCGGGGTGCCTGCGGCTGAGTGTCCTGCCGCGAACGGTGCCGACGCGGCCACCTGTCAGATCGTGCTCGCCACCGCGAACATCTTCGGAGCGGGGCATGACGAGCCGCCCGCGCCCGGGGAGGGAGGCGCCGGGACGCTGCCACCGATATGGGAGGTGCCGCCGGGAGCGACGACGATGACGGTGACGGATACCGCCGGGACAGTGAAGCCGGTCCCCGCGGCGGGCGGCACAGGCGCAGGTGGCGAGGCGGGATGGGTCAGCGACATCAACTCGCACAACGGCATCTCCGGGATCGTTCACCGCAAGAAGGGGCTGTTCTTGGTCGGCGTCTTCCTCACGGACGAGACGCCCGTCGAGGGCGAACACCCAGACCGGCTGGGATTCACCGACAACGAGGACTTCGCCGAGCTCGCTCCCGAGATCGGCCAGACGTTCTTCATCGGTGACGGAGTCGGGCACACGTACGTCATCCCGAGCGGCGCGACGAGGCTGTTCCTCGGCTTCGCCGATGCCAACCAGTTTCAGGGCGATCCGGGCTACTACGGCAACAACAGCGGACAACTGACGGTCAGCGTCGAGTTCGCCAGCGACTGAGCCGATTGGTCGATGGGTTCGCCGGCGGCGAATCTGTAACTTCGGTTGTTGCGTGGGCGCTGGACGGATGCGCCCGCGCCCGTCGGCTCAGGCTTCGGCGACCAGCACCCGCCCGGTCATCCCCGGATGCACCTTGCAGTACATGTAGTGCTCGCCCGCGGGGAGGCCCGGGACCTCGTAGCGGATCGTGGTCCGGCCGATCACCTCGCCGTCGAACAGCAGCGGGCCTATGAGGTTCTCGAAGCGGATGGTGACGTTGTGCTCGTTGGTGCCGCCCGGATCGCTCCCGATCGGGGGGTCGCTGTTCGTGAACACGATCACGAACGGCTGGCACTGAACCGGGCCCTCGATCATTCGCGGGTCGAAGGAGTACGACAGCGTGCCGACCTCGATCTCCAGCGGCTCGCCCTCGGGCTCGACGCCCTCACAGACGGCCAAGGGGTCCGCAGATGCCGATGGCTCCGCCGAGGGTTCGTGGCTCGCGACGTCGTGTGCGCTGGCGCTAGGTGAAGCCGCGGTCGTGCAGGCCGCCAGCACGAGCACCGCGGATCCGGCGACCGCCAGGGATAGGCGCGGGATTCTCGTCACAGCCACACGACCTCCTAGCGACGCGCGAATGCTGCCCTCCGCCGCAGACGAACGATGAGTGACATGGCGGCCACGACGGCCGACAGGGCCAGGCCTGCCGGGAGCCACGGGGCCTGCTCGTCCGCCGACGCCGACGAGGTGATCGTGTTGGGAAGGAGCGCGGGCGTGGCTCCGGGGGCGAGCACGTTGATCACTACGGTATCGGTGGCCGTGCCCCCGTTGCCGTCGCTGACGGTGAGCGTCACCGTGTGGGATCCGGCGGTCGCGAACGTCACCGATGGCGTCGCGCCCGTGGCCGTGCCGCCGGTGAACGGCCCCGTCCAGGTGTAGGTGAGGGTGTCGCCGTCAGGATCGGTCGATCCCGAGCCGTTCAGCGCGACGGTGGTCGCGGCACCGGTCTGGGCGACCGACTGGTCCGGTCCGGCGTTGGCGATGGGCGCAGCGTTCACGCCGACAGGATTGAAGGCGTTGATGAAGGTCCAGGCGAGGATGTCGTGATCGCCTCCGGCCGCGCCGGTCCCAGAGGTGAAGCCGACGAAGGCGCTGCTGGAGCCGAGCACCGTGGGCAGATCCACGGTCGCCGACGTGGTCGCGGCGACGGGTCGCACGTTCACCTGCGAGAGGCGGACCTCGAACAGGTCCGTGGCGCCGTTGTAGTCCACCCAGGCGTACCACGTGTTGCCGTCATTCATGAACGGCGTGATCGGGGTGACGGTCCCCACCGAGTCAGTACTGCCGTCGAGGTCAATGCCGACGTGGTTGCCGTTGTTGTCGTCGCTTGCACCGTTGTTCCAGGTGTCGAATTCGACCGCGACGCTGTCGACCAGCCCTCCATAGCCGATGCCGCCGCCCGCCCCGCCAGCGGTATTCGACACCGTCTGGACGACGAACGTGATCCCGTCCGCACCTTGCTGCCCGTCCGTGTCCGTGGAGCCCACGTTGTTGAGGATCCGGAACGAGAAGTTCGTGCTGAACGAGGCGTCCGTGGTGAGCGTGACCGCTGTCGACAGGAAGGCACTTCCCGCTTGCCCGGTTCCCGACGTGAGCCGAAGGAAGGTCTGCCCGGCAGGGTTGTTTGCCGGCGTGTTGCCATTCAGCGTGAGAGACGACTTGTCGGCGAAGTCGGTGAAGGTGAAGACCTCCTGTCCGGCCCTGACCACCTGGAGGGCCAGCGTCATCGACACCGCGAGGAGGACGATCAATCGCACCAGTGGCACGCGAACGGTCCGACGCTCGCGGCGCGGAGCTCGGCGCGGGGCGGCGTACGTGGGGCTCGCTCGGTACATCGCGTGGCCTCCGGCGGCACGGTGGCAGCTTCGTATGGGCTCGCGAGTATGCGCCCGGCAGGTGCCAGAACGCAACGGGTGACGCTCACGCGCGCGGGCGTCGGTGTCCGCGGCCGCCGTCCGCGACGGCCGTGCGGGTCAGCCCTTAGCGCGTTCGGGTTCGGTCTCGGACGCGCCCCAAAGCGAGGGCGCTCGCGCTCACCAGGAACACCAGCACGAGCACAGCCGACCAGCCGATCAGGCTGCCACCGGCCTCATCCGCCGTGGCCGCTGTGTCCGCCAGGACCACCGCGCGTATCGTCGGAACGGCAGTGGGCGTGCCGCCAAGGACCGCACCGGCGACGGTCGGGGCCGTCGTTGGCGCTGGGCTCGCCGTCTGCGCCGCGGCGACGTTGATGACGACAGTGTCCGTGTCGGTCCCGCCGTTGCCGTCGTCCACGGTCAGCGTGACGGTGTGCGACCCGGTGGTGGTAAAGGTGACGGTCGGAGTGGCGTCCGGTCGCCGTCCCGCCTGTGAACGGCCCGCCCCAGCTGTAGCTGAGCGTGTCGCCGTCGGGATCGGTGGAGGCTGAACCGTTCAGCGCCACGCTCGTCGCTGCGCCGGTCGCCGTCACGGTCTGATCCGCCCCGGCATTCGCATCGGGCGGCGCGTTCACACCGACCGGATTGAACGCGTTGACGAAGGTCCACTGCCGAATGTCGTGATTCCCATAGGCAGAGCCGGTCCCAGAGGTGAAGCCGATGAATGCGTCGGTCTGCCCGAGAACTGTCGTGAGGTCCACCGTATAAGAGAGCGTCGCCACATCCGGGCGGAGGTCGGCCTGCGCAAGACGGACCTCGAGCGCGTCGGTGACGCCGCTGTAGTCGACCCACGCGAACCAGACGTTCCCATCGTTCATCCGGGTCGCGACTGCCTGCGTGGCAACGGAAGCCACGCTGCCGTTCAAGTTCACCCCAATATGATTCCCGGCACCCACCTCGCCGTTGTTGTACGTGTCGAACTCGATTCCGACGCTGTTCGGGATGCCCTGGAAACCGATGCCTCCGCCGCCGCCGCCTGCGCTGCTGGAATTCGTCTGGACCGCGAACACCAGGCCGTCCGCGCCGACGCCGTCCCCGTCGCTGATGCCTCCTGAGGCGGTGATCTGGAACGCGAACTTCGTGCTGAAGGAGGCCTGATCAGCCAGCGTCACCGGCGCGAGAAGGAACGCACTGCCCGACTGGCTGGTTGTGGCCGGAGTCAGTCGAAGGACCTGTTGCCCACCCTCGCTGGCCGTGGCGGCGTTGCCATTCAGGTCGATCGCCGACGCGTCACTGAAATTGAGGTAGGTGATGACCGTGTCGGCGGCCGCGAGCCGGACCTGCATGGCGAGCAAGCCGATGAGCGCAACGACAATCGCGAGAGTGAGCGAGACGGGCGCTCGCCGCGTTGATCGGCTCAGAAGTGGCATCTGGGCGGGCCTCCGACGTGGGGGTAGTACCGGCGGGGTACTCTCAATTCCGGCGGAGTATGGCCTGCGAGCCGTCGGCTGCGCAACGTGCGAGCCCGGCGCTAGGCCAGCCCAACGGGACGCCGGCGTCCGAATGCCATCAGGTTCGCGACCAGGAGGAAGACGAGCGCGACGAGGACTGACCAGCTCCCGGCTCCCCCCTCCGGATCGAGCGCGGCCGTGTTCCCCACGGCGCCCGATGCGACACCGCCGATCGCGGCAGAGGCCTCGGTCGCGCCGGCCAGCTGCAGCGTCACCGTCAGCGAGACGGCGGCGACCACAATGGCGACGTTCCACGACCTACGAAGGCGCATCCGGTACTGGGCCCGTACTTTTGGCTGGCGAGTATCCGCCAGCACGGGGCGAAATCAACCCGCCAGCTCACGTTTGAGGTGCCCCCGCGCACCACACGCATGGGCTGGATCGCCGACGCAACTTTCAAAGTTACAAATCGGCGTCCAGGGAGCGCCACGAGGGGCCTACGGATCGGGCTCGGGGAACTCCAGGCGGAGGACGATGCGCTCCAGGACCGCGTGGGCCTCAACCGTGCCGCTGGTCGCCCGGAAGAATGGCCCGTACGGCTCTTCCGTCAGGGGAATCAGGTAGGTCAGGCTCGTGGGAATGTCCGGGTACGTGATGCGCCACCCCACGCGATCCTGAATCGGGACCCGGACGCTGGTATCCGCCCGCGGTACGTTGGGCTGGTCGGCCCCGCCCGTCCAGCTCGGGCTCTCGAACAGCACGACGGTCGGTCGCTCATCGGTAAACCCTTCGTACATGCGCTCGACGTCCATCGGCTCCGGCGCGAACCACTCGCAGGCAAAGAGATCCTTGTACGCCTCATTCGTGTGCCATGACGCCGGGAACGTGACCGTGACGCCGGAGTCATGCAGACACGTCTGGGTATCGGCGAAAAGCGCGTCGGCCTCGGCGTCCGCGCGAGCCTCGAACGTAGCCGCGGGAGATGGCAGCGGGGTCGGCAGCTCCTGGAAGACCGGCAGCTCCCCGGTCGGTTCGGGGAACGCCGGCGGGTTGTCGAAGTCGTAGACGGTCACTCCCACCGGTTCAGCCGGCTCGCGGAGCAGCGCAGAGGCGACCGCCGTGAAGACAGTGGGAGCCGAGGGGTCGGGATCGGGCGGGTCGGCCATCTGGACCAGGTAGATGTCGTACTCGGCGCCCGCTGCCGGCAGCTCGAACGCGATCCATCCGGACATGGGCTGAGGACCACCCTGCACGAACGGAAGGAGCGGACTGGGACCCGTCTCCAGCTCGAGGCCCTCGATGCTGTACCCAAGGTGCTGCTGGATGACGTCGTCCTCGTCGAGGCCGTCGCCGTCGGCATCGACAGCGAATCCGAGGTCGACGTTCCCGTACGGGTCGGCCGTCGCGCGGTCGACCTCGTAGGTCACGTGCACCTCGACGAAGAAGACCTCGCCCGCCTCCATCGCGGCCAGGGGGATGTAGCCCTCGTAGGAGCCGAACTCGTCGCCGCGCTCGAGCCTGATGGTTCCGAACTGGCCCTGGCTGTCGAAGGCGGGGATGCGGATGACGTCGCCCGGCGCGGTGAGGGTTCGGGCGTCTTCCGGAGTCAGGCTTGGCACCGCGCTCGGACCGTCGGACTCGGTGGGGGGTCCGATGTTGCGCGGCCCGCTGAGGACCAGGCCGATCGCGATGACGAGGCCCGCCGCCGCGACGGCCGCGATTGCGGGGGTATACGGCCCGAACGTGCTCAGCCAGCCCCGTCGCTCCTGGGGCAGCGCGGACACCGCGCGCATCACCTCGGCGCCGAGCGAGGCCGGCGGCTCGACGCTCATGCTGGCGCGGACGTAGTCGGCGACCATCTCGTCCGGGGAGCGCATGTCTCGGGTGCTCACTGCGACACCGCCTGCTCATCGGCGATCGGCGAGCCGTTGGCCGCGGGCGTCACGACGACTCGCATCGCGCGCAGCGCCGCATTCAGCCGGGACTTCGCGGTCCCGACGCGGACTCCCATCGAGTCGGCTGCCTCGCTGATCGAGAGGCCCAGCCCGTAGTGCAGCGCCAGCACCGACCGCTGGTCGGCGGAGAGTCGCCGGAAGGCCGGACCGATCACGGCGCGGGCATCGACGGCATCCCGGAAGTCACCGCGAGACGGCATCTGCTCGGCGTTGCCCGCCTCCAGCGAGATGGGCGCGGCATGCATGGTCCGCAGGTGCGTGCGGCATCGGTTCACGCAGATGCGCCGCAGCCATTGCGGAAAGCGCTCGGGGTCCCGGAGCTTCGGGAGCTCACGCCAGGCGGCGGTGAAGGTCTCCTGCGTGACGTCCTGGGCGTCGGTGACGCCGACGATGCCGGTCGCCAGCCGATACAGCTGCGCGG
Source organism: uncultured Chloroflexia bacterium (assembly GCA_963840205.1). Taxonomy (GTDB): domain Bacteria; phylum Chloroflexota; class Limnocylindria; order QHBO01; family QHBO01; genus JACDBZ01. The sequence goes on from CAWIXZ010000012.1 coordinate 58,963, forward strand.
CGTGTTGGTGCACGAGCATTTCGAATGCCTCGAGGTCGCCGGCTTGGGCCTGCCGAACGGGGTCCAGGGCTCGCTCTCCTATCGGTTCACTGATCCTGACTGGAAAAGTGCCCCAGGTGTTCGTTCTGGCACCGACGTAACTTCCGACGTTACAAATGCGGCGTCACTGACTCCCATCGAGCAGCTCGCGCGATCCGGCTGCCTGCTGGAGATCCACCTCCGTGCGCACCAGACGGGATTCGGGGGCGCAGGCGCCGGCCGTGGGGTCGTCGTTGCGCGACACGAACAGAGTCACGGAGACTGCATCGGCCGTTTCGACGACGTCGATCCGGCTCAGCCGCCAGCAATCCGGCCCTGCGGGCATGGTGAAGCCGATGCGAAGGCGCCTCCGCTCGATGGACCGCATGCACTCGATTGCCACCGTCCGCTCCTCCACCCCGCCGGGCTCCACGATCTGCGCCTCGCGGGTGCGCCAGCTCGCGTCACACAGGTCCGCGGGCGCGCCCTCGGCAGCGGCACACGCGGCGAGCGCGAAACACGCGAGCAGCGCGAGCGCCGCCCTACGCATCGGCGAAGCGGTACATGTCGACGTCGACGACCGGCTCATAGCCGATGGACCGATAGATCTTGTTCGAGGTCGGGTTCGACAGGTCCGTGAACAGGAAGACGAAGCGCCGCCCTCGGCCGAGCTGGTCCTCGCTGGCGGCGGCGGTCAGGCTGGAGGCGTATCCCCTGCCGCGCCTCTCCGGCGGCGTGTACACCGGCCCGATACGGATCCCATTCGGCGTCTCTCCTCCGGCACCCACCAGTGACACGACCTCGCCATCGTCCTCCCACACGTAGCCGATGCGCGCCTCCGCCTCGATCCATCGGCCCGCCACCGCATCCGGATCCTCGATCCGCGGGGACTCCGGGTCCGCCTCCTCCCTGAAGGCCACGACCCAGTCGGCGATGAGGCGGCGATCGCGCTCATCCGCGACCCGCCACGTGCCCTTCGCCGGCCTCGGTGGCTGCTTCACGCGCTCGAGGCGGAAGATTCGTTCCCCGATCTCCGCCGTCGCTCGGCGCCCGGTGCTGCGCGCCCATCGTGTTGCGAATCGCGCGGCCGCCTCCTTCGGTCCCAGCACGCCGGGGAGCGGGTCGTCGCGCAGCGCATCGGCCAATGCGTCCGTGGCCACCTCGTCGTCGATCATCGACAGCACGAGGTTGAACGGCGGTGTCTGTAGTGCCGCTGCCCGCACCTTGCCGCGACCATCGGTGACGACGGCGAAGCGCGGCGGGTTCTCGAAGATCTCCGGGCTCTTCCGCAGCGTGGAGCAGATGCCGAAGAGGAGGTTGTGCTCCGCCTCGCGCCCGGCCAGGAACGGCCCCGCTGTCGCGAGGAACTCCTCCACGGTCTGGGTGCGGCTCACCGTCAGCCTTGGCGCCATGCGGCGAATGATGGCCGATCGGTCCGGCGTCGCGATTCGTAACCGCGGAAGTTACGTGGGGATCGGAAAGGGTGGGCCGCCGCCGCGGCACCGGCCGCGCCTACATCCCCGATTCGGTGCGGCGAGTGGTCATGATCGCGCCGCTGACGAACATCAGGACGGCGATTGCCACCATCCCGGGGTCCCAGGCCATATCGGCCGTCATCGGCATCGCCGCGGCGAGCGCCTGCTGGAGCAGCATGACCGTGGCCCACAGCAGCATGAGCGGCCCGCTTGCCGCGCCCAGCAGTCGAGCGGCCGGCGTGAGCAGGGCCGCGCCGTGAACGAGGACCACGAGACCCACCACGAGCATGACCCAGCCGCCGATGCCGCTCACCCCCATCATCGAGGCGGAAGAGCCGATGGCGTAGATGCCCGATACGATCGCGATCGCGCTCGCGTACAGGCGGGTGGCGCTGAGACTCATCGGCCGATGGTAGGGCTGCCCGGCAGGGTGAGGCGAAGGGTCGTGCCCTCAGTGCCCGTCGACTCAACGTCGAGCGAGCCGCCGTTGGCGACGATGAGCTCGCGCGCGACGGTGAGGCCGATGCCGCTCCCCGGGATGCGGCTGCGGGACCGATCGGCACGGTAGAAGCGCTCGAACACGTACGGCAGGTCTTCCTTCGCGATCCCCGGCCCGGCGTCACTCACGCGCGCCACCGCGCCGGCAGCGTCCAGCGCCACCTCGATCCGCACCGTGCCGCCAGGCGGGGAGTGCTGGATGGCATTGGTCACCACGTTGCGCAGCGCGCGTGCGAGGTGGCCGCGGTCAGCCACGGCTGACGCCGCACCGCTCACCTCGGCGAGAATCCCGCGCTCCTGGAGCAGGCCGCCCAGCGCGTCGACGATCTCGCGCGCCAGCTCCCCCACATCCACCGGCTCGGGACGCCGGCCGAGCGGCGCGGCCTCGGCATGGGTCAGCTCGCCCAGCTGCACGATCACGCCGGAGAGTCCGGCCGCGGCGGCCCGGGCCTTGTCCAGCTGAGCCGCATCGGCCGGCACGACGCCGTCCACCATTGCCTGGAGCTGGGACTCGAGGACGGTGGCGGGCGTCGCGAGGTCGTGGGCGAGGTCGCTGGCCGCGCGGCGTCGCAACGCCTCCGACCGCTGGAGCCGCTCGGCCATGGAGTTGAACGCGGTCGCGAGCTCGGCGGACTCGGCGTCAGGACCGGCGGCAGCGCGAGCCGAGAGGTCGCCGGCGCCCAGCCGATGGGCGGCCCCGGCCACGTCGCGGAGCGGGCGCGTGAGGCGATTCGCGAGGAAGGCCGCGGCCAGGAGCAGCGCGGCGACGGTGACGATGCCGGTGAGGACGAGCGCCGTGTTGAAGGCGCGGAGGAACGGTGCCTCGCGGCTGGGGACGACGACCTCGAGCACGCCCCCGCCGGCAAGCTCGGTCCGCGAGGACTCGCCGTCCCCGCCGGGCGGCAGGCGGCCCGCCTCGGCGACCACGTTGCCCTCGGGACCGAGGATCCGGACGAGGGCGTCGCCAGGCCCGGGGCCTGTGACCCGGCGCAGGAGGTCCTGGAGGCGGCGCCGCGAGACGCCCTCCTCCAGTGCGGACTCGATAAATGGCACGGCGACCTCCAGCCGCTGCTGGTCCCCCGCGCCGAGCGTCTCGCCGAAGGAGCGCGACGCGGCTCGGTTCACGACGATCCCCGCCACCAGGAGCACGACCACCACCACGGCCGCCAGCGGCAACGCGAGGCGGACGGCGAGTGGGCGCCCGTTCATCACGGCGACGGATCTGGCGGCGTGACCAGCCGATAGCCGCTCGCGGGCACCGTCTCGATCAGCCACGGGTCGCCCGCGTCATCCCCGATCTTCCGGCGCAGGTTGGCCACGTGGACGTCCACCACCCGCTCGTACACCTCGTCGGGACGCCGAGCGACGGCCTCCAGCAGCTGCGACCGCGTGAGCACGGCCCCCGGACGCGCCGCGAGCGCCACCACGAGTGCCGACTCGCCGGGAGTGAGGCGGGCCGAGGTCCCATCGGCCAGGGTGTATCGGCGCGAGGCGGGGTCGAGCACGAACCGGCCGGAGGCGAAGCTCAGGATCGGCGCCGGCGCCGCACTGCCAGCCCCTCGCGTGCGACGGAGGATGGCCGCCACGCGCGCGGTGACCTCGTGCGGGTTGAAGGGCTTGGCAAGGTAGTCATCGGCTCCGGCGCGAAGGCCGGAGATACGCTCCGCGTCGCTCCGCTTGGCCGAGGTGATGAGGACGGGCACGTCGCCCGCATCGCGCAGCGCCTCGAGCACGGTCTCGCCCTGCATGCCGGGCAGCATGAGGTCCAGGATCACGAGATCGGCCCCATCGGCGTCGTACGCCTCGAGCGCCGCGCGGCCGTCTGCTGCCTCCGTCACGCGATGCCCGTCACGCTCGAGGTACAGCCGCAGCAACCCGCGGAGCTGGGGCTCGTCCTCGACGATCAGGATGCGCGCGGGGGTCATCGGCCCATGCTACGCGGGCGCCCATTCAGACCATGTGAAGACCGATCCGGCCCATCTTGGCGCGATCTTCATGCCCCCAGCCGATCCTGACGAGGTCAACTTGCGCCCACTCACGGAGAACACACCGATGCGACTCGCGAAGACCCTCGGCTTTGCCGGGGCCCTCATCACCGCCGCCCTGGTCGGCGGGACACTGATCGGGTCGGCCATGGCGGTCGGACCCGAGGACGGCGACACGCTCGGCGGCACCGATGCCGCCGCCTACTGCGACGCCTTCATGGATGCCTTCGCCTCCGAGCTCGGCACGACCCGCGAGGGCGTGGTGGCCGCCGGGCAGGCCGCGGCCAACGCGGCGATCGATGCGGCCCTGGCGGCCGGCGACATCACCGAGGAGCGCGCCGCGACGATGCGTGAGCGCGTCGCCGCGTACGACGGCGAGGGCTGCGGCCTCTTCGGACGCGGCGGCTTCGGTCCCGGCCGCGGCGGGCATGGCCCCGGCCACGGCCGCGGGCTCCTGGGCGCCAACACCATTGACGCGGCGGCCGATGCGTTCGGCATCGAGGCCTCCGTCCTCCTGGAGGAGGTCCGCGACGCGGGCAGCCTCGAGGCGGTGGCGACCGCCCGTGGCGTGAGCTACGACGAGGTCAAGGCCGACATCCTGGCCGCGGTCCAGGCTGATCTGGACACGGCGGTCGCCGAGGGCACCATCGAGCAGGATCGCGCCGACGAGGTCCTTGAGCGGATCACGACCTGGCTCGACGACGGTGGCGAGCTCCGCCGCCATCGCGGCTTCGACGAGGACGCCGCGGAAGACACCGGGGCGTAACTCCGCCGCTTCGGGCGCGCCGGGATCGGGGCATCGGCCTCGGTCCCGGCGCTTCTGTGTGCGTCCATTTGTAACTTTCATCGTTACGTGGGGAGCTGCGCGAGGGCCCATCGCGGTGCGGGACCTCATCTGCCGGGGCCCACGCAACTCCGGTTGTTACAAATCGCCCCCACCCCCCGCAGAATGGCCGCAGGTCCCGCCCGTAAGGTGGCCGCATGACAACGCAAGAGCCCACGACGCAGGCAGGCCGCGAGTCGCGGTCGCTGCTGTACATCGGCGCCGGCATCCTGGCGCTTCTCGTCATCAGCGTGGTGGTCGTCCTCGCGCTCGGGCGCACCGCCACGTCGGACTACCCCGCTGACTCGCCCGAGGGGACTCTCCAGCGCTACCTCGCCGTGTACGAGGACGGTGACTACGAGGCGTCGTATGAGTACTTCTCGGAGCGGGTGAAGTCCCAGATGTCGATCGACGACTACCGTCGCAACATCGGCATGTATCAGGGAGCCCCGAGCGCGCAGCGCGTGCTGTTCCAGGGCACGTCCGGCGATGGCGACCGCGTCCGCGTGGAGCTCCTGATCGAGTACTTCTACGACGACGGATTCGGGGGAGGGTCGTCGAGCCAGCCGCGGCAGGTGACCATGGTCCGCGAGGATGGCGAGTGGCGGATCGACGATGCCCTGGCCGGGCTCGAGCCGGCAATGTTCGACGCCGCTCCCTTCTAGCCAGCACGGAACGAGGACGAACCGATGCAGACCGCCCGTCGCCTCTACATCTACCTTCTCTCGGGGATCGCCCTGGGGGTGCTGGTCGTCGGCGTGAGCATGCTCCTCACCGTGCTGCTCGATGCGCTCGGCCTCCAGTACGGCGTCGAGGTCATCTTCGGCAACGAGGACGTCACGCGCCAGCAGCTCACCCTCGCATCGGCCCTGACCGTCGTCTCACTTCCGCTGTGGGTGGCGCACTGGATCGCCGCGGAGCGGAGCGTCGCCATCACCCGTCCGACGGCCGGCGTCGAGCGCAACTCCGACGTCCGGGGCATGTACTTCGCGATCGCCATGTCCGCCCTGCTGCTGTTCGCCGGCCTCGCCGCGCGCGGGCTCATCGAGACCGCCGTCTTCGCACTGGCCGACACGGACGACTTCGGCTTCCGCAACGCGGCCGGCGAGCTCGCGCTGCTGGTCGTCGCCGGCGCCGCCTGGGCGTACCACGTCGCCATCCGCGCCCGGGACTGGCGCGTTGGGCCGCTCGAAGGACCTGGGGCATACCTGCCCCGCTTCTACCTCTACCTCGCGACGTTCACTTCCCTGCTCGTGCTGCTCTTCGGCCTCGCCGGCCTCGTGGAGCTCATGGGTCGGCTGATCCTCGACGCACCGGCCTTCGGCCCTGCGGATGCCGGCTGGTGGGCGTACCCGCTCGCGACCTCCGTCTCGGCCGTGGTCGTCGGCGGTGGCATCTGGATGGGTCATTGGCTCTTCGCGCAGGCGCTGCTGAGGGATCCGGGCTGGCGCGGAGCGAGCGAGCGTCCGGCCCGGCTGCGTCTCGCGTACTACCTGCTCGTCGTCGTCGTGACCGCCGCCGTCGCGCTGGGGCAGCTCAGCAGCGGGATCGCCGCGGCGCTGCGCGCCGCCTTCGGTGTCTCGGAAGCATCCGAAGCCGGCCAGATCGTTGGGCTCGTCCTGCTGCCGCTGCTCGGGGCGGCCATCTTCGCCGCCGCCTGCTGGTTCCACCGCCGATGGCTTGCCGACGAGGCCGAGGCGGTTGCAGTGGACGAGCGCGTGCGAACCGCCGGCCGGCTCCAGGAGTACGGGACGGCCATCGTGGGGCTGGCGTTCGCCGCGGTGGGCGTATCGGGTCTGATCGGCGTGGTGCTCAACGCCATCCTCACCGGGGGGCGAACGCTGGGCGGCGGGGATCTCCTGCCCATCGAGCTCGCCGCGAACCTCCCGATGGCACTCTTTGGCGCGGCGCTCTGGATCTGGAGCTGGGGGGCCGCGAGCCGGCGCCACGCCGACGCGCCGGCCGAGGAGGCCTCATCCACGAGCCGTCGGGCGGCACTGCTGATCGTGCTGGCCGCCAGCGTGCTGGCCGGCATCGCAAGCCTTGGAGTGATCCTGTATCGCGTCTTCGGTGCGGCGTTCGGCCTGGCAATGTCGGGCGACGCGGCCGCCGAGCTGAGCCGGCCGATCGGCGTGCTGCTCGTGGCGGTGGCCGTGGGCCTCTACCACCTCGGCGCCCTCCGACGGGACCAGGCGTTGCGGGCATCGGCCGAGCCCGAGGTTGCTGCTGTCGTGGTCGAGCCTGCGCCTGCGGTCGTGGTGCTGCGGCTCACCGGTCCGGCCAGGGCCGACACCGCCGCGGCCGCCGCGGCCCTTCGAGCGCATCTTCCGCCCGGGTATGCGCTCGAGGTGGTCGAGGCCGATTTGTAACTTTCATCGTTACGTCGGGCTCTGGGAGGCATGCAGCGCGCCGGAGGACACTTCCGCGCCGCGCAGACCCTTTCTTCCAGCCCCGACGTAACTCCCGTTGTTACAAATAGCCCCCACCCCACTACGCTACGGAACATGACGAAGATCGGTTACGCGGCCATGCTCGAGCAGTTCCACCCCAACGACCTGCTCGATTGGGCGGAGCAGGCGGAAGGGGCCGGCTTCGATGCCGGCTTCCAGGTGAGCGAGCACTTCCACCCGTGGACGCCGCAGCAGGGTCAGGCGGCCTTTGCATGGTCATTCATGGGAGCGCTGGGCCAGAGAACCAAGCTTCCATTCGGGACGGCGGTCACCTGTCCCGGCTTCAGGTATCACCCCGCGGTCATCGCCCACGCCGCGGCGACGCTGGGCGCCATGTATCCCGGACGCTTCTGGCTGGGCCTTGGCGCGGGAGAGGCGCTCAACGAGCACGTCATCGGCGGAGAGTGGCCCGAGGTCGGCATTCGCAGCTCCATGATGTTCGAGGCCATCGAGGTCATCACCAAGCTCTTCAGCGGCAAGGTCGTCAAGCACGATGGCGAGTACTTCACGCTGGAATCGGCCAAGTTGTACACAAGACCTGAGCAGCCCGTCCCGATCTACGTCGCGACCGCCGGACCGGTGAACGCGAAGCGCACCGGCAAGTTCGCGGACGGGATCATCACCGTCGGGGCGGCCGACGAGAAGATCAACATGCTGTGGGACAAGTTCCGCGAGGGTGCCAAGGAGGCGGGCAAGGACGCCGAGGCAATGAAGACGCAGCTCCAGATCCACGTGAGCTGGGCGCCGACCCAGGAGGAGGCGGAGCAGAACGCCATCACCGAATGGCCGAACGGCGGGATGCCGTTCCCGAAGCAGGACATCAAGAACCCCGAGGACTTCGAGAACATCGCCAAGCTCGTGCGCATCGAGAACTTCGCCAACCGCATGCTCATCAGCCCTGACCTCGAGAAGCACGCCGCCCAGATCCAGCGCTTTGTGGACATGGGCTTCGACGAGATCTATCTTCACAACGTCGGCCGCGATCAGGCAGGATTCATCAAGGCCTTCGGCAACGAGGTGCTCCCGCAGCTCAAGTTGGGTTGACGCCGATGGACACGGTGCTCCAGACCATCGGTCTGGTGGCCATAGCGTTGGCAGTGGTGGGCCTCGTCGTCACGCTCGTCTTCATCCGGCGGGAGACACGCGTCCGCGCCCGCTGGGATGTGCTCCGCCTGCTGTTGGGCGCCGCCACCCTCGTCGTCTTCGGCCTGATCGCCGGCGCCGCTCTGCAGCCGGCGGTCGTCGTCGCGATAGCGGCCCTCGGTCTCGCGCTGGGCCTGGTGCAGGGCAGCGCGTTACGAGTGCGGGTCGCCGGGAAGTCGGTCTACGTGCGGCGGGACGGGGTGGGCATCCTGCTGTGGGGCATCGGCGTCGTTCTTGCCAGCGGAGGAGGCCTTGCTTCGTCGCTGGGGATCCTGGCTCTCGGCCACCTCGTCGGGTGGTTCGGGGTGGGGATGCAGGGCGGCCAGCTGGTCGGCCGCGTGCGGGCGGTGCGGCGGGCGGTGGCCGCCGTTGCACCGACTATTGCGGCGGTGGTCGTCGCGTCGTGGCTCACCCTCGATGCAGGCGGGAGTGTCACGGTCGCCGCAGACTTCGTGTGTCCCGATTCGCTGGACGGCCTGCCACTGAACCCGCGCATCAGCGGCCCGGGCGAAGGTCCGTATGGTGAGTTCATCTGCTACTACAACCCGGCCGATTTCAGCGTGTGGTCCAGTGCGTCAGCCAACTGGATCCCGACCGACGCGGACCAGATCACCATCGACAGCCTGGCAGGTGGCTCAGGTGGCTACTGCGAACGCACGGACGAGGCCTATGAGGACGCGAACCGGCCGCAGGAGCTGTACGGGTGGGTGTTCCCGGTGGCGGGCGAGCGTATGGTCCTCGGCGCCTACGAGGGCGACACCGGTGGGGCATCTGTCGCATCCTTGCAGGCGCTGGCACGCTCCATGGCGGAGGCCAAGGCGGACGAGGCAGCCGTCTGCCCAAACGCGAGCGGTGGCGGAGCCGCCGACTTCGCGTGTCCCGACTCGCTCGACGGCCTGACACTGGGCCACAACAGCGGCCCGGGCGCAGGTCCGTTTGGTGACTTCAAGTGCTCCTACTACCCCGCCGATCTCAGCTTGCTGTCCTTCGCGCAGGTCCAGTGGATCCCGATCGGCACCGACGAGGTGACCGTCAGCAACATGGCAGTTAACTTCTGTGAACGCGCGGAGGAGGCCGTCGAGGACCCGGGCCGGCCGCAGGAGCTGTACGGGTGGGTGGTCCCATTTCCCGGTGAGCGGATGGTGCTTGGCCACTACCAGGGCGACACAGGTGGCGCATCGGTCGCGTCCCTGCAGGCGCTGGCACGCTCCATGGCGGAGGCCAAGGCGGACGAGGCAGCCGCATGCCCAGGCGCGAGTGCCGGTGGCAGCACTACCTCCCCGCCGTCAGACGGTTCCGGCTCGCCCACCTCCGGTTCCCCCACCGAGGAAGACGGGGTCCTGGCCGCTCTGGCCGACGCTGTCGTGTCCGGCGAGACACCGGATCCGGGGGCGGCGCTCATCTCGACGGTGCTCGCGGCGCTCGGTGTCGGCGGCACCGTGGCCACTGCGATCGCCGAGGTCGGTCGCCGCGGCCGGCGAACGTCGGTCACCCTGACCGGTGACGCCGCCCGCGCCGCATTGGCGGCCGGGGTTGGAGGCCCGATCGAGATCCCCGACGACCAACGCTGGGGCGTGCACGTGCGCGCCGGAAACCAGGTCGGGAGCTCCGACTTCCTGGGCGAGCGAGGCCGGATTTCCGGCATCCCGGTGGTCGTCCAGGGCGAGGGCGGCGAGATCGCAGTCTCGGTCGACGTGGACATCGAACCCGCGGCCCCTGCGCCGACACCGGCGCCGGTTGCGGACACGGCGGCCGATGTGGCCGTGCCTTCGCCCGAACCGATGACGCCCCCCGAGCCACCCACGCCCGCCGAGCCGCCCGTGCCCGCCGAGCCGGAGGTGACGCCCTCGAGATCCGAGAGTGACGCGGCTCCGCCTGTCGCTGCAGGTCCGCCGGTCGAACCGACTCCGGCTGTCGGACCGACGCCATCGGCCGAATCGGGCCAGCCTGGGGCAGTAGCTGACGCCAGCGTCCCGGGCTCCCAGATCGACCAGATCCGGACCGAGATCGAGCAGCGATTCGGGGCAGACGGTGTCGCGGCGGCGAGCCCGATTCTCGATCGTGCGGAAGCGCTTCGAGCAGACGGCGGCGGCACGATGACAGTCTCAGCCGAAGAGGTCGCCGCCCTGGCGGGCCTCGACGCGCAGGAGCGGATCGAGGGCATCAGCTTCCACAATGGGTACGTGATAGTGCACGCGACTGGGTCCCCGCCCATCCCGTTCCATCCGACCGTGGATCCCGCCACCGGGCGAGTGGGCGTCGAGTTTGGAACCGGCGGCCTCGACTCGGCGCTGCTCGATCCGCTGGCCCGGCAGGTGGCGGCGAAGCTCGGCGTAGACCCCGACAAGCTGCTCGACGGCCTGAACGACATGATCCGGCGCACGGGCCTTCAGCCGGAGCGGATCACGATCTCGGAGGCGGGTTTTGCCGTCGATACCACCGAATCGCCCGGGTCCGGCTGAGGTGCATCCGAACCTCAGGCTCTCTGGACGACGGAGCCGATAGACGCCGATGGACCAGGGGGAGGCACGCCGCCGATTCGAGAGCGCCCGCGTGGGGCGGATGGCGACCATTCGCGCCGATCGGACGCCCGACCTCGTGCCGATCGTCTTCGCGGTCGACGGAGACCTGGTCTACTCCGCTGTTGACCCCAAGCCGAAGACGGCGAAGGAGCTCGTCCGCCTTCGGAACATCCGCGCGGAGCCCCGGGTGCAGCTCCTGGTGGACGAGTACTCCGAGGATTGGCGGCGGCTGTGGTGGGTCCGGGCCGAGGGCGTGGCACGCGTCGCCGCCGCGGGCGACGAACGCGACCGAGCGATCGAGCTCCTCCGCGCCAAGTACCCTCAGTACGCCGAGCTGGCGGGTGACTTCGGACCGGCGATCATCATCAAGGTGGTCCGATGGACCGGCTGGGAGTTCACGCCGCAGGAGGTCAGATGAAGCCGAAGATCGTCCACGCCGATGACTCGCATCGGATCTCCCTGTACGACGTCACCTTCCGCTACGGCGTCGGGGCTGCCGAGACCGATGGCGCGCTCTCGATGCTCGAGGTCAGCATCCCGCCGCGAACGCTCATCAAGCCGCACGCGCACACTCGCGAGGACGAGTGCACCCTGGTGCTCGAGGGCGCGGTCGGCGCGAGGCTGGGCGACGAGACCGTCGAGCACATCGGCGAAGGCAGCTGGCTCGTGAAGCCGCGCTCGATCCCGCACGCGATGTGGAACGTCGGTGACACACCGGCCCGCATCCTCGAGGTCGTCGCGCCGGGCGGGCTGGAGAGCTATTTCGAGCAGATCGCACCGATCCTCAGGGAGCACGGGCCGGAGTGGACGAAGCGCTACGAGGCGCTCGCGGACGACTTCGGGCTCACCATCCTCGACGACTGGACCGACGAGCTGAAGGCGAAGTACGGGGTCACGCTCTAGCGCTTCGCCGGGGGGTCGAGGGCGCGGCGGAACCTCACGTACAGGGCGATGTCGTACAGCGCCTTGATCCCGCCCGCCAACACGAATGGCGCCCCGACCCACAGGCCCTGCATGAGCGCGCCGCCCAGGATCGGCGCCACGGGGCGGGCAAGATGCCGCGCGGCGTTCGTGTACGCGGCCGCCGCGGTGCGTTCGGAGGGATCCACCAGGGCCACCACGAACGCCTGTCGTGCGGGCACGTCCATCTGCGACAGCACCGATCGCGCGAGCAGCAGCCCGAAGGCGATCGGCAGCGTGGGCGCGAACGGGATGAGGGCGAGCAGCACATTCGACGGCAGGTGGGTGAAGACCATCGTGTTCACGAGGCCGATGCGGTCGCCGAGCCACCCCGCCGCCACCGATGAGGCGGCCTGGAGCAGGCCCACGCCGAAGAAGCCCAGGCCGATGACCTCGATGTCCGCCCCGAACTGGCGCGCGAACCAGAACGCCAGGAACGACTGCACGATGAATCCGCCGGCGAACGCGTCCAGGGCGAAGAGCGCGGCCAGCCGCTGGACTGCGCCGCGGGAGCGCTGCAGCCCACGAGTCGAGAGGTCCGCGGTCGCCGGTGCGGGGGCCTCGACGTCGGCCGACAGGCGCCGCGCAAGCAGTGCGCACAGCAGGCCGCCCAGCGCGAGCGCCGCCAGCCAGCGCTGGTCTGGCGGCAGGGCGGGGATCGCCTCGCGCAGGATTCCGGGGGCGCCGGCGGCAAGCGCGCCCACCGCCCCCGCGAGGTACGCGACCGCGTTGTAGCGCCCGTAGACGCGCCCGCGCACCTCGGGCGGGACGCCCGCGAGCATCGCCGTCTCGAGGCTGGTGATCGGGCCCGACTCGTTCGCATCGGTCGAAAGCGTGCCGGTCAGGGCGGCGAGGATGAGCAACGGCGGCCAGTCCGCCAGCGCGAAGACGAGGCCGGCGACCGCCATGAGCACGAGGAGCCAGGCGTAGGCGCGGCGGCGGCCGATCCGCTCGCCCCATCGGCCCACTGCGAGGGTGCTGAGGGCCATGCCGACCAGCATCGCGGTGAAGACCGCCCCGACCTCGGCCGCGGTGAAGCCGCCCTCGGCCAGGCTGGAGCCGATGAGGATGCTCGCGAAGCCGTAGAGGAAGGCGCGGATCCCCTGGATCGCGAAGATGGTCCGGACGTCGCTCATCGGGCGCGCCCGAGGCCGGGCGTCAGTCCGTGAGGACGAAGAGCGCAAAGAGAAGGTCCTGCGCCTGCTCGGCGTCGACCTCGTAGGCGAGCCCGTCTCCCACGACGGCGTAGGACTGGCCGCCGCGGACGGCGCCGGTCACGTCCACCACGACGCGCTCCGCGCTGCCGGACGCTCCCTGCGCCGTCCACTCGAATGGAGGCTGGCCGTCGAAGATGATCGTGAGACGACCCTGCGGCGGTGCGTCGTCCGGTGCCTGCATCCCCCGTTCTGCGACCGGCTCGCCCAGCTCGCGGAGAAGCCCCGCCACAACGGACTCCGCTCGGTCATGGCAGGACTGGTCCTGAGCGCCGCATCGCTCGCGGACGTGGAACTCGGCCAACGACGGACCGATGGGGTACGAGATCCCGCCGCCGGCCATGGTCGTGACACCGCATCCGGCGAGGATCGCCACGAAGGGCACCGCGAGGAGCGCGGCGACCCTCACTCGGTCGCCTCGAACACCGCCGCGATGCCCTGCCCCACCCCGATGCACATCGTCGCGAGCCCGTATCGGGCTCCGCGGCGCCGCATCTCGTGCATGAGCGTCACGGTCAGGCGCGCGCCGGACGCGCCGAGCGGATGCCCGATCGCGATGGCGCCCCCGTTTACGTTGGTCTTCTCGCCATCCAGGCCCAGCTCGCGCATGACGGGGATGGCCTGCGCAGCGAAGGCCTCGTTGAGCTCCACGAGGTCGAGGTCGTCGACGCCGATGCCGGCGCGCTCGAGCGCGCGCCGGGAGGCCGGGATCGGCCCGAGGCCCATCACGCCCGGCTCCACCCCGGCGACGGCCGAGGCCACCATCCGCGCGATCGGCCGCAGGCCCAGCTCGCGCGCGCGCGCCTGCGACATCACCAGCAGCGCGGCCGCCCCATCGTTGATGCCGGACGAGTTGCCGGCGGTGACCGAACCGGACGCCTCTTCGGTGAAGGCCGGCCGGAGCTTGGCAAGGCTCTCGAGGGTCGCATCGGGCCGTGGATGCTCATCGGTGTCGAACGCGCGGGTGGCACGGCCGTCCGGCACGTCGATCGGCACGATCTCATCGGCGAAGCGTCCGGCGTCGTGCGCCGCCTTCCATCGCTGCTGCGACCGGAGGGCGAAGGCGTCCTGCTCGTCGCGCGTGACGCCGCAGCGCTCGACGACGTTCTCGGCGGTCTCGCCCATCGAGTACGGGTAGTACGCATCGGCCAGGCGAGGGTTGGTGAAGCGCCAGCCCAGCGTGGTGTCGTACATGGTCTGCTCGCCGCGCGGAAATGCGGCGGACGGCTTGGCGGAGACGAATGGGGCGCGGGTCATGCTCTCGACGCCGCCCGCCACGAAGACCTCGCCGTCGCCATAGGCGATCGCATGGGCGGCACTGACCACCCCCTGGAGGCTCGAGCCGCACAGCCGATTCACGGTCTGGCCCGCCACCTCGACCGGGAAGCCGGCAAGGAGCGCCGCCATGCGCCCGACGTTGCGGTTGTCCTCGCCCGCCTGGTTCGCCGCGCCCAGGATGACGTCGTCGATCTGCGCCGGATCCAGGCCGTTCCGCCCGACCAGCGCCTTGATGACGTGCGCGGCCATGTCGTCCGGCCGCGTCTCGCGCAGCGCGCCGCCGTACTTGCCGAACGCCGTTCTCAGCCCGTCCACGACGACGGGCGTGCGCCTCGGGTCGAGATTGCTGCTCATGCCGCCCCGATGCTAACGCAGCGGCGGCCCCACGTTCCCCTGAGCGCCGCGGAGATGCGCGCCGATATTTCGGACTAATGAGTGCGGGAGCCGCTCTTCCGGTGCCTTCTGCCCGATCTATCGGACCCTTAGCCCGGCGATTCAGGGACGGCTATGGTCGTGCGGGGCGTCGACCTTCGCGACGCTGTCGATGCGCCGAAGGCGCCACCCCAGCATGACCAGGAAGACTCCCCACACGATCGCGAAGCTCCCGATGAGCAGCACCAGGCTGAGCGCGCCGGCGGCCGGGAAGAAGAAGAGGACCGCCCCGAAGAGGATCGACGCCACTCCGGCCAGCGCGAGCCACAGCTCACCCTGGATCTGGTTGCGCAGCCGGACTGCGCCCACGATCTGGAAGACGCCGGTCACGATCGACCACACGGCGATGATGAGCAGCAGCACACCCGCGGCGTAGATCGGGAAGATGAGCGCGATGAGGCCGGCGGCGATGCCCGCGACCCCCTCCAGCAGCTCCCACCATCGCAGGCCACCCTCGACGTCCCCGCGTATTCCGGTGATGAGCGAGCCGGCACCGTCGATCAGCGCCCAGGCCGCGAAGAACGCGACGAGCAGCGCAATCCCCCAGATGGGCGCGGCGAACGCGAGCGCCCCGAAGGCTATGGCGGCGAGGCCGCGGACGATGAACGTCCACCACCGGCGCGCGAGCTCCACCGTCGCCGACACGTTGAGCGTCATGGGTACCTCCTCGCGGGTAAGGCCCCCTTCGCTGAGAGGATGGTACGCCCGGGGCGATAGGATCCGGTCCACATGAGCCCTGTCCGATCCCTCCTGTCACGCCCCGCGCTGGGATCACAGCGCAGCTGGTGGCTGAAGGAGGCGCTCGCGGCCGAGGGCGAGGTCGCCCCGGCCCCGCCGCTCACCGGGGAGGCGGCCGCGGACGTCGCGATCGTTGGTGGCGGATTCACCGGGATGTGGACCGCCTACTTCCTCACAGAGCGCGCGCCGGGAGCCCGGATCGTGCTGCTGGAGCAGGACATCTGCGGCGGCGGGCCGAGCGGCCGCAACGGCGGCTTCGTCCACGGCTGGTGGGAGCAGCTGCCATACCTCACCGAGCTGTACGGCACCGAGCACGGCCTGGACATCGCGAGGGAGGCGGACGAGGTCGTCGGCGGCATCGGGGCGTGGTGCGCGCAGCACGGCGTCGATGCCTGGTACGAGCCGCGCGGCTACCTTCGCGTCAACGCGTTCCCGCGCGCGCCGAACGACTGGGACTCGACCGTCGGGATGCTGGAGCGCCTCGGCCTTGGGGACGAGCTCGTCCCGTGGTCCGCGGAGCAGGTCCAGCGCCTCTGCGCCAGCCAGGCCTTCGGTGAGGGCCTGTTCATGCGCAGCGCCGCATCGGTCCAGCCGGCTCGCCTGGCGCGCGGCCTGCGCCGCGTGCTGCTCGAGCGCGGTGTCCGGATCCACGAGGGCAGCCGCGTGCGCTCGCTCAAGGCGCGCGGGCCTCGGCTCGAGCTGCGGACCGACGACGGCCGGGTCATCGCGGATCAGGCGGTCCTCGGGCTCAACGCCTGGGCGGCCGGGTGGCCGGGCTTCCGGCTGCGGCTGCTGTCCTGGGGCAGCTACATGGTGATCACTGAGCCGATCCCGGACCGCCTCGCCGAGATCGGATGGACCGGGGGCGAGCTGCTGAGCGACTCGCGCTTCACGATCAGCTACTTCCGCACGACTCGCGACGGACGGATCGCGTTCGGGGCCGGCGTCGGCGCGGCGGGCTTCGACGGCCGGATCGACGGCGACCTTCACGCACGACGGGTATGCCGTGGAGCGCGTGGCCGCCAACTTTCGCCGCCTCCTGCCCCAGCTCGCCGATGTCCGGCTGGTGGACGCCTGGGGTGGGCCGATCGACATCGGCGCGGACCGCTTCCCCGAGATCGGCTCGCGTGAGGGCGGCCGCGTCCACTACGCGCACGGCTTCGCGGGCAACGGGACGGGACCGTCGCGGCTTGCGGGCAGGGTGCTCGCGGCCCTCGCCGACGGAGGCGACGACCCATTGGCGCGGCTGGCCCTCGTCGGGCATCGGCAGCTGATCTTCCCGCCCGAGCCGATGCGCTACGTCGGCGCGCGGCTCATCCGCGAGGCTCTCATCCGCCGCGACGACGCGCTGGACGCGGGACGCCGCCCACCATGGCCGGTGCGGGCGATCACGCGGATTCCCAGCCTGATGGGCTACCGATTCGAGCACTGACGGCGCTGACATCGCGTTGACCGCGCCGGGGCCGCGGCCTAGGATCGCTCGCAGCATGCGCCCGGCTGGCGCCCCTACCCGAGGAGGAGAACCCGTGCCCTCGCGATTCCACGCATTCCGTGCTCCCAGCGCCCTGATCGCGGGGACAGCGCTCGTGCTCGCCGCCTGCGGGGGCTCGCAGGGCGCTTCACCCACCTCGGCGCCCGAGCCGGACGAGCTCCTGGTGCTGGAGTGGAGCGGGTACGAGGCAGAGGACTTCTGGACAGACTTCCAGGCCGCCAATCCCGAGACCGCAGTCAACTTCGAGTTCGGCGACACCGATGTGGCGATCCTGGCCCAGATGGAAGGGGGAAGCGAGGCGGACATCTTCCACTTCTATACCGGCTACCAGCAGTTCTACGTGGACGCCGGGCTGGTGCAGGAGATCGACACCAGCCTGCTCACGAACTGGGACAAGGTCCCGGAGGAATACAAGGCTCTGGGGCAGGTGGACGGAAAGCAGTACTTCGTCCCGTGGGACTGGGGCTTCACCAGCATCCTCTACAACACCGATGAGGTTCCGGAGGTGACCAGCTGGGATGTCCTGCTCAACGAGGAGTACGCCGGCCACATCTCGATGTGGAACGACGGGCCCGGCGCGGTCACCGTGTCGTCGTACATCCACGGCTACGACGAGCAGGCGATCACAGAAGAGCAGCTGGCGGCGATCGAGGAGGAGTGGAAGGCTCAGAAGCCACTGAACGCCTTCTACTGGTCCAGCGAGTACACGGACCTGTGCCCGGCGGTGATGGATGGCACGATCTGGGTCGCCTACGCGTGGCAGGGCTGCTACGCCACCGCGCTCTACGAGGGTGCGCCGGTGGCGTACGCGAATCCCGAAGAGGGGCGCAACTCGTGGGTCGGCCTGTACGGCATCAGCTCCGAGTCGGACAGCCCACTGCTGGCACACGAGTTCCTTGACATGAAGCTTGCGGAGCTCACGTGCGGCAACGCGGTGACGCTCTTCTATTACGGCTGCGCCAATGCCGATGTGATGGCGGCGATCGAGGACCCGATCCTCATCGAGGCGTTCGGCGTGAACGACCCGGACATCCTGGAGACGACCAACTTCACACCGCCGGTCACCGCGGAGCAGCGCTCCGCCTGGACCTCGATGTGGGAGCGCGTGCAGGCGGACTGAGACCGCCGATCCTCACCTGACGGGTCGCCACATGCTGGGGCGGCGGGGAACGCTTCCGTTCCTCGTTGCCCCTCCCCTCCTGTGGCTGCTCCTGTGCTTCGTGGTGCCGGTGATCCTCATCGGCGCCTACAGCTTCCGTGCCGAGTCGGGCGCGGTGAGGCTGCTGGAGCCCGGCGCCCTCTCCCTCGATCAGTACGCCGAGGTGCTCGGCACGCCGGCGTTCCTTCGGCTGCTCGGCATCTCGGTGCTGATGGCGGTGGCCGTCGCGGGCTTTGCCACCGTGCTCGCCTACCCGGTGGCCTACTTCCTCGCCTTCCGGGGCGGACGTCGCACGGCGCTCTTCCTCACGCTCCTGCTGGTCCCCTTCGCCGTGAGCTACCTGCTGCGCGTGATGGCGTGGAAGCTGATGCTCGGCCCCGAGGGCACGATCAACTCACTGGTACAGGCCATCGGACTGGCCGATGAGCCGATTGACCTGCTCCTCTACAGCCGCGCGGCCGTCGTCGTCACGCTCGTGTACGTCTGGATCCCATTCGCCGCGCTGCCGATCTACGCGGCGATGCAGCGCGTCGATCGCGCGCACCTCGAGGCCGCAGCCGATCTCGGGGCGGGCCCCTGGACGCGCTTCTGGAGGGTGACGATCCCCCTGAGCATGCCCGGGGCGATCGCCTCGTTCTTCATGGTCTTCATCCCCACGGTCGGCGAGTACGTGACCCCGACGCTCGTCGGCGGGACCGAGGGGATCATGTACGGCAACATCATCCAGGGCTTCTTCACCCGCTCGGCGAACTGGCCGCAGGGCGCCGCGATGGCGATGGTGATGCTTCTCCTCACGCTCACCCTGGTG
This sequence comes from uncultured Chloroflexia bacterium, assembly GCA_963840205.1. Taxonomy (GTDB): domain Bacteria; phylum Chloroflexota; class Limnocylindria; order QHBO01; family QHBO01; genus JACDBZ01. Next base: position 77,958 of record CAWIXZ010000012.1, read on the forward strand.
GTGGTGGCGCTGCGGCTCATCGACGTGCGCAGGTTGAGCGTATGACCGCTCGCACCGGGCGGCGCGCGCCGGCCGTCGGCATCGGTCACACGCGCGTGCCCCTTCGCTTCGTGTACGTCGCGATGCTGGTGCTCCTCTATTTCCCGATCGCGATCCTGCTGCTCTTCTCCTTGAACGCGGGCACGCGTCTCTCGTTCCCGCTCCAGGGCTTCACGCTGGACTGGTACGCCGCCGTCCTCGCCGACGACGCGCTGCTCGAGTCGGCGAGGAACAGCCTCGTGGTCGCCACGGGATCGGCGACAGTGGCGACGCTCCTGGGGACGCTCGTCGCGATCGCCGTCCTTCGCTTCCGGTTCCGCGGTCGCGGTCTGCTTCTCGCGCTGGCAGGGCTGCCGCTCATCGTCCCGTTCATCGTGCTGGCCGTCGCGTTCTTCCTGCTGTTCGTGACGCTCGACTTCGACCGCTCGCTGCTCACCGTGGGCGTCGCGCACTCGGTGGTCGCGACGCCGTTCGCCACGCTCATCGTGCTCAGCCGCATGACCGGGCTCGATCCAGCGCTCGAGGACGCGGCGATGGACCTCGGCGCCGACTACCCGGCTCGACGTTGCGCCGGATCGTGATCCCGCTGCTGGCGACCGACGCTGCTGTCGGCGTGGCTCACCTGCTTCATCGTCTCGTTCGACGAGATCGCGCTCGCGATCTTCCTGGTGGGCGGCGACCCGACCTTCCCGGTCTTCCTGTATGGCCGGCTTCGCTTCGCGCAGCAGCTGCCCGTCCTTATCGCGATGGCCGTGCTGCTCATGGTCGGGACCGTGACGCTCACACTCATCGCCCAGCGCCTGCGCAGGGAGGACTGAGGCTCGTATTGGCGTCGCGCCGCAAGGGCGCCCGCGATCTAGGAGTGGCTGTGGGCCTTCGGGTGGGTGGCCGTCACGGCCTCGAGCAGCCGGCGAGAGGCCTCCGCCACCTCCGCCACCGCATGATCGAAGGCGTGCTCGTTCGCGGTGGAAGGCTTGCGGTAGCCGCTCACCTTGCGCACGTACTGGAGCGCGGCGGCGGTGATCTCGTCGTCGGAGGCGGGGGTGGCACCCTCGCGCAGGGTCTTGATGCTTCGGCACATGTGCCAAGCATACGAGCCGATTTGTCACAACGAAAGTTACGTCGGCTGCGGGAATGTCCACCTGCGTCTGCGGGGAGCGGTGAGTCCTCCGCAGACAGGGGGCATCGGTCCCAGCCCCGACGTCACAACGGAAGTTACAAATCGCCCGCCAAGAGATCCTCGAGCGAGGAGACCACCCGGTCCGCCGCGGAGACGTCGGTCTCGGCGAACTGCGGGACCGCGATACAGGTGAGCCCGGCCGCCTTGGCCGCGGCGATGCCGGGCGCCGTGTCCTCCAGTGCCAGCGCCTCCGACGGCCCCACGCCCAATAGCTCGCAGGCACGCAGGTAGATGTCGGGCGCCGGCTTGGCCCGCCCCACGTCGTCGGCGGTGACGATGGCGTCGAATACATCCTCGAGCCCGGCCATGCGCAGCGCCACGTCCACCAGCTCCCGAGACGAGTTCGAGGCAAGGCCAAGACCCACGTCCCCGCGATGGCGCAGTCGCGCTCACGAGCTCCACCGCACCGGAGTGAGCGTCGACCCCGCGCTCCAGCTCAGCCTTCATCAGGGTGCGCATCTCATCGACCAGGGCAGGTCCGCGCTCAGGAGGCGCACCCAGGCGGTCGGCGTAGTAGCGGGCGGAGGTCTCGAACGACGTACCCATCACCGCGAGCTTGTCCTCGAAGGTCCACGCGTCGCCGTGGCGGCGGAACAGCTCACCCTCGGCACGGTCCCACAGCCCCTCGGTGTCGAGGAGCAGGCCATCCATGTCGAAGATGACGGCGCGGTACCGCCCGGTCAGCGGCACCGTTACCGGCGAGCCGCGAAGAAGGAGCCGCCGGAGTCGGCGAGGGCCCGCAGGAGCGGGACGGCTCGGTAGCGACCGTCGGGCACCGTGTCGTGCAGCGCGTCGAGGGTATGGACCACCGACGACAGACCGATGCGCTCGCCCCAGGCGAGCGGCCCGTCCGGCCAGTTCGTCCCGAGGCGCATTGCGGTGTCGATCGCATCCGGTGCGGCGACGCCGTCCGCGGCGGCCGATGCCGCCTCGTTGACCATGGTGGCGAGGATGCGGGCCTCGATCTGCGCGGGCTCGAGCGGCTTGACCCGCGTCGCGCCGTCTGCGCGGCGTGACAAGCCCGGCCATGGCGCACCGCGAGAGCCATCGGCGGCGTAGTCGTAGAAGCCGCCGCCCGTCTTGCGTCCAAGGCGACCGGCGTCGACCAGCGAGCGCTGGAGCGGGTGCGGCCGATACCGCGGGTCGCCGAAGAAGGCGTCGAAGACGCTCTGGCTCACCGCGAGGTTGACGTCGGCGCCGATCGCGTCGATGAGCTCGAAGGGCCCCATCCGGAAGCCGATGCCGCGCATCGCGTCGTCGATCTCCCCCACCCCGGCCATGCCCTCGCCCAGGATGCGGAAGGCCTCCAGGTAGTACGGCCGCGCGACGCGATTGACCACGAAGCCGGGCGTGTCGGCCACCACGACCGGCGTTTTGCCCATCTGTCGGGCGAACGTGGCCAGGCGTTCGGTCACGGCCGGGTGGGTCATCGGTCCCGAGATCACCTCCACCAGCGCCATGAGCGGCACGGGGTTGAAGAAGTGCATGCCCGCCACGCGCTGCGGCTTCGTCGTTGCGGCCGCGATGCGCGCGACCGAGAGCGAGCTCGTGTTCGTGGCGAGGATGGTGGCGTCGTGCGCGGCGGCGTCCAGACGGCGAAACGCGTCGCGCTTGAGGTCGAGCTCCTCGGGGATCGCCTCGACGACGACGTCGGCGCCGGCCAGGTCCTCGAGCGTATCGGCGGCTGTGATGCGGGCGAGTGCGCCGGCAGCGCCATCGGCAGTGAGCTCGCCCTTCTCCGCGCGCCGGGTCAGGAAGCCCGAGATGCGCTCCTGCGACTGCTGGGTCGCCCCGGGTACGGGGTCGTGCAACAGGACCTCGATCCCCGCCTCGGCCGCGATCTGTGCGATGCCCGCGCCCATCGTTCCAGCGCCCAGGACCCCAATGCTGCGGACCTCCGTCACGAGCCGCCGAAGCGCGGCTCGCGCTTCTCGCCGAAGGCGGCGACGCCCTCCGCATGGTCCGCGCTGCGGCCCGCGATGTCCTGCAGGGCAGCCTCGAACGCCAGCAGGTCGTCGAGGGACCCGTCCTCGGCGCGGTTGACCAGCCGCTTCGTGAGGCCGATGGCGTCCAGCGGGCCCGCCGCCAGCCGCAGACCAAGCTCGCGGGCGGCCCCGGCCAGGCGGTCAGTCGGGACCACCGCCGCCACGAGGCCGACCTCGTGCGCCGTCGCGGCAGTCAGCTGCCGCTCCCCGAGCAGGATCTCGAAGGCGCGATGCCGTCCGAGGCCGCGCACGAGGGTGCGAGTCAGCCCGGAGTCCGGCACCAGGCCGATGCGGTTGAATGCCGGGACGAAGCGTGCCTCCTCGGACGCGACCACGAAGTCGGCGGCGAACGCCAGGCTCACGCCCGCGCCCGCGGCGACGCCGTTCACCGCGGCGACCACAGGCTTCGGCAGTGCCCGGATGGCGGCGATGAGCGGGTTGTACTCGTCGGTCAGGGCGCGGCGAAAGTCACGCTCGCCGGACCTCAGGTCAGCTCCCGCGCAGAAGCCCCGACCCGCCCCCGTGATGATGAGCACCCGCGTCTCGTCGTCGCCACGCGCTGCCTTGACGGCGGCCAGCAGCTCGCGGCGCAACTCCGCGTTGAGCGCGTTCAGCTGGTCGGGACGGTTGAGCGTGACGGTTGCGACCCCGCCACTCACCTCGTGGAGCAGGGTCACATACGGGGTATCGGGCACGCCGGGATTGTACCGATGGCTGTTGCGCACTCAGCCGGACGCGAAAAACGCCCGGCGCGAGGTGCGCCGGGCGTATCGGTCTAAGGGCGGTAGGTCAGACGGCTCGGCTGCGGCGACCGCTGATCATGTTCCAGACGAACACGACGATGATCGCGCCAACGACGGCGGCGACGATCGTGCCGAGGTTGATCCCCGTCGTCCAGTCGGTGTTCGTCAACAGGCCGAACAGGAATCCGCCGACCATGGCGCCGACGATCCCCGCGATCAGCCCACCGATGACGCCGTAGCCCTCGTCACCGGGCATGACCTTGCTTGCGATCCAGCCGGCAATGGCGCCGACCACCAACCATGCAATGATGCTCATAGTTCCTCCGATGTCCCTCCAGCCGTGTGGGTAGAGCGCGTTTGCGCTTCCCCCGGAGCACTCACCGATGCACGTTCCGTTCCTGAACGCGTGGGAATCGGCGCCTCAGCCTAACGTCCAGTAGGTCCCGACGTCGCCCATTCCGGCAGTTTCGTACAGCCGATGCGCCACGGTTCGGTGGCTCCCGCTCTCGAGCGCGACCGCATGCGCGCCCCGGCGAATGCTCTCCTCGAAGGCCGCCTCCAGCAGCGCAGCACCCACCTTGCAGCCGCGGACCGACTCGGTGACGAGCAGATCCGGAATCCACGCCTGCGGCGCCGGCAGGAAGAACGGCTGCCGGAACTCGAGCGATACGAAGCCCACCGGCATGCCGTCCAGGAAGGCGAGCATCGAGCCCGTGTCGGGACGCGCCACGTGGGAGGCGTACGTGCGGCGCAGCGCGGGCAGCTTCTCCTCGGTCGGCGATGGGCGCCCGAGCTCGGCCAGCAGACGCGTCGAGGCCTCGAAGTCGGCGTCCTCGTCCCGGACGAGCCGAATCTCCACGCCGGCGGCCTCGACGCCCCTGGTCCGCACCGGCGCGATCTCGAAGTACTTTCCGCGCTCATCGAAGCCGGCGGACGCGTACAGCGCGCGCGCCTCCGCCCGGCCGTGGGCCACCTCGAGCATGACCTGGTGCCCGCCGCGCAGCCGCCACTCGGCCACGGCCGCGGCGATGAGCATGCGGCCGATCCCGCGGCGCCGGAACCGATCCGCCACGACGAGCTCGCTCACCCAGCCCTCGAACGTCGCGTGGTTGAGGCGCCGCCGGAACCGGAAGAGGATCAGTCCCGCGGGCTCTCCGTCGGCGATCGCCAGGAACGGGCTCGCGTCCACGTCGCCCACGAGCGCATCGAACCGCCCGCGATGCCTCTCGGGATCTAAAACGGGAAGCCCGTACAACTCGCGAACCAGCGCGAACGCATCGGCAAGGTCGTCACGCCCGAGCGGCCGCAGCTCCACGCCGGGTGGCCGCGGCACCGAGAGCCCGCCGACCGCCCGGTCGGGATTGCCGAGCGGCATCAGGTGCGAACCGGGCTAATCGGTCTCGAGCACGAAGACGAAGCTGCCGGGCCACGACGGGTAGTCCGACGTCTCGATGCCGTTGCGCTCCGTCCCCTCGTAGGAGTCCTCGCCATCAGCGATCTCGATGGTGACCGAGCCGCCATCCTCAAGCG
>CAWIXZ010000013.1:0-37455 GCA_963840205.1 uncultured Chloroflexia bacterium
TCATAGTTCCTCCGATGTCCCTCCAGCCGTGTGGGTAGAGCGCGTTTGCGCTTCCCCCGGAGCACTCACCGATGCACGTTCCGTTCCTGAACGCGTGGGAATCGGCGCCTCAGCCTAACGTCCAGTAGGTCCCGACGTCGCCCATTCCGGCAGTTTCGTACAGCCGATGCGCCACGGTTCGGTGGCTCCCGCTCTCGAGCGCGACCGCATGCGCGCCCCGGCGAATGCTCTCCTCGAAGGCCGCCTCCAGCAGCGCAGCACCCACCTTGCACCCGCGGACCGACTCGGTGACGAGCAGATCCGGAATCCACGCCTGCGGCGCCGGCAGGAAGAACGGCTGCCGGAACTCGAGCGATACGAAGCCCACCGGCATGCCGTCCAGGAAGGCGAGCATCGAGCCCGTGTCGGGACGCGCCACGTGGGAGGCGTACGTGCGGCGCAGCGCGGGCAGCTTCTCCTCGGTCGGCGATGGGCGCCCGAGCTCGGCCAGCAGACGCGTCGAGGCCTCGAAGTCGGCGTCCTCGTCCCGGACGAGCCGAATCTCCACGCCGGCGGCCTCGACGCCCCTGGTCCGCACCGGCGCGATCTCGAAGTACTTTCCGCGCTCATCGAAGCCGGCGGACGCGTACAGCGCGCGCGCCTCCGCCCGGCCGTGGGCCACCTCGAGCATGACCTGGTGCCCGCCGCGCAGCCGCCACTCGGCCACGGCCGCGGCGATGAGCATGCGGCCGATCCCGCGGCGCCGGAACCGATCCGCCACGACGAGCTCGCTCACCCAGCCCTCGAACGTCGCGTGGTTGAGGCGCCGCCGGAACCGGAAGAGGATCAGTCCCGCGGGCTCTCCGTCGGCGATCGCCAGGAACGGGCTCGCGTCCACGTCGCCCACGAGCGCATCGAACCGCCCGCGATGCCTCTCGGGATCTAAAACGGGAAGCCCGTACAACTCGCGAACCAGCGCGAACGCATCGGCAAGGTCGTCACGCCCGAGCGGCCGCAGCTCCACGCCGGGTGGCCGCGGCACCGAGAGCCCGCCGACCGCCCGGTCGGGATTGCCGAGCGGCATCAGGTGCGAACCGGGCTAATCGGTCTCGAGCACGAAGACGAAGCTGCCGGGCCACGACGGGTAGTCCGACGTCTCGATGCCGTTGCGCTCCGTCCCCTCGTAGGAGTCCTCGCCATCAGCGATCTCGATGGTGACCGAGCCGCCATCCTCAAGCGTGATCTCACCGAGATGAACCGCCGCGGTGCACACGGACGAATCGTCCGTGTAGATGTCGGTGCCCCACACGATGTGCGGCTCGCCTCCGGCAGGACAGTCGTAGTCGTAATGCTCGCCGGTGTTCCCGCGATAGTGGGCGGCGGTCTCGGCCCAGGCCTCGGTGACATCGGCATCGCCGTCGGCGGGGGCCGGCGCGGTCGTCGGCGTCGGCGTCGCTCCCACGGCGTTGCAGGCGGCGGCCAGGAGGAGGATGAGCAGGGTCGGGGCGAGCGCGTAGCGCTTCTGGGTGGTCATGGGCCGGTATCGTAGCAGCGCACTCATCGGCCCTTGAAGTCGGGGGTGCGCTTCTCGAGGAAGGCCGCCATCCCCTCCTTCTGGTCCTCGGACGCGAAGAGGAGGTAGAAGAGCCGGCGCTCGTGCGCGAGCGCATCGGTCAGGGGCATCTCGTAGGCAGCGTTGACCGCCTCCTTTGCGAGCCGCAGCGCGATCGGTGACTTGGTCGCGACCTTCGCCGCCAGCGCGAGCGCATCCTCAACCACGAGCTCGTCCGGGACCACCTGCGCGACCAGCCCGGCCGCCTCCGCCTCCCGCGCCGAGATCGGCTCGCCGGTGAGGATCATCGCCATTGCCTTCGACTTGCCGATGGCGCGCGTCAGCCGCTGCGTCCCGCCGGCGCCGGGAATGACACCGATAGTGATCTCCGGCTGGCCGAACTTCGCGCCCTCCCCCGCCACGATGATGTCGAGCGTCATGGCCAGCTCGCAGCCGCCGCCAAGCGCCCAGCCGTTCACTGCGGCGATCACCGGCTTGCTCACTTTCCGAACGCGATCCCACTGGCCGATGCGGTTGCTCGTGAGCATGTCGATCGGGGTGGCGGTTGCCATCTCGCCGATGTCCGCGCCGGCGGCGAACGCCCGATCGTTGCCGGTCACCACGATCGCGCGGACTCCGTCGTCCCGGTCCAGCTCCTCCAGGGCGTCGCACAGCGCGTCCATGACCGCGCCGTTCAGCGCGTTGAGCTGCTTCGGCCGGTTCAGCCGGACGAGCGCGGTCCGCTGTTCAGCCTGCCGCTCGACGAGGACGAGCTTTTCGTCGTTCATGGGTGCGCGCGCCACTGACCTGTCAAATTCACACCAGGCGTGCATATCACCAACTGGAAGCGAGATCCGCCCTGCGCAGCTACCAGATATACCGACCTTTGCGCGAATCTGGGAGCCCCGCCCAGTGGGAATTCGCGCATAACGCGCACCTCGTGTGAAGTTGACAGGTTCACGCGTCCGCGCCCCAGGCATCCGGCAGCTCGACACCGCAGGCGCCACAGAACCGGTGCGCGGCGGGAAGCCCAACCGCCCCACAGGACGCGCACGTCCGCCCCTCGCCCGCCTCGAGGCGCCGTAGCTCGGCGAAGCGCGGGCGGCGCTTCTCGTGGAAGGCGGCCACCGCCTCCTTCGTCTCGTCCGCCGTCGAGTGCACCGCCAGCCAATCGCGGGCGTGCTCGACCGTCTGCGACCAGACGAGGTCGCGCCACCAGTTGAGCTGCGTCTTGGTGTAACGCATCGCCTCGGGCAGCTTCCGCGCGAGATTCGCGGCAAGCTCCGCCACGGTGGCGTCCAGCTCCGCGCGCGGCACGACCCGCGAGACGAGGCCCCACTCGAGGGCCTTGGCCGCGGGGACGGGCTCGCACAGCATGATGATCTCCCGCGCCCGCCGGTCGCCCACGATGAGCGGCAGCCACTGCGTCGCGCCGCCGGCCGGCACGGATCCGTGCTCCGGGCCGACGTGGCGGATGTACGTGTCGTCCACGATCACGGAGAGGTCGCAGGCGATCTGGAGCTCGTTGCCGCCACCGACGCAGATGCCGTTGATGCGGGCGATGGTCGGCTTGCCGATGTGGCGCAATCGGTCGTGCATCTCGATGAAGGCGCCCATCCAGCGCCAGTACTGGCCGCTGGTGGCACCCATCGCCGCCTGCTCATCGAGGTCGGCCCCGGTGCAGAAGGACCGATCCCCGGCACCGGTCAGGACGACGCACGCAACCGAGTCGTCCCACGATGCCTGCTCGAAGGCGCGAGACAGCTCTCGCATGGTGGGGAAGTCGAGCGCGTTGAGGACCTGCGGGCGGTCGATGGTGACCGTGGCGACGCCCGCATCGGTGTCGCGTTCGTATCGGATCCGCTCGAACGCCAGGCTCGTGGGCTCGTCTGCCAGCGGAGAGCCGGGCTCAGGCATCGGCCGCGTCGTCGACGACGAACAGCACGGCCCCAGCCGTGGCGAAGTTCCGCAGGTCCCGCGCGCTCGCGCTGCCGGCCTCGGAGCTCAGCGCCTCGTCGAGGTCCTCCGGCGAGTCGAACGTCATCTCCGCCATCAGGTAGTACGGAGAGGGACGGCCACCGACTCCGTCGGGCTTGCAGGTGGTGAGGTCACGCAGCTTCGGGTACGAGCGGACGATGGGCGTGTGGACGTCCCGGTAATGGGCGTCGAACGCCTCGGGGTCCTCGGGCTGGTTGTAGAGCACGATCAGTCGCGCCATGCGGACGTATCGGCTCCGATCAGCGCTTGAAGTAGTCGGCGTTGATGGCGATGTACTGGAGCTGGCGCGTCCGGGACGGCATCCTCCGCGAAGATCGCGGTCACGGGGCATTCCGGCTCGCACGCGCCGCAGTCGATGCACTCGTCGGGGTCGATGATAGAACTGCGGGTCGTCATCCTTGGCGTGGATGCAGTCGACCGGGCAGACGTCGACGCACGAAGCGTCCTTGACGCCGATGCACGGCTCGGTGATGACGTAGGTCATTGCCCTTTCTCGAAGCTGAGCGTCCCGGGGGTCCGGAGTCTACAACCGATGGGATTCTGTGGCCCCGATTCGTAACCGGGATTGTTACGTGGGGAATGTGAGGTCGGTTGCGGCGCCGCGGGCGCCAGCCGCCGCTCCCGCAGACACGCCGCCCTGCCCAGGATCCCCACGCAACTCTGGATGTTACAAATTGCGGTCGCATCGCACGGGCTAGGATTGGGCCCATGTCCCTTGCCGATCGCTCAAGTCCCGTCCTGATCGTCGCGGCCGTCACGCCACTGACGGAGGATGGCGCGGCAATCGACGAGGCGGCGATCGAGCCGTACGTCGAGTTCCTCGAGTCTCATGGAGCCGATGGCGTCTTCGCCTGCGGGACGACCGGCGAGGGCGTGCTCCTCTCGCTCGACGAGCGCCGGCGCGTGGCGAGCGCCTACCGCGCGGCCGTCAAAGGGACGCTGATCGTGCATGCCGGAGCGCAGAGCACGCGCGACACGTGCGCACTGGCGGCGGATGCAGGAGAGGTCGGGGCCGATGCGGTCGCGGTGATCGCCCCTCCGTACTTCGCGCTCGACGACGACTCGCTCACCGCGCACTTCGTCGCCGCCGCTCGGGCCTGCGCGCCGCTCCCCTTCTACTGCTACGCGTTCGCGGCGCGCTCGGGGTACCCGCTGCCTGTCGAGGTCATCCGGCGCGTCGGCGAGGCGGCTGACAACCTCGCCGGCCTCAAAGTCAGCGACTCGCCCTTCGAACGCGTGCAGCCGTACCTCGACCTGGGGCTCCCGGTGCTCATCGGCAGCGAGCCGCTCATCCCGGCGGGGCTGGCGCGCGGCGCCATCGGCTCCGTCTCAGGCATGGCCGCGGCGTTTCCGGACGTGCTTCGCGAGGCGCTCGACCGCCCGGAGGGTGCCGGCGAACGGCTGACCACGGTCCGCGGTGCGATGGAGGCGAGCGGCCAGTTCATCGCCGCCGCCAAGCACGCGTTGGGCGTCCGCGGCGTCCCGGTCGGCCCGGGAATGCGCGCGCCCCTGCGGCGCCTGACCGACGCGGAGGCGTCGGCGATGACGGAAGCCGTCTCGAGATTCGCCCCCGAGGTACCCGCGACGGCCCGCTGACGCGCGCAGCTTCAGGCCGCGGGCTCGTCCAGCGGTGTCGAGGACGAAGACGGGGATCAGGCGCTTCGTCTTGCTCTGGTAGTGCGCGTACGTCGGAAACGCCTCGCACACCAGCCGCCACAGGCGGTCGCGCTCCTCGCCACTCTCCACCTCCCGCGCGCGAACCGACGTCACCACGCGCCCGCGTCGAACCGTGGCCCGCGGCTCCGCTCGCAGGTTCTCGGCCCATCGCGGATCGATGGGCGAGCCACCGCGCGAGCCGACGATCACCAGCCGCTCGCCGTCCGGAAACGCGTAGAGCGTTACCTCGCGTGGCGTCCCGCTGCGGCGCCCGGTGGCCACCAGCGCGATGGTGACCGGCACTAGGCGGTTGTGAGCTCAGCCGCGGCCTGGGACGCCCGCAGCGATGCGTATCCGGGCTTGATCTGCTCGTTGATGATCTTCAACCGGCCGTCGAAGGGCCAGAACGCGGACTTCATGGCGTTGAGCGTCAGCCACTCGATCTCGTCGAGCCCAATGCCGAAGGTCCGCACCAGCGTCGCGAACTCGCTCGACAGCGTGATGCCGCTCATCAGCCGGTTGTCGGTGTTCACCGTCACGCGGAACCGGAGGCGCCGCAGCAGGTCGATCGGATGCTCCTCGATGGATGCAGCGGCACCGGTGTGGACGTTGGAGGTCGGGCACATCTCGAGGGGCACGCGCCGGTCGCGGACGTATGCCGCCAGGCGACCCAGCGCCACCCGACCGTCGGGACGGACCGTGATGTCGTCCACGATCCGCACCCCGTGGCCGAGGCGTTCGGCACCGCACCACTGGAGCGCCTCCCAGATCGACGGCAGCCCGAAGCCCTCCCCCGCGTGGATCGTGAAGTGGAAGTTCTCGCGCGCGATGAGCTGGAAGGCGTCCAGGTGGCGGGTGGGCGGATAGCCCGCCTCCGGGCCGGCGATGTCGAAGCCGATGACCCCCGCCTCGCGATGCCGGATCGCGAGCTCGGCGATCTCCACCGACTTCGCCGCCTGGCGCATGGCGGTGACGATGAGACCGATCGTGATCGGTCTGCCCTCCGACCCGCGCCGGAATCCTTCGAGCATGGCGGTCACTGCCTCGTCGAGCGACAGACCGCCATCGGTCAGCAGCTCGGGCGCCATGCGGACCTCGGCGTACACGATGCCGTCGGCCGCGAGATCCTCGGCGCACTCCGCCGCCGCGCGCTCCAGGGCGTCCCGCGTCTGGAGGACCGCCACGGTATGCCTGAAGCCCTCCAGGTAGAGCTCCAGTGACTTTCGGTCGGCGCCCAGCGTGAACCACTTGGCGAGCTCGTCGGGATCCGTGGTTGGCAGCTCCCGGTAGCCGGCCTCGGCGGCAAGCTCGATCACCGTCTGCGGCCGGAGCCCACCGTCGAGGTGATCGTGGAGCAGCACCTTGGGCGCCCGGCGCATGGCCTCGAGATCCAGAGGTGGCACGGTCACGCCTTGATCGGGTGGCCGGCGGTGGCGGCCGTGTTCATCTGGAAGCGCGATGGCGGTGCCGCGGCCGCCAGCTCGGCGATGCGCTCATCGGTCAGGTCGTACCCGAACCGGATGGCGGCGACGTTGTCGTCGACGAAGCGCGTGGGCAGCGACTCGCGGATTGCGGTCTCGTCGAACTCGATCTCGGCCAGGCGCAGGATTCGGCCCAGCGCGATCATGTTGCCGAACAGCTCCTTGCCGAACAGCTCGCTGCCCAGCGACGCGAAGGGGATCTGCTCCGCGCCGGGCACGTCGAGCCCGAGGTCGGCGACCACCTTGCGGCCGTGGATGCGCAGGTGCCCCTTGTCGGCGAGCTTGAGCATGATGTCCGCCTCCTCGACGACCGGGTTCTCGATCGGCCTGGTCGTCGAAGATGAGGAACGCGTCGCTCATGCTGCCGCGCACGCTCGAGTCGTAGTCGAACAGCACCGTGACCTCCTTGCCCATCCGGGCGAGGAGCGCGCCCATCACGCCGGCGATCAGCCGAACGCCCTGCCCGCCGACACCGTCCAAAGCGATCTTCGTGCTCATTCCGGCTCCACGCCCGCCTCGCGCATCGCGTCCTCGAGCGAGATCTCGCGTTTCGCGACCCGCAGCTTGAGCTCCGAGGGCAGGCGCTGCATGAGCGCGAGCTTCCGCTGTGCCTCCGCGCGCTTCGCCTCCTTCGGATCCGCCGGCGGACTGACCGATGCGGGTCGCGCGTCTTCCGGGTGCGTGGTCGCGCGGGCTGCGTGTCGCCGCCGGGCGCGCCGCCGATCAGGTCGCGGCCCTCGGCCGCGGCCTCCGCCTTCTGCGCGTCGAGCTCCGGCTTCAGCTCCGACTGGGGATCGGCGCCCGTCAGCGACGGCTCCACGTCTCCGCGCGGCACGGGCGCATCGGTGGGCGCGCTGGCACCGGTTCGCAGCCACTCGGGAATCTCGAGCCCGGCGTCCGCGAGGGCCTGGGGCAGCGTCAGCTCACGCGTGGCCACCCGCATCTTCACCTCGGCCGGGAGCTTCGCCATGAGCGCGGCCCGCTCCTGTGACTCGGCGCGGCGCCGCGCCTTCTCGTCGTCGGTGCGCTCAACGACCGTGGTGGCGGCAGCGGGCGCGGTCGGGCCGCCTTCGCCCGGCGACTCGGTCGCGGACGCCATCGGTCCGGCGGGCTGCTCGGGCAGCGCCGGCGCGCGGGGCGTATCGGCCACCACGGGAGCGTGGCCGTTGCCGTTGCTCGACACGTGGTCCGCCGGGTAGACGACGCCGATCTCGAATGCGTTGAGCTGCGTCGCGTCCTTCGGCGCGCGCTTGTAGGTCTTGCGGTAGAAGGTGAGCATCTCGTTCGCGCTCGCAAATCCGATGCGCCGGCCGTTGTTCTCGATGCACTGGCTGGTGATGTCGACGAACGCGAAGCCGGGCCACTCGATGGCCTCCTGGATGACGTTCCGCATGTGGAGCTGGTGGTAGACCGTCGTCTTCGCGTACAGCGCGTGCGGGGACGAGCGCACCAGGCCCTGGAGGTTGATCGGCGTATTCGGGTTGCCGCCGGGCGAGCTGAGCGTCTTCGTGCCGGTCGGCGTCGTGGGGCCGGTCTGGCCGCCCGTGAGCCCGTAGATCTCGTTGTTGTTGCACAGCACGGTGACGGGCGCGTTGCGGCGGATGGTGTGGATGAGGTGGTTTCCGCCGATGCTCGCGGTGTCGCCGTCGCCCGCCACGACGATCACGTTCATCTCCGGGCGCACCGTCTTGATCGCCTCCGCAACGGGGAGCGTCCGGCCGTGGAGCGTGTACACGGCCTCGTGCTTCAGGTAGCCGCCCATGCGCCCGGTGCAGCCGATCCCGGTGACGATGACCGTGTTGCGCTCGTCGAGCTTCATCTCGTCGAGCACCATCGCCAGCATCATCATGATCGTGCCGATGCCGCAGCCCGGGCACCAGATCGTCGGGAACAGGTCCAGCTTGAGCCGATCCTTGTAGGTCATCTCGGCCATCGGCGCCTCAGGCACGGGCCGATCCGTCTTCGCCACTGTCAGGGGGCGTTTGTGCAGTCGTGCCCTCGTGCAGTCGTGCAGCCGTGTCGCACAAACGAGGTCTGACAGGAGCGGCCATCAGCCCACACCTAGCGGTGACGAGGTGTGGCGCTCCGTCGGCGCGGGCGGGATCGGCGGCTCGGAGGGGCCTCCGCCGAGCACCCGGTCGATCCCCTCGCGCACCGCCTCGAGGCTGATCCGCCCTCCGAGCAGCGGCACGCGCTTCACCTCGCGATGGATGGCGAGCTCGACCATGTCGGCGTACTGCCCGTCGTTGGCCTCGACGACCACGATCTCGCGATAGGGCGCCGTGACCGCCCGAAGCTCGTCGCCGAGGATCGGGTGGATGCGGATCGGCCGGAACAGCGCGTACTCGTCGCGCAGCGGCGCGGCGACGCGCGACACGATCCCGTAGGCGACGATCAGCACGTCCGCATCGGTCTTCCATCCGTGCTCGTAGAGCCGATAGCGGCTCGCCACCTCCAGGTGGCGATGCTTGGCCTCGTAGTACTGGCGCAGGTACTCGTCCGCATCGGCCGTGGCAGGCTCTCCGGCGTTCGGGCCATGCTCGTACATGAGGACCCCCGCGAAGAAGCGGGGCGTGTCAGTGAACTCGCCGAGCGGGGCCATTTCACGGTCAGCCACGCGCAGATCTGCCGCGAGCTCGTCGAGGTCCACGACCTCGTTCAGGTGAGCCACGAAGGTGTCCGACAGGATCACCACCGGGGATCGCGACTCCTCCGCCGCGTTGAAGGCCTCGACCGTGAGCCGGAAGGCCTCCTCGACGCCGTTCGGGTAGAAGGCGATCGGCGTGTAGTCGCCGGTGCTCCCCCACTTGACCTGCATGATGTCGCCCTGGCCCGGCATGGTCGGCATCCCCGTGGCCGGACCCACGCGCATGACGTTCACGAAGACCGATGGCACGCCCACCTTCTGGGCATAGCCGATGGCCTCCTGCATCAGGCTGAAGCCCGGGCCGGAGGTGGCGGTGAAGGCCTTGGCACCCGCCAGCGAGGCGCCGATGACGGCGTTGGCCGATGCGATCTCGTCCTCCGCCTGGAGGAAGCGGAACTCGGGGTGGTCGGCGGCGTGCCCCGAGGCGATGTTCAGGATCTCGGTGGACGGGCTGATCGGGTAGCCGGCGTAGTAGCTGGCGCCGGCCGCAAGCGCGCCGCGAAAGACGGCCTCGTTTCCCTGGCTGAGCTTGCGGGTCATGGGACGCCGATGATACCGGCCGGCCACTCGCAGCTACCATCGTCCCCATGATCGTCCTCGCCGCACCGCAGTTGAGGCCGCTCCTGTGGCTCGCCGCAGGGCTCGCCGCATTCGCGTCATTGGCATTCGCCTTCGCCTCGCCGGCGCATGTCGAGGACGGGTGGGAGTACCGCGGCTTCTTCCTGGCCGTCGCGATCGCCGAGATGGCGCTGTCCGTCGCGCTGCTCGTCTGGTCGTGGCGCACGGAGCCGCTGTCGGGACGCAACCTGCGCGTCGCCCGGGGGGCGATCGAATTCGGCGCGATCGTTGCCGCAGCCGGCGTCTTGGCGTACGTCGCGACCTGGGTCACCGGCGCGCAGCACGCCGGCCACAGCCCGGAGACCATCGCAGCCGGTCCGGCCGTGCTTGACATCGTGACGAAGGTCGCCGAGGTGGCGCTCTTCGCCGTGCTGCTTCGCCTTGCGATCCTGATTCCTGCCCGCCGCGAGAAGGCCACCTCCGGGGTGTAGTGCCGGCGGGCAGTGAGTGCTCAGGCGACCGCGGTGCGCTCGTCGCGGAGTGGCAGGACCGCCGCGAGTCCCACGGCGACCAGCGAGGCGGCAACGAGGACGATTAATCCGGTCGACATCCCCTCGACCGCGCCGATGAACGGCGCCACGCCCGCGCCCGCTCCGATCATGAGCCCCGCCATCCCCCCGAAGGCCGCAGCCGCCACGCCGGCGGCAGCCGCGAGACCGCGCTCACCGACCGGCGCCTCCGCCAGCAGCAGGCGCAGCGCGACTGCGGCCAACCCGCCCCCGAAGGCAGTGACCGCAATCGCGGCGATGGGACCGAGCGCGCCTGAAGACTGAAGCAGCGTGCCGCCGCCGCCCACCAGCAGGAGGATGGAGAGGCCAGCCAGGATCAGGCCGCCGACGAACGCCACCGTCCGCGGGCGGACGCCCCGCGAGAGCAGCCAAGCCCCGAGGACGAGCCCCGCAGCGCCGCCTGCCACGGCCACCAGCTCGCCGACGGGGCCGCCACGGCTGTCCGGCGGGGACAGCTCGCGGGGCATGGCAAAGCCGGCGATGACCAGCAGGCCGGCCGCGGCCAGAGCGGTCGACGCCGAAGCCGCAGCCGCCAGAGCGGTCGCGCGGGTCGGACGCCCGCGCACCAACAGGAGGATGACGCCGGCCACGACAGCCACGAGGCCGATCAGCATGAGGCCCAGGCGCACGCCATCCAGCGATGCCGCCGCGCCCAGCGACCCGGCCACCATCGCGGCGCTGACGCGGCTCGGCTCGATGCCCCACAGTGCGGAGAGGACACCGGCCGCGAGCAGGCCCCCAACGGCCAGCGTGGGGCGCAAGGGGAGGCGGGGCGCATCGGCCGATGGTCGCCGCGTCGTCGACGGCTCCGAGACCGACCCTCCACGGCCGTACCAGGCCAGGACGACCGCGCCACCGACGATGACCCCCGCGACGATTACCAGCGTCGGCGCGCCCGGGAGGAAGACCGCGTTGCCGACGATCAGGCCCGCTGCCAGTGTGGCCATCAAAAGGAGGGCGACGGCCAGCGGCCGCTCCCTCCCGGTCACTCCCGCGGCAGCCGAGAGGGACGCGGTCAGGACCATGCCGAGACCGACGCCGCTCAGGGCGAGCACCACGACCACCCACCCCAGCAGGTGCGACGGCTGGTGGCCAATGCCAATGAGCCCGCCGTAGTACGCCAGCGCGCCGCCGACCAGCGCCACGTGGACCGACCAGCGGTCGACGAGATGAGCCGCAAGGATCGCGCCGAACGCGATGCCGGCGACCTGTGACGTCTGCCCCATGATGAGCGCCGAGCCCAGTCCCATGCCGCCTTCGCGGGCGGCCACTATGCCGGGCACGGATCCAATGGCCGCCTCAGCCAGCAGGATCAGGGCGGCGTACGGAACGATGTGCATGAGGCGCATGGGTGCTCGATCCTCGGGATGGGAGGGCCGTCCGACGAAGGGGTCCAGGTCCCGCGAACATGCCGCCCGCGCGAAGTGGGCGGGGACGGAACCGGGGGCAGATTGTAATATCCCCGCGACCCCCAAGACCTTTCCAAGGACCCTAGCCCGTGCCGACTCTTTCCCCGCTGCGCCGGCGATCGGCTTTGGTGCTGATCGCGGGAACCATGCTCATCGCCGGCTGCACGACGGCAGCCGAAGACCCCACCCCCGTCGCCGTCGCATCGCCGACCGACGGCGCGGCGGCCGCCCCCTCACAGGCGCCAGAGTCGACAGAGCCGACCACGAGCGCGCCGGCGACTCCAGAGCCGACGCCCAGCGGCCCGCCGCCGGGGGGTGTCTACGCAGGCCCGGTCAGCCAGCAGCTCGACGCCCGCGTGGCCGGCCTGCCGCATCGCGTGTACGTGCCGAATGAGACGTCGAACGACGTCGCAGTCATCGATCCCCAGACCTTCGAGGTCGTGGGCCGCATCAATGCCGGCCTCGCTCCGGAGCACATCTCACCCGACTGGGACTTCTCGAAGCTGTACGTCAGCAACATGAATGGCGCGACCCTGACCGTGATAGATCCGGAGACCCAGCAGGCGATCGACACGATGGAGGTGCCGTTCCCCTACAACACCTACTTCACGCCCGATGGGTCGAAGGCGATCATCGTGGCCGACTATCTCGGCGCGGACATGGTCGCCGACAACGGCCTCTACTTCTACGACCGCGAGACGTGGGAGCTGCTGAAGTTCGTGCAGGTGCCGTGGCCGGGTGTGAACCACATGGACTTCACCCCGGACGGGCGGTACCTCATGGTGACCTGCGAGAGCTCCGGCGCCGTCGTGAAGGTCGACACGGTCGAGATGGAGATCGTCGGGACCGTCCAGGTCGGTGGCTCACCGCTCGACATCCGACTGGATCCGGACGGTGACGTCTTCTACGTCGCCAACCAGGGCACCCACGGCGTCGACATCATCGATCACGAGACGATGGAGGCGGTCGGCTTCATTCCGGCCGCGACCGGCGCCCACGCATTCGCGTTCAGCCGCGACGTCAGCCGGCTCTTCCTCACCAACCGGCTCGACAACACGATTGACGTCATCGACCTCGAGACGCGGACGATCGTCGACAGCTGGGTCGCTGGCGGCTCGCCCGACATGGCCACCGTCTCGCCCGACGGACGCCAGCTGTGGGTGTCGAACCGGTTCCACGGGACGGTGAACGTGTTCGATCCCGAAACGGGGGAGATCCTCGCCACGATCGAGACCGGCGGGAACCCGCATGGCCTGACGTACTGGCCGCAGCCGGGAACCATCAGCCTCGGCCACAACGGCAATATGCGTTGACCGCGTTCTGCTCGTCGTGCGGCTGAGGACGACAGCCGGGGCGCTGCTCGTCGTGCTCGCGGCCGGGTGCTCGACGGCCCAGTCGTCGCCGGATCCCGCCGCCACGGCGACAGCGTCGGAGCCGAACGATTCAAGCCCGGACCCAACCGAGTCTGCCCCGGCGCCCACCTCGTCGCCGACGCCCGATCCACACGCCGGGAACGTCTACGGCGCGACGATCAGCGGCGCCCTCGACCCGCGGGTGGCGGACGTTCCGCACCGCGTCTACGTGCCGAACGAGGGGCAGAACGACGTCGCCGTGATCGATGCCGAGACCTTCGAGGTGATCGATCGGTTCCCGGTCGGCGAGATGCCCGAGCACGTGAATCCGGACTGGGGGCTCGAGTACCTCTGGGTCTCGAACATGAACGGCGGCTTTCTGACGAAGGTGGACCCGATGACGTCGGAGCCGATCGAGGAAATTGACCTGCCGATCTTCCCCTACGCGCTCTACTACACCCTCGACGGCGAGAAGGTCATGGTCATCACGAACTACATCGGCCTGCACGACGTCGGTGACAACGGCGTCCATTTCTACGACCCGGACACCTGGGAGCTTCTCGAGTACGTGAACGTGCCGTGGCCGGGGGCCGACGACGCCGACCTGACGGCCGACGGCCGCTACCTCGCGATCAGTGCCGAGTACAGCGGCTACCTCGTCTTCATCGACACCGAGAGGATGACCCTGGCCGGATCGACTGAGATCGGCAGCCTGCCGCGCGACGTGCGCCTCTCGCCGGACGGTAGGACCTTCTACGTGACGAACGAGGGTCTGGGCGGTATCCAGACGGTCGACGCGGAGACGTGGGAGCTGACCGGGTTCATCGAGACGGGCGCGGGTACGCACGGCATCGACTTCAGCCGCGACACGACCCGGATGTTCGTCGCCAACCGCGCGGCCGGGACGATCTCGGTGATTGACGTGTCCACGAATGAGGTCGTGGAGACGTGGCCGGTGGGCGGCTCGCCGGACGAGATGGTCCTCAACCCCGATGGCACGCAGCTGTGGGTGTCGAACCGATACCACGGCAGCGTCTCGGTCATCGACACGGCGACCGGTGAGGTCATCGCCACCATCGAGACGGGCGCCAATCCCCACGGGCTCACCTACTGGCCGCAGCCGGGGACGATGGCCATCGGCCAGAACGGGAACATGCGCTGATGAACCGGTTCCTGGGCGCGGCGGCGGCCTGCGTGCTGCTGGCGGCGTGCGTGCTCGACGCACCGACGTCACCCTCCGCCGCGGGCTCCGACGTGCCCCCTGGCGGCACCGCCTCGCCAGACGTGACGGCCATCCCGACCCTGTCCCCGGTGCCGGAGGTCGCGGTCCCTCTCGCGGTGGTGACCGGCTACACGAACCTGAAGAGCGAGATCACCGCTGCCGAGGTCAACGCCGCCGTCGCGGCCGGCACGCTCATCCAGACGTGTGATCTCGTCGTGACCGCGGATCCGGTGCCGCGATGCCTGGACGCCGGCGAGATCATCCCCCACCTGAAGCTGAACCCGGCCGACCTCGCGTTCATGCCGTGGAACCTCGTGACGCCCGAAATCAAGGTCCTGCCCGTCGATGGGGCCGACCTCTTCGGCAGCAGCGAGCCTCGCACCGCGCCGTATCCCTACACGGTGACAGCGCCGGCGGATCAGGGTTGGGAACCGTACGACCCGGCGCGCATTCGGACCGTGATGAGCCCAGGGAACATGTGCCACGACCGTGGGCCGGCATACGCGGCGCTGACCCTCGGCCGCGGCTGGGACTGGGTCTTCGGCGGCGGGACCGCGGTCTACAACGGCTTCAACGCCGAAGGCGGCGTCAGCACCATCAACGTCGTGCCCACCGGCAACGAGGGCGCGATGGCCGAGCTGCTGCGCAGCGGCGACCTCACGATCGCGGAGATCGAGTGTCCGTTCGTCAACGACTTCACGGTCAACGAAGGGACGATCTTCAGCCTCGACCCGGCGACGATCCCGCTGCTCCGCGACACCTACGGCGTCGACGTGGTCATCTTCGCCGCGAACCACCCCTTCGACCAGGGAACCGACGGGTTCCTGGAGTCGCTCGAGCATTTCGAGGCCAACGGCCTGCCGTATGCCGGCGCG
Organism: uncultured Chloroflexia bacterium; assembly: GCA_963840205.1. Classification (GTDB taxonomy): domain Bacteria; phylum Chloroflexota; class Limnocylindria; order QHBO01; family QHBO01; genus JACDBZ01. Next base: position 15,299 of record CAWIXZ010000013.1, read on the forward strand.
GGGCGCAACCTGGACGAGGCGCTCACGCCTGTCACGATCGAGGTGAGCGGCCTCACCTTCGGCTTCGTCGGTCACAACGAGATCCCCGGCCCGATCGCGGCCGGACCGGACCAGCCGGGCGTGGCGTGGCTCCAGGAGGACCACATGCGCGAATCGGTCACTCGTGCCCGCGAGGTCGCGGACGTCGTGCTCTGCGTGCCGCAGTGGTGGGGCGGCGCGGAGTATCACTACGACTGGCGTCCGAGCCAGCGAGAGCAGCAGGAGATCTACTTCGACGCCGGCTGCGACCACATCCTCGGCCAGGGCACGCATTACTCAGGACCGATGGACCTCGACGTCGATGAGGAGGGCAAGGCACGCCTGACGGTCATGAGCAGCGGCAACTTCCTGTTCGGGCAGGGCTGGAGCCAGGACACGATGGAAGGCGTCGTCTTCGAGCTGACGTTCCGCGACGCCGACCTCGTCCAGGCGCGGATGCACCCATACGTGACGATGGACCAGGCGCAGACGAACCTCACCGATCCGGAGGGCGACGGGCACTACGTCCTCGAACGCATCTTCGAGCACTCGGCCGCCGACCTCGCGGACTGAGCCCCGGGCGGTCAGCCGCCGCGTTCGCCAGGCTGCTCCTTGGTTGCGTGTGCCGCAACCGCTGCCGGGATCATCTCGATCGCGAGATCGGGGCAGTAGCGCTCGCACAGCCCGCAGAGGATGCAGTTGTCCTCTTCGATGATGGCGTCGTTGCGGAGGACGAGCGTGTTCTTCGGGCAGATCTCGACGCAGATGTCGCAGCGCTTGCAGAAGACCGGGTTCCAGCTGATGTTCGCGTAGTCGACCCACGTGACGCCATCCCGGTGGTCGTCCGACGTGCCGGAGCCGAAACCGATGGCGGAGGCGCCGCCGCGCTCGAGGGTCATGGGCGCACGATCATAGCGCTCGGATCGCCTCTGGCCGATTTGTCACTTTCGAAGTTACGTCGGGCTTCCGGGGCGTACCCCTACAGCCGCCGGCCGATCTCCGCTTCGTAGTCCGCAAAGTAGCGCCCGATCACCGGAAGCGAGAACCGGCGTAGGATCGCCTCGCGGGGCTCGCGCTCGAGCAGGAAGCTGAAGGAGGCCTCGACGAGCCGATGCACGTCGGTCTCGGGGGCGAGTCGCCAAACGTCGCCGTCCGTGACCTCCACGTCGTGCGTGGTTGCGGCCGGATCGTCGCCCACCGTCACGCGGCAGAGCCAGCCGCCGTCCGAGCGGTCGCAGTGCACCTCGATCGGGGATGACGGCTCGGCCAATCAGGTCCTCCGGGGTGGTTTCCCCCGCCCCTTCAGCATATGCAGTGGGGTTGCGCGCGGGGGCCAGAATGTCCGCCCAGAGCGGCTCCACCCGGTGGGTGTCGGCGGGCCTGCTGATCTTCGATAGCCCCACGCGCGACATCCCGCGGCGCTGGAATCTCTACCGTCAGAACGACTTCAACGTGCTGAACTTCCAGACTACCGGCTTTCCAGCGTCGACCTTGGGAGCCGCGGCCGCAGGGGTCGCGGCCCCCTCGCCGACGGCCGCCGCCCTATACTCGCGGTCACCCATGGCCCCCCGCTCCTGTTTCTCCGCGCCCGTTATCGCCCTGGTCGCCGCCGTGCTGCTGGCCGCCTGCGGTTCCACCGCCCCACCGAGCGGCTCGACCGGCGCCACCGTCACCCAGGCGCCGGCCGCATCCGCGAGCGCGACGCCCAACCCAGCGGCCCTGGCCGCGTACAGCGACGCGATCTGCGCGATCTTTCCCGCGATCCTCGCGATCGACCCACGTATCGCCCACGTCCGCGACGTGGCGGTCGCCGGTGGCGACATGACCGATCAGGCCGATGAGATGACCGCGCTGACCGAGGCGATGCTGCCGGTGCTCGAGGACCTCGAGGCGCTTCCGGACTGGGAGCCCGGCCGGGCATTGCGCTTCCAGCTCATCACCGCGCTCCATGGCATCCGCACCACGTTCCTTCTCGTGGCGCAGGATCCGTCCGCCCGTGCCGCGGCCGAGGACATCGTCGACATGCCGTTCATCGCGACCGATGCGCTCGACCGAGCGATGAGCACGGCGACGCAGGGAGGTCTGACCTGCACGGTCCCGGGTCCGACACCGGCAGATTGACCGGCATTCTTGGGCGCCGTAGGATGTCGGCATGACCGCCTCTGCGGCACGCGCGCCACGCCTGATCCGGGCCTTTCCCGCAAGCCTCATCGCGCTCGCAACCGGCGCCAATGTGCGCACGGCGGAGCGCTGGCGCGCGGGTCAGGCGCCGCAGCGCCGCTACCGGGACCGGATGAGCGTGCTGCAGGCGGTGCTCGACGTCCTGGGTCGGGGTATGTCCGAATCGGCCAAGCGTGCCTGGCTCGAGGCTCCCAGCCCGTTCCTGAACTTCGAGCGTCCCGTCGACCGCCTCGCGGCGGGTGACTTCGCTGCCGTGCACGCGGCAGCCGAGTCGTACGTCGTCGGGGACTACGCCTGACCCAGCCGGCGCCTCCGCTCAGCCGATTCTCCGGCCGGGTGCACCGGCAAACCGGCGTCGGCGTCCCGTGCCTGCCGCCTATGCGTCCCGCTCCCGCGGCGGCTCGATACCACCGCGTCGGCGATCCCTGGCCGCTCTATGCCTCGCTGGATCCGACGACTGCGTGGGCCGAGTGGCGAGCAGCGACGGGCGGGCGCGTGGACCCCGCGCGCGAGCGCCGACGGCTGTGGCGGGTGGACGTCACCGATCTGGCGGTCCTCGACCTCCGCCGACCCGAGGCCAGGGCGGCGCTCGGAGTCGAGATCGTCGACCTCATCGGTCCTCGTGCGGCCTGCCAGGCGCTGACCCAGCCGGCCCAGGGGCTGGGAGCTGACGGGCTGGTGGTGCCATCGGCCGCCCAAGAGGGCGCGTGGAACCTCGTCGTGTTTCCGAGCGGCTTCGACGCCGCTCAGCCGGCTGGATCGGCCGTCAGGAATCCCGCTCCTCCGCGAGGCTGACCGGCACGGGCGTCACGACGGCACCCTCGCCACCGGGCTCCGGTGCGGCGTGGCCTGCGGTCCGTGGCCGTCCGGAGACCATCGCCACCACGGCGCCCAGGATGACCGCGCCGGCGATGAGCGTCCGCGCCGTGATCGGCTCCGACAGGAAGATCGCCCCGAGGGCAACCGCGACGATCGGGTTGACGTAGGCGTAGGTCGCGACGGTCGACACCGGGGCGTGCGCGAGGAGCCAGGTGTAGGCGGTGAAGGCGACGATCGACCCGAAGATCACGAGGTAGACGAAGGCCGCCACGGACTCGCCCGAGAAGGCACTCACGTCGAGCTGTCCGATCTCGCCCAGCACGCTCCCCGACCAAGACCAGCGAAAACCCGCCCGCCAGCATCTCGAGGCCGGTGGCGAGCAGCCCGGAGCGCGGGAGCGGAGCGTGTCGCGCGTACAGGGATCCGGCCGCCCAGCAGATCGTGGCGCCGACCACGAGGAGAACCCCGATCGGATTGATCTGCGCCAGGCCCTCCACCGGAACCACAAGGACGGCAACGCCGATCACGCCCGCCAGCAGACCGCCGACCACCAGCCGGCTCGGGCGCTGTCGAGTGACCAGCGCATCGAACACCGCAAGCCAGATCGGCACCGTGGCGACGAGCACCGCGGACACGCCCGACGGGATGTACAGCTCCGACAGCACCACCCCGCCATTGCCGCCGAGAAGCAGGAGGGTGCCGACGATGAATGCCGAGCGCCAATGCGCGGCGGTCGGCCGCTCGGCGCGCGCCTTGCCACCACGGCCGCGCCACCAGGCGTAGGCGACGAGACCGCCCAGCATGAGGACGCCGGCCAACCCGTAGCGGACGCCGGCCGCGAGCAGCGGCGGCATCGTCTGGATCATCACGGCGATGCCGAAATACGTGGAGCCCCACACGACGTAGACGATGAGGAGGGCGACGGCCACCGCCGCGGGGGAGGCCCGCGTGTGGCCCGGGGATGTCATCGGCCCATTGTGCCGTCAGCGGCGGGTGCACAATCGGCGCGGCATGTCGATCCGCGCCGATGTCGCTCGTCGTCATTGGTGAAGGCCGGTTTGGAGGCCGATGACTCACGAGGAGATGACCCGATGAAGTACATGATGCTGATCGCCGGCAGCGAGGACGAGGAGGCGAGGGGACCCGCGGCCGAGCGGGCGGCCATCTACGAGCGCATCCGCTCGTGGTGGGGCGAGCACGCCGCCGCCGGGCGCATCATCGAGGGGTATGAGCTCCAGCCGTCGGCGACCGCGACCACCGTCCGGGTCGATCCGGATGGCAAGGCGACCGTGACCGACGGCCCGTTCGTGGAGGCCAAGGAGATGGTCGGGGGCTACGGGATTCTGGAGGTCGCGAACCTCGACGAGGCGCTCGCGATCGCCTCCACGTGGCCCGGGTCCGCCGCGCTCGAGATCCGGCCCATCGTGGAGAGCGGTGCCTGACCGAGGCGGCGTCGACGAGCATCTCGAGCGTGTCCTGCGCGAGGAGCGCGGCCGGCTGACGGGTGCGCTGGTGCGCATCCTCGGGGACTGGGACGTCGCGGAGGAGCTCGTCCAGGACGCCGCGGTCGCCGCGCTGGAGCACTGGCCGTCCGAAGGGGTTCCGCGCAATCCGGGGGCGTGGCTCATGACGGCCGCGCGGCGCAAGGCGGTCGACCGGCTGCGGAGGGACGCGCGCTACCGCGACCGGATGCGCCTGCTCACCGCCGAGGCGTCCCGAGAGGAGCCGCCCATCGACACCGGTGGACCGATGGCGGCCGATGACCGCCTCAGGCTGATCTTCACCTGCTGCCACCCCGCGCTGAACCGGGAGGCGCAGGTGGCGCTGACGCTGCGGACTGTCGGCGGGCTCGAGACGTCGGCCGTGGCTCGCGCCTTCCTCGTGCCCGAGGCGACGATCGCGCAGCGCCTCGTCCGCGCGAAGCGGAAGATCCGCGACGCGCAGATTCCGTATCGCGTCCCCGAGGCGGCCGAGCTGCCGCCCCGCCTGGGCGAGGTGCTCAGCGTCCTGTATCTCGTCTTCAACGAGGGCTATCTCGCCTCGTCGGGCGACGCCGCCGAACGTCGCGAGCTCGCGCGCGACGCGGAGTGGCTGACGTCGCTCGTCTCGCGGCTGATGCCGGACGAGGCCGAGGTGCTCGGGCTCCTCGCGCTCATGCGGCTCCACCTCGCTCGGGTCGAGGCGCGCTTCGCACCGGACGGCAGCCTGGTGCTGCTGCCCGACCAGGACCGCGGGCGCTGGGATCGCGCGGCCATCGATGCCGCGGTCGAGCTCCTGGAGCGCGCCGAGCGGATCGGACGCCCCGGGCCGTACCAGCTGCAGGCGGCAATCGTCGCGACGCACGCCCGGGCACCTTCGTGGGCGGAGACCGACTGGAGCGCCGTGGTACGGCTCTACGACGCGCTGCGCCGCCTGGAGCCGACTCCGGTCGTGGCACTCAATCGCGCGCTCGCGGTCGCGGAGCGGGACGGCCCGGGCGCGGCACTCGCCGAGCTCGACGGGCTCGTGGACCGACTGGACGGCTATCACCTCTTCCACGCCGCGCGCGCCGAGCTCCTGCGCCGTGTCGGCCAGACCGATGCGGCCCGCGAGGCCGATCGGCGCGCGCTCGACCTCACCGACAATCCCGCCGAGCGGCGGCTGCTCACCGAGCGAATCGACGCCTGATCAGTCGGGGAGGTGGCGCTCCGCCGGCCCGATGTAGCGGACGTCTGGGCGGATGAGGATGTTCGCCTCCGCCTGCTCCAGGCAGTGCGCGGTCCAGCCCGCGTGGCGCGCCAGCGCGAACGTGGCGGGGAAGAGCGACGGGGGCAGGCCGACGCCCTGGAGCACGGCCGCCGCGTAGTACTCCACGTTCGTTTTGATCGGGTAGTCCGGCTTCCACTCGGCCAGCACTCGCAGCGCGACTTCCTCGATTGCCACGGCGCGGCGCAGCCAATCGGCCTGGCCGGCCAACCCCTCGGCCACCTTGCGCAGCGCGGCCGCGCGCGGGTCGTAGGCGCGATACACGCGATGCCCGAAGCCCATCAGGCGCTCGCCGCGAGCAAGCGTCGCCCGGATCCACTCCTCCGCTCGCTCCACCGATCCGATCTGGTGGAGCTGGTCGACGACCTCCGACGGCGCCCCGCCGTGCCAGGCGCCCTTCAGCGCGCCGATCGCGCCCGCGACGGCGCTCGCCATGTCGGACCGCGTCGAGATGATCACGCGCGCCGTGAAGGTCGACGCGTTGAAGCCGTGCTCCGCGCCCGACGATGAAGTAGGCGTCGAGCGCGCGTGCGGATGCCTCGTCGGGCGCCTCGCCGTTGCAGCTGGTACAGGAAGCCGGCCGCCGGGCCCAGTGACGGGTCGGGGTCGATCGGTTCCTTTCCCTCGCGCAGCCGCGCGAAGGCGGCCAGTGCCGACGGCGCGAAGGAGGTGATCGCGCGCGCCTGCTCGACGGTCGGCGGCCAGGAGATGCCCAGTGACCGCACCGTAGGTCGAGGCAGCCGTGCGAAGCGCGTCCATCGCGTTCGCCTGCGGCGGGAGCCGCCGCAGGACGTCGAACGACCTCCGGCGGCGGCGCCTCGCAGGCCAGGGTCGCGGCGGGGTTCCATTCGCCGGTCCACAGGAGCTCGGCGACGGACGCGAACGAGCCGCGCTCGACGAGCTCGCCGATCGGGTAGCCGCGGTAGCGAAGCTCGCCGCGCTCGCCGTCGATGCTGGCAAGCGCGGTCTCCCCCGCCACCACGCCCTTGAGACCCGCGGAGTACCCGCGCTCGGTGTCGTTCATCGGTATGCCGAGTCTACGAGAGGCGGTAACGTCGTGGCTGGCCGCTGCGTCTGGTGTCCAGCCAAACCGTCACCCATCGCCGTGTGAGGATCCGACCACATCATGCAGCCCCTCCACCGCCTCACCACGCTCGCCGTTGCCGCCGTGCTCCTGGCCGCGTGCTCGTCGCCGACCGCATCGGCCGAGGATTCCGCATCGCCGGGCACGGATGCGACCGCCGCGCCGCCCGCGGCGACCCCCGAGCCGATCCCGTCGGAGGACCTCGCCGACTTCAGCTGTGACCTGCCGTTCGTCGAGCAGGCGACCGTCCCGCGCACCGTGAACATCATGGACGTCCGCGTCGGCACCCATGACGGCTACGACCGCGTCGTGATCGAGTTCACCGACGGGACGCCCGAGATCGCGCTGGAGCGCGCCACTCCGCCGTTCGCGCAGGACGGCTCTGGCGAGCCGATGGACGTCGAGGGCGAGAGCTTCCTGCGCCTGATCATGCGCGGCGGCACGAAGCAGATGGACGACGGCTCGAGCAGCTACGACGGGTCGCGCGACTTCGACCCGGGCTTCCCGGCGCTTGTGCACCTGGTCGAGGGAGGTGACTTCGAGGCCCAGAGCACGTGGTACCTGGGCCTGTCGGCCGAGAGCTGTGTCCGCGTCTCGCTCCTCGAGGACGCGCCGCGACTGGTCATCGACATCCAGCACTGAGCGGGGGACGGCTGATGGCGAGCGAATCGATCACCGCGGCGGCCAGCACTCCGGCGACCCCGCTGGTGGCCGCCGGGTGGCGCCCCGACTATCCGCCGGGCCGGGCTCGTCGTGGCACTGGCGGGCCTCCTCGGCGTCGCGGGCCAGCTGCTCTTCTTCGATGTGGGCCTCGGCATCAACTTTCCCCTGGCGATCGGCCTGCTCCTCCTGGGCGGGTGGCTCGTACGGCGTCGCACTCCGCGCATCCGGGAGCTCGACGCCTGGCTGGCGCCGGCGGCGGTGGCCTTCGCGGCCTTCGCCGCGATCCGAGCGGATCCGACGATCGTTGCCCTCGACCTGCTGACCTCCCTCGCTCTCGCCGGTGCCGCACTCGCCGTGTTCGGCGGCCTCCCCGTGGTGGAGCGCTCGTTCGCGGGCCTGGTGGGGATCGGTATGCGGGCTCTCGGATGGGCGGTCGGCGGCGCGGTCGCCGCGATCGCCGCGGCCCGTGCGGCCATGCCGCCCACCGCCTCGCTGGCCGGTCGGGGCCAGCCCGCGCTCCCCGTCCTGCGCGGCCTCGCGGTGGCAATCCCGCTTGTCCTGATCTTCGTGGCGCTGTTCTCGGCCGCCGACGCAGTCTTCGCCCGGGTGGTGGACGACTTCTTCGGGCTGAGCATCGATCTCGGTGACCTTCCGGGCCGGATCCTGGTTGCGGCGATGATGGCGTGGGTAGCGGCAGGTGGCCTCGCGCTCGCGGCCGCCAGCCATCGCGACCAGGCGACGGCTTCCCCCACCCAACGGGGCTGGCGGGCCGGGACGACCGAGGCGGTGACCGTGCTCCTCGCCGTCGGGGCGGTGTTCGCGGTATTCGTGGTGCTCCAGGCCACGTACCTGTTCGGCGGCCTCGACACCCTTGCGGCGACGGGCCTGACGTACGCGGAATATGCCCGTCGAGGATTCTTCGAGCTGGTGGTCGTCGCGGTGCTCGCCGGTGGCATCGTGATCGCCGCCGAACGGCTCTCCGCAGCTCGCTCCTCGCCTCCTCGTCGGCGCCGCGATCGGCCTCGTGCTCCTCACTGCGGTCGTCATCGCTTCGGCAGCGCTTCGGCTTCGCCTCTACCAGGAGGCGTACGGGTGGACCGAGCTCCGCCTCTACGTGCTTGCGACGATCTGCCTGCTGGCGATCGCGGCCGTCGCGCTCCTCGCGCAGCTCGCGACCGACAGGGTGCGCTGGTTCGGCCATGCCCTCATCGCGAGCGCGCTGGCCATCGGCCTCGGGCTGAACGTCCTCGGCCCCGCCCGCTTCATCACCGAGCAGAACGTCGCCCGCGTCCTCGATCCGAGCCTCGTCCCGCCCAATGGCAGCAGCGGCCTCGACGAGATCTACGCGTTCTCACTCGGGGACGATGCGGTTCCGGCGCTCGTCGCGCGTCCTGCCCCACGTCGACGCGGCGACGGCGGACTACCTGGGGTCGCAGCTCGCCTCGCGCCTTGAGGAGCTCCGCTCGGACTCCGGGCCTCGATGCCTGGCAGGCGTGGAACGTGGGTCGCAACGCGGCGCGGGATGCGCTCGAGGCGGCCGATGCGCGCGGCGAGCTGCCGTAGGCAGACCCGGAGCGACCGGCCACGGACTGCCCGGTTTCTCGGTAGCATCAGCGCTCATCCAGTCCCCAGGAGAACCGATGGCCGACCGACAGCCGCCCTCCGGCGCGCTCGACACCGCCAAGAAGTACGTCGCGCGAATCAAGACCGAGCGCGGCGACATGGTGGTCGAGCTCTACGCCGACCGCACGCCACTCACGGTGGAGAACTTCGTCAACCTCGCGCAGAGCGGTTTCTACGACGGCACCACGTTCCATCGCGTGATCCCGGGCTTCATGGCACAGGGCGGCGACCCGACCGGCACGGGCAGCGGCGGACCCGGGCTATCAGTTCCGCGACGAGATCGACCCCACGCTGCGTCACTCCGGCCCCGGCATCCTCTCGATGGCGAACGCCGGACCGGGCACCAACGGCAGCCAGTTCTTCATCACCTTCGGTCCGACGCCGCACCTCGACGGCAAGCACACCGTCTTCGGCCGCGTCACCGAGGGCCTCGAGGTCCTGCGCTCGATCCGCGAGCGCGATCCGCAGCGGGATCGCGAGCCGGGCGATCGCATCGAGACGATCGAGATCACCGAGTCCTAGGGGCAGCCCTCAGCCGGATGGTCGGGCGCCGGCGACTCGATGACCTCCGAGAGCGGCTCCGTGCGGTAGCGCTCGATCCAGCCCAGGACCTGCTCCGCGTAGCGGCCTGAGGCGTTGTAGCCGACGAGCGCCGCTCGCAGCGCGGCCCGGTCCGAATAGTCGCCGGGCGTCTCGCACGCAGAGGTGCGCCGCGGCGGTGAGCGCCGCGTCGTACAGGTTGTCCGGGTCCGCGACGCCGTCGCCGTTGCCGTCTCGGCCGAGCTCCGCCCACGTCGTGGGAATGAACTGGAGCGGACCCATCGCCCGGTCCCACGTCGAATCCCCGTCGAACTCGCCGCCGTCGGTGTCCGGCACGGGCTCCGTGCCGCTGCGTCCCGTCCAGCGCCGCGCCGCGGATCTCGGGAAGCACGTCGCCGTTCGGCGCGAGATGGTGGTCCGCGTCCATCTGTCCGTGCCGAGCCTCCACCTGTGAGATGCCGGCGAGAACCGTCCAGTCGACGTAGCACCCCGCGGCGACGGCCGGTGACGCCTCGGAGGCCGCGGTGTACGCCTCGTACGCCACCGTCGGGATGCGGCCGTCGTCGAGCGACGGCAATCCCAGGCGACCCACCGCGTAGAGGCCGAGGACGGCCAGGACGGCGAGGGCCGCGACGAGGAGCAGCGTCGAGCCGATGCCGCCCCGCGACCTGGTGCGCCGACGAGAAGCCATGGCCGGAGGGTGCCACACATCGGGGCACCCGCGCCGAATGCGCCGGCCGGAGCCTCAGGCCGCCTGCGCCGCCTCGTACAGCAGGGCGAAGGTGGTCGCGGTGTCCGGCGCGAACGCCATGTGGGTGTTGCAGGAGCTGCAGACGAGCTCGTCATCCGTCTCGGTGACCGAGAAGACGACCTCGTCGCCGCACCATGCGCAGTCGAGAAGAATGTTCATGCCCGCGACGATGAGCGTGGCTCGCGACAACTCTCGTGTCGCAATGTCCGGTGGTCACGGTACGAAGGACCCAATGCGAAGGCCCCGGCGCATCCCGTAACCTAGACAGCGTCGGTTGCTCGGCTGGGACGCCCGCACCGATGTCCGGAGAGCAGGTCTCCGGGAGTACGCGCGGCCCGGTAAAGGTTTCGACTTTCCCGTGCGTGCGTACCCTGTTCCAAAGCTCGACTCCACCGTCTCGGATTGGCGCGCCTTCTACGCGAGCCGGTATCGGTCCTTCCGCCTGCTCGCCCTCGCCCAGGGCTTCATCGGCGCCCTGACCGGCCCCGCGATCACCATTCCGCTGCTGCTGGCCCTCGGCGCCCACCCGGCGATCGCGACCGCGGTGGCGGTCCTGCCCGCCCTGGGCACCATGTCGCAGCGCTGGCTGCCGGCGATGCTCGACCGGACGGAGGGAAACCTTCGCGGGATCGTCATCCTTTTCGCCACCATCGGTGAGCCGCGCGGGTTCCTGCTCGCCGGAGTCGTCGGCGCCGCGGCCCTCGGATGGCTGCCGGCATGGGCCGCGATCGCGCTGATCGGCCTCGTCATCGGCCCGCTCGGAGCGCTCGGCGCGATCTCGTCGAGCCTCCAGCAGTCGTGGTACCAGATCATCCTTCCGGACGACGAGCGCCGGCTCGTGGCGCCGCGCCTCGGCGGCATCACGCTCGGCATCGGCTCCGTCGTCCTCCTGCCGATCGCATTCGGCATCGACGCCGCGGTGGAGTCCATCGGCCTGTGGGCCTACGCGGCCCCGCTCCTGGTCGGCGGCCTGGCCGGGATCGTCCCGCTCGTCATCCTGCGGCAGCTCCCCGCCCCCGGCCGCATCCGCGTCCCGCGCCGCAGCGCGTGGGCCGGCGACGAGCAGGCTCGCCTCGAGCGCCACGGCAACGTGATGACCCTCGCCCTGCTGTCCGCCGGGCTGTCGCCGTTCCTCTCCGTGTACGCGATCAGCGTGCTGCACACGGGTGCGGGCTTCGCGATCGCGCTCAGCGCGGTGAGCTCGGGCGTCCTCGTGCTCGCCTCTCTCTACGTGAGCTCCCACCTTCGCGGTGGGTCATCTTCCCTGCTCCTGCGGCGATCGTTCGTGCTTCGCGGCGTGGCGCTGTTCATCGGCCTCACCGCCCACCCGGCGAACCCGTTCGCGCCCGCCATCCTGGTCGCGGTGGCGGTCCTCATGGCGATGGGCGATACCGCGGGCCAGCTCGCCGCAAACGAGCGGCTCTTCCGCCTTGCCACGGGGCCGGGCGTGCTCGCCTTCCAGAGCCACTTCGTGGTCCGCAACGTGGGCGCGTACTCCGGCGGCATCACCGCCGCGTCGCTGGTGATGCTGCTCGGCGGCTACCCCGCCTTCGCCGTCCTGTTCGTCGCGGCCGGGATCGGACGCTTCGCAGCGGCACGCGCCACCAACCTCCCCGAGCCCAGGCGATTGGGCAACGCGGAGCCCGCCGCCGCCTGACCGTCACCGCGATTGCGTGCTTGCGCAAGCCGTGAGATACTTCGGCGGATGGAATCCAGCTATGCCAGCGACGAGGCTCGCGCACATGCCGCGTCCGTTGCCCGCGCCCTCGCCGATCCGAAACGCCTCTGCGTCCTCGAGCATCTGGCGGGTGGCGAACGCAGCGTCAGCGACCTATCGCGTGACGTCGGCTGCCAGGTGCCGAACATGAGCCAGCACCTCGCGGTCCTTCGCTCGGCCGGGCTGGTCGCCAGCCGCCGGCAGGGCAGCACGGTCTTCTATCGGCTCACCGACGAGCGCGTCCTCGTCGCCTATCAGATGTTGCAGAACGTCGCCGGCTGACAGCCGGCGCAACGAATCCAGGAAGGAAACCGATGTCTTCAAACGTTCGTGAGGTCACCGATGCCACGTTCGAGAGCGACGTGCTCCAGAACGACAAGCCGGTGATCGTCGACTTCTGGGCCGAGTGGTGCGGCCCGTGCCGCATGGTCGCCCCCGAGGTGGACAAGCTCGCCGCCAAGTACGAGGGCAGCGTCGAAGTCCGCAAGCTCGACGTGGACGCCAATCCGCAGACGGCGATGCGCTACGGGATCATGAGCATCCCGACCGTCGCGCTCTTCACCCAGGGCAACCCGCCAAAGGCCGCGGTCGGATTCCGTCCCGCCGAGGCGCTCGAAGAGGCATTCGGGCTGAGTGCCTTCGCCGAGGGCGCCACCGCCTGACCTGACCCGGCGGCATACTGCCGCCGATGCGCCGCTCCCTCAACGCGGTCCTGATCGGGACCTTTACGCTCCGTTTCAGCACCGGGTTGACCGGGGCGCTGCTGGTCTACTACCTGGCCGATCTCGAAGTCTTCGGCGCGGGCACCGAGGTGTCCGCGGTGGACGTCGGGATACTGACGGCCGCGTTCTACCTCGCCGAGCTGACGCTCTCCCCCGTCTTCGGCATGCTCTCCGACCTGCTCGGCTCGCGGCGTGTCATGCAGTACGGGCCGATCTTCGGCGCGATCGCGGTCGTCATGACCGCGCTCACCACCGACATCCTGCTGCTCGGCGTCACCAGGTGGCTGGAGGGCGCAGCGGCGGCCGCCAGCATCCCTTCGATCCTGGGGTATATCGCCCTGGCCACGTCACGTGACGAGGGGCTGCGTGGCCGGACCGTCGCGCAATTCGAGGCGGCGACACTCGCCGGCCTGGGCATCGGCCTCGTGGCTGCCGGCGGGCTGTGGGAGCTCCTGGCCCGCAACGCCTTCTACCTGAACGCCGTGCTCTACGGCGTGAGCTTCCTCATCTACCGCTTCGGCGTGACCGAGGGACGCCCCGGCAGGGATGCCGATGCGGACGCTGCGGCGTCCGACCCGCGCGAGCTCGGCGCGGGCGGCGTGGCCGCGGTCTCGCGCCGATTCGACGTGTCACGCTATCGGGCTGTGCTGGCCAGTCCGTCGGTCTGGCTGCTCGCGCCGACGTGGGTGGCGATCAATGCCTTCATCGGCGCCTGGACCAGCCAGTCGATCTTCCAGCTCGTGAACGAGCCCCGGCCCGGATTCGAGAGCCAGATGCTGATGGGCGGCTTCAGTCCGACGCAGATCAGCATCGCGCTGGGCGTGGCGCTGCTCGTGTTCTTCGCGGGGCTCTTCTACTGGGGCAACCGCTTCAAACGCTTCCGCCGCACCACGATCATGTCGATCGGCATCGTGGGGGGCATCGCCATGGTCGCGGCCGTGTTCTGGATCAACCACGGGACCGACGCGCTGCTCGTGGCGATCGCGGGCGGTCTGATCGCCGCCGCGGGCCTCTTCGTGCTGGCCGGCGCGACACCCGCCGCGCTCGGCATGCTCGCCGACATCAGCGAGGAGCACCCGGAGGACCGCGGCGTGGTGATGGGCCTCTACTCGGTGTTCCTGGCGGTCGGACAGATCCTCGGCTCCCTCATCGCCGGCGGCGCCGCGGAATGGCTGGGTGTGGACGGGCTCCTGCTCGCCTCGGCGGGCCTGCTGGTCGTGGCGCTCCTGCCGTTGCGCTGGCTGCGAGGCTCGGAGCACCTCGTCGGCAACTCGGCGGCTCGCGCGCCCACCGCCGGCTGAGCTGAATTACCCGCGCATCTGCGGGAAGACCTCGGTTGCGAGACGCTCGAGGCGCGTCGGGTCCGCGCCCACGCCTCGGACGCCGAAGATGAGGTGCTGCGCGCCCGCCTCGACGAGCCCGCCCCAGCGCTCGACGATCTGGTCCGCTGAATCGGTCTCCGGGTCCACGCTGGTGAGGACGGTGCGCTCGATCTCGTCGTAGGGGCGACCGAGCCGCTCGCAGTGCTCTCGCAGGACCGCGAACTTGTCCGCAATGAACTCCGGCGAGCGCCCGAAGACGTTGCAGGCGTCGGCGTACTGGGCCACCAGCCGCAGCGTCTTCCGCTCACCGCCCCCGCCGACCAGGATCGGGACGCGCGGCTTGGAGATCGACTGGGGCGAGTTGATGACGTGGGTCGCGGTGACGTGCGTGCCCTCGAACGACTCGCCGCTGCCGCTGCCACCCGACCACATCCCGTGGGCCATCCGCAGCGTGTCCTCCAGCCACTCGAACCGCTCGCGGAGGGGCGGGAACGGGAAGCCCAGGCCCTTCGACTCGTGCTCGTTCCACGCGGCCCCGATCCCGAACCAGGCGCGGCCGCCCGACAGCACGTCGAGCGTGGTCGTGGCCTTGATCCACAGCCCCGGAGCGCGGTAGTGGACCCCGCCGACCATCAGGCCGAGCCGGGCACGCTCGGTGTGGGCGGCCAGGAAGCCGAGGGCCGTCTGCCCCTCCAGCATCGGTGCCTCGGGCGGACCGAGGGTACGGATCTGGAAGAAGTGGTCCATCACCCAGATGGAGTCAAACCCGACCGCATCCGCGGTTGAGCCGATGCGACCCAGCGTCGGACCGATGGCCGCGGCGCCGCCGGGCCACGTGAACTGGTTGATCTGGAGACCGAACTTCACCGGCACCCTCGCATTCTGCCCTCGCGGCACGGTCCGTGCTTTGGAGGTGGTGGCGCGGAGATCGACAGCAGTACGGGGGAGATCGAGCGGTGGCGCGAAGGACGAAACGGTCCGCGGAAACGCGGGCGGCGGCGCTCAAGGCGGCGGCTGCTGCCGCTGCGGCTGAGCCGGTACTGCCGCAGCCCGCACCCGTGGAGGCACCGACTCCGAAGCCAATTGCCGCGGTCGCGGCGCCGGAGCATCGCTCCGACCGCAGACGGACACTCATGGTGCTGCTCGTGGCCGGCCTCCTGATGCTGGGCGTCATCGGCTTCGCCGGCGGGAGAATGCTCGCCGGCCCTGAGGATCCGCAGGACCGGATCGTGGTGGGTGAGCCGCGCGGAGGCGTGCTCGCGGCCACTCCGGAGCCGACGGAGCGCCCGACACCGAACCCCACGGCGCGTCCGACCGCGGAGCCAACGACGGTGCCCACCGCGACCCCGGCGCCCGTCGCGGTCGCGACGCCCATGCCCGCCACGCCGGCCCCCGCTCCTGTCGTCACCCCGGCACCCCCGGTCATGGTCGCCATGGCGGTCACGCCCGACCAGACCGTGGCCACCTGGTACTCCCACGTCGCAAACGGCGAGTTCGACGCGGCGTACGCGCTGTGGAGTCAGCGCATGCGGGCCAACTTCCCGCGCGAGGGCAACCTCGACAACCGATGGCGCGAGACTGCCGACATCACCTTCTCGCAGCTGTACGTCGTGAGTCAGACGCAGACGACGGCCACCGTGCAGGTCGACTTCGTGGAAACCAGGGACGACGGGTCCAGCCGCCGCTTCATCGGCTGGTGGGAGCTCGTCCGCTCCGGCGACGGGTGGCTCCTGGATCAGCCGCACTTCTAGTCGGGAGATTTGTAACTTTCGCGGTTACGTGGGGCGCTCGGCCAGTGTCGCGGTCCCGCGGGCGGGGCGCGAAGTGACCACACCCGGCGAGCAGGACCCCCTGAAGCCCGACGTAACTTCCAGGGTTACAAATCGCCCCTAAATCGCCCCTAGAGGATGTCGTGCTCGCGCGGGGTGAAGGCGCGATCGGGCGCGAAGGGGTTGAAGGCGCGATCGGCGAGGCCGGTGACGAGGTCCACGACCAGCCGGCTGCCGCCGGTCCCGGCCATCACGCCGTGGCCTGAGTAGCCGCCGTTGAGGTACAGCCCGTCGGGGCCAATGGCGCCGAGGTAGGGCCGCCGGTCGGGCGTGTACTCGTACTGGCCGGCCATGAGGAACCAGTGGAACGGCGCGGCGCCGTCCGCCCACGCCTCGCGCCAGAAGGGGGCGACGCGGGCCAGCGCGTGGTCGGAGGCGGGATCGAGCAGGCCGAAGGCCCAGTCGTGCCGCACAGGAACCGGGTCCGCCGGCTGAGCCGGGACGGACGAGGCATCGGTGAAGAGCGCAAGGCAGCCGCCGAACGCGGGGCGCCAGTGGGCGGCCGTCTCCTCCTCGATTGTCATCGGCGCATCCGGCGGCACCGCGGGAAGATCCGGGATCACGAGCTTGTGGCGGGTGGTCGGCGCGAGGGCGACCTCCACGCCGGCCAGGGCGGCCACCTGCGCGAGGAAGGGTCCCGTGGCCACGATGACCGTGTCGGCAGAGACAGGCCCCAGGCTGGTCTCGACCCCGCGGACCCGCCCAGCCTCGACCGTCACCCCGGTCACCGCGGCCCCCACGATGAAGGTCGCATCGCCGCCGGGAGTGGCGCCCGGGATGCGCTCCGCGTTCGAGGCGGCAGCGGCGTACCCCGCCGTCAGACGCTTGACGTCCAGCCAGCCGTCATCGGCGCGGAATCGCGCGCCACGCACCTCCGGCGACAGCCAGGGCCATCGGGCGCGCGCCTCGTCGCCGGTGAGCAGCTCGACGTCGTCGATGCCCCACTCGCGTTGGCGCGCCACGAGGCGGCGGGATCGGTCCAGGGTCGCATCGGTCAGCGAGCAGAACAGGTAGCCGCCGTGGTGCAGGCCGACGTCCCAGCCGTCGAGCCCGGTGCGCTCGGCGAACGCGTCGAAGAGCTCCACGCCCTCGCGCACGACCGCAACCTCTTCCGCGTTGTCGAACTGGAGCCTGAACGCGCCGGTCGATACCGGCGTGGTGAGCGTGCCCAGCGCGGCGCGGCGCTCGAGGACGAGGACGCGCAGACCGGCGCGAGCCGCGAAGAAGGCGGTCGCGCAGCCAATGACCCCACCGCCGATGATCACGACGTCCGCGGTCGCTGGCGGCCTCTCGGCGAAACGGACGCGCGGCGCCGGCATGCCTCAGTGCCCCGGCAACGCGACCGCGGGGACGGAGCCTCGGCGCGCGGCCTCGCCGGACCGCGAGCGGGCACGCGCTGAGCGACGAGGGCCGTGAGGAGGGCGCCCGCCACTGCGATCCCGTACACGATGGCGAGGGCCGGGGCAAGATCAATGGTGCCCGCATCGGCGATCGCCACCACTGCACCACCAACCCCGGCGCCGAGGGCCGTCCCGAGGGTGAACATCAGCTGGAGCGCCGATGAGCTGAATCCCTCCTCGCCCGGAGGGCTGGTCTCGAGCGTGACGAGCGCGGCGGTCGAGTAGGCGAGGCCCATGCCGAGGCCGGCGATCGCCCAGCCGATGGCCGCCATGAAGACCGGCATGCCCGGCAGGAGCACGGTCGCCATGATCGCGATCCCTGCCGCGATGAGCACGGCGCCGCCGCCCATCATCAACCGCCGCACGCCGCGCCGCGGCTGCGCGAGCCTGGATCCAGGAGCCGGCGGCCCACGTGAGGGCCGAGGTCGTGAGGGCGAGGCCTCCGAGGGCAGCACTGCCGCCGCGGATCTCGACCACCGCGAGAGGCACGAACGCCTCCGCCCCGAGGAACGCGAAGGCCACGCCGAAGCCGAGCGCCATCACGCTCGGCCTGCCACGGGCGAGGCGCAGGCTGCCCGGCGGAAGCAGGTGGCGGAGCGCCAGGATCACCAGCGCACCGCCCGCCACCAGCAGCGCGACTGCGGCGACCGGCACCCCGACGGTCAGTGCCCACAGCAGCAGGGCGGACCCGATCGCCAGGCGCGCGGCGTCGAAGGCCCGCGCCCAGCTCGTCCGCGCCGGGCGTCTCGGGGGAGCGTGGCTGCGCCGAGGGGCGCGAGCTGCGGCGTGACGGCGGCGCCCATGACCAGCACCATCGGCACGACCGACAGAAACACCCAGCGCCAGCCGATCGTGTCGGCCACGGTGCCGGCCAGCGCGGGGCCGATCAATCCGGGCACGACCCAGGCACTCGAGATGAGCGCGATCATGCGTGGGGTCGTGTGCGCCGGGTAGGCGCGCGCGATCGCGGCGTACACGACCGCGCTCATGGCGCCGGCGCCAAGCCCCTGGATCGCCCGCCCGCCGATGACCACGGCCATGTTCGGTGCGAGGCCGGAGACGAGCAGCCCGACGGCGAAGAGGGCCACTCCCACAATCAGCGCGGGCGCGGGTCCGCGTCGGTCCGCATCGGCTCCGCCTAGGGTGATCCCGATGATGGTCGTCAGCCAGAACGCGCTGAATGCCCAGCCATAGAGGTCCAGGCCGCCGAGCTCTCCTACGAGGAGCGGCAGGATGGTCGGGACGGCCATGCCCTCGAACGCCCCAGCCGTGACGAGGCCGACGAGCCCGACCGTGAGCAGGCGCCGCTCCGGCGCCCATGCCCCGCCCGTGGGCGGGGTCACTCGAGGACCGCCGTCCCGAGCAGCAGTGGCGAGCCGAGCTTCGCCTCGTAGCGCGGCCGGAAGCGGGTGACGTTGTACATCGCCTCCACGTCGAGGCGCCTGGCGCCGAGGTGCCCCGCGGGCAGCGCCGTGTGGTCGTACTTGCCGTTGCGCACGGCGACCATGCGGCCGAAGGTGCCAGCCCCCAGCAGGTCGACCGCAACGTTCGCGAACGTGATGGCGACCATCTGGTCGAGCGCGTCGGGGTCTCCCGAGCGCAGGTCGTAGGTGAGGTCGGAGTGCACGGTCTCGACGCCGGTGCGGCGCCTGATCTCCTCGGCCAGGGCCTCGCCCACGTCCTCCTTGTGACGGTGGCCGTAGGCATCGGGCTCGCCGATCTCGTGCAGCTCGCCGCCCTGCCAGATCGCGCCCTCGCTGGCGATCACGAAGGCGTAGCCCGACGGGTTCAGCCGTCGGTCATCGGCCAGGATCTCCGCCAGCGCGTCGAGGTCGAATGGCGCCTCCGGGATCACGCAGCGCGCACTCGTCACGTAGGCGGCGTACCACGCGGTGTAGCCGGCATTGCGCCCGAAGATGCGGAAGACGCCGATGCGCTCGTGGCTGCCCAGCGTCGTTCGCTGTCGATTGATGAGCTCCTTGGCGCGCGTGACGGCGGTCGAGAAGCCGATGCAGTACTCGGTGCCCTGGACGTCGTTGTCCATCGTCTTCGGGATGGCGATGACCGGAAACCCTTCCCGTGCCAGGCGCGCCGCATAGCTCAGCGTGTCGTCGCCGCCGATGCAGACCAGCGCCTCGACTCCCAGCCGCTCGAAGGTTCTCCAGCACGAGCGGCGTGAGGTCGTAGCGCCCGTCCTCGGTCTCGTAGCGCGCCCACGCGGCCTCGTCGACGTGCTCCGGGAGCGCCGAGCAGACCCATGGAGGCGGGATTGGTGCGGGACGTGTGCAGCACCGTGCCGCCGGTGCGGTCGATGGCCCGCGTGAGGACGCGATCCAGCGGTCGCAGGAGGCCGCCGCCATCGGGCATGTCCGGCTGGAGATGGGTCAGGCCCTGCCAGCCGCGGCGGATGCCCAGCGCCTCCCAGCCGACCTCGCTCGCCCGGTAGACGACGCTCTTGATGACGGTGTTCAGGCCCGGGACGTCGCCGCCACCGGTGAGTATTCCGATGCGTTTCATGCGTGGCCGCTCATGCTGCCAGATCGGACCGGGGTTTGTGGAATTGGGGGATTTCTGGCATAATCATGCCTCCGCACCGGAGTCACCCATCTGTGACGTCGTCCCCTACTCGTCAGCGCCGGTACGTGACCTGGCGCCTCCCGGATCGCCACTTCAGCAAGGTTCATCTCGTCGGCGAGCCGGGCCTGACGGTCTGCGGCCGAGCCCTCCCGAGGGCCACGGGCACCCCAGAGGCACCCATTCCCCAGTCTGAGATGTGCCCCGACTGCGACCGACAGGGCTGATCCTCCGTCCTCATATGGCTACCCGACCGGCCGTCGACTCGCTCGACGGCCGGTTCTTCATGTCCGGCCGATGACGATCTCCCTCCCAGCCGATGCGCTCGTGCTCATGGTCGGCATCTCCGGCAGCGGCAAGACCACCTTCGCGTCGCGTCACTTTCGTCACACCCAGGTCCTTTCCTCCGATGCGCTCCGCGCCATGATCGCCGATGACCCGATGGCGCAGAACGCCACCGAGGACGCCTTCGACCTTCTCCACCGCCTGCTCGAGATGCGCCTCCGCCGCGGCCGCCTCACCGTTGTCGACGCCACGAACGTCGAGGAGTGGGCGCGCCGCGAGCTCGTGGCAGTTGCGCGCCGCCACCGCCGGCCCGCCGTGGCGATCGTCCTCGACCTGCCGCTCGAGACCCTGCTCGAGCGAAACGCCGTTCGCGCTGACGGACCTCGGCCGCGCGCCGCGCTCAGTCGCCAGGCCCGCTGGCTCCGTGATTCGCTCCTCTCGCTCCCCGACGAGGGCTTCGACGCCGTTCATCGGCTGGCTCGGCTGGAGGAGGTCGATTCCGTGCGCCTGGAGCTTGCCGCCGGTCATTGACGCAGCCTGCACTGGGCGCCGTTCAGTGGCCTACGTGCCATCGTGCTGCACGATCGCACGCACGGACCCTGACACGTCGGGAGACGGCGGCCCCCCTCCGCACCGCGGGCGCAGCGAAATCCCGAAGGAACAGGCGTCCGGTGCTGCGTGGCAAGCCACCGCCGCCGGTACTGGTCCATCCGACCGAAGCCGTCTGGTCCGGTATCTCCTGCCCCTTCGGGACTCCGTCAGTATCGGGTCGCGAGGAACGAACCGACAAGCCCACTTATCCCCGAGATTCGACCGCCGGCAGCCGGCTGTCCACAGCTCGTCCACGGGAGAGGGGCCGGACCGTCTCACAAAGCGACCATTCGGGACGTTTGACCGATGAGGGATGAATCGCGGCGGCGGATCATGGCCGCGAGATCCGAGGAGCACGGAGCCTGAGCACACCGATGGACACCCGGGCGAGCGACCGGACCGCCTACCTGATGCTGACCGGCATGGCGCTGTGCTTCGGCGGGACGTGGGTGGCGGCGGCCGTGGCGGTCGACGCGGCCCCGCCGTTCGCAATCGCCGCCGCGCGGTTCGGCATCGCATCGGTCCTGCTCTTCGCGTGGGCCAAGCTCTCCGGACGGCCGTTGACGCCGCTGCAGCGGCGCGACTGGCCGCTCGTGATCGGCCTCGGGCTCACTGCGATCGCCGGCTACAACTGGCTCTTCCTCACCGGCCTGACGCTCGCGCCGGCATCGGACGGCGCGATCATCGTCCCGGGCCTCGCCCCGATATTCACCGCCATCCTCGCCGGCCTGCTGATCGGCGAGCGGCTCGGCGCCAGGGGATTCGCGGGACTCGCCATCGCGGTCGTGGGGCTCCTGCTGGTGGTAGGCCCGGGTGGCAGCACGGAGGGCGGCCGGCTGCTGGGTGACCTCATGTTCATCGCCGGTGCCGCGTTCTGGGCCGTGTACTCGGTGCTCGCCCGCATTGCCAGCCGCCGCTTCACGCCGGTGAGCACCACCGTCTACGGCACCGCCTTCGGCACGCTCGTCCTCATCCCACTCGCGATCCTGGAGGGCGGCCTGGGACGCCTCCAGTCGGCGCCACCCGAGGCGCTGGCGGGAGTCGCCTACCTCGCCGTGTTCGGGACGGTGGGCGCGTTCGTGCTGTTCAACCTGGGCGTCGCGCGCATCGGCGCCGCGCGGGCCAGCGCGTTCGCGCTGCTCGTGCCGGTCGTCGGCGTCCTCTCGTCCGTGGCGCTGCTGGGCGAGCGGCTCGGGCCGTTCACCATCCTCGGCGGCGCCGTGGTCCTCATCGGCCTGTGGCTGGTCGAGCACCGCGGCACGGCGCGTCAGCCCACCGCGAAGCCGAAAGAGG
>CAWIXZ010000014.1:0-79987 GCA_963840205.1 uncultured Chloroflexia bacterium
AGAGCGTGTTCGGCTGGCTGGAGGAGCGCCGTCATGGGATGGCCGCGGCCACCGCCGCGCTGGCGGGTGCCGGAGCGCGTCAGTAGGCCGGTCGCTTGGGCCATTTGTAACTTTGGTTGTGACGTCGGGGTTCGGGGAGGGCGTGTGCGTTTGCGTCGCTTCACGGGCCCTTGTTAGACTCGGCGAGCCTCCTCCGAGCGCGTGCCGCATTCGTCTAGAGGCCTAGGACACCGCCCTCTCAAGGCGGAGATCACCGGTTCGAATCCGGTATGCGGTACCAACTCTTCTCACCCTGGTAAGAGGTCCGCCGGAAAACCCTCGGGGAGCCCTGTCGCCATGGGTCGCGGTCACTGGGGTGCTCGCCTAACCCCGATCCGCTACGTCGACGGGGAACCGTGGCCGGTAGCCGGCGAGCCTCCCCAGCCGTCCGGCAGCGGCCAGGACCAGCCTCTGAGGAAGAGACGCGATCCGAAACTCGCGTGGATAGTGGGCGAGCAGCGCACCGAACTCGAGCAACAGCCGAGGCGTGGGCCGAATGCCACGAGCGTTCATTACAGCGAACGCGTTCTCGAAGAGCGTCTCGCTGTTGAGTGCCGGCCGAAACTCAAACACGACCTGCGCCTCGACCTCGCCCGGGTTCGAAAGCAGGTGCGGCACTCCAGGTGGCACGATGACCACCGCCCCGCTGTCTGCGACTCGTTCCTCGCCGGCGACCCGGATGCGGACGCTTCCGCGTGCGACCTCCCACCGTTCCTCCTGGAGCGGGTGAATGTGCTCGCCAGCGACGGCTGCCCCGGGTGCCAGCCAAAGGTCGGCTCGCAGGAGCTGCCCACCGGTGTCAGTGGCAGTCTGGCGGAAGATGATGCGCTCGCCGGTGGCATGACTCTCCACGACGTGACCTGCACCCACCATCGGCGCGAGTATGACAGTGCGGGCGTGGTGTTGACCGAGACATGGGTGACGTGGGGCGAAAAGCGCTTACGACGGCCCGGAGCGGCCAGAGGCCGCGCTGGCTCGTCGGCTCCCCGTATGAGCGGCGAATTGTTGGCTACATCCACTCCGCAACACTAGTGCTGATCCCCGCGGCCCTCCTCCTCGGACTGTGGAGGAGTTTCGCCGCGCGTTCAGCAGTCGCTAACCTGTTGGTTCGCATTGGCAAAGGCGCCGCGCCAGCCGACCTCGCAATAGGGAGATCCTCGAGCGCCTCGCTCGGTGATCGACTATCTCCACCTGGCGGACTACCTCCAGGAGGCACCAATGATCGGGTCCTGAGCCCTCTGGTGGCACGCTGACGTGCGGTAGGACGGTCGCCATGCAGCAATCGCGGGCGATCCTGCCCGCTACGATTCGGCGGACGAGCGAGTATTCGCCCGTCAGACTCCGCGCCGCAATGGATGGTGACCTGTGGCTTCGATGGCTGCCGCCGCTCGGTGGTTCCACCGCAGAGTCCTCGAGCGATTTCCTCGGACCCTGAGCTTCCTGCTTGTCGGCAGCGTAATGGCGGCTTGCCAGCCTCAGGTTGGACCAAGCCCGACCCTTACGGCGTCCGCCACCCCTGTCGCGTCGGTGGAAGCTTCCGGAGACAACTGCATCCCCGACGAACTCGTTGGCTCATATGGCCGCGAGCGAACGGCTGACAACACGACCGATTCGGATTTGCGCGGAGGCTGGACCCTCACGATCGGCCCGTGTGAGTACCAGATCGCGGTGGATGGCATCGAACAGGGAGGAGGCCGGATTGGACTGGCGGATGGGGATGCCGAAGCCGGCAGGCTCACAGTCAGTGAGGATCTGGGATGTCCCAACGAGTTTACGGGCGATGCCTTTTACGATTTCACATTCGATGGTTCGACGTTGAATCTCGACGAGGCAATCGCTGGCACCGATCAGTGCGAGGGCCGCGCCGGGGCGATCGCCGGGCCGCCTGCATGGTCGCTTGAGGATTGAGGTAGGTAAGCGACTCTGCAAATCGTCCTGCGACCGGTATGCCTGCTGCCCTCAGCGGCGATGACGAGGACGCTGGACCCAAATCCGAGCCGATCTTGTCCTCGACGTCAACGTTCTCCGCGTCCGGGCGTGGTCCCGTATCTGGACCCTTATGGATCCTGTCTCATGCGTCTCATGCGTCTCATGCGTCTCTTGGATGTGCTGGGTGAACGCGGCTGAGACGCATGAGACGGTTCACCGAGAATCCGGGATGCGGTACCAATCTCGCCCTCATCCGCCCGATCCACGCTCGGATCGGGTCTCTTCGTGACCGCGGCGCGGCGGTTTGGTCCCTTACCTGGTCCCTTTCCGGCCCGGACGCGCCAGCCTGCGCCGCGTCCGCGCTGCGCGCTGACCGGCGGCGCGGCGCCCTGCCCAGGACGCTGTCGAGGCGGGCCATGGCCCGCGCCGGCAGGGCGTGGCTGTAGCGGTCGAGGGTGATGCTACGGCGAGTGCGAGTCACGGCCGATAGTTCGACCGCGAAGAACGACGGCCAGCTCCTCGAGCTGACCGTCGCCCTCAGAGAACCACGTGGGCGGAGAAGAAGTCGTTCACGCGGTGCCTCCTGACCGCCGACGGGCCGTCCACACGCCGAGAGCGAGAAGGACGACACCGATGAGGGTCAGCGGCAATCCGCTCGAGGCGCCGGAGACCGCCGTGTTCGGAGCGGCCGGGCTGCAGATCACGTCGGGGTTGAAGTTCGCGTACAAGCCGCTGGGGTTGTCCTTCCAGATCCACACGTGGAGCGCGTAGAAGGCAGGCAGCTCGTAACGATTAGGCTCGTCGGTCAGCATGAGCATCTGGTCGAAGAGCATCGGCGCCTCGTCGTGGGCCTCGTCCCACGCCTCGGCGAAGACGACGTATTCGAGCGCGACAAGCGTGAGGCTGCCGTCGGCGGCGGGCTCGTAGACCAGCGCCTCGGGGGTGGCCGGATCGAGCTCGATATCGCCCACGAGGTCGCCGTTGATGTAGTGCAGGCCCATGGCCCCGGTGTCGTCGAGCGAACTGATGCACTCGTGCAGCGGCCCGTCGGGCGGCAGCCCGTACCCCGCCGCGGCGGCGGCGTCGACGTCGGCGTAGGCCTCGGTGCCGGCCCGCGCCGCCGCGAGGTCGTCCTCTTCCGTGGCGGTCACGACAGCCGGGGTGGCGAGCAGTGCGAGGAGCGCGAGGAGCGCGACCAGCAGTCGAACTGCAGTCGGCCTCGTGGGCCGGCGCCGTCCCTGGCGAGCCAATCGGGCGGCATCGGCCTCATTGTCGAACTGGCGAAGGCGATGCTTGTTCAACATGCTGACGGTGTAATCGTGCATTGGTCTGCTCTTGCGGTTCTCGACAGGTAGCAGCGTCCGCGTTCTGGAGCGCAGGACACATCGGGCGATATCCCCATACCGCGCTGAGTAACGCCCCATATTTGGCACCGGAGATCGCCTGACGATCTGGTTTGGCGGGAGCGTTAGCATCGGTCGATGGGGAAGCGAGTTTCCAGTCCGATCCTGGTCGGCCGGCGCGAAGCTCTTCAGCAGCTCGAGTCCGCGTTCGAGCGTGCGAGGCGAGGCGAGCCTGGGTTGGTCCTGGTCGCCGGCGAGGCCGGGATAGGGAAGACCCGCCTCGTGAGCGAACTCGTTGCTCGGCTGCGAGGCACGGAGTGCCAGGTTCTCGCCGGTGGGTGTGTCAGCCTCAGCGCCGAGGGGGCACCTTTCGGGCCGATCGTCGAGGGGCTGCGAACGCTCACGCGAGACCTTTCTCAGGCGGATCTCGACGCGGTCATGGGGTCGGGCGCAGGGGGTCTTCTGCCGCTGCTGCCGCACCTCTCGACGATGCGGGACGTGACCGGATCAACGGGTATCTCTCCGGATACGGCAGAGGATCGCCTACTGGAGCTGCTCCTCGGCGTGGTCGGCCGGCTGGCGGCCCGGGCGCCGGTGCTGATGGTCGTCGAGGACATCCAGTGGGCGGATCGTTCCACCATCGATCTCATCGCGTTTCTGGCGAGGAACCTCCGAGACGAGCGGGTCCTGCTGGTCACGACGTTTCGAACGGATGAGCCCCAGGCTCGTCGGCACATCCTGCCGTTGATCGCCGAGCTGGGACGCGGTGCGATTGCGGAGCGAATCGACCTCGAGCCGCTGAACCGAGCCGAGGTGGGGGAGCAGCTGTCCGCCATCCTGGGCGCACCGGCTGCGTCGAGCCTCGTCGACGAGGTGTACGCCAGGTGCCAGGGCAATGCCTTCTTCTCGGAGGAGCTGCTGGCCGCCGACTCGATGGCCGGCTCGATGCCTCGCACGCTGCGTGATGTCCTCTCCGCGCGTCTCGGAGCGCTCGGCCACGAGGCGCGGGAGCTCGTGCGCGTTGCTTCAGCGGCCGGCCGGCGTTTCTCGGAGGGCATGCTCGCGAGCATGACCGACGCGGAACCGGGATCGTCCCGCTCGGCGCTGCGGGAGGCGATCGACCACCAGATCCTGGTGCGTGAGTCCGGCGTCCCCCACGAGCATCTGGCGTTTCGGCACGCGCTCCTCCAGGAGCTCCTCTACGTCGATCTGCTGCCGAGCGAGCGGGTGCGGCTGCACGGCGC
Source organism: uncultured Chloroflexia bacterium (assembly GCA_963840205.1). GTDB lineage: Bacteria > Chloroflexota > Limnocylindria > QHBO01 > QHBO01 > JACDBZ01. Next base: position 4,556 of record CAWIXZ010000014.1, read on the forward strand.
ATGCGCGCGGGCCATCGAGGAACGCCTCGCAGGAGCACCGGATGCGGTGCTCGCGTCGGAGCTCGCCTACCACTGGGAGGCCGCGCAGGAGCCCGAACGTGCACTGCATGCCTCGATCGCGGCAGGGATGGCGGCCGATGCTGCCGGGGCGCGACACGAGGCCGCGTTGCAGTTTCAGCGCGCGATCGCCTTGTTGGATGGGCTGCCGGGATCGGAGGCCGCCTTACCGCTGGACCGCGTACAGCTCCTGGAGCGCGCGGCGGCGAACCTGCAGGACGAGCCCAGCCGCGCGGTGGAGCATGCCGTCGCGGCCCTCGCGCTGGTCGATCCGGAACAGGACCCGGTGCGCGCCGGCCTGCTCCATGCGGCGCTCGCCCGCTACCTGTGGTTCAGTGGTGACGGGGCCGGAGCCCTGGAGGCATGCCGCGAGGCCGTGCGGCTCGTGCCTGCGCACCCACCCAGCGTCGCTCGAGCGCGCGTGGCTGCCGGGCTGGGCCAGATCCTGATGATCCTGGCGCGCTGGGAAGAAGGCGTGGCGCCGTGCGAGGAGGCGGTGGCCATGGCGGCGGCCACCGGCGCCCGATCGATCGAGAGCCACGGGCTGAACACGCTGGGCATCCTCACCGCCTACCTCGGCGATGTCGACGGCGGCCTGGTCTTGCTCAGGCGCGCGCTCGCGATCGCCGAGGAGATAGACAGCATCGACGATCTGGACCGAGCGTACGCCAACGTCCTGGATGTCCTCATCTTCGCCGCGGCACGCTACGACGAAGCAGGTGACATCGGTCTCGAGGCCATAGGACCGGCAGGTGCGAACCGCTTCACCGGCGTCTCGGCTTCCCTCCTCCACAGCGATGTGGCAGCCGCGCTCTACTTTGCCGGACGCTGGGACGAGGCTTGCGCCGTGCTCGATCGCGCACGGCTTCAGCCGGCCGGTGGCGCGGGCGGCATTGCCCTCGAGATTCGAGCTGCGCAGCTCCAGATTGGCCGAGGGGAGCTCGAGGAGGCCGGCCCGCGGATCGAGGAGCTCGTTCGTGTGCTGGAGGAGGCGGCCGACCCCCAATGGATCGCGCCCACCGCCGCCGCGCAGGCGGAGCTCGCCATCTGGAATGGTGACCCGGCAGAGGCCCTGCGAGCGGTCGCCGAGGGGCTCCGTCGCTCGGAATTCGGGTCCGGCGCGAACGTGTCGCGCATCGGCCCACTGCTCGCCCTTGGCGTGCGCGCTGCAGCGGACCTCGCGGAGCACGGACGACGCCATCGGTCCGACGCCTCATTGGACTCGGCTCACACCCAGGGGGCCGAGCACCTAGCCAGGATGCGCGCGATCCGGGAGGAGATTGCGATGCGCTGGCAGGTCCTCCAGCGCATCGCGGACTCCTTCTCGGGCCTGTGCGAAGCGGAGGCGACCCGCCTGAAAGGTCGGAGTGATCCCGCGGCATGGTCGACCGGCGCCGACCTCCTCCGAGGTCTGGGCCAGCCATATCTTCACGCCTATGCGCGGTACCGTGAAGGCGAAGCGTTCCTTGCGGCGCCGCCCCGCGATCCACCGCGGGCGCGTGCCGCCCTGCGTGAGGCTCATGAGGTGGCTACCGGGCTGGGGGCGGCGCCTCTGCAAGCGGCCATCGAGAGGGTCGCGGCACGAGGCCGCGTCGATCTGAGCGCGGACGGGGCCCGCGGCAGACGGTCATCCGCGCCCGCCGGCTTGACCAGGCGTGAGCAGGAGATCCTGGGACTCGTGGCGGACGGACTGACAAATCGCCAGATCGGGGAGCGGCTGTTCATCACCGAGAAGACGGCAGGCCACCACGTGTCCAACATCCTCGCGAAGCTGAGGGTGGCGAGCCGAGCCGAGGCGGCCGCGGCAGCCGTGCGACTGGGGATCGCGCAGCCCTGACGGCGCTCGGTTAGCGGCGAGGACGAGGTCGACTGGGCAGCAACCTGAAAGGGGGTCACTCCTCGCCGATGTCCTCGTCCACGAGCGCATCGGTCTCGCCGTGGCGGATGGCGCTGTTCTGCTGGACCCGTCGGTTGTGCCTGACCGCCAGCACGGTGCCGTCGTCGGCGATCAGCGCAGCGTCGATGGGCACGCCTCCCTCGGATCGGCCGACGCGCGCCTCTGCGATCGCGTGCGCCACGCCCGCGCGGTTACGGTGGTGGATCTCCATCCGTCCTCCTCAGGTTGGCTCTCAGGTGCGTCGGTAGGGCTTGAGGTAGGCGCCGGGTACGGATGGCGCATCCGCCCGAGCCCAACGAGAACGAGTGCGAGGTCGTGCCGGCCGAGACCCAGGGCGTTATCGGGGTGTCGGCGCTCGGAGCGCTGAAGGAGAAGGCGCTCTACTCCAACTACGGATTCGGGATGAACGACGTCGCGGCGCCCGGCGGCAACCCGGACAACCCCGAAACCCCCGGCGCCTGCGAGAACGACGTCTTCAACACCTTCCCGGGGAATTCATACGCATGCATCTCGGGGACGTCGATGGCCTCGCCGCATGCCGCCGGAGTGGCAGCGCTGATCGTGAGCCAGTTCGGCCGGGTCGGCACGGACGGAGGAGCGACCGACGTGGTGATGCGGCCGCAGGAGGTGGAGAGCTATCTCCAGTCCACCGCGATCGACCAGGGTCTGCCGGGCTACGACGAGTGCTTCGGCAACGGCCGGATCGATGCGCTCCGGGCGGTTCAGCATGACACCTCGCGGCTGTTCGACGCGAGTGCCCCGCACTGCCCGGAGTACGCCGAGTAGGGCAACCGGTCCCGATGACCTGGCATGGACCGCCGCCGAGGAAACCCGGCGGCGGTTCGCTACAAGGCACCTGAGGCGGCTGAGCGGCCGATTCGGGGCGCGACGCTCAGCCGGCTCCGTCACCCTCCGTTCGGGCTCGAGCACGAGTAGCGGTCTTTGCGGGCGGCGGATGACCGACCCTCAGGTAGCGCCTCTCAGCCGGCGGAGGTCCTTCAGCGCCTTCTCGAGATGCAGGAGGGCGTCGCTGAGCTTGGCGTCCTCCTCGGCGGTGAGCTCCACGTCACCTACCTCAGCGACGTCACGCCCGGCGATGCGCTTGGTCTGCATCGCCATCTGCGCTGCGATGTCGATCATCGTGGTCACGGTGGCTTGCTGTCTCGGGGTCCGGTCAGGCATGGCGGTCCTCCTGCGGCCGATCCGACAGTTCAGTCCTCAGCTGGTTCCGTTGCCCTCCGTACGGGGCCGGCGGACTGATGGGCGGTGTCGCAGCATTCGTCTCACGCGCCGGTAGAGGTACGCGTAGACGGCCATGCGGATCAGCGCGATCACCGTCCCCACGCCGAGCGACATGACCACCCAGGCGAGGAGCCCTCTCACGGAGCGGGCTCCTCGTCCGGCACTGCCTGACCCGTGAAGCCGCCCACGTCGAGGATCAGGCCGCCGTCCGAGGGCACCAGCATGATCTGCACGTTGTCCTGGAGCCGCTGGATGGCCGTCCACTGGAGCAGCTCCGGGCTGAGCGACTCGGTGAGTAGCCGGTTCGCCTCGGCCTCGCCGCGAGCCTGCTCGATTCGGGCGTTCGCCTCTCCCTCGGCGCGCACGACGGCCTGCTCGGCCTGGATGCGCTGCTGCTCGAGAATCTGTCGCTCGGTGGAGACGCGCTGCTCGGCGATCTGCTTCTCCTCGATGGCCTGGTTGTATTCGGCCGAGTACGAGAAGTTCTCGAGCAGGATGTTGTCGACCACGATCCCGTACGGCTCGAGCTCGCTGCGCAGGAGCTCCGACATGAGCTGCCTGATCTCCTCGCGCTCGTTGAGGACCGAGCTCGTCGGGTAGTCGTCCGTGATCGTCTTGGGGATGTCCTGGAGGCGCGGCAGGATGATCTTGGCCTCGTAGTCGGTGCCGATCTCCTGGACGATGGTGCTCGCCTCCTGCGATTGCAGGTGGTAGTTGAGCGTCAGCGTGAGAAACAGGTCCTGCTGCTCGCGGCTCGCCGCGGTGTAGCCCTCGAGGCGAACCTGCCGCACGCGAGTTTCGATGCGCTGCACGTCGTTCACGATGGGGAGGACGAAGTGCAGGCCCGGAGGCAATTCGGCCTCCTGCACCTTGCCGAAGCTGGACACCACGCCTACGTGGCCCGCCGGAATCTCGACGAAGCCGCTGCTGACCAGCGCGGCCAGCAGCAGGACGCCGGCGAGCGCCCAGCTCCAGGTCGGCCCACGGCGCGGCGGGAGGGTGCCGGTGCGATCGATTGAGAGGAAGACCGCCAGGGCGACGGCGGCGACGAACAGCACGCCCAGCACGATCGTGAGCATTTGATGGACCCCTCCTGCGGCATGTGATCGGCCATCGGCCGACGCGGTCAGCGTAATGGTTGTACCGGCCGCACCCATAGGCTCATCGCCCCACCGATGGGCGAAGATAGGGCCAATGACCCAGATCTCGTCCAAGGCCGCTTCCTTCACGGAATCCGTGATCCGCGAGATGACGCGGCTCGCGATGGCGCACGACGCGGTGAATCTCGCCCAGGGCTTTCCGGACTTCGCATGCCCGCAGGAGCTCAAGGACGCGGCATGCGCCGCCATCGAGGCCGATATCAACCAGTACGCCATCACGTGGGGCGCGCGCGACTTTCGCCAGGCGATCGCCGCGAAGACCGCGCATCACTACCCGGGCTGGACGGTGGACCCCGAGACCGATATCACCGTGACCTGCGGTGCGACCGAGGGGATGATCGCGGCGATGATGGCAGTGCTCGATCCGGGCGACGAGGTGGTCGTCTTCGAGCCCTTTTACGAGAACTACGGCCCGGACGCGGTCCTCTCAGGCGCGGTGCCGCGCTACGTGACCCTGCACGAGCCGGACTGGAGCATCGACGAGGGCGAGCTGCGGGCCGCGTTCGGACCGCGCACGCGGGGAATTGTCGTGAACAGCCCGCACAACCCCACCGGCAAGGTCTTCAGCCGGGAAGAGCTGGATCTGATCGCAGAGCTGTGCCGCGAGCACGACGTCGTGGCCTTCACCGACGACATCTACGAGCACATCGTCTACGCAGGGGAGCACATCCCGCTGGCCACGCTCCCGGGCATGGCCGAGCGCACGGTGGCCGTGAACTCACTGTCCAAGACCTACTCGGTCACCGGCTGGCGCGTCGGCTGGGTCATCGGCCCGCCACACCTGACCGCCGGCATCCGGAAGGTGCACGACTTCCTCACGGTGGGTGCCGCAGCGCCGCTCCAGGCCGCTGGAACCGTGGCGCTCGGCCTCCCCGACGACTACTACGCCCAGTTGGCTGACGGCTATCGGGCGCGCCGCGACCTGCTGCTGCCGGCGCTGGACGACGCGGGCTTTCGGACGTTCGCGCCGGACGGCGCCTACTACGCCATGGCCGACATCAGCGCGCTCGACCGACGAGGACGACGTCACCTTCGCCCGGCGCCTCACGGCTGATCCGGGGGTAGCCACCGTTCCCGGCTCGTCCTTCTACTCGCGTCCGGAGCTGGGTCGGACGAAGATCCGCTTCGCGTTCCCCAAGCGCCACGAGACCCTGGTGGAGGCCGCCTCCCGCCTCTCCCGGATCGCGGCGACGTAGCCCGCTAGGCGAGACCCCGCGCTGCCCACGCCCGCGCAGTCACGACGAACGGCGGGGGCGGAAGCGTCGCGCGGCAGCGCTCGCGCAGCGACGCCCGGGACTCGGGGTCGAGGCCGGCCACGTAGGTGCCCGCCGGGCCGACACCGAGGGTGAAAGGCTCCCACCACGCCTCGAAGCTCGCGTGCTCCAGGCTGACCGAGAGAGGGGTGGCCTCGACGTCCCGGAGCCCGGCTGCGTCGAACAGCTCCGCGAGGTGGCCCTCGCGGGTGCCCGCACGGTGCGATTCGTCGTCGACCCCGGGGTCGAGCTCGCGCGCTGCCCGCCAGAAGTCGCTCAGCGGGTCGGTTCGGCCGGCGTAGTCCCACACGCACGCGGCGACGACGCCATCACGCCGAGTCACCCGCATCATCTCGGCCAATCCCGCGGCGGGGTCTGACATCAGATGGACCACGAGCTGCGCGAGGGTCGCGTCGAACGTCCGATCCGGAAAGGGGAGCTGCTCCGCAGGTGCCTGGACCACCTCGACCCCGGGATGCCGCGCCCGGGCGGCGGCGACGAACGGGGCAGACGGATCCGCGGCAGCCACCGCCTCGGCACCCAGCCGCGCGACCAGCTCTTCGGTGAGCGCGCCCGGTCCGCACCCGACGTCGAGCACGCGTTGGCCGTCCTTCACGCCGGCCAGGTCCGCCAGCTGCGCGGACAGCAGGCGGGAGTATCGGCCCATGAAGCGGTCGTAGGCATCCGCCGCCACGTCGAAGTTCACGGTCCGCACTGTATCGCCCCTCACCGCCCTTGACACCACCTCTAACACAGCGATATAAAGGCAAACACAGATGAAACCAGACCTAACCAACATGTACGCAGAAGAGCGCCAGCGCTGGATCGTCGAGCGTGCCCGGGCCGGCGGGCGCGTCGAGGTCGCGGCGCTCGCCGCGGAGCTGAAGGTAACGACGGAGACCGTGCGTCGCGACCTGACGAGCCTTGAGCGCCAGGCCCTCCTGCGACGCGTGCACGGTGGCGCGATCCCGATCGAGCGCCTGGGATTCGAGCCCGCCCTGGCGGCGCGAGACACCGTGCTCACCGCCGAGAAGGAGCGGATCGCGAGGCTGGCACTCGCCGAGCTTCCCGACGAGGGGTCGATCCTCCTCGATGCGGGCACGACGACCGCGCGCCTCGCCGATGCCCTGCCGGCCGACCGAGAGCTCGTCGTGCTCACGAACGCATTGCCGATCGCGATGTCCCTCTCGGTCAGGCCGAACCTCACCGTCCTGATCATCGGTGGCAGAGTCCGTGGCCGGACGCAGGCAGCGGTCGATGCCTGGGCGCTGCATGCCCTTGCCGACAGCTATGTCGACGTCGCGTTCATCGGGGCGAACGGCATCAGCCCTGAGCGCGGGCTGACGACACCCGACACCACCGAGTCCTCCGTCAAGCGGGCAATGATCCGGGCCGCCCGGCGCTGCGTGGTTCTGGCCGATCACACCAAGGTGGGCCAGGACCATCTGTCGCGCTTCGCCTCGCTCGACGAGATCGACACCCTGATCACTGACTCGGGACTCGATGCGCAGCTCGCCGACGAGCTCCGGGCCCAGGGTCCCAAGGTCCTGCTGGCGTGATCGTCACGCTCACGCTCAACCCGAGCGTCGACCGCACGGTCGAGGTCGAGACCCTCGCGCGGGGCGAGGTGATGCGTGCGCTGCGGGTGCGCGTCGATCCAGGCGGCAAGGGCATCAACGTGTCGCGAGCGCTGGCGGCGCACGGTATCCCGACGCGCGCGGTGGTCACTGTTGGAGGAGCCGAGGGCGAGCATCTCGTCACCCTGCTGCGGGGAACGGGCATCGAGATCGTCCCCGTCCCGATCCAGGGAGCGATCCGCTCGAACATCACCGTCGCCGAGCCCGACGGGACGACGACGAAGTTCAACGAGCCCGGTGCCCAGCTGAGCTCGGAGGAGCTCGCCGCGGTGGTCGCCGCCGTCAGGGACGCCGTCGCATCGGCCGAGTGGCTCGTCGCCAGCGGCAGCCTGCCCACCGGGACGGCCGCCACCTTCTATGCCGACCTGGTCGAGATGCTCGCCGGTTCCGCGACCCGCGTTGCGGTCGACACCAGCGGCCCGGCCCTCGAGGCCGTCCTCGCATCGCGGCCGACTCTGGTCAAGCCGAATCGAGACGAGCTGGGCGAGGTGACAGGTCGACGATTGACCACCATCGCGGATGTGGTCGAGGCCGCCGGCCGCCTGCGCGACCTCGGGGCGGGGATGGTGCTCGCAAGCCTTGGGGCTGACGGCGCGGTGCTCGTGGACGAGGACGGCGCAATCCACGGCCGGACTCCGCCCGTTCCGCCCCTCAGCTCGGTCGGGGCCGGCGACGCCATGCTCGCCGGCTTCCTGGCGGCTGGCGGAAAGGGGGCCGATGCGCTCGTCGAGAGCCTCGCCTGGGGCGCGGCTGCCGTGCGCCAGCCCGGTTCCGGCATGCCATCGCCCGATGACATCGACCGCGCGGCCATACAGCTGGAGCGGCGCAGCATCCACTCGCGAAATCTGCTGGCCATGCCGCCCTGAGCTTGGGGATTCGGGGGCGCGGCTCTCCGCCGAGAGCCCATGCATTGCTGAAGGGAGAGGGACACAAATGACAACGACGACGGCCGATCTCAAGCACCGCGAAGGACCGGGCATACAGGCCACGATCCAGCGGATCGGCGGCTACCTGGCCGGCATGATCATGCCGAACATCGCCGCCTTCATCGCGTGGGGCCTCATCACGGCGCTGTTCATCCCCACCGGCTGGTGGCCGAACGAGCAGCTGGCAGCGCTCGTTGGGCCGATCATTCTCGTCCTGCTGCCGGTCCTCATCGGCTACACCGGCGGACGCCTGGTCCACGGCCAGCGCGGCGCGGTCATCGGCGCAGTGGCGACGATGGGCGTCGTGGTCGGAACCGACATCCCGATGTTCCTGGGGGCGATGATCATCGGACCCCTCGCCGCCTACGTCCTGAAGCTGCTCGACGGCCTCTGGGCCGGGCGCGTTCGCGTCGGATTCGAGATGCTGGTCGACAACTTCAGCGCCGGGATCCTTGGGGTCATCATGGCGATCCTTGGCTTCCTTGCCATCGGACCGGTCGTCACGGCCCTTGCCGACGCGGCGGGCTCAGGCGTCGACTTCCTCGTCGAGAGCGGCCTGTTGCCGCTGGTGTCGATCATCGTCGAGCCGGCCAAGGTCCTCTTCCTCAACAACGCGATCAACCACGGCGTGCTGGGGCCGCTCGGCGTGGCCCAGGCGCTGGACAACGGCAAGTCGATCCTGTTCATGATCGAGACGAACCCAGGCCCCGGCCTGGGCATCCTCCTCGCCTACCTGCTGTTCGGCCCGCGCTCCTTGCGGCCGAGCGCGCCCGGGGCGATCATCATCCACTTCCTCGGTGGAATCCATGAGATCTACTTCCCGTATGTGCTCATGAATCCGCGCCTGATCCTGGCCGCCATTGTCGGCGGGGCCTCCGGCGTGTTCACCGCGGTCATCACTGGCGCCGGACTCGTCGCCACCCCGTCGCCGGGCAGCATCTTCGCCTACCTGGCGGTCACGCCGAGGGACGGGTTCTTCGGTGTCCTCGCCGCCATCGTGGTGGCGACCGGCGTGTCGTTCGCGGTCGCGTCGCTGCTCCTGGGCTTCGGCCGTGCCGAAGAGCCGGTCGCCGCCGTCGAGACGCGCGCGACCGTGCCGGCAGGGGCGTGATCGCATGACCGAGGTCAACGGTCCGGACATCCGCACGGTGCTCATCGCCTGCGATGCGGGGATGGGCAGCAGCGTCATGGTCGCGAGCCAGATGCGCTCACGGCTGAAGAAGTACGACGTGGCGGTAGAGCATGTCCCGGTGAACTCGATCCCGGCCGACGCGCAGGTGATCGTCTGCCAGGCAAGCCTTGCCCAGCGCGCCCGGGGGATGGCCCCGGGCGCGGTCGTGGTGCCGTTCCAGCTCTTCATGGGCGACCCGGCATTCGATCGGGTCGAGGCCGCCATCCGGGATGGAGGTGTCCTTGCCGACTGACCACGCGGGCCCGCCCGCCGTCCTCGCCCGAGAGGCAATCCGACTGGCGCAGCACGCCGACGACAAGTGGGATGCGCTGCGTCAGTCGGGGGCGCTGCTCGAGGAGCTGGGGGCGGTCGACAAGGGATACGCCGATGCGATCCTGGAGCGCGAGGGACAGATCTCCACGTACATGGGGGAGGGCGTGGCGATCCCTCACGGGACCGACCAGGCCCGTGCGCTCGTCCGGCGCACGGCATTGGGCTTCCTCCAATTTCCGGACGGGGTCGACTGGGATGGCGACACCGTCTACGTGTGCATTCCGATCGCGGCGAGCGGTGACGAGCACGTGGGTGTGCTCTCGGCCCTCGCCGAGATCCTGGTGGAAGGCGACAGCGCCGCGGCGCTGCGCGAGGCCACGGATGTGGATGACGTCCTGGCACGACTACAGCCGGGCGGCGGAGACGCGCACGGGAGCGCGGCATGAGAGTCGCGCGCTTCCATGCGCCTGGCGACCTCAGGATCGAGGACGCCCCGGAGCCAACTCCCGGCACGGCGGAGATCAAGATCCGGGTCCGGGCCTGCTCGACCTGCGGCACGGACGTGAAGATCTACCGCTCCGGCCACCAGAACATCGATCCTCCGCGGGTCATGGGTCACGAGGTCGCCGGCGAGATCGTCGAGATCGGCGCCGATGTGGCACCGCCAGCTAATGGGCGGCCTTGGGCAATCGGCGATCGCGTGCAGGTCATCGCCGCCGTGCCGTGCGGCACGTGTCCGGACTGCCGGCGAGGCTGGATGACGATCTGTCCGAACCAGACGTCGATCGGCTACCAGTACGACGGCGGATTCGCGGAGTTCCTTATCGTCCCCCACGAGGTACTGCGGGTCGACGGGCTGAACCGGATCCCGGACGGAGTGGGATTCGACGACGCATCGGTCGCCGAGCCGTTCGCCTGCGCGATCAACGCGCAGGAGCTCGCCCGGGTCGGAGCGGGCGATGATGTCGTGGTCATCGGCGCCGGTCCCATCGGCTGCCTCCACGTGAGGCTCGCCCGATCGCGCGGCGCGGCCAGGGTCTTTCTCGTCGAGCTGAGCCGGCAGCGTCTTGACCTGTCGGCCGCAGTCGTCGCACCGGACGCCGCGATCTGTGGGAGCGAGGTCGATCCGGTCGAGGCAGTTCTCGAGTTGACGGGCGGGCGGGGCGTGGACGTCGCGATCACGGCCGCCGCCTCCGGGAAGGCGCAGGAGGACGCCCTGCGCATGGTCGCCCGGCGCGGCCGGATCTCGTTCTTCGGTGGCCTGCCGAAGGACCAGCCCACGATCACGCTCGACTCCAACCTCGTTCACTACCGAGAGCTGACCATCGTGGGTGCCAACGGGTCCAGCCCGGATCACAACAAGCAGGCATTGGCCCTGATTGCCAGCGGCGAGGTGCCCGTCGGCGATCTGATCACCCATCGGCTCCCGCTCGAAGGCGTACTCGACGCGATCGGGATCGTCTCGCGTGGCGAAGGCATCAAGGTCACGATCGAACCGTGATCCGGAGGAAAACAGCATGGCGCAGCGAGAGGTAGTCGTCGGTTCGAGGATCGGCCTCCATTCCCGGCCGGCCGCCCTGTTCGTGAAGGCGGTTGCAGAGCAGCAGGTGAAGATCACGATCCGCAAGCCCGAGGGTGCCCCGGTCGATGCGCGCAGCATCCTCCGGGTCCTTGCCCTGGGAGCGAAGAATGGCGAGACGGTCGTCCTCGAGGCCGATGGCGACGGTGCGGAGGAAGCGCTGGAGGCCGTTGCGAGCGTCGTCGCCGAAGACCACGACGATCCGGCGTGAGACCGCCGTGACCGTGACATCGCCGCGACTCAAGGGCATCGGCGTGTCGTCGGGCGTGACCGCCGGGCCCGTCGCGCTGATGGGGCCGCGACCGAGGTTGCCGGACGATCGCCCCGCGGTCGCCGACGCGCAGGCCGAGGCGGATGCCGCGATCGCTGCGCTCAACGTCATCGCCGAGGACCTCGAGGAACGTGCCGCGGCGGCGGCCATGCCTCGCGCCGCCGAGGTGCTCGAGGCAACCGCTATGATCGCCCGCGACCCGTCCCTCGAAGAGGGAATACGTTCGGCGACGGCGAACGGTGAGCCGGCGGCGTGGGCGGTCCACCGCGCCATGGACGTCTTCCGCGCGCTTCTCCTGGATCTCGGGGGCTACATGGCGGAGCGCGTCGGCGACCTCGATGACGTGCGAGACCGGACCATCGCCCGTCTGCTCGGGCAGCCGATGCCGGGAGTCCCCGAGCGCGACACGCCATTCGTGCTCGTCGCGGACGACCTGGCACCGGCCGACACCGTGACGCTGGACCCGGAGCGAGTACTCGCGCTCGTCACCATCAGAGGGGGACCCACCAGCCACACCGCAATCCTCGCCCGAAGCCTCGGTCTGCCCGCCGTCGTAGCCTGCGCTGAGGCCGTCTCTCTCGGCGACGGCGAGCTCGTCGCGGTCGACGGTGCGACGGGCCTGATTCGGGTCGGAATCACGCCCGAGGACGTTGCGAGCACGAACCGGGCGGAGGAGCTCCGCCGCGCCGCGCGTGCCGCCAGCCACGGGCCCGGCAGAACGGCGGACGGGCACGCGGTCTCGCTGCTCCTCAACATCGGCGACGCGGCCGGGGCGGCCTCCGTGGCCAAGGTGGACGCCGAGGGTGTCGGGCTCTTTCGTACCGAGTTCCTCTATCTCGACCGGCAGGACGCACCGTCAGTCGAGGAGCAGACGGCCCTGTACATCACCGTCTTCGAGGCGATGGCCGGCCGCAAGATCGTCGTCCGGACCCTCGACGCCGGGGCCGACAAGCCGCTGCCGTTCCTCGACCAGGAGGAGGAGCCGAACCCGGCGCTCGGAGTCCGCGGTCTCCGCACGGCGCGGCGCTCACCGGATGTGCTGGGCGATCAGCTTGCCGCCCTGGCCCTCGCCCAGCAGGCGACGGGTGCCGTCGTGTGGGTCATGGCGCCGATGGTCGCCACGGCTGCCGAGGCGAAAGGGTTCACCGACCTCACGCACGAGCATGGACTGCCCATCGCCGGAGTGATGGTCGAGATCCCGGCGGCGGCGCTGCGTGCCGCCGAGCTTCTCGAGCACGCCGACTTCCTGAGCATCGGCACCAACGACCTCGCGCAGTACACGCTGGCGGCGGATCGGATGTCCGGCGAGCTGGCCGACCTCCTGGATCCGTGGCAGCCCGCCCTGCTTGACCTGATCCGGATGACGGCCGAAGCCGGTCTCGCGGCCGGCAAGTCGGTCGGCGTGTGGGCGAGGCCGGCGCGTCCCCGGCGCTCGCGCCCGTCCTCGTCGGGCTCGGCGTCACGAGCCTGTCGATGGCGGCCTCTGCGGTCGCCGATGTCCGCGATGCCCTGGCCGCGGTCACGCTCGCCGACTGTCGCGAGATGGCTGCCAATGCCCTGGCCGGTCGACGCCCGACGTGACGGACGAGAGGATCGACGCCTACCTCGCGGCCCTGCCAGCAGACCAGCGGCAGCTGCTCCAACGCCTGCGCGACATGATCGCGCGGGTGGTCCCCGAGGCGACCGAGACGATCAGCTACGACATGCCGGCCTTCAAGCTCGGCGGCCGCTTCCTGGTGTCGTTCGCCGGCTGGAAGGCGCACTGCAGCATCTACCCGCTGACCGATGCCTTCCTGGCGGCGCACGAGGACGAGCTGGAGGGGTTCGAGCGCACCAAGGGGAGCCTGCATTTCACGCCTGGGGCTCCCCTCCCGGACGCGCTGATGGAGGAGCTGATCAGGGCCCGCGTCGCCGACCTCGAGGGCGGCGGCCGCTAGACCGGATAGCATGGCGCGCCGTGGACGCGCCGCAAGACCTCTCGTACCGTGCCCTGCTGCGAGTCCCGACGCTCGGCCGGGTGCTGGTGTCGATGCAGATCGCCCGCATCGCGCAGTCGATGGTCTCGATCTCGCTCGTCCTCTTCACGCTGGACCGTTACGGATCGCCCGCGCTCGCCGGGCTCGTGACCTTCGCGAGCGTCTTCCCAGGGCTTGCGATCGCCCCGATCGCCGGCGCGCTCCTCGACCGCCACGGGCGCATCCGCCTCGTGATGCTCGACTACGTCGTGGCACTGGGGGCCATGGTGCTCATCGCGGTGCTCGCCGTCGCGGACACACTACCGGCCCCACTGCTCGTGGCGATCGCGGCGGTCTCTTCGCTGACCTCAATCCTCAGCCACACCGGGCTCCGCAGCCTCTTCCCGATCATCGTTCCGCAGCCACTGTGGGAGCGCGTGAACGCGGTGGATTCCAACGGCTACCTCGTGGCCATGATCCTCGGGCCGCCGATCGCCGCCGGCCTGGTGGCGTTCGCCGGCGCCCCCGCGGCGCTGATCGTCATCGGCATCGCGTTCGGCATCGCCGCACTCGCATTGATCGGTGTGAGCGATCCGATCACGGAGACGGAGGCAACGGACAACCTCCTGGCCGATGCGTGGGCCGGCGTGGTCTACGTCGCGCGCAACCCCACGCTGCGCGGGCTGGGCCTCGCCATCTCGCTGGTGAACGTGGCGGGCGGGATGGTGACCATCGTGCTGCCGCTCATCGTGCTCACCCGGCTCGGCCAGGGCGAGGCGCTCGTGGGTCTGATCTTCGCCCTCACCGGCGTGTCGGGCATGGCCGCGGCGTTCGCGTTCGGCCGCATGGACACGCGCGGCCGCGAGTGGGCGCTGCTTGTGTGGCCGATGCTCCTGTCAGTGCCGACGATGGCCCTGCTCCTCCCCGCCGCCATGACGAGTGTGGTCTGGATCGGCGTCGCGCTGCTCGGCTTGCATTCGCTGGTGATGGGCGCCCTCTATGGGCCGAGCGACATCGCGCTCTTCACGGTCCGCCAGCGCCGCACCGATCCCGCCTGGATGGGCCGCGCCTTCGCCGTTTCGATGGCCATCAACTACATGGGCGTGCCCATCGGAGCCGGGTTGGCCGGGCTGCTCGCATCGCAGTCGATCGAGCTCGCGATAGTCGCGCTCGGGATCGGCGGCACGCTCGCGGCCGCCGCCTCCGCGGCCGTTCTCATCCCCCGGTCGGCGCCCGACGCCGGCGCGGCCGATGCTCAAGCGTGAGGTAGAGTCTTCGCGATGCCTCACCTCCGTCTGCGCACGACCGCTCTGCTGACCGCGCTGCTGCTGCTGATCGTCTCGGCGACCGCGGTGCTCGCGCAGGACGAGGCGCTCGGCGGGAAGCTTCGGACCGGCGAGGACGTCACGGTCCCGGCTGGCGAGACGGTGGAGGGCGACCTCTACGCCGCGAGCGACACGATCGTCATCGACGGCAACGTCGAGGGGGACCTCGTGGCGGCCGGCGGCGACATCCAGGTCAATGGCACGGTCTCGGGCGACCTGCTTGCCGCGGGGGGCAACGTGACGGTCGCGGGCACCGTCGAGGGCGACGCCCGGCTCGCCGGCGGGCAGCTGACGGTGAGCGGCGAGGTCGGAGAGGACCTTCTGGTCGCCGGAGGCCAGGCCACGATCACCGCTTCCGGCTCGGTCGGGGAGGACGTGATCGCCGCCGCGGGGCAGCTCACTATCGCCGGGTCGGTGGCGGGCAGCGTCGAGGGCGGTGCGGGCACATACGAACGAACGGGCACGGTCGGGGGCAGCGAGAACGTGGCCGTCGGGGATGACGCGGACGTGGGGGACGATCCGGTCGACGACGACAACCTGATCCTCGACGCGCTCAAGCACTTCGTGGTGGTCGTCCTCATCGGTGGCCTTGCCCTGTGGCTCATGCCGGGACTGACCCGCGCCTCCGCCGAGGCCATTCGACGGCGGACCCTGGCGTCATTCGGGAGTGGGCTGCTCGCGGCGCTCGGATGGCTGCTCGGCGTCATCGGCGTCGTGGTGGTCATCATCCTGGCTGCGATCATCTTCGGCCTCATCGGCTTCGGCGAGCTCGGGGGCCTCATCGCCTTCGCCGGTCTCATCGCGATCCTGGTCGGGACGTTCGTCTTCTTCATCGTCTGCACGTACCTCGCGGACGCGCTCGTCGGCCTTGCGCTCGCCGGCCTCGTCCGCCGCGAGCCCGGGTCGCGCTGGCTGGACCTTGGTCTGCTTGCCGCCGGAGCGGCCGTGGTGGTGCTGCTGACGTCTCTGCCTGTGGCAGGCGGCTGGATCAAGCTCGTCGTCGCCATACTCGGCCTGGGCGGACTCGCGCTCGCCGCCTGGACCGGGTGGCGCGGCCGCCGAGGCGTCCCCGTCCTCGAGGCGCCGCAGCCCCCTCTTTGACGGCCGGATCTCCACCGCCACCTGGGGCGGGGGATTGGATGTGGACAAGTTCGTGGACAGGTGCGTATCGGTCGATGCCCCTCCGCGCCTACGATGGCAGGGCGTTCCGGGAGCCACGGTTTCCGCAAGGCGAGATAGCTTTACAGTTGAGCAGAGGGTGGCATCGCGCAATGACCGAGCGACAGCGGGCCTCCGATCCGGACCCCCAGGCGACCGCCGTGGCGGCGGAGCTGCCCCCACCCGACGTTGTGGCCTTCATCCGCTACTGCCACAGGCAGCGCGGCTTCAAGTGGCCGGAGATCTACGACGAGATGTGCGGCGTCGCCGCACGGCGAGAGTTCAACGGCTGGGATCACGCCGAGCTCGGGGGGCGCGGGCTGACGTTCTCGCTGCTCGAGATGCCTCGCCTCTCGGCGTGGGTACGGGTGGTGCTTGCCCGGGACGCTGAGCCCGTGGCCGAGGTGGCACGACCGATTGCGCGTCCGACGCTGGAGGCGGCGCTGGCCTGAGCGACCGGCGCTACTGCACCACCAGCGGGGTCGGCCGGGCGTACAGGTAGCCCTGCCCGAGCGCGACGCCGAGCTCGAACAACGTGTCGTGCTCGCCCTCGGTCTCAACGCCCTCCGCGATGAGCTCGCATCCCGCGGTTCGCGCGAACTGGACCATCCCCGCGACCACGGCGCGGCGGGCGCTGTCAGCGTCGACCCCCGAGATGAGCGCCCGATCGAGCTTCACGTACTGCGGGCGCAGCTCGATCACGTGGCGAAGGCTGGCGAATCCCGCGCCCGCATCGTCGATCGCGAGGCCGACGAGCGTGGGGAGCTCGCGCAGCGCCTGGCGAATCGCCTCGTAATCGTCGATCTGGCGGTGCTCCGTCACTTCCAGGACGATCGGATGGCGTATCGGCTCCAGCAGGCCGGCGAGGATCTTGCCCTCGAGGATCATGGCGGGGGAGACGTTCAGGTTGACGGTCGAGCCCACGGGAATCAGGTCGAGCGGGCTGAGAGCTCGCTTGAGCGTCTCGGCCTCGAGACGGAGGCCCATGCCCACCGACTCGGCCTCGACGAAGCGCCGATCCGGTGGAGTGCCGTCCTCAAACCGGGTGAGAGCCTCGAACCCCAGGACGGAGCGGTCCGCGAGGCGGACGATCGGCTGGTAGACCGATGAGAAGGACTCCTGCTCCACGATGGTATGGAGCTCTTCTCGAACGACGTCCGCCAGCCGCCGGGTGGACAGCGCGGGGCCGATGAGGGCCACCGTCAGGGCCGCGAACTCCACGAACGTCGACATCCGCCGCTCGAGGGCCTCCCGCCCGCCCGTCTGCCGGCTTCCCAACGCGAGCAGTCCCAGCGGCGTCTCGCCGTGCCGCAGTGGCGCATAGGCGGTCGCGCGCAGGCCGGCGGCCTCCATTGCGAGCCCATAGCGGCCATCGGCGGCGCGGGGCACCCATCGCTCGACCCACGGGCCCTTGTCGGCCTGCTCGCGGAGGTACACGCTCCGGGGAGGTGGCAGCGCTCGGCCCGTCTCGATCGGCAGCCCCGGGCCGGCGAGCGACAGGAAGTAGGTCACGATTCCCGGCCCGAAGGCGATGATGCCCGCGTCGTCGACGCCGTCGAGCCTGGACACGGCGGCCGCGATCTGCTGCGCCACGCCATCGAGGCCGGCCGACATCTCGAGCCGTCCGAGCGCCGCGGTGACGGACGCGCGGTCCCGCGCCTCTGTCGCGCCGGCCTCCAGCAGCTTCTCGTGGGTCACGTCCCGCGAAACGCCAGTGGCCCCGATGATCCGGCCCTCTCGCGTCACGCAGCGGCCCGAGCGATGTGACGAAAGGTCTGCTGCCCGAGCCGCACGTCGACCGACTGGACCTTGCCCCGCAGCGCGAGCATGAGGTGCCGCCGGTAGCGCGGCGCGTCGGGGTGCACCTCCGCCGGCGTGAGCCCGATGAGTTGCTCGGGCGCCACACCCAGGGATCGCAAGCCGGCACCCTCGAGGAACGTGAGCCGTCCCTCGCTGTCGGTGGCCCACAGGATCACCGGGACATGCGAGATGACGGCTTCGAGCCGCTCTCGGCTGGTGCGCAGCTCCTGCTGCATCGCGATCTCGGCGCTGACGTCCCGCCCGACGCCCTCGATCGCCGCGACGTTTCCGGCGCGATCCAGGATCGCGATCGTTCGGTCCTCGACGTCCGCGTACGTGCCGTCGCTGCGCCGCCAGCGCCGGATCGTCGGCGCTCCCCAGGTCGCCCCCTGGGACACCGCGATCGCCGGCAGGTCCTCTTCATCCAGAAGCTTGAGGACGAGGTCGGGGTCCCCGTAGAAGTCCTCCGGCGCATAGCCGAGGGCCTCGATCACTGCCGGGTTGACGTACTCCATCTCGGGAGTTGGCAGGAGCCGGTATCGAAACAGGATCGCCGGTGCACGCTCGGTGAGGCTCCGGAAGTCGACGGCTGACCGTCCGGATGTCGGCTTGCGTGTCCTGGGGGTCTTCGGTTCTCGATTGGGACCCCGCAGGGGCACGAAGCTCGGTCCTCGACTTGGGCTCTCGACCGTCGCATCATAGTCGAGACGATACTCGGCGTCTTACGGGAGACAACTCGTCTCTATTCAGAACATTGTTTCGGCCATACCATCCCCCGGGCACCTTCGTTTTCGACCGTCCCCGGGGGAGGGAGACTCGGCGCATGCGCTCGGAGAGACGCTCGGTTCGCCTGGCAGGACAGGAGCTCGGTGAGCATCGCCATGTCGTGGCGCTCGTGGAGGGCCCGGCGGAAGCCGATGAGCTCCTGCTGCCCTTCATCGCCGAGGGACTCCAGCGAGGCGACCGCGTTGTCAACATCCTCGATCCCGAGGTGCGCGACGCGCACCTCCGGCGTCTGAAGGCGGCCGGAGTGGACGTGCGGGCTGCGACGGCATCGGGACAGCTCGACGTGCGGACCTGGGATCAGGCCTACCTGCGCGGCGGCCGGTTCGATCGCTCCGCCCAGCTGGAGTACGTGCGGCAGGCCAGCCAGGAGGGGCAGGAGCTGGGCTACCCGATGACGCGAGCCATCGGGAGCGCCGAGTGGGCGAGCGACCCCACGACAGTGCGCGACCTCCTGCACTACGAGCTGCGGCTCGAGGCCATTCTCCGCAGGCTGCCCGACGTCAACGTCTGCACGTATGACCTCAACCACCACAGCGCGCGCACGATCGCCGAGATCCTCGCCATCCACCCCGTCGCGGTCGTCGGGGGCGTCCTCCAGATGACCCCGGGCGCGGCGCGCGCGGCGCCCCGGGATCGGCTCCTCGCCGCGGCCGCACAGCTGTTCCACGAGTCGGGGATCCAGGCGACCGGGGTCGACTCCCTCATCGAGGCGGCGGGCGTCGCCAAGGCGACGTTCTACCGGCACTATCCCTCCAAGGACGACCTCGTCGTCGCCTGGCTGAAGGACGAGCGAACGAACTGGTTCAGGGGCGTGCGTGTGGTCGCCGAGGAGCGAGCGTCGTCGCCGGCGGAGGTCATCCCGTTGCTGTTCGAGGCCGCCGCGGAGTGGTTCGAGGCCGAAGGCTCGCGCGGCTGCCCCTACCTGAACGCAGCCGTCGAGATCACCGACCCGGATCATCCCGCCCTGGGTGTCGTTCGCGGCTTCCTCGATCACGTTCGGGAGCAGCTCACCTCGGTCGTGGTGGCCGCCGGCCTGCCCGAGCCGGAAGCGATCGGCTTTCAGCTGCAGATCCTCCTCGCGGGCGCCCTCTCCCAGGCAGTCGCCTGTCACTCGACGGAACCGTTCCGCTTCGCGCAGCAGGCAGCCACGCGGCTCGTCGAGTCAGGTCAGCGGGCGGGGAATCCGAGAGCGTAATTCGGCGCGGAACGGATCGGCCAGGTCGCCCTCAGTAGGTGTGGCGGCGGGCCATCTCGCGCTCCATCATGCGCTCCATCACCATGTACTTGGTGATGCGGCGCCGGAGCTCGTTCGCCTCGGGCGTGTAGAGGTGGACGTACTGCTGGAGCTCGAGGCTCAGCTTGCGGCTGAACATCCGCGCGTGGTCGAGGTTTCGGCGCAGCAGCACCTGGTCCATGCGCCGAAGGTGCTCTTCGTTGAGCAGATCCTCGTCCCGCAGCAGCTCGCGGTCGACGTCCATCTGCGAACGCTGCAGCTCGACCCGGGTGATGATCGGTTCCTCGGCCATGTGGCGGGCAGTCTAGCCGACGGCTGCCTCTGGCTGGCCGATCAGCTCCTCGACCAGCGACGTCATCTCCTCGATGCCGAACGGCTTGGACATGAGATGCACGTTGCCGATGCGCTCGAGCTCGGCGGCGCGGGTACGCAGGCCGTTCACGTCGGCGGAGCAGACGATGATCGGGACGCCCGACAGGCGCCGATCCGCGCGCGCCAGCGTCACGATCTCCCAGCCCGATGCGCCACCCAGCAGCAGGTCGATGATGATGAGATCGGGGTCCGATCCGGCGAGCTGGTCGATGGATGTGTCCTCGCCGGAGAACACGCTGACCTCGTACCCGGCGTCCTCGTCGAGGATCGCCTGCATGAGCTCCAGGAAGTCGGCGTTGTCGTTCAGGACGCTGATGCGTCGGCGACGTACGGCGGCCATGGCTCGGTCTCCCTCCGGTGACGATCGTGCTCGGCGACCCTCAGTCAACGAGTATAGACCGGCCGCGCCAGCACGCGCCGAGCACCGCGAACGCTCCCGGTATCCTTGTGCGGCACCTCGGGTCCCCGTAGCTCAGAGGACAGAGCAACCGCCTTCTAAGCGGTCGGTCGCAGGTTCGAATCCTGCCGGGGACGCCATCTTCCACCGATGCGTCCACCCCGTGAGCCTCACGCTGCTGCACTGTCGCAACATGTAGCATTAGGCCGTGATCGACGTGCTCGCCGCTGCTGCCACCACCCCTGCGGGAATCGGCGTGCTCGTCACGGGTCTGCTGCTCGGCATCCGCCACGGCATCGACTGGGACCACATCGCGGCGATCACCGACATCACGAGCACGACGTCCACCGCGACCGCCGCGGAAGAGGCGCACCTCCGGGCGCACGCGGGGCTCAGCGGGCACGAGCACCCGCACGGCGGCGTCTCAGAGATTGCGGCGCACACGCGGGCTGCCGGCGACGGGCCGGGCGCAATGCTCGCGACTCCCGATCGGCGTTCAGGGGGCGTCTTCGAGATGCTTCGCGTCGACCGTCAGCCGGTCCTGCTCGGGACCCTCTACGCACTGGGGCACGCGCTGGTGGTGACGGTGCTCGGCCTCGCGGCCCTGCTGGTCGGCGCGGCGCTGCCCGACTGGATCGACCCGATCATGGGACGCATCGTCGGCGTGACGCTCGTGCTCCTCGGGGTCTACGTCTTCATCTCGCTCTACCAGTACGTGCGCCACGGCGCGGAGTTCAGGCTTCGGAGCCGATGGATGCTCGTCTTCGACGGCACGCGGCTCGCCTGGCGGCGATTCCAGGCCGCCATCCACGGGCACGATCACGTCGATCCGGTCGAGGCGACGTCGTACGGGCCGCGCACCGCCTTCGGGGTGGGGATGATCCACGGCATCGGCGCGGAGACGGCGTCGCAGGCGCTGCTCATCGCCGCCGTGGGCGGCGCATCCGGAGCGGGCCTGGGGGTGCCGATGCTGCTCGCGTTCGTCATCGGCCTGGTCATCTCGAATACCGCGATCGTGATCATCACCGCCACCGGCTTCCTCGCCAGCCAGGTGCGGACGCGGATCTACCTGGTGGTGGGGGTCCTGGCCGGTGCCTTCAGCCTGTGGATCGGCCTGCTGTTCCTCTTCCAGGCGGAGGGCGCACTGCCGAACCTGGACGAGCTCTTCAGGTTCATCGGTGGCTGAGCCGATGCTTCCGGAGCCCTGGCAGTCGGCCATCGGTGAGCTCCGCAGGCGCGGTCTGCGCTCCACGCCGCGGAGGCGACTGGTGATGGAGGTGCTGTCGGAGTCGAGCGGGCACGTGACCGGTGCCGAGATCGTCGAGCGTTGCCGTCAGCGCGACAGCGCGACGGTGCCATCGACGGTGTACCGGACGCTCGACGTGCTCGAGGAGCTCGGCCTCGTCCGTCACGGCCACGGGGCCGACGGCCGGGAGGAGTACCACGTGCGTCCGACGAACGAGCATGGCCACCTGCATTGCGAGGCGTGCGGTGGGCGTTGGGAGCTCCCGACGAACGAGGTGGCGGAGTTCGTGGCGCACATCGAGCGACATCGGGGCTTCAGCGTCGACCTCTCGCACCTGACCCTGGTCGGGCCGCTGTCCGGACTGCGCCGGCCTGAGGTCAGGTCAGATCGCGGCGATCCGGCGCGGTGCCATCCGAGGCCCGTAGCGCGGAGCGGCCACGCGGCCGACCTCCAGCAGGCGCTGGACCCTGGCGCGCTGGCCGCGGTACGGCTCCAGGAGCTCGAGCATGCGTGCGTCGTCGGCACGCGCCTCGCCGGCGAGCGCCCAGGCGACCGTATCGGGCAGGTGGTAGTCGCCCACGCTGATCGCGTCCGGGTCGCCGAACGCGGAGCGCAGCACCTCTGCCGCGGTCCATGCCCCGACGCCGGGGAGCGAGCGCAGCCGCCGCGTCGGCCTCGGCGGCGCTCCGCGAGGCCTCCAGCCATGCCGCGCGCCGGGCCGCGTAGCGAATGACCTCGGCCCGGCGCCGCTCCAGCCCGAGCGGGTGGAACGCGTAGTACGGCATGGAGGCCAGGGTCGCCGGCGACGGCGGCAGGAGCAGGCCTCCCGGACCGGGCGCAGCCTCCGACACGCGGCGCAGCAGGGCGGCGTAGCAGCGGTAGGCCTCGGTGCTCACGATCTTCTGCTCGATGATCGACGGCACCAGCGCGTCGAAGAGCCGCCCACTGCGCGGGAGGCGCATGCCCGCGTGCCGCCGCTGGAGGTCGCGGACGACCGGGTGCTGCGCCACGAGACGCTCGGGCTCGTCCTGCTCGCCGACGAGCGACGTGGCCCTGGTCGAGCGCCTCGGGCGCCCCGTCGCCCCACGCCTGCGCCTCGAGCGTCGAGCCACCGACCACCCGCAGGCGCAGCGTGGCGGGGCCGGCTGTCGTCCGAAACGCGATCCAGGCCTCGGCACGCGACGAGGCGGATGGTGCGGTCGCCGGCTCCGTGGCGCAGCGGCCCGAGGGTGGAGGCGAGATCGAGCGGGCCGCGGAGCGGAACGCGCCGCTCGGCGGCGGCCCCGATCACCGACGGACGGAGAGGAGGATCGGCCTCGCTCCCGACTGCGTCCCCTCGAACTCGGCCCGGCTGCGCAGGCCGGCGTAGCCCTCCGACACGATGATCTGCGCGCACGCCGCACCGAGGGTCGCACCCGGCCCGGGGAGGAGCACGACGTCCGGCGCGTACTCGCGAAGCGCGACGCGGAAGCTGGTGGCGAAGTCATACGTGCTGCGAGGGTGCTCGTGCAGCGTGTACTCGGCGAGGGCCTCGGGATCGGCCGCCCACGGCGTGAAGCGGACGCCGCGGCCGTCGACGAGGGTCACGCTCGGACGCTGCCAGGCGAGGTCCGCCAGCCGCGCCGCGGCGGCCTCGGCGGCGTCGGCACGCAGCGGCGTGTGCCATGCATCTCCCATCGCGAGGCGGACGGGATACGCCCGATCGGCGACGGTCACGGGCGGAAGCTGGGCCGCGAGCTGACCGATGCCCGCGCGAGTTCCGGCGACCACCGCGAACGGCCCGAGCTCCTGGGCGCGGTGCGCGTCGCCGTTGAGCCCGGCGAACGCGGCGGTGAGGGCGCTCGCGGACGCGGGATCCGGGCGCCAGGCCTCATCGCTGAGTGGATAGATGAGCTCCGCGACGCCTCCGGGAAGGTCGGCATCGGCGCCGAGGGCCATCTCCTGCACGAGCCGGAAGGCCTCGTCGAAGTCGAGCGCCCCGGAGGCCGCCAGCGCGGTGTACCAGCCGGTCGAGCTCGCGACGACGACGACGACCTCGTGATCCCCGGCGATGCGCTCGGCGTCGAGGAGGCTCGAGATGAGGGTGAGCGGCGAGGCGTTGATCGGCCGGAGGTGGACGGCCGGGTCGAAGGTCTCGGCGCCGATCGATCTCCGACAGCGGCTGCAGGCCGAAGCCGCGGCGCAGCTCGTCGGCGCGTCGTACCCAGTCGTGGGTCACCGGCAGCGAGCCGAGGGACGCAGGGGTGTAGGACCCCCGACCGGGGAAGACGACGGCGGCCCGGGTCACTTCGGGGCCGCGGCGGGGGTGGTCGCCCTCGTGGTCTCCTGGCGGCGGTCGTGGCGGCGCTTGCCGACCGCCGCCACGGCGGCGGCGACGATCTGGTCGACCCCGACGAGCACAGCGGCGGTGGCCGGACCGAGGGGGACGAATGAATCGACGGCCCGAACCGACGCGATCTTGCGGCCGATGCGGCGCTCGCCGAGGTCCGCCACGATCGCATCGGCGACGCCGCCGCCCGTCGCGCGGCACTCGTCCACGACGACGACGGTTCCGACGTCGGTGGCGTGCTTCCTGATGGCGTCGAACGGCAGTGGGTTGAGCCAGCGGAGGTCGAGGACTCGGGCGCGCAGGTTGTGCTCCTCCTCCAGCCGCCGAGCAGCCTGGAGGCTCAGGCGCAGGCCATTCGCGTAGCTCACGAGGAGCACGTCGGCACTCTCATCGGTCTGGCCGTACAGGCCGACCTCGCCGGGCAGCAGCGTCTCGGGGGGCGGCGGATAGTTGGTGAGCCATTCACCGTCGCCCTCGGCGTGGAGGTCCCGCTCGTGGTAGAGCGCGATCGGCTCGAGGAAGACCACGACCCGGCCATCCTCGGCGGCCATCGCGACCGCGCCGCGCAGCATCCTGGCCGCGTCGTCGCCTCGCGCCGGCGCCGCGATCACGAGGCCCGGGATGTCGCGCAGGGCCCCGATGCTGTTGTCGTTGTGGAAATGGCCGCCGAAGCCCTTCTGGTAGGCGAGGCCCGGCACGCGCACCACCATGGGGTTGCGGAACTGCCCCGAGCTGAAGAACTGGAGCGACGCCGCCTCGCCCCGGATCTGGTCGAGCGCGTTGTGGATGTAGGCGAGGTACTGGATCTCCGGGATCGGCAGGAGGCCGATGTGCGCCGCTCCCTGGGCCATGCCGAGGATGCTGGTCTCGTCCAGCAGCGTGTCGAAGACGCGCGCCGGCCCGAAGCGCCGCTGGAGGCCGTTCGTCACGCCGTAGACGCCGCCCTTGCGGCCCACGTCCTCGCCGAAGGCGAGCAGCTCGGGCCTTCGCAGCAGCTCGTCGGACAGCGCCGCGTTCAGGCATCCCGCGAGGGTGCGCGCGGTTGGGAGGGTCGCGTCCTCCGGCAGCGTCTCCCCGAACGACGCGCTGCGCTCCTCCGGCGATGAGAGCGGGGTTCGAGCGCGTTCCGCGACCCGGTCGGGGTGCGAGGGCGCCATCGGACCGATGACGTCGGCGGTGGTGGACAGGCGCGGTCGTCGCGCCGCCTCCTCCCCGATCGCGAGGACCCGGGCGCGCGTCTCGCGGATGAGGTCCCGGAGCTCGTCGGGCGTCGCGGCGCCCGTCTCGATCAGGCGCCGCGCATTGCGCAGGAGGGGATCGCGCGTCTCCACGGCCTCGATGTCGGGGATGCTGCGGTAGGCGTGCTCCGCGTCGCTGCCGGCGTGGCCCCACAGGCGGACGGTGCGGATGTGGAGGAAGGCCGGCTGCCGCGTGACCCGCACGTGGTCGACGGCGGTGCCGACCGCGCTCCACACGTCGTCGATTTCGCCGTCCGCCTCGACGTAGCGCAGGTGCGGCTGCTCGCCGAACGACTGGGCGATCCAGCCTTCCGGCGTCGGGACGCTGATCCCGGTGCCGTTGTCCTCGCACACGAGGAGGAGCGGCATCGCCTGGCCGAGTCGCACCGCGTACCGGGCCGCATTGATCGCGGAGAGCGCCGTCGCGTGGTTGGCGCTCGCGTCTCCGAACGAGCACACCACGATCGCGTCGTCGGGCAGGCCGCTGTCGACGTTGAGCCGCCGCGCGCGCGCGAGGCTGAACGCGAGGCCCATGGCCTTCGGCAGGTGGCTGGCGATCGTGCTCGTCTGTGGCGGGACCCAGAGCGCCCGGCTGCCCCACACCTTGTGCCTGCCCTGGGCGATTGGATCGTCGCTGGAGGCGACGACCCCGAGCAGCGTGTCGAGCGTCGCGGTGCTGCCGGCGAGGTGGCGGGCGCGCGCCATCATGAAGCCGCCGGATCGGTAGTGGAGGAAGGCCGGGTCGTCCAGCCGCGTCCGCGCTCCGACCACCGCGTTGTTCTCGTGGCCGGCGGAGCCGATCGTGTAGAAGCTGCGGTCGGTCGCCTTCAGCGCGCGAGCCACGACGTCCAGCTGGCGCGACACGAGCTGGTCCTCGAAGAGCGCACGCGCCTGCGCTGCGGTGAGGTCCGTTCCGTCGTGCAGCGGCGAGCGCGGCGCCAGCCGAGCGTCGGCCGGAGCGGCACCGGCGAGGTATGTGTCGAGCTGACGCTCGACGATGGCGACGCGATCCCAGGTCATACGGCGGTCAGCTCGGGTGGTTTGGCTCCAGGGGCCACCCCATGATACCGCCGCCGATTGCCGGGACGAGCGTTACTTTTGTCAGACGGGGAAGTTGCCTCCGCCCGTCCCGGCCGCCACCGCCGCCGCCAGCGCGATCTGCGCGAGGAGGGCGATGAGCGGCGACCACAGCAGGGCGCGGGGCCTCGCGAATCGAGCCACGAGCGTGTCTCCGAGCGCGCCGGCGTGGCGCGGGCGGGTGCCGTTGCCAGGGTCCGGAGCTGCCGGAGATGGGACGCCGCCGGCGGTTACCGGCGGCTTACCGCTGGCTTACTGAGGCGGCTCAGCCCCCGACCGAGATGAGGACCACGGCCGCAACGGCGAGACCGACGCCCAGCAGCCCGAGTGGCGAGAGGCGCTCCCCGAGGATGAACCGCGCCAGCAGCATCGTGACGATGGGGTACAGGCCGCTGAGCGCCGCCGCCAGGCCGACCGCCATCTCGCCCCGCGCGGCGAGGTAGAGCACGTTTCCCCCGACGTCCATGATCCCGGACGCGAGCACCAGGCGCAGCGGGAACCGTTCGCGGTCGAAGCGGCGCACCGCGGCGAGCGCCATCGCCCCGGCGGACGCGATCCGGCTGAGGACGAGCGTCCAGAGCGGGTCGCTCACCTGCGCCGTCAGGTCCAGCAGCACGTACCAGGTCCCGAAGCCCAGGGCCGCCACGCCGCTGAGCACCAGCGCCCGGCGGCCGAGGTCGCCCCGCGACGCGCCGCTAGCTGCGACGCCGGCAGCGGCCACGGCACCGATGCCGACCAGCTGGAGTGGTGCGATGCGCACGCCGGTGAGGGCGCCGACCACGAGCGGGATCGTGAGCGACCCGGCACCGCTGAGCGCCGCCACGAGCCCCATGCTGCCGATCGCCATCCCGCCGAAGAGGCCGGCGAGGCCGATGGCCCCGGCGGTGCCGGCCAGCAGTCCAAGCGCGATCCCGTCGACGCCGGGCGCGTCGGGGCGGACGGCGAGGAGCGCGGCGAGCAGCACCACGAGGCCGACCAGCTGGCTGCCGGCGACCATGACGAGAACGCCCGCCCGCCGTGCGGCGATCGCACCCACGAAGTCGCCGACGCCGAACGCGAGCGCCGAGAGCAGGCCATAGGCGAGTCCGGCAGGCGGCAACGGCTCGGATTCCTCCCACTTTGCTGAGCCGCGCGCTGAGCGGAGGCTGACCCACCGTCACGCCGGCGCGAGGGGCTGACTCTAGCGCAGCGGCGGCCGGCGGTCGGGTGCGAGCGTGGCCCGATCGGGTGATGGTCCCATGACCCCCGGCGGGCGTACCCTCACCCGAGTGTCCGGCTCATCGGGCGCGCCGGATCGAATGGGGAGAGGAACTCAGTGATCGCAACACCGTCGCCCGGCCAGGGGCACGTCACGACCGCGGGGGCCCCCGGCGCCCGGGTCTGGCGCACGACCGTCATCGGCCTCGTCGCGCTTCTTGCAGTCGCCATCGGTGCCGCGGTCGGCGCGTTTCTCCTGGGCGGCCGCGGCGGCGGAATGGGTGCCGGCGCATCCTACGTCCCGGCCGACGCCCCACTGTACGTCGAGCTCAGGCTCCAGCCATCCGCCGCGCAGGACGCGGCCATTCGCGAGCTGCTCTCCAGGTTCCCACCCATCGACGGCGTCGACCTCGACCGCCCGCTGATCGAGAGCCTGACCGCGCATCTCGACGAGGTCCTCGCGGCCGAGGGCGTCACGGTGTCGTGGGGTGAGGACGTCGCGCCCTGGTTCGACGGGCGAATCGGCTTCGCGCTCACCAGCGGCTCGTTCGCGGTGCCCACGACGACGGATCCGACCGCCATGCCGGCGGCGCCGCCGATGCTCGTGATGCTCGGAGTGACCGATCCCGACGCGGCCTCCGCGGCAATCGAGCGCATGCTCGCCGAGGCGAACGCGCCGGCGTTTGCGGCGTGGCGAGCACGCCGGCGTCATGGTGTTCGAGGGGGTCGACGACCTCGGTGCCTACGCGGTGACGGCGGACCAGCTCCTGTACGCCCCGAGCGCCGATGACATCCGCGCCGCGCTGGACGCGCACACGTCCGGTGAGACCCTCGCGGGATCCGGTGACATGGCGCGATACGCGTCCCGCCTGCCCGGCGGACTGGATCATGTTCGGCACCTACGACTTCAGCAGCGTGATGGCGGACGCGCTCGCGCAGATGGGCACCCAGTCACCCGAGATGGTGGACGCCTTCGAGGCGCTCGTGGAGGGCCAGCCGATGCGCGCCGCCTACGCCGTGTCCGCAACGGCCGACGGGATCGCCATGGACGTGCTCTCCGACGCGCCGACCGGGGCGCTCGCTCCGGTGAACGGCGACCGTGGCCTCGCCGACGAGGTCCCAGGCGACGTCGTCTACTTCGCCGACGGCGGCAACGTCGGGGCGGCGCTCGCCACCCTGGTCGAGTCGTTCAAGGCCGGCCTCGCCGCGGACCCCGCCATGGCCGAGCAGATCGCCACGGCAGAGTCCGCACTCGGCGCCGACCTCGAGGAGCTCGTGAGCTGGATCGGCGACGGCGCGATCGTCGTCGGGTGGGACGATGCCATGCCCAACGCCGGACTCCTGCTGGTGCCGACGGACATGGCCGAAGCGAGGCGCAGACTCGATCAGATCGGCTCGTTCGCCCGGCTCGCCGCGATGGATTCGACGTCGGGGATCAGCGTCGGCGAGCGCGACGTCGCCACGGGCTCGGGCCCGGTGGAGGTCACGACGATCAGCTGGCAGGTGCAGCTCCCCGACGCGGCCGGAGCCCTTCCCACCGCGCCGGTGCTCGTGCTCGAGTACGCGGTCACCGACGACCGGGCCCTCATCGGCTTCGGCGATTCCTTCGTCGCCAGCCTTCTCGATCTGGGCGAGTCCGAGTCGCTTGCCGCCAATCCACGGTTCGCGGACACCGTCGAGACGCTCGGCGGCGCGTCGAACATCGGCACGGTGTGGGTGGACTTCGACTTCCTCCAGCAGACCGTCGAGTCGCATGATTCCGGACACCGGCGGGTTCTACGAGGAGAGCGTCAGGCCGTGGGTCTCGCCCCTCGACAGGTTCGTCAGCGTCACGCGCCTGGAAGGCGCCGAGCTGGAGACGCACGCGCTGCTCGTCGTCGAGTGACGCGGCTGCCCGACCCGCTCGCCGAGCTCCCTGGCGGACCCGGCGGCGAGGCCGGAGTCGCCGCGGCAGAGGCACGCCTGCGCGTCGCGGGCGTCGAGCCGATGGCCTGGAGCAACGGCCCGGGCGACCGCTACGCGGCGCACGAGCACGGCTACACCAAGCTCCTCGTCTGCGCCGAGGGATCGATCACGTTCCACATCGGGGCCGACGCCACCCCGCTGGAGCTCAGGGCGGGGGAGGGGTTCGTCCTGCCGCCGCGGACGCTTCATGCGGCGGTCGTGGGCCCGGACGGCTGCACGTGCCTCGAGGGCCATCGGCCCTGAGGTCAGGCCCGCCGATCGAGCAGCAGGTCGCGACGATCGCCCCAGTGCTTGAGGAACCGATAGAAGTTCCGCTTGCTGAGCCGATCGCGTTCCGCCTCGGGCAGTGAGGCATACCCCCGGTGCTCGTGGCGCACGAGCGGCAGGGCGTCGGTCCGCACGGCGCGCCAGCCCGCGTCGCGGACCGCGAAGCTCAGGTCAAGGTCGGCGTTGCGGTAGAACCTGAAGCGTGGGTCGAAGCCGCCGACCGCCTGGAGCGCCGCGCGGCGGATCGCGAGGCAGTAGCCCTCGATTGCGTCGACCTCGCCCGGCGGCGCCTCCTCGAACGACCGGCCGTCGGCGCTCTTCACGCCCCATCCGCCCGCGATCCCGACGGTCGGGTCCTCGAAGGCTGCGATGAGCGGCGTCACGAAGTCGCCGGCTGGCTCGAGGGACGTGTCCATCAGGACCGTGATCTCCCCCGAGGAGCGGCGAAGGCCGAGGGTGCGGGCATCCGCCCAGCCGAGCCGGGGCTCGGCGCGCAGCAGGACCGGCTCCACAGACAGCCCGGTGCCCGCGAGCAGCGCCTCCGCGTCGAACGACGGCGAGTTGGCCACCACGACGAGCTCCCACTCGAGCGCCGGCGGGTGTGCCGCCAGCCCGCGCGCGAATCGTTCGAGGTCGGCCGGGTGATCCTCGGCAGCGACCTGGATCGAGGCGACGACGGTCGGGGGCTCCTCCAGCAGCGATGCCTGCCCTCGGGGATCCGCGGCGGTCACGGGCGGCAGCATCGGCCTGGCGGTGGACCCCGAGTTGCCGTCCTCGACCTGCCATCCCAGCTCTGCCAGTTGCTCGCGCAGCGCATCGGCCTCCGGCCAGTCGCGACGGTCTCGTGCATCGCCCCGCTGCTGGAGCAGCCTGCGCACGTCTGGGGGGATCGAGCGGTTGGACATCGGTTTGTCGTACTCCCAAGGGCACCCAGAAGTACCGGTAGGGCGGAGGGCACCCCAACCTTACTATCCGATCACGAGTCGCACCCACCGCACCGCTCGGTGCAGCAGGAGCGACCCGGTGTGCCCACACACGAGGATTCACGAAACCGATGATGACGAACGAGGTAGGAAAGCTGATGACGGCCGCCGAGGTCGCCGAGCTGCTTCACCTGCACGTCAACACCGTCAAGCGGCTGGGAGATCGGGGCGAGCTGCCCTTCTTCCGCGTATGCAAGCGCGGCGATCGCCGATTCCGCTACGACGACGTCCTGGAATTCCTGCGCCGGAGCAAGTAGCGCTCCGAATGTCCACTCCGGCCCCATAGGCCGGGCAGGCCTCCTGCAAGGGGGGCCGACGATGACCGCCGAGGTGCCACCCTCTCGGCGGTCGTTCGTTGTCCGGCTCGGAAGGCCGCATAATCGCCTCGCCGTGAGCGACGAACCTACGCTGCGCCTTGCCGAGGGGCGACGACTCCTCGACGCGGGCGACCCCGATGCCGCGCTCCGAATCCTCGCCCCGCTGACCGGCCATCCCAATGCCGACCTCGCCGGGGAGGCCTGGCTGCTCATCGGCGCGGCCCGCTATCGCACCGACGACGAGGAGGGCGCGCGCGCGGCCTGGAAGGCGGCGGGCCGTGACGGCTCGAGCGCATGGCTGGGCTGGCGCAGCCTCGCCGAGCAGCAGGTGCGTGATGGCGAGCTCGATGCCGCCGTGGACTCGTATCGGGAGGCCGATCGCCGCGCCCCCGCGGCGGAACGCGGCGCGATCGCCAATCGGATCGCCTGGCTCCTCAAGGAGACGGGGCACGACTTCGCCGCCCGCCGCCAGTTCAACCGGGCGCGCGGCGCCTACGCCACCAGCACTCCGGTCGTGACCATGGCGATCATCGCCATCTGCGTGGTCCTGTTCGCGATCGACGCCGCGCTGAGCGGCGGCGCGACCCTGGGCGGTGGGATGTTCGGCGGGAACGTGGGGCCGCTCGGCGCCGCCAACCTCATCAACGCCGGAGAGGTCGCACGCGGCGAGTGGTGGCGCATCATCACGAGCGCGTTCTTCCACCTGGGTCCCATTCACCTCGCCTTCAACATGTACGTCCTGTACCTCTACGGACAGCTCGTCGAGCGCATGTACGGACCGTTCGAGTACGCGGCCATCTACCTCCTCTGTGCGGCCGGCGGCAGCGTCCTCACCATCCTCGTCGACCCGACCCAGTTCGCGGCCGGCGCGTCTGGCGCGATCTTCGGCCTCGTCGGCATGCTCTTCGTGGTCTCGCGCCGCCACCACGCCGTGCTCGGCCGCGAGGCGCGCACCATGGTCGCCGGCATCGGCAGCTACCTCGTCTTCCTGCTGCTCTTCACGTTCCTGGTCCCGGGGATCAGCTGGACCGGACACCTGGGCGGGCTCGTGGTGGGTGCGTTGCTTGGCCTGCTCCTCCCACCCACCGGCGTTGCGACGCTCGCCGGTCTGTGGAGAACCCCATCCGGCGAGCAACTTGCACGGCCGATGCCCGTGGCGCTCCGCGCCTCCGTCTATGCCGGTGTGGCGGCAGTGCTCGTCATCGGCTCCTATGTTGCAATTGGGAGGTTGGTTGGCTGATGTGCTTCGATGCGGACGCCCGACCGCCGCTGCCGCCGATCCGCGGCTCGGCGCTGGACGCGGGAGACCTGACACTCACCAGCGCGGATGGCGCGCGGGTGGCCGCATATGCGGCGCGCGCGGAGCAGCCCTCCGGTGCCGGCGTCCTCATCCTCCCCGACGTCCGCGGCCTGCATCCCTACTTCGAGGAGCTCGCGCTGCGCTTCGCGGAGACGGGTGTCCACGCCGTGGCGATCGACCCGTACTCGCGGACGGCGGGCACCTCCAAGCGTCCCGATGGCTTCGAGTACGAGCCGCACGTCCTTCAGCTGCGGTACGAGGCGGTGCGCGCCGACGTGGCGGCCGCGGTCGACTACCTTCGCGGCCCGGAGGGCGGTAGCGCGGAACGGCTCTACACCGTCGGGTTCTGCCTCGGCGGCCGCATCAGCCTGCTCGAGGCGGCAGGCGACGCCGGGCTGGCCGGGGCGATCGGCTTCTATCCCTGGCCGGTCGGCCCTCACCGGAGCACGCTTCCGGCGCCGGCGGACGAGGCCTCGCGGTTCCGATGTCCCGTGCTGGTGATCTACGGCGGGCAGGACGCGGGGATCCCCGCCGAGGCGCGCGAGGCGTTCGACGCGGCGCTGGATGCCGCGGGAGCCGAGCACCGCACGGTCGTCTACCAGAACGCGCCGCACTCGTTCTTCGATCGCAAGGCCACCGACTACGCCGAGGAGAGCGCCGACTCGTGGCGCCAGGTGCTCGACTTCATGGGCCTGCGGCCCTAGCCCGCGGGTTCAGGCGCCGGCGACGCGCTGCTCGGGAGCCCTCGTGGCGCTCGGCGGCCCGACGGGGCGCAGGTAGAGGGGAAGCACGACCGCCACGTACGCGACCCACGTGATGAGCGTTGCCCACTCCGGTGTAGACGAGTAGCCGAAGATCGCGCGCAGGATCGAGCCCACGACACCCGCCGGCCCCGCAGCCGGGTCGTGCGGCAGCACGCCGCTGATGTCGAAGGCCTGTGCCGGTGCCGAACGTGATGACGCCTGCCTCCACGAACTCGTGGACCGCGTAGCTCAGCAGGCCCGCCGCGATGAAGATGAGTGCCACCCCGGTCCAGCTGAAGAAGGTGCGCAGGTTGATGACGCGCGCGCCGCGGTAGAGCGCGTAGCCGATGACCGCCGCGATCGCGAGGCCGATGAGCGCCCCGACCAACGTGCTCGTCGCCTGCGTGCCGGCGGCGGTGGCCTGCCCGAGCAGGAACAGGGCAGTCTCGATGCCCTCGCGGATCACTGCGGTGAACGCGAGCAGCGTGAGGCCGAAGATGCTGCCCTCGGTGAGGGATCGGTCGACGCGCGCGTGCAGCTGGCCCTTGATGTTGGCCGCCGTGCGGCGCATCCAGAACAGCATCCAGGTCACGACGGCCGCCGCAATCGTCATGGCCACGCCCTCGAAGATCTGCTCGGAGGCGCCCTCGAAGCCGCCGATGGTCACGAAGAGCGTCACGCCCACGGCGATGCTCACGGCGATCGCGAGCGCGGTGCCCAGCCAGATCCGGCTCGCGTGCCTGGCGTTGCCGGTCTTCACGAGGTAGGCGAGCACGATGCTGACGATGAGCGCCGCCTCGACGCCCTCGCGGAGGCCGGTCAGGAGGCCGGTGAGCAGGAAGCCGAGGTCCACGGGCGAGTCGTCTCTCGAGTACGGGGTGGGGAGCGCTTGTAAGGCTACCCTTACCTCAGGCCTCGGTCAAACCGAAGCAGGGTGACGATCGGGATGCTTGGCGCGCGAGCGGCCGGGTGGCAGACTGTCGAGCCCGCGAGAGGAATCATGGACATGGACCGGCGAGCTCGAGCGGCGCCGAGACCCCGGGGCGGAGACGCTCCAGGGCGGTTCGCCGTACCCGCCGATCGCCGACTACGCCTTCCTGTCCGACTGCGAGACGACAGCACTCATCGCGCCGAGCGGGAACGTGGAGTGGCTGTGCCTGCCGCGCATGGACTCGCCGAGCGTCTTCGGGGCAATCCTCGACCGCGACGCGGGCGGCTTCCGATTCGGTCCGGCCGACCTGCGGGTCCCCGCCTCGCGACGCTACCTGCCCGGCACGATGGTGCTCGAGACGAGCTGGGGCACGGCGCAGGGCTGGGTCATCATCCGCGACGTGCTCCTCATGGGCCCCTGGCGCCACGAGGAGAAGCGGGAGGGAGAGCACCGGCGCGCGCCGACCGACTACGACGCGGAGCACATCCTGCTGCGCTCGGTCCGCTGCGTGAACGGCGAGGTGCAGCTCGCGCTGGACTGCGAGCCGGTGTTCGACTACGGCCGCGAGTTCGGCGACTGGGAGTACACCGAGGATGGCTACCGGCAGGGCAGTCTGCCGGCCGCACAGGGCCGATGCGTCCGGGATCGAGCTCACGCTCACCAGCGACATGAACCTCGGCTTCGAGGGTCCGCGCGCGATCGCCAGGACGCTCATCAAGGCCGGGGAGAGCCGCTTCTGCGCACTCTCGTGGGGCGGGGTCGCGCCACCCCGCACGCACGAGGACGCCTACAAGCGGCTCGTGTGGACCGCGCACCACTGGCAGCACTGGCTCGCCCGCGGGCGGTTCCCGGATCACCCGTGGCGCTCCTACCTCGAGCGATCGGCGCTCACGCTCAAGGGGCTCACCTACGCGCCGAGCGGCGCGGTCGTGGCGGCGCCGACCACGTCGCTGCCCGAGACGCCCGGCGGCGAGCGCAACTGGGACTACCGCTACTCGTGGATCCGCGACTCCACCTTCGCGCTGTGGGGCCTCTACACGCTGGGCTTCGATTGGGAGGCCAACGACTACCTCTATTTCATCGCGGAGGTGGCGCGTGCCGAGGGGGAGCTGCACGTGATGTACTCGGTGGACGGGTCGCCCGTGCCGCAGGAGGAGACGCTCGACCACCTGCACGGCTACGAGGGCGCGCGGCCGGTCCGGATCGGCAACGGTGCGTACGACCAGCGCCAGCACGACGTGTGGGGCGCCGTCCTTGATTCGGTCTACCTGCACACGAAGTCGCGGGACCACCTCGACGAGTGGATCTGGCCCGTGCTCGTGCGCCAGGTGGAGGCGGCGCTGAAGCATTGGCGCAAGCCTGACCGTGGCATCTGGGAGGTCCGCGGCGAGCCGAAGCACTTCACCTCGTCCAAGGTCATGTGCTGGGTCGCGCTCGACCGCGGGGCGCGCCTGGCCCGCATTCGCGAGGAGCACGATCTCGCCGCCACCTGGCAGGCGGCCGCGGACGAGATTCACGCCGACATCTGCGCCAACGGCCTCGACGCCCGCGGCGTCTTCACCCAGCACTACGAGACCGATGCGCTCGACGCCTCGTTGCTGCTCATGCCGCTGGTCCGCTTCCTCCCGCCGGAGGATGAGCGGATCCGCAAGACGGTCCTCGCCATCGCCAACGAGCTCACCGAGCACGGCATGGTCCTCCGCTACCGCACCGAGGAGACCGATGACGGCCTCTCCGGACGCGAGGGAAGCTTCGCCATCTGCTCCTTCTGGCTCGTCTCGGCGCTGGTCGAGATCGGCGAACTGGATCGGGCGCGGCGCATGTGCGAGAAGCTGCTCGCGCAGGCGAGCCCGCTCGACCTGTTCGGGGAGGAGATCGACCCCGAGACCGGCCGCCATCTCGGGAACTTCCCGCAGGCCTTCACGCACCTCGCGCTCATCAACGCGGTGATGCACGTCATCCACGCGGAGGCCCGCAACATGGAGAAGACCGTGCGCCGGCCGCTGTCGCCGCCGGAGGACCGGGCGTCGCAGCCGGAGGAGAAGCCCGCAAAGCGGCCCGCCGTGCAGCGCCGCAACGGCCACCCGTCGGGATCCGGGGAGGCCGGCTAGCCGACTTCGCGGCCTGGGCCGCACCCGACGGCGCTCCGTCTAGAATCACGGCGCCCCACCCGCCGCGGAGTACCGATGATCGACTTCTCCCTGACCGATGCGCAGCGCGAGGCGCAGCGCACGGCCCGCGCCTTCGCCGAGCGCGAGATCCTGCCGCGCATCCGCGAGCTTGACGAGCGCGCCGAGTACGACCGAACGCTGTACGAGCGCATGGGCGCCGAGGGCTTCCTTGGCCTGCCGATCCCCGAGCGGTACGGCGGCGCGGGGATGGACTACATCGCCTTCGCGCTGCTGTGCGAGGAGATGGAGCGTGCCGACACGGCGTTCCGCGTGATCCTGTCGGTCCACACGGGGCTGAACTCGCTCACCCTGCTGCAGTGGGGCTCGGAGGAGCAGAAGCAGCAGTACCTCGTGCCCCAGGCACGGGGCGAGAAGCTCGCCACGTTCGGCCTGACGGAGCCCGGCGTCGGGTCGGACGCGGCCAACCTCGCCACCACTGCTCGCCGTGACGGGGACCGATACATCCTCAACGGCTCGAAGATCTGGATCAGCCTCGGGGACACGGCCGATCACGTCCTCGTATTCGCCAACGTCGACCGGTCGAAGGGACACCGGGGCATCACCGCCTTCATCGTCGAGCGCGGGTTCCCGGGCTTTTGCTCCGAGTCGCTGCACGGCAAGCTCGGGGTGCGGGCCGGGAACACCGGCATCCTCACCTTCTCCGACTGCGAGGTCCCGGCGGCCAACCGCGTGGGCGAAGAGGGGGAGGGCTTCACCATCGCGATGAGCGCCATCGACCAGGGCCGCTACACGGTCGCGGCGGGCTCGGTCGGGCTCGCGCAGGCGTGCCTCGACGCATCGGTCAAATACGCGCACGAGCGGCAGGCCTTCGGCTCCGAGATCGGGCAGCACCAGCTCGTGAAGCAGATGCTCGCGAAGATGTATGCCGGGATCGAGGCCGGGCGCCTGCTCGTCTTCAAGGCCGGCTGGAAGAAGAACCGGGGCGAGCGCAGCACGCGCGAGACGGGGCTCGCCAAGTGGTTCTGCACCGATCACGCGGTGCAGAGCGCGCTTGACGCGATCCAGGTCCACGGCGCGTACGGGTACAGCAACGAGTACCCGGTCGAGCGCTACCTGCGCAACAGCAAGGGCTCGGTGATCTACGAGGGCACCTCGCAGATCCACACGGTCATGCAGGCCGACTACCTGATGGGCTACCGCAAGGACAAGCCGCTTCGCATGCCGCAGCCGGCGTACGAGGGGGAGATGTGACGGGCCCATGAGCCGCACGATCGAGCTCGTCGCCGGGGTGCTGCTCATCCTGATCGCCACCGCGGTCCTCGTCGGAGAGACGGCCGTCAGCCTGATGAGCGGCGTCGGGATCGACGAGGAGGTCCTGCGCTGGTGGCCATTGCTGCTTGTGGCGCTCTCCGCCTTCTTCCTGCTGCCGGCATTCATCGGCCGGCAGAACCGCCGCCTGCGGGCGGGGATGGTGATCCCGGGCTTCCTGCTCGCCGGCATCGGCTCGGCGCTGCTGTACACGAGCCTCACGGACCGATGGGGCGCCTGGGGCTACCTGTGGAGCGCGCTTCCGTTCAGCTTCGGGCTCGGCATGTACGCCGCGGGATGGATCGCCGATGCGCCCGCGTTCAAGTGGATCGGCTCCGGGCTCGCCATCGCGGGCGTGGTGGCCTACCTCGTCTTCGCGACCGCCTTCGGGGGCGAGGCGTTCCGGGTCATCGCTGCCATCCTCCTGCTGGCCCTGGGCCTCGCCCTCACGATCGGCGGGCTCGCCGATCGGCTCAGCCGGAAGTCTTCCGCCTAGGGCTGCTGCTCCCGGCGTTCAGGTGGCGTTCGAACCAGGCGAGGATGCGCTCCATGCGATCGATACGCCGATCTGGCCGGCCATGGCTCTTCATCTCGTGGTGCTCCTCCGGGTAGAGGATGTACTCGACCTCGCGGCCGAGCACCTTGAGCGCGGTGAAAAGCTGCTCGGCGTCCGAGGCGGGGCAGATGCGGTCCTCCTCGGACTGGAGCATGAGCAGCGGCGTGGATACGTTCGGCGCGTTCCGCAGCGGGGACGATCGCCACAGCGCCGCGAATCCGTCGTCGCTCAGCGGATCGCCCAGGCCGGCTCGACGGTTGTAGTGCACGCCGAAGTAGGAGTTGGCCCACGCGCTGGCCTGGTTGGCAACCCCGTTCTCGGACGCGGCCGCGGCGAAACGGTCGCTCACGCCGATCAGCCACTGGGTGAGGAACCCGCCGTACGACAGGCCCATGACGCCGATCCGGCGAGGGTCGGCGAGGCCGCGGGCCACGACCCCGTCGACGGCCGCCAGCGCGTCCTCGGCGTCGACCGTTCCCCAGCCGGACGACAGCGCCCGGATCCATGCCGGCCCGTATGTCGCGGATCCGCGGACGTTCGGCATGAGCACGCGGTAGCCCGCGTCGCACAGCGCCATGGCGTCGAGGGTGCCGCCCGGGCGCCCACGCCCCGGTCGGGCCACCGTGCAGGTGGAGGATGGCGGGGAGGCGGGCCCGGCCCGCGCCGCGCGGGGAGGCGAGCCAGGCATGAACGGGCCCGGCGGGGCCGTCCAGCTCGATCTCCTCGAGCTCGACCGGCGAGAAGCGGCGCTGCCAGCCGGAGCCCTCGCGCGTCACCTGCCTGGGCTTCCCCTCGCCGATCGCCCATACCTCGCCCGCCCGCCCGTCGATCGCGGCGCTGATCGCGACGCGTCCGCCCGAGGCCGCCAGGCCGGCGGTGCCGATGCGGAGCTCCCGCTCCACCATCGGCGTCGCGTGACCGTCGAGCGTCAAACGGAAGGGCAGGCCGCGCCCGCGGTCGCCGACGATCACCGCGAGGGAGGCGTCGTCGATCCAGGCCGGCGCCACGGTCTCCTCCGCCTGGAGCAGGTCGGACCACGCCCAGTCTCCGACGGGCCGGTCCAGCTCCCGCGTCAGGTTCCGCGGCGTCCCGGAGGGCAGGTCCATGACCCAGGCCGCGGGTGGCACGTCGTCGGACGGGTCGTCGACGTCGGTGCCGACGAAGGCGAGTCGCCGGCCGTCCGGTGACCAGGAGGGCCAATCTGCGTCTCCGGCGAGGCTGACGAGTTCGCGGACGCGGGGCCGAGCGCCGGTGCCCACCGACCAGAGCTGCAGGCGAGGGTTGATGTTCGCGTCCGGACCGCGGTCGGCGGCGAACGCGATGCGGCCTCCGTCGGGCGACCAGGCCGGATGAAGGACGTCGTAGTCACCGCTGGTCAGCTGGCGCGGTTTCGCTCCCTCGCGGACCGGCGCGATCCACAGGTGCGAGCGGCGAACCACGTGGCCCGACTCGTCGTCGCGGAAGTCGAGGCGCGTGATGCGTCGAGCGAGCGGCGTGCGGTCCTTCTTCTCCGTGCCGACGACGAACCGCTGGTCACCGGCCTGGGCGACGAGCGCAAGCCCGGAGCCATCGGGGCTCCACAGGACGCTGCCGACGCCATGCTTGAGCGAGGTGAGGCGCCAGGGCTCGCCGCCGTCGAGCGGGAGGATCCAGGCCTGCGCGACGCCGTCCTTCGCACCCACGATGGACCGCACGAAGGCGAGGAGACGCCCGTCGGGTGAGATCGCGGGGGACCCGTCGCGGACCCGGCCGCGAGTCAGCTGGCGAGCGGCGCCACCGCGGTACGGCCGCAGCCAGACGTGCGACTCGTAGTCCTCACCTCGCACGCGGCGCAGCGCGTAGACGACGGTGCTGCCGTCGGGAGAGAGGCGGAAGGATTCGAGCGCGACCTGTGCGCGGACGAGCGCGCGAGGTGAACCATCGGCCATGCGGCCGGAGTATGCACGGAATCAGGATTGACGCGACGTTGACCCGCTCGGACGCGGTGTGCCATGCTCGGCCGCCAGTGGCCGTCCCGATGCGGGCCGGCGTTTTTGCGCTCTTCGTCGGAGGTAAGCAGGACGTGCGACGCCACTACTCGGTACTCGGCGTGCTCGCCACGGGCGGCCTGGTCCTGGCCGCGTGTGGTGCGGCGCAGGGAACACCAGTCGCGAGCGACGGCGGCGATGGGGGCACGGCGACCGGCGGCAACGTCCGCATCGGTCAGGGTGGCTACCCGGACAGCCTGAACCCCGGCAACGGCGTCCTGGCCGAGTCCTATGGGCTGTATGAGCTCATCTACGACACGCCGATCGCGGTGACGTCATCCGGCGAGTACGTCCCCGAGCTCGCGACCGACTGGTCGGCCTCCGACGACGGCCTGGAGTGGACGATGACGATCGTGGAGGGCGCGACCTTCCACGACGGTGAGCCGCTCACCGCTGCCGACGTCGCCTTCACCATCGAGCTGTACCGCGACACGGAGGCATTCCCCTTCCTGCCCTCGTACGCCGCGCCGTTCGAGACGATCGAGGCGCCGGACGCGACGACGGTGGTGCTGACGACTGCGGAGCCCCTCAACACGTTCGAGGCGTACATGGCGTTCATCTACGTGCTTCCGCAGCACATCTGGGAGGGCGAGGAGGATCCGGTCGAGTTCCAGAATCTCGAGATGATCGGCTCAGGCGCGTTCAGCCTGGTGGAGGCCACGCAGGATGAGTTCATCGAGCTCGCCACGAACACCGACTACTGGGGCACTCCGGCCAATGTCGACGGCGTGATTCTCCGCACGATCGACAACCCCGATGCGCGCATCACCGCCCTCACCACCGGCGAGGTGGACGCGATCAGCGAGTTCCCGGCGACCGCGCTGAGCACGCTGCAGAACGCCGAAGACGTGGCGGTGCACGTCGCCTCCGTCGCCGCGGGTGGCGACCTGCGCGACATCATCTTCAACGTGACGGCCGAGGAGGACTGCCCACCGGAGGGGGTCTGCTCCGGTCACCCGGCGCTCAAGGACATCGCCGTACGGCGCGCGATGGCGACGGCGGTGGACAAGCAGCAGATCATCGACGTCGCGACCCTCGGGACAGCCGCACCGGGACTCTCGATGGTGCCGCCGGGCCTGGGCGACTACTACGCGTCGGAGGTCGAGGACTACGCCTTTGACGTCGACGCTGCGAATGCGCTGCTCGACGAAGCCGGCTACGAGGACGCAGACGGCGACGGGGTGCGCGAGTGCCTGCCCGACCAGGACTGCGAGAACCTCACGTTCCGCTTCCTCTATGCGGACGACATCGACACGGGGCCGCGCGAGATCGAGCTGCTCCAGGGAATGTGGGCGGAGATCGGCATCGCCATCGGGCAGATCCAGGGCATCGACGGCACGGCGCTCCAGAGCATCTGCTGCCCGGCCTTCGACTACGACCTCATCCTGTGGGGCTGGGGCTCGGACCCCGATCCGGCCTTCCTCCTCGGCGTCGCGCTCTGCACGGAGATCACGACCGGGTTCAACGAGACCGGCTACTGCAACCCCGAGTACGACGCCCTCTACGATGCGCAGGCCGTCGAGCAGGACCACGACGCCCGCGTCGCGATCGTCCACGACATGCAGCGCATCCTGATCGAGGACCTGCCGTACATCATTCCCTACTACTATCAGACGATCGAAGCCTGGCGCACCGACACGTTCACCGGTTGGACGGAGGACGACCCGACGCTCGGCCTGCTCGATCCGTCGTCGCTGACGAAGCTGCGGCCAGCCGAATAGCCGATGCGGGCCGTGCGTCGTCCGGACGCCCGGCCCTGCCCATGGAGCTGACCGCATGAGCGGGCGCGCGGGCTACCTGATGCGTAAGGTCGGCTGGGCGGTGGTGACCGTCTTCGTGGTCATCACCTTCAACTTCGTGCTGTTCCGCGTGCTCCCCGGCGACCCGGCGAAGGCCGGCCTGCGTGATCCGCGGCTCAACCCGGCCGCCGTGGAGGCGCTGCGCGAGCGCTTCGGGACCGACAGGCCGATGTTCCTCGACCTCGAGGGCGGGAATCCGCTCGACAGCCAGTTCACCGCCTACCTTGGCGCCCTGTCGCGCGGCGACCTCGGCACGAGCTTCGCGTTTCGTGACCGGCCGGTGAGCGCCATGATCGGTCAGGCGCTCGGCAACACCTTGTGGCTTGTCCTGCCCTCCCAGGTCCTGGCGATCGTCCTCGGGGCCGGGCTCGGCCTCGTGGCCGCGTGGCGACGCGGCCGGCTGCTGGACGTGGGGGCTCTCACGTTCAGCCTGTTCATGTGGTCCCTGCCGACGTTCTTCCTCGGGATCATCCTGCTGGTCGCGGGCGCGAACTGGCTGGGCCTGCCGTCCGCGGGGCGCGTCACCGTCGGTGCCGACTACGCGTCCGCGTGGGAAGCGGCCCTGGACATGGGGCGCCACCTGCTGTTGCCGACGCTCACGCTCACGCTCGTGCTGCTCGGCGAGTACATGCTCATCATGCGCAGCAGCGTGCTCGATGTCTTCTCCGAGGATTACATCCTCACCGCGCGCGCGAAGGGACTCTCGACGTTTCGCATCATCCGCGACCACGCGCTGCGCAACGCCATGCTGCCGATGGTCACGCTCATCGCCCTCAACCTGGGGTTCACCGTCTCGGGCGCCATTCAGGTCGAGTCGGTGTACTCGTGGCCCGGCCTCGGCTTGCTCACCGTCAACGCGGTCGGGGATAGGGACTACCCGGTGCTCCAGGGAGCATTTCTGCTCCTCGCCCTCTCGGTGGTGGTGGCGAACCTCGTCGCCGAGCTGATCTATGGGTGGCTCGACCCGAGGGTGAGCGAGGCGTGATGCCGTGAGCGTCGTGATCGAGGCGACAACGCGGCCCACGCCCACCGAGCTGCCGCGTGGGACATGGCGTGCCTTCGCACGGCACCGCATGGGCCTCCTGGGGGGCGCGATGCTGCTGCTCGCGCTTGTGGTGGCGGTCTTCGCTCCGCTCATCGCGCCGTACGACCCGTACGCGTCGGTGCGCGTGAACATCCTCGACATCTTCCAGGCCCCGTCCGCGGCTCACCCGCTCGGCACCGACGACGGCGGCAAGGACGTCCTCTCGGCTCTCATGTACGGGGCGCGAGTCTCGCTGCTGGTGGGGTTCGCCGCGGCAGCGATGGCGCTCGCCATCGGTGGGCTGGTGGGGATCGTCGCGGGCTACCGCGGCGGTCGCATCGGCTCGCTCCTCATGCGCATCACGGACTTCTTCCTCGTGATCCCGGACCTGGCACTTCAGATCGTGCTCGTGGCCATCATCGGCCCCTCGCTCCCGACGATCATTTTCGTCATCGGTGCGCTCGGCTGGACGACGACTGCGCGGCTGGTCCGATCGCAGACGCTCACCGTGCGAGAGCGCAAGTACGTCATGCGCGCCCGGGCGATTGGCGCCGGTGACCGGCACATCCTTCGTCACCACATCATGCCGGCCGTCGTGCCGCTCATGCTCGCCAACACGGTCCTCGTCATCAGCCTCGCGATCCTGTCGGAGTCGACCCTCGCGTTCCTGGGCCTCGGCGACCCGACCGTGATCAGCTGGGGGCAGATGCTCAACTTCGCCTTCGAGCGCGGGGCCGTGTCGGCGGGCGCGTGGTGGGCGCTGCTGCCGCCGGGCTTCGCGATCGTGTGGGTCGTGCTGGGCACCACGCTGCTCGGGACCGCGCTCGAGGACGCCCTCAACCCGCGCCTGAAGCGGCACCACCTGGAGGCTCCCGGCGCCGACGTGGCGCGCGACCGCCCGACCTCCGTCTACGCACCATCCGCCGGCGCACGTCCCACCCTCGAGACCGCCCCCTCGCCGATCCTGCGCGTGCGGGACCTGTCGATCGAGTTCGACGTCGGCGGCACCGCTCTGCGCGCCGTCGACGGCGTGAGCTTCGACCTGCAACGCGGCGAGACGCTGGGGCTGGTGGGGGAATCCGGCTGCGGGAAGACGACGACGGTGCTCGGCATCATGCGCCTGCTGCCGCCGGGCGGCCGCGTGGTTGGAGGCTCCGTGTGGTTCGACGGCGAAGACCTCCTCAGCCTCGACGGACGCGCGTTGCGCTCCTTCCGTTGGACACGGCTGTCGCTGGTGTTCCAGGGCGCGATGAACGCGCTGAACCCGGTCAGGACCGTCGGCGACCAGATCGCGGAGGCCATCCGGCTGCATGCGCCGACCACCTCGCGCGAGGAAGCCGCGGTGCGCGTCCGGCACCTGCTCGAGCGGGTGGGGATCGGTGGCAGGCGGGCGAACGAGTACCCGCACACGTACTCCGGCGGCATGCGACAGCGGGCGATGATCGCGCTGGCGCTCGCCTGCGATCCAGACGTGATCGTGGCCGACGAGCCGACGACCGCGCTCGACGTGATGATCCAGGCCCAGATCCTGGAGCTCCTCGGCGGGATCGCGCGCGACTTCGGGATGGGGATCATCCTGGTCACCCATGACCTGGGCGTCGTGGCGCAGGT
The DNA here is from genome assembly GCA_963840205.1 of uncultured Chloroflexia bacterium. Lineage (GTDB taxonomy): Bacteria > Chloroflexota > Limnocylindria > QHBO01 > QHBO01 > JACDBZ01. The sequence continues at coordinate 49,099 of CAWIXZ010000014.1, forward strand.
CTGCGACCGGGTGGTGGTCATGTACGGCGGCGGCGTGGCGGAGGAGAACGACGCGCTCACGCTGTTCGCGTCGCCGCAGCACCCGTACACGCAGCAGCTGCTGCTGTCCTTCCCGGACCTCGCGCATCCGGATCGGCCGTTGCGTGGCATCCCGGGCTCACCGCCGCGCCTCGACGCCATGCCACCCGGCTGTCGGTTCGCGCCACGCTGCCCGTACGCCTTCGAGCGATGCGTGGGCGAGCGCCCGGCGGAGTACCCGGCCGCGGGCGGACGAGCGGCGTGCTTCCTGCTCGACCCGACGGAGCCCCACGTCCATCCCGGCGACGTGTTGGCGGCGTCCGGCCGATGAGCGCCGCGGTCGCTTCACCCGCGCGCCCGGAGGCGCCGGAGCCGCTTCTTCGCGTGGAGGGGCTCATGAAGGAGTTCCCGGGTCGACAGTCGATCTGGGACTGGCTCGCCGGCCGACCAGCCCGACCGGTGCGCGCCGTCGACGGCATCGACTTCGAGCTTCGCGCGGGGGAGGTGCTCGCCCTGGTCGGGGAGTCTGGCTGCGGGAAGACGACCACCGGAAACCTCCTCATGGGATTGCTGCGGCCGAGCGCGGGCAGGGTGACCCTCCACGGCGAGGAGGTGGGCCAGCTCTCAGGTCGTGGGCTCCAGCGGCTGCGAAGAAACGTCCAGATGGTGTTCCAGGACCCATACGAGTCCCTGAACCCGCGCATGCGGGTGGGCGAGATCGTCGCCGAGCCCCTCCGCGTGCACCGTGTCGCCGCCGAGGGTCACGAGCTGCGCGAACGGGTCGCCGTCGCGCTCAGCTCGGCCGGGCTGACGCCGGTCGAGCCCTACCTCCGCCGCTACCCGTTCGAGCTCTCCGGCGGCCAGCGGCAGCGCGTCGTGATCGCGGCGGCCCTCGCGCTCGAGCCTTCCCTGCTGATCGCCGACGAGCCGGTGAGCATGCTCGACGTGAGCATCCGCGCCGAGATCCTGAACCTGCTCTCCGCGCTCGCCCGCGAGCGGGGGATCGCGATCCTCATGATCACGCACGACCTGTCGACCGTGGCCGCCTACGCCGATCGGATCGCCGTGATGTACCTCGGGCGGATCGTCGAGCACGGGCCGACGCGCGACGTGCTCGCGGCCGCGCGCCATCCATACGCCCAGGCGCTGCTCTCGGTGGTCCCGGTGCCCGATCCCGCCACGCGGCGGCGCCCGGTGATCCTGGGCGGCGAGACCCCGGATCCCGCGCGGATGCCAAGCGGGTGCCGCTTCCATCCGCGCTGCCCGCTCGCGTTCGACCGATGTCCGACGGTGGATCCGCCACTCTTCGTGGTGGGGCCGAGCCACGCGGCCGCCTGCCTCCTGGTCGAGGACGGCGCGCCGGGAGGCGCCTCCCTCCCCTAGGGCAGGAGCGCGGCGACGCCGGCCGCCGCGACGAGCGCGCCAGCCGGCACCGCTGCCCCGAACCGGACGACCGGCGAGGTGACTCGCGCCACGATTGCCGCCACAACGGACGCGGCCAGGGCGCCGCCCACCCCGCCGACGGCGGCTGCGAAGGCGTGTGCCATCGCGGGGGAGCTGGCGCCGGCCTGGCGCTCACCGGCGGCGATGGCTCCGAAGACGATGACGAGCAGCGCCGCGAAGAGGCCGGCGCCGAGCGTGGCGGTCCCCGCGCGTGCCATCCCTCGCTGCGTGGCGCCGGTCACCGCGGCTCCCCCGGCCAGCGCGGCGGCCACCAGGAAGGTTCCGGGCAGCGCACGATCGGCCGAGGTAGGGCCACCGACGATGAACCACGCCGCCGCAGCCGCCGGCCCGGCGAGCATACCGAGGGCTACGACCCAGGTGAGCGGCCGTGTCCAATCCTCGGGGTCCTCGGGCGGGATGACCTCGCCCAATCGGACGCTGATGGGGACGTCGTCTGGCGCCGTCACCCGGCGTCGGCCCGTCGCGACGCCTCCGCGGTCCCGCTCCCCAGGCGAAGCCCCAGGATGCGCGCGCCCAGCTCGCGGACCATCCAGCCAGCCTGTGCCCGCAGGCGGGCGTCGTGGCCCTGCCCGAGCGCCAGCTCCGCGAGGGCGACCAGCTCGGGTATGGCCCGAGGCGTGTCCAGATCCTCGTCCATCGCCGCGAGGAACCGTGCGCGGTGATCGGCCACGACGGGCTCCAACGAGGTGAGGTCAGCCCATGCGGATGCCGCCGGCTCGAGCTCCTCGGCGCGCACGGACGCCGCGCGGAGCACTGCGGCCGCCTCGGCGGAGCGGGCGAGATCCGCCTCGGCGTACTGCACCTCCGAGCGGTAGTGGTGCGAGACGAGGTAGTGGCGGATCGCGTCGCCGGGATACGTCCGCAGGAGGTCCCGGACCAGGACGAGGTTGCCGAGCGACTTGCTCATCTTCTCCCCGGCGTAGCCGAGCATCCCCGCATGGGTCCAGTGCGCCACGAACGGGCGAAGGCCGGTGGCGCCCTCCGACTGCGCGAGCTCCGATTCGTGGTGCGGGAAGATCAGGTCCTCGCCGCCGCCGTGGATCTCGAACCGCGGGCCCAGGTACGCCATGCTCATCGCCGAACACTCGAGGTGCCATCCCGGCCGCCCGGCGCCCCACGGCGACTCCCACGCGGGCTCGTCAGGCAGCGAGCGCTGCCACAGCACGAAGTCGAGCGGGTTCCGCTTCCCGGGCATGTCCGGGATGTTCCCGCGCTCGTTGGCGATCGGCAGCATCTCCACCGGGGACATGTGCGAGAGCTCGCCGTACGACGGGTACGCCTCGACGCTGAAGTACACGTTCCCCTCGCCGACGTAGGCCAGCCCGCGCTCGATGAGGCGCCCGACGAGGTCGCGCATCTGCGGGATGTGCTCGGTCGCGCGCGGGTAGTGATCCGGCGGAAGCCAGTTCAGGGCCGCCATCTCGGTGAGGAAGGTCGTGACGTGCCGGTTGCCGAGCGCGAGGTAGTCCTCTCCGGTGTCGCGCGCGCGGCGCAGCATGTCGTCGTCGACATCGGTCAGGTTCTGGACGTACACGACGTCGTGACCGAGGTACTCGAGGTACCGATGCAGTACGTCGAAGCCCACGTACGTGAAGGCATGGCCCAGGTGCCCGGTGTCGTACGGCGTCACTCCGCACACATACAGGCCGATCGGGCCGTCGCCGACGGCCTCGAACGCGTGGAGCCCACCGCGCCTGGCGTCGTGCAGCCGGAGGGTCACCGCGAAGTACCACCCCCCGAAAGGATCATCGCGAGAGCGGAGGAGCAGGGCATAGAATCTCGCTGGGTTCGCAATGGGAGGCCGAGCGTGGAAGTCCTGCGGTGGGTGCTCTTCTTCCTCGTCGCGCTGCTGCTGGTGGTGTACGGGATCTTCTGGCTCGCCGGCCGCCAGATGCCCATGCCCACCTTCTGAGGCCGCCTCACCACAAGCGCGGCTTCGTGCTCATCAGGAAGCCGATGACGCCGATGGCGCCCGCCATCCCGTATGCCACCAGGCGCTGGCGTCGAGCCAGCCGCGACCACGCATCGTCGCCGCCTGCCGCTGCACCACCTGGGCCGATGCCGACCATGCGCCGCAGGTTCGGCCGGCTGATCAGGGCCGCCACGGCCAGGTTGACGGCGTAGAGCGTGAGCGCGGCCAGCAGCCACGGCTGCGTGAGCAGCTGGGGGCCGAGGATCCAGAGCATCGCCCCGCCGGTCAGGGCGAGCCCGGCGCCGATGATGAGCGTCCCGCCCCCCTGCATCGCCATCAGCGCGCGCGTGAGCGGGCTCGTGGGCGACCCGCCGCGTCGGAGGACGAACGGCAGGACCACGCTCGGAAGCAGCATGGACACCGCGAGGCCGATGTGGACCGCCAGGAGCACCGGGAACCAGCTCATCGGCTCCCGATGCTAGCGTACCTAGCCTTTGGTGCCCCTCGCCGCAGTCTTGCGTCGCCTGCTATCCATCACACCGAGCCGCCGGAGCAGTGTCGGGACGTTGATCGCCCAGCCGACGCCGAGCGGACGCTCGGTGAAGATCTTCTGCGAGCGCGGGTTCCAGTAGGCGAGCCGCAGGTCGTTCAGCTTCGGGATGCGCAGGTCGTAGGGCACCACGCCCAGCAGCTTGCCGTGCCACGTGCGCCGCTGTGGTGGCTTTCGCAGCTCGGTGTAGACCGCGCCGATGACCGCGCCCAGCGACGAGCGTCCGCAGCAGCCAGACGAAGTCCCGAAACTCGCTGCCGACGGTGTCGGCACGCTTCGAGAGGTCGTCAACCATGTCGTCGATGTTCATTGGTCCTCCTCGTGCGCGCAGCATTCGCAAGCGCTGTGCCGCGTGCACGCTCGCCCGTAGACTCTAGCGCCGATGCCGACGACGACCGACGGACTGCCATTCCTCTCCGGGGACGAGATTCGCCGCGCGGTGCCGATGGCGGACATGCTGGACGCCGTCGAGGCCGCCTACCGCGACGTCGCGGCGGGCAGAGACCGATCGCCGCAGCGCATTCACGTGCCGGTGGACGCCGGCGACCTTCTCCTCATGCCGGGGATCCGGACGGGGGCGATCGGGCTTCAGCGTGAAGCTCGTCACGGTCGTCGCCTCGAACGCGGATCGCGGCCTCCCGACGGTGCAGGCCGTGGTCGTCTGGTTCGACGCCGCGAGCGGTCGGCCGTTGGCGCTGATCGACGGGCCGACACTCACCGCCATGCGCACCGGCGCCGCCTCGGGGGTTGCCACCCGGCTCCTCGCGCGGGCCGATGCCTCCGTGTGCGCGATCATCGGCGTCGGCGCCCAGGCCGAATGGCAGTTGCGCGCCATCCTGGCGGCGGGGCCAATCCGGCGCTTCCTCGTGTACGCCCGCGGCGCGGAGGCGCGTGACGCGTTCGCGCAGCGGATGAGCGCCGAGCACACGCTGGAGGTTCGGGCGGTGGCGACCGCGGAGGAGGCGGTGCGGGCAGCGGACGTCGTGTGCTGCGCGACGACCTCGTCGACGCCCGTCTTCGACGCCGCCTGGCTGCGCGACGGCGCGCACGTCAACGGCGTTGGCGCCTATCGGCTGGGGATGGTCGAGCTGCCGCCCGAGCTCTTCGCGCGCGCCTCCCTCGTGGCGGTGGACTCGCGTGAGGCCGCGATGGCCGAGGCGGGGGACCTGGTTGACGCGATCGAGAGGGGCCTGATCCGGGAGGATGCGCTGGTCGAGATCGGCTCGGTGGACCCGGCGTGGGTGGCCGGGCGCGATCCGCAGGCAATCACCGCGTTCAAATCGGTCGGTCTGGCGATCCAGGACGTCGCCGCGGCCGAGCTGATCGTGCGCAGGCTGCTCTAGGCCGCCCAGCGGTGGATCCGCTCGCGGATCCGGTCGAACCCGAGCTCGACGCACAGCGCGAGGAACTCCTCGCGCGGCACGCCGCGCCACTCGAGGTCGTCGAGCGTCGGGGTCACCTCGTCGATCGCCGCGTCGCGGTTGAGGATGGCCAGGCGCCGGTAGAGGTACGCCTCAGCCCGCTGCTGGTCGAGCGTGGCCGCCAGCCGGCTCGCGTTGCGGAGCGGGACGTCCCACTCCAGCGCCGACGCGGGGATGGCCTCGAGGTGCTCCCAGCGCGCGAGGACGGCGGCCGCGCTCTTGGCGCCCCAGCCCGGCAGGCCCGGATACCCGTCGCTGCTGTCGCCAACCAGCGCGAGGTAGTCGGGGATGCTCGTCGGCCGGACGCCCCACTTGCCGATCACGCCGGCCTCGTCGTACGTGACCTTGCGCATCCGGTCGCGCAGGACGACGCGCTCACCCTCGACGAGCTGCGCGAGGTCCTTGTCGACGCTGCACACGATGACCTGCTCCAGGCGCGGGTCGTCTCCGAACCGCGCGAGGGCGGTCGCGATGCCGTCGTCGGCCTCGTCCTCGACCATCGGCCAGACCTTGAGGCCGATCGCGCGCAGCGCTCGCTCGGCATCTCTGAACTGCGCGAGCAGGTCGGGGTCGATGCCGGCGCTCGACTTGTAGCCGGGATAGACGTCGTTGCGCCACGACTCGATGACGTAGTCGGTCGCCGCGCCGACGTGCGTCACGTCCGGCTCGCGCAGGAGGGAGAGCATCGAGTCCAGCAGCCCGTGGACGGCGTTCGTGGGGCGACCGTCCGGACCGTGCTCCATCGGCCGCGAGTAGAAGGCCCGGAACAGCTCGAAGGTGGCGTCGACGAGGTGGAGCTTCACTCGTCGGCCCCATCCGGGGAGAGCTCGAGAACTAGGGCGTCCTCGTCCCGCCGGAATCCAGCGCGACCGTAGAATTCGCCGCTCAGCTCGCTCGGCCAGAGCAGCAGGATCTGCCAGCCGGACGCAGCGGCCGCCTCGATAGCGGAGTCCAGGATGCGGCGACCCAGTCCGGCGTTGCGATACTCCGGCGCCACGTACACGTTCGTGACGTAGCCCCAGTGCTCCGCTCGCTCGTACGGCCGAGGCACCTTGTCGACGCGCTCGACCCAGAGGGTCCCCACGAGCCGGTCGCTCGCTTGCGCGATCCATATCGTCCAGCGCCCACTGGCGAGAAACTCGCGGAGCGAACTGCCGAAGCGTGCCGTGAAGGCATCGCGATCCTCGTCGGCGTGATGCAGCTCGACCGTAAACTCCCAACGCAGACGGGCGAGCTCCTCCGCGTCGGCCGCCTCGGCCCTGCGAATCGTCAGCGCTGCGGCATCGGGCCCGCCGCATGGTACGCGGCGGGGATTTGTCACTTTGATTGTTCGTCGGGTTCGGGTGACCGCCCTGGCGGCGCAGGCGCCGAAGCGGTCCAGTAAGCGAGCAGTAATCGGGAGTGCGGCACGCTGCGCGCAGCGGGGAAGGTGCGGCGTGGAGAGCGTGCCCGCGTCCGCCGGTCGCGGTTCCCGGCCGGGGTCGGCGGCCCACGTCGTGCCTTCGCCGCGTGACGTCGCGCAGGCTCAGACGGCGAGCGGCTCGCGGTACTCGCCGTAGACGCGGCGGAGGACGCCGCACATCTCGCCGATCGTGGCGTAGGCGGCGACCGCCTCGACGATGGCGGGCATGAGGTTGACGTCGCCGCGTGCGGCCTCGTCCTCCAGGCGGCGCATGGCCGCGGCGTGCGCGTCGGCGTCGCGCTCGGCGCGCACGCGGGCGAGCCGGTCGAGGTGGCGGCGCTCCTGCTCTGGGCTGATGGCGAGCAGCGGGATGCGGAGCTCCTCGTTCGGATCGGCGTAGCGGGTGACGCCGACGATGTCGCGCTCGTGCGCCTCGAGCTCGCGCGACTGCTCGTAGGCCGCATCGGCGATCTCGGCCTGCGGGAAGCCGGCCTCGAGGGCGCGGACCATGCCGCCCATCTCGTCGATCTGCGCGATGTACGCCCAGGCGCGCTGCTCGGTCTGGTTCGTGAGCGTCTCGACGAAGTACGAGCCGGCGAGCGGGTCGACCGTGTTCGCCGCGCCGGACTCCTCGGCGATGATCTGCTGCTGCCGCAGGGCGAGCATGGCGGCCTCCTCCGAGGGGACCGCCCACGCCTCGTCGTACGCATCGGTATGGAGCGACTGGGTGCCGCCGATGACGCCGGCGAGCGCCTGGATGGCGACGCGCGTCAGGTTGTTGAGCGGCTGCTGCGCGGTGAGGGAGACGCCCGCGGTCTGGGTGTGGAAGCGCATCCACGTCGAGCGCTCGTTCTCGGCGCCGAAGCGCTCGGTGGCGAGCTTGTACCAGATGCGCCGCGCGGCGCGGAACTTCGCGATCTCCTCGAAGAAGTCGTTGTGGCTGTTGAAGAAGAACGAGAGGCGCGGCGCGAAGTCGTCGAAGCGCATCCCGCGCGCGAGGGCGTCCTCCACGTAGGCGATGCCATCGGCGATGGTGAAGGCGAGCTCCTGGACCGCGGTCGAGCCCGCCTCGCGGATGTGGTAGCCCGAGATCGAGATCGTGTTCCAGCGCGGCAGCTCGCGCGTGCCCCACTCGACCGTGTCGGTGACGAGCTTGAGCGAGGGCGCCGGCGGGAAGATGTACTCCTTCTGCGCGATGAACTCCTTGAGGATGTCGTTCTGGAGCGTGCCGGTGAGCTGCGCGCGCGGCACGCCCATCTTCTCGGCGGCCACGATGTACATCGCCCAGATCATCGCCGCGGGCGAGTTGATGGTCATCGACGTCGAGATCTCGCCGACCGGCAGGCCGTCGAGCAGGATCTCCATGTCCGCCAGGCTCGAGACGGCCACGCCGCAGGTGCCGAACTCGCCCTCGGCCATCGGGTCGTCGTGGTCGTAGCCGTAGAGCGTCGGCATGTCGTACGCGATCGAGAGCCCCGTGCCGCCCGCCGCGATCAGCTTCTTGAAGCGGTCGTTCGTGTCCTCGGCGGTGCCGAAGCCGGCGAACATGCGCATCGTCCACACGCGGCCGCGGTGGCCGGTGGGGTGGATGCCTCGCGTGAACGGCGGCTCGCCGGGGAGCCCGAGATCGTCGACCTCGTCCCAGCCGCTGGCGTCATCCGGCTTCGCCGCCCCGGCGAACTGGTAGCGAGGCCGGCCGGCATCGGGGTCGTTCGCCGGATCCGCCAGGTCCGCGGGGGTGTAGACCCGGTCGATCTCGACCCCCGACTGCGTGATGAAGCGCTCCTTGCGCTCTGGCCCGCGCTCGAGGGCCGGGCGAAGGCGCTCGGCCTCCCATCGATCCTCGTGCTCGCGCCAGCGTTTGGGGTCGCTCATGCGGCGGAGTGTGCGGGCAAGACCGATGCGCCCGCAACCGGCGATTCGCGGGCGGGCACGGCCGTTGCATTGCAGCGGCGCATGTTTGCACTCATTCGACGCTTCGTCATCGGCTGGCTGCTCATGCGAGTGGTCCGCAGGCTCATGCGGGGCCAGGCCCCGGCCGGACCTCCTCGCCGCTAGGTTCGATCAGGCGCGTGCGGCGTCGCGCTCCAGCGCGGCCGCGCGGCGCGCCTCGAACCGCGTGGCGGACGCGTCGAGCTCGTCGAGGAATAGGCGCAGCTCGTGGCGGCGGAGCTCGGCAGAGGGCTCCAGCCCCTCGAGCTCGAACACGCCCCAGTGGCTCAGGAGCGGCCAGATGACCTCGTCGTGGTGCACGCGGAGGTCGTAGATGCCGGCCTTGGCCATCTGCGCCGCCTTGCGGGTGAAGTTCACCATCCCGGCGCCCGGGCATCTGGAAGTCGGTGATCTCATCCGCGATCGCGTGGACCGCGGCTGACGGATCGAGCTTGATCGCCTCGCGAGAGCATGTCGCGGTAGAAGACCATGTGCAGGTTCTCGTCGGCGGCGATGCGGGCCATGATTCGATCGGCCACCGGATCGGACGAGTACTGGCCGGTGTTGCGGTGGCTGATCCGCGTCGCGAGCTCCTGGAACGCGACGTAGGCCAGGCCACGCAGGACGTTGCCGCCGTCGTCGTGGTTGTAGGCGGTCTGAAGCTGGTTCATCCGCCCGCGCTCGAGCGCGACCGGATCGATGTTGCGCGTGACGACGAGGTAGTCGCGCAGCACGATCGCGTGGCGGCCCTCCTCCGCGGTCCATCGGTTCACCCAGTTGATCCAGGCGCCGTCGCCGCGCGCCGAACATGCGATGAATCTCGCGGTGGTACGAGGGCAGGTTGTCCTCGGTGAGGAGGTTCACCTCGAAGGCGATCTGCGCGACGCCGCTGATGCGCGGCTGGTCCGGCGTCCAGGGCTCCTTGTCGAAGTCACGGCCGAGCGAGTAGGGGATGTAGTCGTGCGGGAACCACTCCTTCGCCATCGAGACGTGGCGGTTCATGAGGCGCGCCGCCGCGGGCTCGAGCTCGATGAGCAGATCGCGGGGTGGGACGAGAATTGGGTGCGTGGACATGCGGTCTCCGGTGCGGGCGCCCCGCAGGTCACGGCGCGCAGAAAGGATCGTACGATCGAATACGGTTCAGCGCCCGGATCGCATCATTCGTGCCCCACCGTCCTCACGCGGGCACGCCGCTCGTAGCGCGTCACCACGGCCCAGGCGACGACGCCGAACGCGGCCAGCGACACCAGGTGACCGATCACGTTCAGCGAGAGAAGGAGGTCGAGGACGAAGAATCCCAGCACCAGGACTGGAACGACGCGCGGCACGAAACGTGAGCGCCAGAGCGCTGCCACCAAGACCAGGATGCCGAGCGCGGAGCCCAGGAGGAACGTCGCGACCACGACGATTCCGGGGAGGGAGCGGTACCCCTCCTCGAGGACCCCGATCGCGGCCGCGTCGTCGCCCCCCACCTGGAACCCGTACGCGGCGACCAGCACTCCGTGAATCGCAGCGAGGCCGACCATTCCCACGGTGAGAAGGGCGAGGGCGGCCCACGCGAGTCTCCGGGAGTCGCGGAGGCTCAACGAAGCCATCGCTGCGAATCCGCCGATGAGGAATGGGACCGCAAGGAGGCCTGCGGCGATCGATACGCCAGCGGCATTCTGGTTCTCGCTCCACATCGCCACGCGCGCACTGGCGTCGGCCGGCGGCGCAGGAACGATCAGGAATTCCACGGCCTGCAGCACGGGCCCGATGAGAAGCACGGCCGCGACGACCCAACGGGCGCGGCCCGTGAACGGGTGCGGCGGCGCGGGCGACCCCGGCGCGTCCGCATGGGCCATTAGGGATAGAGGCCGCGCAGCTGGGTCGACTCGGCGACGCGTGAGACCGCCACCATCATCGCGGCCGAACGCAGGTCGACGCTCTCGGCATCGGCCATCGCCTGCACGCCGGTGATCGCCTCGTCCAGGATGCGGTCGAGCTCCGCGGTGATCTCGGTCTCGGTCCAGAAGAAGGCCTGCATGTCCTGCACCCACTCGAAGTAGCCGAGGACGAGCGCCCCGGCCGTGCAGAGGATGTCGGGGATGACCGTGATGCCGGTCTCGCGGAGGATGGTGTCGGCGGCGCTGGTCGTGGCCCCGTTCGCCGCCTCGGCCACGATCCGGGCACGGATCGAGCCCGCGTTAGCCTCTGTGATCTCGTCCTGGAGGCCCGCCAGGACCAGGATGTCGCAGTCCATGGCGAACAGGTCCGTCTTGCCGATCGGCTCCGTGCCGGGGAGACCCTTGATCGTGTCGTGCTCGCGCATCCATTCCACCGCCCGATCGACGGCGATCCCGGATGGATTCGAGACCGCATCGCGGTCGTCGGCGATCCCGAGGACCGTGGCCCCGGCGGCATGGAGCTCCTCGGCGAGCGTCATCCCGACGCGGCCGAAGCCCTGGATCGCCACCCGTGCTCCGGACAGGGACGTCTTCTGGGCCGATGCGACGGCGGCCATGCAGCGCAGCGCGCCCCGGGCCGTGGCGCTGCGACGCCCCCGCGTCCCGCCGATGGCGAGCGGCTTGCCCGTGACCGCCGCGGCGACGGTGTGGCCGCGATGCATGGAGTACGTGTCCATGATCCAGGCCATGGTCTGCGAGCCCGTGTTCACGTCCGGTGAGGGAATGTCGCTGTCCGGGCCGAGGATGATGCTGATCTCGGTCGCGTAGCGGCGGGTCAGGCCCTGGCGCTCGTTCTCGCTCAGGCGCCTGGGGTTCACGCGGACGCCGCCGGCGGCGCCGCCGAAGGGGATGCGGACGAGGGCCGCCTTCCACGTCGTGAGCATCGCGAGCGCTCGGGTCTCGTCGAGGTCGAGGGTCGGGACGTAGCGGATGCCACCCGTGACCGGGCCGCGGTTGATGTTGTGGTGGACGCGGAAGCCGGTGTAGACCTCGACGTGCCCGTCGTCGTGGGTGACGGGGAAGTTCACCGTCAGCTCGCGCTTCGGGACCCGCAGGACGCGGTGCATCCCGGGATCGAGTCCGAGACGCTCGGCGGCCGCGTCGAGCTCTCCCTGCGCGTTGGCCCAGATGCCGTTGGCAGTCGGCTTGGTGGGCCGCTCGGTCGTCATCGGCGTAAGGCTATCGCGTTTGGCGCGGGTGGCAAGATGGTGGCGTCCACTTCACCGATGTCGCCGGCGGCCCTGACGTCCGACCGGCGTCCGACAGCTCAAGGAGGTCCGCCGATGGCGCCGCGCGTCATGACCGTCTCCGGCCCGATTCCCCCCGACCGGCTGGGATTCACGCTCCCGCACGAGCACACCGGCATCGCCCTGTGGCACATCGAGGGGCGCACGGACTACTGGGAGCTCACCCCCGACGATGACCTGCTCATCGAGGAGCTGGGTGAGTACCGGCGTCGCGGGGGCGCCACCCTGGTCGACCTCACGCTCGACGGCGTCGGCCGCGATCCGCATCGGCTTCGCAGGCTGGCGAGCGCGACCGGGCTGAACATCGTGATGGGCAGCGGCTGGTATCGCGGCTCGCACTACCCGGCCGAGGCGCTCATCGACCGGCGCTCGGTGGACGACCTCGCGGCGCAGATCGTCGGCGAGTTCGAGAACGGCGTCGGGGACACCGGCATCCGCCCGGGGATCATCGGCGAGATCGGGACCGACAAGCCGTGGCTGAGCGCGCAGGAGGAGCGCGTGCACCGCGCCGCGGCGCGTGCCGCGAAGGCCACGGGCATGGCGATCACCACCCACGGTGTGCAGTCTCCGGTCGGGCTGGCCCAGCTGCGCGTGTTCGAGGAGGAGGGCGTGGATCCCGCGCGGGTCGTCATCGGCCATGCGGACTCGTACCACGACATCGAGCACTACCTCGCCATCCTGGCGAGGGGCGCCAACGTCGAGTTCGACTTCCTGGGGCATCGGTTCGGCGTGGAGGAGGCCCTGGAGCCGCGCCTGGTCGAGACGATCGTGGAGCTGTTGGAGCGAGGCTTCGCCGACCAGCTCCTGCTCAGCCAGGACGTCTGCCACAACCGCCAGCTCAAGGCGAACGGCGGGTTCGGGTATGTGTACCTGCACCAGCACTTCCTGCCGAGCCTGCGGACGGCGGCGGTGGGCGAGGGCGAGATCCGGCAGATGACGATCGACAACCCGGCACGGATCCTGACCGTCCCCTGACTTCAGGAGGCTCCTCCCGCCTGGCGGGCCATCCGGCGGCTCAGTGCCGTTCTTGCCTGTGGGTGGGAGGTCCGGCCACGCAGACCGCCTGATCGACTGTTGGGTGGCTGTACCTCCCGCTGAGCGGGAATCTCAGCCAGTCAGTGGCCAAATGGCCCGCGGAGTGGGAGTCACGTGCCGCGCGGCATACTGCGGCGTGGCCACGGAGCGCGACCCCGTCGCGGACCTCAAGCGTATCGCGTTCCTCCTCGAGGCCATGCAGGAGCCCGGCTACCGCGTCCGCGTCTTCCGCACGGCCGCGGCCACGCTGGGCGGCCTCGGCATCGAGGAGATCCGCGAGCGGGCGTCCACGGGCAGGCTGCGCGAGATGCCGGGGATCGGCGAGGTCACCGAGCGCACGATCCTCGAGAGCCTGCGGGGAGAGGCGCCCGTCTACATGCGTCGCCTCGAGTCCACCGAGGGCAAGCCGCCGGCCGAGGGCGCGGCTGAGCTGCGGGCCGCGCTCAAGGGTGACCTCCACGCGCACACCGACGCGTCGGACGGGCACGCGACCATCCGCGAGATGGCCGAGGCGGCCATCGAGCTGGGTCACGAGTACCTCGTCATCAGCGACCACTCGCCACGGCTGACGATCGCCAACGGCCTGTCGACCGAGCGACTGATGCTGCAGCTCGACGAGATCGCGCTGCTGAACGCGGAGCTCGCGCCGTTGCGCATCCTCACCGGGATCGAGGTGGACATCAACGAGGATGGGTCGCTCGACCAGGCGCCCGAGGTGCTGAGCAGGCTCGACGTGGTCGTGGGCAGCGTCCACTCGGAGCTGCGGATGGAGGCGGGGAAGATGACCAGGCGCCTGGTCACCGCGCTCGCGGACCCGCACCTCGACGTGCTCGGCCACTGCACCGGACGCATGAAGCGGAAGCGCGGAGACCGGCCGGAGTCGACCTTCGACCCCGACATCGTGTTCGCCGCCGCCAAGCGCTTCGACAAGGCGGTGGAGATCAACTCCCGGCCGGAGCGGCTCGATCCGCCGAAGCGCCTCCTGCGCCTGGCGATCGAGGCCGGCTGCCGCGTCTCGATCGACTCGGATGCGCACTACCCCGGCCAGCTCGCGTGGCTGAACGTCGGGTGCGAGCGGGCGTTCCTGTGCGGCGTGAAGCCGGAGATGATCGTGAACGCGATGGCGGCCGATGACCTTCTGGCGTGGACGCGCTCGCACGAGGCGGCCTGAACGGGCCCGTTGGCAGGCGGCCTGCATCGGTTTGAGGGCATTGGGCGTCCAGCCCATCAACCCATGAGCATTTGAGGAGACCTTCCCATGTCCGTCGCAAAGGTGACCGAGCTGTCCTGCACATCCGACAAGAGCTTCGAGGATGCGATCCGCCAGGGGATCGGCCGTGCCTCGAAGACGCTGCGAGGCGTCAGGGGCGCCTGGGTCAAGGAGCTGCGCGTGGCCGTCGGGCGCGAAGGGGCCCTGGAGTTCCAGGCCAATGTGCTGGTGACCTTCGTCCTCGAGGACTAGCCCTCGGAGAGGCCGATGCGTCCCTCGGAGCGCGTGAACCGACCGCGGTAGGTCGGGTTGCTGATCCGTGCGTTCACGGTGGCGGCGTCGAGCGGCTTCCCGCTGCGTGGCGGGGCGTAGCGGCCGCGCTCGAGGATCGCGGCGGCGATCTCGGCGGCGGGCAGCGGGCCCTTGTCGTTGAGCACGGCGATGATCTCGTCGTGCAGCGCGACGCGCTCGCCGGACGGCCTGGCGGTGACCTTCTTGCGTGCCCGCCGCTTCGGCTTGTCGCCGTTAGTTGAGGCCTGGTGTTCAGCCGCCCCGGCCTCGACCTCGGTCGTGGACGGCTCGCGTGACGACTGCTCGAGCGCGGCCACTCGCTGCGTGAGCGCGGCAACCAGCCCCGCGAGATCCGCGCCTCCGCCGGTGACAGTCGACTGGCCGCGATTCTCGGCGTCGAGCCGCTCCTCCACCCAGATGCGGACGAGGTCGCCGGGTCTGGAGTTCGCCTCGGCGGCGAGCCGCTTCAGGACCCCGAGGCGCCGCGGGTCGAGCCGGATCGACATGCCGCCCTCGTCCTGTGAGCCGCCCTCGAAGCGAGGTCGCGGGCTATAGGGGCGGTCGCCACCTGGTCGCGGGCTATAGGGGCGGTCGCCACCTGGTCGCGGCGCGTACGGCCTGTCGCCGCGAGGCGGGCCTCCACGGTCGCCGCCGGGACGCTCGCGCGGCTGCCAGTCGCTGCCGCCGGGCGGGCGGTTCGGCCGCTCCGGGCGATCTCGATCCGGGCGGTCGGGCCGGTCGGGGCGTCGATTCGGACCACGTCGATTGAAGCTCATCGAGATGACCTTAGCCGTTCACCCTCGCGGGCGCCAGCACGGGCGCAGCCAACCCACGCCTACGAGCAGCTGACCGATGCGCTCGCGGGCTCCTCCTCGAGCCCCGGGATGGCCTCGGTGTGCTCGGCCGTGTCTCCGCCCGCGATCTGGACGGTGACAGTGCTTTTCGTGCGCAGTCGCTCGCCGTCGGGGCCGAGCGCGATGATCTGGCACTTCGCGCGGCCCGGCGTCGTGCCCTCGTTCGTGACCGCATAGGTGAAGGCGTAGCCGGGATCGGCGGCATCGATCGAGCGGACCTCGGCCACGAACGGCCCGATGCCGCGTTGCGACAGGCTCGCCGCGACTGCCAGGCCCACCACGGCGAGCACAATGGCGAGGACGACCGTGCCGTGGTACTGCGACGCTGACGGCGTCGCCATCCCTGCGCGGTTGCAGACCTCGCAGATCGACTCGTCGGGGCCGATCTCGCGTCCGCACTTGATGCAGCGCCGGACCTCGGCATTCGTGGCCAGAGACATCGTTCCATCATGCACGGAAAGGAGCGGCCGGTTTCCCGGCCGCTCCTTCACCGCGTAGGCGGGCGCCGCCTAGTTCAGGCCGTTGTCCGCCAGCCAGTCGGCTGCCACGTCTTCGACCGTCTCCTGGTCGACCGCGACCCGCACACCGAGGCTCGTGAGCGTCTCGGTGTCCATGGCCGCGCTGACCTCATTGAGGATGTCGGCGAAGTCCGACGGCGCGGCATCGAGCCACTCCGTGCGGACGATCGGCGCGATGTTCTCGGCGGGCTGCGTCTGCTGGTCATCTTCCAGCGCCACGAAGTTGAACCGCTCGATGTCGGGCTGCGTTGAGCACAGCTGCGCGACATCCACGACGCCGTCGTTCAGCGCCTGGGCCGCCGGCGCATCGCAGGCAGCATACGGCTCGATCTGGAGATCGGCGAACGTGATGCCGTAGGCGTCCTCGAGGGCGCCGCGGCAGAGCTCGTTCGTCTCGCACTCCGGGGGGAGCCCCCAGACGTAGTCCGCGGCCACGGCGGCGAGGTCGCTCGTCGTCGCGAGCCCGTCCTCCTCGGCGGTGTCGCTTCGGACGACGAAGACGTTCTGGTCCTGCGCCGGAGCGTAGTCGAGTGCCGTGAGGCCGACCTCTTCGAGCGCCGTCTGCAGGGCGGCAAAGGTCTCCGCGGGATCGCCGGACGCCTCCGCGCCCAGGAAGGTCGCCAGACTGCCGATGTACTCCGGCTCCAGGTCGAATTCGCCGCTCTCGATGGCCGGCTGCGTCGTGTCGCGCGGCCCGATGCCGAGCTTGCGCTCCACGGTGTAGCCGTTGGCCTCGAGTGCCTGTGCATAGATCTCGGCCATCAGCTGGGCCTCGTAGAAGCCCGCCGAGCCGATCACGATCGTTCGCTCGCCTTCAGTATCGGGTCCGCCCGAGGGCGATCCGCTGCCCTCACCCGACGAGCACGCGCTGACCACCAGCGCGAGCACCGCCGCCCCGAGGGCAAGCCTGCGGTATGTCCGCATGTGGGTATCTCCTCCAGTGTTCGAGAAATGGGTCCGATGGGTGGAACGCCACCCGGCAGATCGTATCAGCGGACGGCGGCGGGCCCATTTGGCCCGCATTCTCAGTACGCCGCCCGATACGGCTTGGATCATTCCAGGCGGCGCCTCAGGCGCCCGCCGGCCGCCCCAGCTGGACCTCGTGTCGAGCGCCCGCGTCGCGGTCGCGCAACCCCGACGAGATGGCGCGTCGCTGGATCGCGGCGAAGGCAAGCTCGGTGGCGATCGACAGCGCGGCGACCATCAGCGCCCCGGCGAAGACCTCGTCGTTCCGCCGCTGCGCGATGCCGTCGATGATGTAGCGGCCAAACCCACCGGTCGCGAACACGGCGCCGAGCGTCGCGGTCGCCACCACCTGGACCGCGGCCGTGCGGATTCCGCCCAGGATGATGGGCAGGCTGACGGGGACCTCGACCAGCCGCAGGATCTGGATCGGGCGCATGCCCATGCCGCGACCGGCATCGACGAGGTCGCGGTCCACCTCGCTGATCCCGACGTACGTATTGGTCAGGATGGGGGGATCGCCAGCGCGGTCATGGCGATGACCGTCGCCACCTCCGTCGCGATGTCGCGCAGCCCAAGATCGACGAGCGGCACGCTCAGCAGCATCGCGGCCACGGCCAGGATGGCGAGCGACGGGATGGCGCGACCGATGTTGGCGACGTTGATCACGAGGTTGGCCGCGCGGCCGGTGTGGCCGATCCACGCCCCGAGCGGCAGCGCGATGAGGATCGCGATCGCAAGAGGAATCACAGACAGGGCCAGGTGCTCGAGGAGCCGCGTTGGCACGCCGTCGGCGCCGCTCCAGTTGGCCGGATCCGCGAACCAGGCGACCACATCGGCCAGGAAGTCCATCGGTCAGCCGGCGGCGCGTCTGCGTGCGGCCCAGGGGGTGAGCGCACGCTGGAGGAGGACAAATCCGCGGTCGGCGAAGATCGCCAGGAGGACCGCGCCGACCGACCCGACGATAGTGGCCGTGAGGAAGAAGCGGCGGTATCCGACGTCGACGATGAAGTACCCGAGCCCGCCGAGCCCGATGAGGGCGGTCACGGTGACGAGCCCGATGATGGTCACCGTCGCGACCCGCAGGCCCGCGACCATCACCGGCAGCGCGATCGGCAGCTCGACGCGCCACAGCCGCTGGCGTGCGCGTGAAGCCCATCCCGTCGGCCGCCTCGAGGACGTCACGTGGCACGCCGTCGAACCCCGCGAGGATGTTGCGCAGCAGGATGAGGATCGTGTAGCTCACGAGCGCGATCTCGGCGGTGAGCGGGTTCTGGATGCCCGGTGATCGGCACGAGCATCGCGAAGAGGGCGAGGCTCGGGATCGAGTAGAGGATCCCGCCGACGCCGACGATCGGGGCCTCCAGCCGGCGGTAGCGCCTGATCAGCAGCGCGAGCCCGAAGCTGATGAGGAAGCCGATGACGACCGCGATCACCGTGAGCATCACGTGCTCGCCCACCCGGCGGGCGATCTCGTCCAGGTTGTCGACGATCCAGTCCCAGCGGATGAACGGCTCGTCGTTCATGTCGCGGGAGGCTCGCGCAGCGCCTCGCTGATGGCGTCGACGCTGATGAGGCCCAGCACCCGGTCCTTCTCGTCCACCACCACGCCGAGCTGGACCGACGAGGCGAGCATCACCGACAGCGCGTCGCGCAGGGTCGTCTCGGGCTGGACGGGCTGCGGCCCCGGAACGGCGGAGTCGGGATCAATCGGTCCATCGCCGTCGAGGTGATGCCGGTCGATCCATCCCAGGGGCCGCTCGCGCTCGTCCACGAGGAGCGCATAGTCGCCATGTGGGACCCCGGCCAACCGCCGGCGCGCCTCGGCGGGGGACTCGCCCGCATGGACGATGACGGGCTCGATGAGCGTGAGATCCCGCACCCGGGCCAGGCTGAGGCGCTTCAGGCCGCGGTCCGCGCCGACGAACCGCTCGACGAAGTCGCTCGCCGGGTTCGCGAGGATCGCCTCTGGGGTGTCGTACTGCGCCAGGACGCCGCCACGCTGGAGGATGGCGATGCGGTCAGCCATCTTGATCGCCTCGTCCACGTCGTGGGTGACGAAGACGATCGTCTTGCGCACCTTCTCCTGCAGGCGCAGGAACTCGTTCTGGAGCCGGTCGCGGCGGATGGGGTCCACCGCGCCGAACGGCTCGTCCATCAGCATCACCGGAGGGTCCGCCGCGATGGCGCGCGCCACGCCGACCCGCTGGCGTTCGCCACCGGAGAGCTCGCTCGGGTACCTGGCGCGGAACGTCGCGGTCTCCAGGCCCACGAGCTCGAGGAGCTCGTCCACGCGCTCCGCGATGCGGCCCGCCTTCCAGCCGAGCAGCCGCGGGACGACGGCCACGTTCTCCGCGATGGTGAGGTGCGGGAAGAGCCCGACCTGCTGGATGACGTAGCCGATGCGCCTGCGGAGCTCGACGGCCGGCAGGCTCATCACGTCCTCGCCGCCGATCGTGATGCGGCCGCTGGTGGGCTCGATCAGTCGGTTGACCATCTTCATGGTCGTGGTCTTTCCGGAGCCGGACGGGCCGACCAGGACGCAGATCTCGCCGGCGGGGATCGTGAACGTGAGGTCGTCGACGGCGGGTGCATCGGCGCTGCCGTACCGCTTGGTGACGTGCTCGAAGGCGACGACGGCCCCGGCGGCATCCTGCATCGGCCGATGATAGAGGGGAGGTCGGGCTCAGTCCGCCAGGCGCCAGATGAGTGGTCCGCGCTCGTAGGCGAGCTCGAACTCGTCGGACGACCCGAAGTCGACGGGCGCTGGACACGGCTGCGGGCGCGTGCCGTCGACCACGTACGTCGCGCCGTACAGCCGCATCAGGGCGGCAGACAACGCCGGATCGCCGCCGCAGTAGATCGTGACGATGTCGGCGATGCGTTCGTCCGGCCGATACCCGAGGTTGGCGATGTAGGGCCCGAAGGTTGTCAGGCGCCGCCGGCCGGCGGCATCGGTCAGTGAGTTGACCCACCCGTCGGTCACGAAGACCGCGTCCGTCGGGGTCTCCACGCGCGCCCACTCCATGGCCTCGAGCTCGGCGGCGGTCATGACCTGGAGGTTCGAGGTCGCCGTCCAGGCGGCCACGAGCAGCGGCGACGGGATGCTCAGGAGCAGCACCGCGGCGACCGCGGGCGCGCTCCAGCGCCGCACCACCCACGCGGCGAGGATGGCGACCGCGATCCACATCGCCTGGAAGTACTTGTTCATGTCGAAGTCGATGACGCTCACCTGGACCACGTTCGGGATGACGAACATGCCGATGACCCAGGCGGCGAGGAACGCCCGCATGCGCAGCCGCGGCATATAGAGCGCCATGAGCGCCAGCAGGAACGGAACCCCGAGGTTCGTGACGTAGAAGAAGACGACGGCGGCGAACCCGTCCTCGCGGGGCGCGGAGGGCCACAGGTTCACGAGCTGCAGCGAGCCCGAGCCCGAGGCCTGGAGCGCGGGCGCGATCACGAACGGCAGGGCCAGCACGTATGGCGCGAGCAGGAGGGCCGCGTTGCGCGGCGCGTCGCGGTCGAGCAGGCGGCCGCCCGTCGCGACCCAGGCGAGGGCGAGGAGCGGGAAGACCGGGAAGAAGAAGAAGTGGAATGGCGCCAGCAGTGCGCCCAGCACCCCGGCGAGGCCGATGAGCCACGGCCGGTCGCCGGTGTCCGTGAGCCGACGGCGCGCCGTCGGGAGGCCGTGCACGAGCAGGAGGACCGCACCGATCAGCATCGGGAGGCCGACGGTCGTCGCGCGGTGCGCCAGGAGCCCCGTCCCCATGACCGATGGGATCCGGAAATACGGCCACCCGGTCAGCCACTGGTTGTCGTAGCTGCTGGCGGCAATGAGGTCGAGCGGCGACCGTCCGGTTGCGGTGAGGTCGCCGATGAACCGGATGTAGCCCAGCCCGCCACCGAAGACTGCGATGACCGCCGCGAGGACCGCAACGCGCCGGGCGTGCGCTCCTCCGACGAGTGCCCGCGCCAGCGAGTACACCAGCAGCGACAGCGCCGCCGCGAGCACGGTGGACTGCACGACCATCGCGGGGACCGAGAAGATACCGGCCGCGAGGGCGAGGATCGCGGCGTGGAAGTCCGAGAACCAGTGATAGACCAGCGGCACGCCGGCGAAGTAGGGGACCTCCGGCGGGAAGTTGGCGCCGGAGTTCAGCGTCTCGGCGATGGAGAGATGCACTCCGAGGTCGCTCCAGTTCGACCCGCCCGAGCTGACTCCGTCCGGCGTGACGCGCCACATGCCGACCCCCAGGACGAGGGCCACCACGCCCGCGGAAGCCACCGCCACGGCGAGCGCCGGCCCGGCGCGTCCCAGGCCCGGAAGGCGTGGGAGCGGGCGACGCGCCAGCGCGACCACGACCGGCACCGCCATCACGGCGGCCGCCAGCAGCACGCTCGCGCGGCTGTACCCGCCGATGAGCTGGCTCAGCCAGTAGACGAGATGCGTCGAGAGCGGCCACCGACAGGACGACCGCGAGCCCCAGCCGGCCCGCGAGGTCCAGTCGCGAGGGCAGGAGGGCGAGCAGCGCCCAGCCGGGCAGGAACAGGAGCAGCGGCCACACGAGGACGACGGCGAGGACAGGGACGAGCCAGGCGACCGCAAGTGACGTGGCGACGGCAATCGCGGCGGCGACGCCGCGGCCGATCGGGGTCCGCATCGGCTGCGGATCATACGCGGCCACCCTAGACTCACCGCCCATGCGCACGCCGACCGCGCTCTTCACGCCACTCCTGGCCGCCGGCGGTGTCGGCATCGTGGTGCTGCTGGCGGTCCTCGTCAGCACCGGCATCAGCGAACCCGTGGATGCCGGGGTCATCGGGGCGGTCCAGTCTCCCGATCTGTCGGGCCTCCTCGCGCCCCTTCGCCAGATCACCGAGCTCGGCTCGACCTGGGCGGTGGCCATCGTCGCCCTCATCACGCTCGGCGTCGCGCTCGCGATCGGTCCGTGGCGACACGGCGTCGCCGGCGCGCTCACCATGGTGCTCGCCTCGATCCTGAACGCCACCATCAAGCTCGCGATCGCCCGGGAGCGGCCGGAGCTCCTCGATCCGCTGATCCAGGAGCGTGGCTTCAGCTTCCCGTCGGGCCACGCCGCGCTGGCCATGGTCGCCTACGGCATCCTCGCCGTGGTGATCGGGCGCTCGCGGCTCCCACGCCCGGTGCGGGCGGCGCTGATCGGCGCGTTGCTGGTCCTCGTGCTCCTCATCGGCCTGTCGCGGATCTGGCTGGGCCACCACTACCCGACCGACGTGCTCGCAGGCTGGACGGCCGGGGCGGTGATCGTGCTGCTCTACCGCTGGTTCACGAGGCCCGTCTCGCGGGAGCCGTCCGAGGCTGCCGTGGATGCCGCAGCGGTGAGCGACCAGCCAGCCGGGGGCGGTTGACTTTGCGCCGAGCGGCTCATTGGGACACTCAGTGGCCTAGATTCCCGCGCCCAGAGCTACGGCCGCTCAGCGACGCCTACAGGCGGGTTCGGCGGCTGAACGTCCCGGGAGGCGGGAATATCGGCCATCCAGCGGCCAGATGGCCCATCGGGCGGGAATCAGGCGCCGAAGGGCCCGCCGGGCGCAGTTCCGTATGATTCGGCCGATGGACGACGCCCGGCCCCCTTCGAGGAGGCGATCAGGTCACTGCTCAGCGAGGTCGGGGAGGACCCGGCCCGCGAGGGCCTGGCGCGCACGCCCGAGCGGGTGCGACGCATGTACACCGAGCTCACCGCCGGGTATGCGGTCGATCCCGACAAGCTCATCAATGACGCCATCTTCGACGTGGCGTACGACGAGATGGTCGTCGTGCGCGACATCGAGTTCTTCTCGCTGTGCGAGCACCACCTCCTCCCGTTCCACGGCAGGGCACACGTCGGCTACCTGCCGCGCGGCCGCGTCATCGGCCTCTCGAAGATCCCGCGCATCGTCGACATGTACGCCCATCGGCTCCAGGTCCAGGAGCGGCTCACGGTCCAGATCGCGGACCTGCTCATGGACCGGCTGGACCCCAAGGGCGTCGGCTGCGTCGTCGAGGCGCTGCACATGTGCACGGTCATGCGCGGCGTGAAGAAGCAGGGGGCGACCATGGTCACCTCGGCCATGCTCGGCCGCTTCCGGACCGATGAGAAGACCCGGAGCGAGTTCCTCACCTTCATCGGCCGCTCGTCCGACCGCTGACCTGACCGATGCCGTACGCCACACCACTGACCGATGCGGAGGCCGATGAGGCACTGCGCGCGCTGCCGGCCTGGGCTCGCGACGGGGCCTCGATCCGGCGCACGGTCGAGCTGCCCATCTTCCGCGCCGCGATCGCGCTGGTCGTCCGCCGTGGCCGATGCCGCCGAGGAGGCCGATCACCACCCCGACATCGACATCCGCTGGAAGCGCGTGAGCTTCCGCCTCACGACCCACGCCGCCAAGGCGCTCACCCGCCGCGACGTGGACCTGGCGACGCGCATCGACGAGCTGGCCCTCCGAGAGGGCGGGATAGAATCGCCGGGCCGATGAACGACGAGCGAACCACCCCGATCCGCGTCCTCATCGCCAAGCCCGGGCTCGACGGCCACGATCGCGGAGCCAAGGTGCTCGCCCGCGGCCTGCGCGACGAGGGCTTCGAGGTCATCTACACCGGCCTGCGCCAGACGCCCGAGATGATCGCGGACGCGGCCGAGCAGGAGGACGTCGACATCGTCGGACTCTCCATCCTGTCCGGCGCGCACATGGCGCTGCTGCCGCGCACGGTGCAGCTGCTCCGCGACCGGGGAATGGACGACGTGCTCGTCGCCGCGGGCGGCATCATCCCGGACGCCGACATCGTGAAGCTCAAGGAGGCGGGCGTCGCCGAGATCTTCGGCCCCGGGACGAGCATCGGCCAGATCGCGCGCTACTTCCGGGAGAACGCCCGGCGCCCCTCGTGAGCCTCGCGCCCGACCCGCTCGTCGAGTCCGTCGCGGGCGGCGATCGCCTGCCGCTTGCGCGGCTGCTCACGCGGATCGAGAACCGCGACCCGACGCTCCGGCCCTCCTTGCCGCCGCTCTTCGCCGCCGGCCGCGGCGGCCACGTCGTCGGCATCACCGGGCCGCCGGGGAGCGGCAAGTCGACGCTGGTGAACGCGCTCATCGGGGAGTGGCGCCGTCGAGGCCGCCGCGTCGGCGTCCTGGCCGTGGATCCCTCGTCCCCGTACACCCGCGGCGCCATCCTGGGCGACCGGATCCGGATGATGGACCACGCCGCGGACCGCGACGTCTTCATGCGCTCGATGGCATCGCGCGGCGAGCTGGGCGGGATCGCGGCGACCACGTGGCTCGCAGCGGCCGCGCTCGACGCCGCCGGCTTCGACCCGATCCTGGTCGAGACGGTCGGGGCCGGCCAGTCCGAGGTGGAGGTCGCCCGGCTGGCGGAGACGACCGTCGTGGTCGAGGCGCCCGAGATGGGGGACGAGGTGCAGGCGATCAAGGCCGGGCTGCTCGAGGTGGCGGACCTCGTCGCGGTGAACAAGGGCGACCGGCCCGGCGCGGATCGCGCGGCCCGCCAGCTGCGGGCGATGCTCTCGACGGCCGGCGGCCGCATCGAGCGCAAGCCGCCGCAGGTCCTGGTGACGACAGCCACGACCGGGACGGGCGTGGCCGCGCTGGCCGACGCGATCGACGCGCATCGGTCCGTCGCCCGCTCGCCCCTGGCCGTGCGCGAGCGCGCGGTGAGCCAGATCCGCCGGGCCCTGGCGGACCTGTCCGGCGAGCGCGCCGAGGCGTCCGCGACGTGGGACGCGGGTCGTCGACGCCGTCGCCGAGCGCGAGCTGGACCCCCTGACGGCCGCGGAGCGCCTCATCGGCTCGCCCGACGTAACGTTCGAAGTCACAAATCGCCGCTCCCCCTATGGCGGTCCTCGCGTGACCGCTGGTACCCTGCGGACCGATGAGCCCCTCGAAGATCCAGCGCGTGTTCGTCATCGGCGCGGGCCTGATGGGCCACGGCATCGCGCAGGTGAGCGCGGCGGCCGGCAAGCAGGTGACGCTCGCCGACCGGACGCGCGGAGCTCGCCGAGAAGGGCAAGGCCCGCATCGGCTCCAACCTGGCGCGGCAGGTCGAGAAGGGCAAGCTCGAGCAGGCGGCGGCGGACGAGATCCTGGGCCGCATCTCGACGGCCGAGGGCACCGAACAGGCGCGGCGGGCCACGACATCGTGATCGAGGCGGTCTTCGAGGACGAGGCGGTCAAGCGCGAGACGTGGCAGGCCCTGAGCCGCGCGGCGGACGCGGAGACCATCTTCGCCAGCAACACCAGCAGCATCAGCATCACCGGCCTCGCGACCGCGACCGACCGCCCGACGAGGTTCATCGGCCTCCACTTCTTCTCGCCGGTCCCGGTCATGAAGCTGATCGAGATCATCCGCGGCCTCGAGACCGACGACGCCACCCACGCGGCGGCGCGGTCCTTCGCGGAGGACCTCGGCAAGACGGTGATCGAGTCGCGGGACATGCCCGGGTTCCTGGTGAACCGCATGCTCGGCCCGTTCATCAACGAGGCGATCTTCGCGCTCATGGAGTCGACCGGCACGGCCGAGGACATCGACACCGGGGCTCGCCTGGGGCTCAACCACCCGATGGGGCCGCTGGAGCTGTCCGACTTCATCGGCAACGACGTGATGCTCGGCGTCATGGACGTGCTGTACCGCGGCTTCGGCGACCCGAAGTTCCGAGCGGCTCCGCTCCTGCGCCAGATGGTCGCCGCGGGGCACCTTGGTCGAAAGACCAAGCGGGGCTTTTACGCGTACGACGAGCAGGGAAACAAGGTCGCGCGCATGACCGCCACCGACGCACCGGCGCGCGACGCGCGCGACGCACAGGGCCTCTCGGAGGAGGAGCGCAGCGTCCGCGACACGGTCCGCCAGTGGGCTCGCGCGGAGGTCGCGCCCGGTGCCGCCGAGCGTGACGAGGCGGAGCGTTACGACCGGCACGCTGTTCGAGCGGGCGGGGAGCTGGGCCTGGCCGGGCTCCCGTACCCGGAGGAGTACGGCGGCGCCGGGATGGGCGCCATGGCATCGGCGCTGGCGCTGGAGGAGATCGCCGCCGCCGACATGGGCATGGCCGTCAGCCTGAGCGTCCACTACCTGAGCCAGCTCTGCATCTTCGCGAACGGAACCGATGAGCAGAAGTGCGCGCTTCCTGCCGCCGATGACCGCCGGCCGCGAGCTCGGCGCCTTCGCGCTCACCGGAGCCGGGCGCCGGGTCCGACGCCGCCTCGCTGAGCCTCGCGGCGCGCAGGGACGGCGACGAGTACCTGCTCACCGGCACGAAGATCTGGATCACGAACGGGGGCGAGGCCGCCCGCTACGTCGTCTTCGCGACGGTCGACCGCTCGAAGGGCAAGGCCGGCATCACCGCGTTCGTGGTCGAAGCCGACACGCCCGGCTTCCGGCTCGGCTCGAAGGAGCGGAAGATGGGCATCCGCGGCACGACCGGCTACGAGATCGTCTTCGAGGACGCGCGCGTGCCGGCCGCGGATCGGCTCGGCGAGGAGGGCGAGGGCCTGAAGGTCGCGCTGTCGGCGCTCGGTGCCGGGCGCATCGGGATCGCCGCGGCCTGCACGGGCCTCGCGCGCTCGGCGCTCGAGCTCGCCACGCGTTACGCCCTCCAGCGGCGCCAGTTCGACCGAGCCATCGCGGACCAGGAGATGATCCAGGCGATGCTGGCCGAGATGGCCGGTGGGCGTCGACGCGGCGCGGCTGCTCACCTGGCGCGCCGCGCGGATGCGCGACGCCGGGGCTCCGATCAACGTCGCCTCGAGCATGGCGAAGTGGTTCGCGTCCGACACGGCGATGCGCGTCACCACCGACGCGGTGCAGATCTACGGTGGCGCCGGGTACAGCCGCGACAATCCGGTCGAGCGACTCATGCGCGACGCGAAGGGCGCGCAGATCTACGAGGGGACCAACCAGATCCACCGGCTCATCGTCGCGCAGGGCCTGCTCGACGCCATGCGCCGGGACACATAGAGTATATGTAGCGCGCGCGCGCGCGTGAGGGCGCCCGCAGTACCGCCGCAGACCCGCACGGGACGATGCCCGGCACCAACGCAGGAGAGGGAGACCGATGACGACCACGATCGACCGCGAGACCCGAGCCGGCCGCACCCGACGCCTCGCCCGGCGCGCGCCGGCCGGCTGATGCGCACGCCGGCGATCGAGCCGCTCGTCGTCCCGCCCGAGAACCAGGCGCGGAACGTCGTCGACCTGATCCAGCGATCCGCCCAGCGCAACGCGGACCGGGAGGCGATGCGCTGGAAGCTCCCGAAGGCGAAGCGCGGCGCCGACGACGCGGCCGCCGAGGCGGCGTGGACGAGCCGCACGTACCGCGAGATGTGGGAGTGGGTGACCGAGCTGAGCCTCGGCCTGCGCGACCTCGGCGTCGGCCGACGGCGACCGCGTCTGCATCATCGCCCGCACCCGCCCGGAGTGGGTGATCGCCGACCTCGCGTCGCTCGCCCTCGGCGCGGTGACCTGCCCGATCTACCCGCAGTCGGAGCCGGGCCAGACGGCCTTCGTCATCAACAACGTCGGAGCCACCGTCGTCTTCGTCGAGAACGCGCAGCAGGCCGCGAAGATCGAGTCGATCCGCGGGGACACCCCGACGCTGAAGCACGTCATCACCCTGGAGGACCACGGGAAGTTCCCGCGCGGGGACGCTGACCCTGGCGGACGTGGCGGCCCGCAGCAACACCGACCCAACGGTCCGGCGCGCCTGGCGCGACGGGCTGGAGGCGATCGACCGCGAGCACCTCGCGACGATCATCCACACGTCGGGGACCACGGCGAACCCGAAGGGCGCGATGCTCAGCCACGGCAACCTGCTCTTCAACTACGAGGCGGCGAACCAGGTCGTCGACTTCTACGAGACCGATGTCTTCCTCTCGTTCCTGCCGCTGAGCCACGTCTACGGGCGGATCGTCGACGAGGTGATCGCCCTCGGCAAGGGCGCCGCGGTCGTCTACGCCGAGGCGCTCATCGAGCGCCTGCCGGCGAACATGATCGAGGTGAAGCCCACCGTCATGGGGTCGGTCCCGCGGCTCTACGAGCGGGTGTACGGCCGGGTCCTCTCGGCCGTCGAGGCCGGGTCGCCGACGAAGCAGCGCATCTTCCACTGGGCCGTCGGGGCTCGGCGCGCAGAAGTACGCCAACCACCTCGCGGGCCGCGCCGACTCGCCGCTCTCTGAAGCTCCAGCTGCGCATCGCCGATGCGCTCGTCTTCAAGAAGATCCGCGAGCGCACCGGCGGCCGGGTCCGCTACTTCGTGTCGGGCTCCGCGCCGCTGGCGAGGGAGATCGGCGAGTTCTTCTACGGCATGGGCATGCTGGTCCTCGAGGGCTACGGCCTGACCGAGACGAGCCCGTTCGTATCGGTCAACCGGCCCGACGACTTCGTCTTCGGCACCGTCGGCCGACCGGCCCCCGGGTCCGAGGTGAAGATCGACCCGACGACGGGCGAGATCCTCGTCCGCGGGCCGCAGGTCATGCAGGGCTACCTCAACCAGCCCGACGAGACCGCCAAGGCGATCGACGCCGACGGCTGGTTCCACACCGGCGACATCGGCGAGCTGGACGAGATCGGCCGCATCCGGATCACCGATCGGCTCAAGAACATCATCGTCCTGGCCAACGGGAAGAACGTCTCGCCCGCGCCGATGGAGGCCGCGCTGTCGACCTCGAAGTACGTGGCGCAGGCGGTGATCCTCGGCGACCGGCAGCCGTACACCGGCGCCCTCATCGCGCCGGACTTCGAGGAGCTCGGCGACGTGGGCCGCGGCGAACGGCCTGGCCGAGATGCCGCCCGAGCAGCTGGCGGAGGAGAAGTCGGTCCACAAGCTCTTCGACGCCGAGGTGAAGCGGACGCTCGACGGGTTCGCCGTCTACGAGCGACCGCGGCGGATCGCGATCCTGCCGCGGCTGCTCACCGAGGAGGCGGGGGAGCTGACGCCGACGCTCAAGACCAAGAACCGCGTCGTCCTCACCAACTGGGCCGACAAGGTCGCCTACCTCTTCGACGAGAAGGGCGGCCAGTCCACCGACTGACCGCCCCGGTGAGCGGGCCGTCGGCGAGGGCCACGATCTCCTCGGCCGCGACGTTGCCCTCGCCTCCTGGAGGACGGTCACGATCAGGTTGTCCTGCCGCCACACCCGCAACTCCTGCGGGCATGGCTCGCTCTGGAGCATGAAGCAGCGGCCGTGTGAGTCCGTTGGCAGCGAATAGGGGAACATCGCGCCTCGTCGCCGTGGTCCCACGCCTCCATCCCGGCCGCGAACTCCCACGTCTCGTAGGCGGTGACGAAGCTCTCGAAGGCAAGATCGGCCGCGGCAGCGTCGTCGTA
The DNA here is from genome assembly GCA_963840205.1 of uncultured Chloroflexia bacterium. GTDB lineage: Bacteria > Chloroflexota > Limnocylindria > QHBO01 > QHBO01 > JACDBZ01. Next base: position 78,217 of record CAWIXZ010000014.1, read on the forward strand.
GGTCGCCGCAGGACCGTCATGCTTGCACCCCCTTGATCGCCACCGGAACCGCCTGGCCGTCCGACCCGATCGAGTCGTAGAACGTGATGGCTGCCTCGTCGATGCCCACGTACATGATCGTGGTGATCGCGAGACGCTGATCCGAGGGCATCGCGGGGTGACCGACGGCGAGGTGCAGGGCGTCGTACCGGCTGCCGGACGCGAAGAAGTCGAAGTCCGCCGGAACGTCCGCCGCACCAGCGCGGCGGTGAGGGCATCCGGCGTGGTCACCACAGCCACGATGTCGTCCTCCGTGTAGACGCGCGGCTCGCCGAAGTTGCCGATGCCGATGTCCGGACGCGCCACGATGAAAGCTCCGATCGCGACCGCGAGCAGCAGAGCTGCCGCGGCGATTGCCGGCGCGAAGGATCGACCCTCGCGACCTACGGGTGTTGCAGTCATGGTCAGGTACCTCCACGGCGCGAAGCGGCCTCCGCGCTGTCTCGTGTGTCGTGCTTCGTCGAGCGCCACGTCGATGACGGCGTCTCGGACCACGCTCGGCCCATCGGCCATCCATCGGCTCAGCGCCTGGTCGAGGTCGTCGCGCGCGGTCACGCCAGTCGCCTCCCGCTGGCGGCCGGCCGCTCGTCGGCGTCCAGTGCCGCCGCATGGCGCGCTTCGCGTAATGGACGCGCGATCGCACCGTTCCGCCGGGACGCCTATGGCGTTCGGGACGCCGTTGGTGCTACAGTGCGGGCATGACTAGGTCATTCGACCAACCAAGCAGTACCAGGACTTCCTTCTCACGTGCGAGCGGGGAGCAGACGAGGCGTGCCCTGCTGAACGCCGCGGTCGTGCTCGTGGCCGAGAAGGGCTGGGACGCCGTGACGACCCGGGAGATCGCTCAGCGCGCGGGCGTCAACCAGGGGCTCATCCATTACCACTTCCGCTCGAAGGACCAGCTGCTGCACGCGGCGTTCGAGGCCGCGCTGCGAGAGACCTTCGCCGAGCCCGGCGCCGCCCTCGCGCGCGCGACAGACCTGCGGAAGGCCATCGGCGACATGGTCCGAGGGCTCGAGCCGGGTGAGGAGATCGAGGCCCTGGCGCTCTTCTCGGTGGAGGCCATGGCGCGTGGCGCGCGTGACGACGAGATCCGCAAGTCGATGGCGGAGATGCTCGCCGAGTTCCGGCAGCAGATCGGCGCGCGCATCGCGTCCGGGCAGTGGCGGGGGGAGCTGGATGCCGACCTGGACCCGGTGGGAATCGCGACCGTCCTGGGCGCCTTGCTCGACGGGCTGGGCCTCCACGTCCTCATCGACCCGTCGATCGACATCGGGCGCACCGCGGCGGCTGCCGCGCGGATGTTCGGGCCGGCACCAACCGCCAAGAGGGCCAACGGGGGAGGCTGAGGGTTGCGCCGTCGGGAGGCCTTCGCGTCCGCTATCCGGACGCCGTTCGAACGCTTTTCGAACGACGGGCAGCAGAAATTTCGCAAAAGTCTTGCGCTGCGTCTGGACATAGCATAAGGTGTGCCAGATTTTCCCCCTGGACCCGAAAGTACTGGGGGGCCCGAGCACTAATGGGGGGTCCCGTTGGACCGCGTCTCAGCCATCTGGCCCGGATCGCTGTGGCAGCACGCGCTGCCCGGCTTCCTCGCGTTTGAAGGCTCCACGCGTCCCGCACGCGACCCTGGCCAGGGGACACCGAGATCGACATAGCCTTACGGCACGAGGGTTGGCGGCCACCTGCCGCGAGCTCCTCGACTCCCGCGAGCACGAGCTGGCTTCGGCCT
>CAWIXZ010000015.1:0-89925 GCA_963840205.1 uncultured Chloroflexia bacterium
GGGTCAGCCGCGCCTCCTGCCTGGTCGTGTCGGTGTGGCGCTGCAGCGCCAGGAACCAGTCGATGATCTCCTGTGAGATCCGGCCGGATTCCAGGCTCTCGGCGTGGCCGATCTGGCGAAAGCCCATCCGAATCATCCGCTCGCTGGGCGGCAGCAGGGCGACCAGGCGCCCCCGCCAGCGGGACGGCCGTCATCCGCATGAGCATCGGCAAATGGGAGATCGGCGCGCCCACCGGCCAGCTGAACTGCACCATGCGGCCGACGCGGTCGGCGTGCGCGGCCGCGGCGCGCAACGCGAAATACCCGCCGAACGAGGTTGCCAGCAGGTGGGCTGACTGGAGTCCGAGCGCATCGAGCACGTCGACCAGCAGCGAGTCGCCGATGCCAGGCAGCGTGTCAGGCGTGAGGGGCGTGTCGAGGGGGTCGCTCAGGCCGGTGCCGGGCCGATCCAGGAGGATGCAGCGGAATCCCGTCAGGCGACCGGCTAGGGTCGCCCAGCTCGAGCCGCTCATGCCTGCGCCGTGCACGAACAGCACCGGTGGGCCCTCGCCGACCTCCAGCACGCGCACGGTCACGTCGGTACGCTCCAGGCGCAGCCACTGCTCGGTCGGGGTCACACCGACCCACTCCCAGAGGCGGCGCTCCGCCTCGCGGTATCGGGCTTCGTCCATCGCCTCGCCCTCCGTAGGTACCGTACTCCGGAGGTTCGCCTTCGGCTATGGGGAAGCTGGCGGACCACGCAACTCAGCACGGTGATGATGACCTTGCCCCGGGCGCGCATGGTCTCGAGGTACCGGATGGCGTCGGGGACCTCCTCAAGGGGTAGCGTCGGTCGATGACCGGCGAGATCTTCCCGGCTTCGGCGAGCTCCTTCAGGTAAAGGAGGTCGTCGCGCGGCGATGCTGGTGAGAATTCCGATGAACTTGCGGCTCCCGAACCGCGACATCTGCAGCGCGGCGAGCAGGCGGGCGACCGGCCCGACCCCAGTTGCCCTTCGAGGCCCCCACCAGCACCGCCCTCCCGTTCGGGGCCAGGGCGCGCCGCATCGCGAGGAGCGAGCGGTTGCCGACGTTGTCCACGATCAGGTCGTACTTCACGCCGCCGCGCGTGAAGTCCTCGCGCGTGTAGTCGATGACATGGTCGGCACCGAGGGATCGGACCAGCTCCACGTTCCCGGTGCTGCACACGCCGGTGACCTCGGCTTCGAAGTGCCTGGCGAGCTGGACCGCGAACGTCCGACGCCGCCCGACGCCCCGTTGATCAGGACCCCTTGTCCTGGCTGGATCTCGCCCTTCTCCGCGCAGCGCCTGCAGCGCCGTGATCGCGCCGACGGGCAGTGCGGCCGCCTGCTCTAGGCTCATGTTCGCCGGCTTGGAGACGAAGAGCTTCTCCGGGCCGCAGACGTACTCCGCGCAGGCACGCGTCTTCTCGCCAAATACCTCGTCTCCGGGCTTGACCAGGGTCACGTCTCGGCCGACCGCCTCGACGACGCCGGCAACGTCGACGCCGGGGATGTTGCGCTTCGGCTTCCGCCACCCTGACGTCGGGCGGACGATGTACGGCTTGCCGCGCAGGAGGTGCCAGTCCAGCGGATTGACCGATGCCGCATGCACGCGCACGAGCACCTCGCCGTCCTTGGGAACCGGCTTCGGAACCTCCTCGAGCCGCAGGATGTCCGGCGAGCCGTACGTCCGATAGACGATCGCCTTCATCGCGCTCCTGCCCGCGCCGATCGCAGCATCGGATCGGCCGCAACCCACGCGCCCAGGCGGATGAGCTCCTCGCCGATCCGGCGTTTGATGAGCGTCGAGCGCTCACGCCCGATCAGCACGGTCCTGCGTCGCAGTTGCGCCTCGCGCTCGTTCGCGAGCTGGCGCAGCACGTGTGTGTTCTGCATGTCTGTTTTCCTCTCATGTTCGGTCTTCGCTGTCGAGGCCTAGCTTGGGATCGTCGGTTGACGTACACTGTAAGCTCGACTACGAGCACCTTAGTACGTTAGCCGTAAGTCTGTCAAGCCCTACATGTGAGGAAGATGGCCAGCACATCGGCTCCGAGTGAAACCCGAGTCCCCTTGAGCAGGGACCGGGTCCTGCGCTCCGCGATCGCACTTGCCGATGAAGCCGGCATCGATTCGCTCGGCGTGCGCCGGCTCGGGTCAGGCACTCGGGGTCGAGGCGATGTCGCTGTACAACCACGTTGCCAACAAGGAGGACATCCTGAACGGCATCGTCGACCTCGTGGTGAACGAGTTCGAGGACTCCCCGCGCCAGGCGCCCATTGGAAGGCCGCCCTCCGCACTACCGCGATCTCTGCCCACGACGTCCTCGTGCGGCACCCCTGGGCCGCGAGCCTGATGCTGGCTCCGAGCCGAACGAGCTCGGCCCGGCTCCGGTACATGGAGGGCATCCTCGGAGCCGTGCGCGCGGGCGGCTTCTCAGCCGAGATGACCCATCACGCCTATCACGCGCTGGACAGTCCACATCTCCGGCTTCACGTTGTGGGAGGTGCACTTTCAGATGGATCCGGAGGAGTTCGATGACATCGCATCGGACTTAGTGAGCCGGGTCCAAGGGGGCGCCTTCCCCTATCTGCTCGAGCACGCCAGCGTGCACATGGACAAGGACGAAACGCCCGGCGACGAGGGGGAGTTCGCCTTTGGGCTCGACCTCATCCTCGACAGCCTCGAGAGGATCCGCGACACGGCGTAGCCGCGGTCGGTACCCGTCTGAGCTGGTCGGTGCCTCGCGTCAGGGCAGCCGCAGCAGGCGGCGCAGGTGAGCGACGGCGTCGACGAGCGGATCGGGCGAATGGGCAGAGGCATCTGACAGGTCGCGACTGTGCCTTCCCCCGACCGCGATCAGCAGTTCGGGCTGCCGGTCGCGGAGGGCTGCTCACCCCCGCGGCCGCACCGGCCACGTCTTCGGCCGTTGCGACCCCGATGACCACCGCTCGAACACGCGCCTGCCGGGCGGCGGTGACCCACGACGTGATCGGGACATCCGGCCCGAGGTAGGTCGCACTTATCCCGGCGCGGCGAAGGGCTGTGGCGTACCCCAGGGCAGGCAGCTCATGGCGGGAGCCGGGAGGGAGTCCGACCAGCACGGACGCATCGCCGGCTCCCGCATTCCCGGCTGCGTCGAAGGCCATCCCGAGCCGTCGCAATGCCGCGGCGCTGGCGGCGTGCTCGCCCGCGACATCGACCTCGCCGCGTGCCCAGGCGTCGCCCAGGTCCACGAGGGCTGGATACAGATGGTCGTCCAGCACTCGCTCGAAGCTTCCCATCGCGAAGATGTCGTCCAGCGCGCGTTCTATGGCAGGCCCGTTGATCTGGGCCGCGGCCTCCACCAGCCCCCTGGACGGCTCGGTGGGCGGTCGAGGGTCGATGGGTTGCGCAGCAACCGCCGCCGACTGGGATCCCTTGGCTTGCGTCGAGACGATGTGTGCCGCGGCCTGACGCGGCGACCATCCATCCGCGACCAGCGCGCGCATCGCTCTGATACGCCCAATCGCGGCATCGTCATAGATCCGATACCCCGCCTCAGTGCGCAGCGGCACGACGATGCCGTAGCGGCGCTCCCATGCGCGCAACAGGGCGACGCTGACGCCCGTCCGCTGCGCGGCCTCCTTGATCGTGTACATGCTGTCCAGCATACCATGGACAAACAGTTGACAATGGTGTGACGGAAGCGCTATCCTGCGCCTTGTGACTGAACAAACAATAGACACACTGAGTCCGACCAGGACCTCATGGCTCGAATCGGGGCGGGCGACGCGAGCTCCCTGGGCGCACTCTACGATCGCCACAACCCCATCGCCTTTCGCGTCGCGCTGTCCATCGTCCACGATCGCGACCGGGCGGAGGACGTCGTGCATGACGCGTTCCTCTCGGTCTGGCGCAAGGGCGGTTCATACGCGCCCGATCGCGGCAGCGTCAAATCCTGGCTGATCGGGATCGTGCGCAACCGTGCGATCGACACGCTTCGCGCGCAGCGTGCGTCCGACGCGGACGGTGAGGCACTGCTGCTCTCGCTCCGCGACAACCGTCCGGCCGTGGTGGACCAGGTGGTCGCGAGACTCGAGGGCGAGACGCTTCGGACGGCGCTTCGCAAGCTGTCGCGCGAACAGCGACAGGCCATTGCCACTGCCTTTTACGAATCCCGTTCGCACGCTGAGATCGCGACGATGACGGGGCTCCCTCTGGGCACCGTCCACGGTCGCATTCGACTCGGCCTACGGCATCTCAGAACGCACCTGCTCGCGGCAGGCGTTGGGCGGTCGAGCGACGACACCGAGGCAGTCGGCGCGATCATGGCGGCGGTGCCGCAGACCCCGCCGCATCGCAGAGCGGGAGCACCGTGATTCACGCCCGTCGCCGGCCGGTGTCCGCGTCCTCAGGCGGCAGGCGGGGCATCGGTCGCCCGCGACAGGTCGACGACGAGATCCCACAGACGTCGCCGGTCGACCGCTCGCAGACGCGTCATGGGGACACGGTCAAAGGGCCGTGGGCGGCGGTCGAGGAAGACGCGACCGCTCAGCGCCGCGGCTTCGGGTGCCGCAGCCAGCCAGACGAGCGTGTCAATTCCCTCCGCCGGGGTCCGGAGGATCGGCCCCATCAGCCCGTGGAATCCGGGCAGCGACTCCGCGAGGCCAGGCGTGTCTGCCCACCCGGGATGCATGGCGTTGAAGCTGATTCCCGCCGGCCCCAGCCTGCGCGCCCATTCGCGGATCAGTGCCACCTGGGCGCGCTTGGCTCGAGCGTAGGCGCGAGTCCCGGAATAGGGCTGGATGCGCGACTGCAGGTCGTCGAGATCCAGCTGTTGCCCGTACATCCCACCCGAGGTAACGGCAATGACCCGAGCGCCCTCGGTCTGCCGAAGCATTGGCAGCAGGCCGGAGACAAGTGCGAACGGGCCGACCACGAGCGTCGCGAACATCGCTTCGATGCCGTCCGGGCCAACGGTGCGCGTCGGGAAGATGGCCCCCGCATTGTCGACCACCACATCCAGCCGGGGCTCCGTGGCGCGGATCGTCGCAACCGCTTCCGCGATGGAGCGGAGAGATCCCATGTCGGCCACGACGGCGGGGAAGCGGTCAGCCCCGTGTCGGGCAACCAGCGCATTGCGCACGGCGGCCAGGCGCTCCTCGCTTCGCCCCACGAGGATCACGCGCGCACCGAGCGCCGCGAGCTCATCGCTCGCCGCTCGACCGAGGCCGGACGTCGGACCCGTCACGAGGACCGTTCTGCCCTCGAGCGCGCCTGGCGTGGGCGCGGACCAGTCGTACAGCCAGCGCCGAACGGCGTAACCGACTCGGGAGAAGCTGCCGACCACGGTCAGCTCCAGCCCGTCATCCACAAGCGAGCGCCAGTTCATCGCCACCCCTTTGCCTCGAATGATGACCCATACCTGGATCGGAGCCACACATGACCAGACTCAGTGAGACGATCGAGACGACGCTGCCGATCGAAGCCACGTTTGCCTATCTCGCCGATTTCGCGAATTCGCGGGAATGGGACCCCGGCGTGGCGACCGCCGAACGGATCGGGAACGAGCCGCTCGGCGTGGGAACCAGCTATCGCCTCGGGGTACGAGTCGGCAACAGCGTCAGGCCGATGGAATACACCGTCTCGAAGTTCGATCCGCTGCGGCGCGTCGTCCTCATCGGTTCAGGTTCAGGCGTATCGGCCGTGGACACCATCGAATTTGCTCGAACGCCGACCGGGACGCGGGTCGACTACACCGCCGACATCAGTCTTCAGGGCCTCGATGCGGCTCGTCCAGCCATTCATCGGCGGAACCTTCGCCAAGATCGCCCGGGACGCCGCCGGCGGGATCCAGCACCAGCTTGACGCGCGGGCATCCGAGACTGCGCCGGACCGACCGTGAGGGTCGCCGTCGTCGGATCCGGTGTGGGCGGCCTGACCGCGGCTTACGCCATGCGGAAGGACCACGACGTCCGGCTCTTCGAGCGGGAGCCCGTCGTCGGTGGCCACGTGAAGACCGAGACCGTTGACGCGGATACGGGGCCGGTGACCGTCGATACGGGATTCATCGTGTACAACGAGCACACCTATCCGGCGTTCGTTGGGCTGCTCGCCGAGCTCGGAGTCGCCACACAGCCGAGTGACATGTCCCTCGGCTCCGCCTGCCGTTCCTGCCGTGTGGAATTCAGCTCTCGCGGGCTTCGTGGCTACTTCGCGCGGCCCCAGGCGGTGGCTCGGCCGGGACACTGGCGGATGATGGCGGACATCCTGCGCTTCTACCGGGACGCTCGGCGGATACTCGACGGCGCAGGGTCTCCGCGCGCGACGTTGCGAGAGTATCTCGTCGATGGAGCGTTCGGACCGCACTTCCGGAATCACTTCCTGCTCCCGGTCACCGGTGCGATCTGGTCCAGCGCGGCGAATCGCATCGGCGACTTTCCGGTTGAATACCTCCTGCGCTTCCTCGACAATCACGGGCTCATTGGACGTGGGAAGGCGCTCCCCTGGCGGACGATCCGGGGCGGATCGATGGCGTATGTCGACCGCCTCGTCGAGGCGCTCCCGGCCGGGACCGTCCGCACAGGCGACGGCGTGGTCAACGTGGCTCGCGACGCGCGGGGCGTGATCGTGCACACTCGCTCGGGGTTCAGCGGGCGATTCGATGCCGTGGTGATGGCCACCCACGCCGACGATGCCCTGGGCGTCCTGCACGACGCGGACGCGCTGGAACGCACCGCTCTCGAGGCCTTCGCGTATTCGTCGAACCAGGTGGTTCTCCACACCGACACCCGGCTTCTCCCCGGCCAGCCGGCAGCGTGGGCGTCCTGGAACGTCGACCAGCTGGACTGTGGGCGGCCGGGCGAGGCCCTCACCATGACCTATCACATGAATCGGCTGCAATCGATTCCCGGCCCGGTCCAGTACTTCGTGTCGATCAATCCGGACGAGCGGCTCGATGCAAAGAAGATCATCTCGGAGCGCACGATGCGTCATCCGATGTACACCTTCCGCACGCTCGAGGGCCAGGCCGCGATAGGACGCCTTCAGGGCCATAGGAACACGTACTTCGCCGGTGCACACCTCGGTTACGGCTTCCACGAGGACGGTTGTCGATCGGGCTTCGAGGTGGCGGATCTCCTCGCCCCAGTCGTCCAGGAGCGAGCGGCATGAGGTCCCACCTCCTCGAGGGTATCGTCCGGCACCGTCGGACCCGCCCGTTCACCTATGCCTTCGAGCACAAGGTCTTCTACTTTGCGCTTGACCTCGGCGAGCTGGACGCCGTCGCGCGCCTCCGACTGGTCAGCCGGAATCGGCGCAACTTCTTCACATTCCGCGACGACGACCATCTCGATCCGCCGGCGGCTGACCTCAATGCGTCGGTTGGCGCGCACCTCCGAAGCGCGGGATTCGATCCCGAGGGCTGGCGCATCACGCTCATCACCAATCTGCGCGTCATCGGCTACGTGTTCAATCCAGCGAGCTTCTACCTGTGCCGGGACCGATCCGGAACGCTGCAGGTGGTGGTGGTCGAGGTGCACAACACTCACGGTGAGCGACATCAGTACACCCTCCGTCCGGACCACGCGGGCGAGCACTTCGTCGCCTCGATGGACAAGGCGTTCTACGTCTCCCCGTTCATCGCCGAGGCGGGGAGGTACGCGGTCAGCGTCCGCGATGAGGCATCGCGCCTGCGGATCACGATCAACGAGCAGGAGGAAGGGACGCTCCTCCTCCACACGAGCCTCGATCTTGCCCGCCGCCCCCTCACCGATCGAAGCCTGGCTCGCATGCTCGTTCGCTATCCCTTGGGCCCGCATCGCACGATCGGCATGATTCATTGGCATGCGCTGCAGCTCTGGCGGCGCGGCGTGCGCGTGTACCGCCACCGGGCCGCCACCTGATGAGCAGGCAGATCAGGACCCTTCCGCGCCGCCTGGTGAGCGACTCGATCCTTGCCCGCCTGGCCGAGCGCGTGATCATGGCGGCGGCCGCGAATATTCGCGTCGGGCACTTGACGGTCGTGGGCCCAGACGGATCGCGGCAGACGTTCGGCGATCGCACCTCCGGCATGGGCGCCGAGATTCGGATCCACGACCGGCAGGCATTCGTGCGGCTTCTGCTGGGTGGAGAGATCGGCGCGGGCGAGGCATACATGGACGACCTGTGGTCGTCGCCCGACCTCGCATCTCTCCTTCACTGGGCGGCACTGAATCGAGATGCGCTCGCGTTGAGAGGCGGCTGGTTCCGAGTGCCGGCTCGATTGAGCAAGACGATCGCGCACCGGATGCGGCGAAACACCCCGCGGCAGAGCCGCAGGAACATCGCGGCCCACTATGACCTCGGGAACGACTTCTATCGGCTCTTCCTCGACGAGACCATGACCTACTCCAGTGCGGTGTTCACCTCACCGCGCCAGTCGCTCGCCGATGCGCAGCGCACGAAATACCAGCGCATCGCCGACGGAGCCGGTCTCAAGAGGGGCATGCACGTGCTCGAGATCGGTTCAGGCTGGGGCGGGTTCGCCCTGTTTGCGGCCGGCGAGCTCGGCTGTCGTGTGACCTCGATCACAATCTCGCGGGAGCAGCACGACCTCGCGCGGCAGCGGGTCCGGGCGGCCGGCCTCGAGGCGCTGGTCGACATCCAGCTGCGGGACTATCGCGACATCAGCGGCACCTATGACGCCATCGTGTCGATCGAGATGCTCGAGGCGGTGGGGCACGAGTACTACCGCGCCTTCTTCAGCGCGTGTGACAACGCGCTGGCCCCCGGAGGACGGTTGAGCCTCCAGACGATCACCGTCCCCGACGCCGGCTACGAGGGACAGCTGCGCGGCGCGAACTGGATCCAGACGTACATCTTCCCGGGTGGTCTCTGCCCATCGCTGGCGATCATCGAACGGGCGACTCATGACACGCGACTCTTGATCAGCCGGGTCACCGACATCGGCGCCGACTACGTTCGCACCCTGCGCGGGTGGCGACTGCGGTTCCTCGAGCAGACCGATGCCGTGCGGGCGATGGGATTCGACGATCGGTTCATCCGGATGTGGGAGTACTACCTGGCCGTCTGCGAGGCAGGATTCGCGACTGGCGCGACGCAGGATCTGCAGATCGTCTTCCGGAAGCGGCCCATGGCCGCCTAGAGGCATCCCAGATACAATCTTCGGCGAGCAGTGAGCCCATCCGCCCCCATCGGCTCAGCACGGCACACTGGGGAGTGGCCAAGCGGTAAGGCGCCTGACTCTGGATCAGGAGATCGAAGGTTCGAATCCTTCCTCCCCAGCCATCATCCCGAGCACCCGACCAACGCGTCCGCATGTACCGTGCATCGATGAATGACCTCGCCAACCTCTCGGAACTCACGCCCATCCAGGTGTGGGAGGGCGTTCGCGCCCGGCGCGTGCAGGGCGACCGCCTCACCCTGGCGATCGTCGAGCTCGACCCCGGCACGATCGTCCCGGAGCACCGTCACCCTCACGAGCAGAACGGCCTGGTGATCACCGGCCAGATAACGTTCCGGGTCGGCTCCGAGGAGCGAGTGCTCGGGCCGGGCGGCACGTGGCGGATCCTGGGCGATACGCCACATTGGGCGCAGGCCGGGCCGGACGGCGCGGTCGTCATCGACGCCTTCAGCCCGATACGCGCCGACTGGGACTCGCGGCCCTCGACCGATTCCGACCCGGTCTGGCCCGGGAGCTGAGCTCCTCGCGAGCGACACCCGGCGCCGTTGACGGCCCGTCGCGTGCAGACTGGCTGGTCAGATGCTGATCGACGACCTTCAGGCCCTCGCTGACGATCTGCGGCTGCGCGCCCAAACGGCGCCGGTGGCGGAACGGTCGACGAACGCGGAGCGCCTGCGCCGCCATGTCGTCGAGTACGTCCTGCCGAGGGCGACCGACGCGGACGCCCCGCTCGTGGTCGTCATCCTGGGCTCCACTGGAAGCGGGAAATCGAGCCTCCTCAACGGGCTGGTCGGCGCGCGCGTCAGCGAGTCCGGGGTGCTGCGGCCCACCACTCGCCGGCCCGTGGCGGTGGCGCACCCGGACGATGCGACCGCCTTCACGCTGCTGCCGGGACTTACCGAGCGCGAGACACTCGAGCTGCGGACCCTGCCGGATGCGCCCAAGGGCATCGTGCTGGTCGACGCGCCTGACTTCGACAGCGTCGAGCTCGCGAACCGTGCACTCGCGGTGGAGCTTCTCGAGCTCGCGGATCTCGTGATCTTCGTGAGCACCGCCACGCGCTATGCCGATCAGGTCCCATGGGACATCCTCGCGCGGGCTCAGCAGAGGGGAGTCCCGCTGCTCATGGTCCTGAACCGCCTGCCTCCGGAGGCCGATGAGGCCGAGTCGGTGATCTCCGACTACCGCCGGCTCCTCGAGAAGGGCGAGTTCACCGATGCCGGCGCGTTCGGCCGGCTCGAGGTCGTCCCGGTACCCGAGGGCGCGCTGGACCCAGAGCGCGACGCGCTCGATGCGGGCGCCATTGCGCCGATTCGGGCCTCGCTGGATCGGCTGGTCGCGAACGACGCCGAGCGCCGAGAGCTGGCACGACGCAGCCTGGCGGCCGCGCTCGAGGGCATTCCCGCCGGAATCGAGGAGATGGCCCGAGAGGTGGAGGACGAGCAGGCCGCCGCCCGGTCGCTGCTGCTCGTGGCCGACGGCGCGTACCGGGAGCACCGCATCGCGCTCGGCGAGGAGCTCGGCCGCGGGACATTCATGCGCGCCGAGGTGCTCCGCCAGTGGCAGGACTTCGTCGGAGCCGGCCAGGTCGCCCGTTTCCTCGCGCAGGGCATGGGGAAGCTGGTGGCAACGGTTCGCAGCCTCTTCGAGCCGGGGATACCGGCGCCGTCCGTCGAGGTCCGCGAGGCCGCGTTCGCCGACCTCGTCGCCCTGACCGTCCAGCACGCGGACGCCGCCGCGCGAAAAGTGGCATCGGTCTGGATGGAGGATCTCTACGGCCAGCGCGCGCTCGCGGCCGATCCCGGGCTGTGGGGCGCGTCGCCCGGCCTCGGGGATCGGCTCACCTCCGAGCTCGAGAAGTGGGCGGCCGAGATCGGCGAGGAGATCCGCAAGCTCGGGGAGCAGCGAAAGGGGTGGGCGCAGGCGGCGAGCATCGGCGTCAACGCCCTCGGCACGAGCGCTGTGCTGGCGGTCTTCGTCCACACGGGAGGCCTGACCGGCGCCGAGGTTGGCATCACCGCCGCGACCGCCGTCGTCAACCAGAAGCTGCTGGAGGCGGTGTTCGGGGAGGCCAACGTTGCGGCATTCGTCGGACGCGCGCGAGAGGGTCTCGGACGGGTGCTCGACGAGGCGTTCGCCGGCGAGCGGGGCCGGTACGACCGCGTCATGGGTGCGGGTGTGCCGGAGACCGAAGGACTGGCGGACCGCCTCCGGGATCTCGCGCGACGCGCCGCCGAAGGGACGGCGTGAAGGCAACCGCCGGCCCGTTGCTGGCCGATCGGCTCATCTACCTCGAACGAGCGGCGGAGGATGCCCGTGCCCTGGGCCTCGACGGTGTGGCGGATCGCGCCGAGCAGGTGCTGGGGAGCGCCCGCGAACGGGCGGGCTTCCCCGGAGACGCCTACGTGCTCGTGCTCGCCGGAGGCACCGGTGTCGGCAAGTCATCGGTCCTGAACGCGCTGGCCGGACGCGAGGTGAGCGCCGCTCGCGCCGTTCGGCCGACGACGCAGCGCCCCGTGGCATGGATCGCGGAGTCGCGTCGCGCCGAGCTGGCGCCCCTCCTCGCGTGGCTTGGCGTGGAGCAGGTGGCCGGGCATGGGGAGGAGAAGCTGGCGGGCGTCGCGATCCTCGACCTCCCGGACTTCGACAGCGTCCGCACCGAGAACCGGGCGGTCGTCGACGAGCTGCTGCCGCGGATCGATGCGCTCGCCTGGGTTTTGGATCCGGAGAAGTACGACGACGAGCGCTTCCACGACTACCTCCGCCGCCAGGTGGCCCACGCGCCAAGGATGTGGGTCATCCTCAACAAGCTGGATCGCGTCGCGCCGGACGCTCGCGCCGAGCTCCAGGCAGATCTCGCGCGGCGGCTGCGCGAGGCGGGGATCGAGAGCCCTCGGATCCTTCCGGTCTCCGCGACGAGCGGGACGGGAATCGACGCCGTTCGAGACGCGATCGGCTCTGAGGCCGACGCGAAGGCGCTCGTGACGGCTCGCCTGTCCACCGACGCCCGCGAAGCGGTTTCCGACGTCGCCCGCGCGCTCGGTGTCGAGGCCGGGCGCCACACGCAGCTCCTCGACCCGGCACGACGCACCGCGGCCATCAGGGAGGCGGTGGCGGGTGCCCTGGCCGTGATCGATCCGCCGGGCGTCGGCCGCCAGGTGCAGACGGCGGTCATGGCCCGCGCGCGCCGCTCCGGTGGATCACTGATCAGCCGAGTCATCCGGCTGCTGAGCTCGCTGACCGGACACCACGGCCGGACCGCAGACCCGGCCGCCTACCTCAGGGCGTGGCGCAATCGCGGCTCGCTCGGCAGGATCCTGAATCCCGTTCGCGCCGCCCTGCTCGAGGCGTCACGAGGCGTCCCCGCGGAGTCGCGAGCGGCCGTGCTCCGTGGCATCGAAGCCGATGATCTAGAGCCGGCATTGGTGCGCACCCTCGATGGCGTGGCTCGCGAGGCGGCCGAGGGACTGCGGGTGCCCGGTTCGATCCTCTGGCCGGTCATCGGCGCCGTGCAGCTGGTCATCGGCGCGGTCTTTGCCTTCGCGGTGGCGTGGTACGTGACGCTCTTCCTCGCCGGCGGGGTCATGCCGGTCACCACCTATGACGTGCCGTACCTGGGTGCCGTCCCGCTGCCGCTGCTCTTGCTGGGAGGATCGCTCGTGGCGAGCGCCGTGCTCGGGTGGCTGCTGGGCCTGCACGCCGGGTTCATCGGCCGGCGTCGCGGGCGGCGGGTGGCCGACCAGGTCCGCGCGGCTGTGACGGAGGCGATGACCAGCGCCGGAACCGCAGGGCTGGATCGGCTGGAGACGATCCGCGCGCGCCTCGGGGAAGATCTCGCGCGAATGAGCTGAGAACGCACGACGGAGATCCGATGACCGTTCGACAGATGCGCCTGGTCGTCACCGCCGACGACTACGACGAGGCGCTTGAGTTCTACCGGGACGTGCTCGGACTGCCTGAGCTCGGGTCGTTCGCCGCGGAGGGGGGCCGGGTGACGATCCTGGACGCCGGGCGAGCCACGCTCGAGCTGACCGATCCGCCGCATGCGGCCTATATCGATCGGGTCGAGGTCGGCGAGCGTGTGGCCGGGCACATCCGCGTGGCCTTCGAGGTGGAAGACTCGACGCACATGACCCGGCGCCTGGAAGCGGCCGGGGCACGGGTGATCGCGGAGCCGGTGAGGACGCCGTGGAACTCGCTGAACTCGCGGCTCGCTGGTCCCGCTGGTCTGCAGCTGACGCTGTTCGAGGAGCTCCAGGCCCAGTTCGAGGAGCCGGGCTGACCAGGAGGCATCGGTACCAGAGCGGGGGCCGCATCGGTCTGCTACTATCCATTTAGAAAACGTGTTCGATTGGCGCTCCGGTCCGCGCCGCGGCTCATCGGTCAAGATGACCGCCCCGATCCCGACCAACCCCCAGCCCTGACCGGGCCCCGCTTTCCGCGGGAGGGCCTCGTCAAGGAGCTATTTCTCTTGTCTTTCAATGCACTCGGGCTTGCGCCCGAACTGCTCCGTGCCGTCGCGGCACAGGGCTACACCATTCCCACTCCCGTTCAGCGCGAGGCGATTCCGCTCGTGCTGGCCGGGCGTGACCTGCTCGCGGGCGCCCAGACGGGCACCGGCAAGACGGCGGCATTCGTGCTGCCGATGCTGCAGCGCCTCGGTCCGGCGCCTCGCAACGGCGAGCGCTCGCGCATCCGCGCCCTGATCCTCACTCCCACCCGGGAGCTGGCGATCCAGGTCGAGGAGAGCGTGCGCGTCTACGGCGGCGGCGCGCGACGCTCCACCACCATCTATGGCGGCGTCGGTTTCCCCGGCCAGACCAACGCGCTTCGCCGCGGCCCCGAGATCGTGGTCGCCACGCCCGGCCGTCTGCTGGACCACACGCGCCAGCGGACGATCGACCTGTCCGGCGTCGAGATCCTCGTCCTGGACGAGGCGGATCGCATGCTCGACATGGGCTTCATCCGCGACATCCGATCGATCATCTCGCTGCTCCCCGCACGCCGCCAGAACCTGCTGTTCAGCGCGACGTTCTCGAAGGAGATCCGGACCCTCGCCGAGGGCATGCTCAACCAGCCCGCATCGGTCCAGGTCACCCCGCCGAATACGCCCATCGATCTCGTCCGGCAGGTCGTGCACCCGGTCGATCGGTCCCGCAAGCGGGAGCTGCTGTCGCACCTCGTTCGCACGCACGCGATCGAGCAGGCGCTGGTCTTCACCCGCACCAAGCATGGCGCCAACAAGCTCGCCGAGCAGCTGTGGCAGGACGGCATCGCGACGGCCGCGATCCACGGCAACAAGTCACAGCCGCAGCGCGTGCGTGCCCTGAACGACTTCAAGGCCGGCAAAGTCACGCTGCTCATCGCCACCGAGGTGGCGGCGCGCGGCATCGACATCGAGGAGCTGCCGCACGTCGTCAACTTCGAGTTGCCGATGGTCCCTTCCGACTACCTGCACCGCATCGGCCGCACCGGCCGCGCGGGCATCGAGGGAGACGCCATCTCGCTGGTCTGCGTCGACGAGGCGCCGATGCTTCGCGACATCGAGCGGCTGCTCGGCCGCCCCGTCCCGACGGAGATCATCCCGGGCTTCGAGCCTGACCGATCCATCCGCGCCGAGCCGATCCGCCTGCGCACTGCCGGTGGCGGCCCGCGCCGCGACCAGGGGCAGCGCCGCGGGCAGCCCCCCGCGCGGCCGACCAACGCGCGGCGCTGGGACGGCAAGCCGCGCCGGCCGCAGGGCCACGGGCGGCCCGTCGGCGCGAGCATCGGCAATCGTGGCGGCGAGTGGAGTCGCCTTCCGGGCGAGCGCTCACGTTGACGAACCCACGGGTCACCCTCGTCGACGACCACCGCGACTTTCGCGAGCTGCTCACCGAGGTCCTGACCGAGCGTGGGTATGACGTCGTCGCGCTCTCAGGGGAGCAGACGCCCCCTGAGGAGATCGTTGCGACGCGCCCGGATCTCCTCATCCTCGACCTCAACTTCCCCGGCGGCCCCGAGCAGGTGTCCGGCTGGGACTATCTCAAGCTGCTCAGGTCACATCCGGCCTTCGGCCGGACACCCGTCCTG
This sequence comes from uncultured Chloroflexia bacterium, assembly GCA_963840205.1. Taxonomy (GTDB): domain Bacteria; phylum Chloroflexota; class Limnocylindria; order QHBO01; family QHBO01; genus JACDBZ01. The sequence continues at coordinate 15,237 of CAWIXZ010000015.1, forward strand.
ATCTGCTCCGGCGATCTCGTGGCGCTACGCGCGCGTCAGCAGGAGCTGGCGCGGGACACGCAGCTGGCGGTCATGGCCAAGCCCTTCGGTCTCGCTGAGATCGAGGACGTTGTCGGGGAGCTGCTCAACGCCCGCCGCGTTCCCGTGTGGGATGACGAGCAGGAGCTCGTCCTGGTGGCCGACGCCTCAGCCCATCTTGTGGACGCCTCGAAGGCAGCCCTGCGCACGCTCGGCATCACGCTGGAGCAGCTCCGCGGCCAGAGCGTCGCCGACATCGTCGCGCGAAGCGCCGAGTGGACCGAGACGGAATGGCAGAGATACCTCGACGCCCGGCTCTGGGAAGGGCCGGTGAGCCTGCGACGAGCCGATGGCGCTCAGCTCGAGGCAACTGCCGCGGCCGAGATCTGGAGCGGCGGCGGCGCGGAGTTTCACATCTCGCGGCTGCGCCTGACGGGCCCCGCCGAGCCCCTGCCCACGCCCTGAGCGACCGCCGCTAGGCCGAGTCGCCCTCGCCGCCGGGAGTCGCGGGATCGGCGTCCGAGTCCGGAGGCACGTTCGCCTCGTCGACGTCGGTCATCTCCTTGTCGTACACGAGGCCCTCATCCGGCGGCGTCCCGGTGGCGGTGTCGACCTTCTTGGGGTCGCGATCCTTCTCCATCGGTCTAGCGGTTCTCGCCCGCTTCGCGGACCGCGTCATCCCCGGCCTGATCGCCCTCGCGGTGGCCCTGCGGCCACGCGCCCGAATCGCGCTAGCGTCGCCAGATTCGTTGTTCGTGACGGCCACGCGCTCGGCGTCGGCGGCAGGTTCTCGCGAACCTTCTCGGTGTTTTCGTCCGGATGCTGGCCGATCCACGCGCCGCCCTGGCGTTCTGGTGTCTCGTTGGTCATGGTGGGTGCCTCCTTGCTCGAAGCGACCATGCAAGGCCCGCGCCGAGCGCAGGCCGCGTGCCCCGCTAGCATGCGCGCGTGACCGATGACGCCTTCCTCGCCGCCCTTCGCGGCGTCGTTGGCGACGAGCACTCCCTGACCGATCCCGACCTCCGCGCCTCCTACGAGACCGATTGGACGCGCCGTTTCCACGGGTCGGCGCTGGCGGTGGTGCGGCCCGGGTCGACCGAGGAGGTCGCCGCGGTCCTGCGCCTGTGCGCCGATGCGGGGGTCGCCGTCGTCCCGCAGGGCGGGAACACGGGGTTGGTGGGCGGCTCGGTGCCACGCGGCGGCGACGTCGTGCTCAGTACGACGCGTCTCAACGAGGTCGGCGAGGTGGACGTGGAGGCGGGCGAGGTCACGCTCGGCGCGGGCGTGACACTGGCCGTCGCACAGGAGCGTGCCCGTGCGGCCGGATGGGACGTCGGCGTGGACCTCGGGGCGCGCGATTCGGCGACGATCGGCGGCCTGGTCGCGGCCAACGCCGGTGGGATCAACGTGCTGCGTCACGGCTCGATGCGCCGCCAGGTCCTCGGCATCGAGGCGGTCATGGCGGACGGCACGCGTGCTGCGGCGCCTGCCCGGCATGCCGAAGGACAACACCGGCTACGACCTCGCCAGCCTGCTCGCCGGGAGCGAGGGGACGCTGGCCGTCATCACGCGCGTTCGTCTTCGCCTCGTGCCGCAGCTCCGGCATCGGGCCGTCTGCGTCGCAGGATTCGCCGACGCGTCCGCGGCGGTGCACGCCGCCGCGCAGCTGCGCCGCCGGTTGGCATCGGTCATGGCGCTCGAGCTCTTCACCGATGCGGGCCTCGCGCTCGTCATGCGCCACGCGGGCGCAGCCCCGCCCTTCGCCGACCGCCTCCCCGTCTATCTGCTGGTGGAGTGCGCCGATGACGTCGCGGACCCGTCCGAGGCGCTGATCGAGGCGGTCGAGGCGCTTGGCGTGGGCGACTCAGCGTCCTTGGCCGTCGATCCCGCCGGCCGCCATCGGCTGTGGCAGCTCCGCGAGCGGCACACAGAGGCCATCAATGCGGAAGGCGTGCCGCACAAGCTGGACGTGTCCGTGCCGATGGCCCGCTACGCGGAGCTGGTGGAGCAGGCACCCAAGGCGGTTGCGGCGGTCGCCCCGGGTGCGCTCACGATCTCGTACGGCCACGTTGCCGACGGCAACCTGCACGTCAACATTCTCGGACCCGCGCCCGACGAAGAGGCTGCCGACGCGGCCGTCCTCGAGCTCGTCCTCGGGTTGGCGAGGCAGCGTGAGCGCCGAGCACGGCATCGGTGTCGCCAAGGTGCATTGGTTGGTGCGCGACCGTGGCGAGGAGACGGTGGCCGCGATGCGCGCCATCAAGGATGCGTGGGATCCGCGCGGCATCCTCAACCCGGGTGTCCTGTTCGCCGCGAAGCGTGGGAGCTAGGGAGTCCCCGACGAGGCGAGCGTCTCGCGCATCACGGCCACGATCTCCCGCACGGCGTCGAAGTCCTCGTCGTGGATCGCGCCAAGAAGCTCCTCGAGGGCGATGTTGATGCTCACGAGATCCTCGGCGGCGAGGGCCCCCAGGATCCGGTCGCGGACGTAGTCGAGGGCGAAGTAGTCCCCGTTCGCGAGCGACGCATCCTCCTCCGCCGCGTCGAGCTCGAGCTGGGCCAGCCACAGGCCGAAGCGGGCGACGTCGATCTCGGCCACCGGACGATGCCGAAGCGCGAGGTCCTGGACGAGCCGGGCGACGTCGATTGCGGCCTGGCCGGCGGCCGTGGCGTTCCGATCGTCGATGGTCGACCTCAATGCCGCAAGGCCCTCGTCGAGCAGCGGTTCGATGAGCCGCGGCACGCCGGTGGATCGGTATGCAGCCCAGGCACCATCGAGCTCGTCAACCGCCGCCGTGGCGGCCGCCCACTCCGCTGCAGCCGCGGCGTCGATCGTGGCGTAGGCGGCGGCCAGCATGGAGTCGAGCTCATCGGGTTCGGGCGCCGACACCGCATCGGTTGGAACCGCCAGCGCCAGCGCCTCCACGTCGCCACCTCCGCTGGTGAAGAACTCGCCGTACCCGGGAGCGAATGTCTTCGCCTCCACAGCGCCGTCCATGTGCAGCTCCTCGATGAGGAGCCCGCCTTCGATGGATTCGAGTGGCCCGTCGAGCGTCCGGTCGACCGCTGAGACGGTCACCTCCTCGAACACGAAGCCGGGGATGTTCTCCGGGCGGTAGACGTCGCCCACGCGGGGCTCGCCCGGCATGATCATCGCCGCCGGCCCGTCCACGCCCGCGATCCAGGTCCCGTGGGTGTCCACGATCGCGCCGTCGGCAAAGTTGTAGACGTCCTCGCCGAAGTACCAGACCGACCCGTCATCGGCCTGCGCGTAGAGGTCGTAGGCGACCTCGTGCAGTCGTCCGTCCAGGAAGGCCACGTACTGCGAGACGAGGACCTCCACCTGCTGGCCCTGCCACGCGATGATCCGCGTGTTCGGCAGGAGGGTCACCTCGGTCCGGAATGGCAGGTCGTCGACCGTTCCGAGCAGCAGAACGGAGTGCTGGCTCGAGACGGGGAAGAGCGGGTTCGTGATCTCGGTCGGATTCGTGAAGGTCGGCACCGCCAGGTCGACGCGATCGCCCTTCGGGCGCCAGCGCCGAGGTCGTCTGGGGCAGCCGGCTGCGGGATGGTGGCCGCTGGCGCGGTGGTGGGCGCCGGGGGTGCGCTGGTCGCGCAGGCGCTCATCACGAGCGCGAGCACGAGCCATGCGGTCGACCGGATCGGTCGTCGCATCCCGCTCATCGGTCGGTCAGTCGTCGTCGGCTTCGGTGCCGATGACGGTGAAGCTCTCGTCGAGCATGACCTCGACCTGTGAGCCGTCTGCCGCGCGAATCTCGACCCCGTACGCCGCGCCGCCATCGCCGATCTCGACCTCGGTCACGGTTCCGCCACCAACGGCCTCGAGGGCCGCGGCTTCGGCCCGCTCCCGGTCCGTGCCGGTGAGCGGCTGCTCGGTGTCCGTGCCTTCGGCCTCCTCGTCGGCCTCGGAGCCGGATTCGGCAAGGCCGATCCCGACGCCCGCGCCGACCATCGACAGCGCCAGCGCGCCACCGAGAAGCCATCTCGTTCGCTTGTTCATGTGTATCGCTCCCATACGCTCGTGGGTGTAGGTCTCGCCACCCTAGCCGGGGGTACCTGAGGCCACGCTGAACGCGCAGGGACCTCAGGCGTCGGCGGCTCGAGGGAGCAGAACCTCCACCTGCGCGCCGCCCAACGGGCTGTCGCCGATGACGGCGGTGCCACCGTGCGCCGCGACGAGCTCGGCCACGATCGCCAGGCCCAGCCCGCTGCCGCCCGCGTCCCGCGCGCGTGCCTCGTCGAGGCGTACAAAGCGCTCGAAGACGCGCTCGCGATCTCCGGGGGCGATGCCGGGACCGTCGTCGTCCACGCGCATGCGCACGCGCTCGCCGTCCTCGGTGACCGAGAGCGCGACGCGGGATCGCGCGTGGCGGGCCGCGTTCTCGGCGAGGTTCGCGACGACGCGCCGCAGGCCGTCGGCATCGCCGCGGACACGGCCGCCGGAGACGCCGGTGGCGTCGATCTCCAGGCGCGAGTCGCGGCGCAGGACGCGCGCGGCCTCCAGGACCAGGTCGTCGAGGTCGACCGGGTGATGCTCCAGCGCCAGCGTCCGTTCGTCGGCGCGAGCCAGCAGCAGGAGGTCGTCCACCATGCTGGCGAGTCGCAGGCTTTCCGCCAGCACCGTTTCGGCGAGCTCCGCGGCGCTCGCCCGTTCCGGATGCGCCAGCACGACCTCGGCGTGCTGGCGCATCGAGGCTATCGGTGAGCGAAGCTCATGCGAGGTGTCGGCCACCGAGCTGTCGCTGCCGGGCATGCGCGCGCTCCAGGCGCCCAAGCATGTCGTTCATCGTGGCCGCCAGCCGCGCGAGCTCATCCCCGCCGCGGCGGGTGGGGATGCGTCGATGGAGCTCGGTCGCGGAGATCTCCTCCACCTCGCCGCGAATCGCCTCCACCGGCGCCAGCGATCGCCCGACGAGCAGCCACGCGATCACACCGACGACCAGGAGGAGGATGGGCACGCCGACCGCGAGTAGCGCGGTCACCACCTCTGTCGACTCTTCGACCAGGTCCAGCGTGCGCCCGACGAGGACCGTCCGCGCCCCATCCGGTCCCTGCGCCACGGCGGCCACCACGAGGAACGGATCGTCGTCGCTCGGGATCTGGACCGTCGAGGACTGGCCCGGCGCGAGCTCGGGGGCCAGCGCGGTGTCGGGTGCCTCGGCGCCGGCCGCCAGCACCTCGCCGCCGGCATCGAGCACCTGGATCAGCAGGTCATCGGTTGCGGGGAGGCTCAGCTCGTCTGGTCTCTCGCCGGCTTCGAGCTCCGCCACCACCTCGGACGCGCGCAGCCTGGTGTCTGCCAGGACGGATTGGGTCAGCGCCTCGCGCATGACGGCCACCAGCACGACCGCGCCGATGGCCAGGGCGACACCGACGAGCCCGATCGCAAGCGCGGTCATCCGCCAGCGAATCGAACCAGGGGCCTGCCAGCGCATCGGCTCACCCACCCCCGGCATCGAGCCGGTAGCCGGCGCCGCGAATGGTGGCGATGGCGTGGCGCGCGAATGGCCGATCCACCTTGTTGCGGAGGTGGCCGACGTAGACCTCGACGATATTCGGGTCACCCTCGAAGTCGTAGTCCCACACGTGCGCCAGGATCTCCGTCTTCGAGACGGCCTCCCCGGCCCGGCGCAGCAGGAACTCGAGAAGGCCCATCTCGCGTGCGGTGAGCTCGAGCTCGGTGTCGCCACGCCACACGCGGCGCGCGGCAGGATCGAGTCGCAGGTCGCCGGCCTCGAGCACCGTCGGGCGCTCGGGTGCGCCACGCCGCAGCAGCGCCCGCAGGCGAGCGACCAGCACCGCGTGGGCGAAGGGCTTGGTGAGGTAATCGTCGGCGCCGCTGTCGAGCGCACGCACCTCGTCCGACGCCTCGTCGCGCGCCGTGAGCATGAGAATGGGCGTCCAGATGCCCCCTTCGCGAAGGCGGGCGCAGATCTCGAGCCCGTTCAGCTCGGGCAGCATGAGGTCGAGCACGATTGCGTCGTATGGCTCCTCCTGCGCCATCCAGAGGCCGTCCGTGCCGTTGAGCGCGACGTCCACGGCAAAGCCATCGACTTCCAGGCCCATTCGCAGGCCAGCCGCAAGCCGCTTCTCGTCCTCGACCACCAACACGCGCACGACATCATCTTGCCGCTCCCACCTGAATGCCGGCTGAACGAGGGTGAACGCGGGTGCCCGGATGGGCGCTAGCATCGGCGGCGTGAACGAACGAGAGCGGCTTCCTGGAGACGAACGGCGCGCGCATCTACCACGAGGTGGATGGGGAGGGTGAGCCGGTCGTCCTGATCCACGCGGGCATCGCGAACCTGCGGATGTGGGACGAGCAGGTCCCGGCGCTTGCGGACAGCTACAGGGTCATCCGATACGACACGCGCGGCTTCGGTCGGACCGAGACTGAGGACGTCCCGTTCTCGAACCGCGCGGACATCGCGGCTTTGCTCGACCATCTCGGCGAGGAGTCGGCGCACCTCGTCGGAATCTCGCGCGCCGGTCAGATCGCGCTCGACTTCGCTCTCGAGTCACCCGAGCGGGTTCGATCGCTGGTCGTCGCGACCGGCGGCATCAGCGGGTACGACGCCCCCGACGACGACTCGTCGCTCTGCGAGCAGGCCGAGAAGCTGTGGGAGGCGAAGGACTGGGAGAGCTCGCCGCGTGGGAGACCGACTTCTGGGTGATCGGACCCGGCCAGCCGTCGGATCGAGTCGCGCGCGGGTCCGCGACACGGTCCACGACTGGATCCTGACGAACTACCGGGCCGAGAAGTCGGAGGGCCAGCCGCAGTCGCTCGATCCGCCCGCCGCCGGTCGCCTCGCCGAGCTGCGCGCACCGCTCCTGGTGATGATCGGTACGATCGACGAGCCGGGCACCGCAGGCCTCCATGCGCCATCTGGCGGAGAGGTTCCGCGCGCTCGACTCGAAACCTTCGAGGATGCGGCGCACATGGTCAACCTGGAGCAGCCAGAGCGGTTCAACCGTCTGCTCCGCGAGTTCCTCGACGCGAACTCCAGGGTCGGCGTGCCCGCGTCGGAGCCGGCCCGCCACGGATAGGCCAGTGAGCGAGCTCGAGGCGGATCCTCGCGGCGGCGACGTCGCTCGACGCCCGCGCCGAGCCCTACTCGCTGGCCACGGTCGTTCGCGTCGATGGGTCCTCGTATCGGCGTCCCGGAGCGCGGCTCCTCGTGCCGTCGCATGGACCGCCGGTCGGCCTCATCAGCGGTGGGTGCCTCGAGGAAGAGGCGGCGCGACTGGCTCGCGCGACGATGGACGGGAGCGCGCCACGGCTTCTCAGGATCGATCATTCCGACCGAGGGCGACGCGCTCTGGGGACTGGGGCTCGGCTGTCGCGGGGTCATTCACCTGTTCGCGGAGCACTCCTGCAGCTCGCCCGCGACACGTTCGAAACGCTCCGGGCGGTCCGTGCGAGGCGGCCACGCCGGAGTCTACCTGCTCACCGGCTTCGACGGCTCGCGTCGACGTCTGTCGGCCGACGAAGCGGCGACCCTTGCCGATGGCGCCCAGCCCGACCGCCCGCTGTTGCTGGAGGACGCGGTGCTGGACCCCATCCTTCCGCCCACGCACCTCGTCATATGCGGAGCCGGGCCGGACGCAGTCGCGTTGCTCCACGCCGCCAGGCGACTGGACTGGCGCGTGACGGTGGCCGATCCGCGCCGCGCCCTCCTCGCGAACGAGCGCTTCGGCGATGCCGAACGCTGCGACGCCGAACCATCAGAGGCGGCGGACCGGATCGGAGTGACCGACCGCACGGCGGTCGTGCTCATGAGCCACGACTACATGCGAGACGGCGCGTACCTCGCCGCATTCCTGGGCCGCGGCGCGGCGTATGTCGGAGTGATGGGACCGCGCGAGCGGACGGACCGGCTGCTGGCCGAGCAGGGCGCGACGGCTGACGACTCGCTGCATGCTCCCGCGGGCCTGGACATCGGCGCCGATGGGCCCGAGGAGGTGGCTACCGCGATCGTGGCCGAGATCGTCGCCACGCTCCATGGCCACGGCGGTGGCCCACTGCGCCATCGCGAGGGGCCGATCCACGGCGTCAGCCGCCGATGAAGCTCATCTCCACGCGGGGCCGGTCGACCGTCTCCAGCGCGCGCAGCTCCGAGTAGCGGTCGTCGCGGCCGGTCCAGATGATGCGCAGCGCATCGGTCAGGTCCGCGTCGGTGGCACCATCGCGCAGCAGGCCGCGCAGGTCATGGCCGGCGCTCGCGAACAGACACGTGAAAAGCTGCCCGTCAGCGGAGAGACGGGCACGCGTGCAGTCGCCGCAGAATGGCTCGCTCACGCTGCTGATGACGCCGATCTCGCCGGCGCCGTCGAGATAGCGGTAGCGCCGGGCAACCTCGCCGCGGTAGTCGGACCCGACGGCCTCCAGCGGCCAGCGGGCGTGAATCGCCGCGACGATCTCGGCGGCGGGCACGACCTCGTCCAGCCGCCAGCCGTTCGTTGTCCCGACGTCCATGTACTCGATGAATCGCACCGTGCTGCCGGTTCCGCGGAAGTGGCCGGCCAGGTCGGTGACCGCGTGCTCGTTGATGCCTCTGCGTATGACGGAGTTGACCTTGACTGGACCGATGCCGGCGGCCTCGGCCGCCGCGATTCCGTCGAGGACGCGCTGCACGGGAAAGCCGACGTCGTTCATGCGCATGAAGGTGGGATCGTCCAGCGCGTCGAGGCTGACCGTGAGCCGATGCAGGCCGGCATCGGCCAACGCAGTCGCCTTGGTCGCCAGGAGCGACCCGTTGGTGGTGAGGCTCAGGTCGTCGATGCCATCGATCGCCGCCAGCGCACGAACGAGCTCGTCCAGGTGGCGACGCACGAGCGGCTCGCCGCCGGTCAGCCGGACCTTGCGCACTCCCATCGACACGGCCGCGCGGACGATTCGCTCGATCTCGTCGAACTCCGAGGATCTCCGGACGCGTCAGGAAGGCGTGGTCCGGGCCAAAGGCCTCCTTCGGCATGCAGTACAGGCAGCGGAAGTTGCATCGGTCCGTCACGCTCACGCGCAGGTCGCGCATCGGCCGGCGAAGGGTGTCGAGGACGGTGATCGGCGCTGGCTGCATCCCGACCATGGTGGCAGTGGCCAGTCCTCCTGCCAAGTCGCTCAGCCGATGAGGCGGCCTGCGCCGATGACGGCCCCCAGCAGCGCTGCGACGGATCCGCCGGTGATGAGAGCGACGCGCGACGCGAGCGGTTCGCAGCGCGGGAGCGGCATGCCTCCCAGCCCGAGCCCCAGGCCGACCGCTCCTCCGACGAATAGCATGACGGCCACGCCCATGCCGAGGTCCAGGAGCGTCTCCATCCGCCCCTGCGCGATCGAGCTCTCGTCGAGCGCGAACGAGAAGCGCTGGCGGGTGAGCTCGGTGCCCTCACGCGAAAGGATCACCACGCTCGTGTCCCAGCTGCTGTCCGCCGGGAGGACGATCGCGTCCGCGACCCATTCGACGAGGCCATCGTCGTTCACGAAGTACATGCCGGGCATCGCGCTGTCTGGACCATGGTCCATGCCTCCCATGCCGGGAACAGAGAGCGGGACGCGAGCGGTCGTCCCGGCATCGACCCGATCGAGCACGAGCTCGAAGCTCGGTGAGCCGGTCGCGAGCGCTTCGCTCGACAGGACGATCACACGGTTGACACCGGGACGGCCGGGAGCGATGACCATCTCGAGATCCGGGAGTGTCTCGCCGAAGGCGTCCGGGACCGGCTCGATCGCCACCCCGGCGACGTCCTCCGTCGGAGGCGTGATCGCGAGCGCGGCCGTCACGAGGAGCACGGCGGCGACGACGATCGCCTCCAGCGTGAGCCGCGACCGCATCCCGTCCACCCAGTCGCGCATTCGCCCTCCATCCAGGAAGTTGAGGCCGCCGAGCGCAAGCGCCCCGAGCGCGAGCCCGGACTTCAGCAGCAGCGTGCGGCCGTACTCCGTTTCGAGGGTGACGAGCGTCCCGGTCTGCACCCACGCGGCGTAGACCCCGGTCAGGGCAACGAGTCCGATCGAGACGAGGGCCAGCGCCGAGAACCGCGGCAGATACGTTCGGAGCGGCGCGGGAGCGTCGCCTCCGGTCAGCAGTGCCGGTCGCGCCACCAGCGCGAGGAGTCCGACGATGCCGCCGATCCACACCGCCGCCGCGACGACGTGAACGACCTGGCCGAGCATCGGTGCCGGCCCCGGCAGCGATGCGGCGTGACCAGCGCCGGCGAGGAGAGCGATTCCGGCGAGGCCGGCAATGGCCGCCACGAGACCAGCGACGCGGGGCGCCACCAGGACAAGCGCCGCAGCAGCGCCGGCCGCCACCACGGCCCGAGCCACCTGGAGCGCCCCGTTGCGGCTGCCGACCAGGTAGTCCGACAGCGATCCGGCCTCGAAGGCACCGGCAATCGCCACACCGAGCGTCGCCAGGGCCGAGATGCCGAGCCCGATCGCCAGCAGGCGCACGAGCGATCGCGGCATCGGCCCGCTCCGGACGACGACGCGGTGGAAGACGGCGAGCCCGAGCGCGAGCAGCAGGCCGACGTAGGTGAGCCAGCGCCCGACGACGCGCCCAGGATCGGTCTCGGTGTGGATCATCCCGCCGCCCAATGGGCCTGGCAGGGTCCCGATCAGCGGCCCCACCGCGAACGCGAAGAATCCCTCGGCGGTGTGCCCGTCCGCGGCCGAGAGCGTGCGCCACGTGATCTGGTAGATGTCATCGGGCAGCTCGACATCGGTCACCACGAGGGCGTGCGGGTCCTCAGGGTCGATCTCACCGGCACGAGTCAGGATCTCGGTTCCGTCGCTCGAAACGAGGTCGAGCGACGTGAACTGCTGCTCCAGCGGCTCGCTGAAGACCAGGCGCAGCTCGGTCGGCGACTCGGCGACGACGGACCCAGCCCCGGGGAGCTCGCGACGAGCTGGGCGTGGGCGGCCACGCGGCCGCCCTCCGTCCATGGCAGCGCCGGGCCGATGAGCAGCGCGAGGATGGCGGTGGCGCCCGCGAGACGCCACCCACCCGGGGCGCACTTCACGCGCGGCGCCGCGACAACGTCAGGCCGAGGGCGACGAGCCCGGCAAGGAGCCCCGCCGCGCCGAGGACGAGCGCGATCGTGGCGGTGGTGGCCGCACCAGAGCCCGCCTCCGCGTCCCGGGCGAGGTCCCCCATTGCCGGGAAGACGACCGGGAACTGTCCGCCGACCACGTCCTGCACCTCGCTGAACGTGTCCGGACCGGACGTGAACGACTCGTCGATCGGCTCACCGTCGATCTCGCCGAAAATGCGGAACGTATACGGACCGGCCGCGGTCGGGAAGAAGACGGACCGATACGCACCCGGCTCACCGAAGGCCGGGGAAAGTGGGAGGTCGCGAGTCGAGTCGCCGAACGTGACGGTCGCCTCGAGCGTCTCCTCCAGGCCCTCGGCCGGCTCGCCGTCGTGTGTGACCCGGAGGTCGAGCCCACTCTTCTCGCCGCTGTAGACCGGCTCGTCGATGAATCCGACGACCATGTTGATGTCGCCGATGTCGCGCGACTCGTGGCCGCTGACGGCGCCCGTGCCGACGGTGATCGTCATGAGGGCGCCGACCGCGGCAGCCCGTGCAATGCGCAGGAACATTGTGTGGTCCTCCCGGACGCAAGTGCGCCCGAATGTGGCTCGTTAGGTAATCGGGACGAGCCCTGGAGGGGGAGCGCGGCCGGCTGCAGCGCCGGCGAGGGGGGATCGACGAGGCGTACCCAGCCGCAGCGGCGCACGAGCGAGCCGCAGCGGGGGACGGAGCACGAGCTGTCGGAGGACCGCCTCAATCGCAGCGAGGAGCGTCCTTTCGGCGCTACCGATCGCCGCTCCGAGGAAGGCCGCGCCGAGGGTGATGAGCCCGATCACCGGGAGCGCCAGCGGGTACTCGGGCCCGACCAGCGCGCCCATCCCGATCAGGTGGCCGTGGCCAGAGGCATGCTCGAGGTTCTCCTGGATCATGAAGCCGATCACGACGGCGGCGAAGAGGGCCAGCCAGACGCGCGCCACGCGTCCCAGGTAGCCGCGCGGCTCGACGGACACCCGACGCGCGCCGAGCGCGGCGGCCCGTCGCTGCAGCCAGAGGATGCGGACGGCGACAGCGGCGGCGACCACGAGGCCGACGGCGATCAGCGCCAGGCTGGCGGCTCCCCAGTAGTCGTGGGTCGCGTGGCGCAGCGCGTGGACGAGCGCCTCCCCGGGCCCGAGCTGCGCGAGGAAGACCGCGTCGTGGCTGACGAGCAGCGCGATGCCCGCGAGCACCCAGAAGGCGATGTGCTGTCGCAGCCGCACCGAAGGCGAAATCACCATGTCGTTCATACGTTTCAAGTGACCACTCGTCTCAGGCGGACTCCCCGTGGGCGTGCGGATGTTCCACCAGCCGCATCGGCAGATCGGGAAGTTCACGTGGGTCCGGGTCGGGCTCGTACTCGTCGGTGTCCGAGTTGACGGCATAGGTCCACTGGGGGCCCTCGTTGGCGATGGCATGGAGCGCATCGGCCATGGCGTCGATGTCGGCCCGCGTGGTGCCCAGGCCGAAGCTCATGCGTGCCGCACCCGGAAGCCGCTCGTGGCCGCCGGCACGAGTGGCGTCGATGAGCCGATCGGCTTCCGCGTCGTCCACGCGCAGCAGCCGCATCATCAGCGGGTGGGCGCAGAAGCAGCCGTGGCGGATGCCGATGCCGTGCTCGGCCGACAGCACCGCGGCGAGGAGGTCGTACGGCGTCTCGCCGAGGTTGAAGGTCACGAGGGCGGTGCGCGGATGGTCCGCGGGCCACACCCGATACGGCTGGAAGCCGGAGACCGATGCGAGCCGCTCCCGCGCGTAGCTCATCAGGTCGGCCTCCTCGGCCGCGATCCGATCCATACCCGCCTCCGCCAGCGCATCGCAGGCTACGCCCAGCGCGACGGCACCGATCACGTTCGGTGAGCCCGCCTCCTGGCGGTCGGGGAGGTCCGCCCACAGCGTCTCCTCCACCGTCACCAGCTTCACGGCGCCGCCGCCGCGCAGGAAGGGATCGCCGGAGACGAGCCAGTCGCGCTCGCCGATGAGCGCTCCCGCGCCATAGGGGGCGTACAGCTTGTGGCCGGAGAGAGCCAGGTAGTCGATCCCGTCGCCCGCCATGTCGATCGGGGCGTGGGGGGCAAGCTGCGCGGCGTCCACCAGCAGGCGGGCTCCGTTCTCGTGCGCCACGCGCGCGATCTCCGCCAACGGCCAGCGCTCGCCCGTGACGTTCGAGGCACCGGTGGCCGCCACGAGGTGCGGGTCGTCGCAGTGCGGCAGCTCACGCAGCGTCGTCTCCAGCTGCTCGAGCATCTCGGCCGGGCTCTCCGGCACGGGCAGATAGCGGACGGCGCAGCGCTTCCAGGGGAGGAGGTTGGCGTGGTGCTCGCCCGCGAAGGCGACCACGTGCGTCCCCTCAGGCACCGTCCCGGCAAGCAGGTTGATGGAGTCGGTCGTGTTGCGCGTGATGATCACCGCGTCGTCGGATCGGGCGTTCACGAAGCGGTGGATCGACTCCCGCGCTCCCTCGTATGCGGCGGTGGCGGCGCGCGACTTGAACCCGGCGCCGCGGTGCACGCTCGAGTACCACTGGAGCAGCTCGTTGACCGCATCGGCCACCCGGACGAGGGCTGGCGCGGACGCGGCGTAGTCGAGGTTCACGTAGCGCGTCGAACCGCCGGTGACGAGCGGCACTTCCATATCGGCGCCGACCAGGCGCATGAGGTCGCTGCCGTGGACCGATGCCGTCGACTGGCCCGTCATCGGCGCCATCCTACTCCCGGCCCCAGAGCATCGCGGGGCTTCGAGGTGTGGGGCGCCGCCCCTCACGTGCGCCTATCTCGCACAGAGCGAATGCTTGGGTATTGCGATCAATAGATAGACTATTGAGTCTCATGGATGGCGAATCCCTACGTATCGGTGCCGCAGCAGAGCTGCTCGACGTGTCGGTCGAGACGCTGCGTCGCTGGGCGGCCGACGACAAGATTGCCGTCACGCGAAGCGCGGGCGGTCAACGTCGCGTCGCGCTCGCCGAAGTCATCCGGCTCCTGGCTGAGCATCGCCGGACGGGCAGCCGGCGGGGACGCCCGATCGTGGCGCAGTCCGCGCGTAACCGATTCAGCGGCATCGTGACGCGCATCGAGCGAGACAGGGTCGCGGCGGTCGTGGAGGTGCAGTGCGGCACGCACCGGCTCGTGAGCCTCATGACGGCCGAGGCCGTGGATGACCTCGGCCTCAGCGTCGGCGACGAGGCGGTGTGCTCGATCAAGGCGACGAATGTGGTGGTCGAGGTCCCGGGGTGATTCGCGTCGTCCTCATCGTCACCGTGCTGTTGACCGCCTGTGTGGCCGAACCGGAGTCTGAGACCTCGATCACCGTCTACGCGGCAGCCTCGCTGCGCGATGCGTTCGAGGAGCTGGCGGCGGCATTCACCGAGGAGCGCGGTGTGGAGATCGTCCTCTCCTTCGACGCATCCAGTGCCCTTCGAGCGCAGATCGAGGAGGGAGCCCCGGCCGACGTGTTCGCCAGCGCGGACCTCGCGAACGCGCAGGCGCTCGTGGACGCTGGGCTGACCGATGGGGCTGGGCGTGTGTTTGCCCGAAACGCGCTGGCCATCGTGGTTCCGAGTGACAACCCCGCAGGCATCGACGCGTGGGGCGGGATTGCTCAGCCAGGCATCCGGGTCATTGCCGCCGGCGACGATGTTCCGATCACGCGCTACGCGACTGAGCTGGTAGCGAACCTTGCCGCACAGCCCGATGCCCCTCCCGGCTTCGCGGATGCATATGCGGCCAACGTCGTCTCGCGAGAGGACAACGTTCGCGCGATCCTCGCCAAGGTTGAGGTCGGCGAAGCCGACGCGGCGATCGTGTATGAGACCGATGCGCGCCTGTCCCCGGATGTGACCGAGATCGACGTGCCCGACGGTGCCCAGGTCGTCACTGAATATGCCGTCGCCACACTCGCGGACGCCAGCCCCGAGGCGGAGGGCTTCGTGGCCTGGCTGCTTGACGACGAAGCCCAGGCGATTCTCGCGTCCCACGGGTTCCGCACGGCACAGGGAGGGTGATCCGCAGGGTCGCGGTCCTCGTGTCCGCGGCGCTCTTTGGCTCCTTTCTGGCACTGCCAGTTATCGCGTTGATCATCCGGGCGGCCACGGGTGGAGGGACACTCGATGGGCAGATCGTCGATGCTCTGCGGCTGAGCCTCATCACTACATGCGCGAGCCTGGCGATCACACTCGGCTTTGGGACACCGCTCGCCTGGCTCCTGGCGCGCCGATCGTTCCCCGCGCGGCGTCTCGTCGAGCTGGTGGTGGACCTCCCGATCGTTCTCCCGCCGGCGGTAGCCGGGCTGGGGCTCCTTCTCCTCCTCGGGCGCCGCGGACCGTTTGGCTCCATCGGTCTGGAGGTGGCATTCACGACCACGGCCGTGGTGCTTGCCCAGACCTTCGTGGCGGCCCCGTTCTACGTTCGGGCGGCGCGCGCGGCCTTTGCGACCATCCAGCGCGACCTCGAGGATGCGGCGCGGATAGACGGCGGGGATGACTGGGCCGTCTTCTGGCGAGTCACCGTTCCCCTTGCCGCACCGGTACTGGCGGGCGGGGCCATCCTGGCCTGGGCGAGGGCCCTCGGCGAGTTCGGGGCCACGATCATGTTTGCCGGGAACGTAGTGGGTCTGACGCAGACGCTGCCGCTCGCGGTCTACTCCGAGTTCCAGTCGAGCCTGGACGCCTCGGTCGCCGCCGCGGCCATCCTCGTCGGAGCTGCATTCGCCGTCCTCTTCGGCGTTCGCCTGCTCAGGGTCGAGGCCGCGCGCGACTGACCGTAGGTCCCGAAGCTCCTCCGCCGAAACTGCCGCTGAGCGGAACTAACGGCCAAGTTCACGCGATTACGCGCACCTACTTGGCCGGAAATTCCACCTCAGCGCAATTCGCGGCCAACTAGCGGGCGAAATTCGGCTCAAGTTGGCCGCTAGTTCCGCTTGCGAGCAACTTTCGCGGGCCTGAGCGTTACCCCGCGACGGCCGACGGGTCCTCGCGGCGGAGGAGGATGCCGAGATATGCGCGCCACGGGCCGACCTCCGCGTCGTGCGATCCGGCCATGCCGGCGAAGACCTGCGAGACGTGGTCGAGGTCGTGGACGGCCCACGTGGCGAGCAGCTCGCGCAGCGTGACCTCGCCGAGCGAGGGATGCAGTCCGCGGCGGTCAAGGTCCGCTTCGACGACGAGGTCGCCGAGCCGCGCCAGGTTCTCGCCGCGCAGTGTCGCGAAGCGCTCCACCAGCTCGTTCAGTGGCACGCCGGCATCGCGGTCGAGCATCGCGGTGCGATCGAATCGGTCGAACGCGACGGTCGGCCCGTCCTTCAGGATGCGCTCCGTTCGCGCGATCCAGTCGGTCAGCTCGCCGGTGATGAGGTGCCCGACCACGTCGTGCGGCCGCCAGCCGTCCGGCACATCCGGGGTATCGGTCCATGAGTCGGGGACGTCGTGCAGCAGCGCCCGCAGCACTTCCGGCGTGCGCCGCAGCAGCGCGGTCGTCTCGGCGACGAAGTCCTTCATGCGCTGAGCGCCCGATCGGCGCTGACGAAGGACGTGCCGAGGACGCGGGCGACCGTCGGGAAGGCGTGGATCGTATCGGCCAGGGTGGCGAGGGGGATGCGCGCCCTGATGGCGAGCACGCACTCGTGGATCGCCTCCGAGACGTAGGGCCCTGCCAGGAACGCGCCGACGAGCACCTTCTCGCGCCGATCGACCACGATCGTGGCGTGGCCGGCCGCCTCCTCGATGTAGCCCTTCGAGGACGTGCCGATGTCCGTGGTGAACTCCACCGCGTCGATGCCTCGCTCCTTCGCCTGCTCGACCAGCAGGCCGACCGAGGCGGTCTCGGGATCGGTGTAGGTCGCGCGAGGGATGGCGTCGAGGAATGGCCGGTAGCGGCCGTCGCCCAGCGCGATTCGGGCGGCCGCCTCGCCGGTGTAATGGCCGAGATGCGTGTGCATCTCGGGGCCCGCGACGTCACCCGCGACGTACACGTTCTCCGCGATTCGCAGCTGCTCGTTGGGAGCCAGGCGGCCGCGCTCGACCTTGACGCCGATGGTCTCGAGCCCGAGGCCGTCGAGCGGGAGGTCGCGGCCGATCGCCAGCAGGATCGCGTGGCCCATCGCGGGGTTTCCCGCTGACAGCTGCACGGCGTGGGCTCCGCCCCGCTTCGCCGCTCGCACGGCCGTGGCACGCACGCCGAGGCGGAGGCGAACGCCGTCGCGCTCGAGCCCCTCGGCGAGCAGCGCGGACGAGCGGGGATGCTCGCGATCGTGGACGCGCGCGCGTGGGTGGACGAGCGTGGTCCGGACGCCGTATCGGGCATAGACCTGTGCCAGCTCCACGCCGGTCGGCCCGCCACCCAGGACCACCAGCGACCGCGGCAGCTCGCGGGTCGAGGTGCCCTCGACGTTCGTCCATGGCTTCGCATCCGCCAATCCGGGAAGGTCCTTCGGCACGCGGCTGACGGATCCGACCGCCAGGACCACCGCTCCCGCCTCCAGCGTTCGGTCGCCGATGCGCACCCGTCCGGGCCCCGCCAGGGCCGCAGAGCCGCGGATGACGGTCGCGCCCGCGCCCTCGAGCGACTTCACGTGGCCCGAGTCGTCGGGCTCATCGGTCTTGGTGCGGTTGATCATGTAGTCGCGGAAGGACGATGCCTTCCGCCATGGATACTTCCCTCCGCCGTGGTGAATGGCCGCCGCGTGGAGGAGCGCCTTGGAGGGCATGCACGCCCAGAAGGGGCACGAGCCCCCGAAGAGACCACGGTCCACGATGGCGACCGATGCGCCCTTCTCCCGCGCGTAATGGGCGGCTGCCTCGCCCGCGGCCCCTGCGCCGATGATGACGAGATCGAACCTGTCCATGCGCCGAATCATACGCACGGTGGTCTGGCACGCCGCTGGGGCCCTAGCCCGGCGGCGAAACCTCGCGTCCCCCGATCCAGACTTGCTGGGGCCGCCGCACCGAACCAAGGCCGAGGGCGAACGCACCCTCGTGCTCGGCATCCCACGCGACGAGATCGGCGGCCATCCCCTCGCGGATCGCCCCGGTCTCTTCAGCTAGCCCCAGCGCGGCCGCCGACCCTGCGGTCGCCGCGGCCAGCGCCTCGGTGACCGTCATTCCAAGCACTGTCGCGCCCAGGCCGATCACCAACGGCATCGCGCCGAAGCCTGCGAACGTGCCGGCATTCGCGTCGCTCGCGAGCGCCACGGTCGCCCCCGCGTCGATGAGCGCGCGCGCCGGCGGCATCCGTGAACGCAGGACGAGCGCCGGCGCGGGCAGAAGCGTCGCGACGGTGGCGGAGCCCGCTAGCGCACTGATACCGGCGGCGTCGAGCTGCTCGAGGTGGTCGACGGATGCCGCACCGAGCCGGACCCCCAGCGCCGCGGCCCCGGTGTTCGCCAGCTGGTCGGCGTGCAGGCGAAGGCCAAGCCCGGCGGCTCGCGCCGCGAGCCCGATCCGCTCCGTCGCCGCCACGTCGAAGAATCCCTCGTCGCAGAAGACGTCGACGAAGTCGGCGAGCCCCTCGGCCGCGGCCGCGGGCACGATCTCGTCGGCGACGTGCGCCGCGTAGTCGGACATGGAGCCCGCCTCCGTCGGAACGGCGTGCGCGGCGAGCAGCGTGCGGATCACGCGCACCGGCATTCGCTCCGCGACGCGGCCGATCACGCGGAGGTGGCGCAGCTCCTCGTCCAGGGAGAGGCCGTAGCCCGACTTGCACTCGACGGTGGTCGTGCCGGCGGCGAGCGCCGCTCGCAACCTCTCCTCCACGAGCCGCTCCAGCGTGGCATCGGTGGCCTCGCGCGTCGCGGCCACGGTGCGCAGGATGCCGCCACCCGTGTAGGGGGCACCGCTGAGCCGCGCGGCGGCCTCATCGGCGCGGTCACCCGCGAAGACCGGGTGGGTGTGGCTGTCCACCAGACCCGGGGTGACGAGCGCGGAGCCGAGGTCGACTCGCACGGCAACGGTGGCCGGGGCGTCAACGGGGGCCCCGACCCAGGCGATTCGGCCGTCCACCACGACCAGCGCCCACGGCGAGAGGCCCAGTGGCGCGAGGCGGCCCCTGCCGCTGAGCAGGACTGGACCGGGCGAGTCTGCGTGAACCACGCGAGCGAGGGTACCGCGTGCATTGGCGGGCGGCCGTACACTCGCCGCCATGGCGGCCAAGCCCGCGATCCTCAGTGTCGACGACGACCCTCCGGTGCTGCGTGCCGTGGAGCGCGACCTCCGCGCCCGGTACGGCACCGACTACCGGATCCTTGCGTCCGGATCCGGTCCCGAGGCGCTCGAGCTCGTGAGAGAGCTGACCCGGCGCGGCGATCCAGTCGCCCTCTTCATCGCAGACCAGCGCATGCCGGTGATGACCGGCATCGAGCTCCTGCGCGAGGCGCTCCCGCTTCAGCCCGATGCGAAGACGGTCCTGCTCACCGCCTACGCCGACACCGAGGTCGCCATCCGGGCGATCAACGACATCCGCCTCGACCACTACCTACTCAAGCCGTGGGACCCGCCGGAGGAGCGGCTCTACCCCGTCCTCGACGACCTTCTTGCCGATTGGGCCGCCGGCTTCCGGCCGCCGTTCGAGGGCCTCCGACTGCTCGCACCGCGTTGGGCGCCGCGGGGCCACGACATCCGCGACTTCCTCGCCCGCAACCAGGTCCCCTACGCGTGGCTCGATCCCGACACGGACGAGGAGGGCGTGCGAATCGTCCAGTCGCTGGACGAGGAGATCAAGCCCGGCGAGCCACTCGTCCTCTTCGCCGACGGTCGCGTGCTGCGCAACCCGACGAACCGCGAGCTGGCCGATGCGATCGGGCTCGCCACGCACGCGTCGCTGCCGTTCTACGACCTCGTGATCGTCGGCGCGGGCCCCGCGGGGCTGGCGGCCGCCGTCTACGGGGCGAGCGAGGGACTCAAGACGCTGCTCATCGAGCGCGAGGCCCCCGGGGGGCAGGCGGGGACGACCAGCCGCATCGAGAACTACCTCGGCTTCCCGGCGGGACTCACCGGAAGCGACCTCGCGCGTCGAGCGCTCGCGCAGGCGCGGCGGCTTGGTGCTGAGATCGTCTCGTCCCAGGAGGCCTGCAGCATCGCGCGCGCCGATCCCTACCGCACCATCGTCCTTGACGATGGCTCTGAGCTCTCGTGCCAGGCGACCATCGTTGCGACGGGGGTCACCTACCGGCAGCTGGAGGTTCCCGGGGCAGCGGAGCTCGCCGGGGCAGGCGTGTACTACGGCGCGGCCACGACCGAGGCGATGCTCTACCGGGACGCCGACGTGGGCGTCATCGGCTCCGGCAACTCCGCCGGCCAGGCAGCCGTGCACCTCGCTCGATTCGCCCGCACAGTCCACCTCACGGTGAAGGGGCCCGACCTTTCGACCATGAGCGCCTACCTCGCCGAGCAGCTCGCCGCGCTCGACAATGTCCGCGTCCACACGAACGCGGAGACGCTCGCGCTGCGCGGTGAGCGACAGCTCGAGCAGGCCGACTTCCGTCTCCCCGACGGCGAGATCACGCTCGACCTGGAGGCCCTCTTCGTCTTCATCGGCCAGCAGCCACGCACCGGCTGGCTGGAGAGCGTCGTGGAGCGCGACGAGCAGGGCTTCGTCCTCACCGGTCCCGACGTCACCGCGGAGCAGGGATGGCGGTTGGAACGCGACACGTTCCTGCTGGAGTCGAGCATGCCCGGCGTGTTCGCCGCCGGGGACGTGCGGCATCGGTCCGTGAAGCGAATCGCGAGCGCCGTGGGAGAGGGCTCGATGGCCGTCCAGTTCGTGCATCAGTACCTCGCCTCGCTGTGAGCGCCGACCGATGACGCCCGCGGAGGCGCTGCGCGCGAGCCAGCTCTTCGCCCACCTGCCGGAGGCCGAGCTCACCAGGCTGGTCGAGATGAGCACGCCGATGCAGCTCAAGGCTGGCGAGCGGCTGCTCACCGAAGGGACCGATGCCCAGGAGTTCTTCGTCGTCGCCGAGGGCGAGGTGAGCGTCACTAAGCGGAGTGGCGAGGGAGAGGTTCCGATCGCACTGGTTGGCCCGGGCGGGATCGTGGGGGAGATGGCCGTCGTCGAGGATCGACCGCGAAGCGCCTCGGTGAGCGCCCGGACCGACGTGACCGTCCTGTGCGTGCCCAGCGAGGCGTTGACCGGGGTCCTCCAGCGGCCGGAGACGGCGCTCGCGATCCTCCGCACGGTGAT
The DNA here is from genome assembly GCA_963840205.1 of uncultured Chloroflexia bacterium. Taxonomy (GTDB): domain Bacteria; phylum Chloroflexota; class Limnocylindria; order QHBO01; family QHBO01; genus JACDBZ01. The sequence continues at coordinate 36,518 of CAWIXZ010000015.1, forward strand.
GGGGCGCCTTCGCTCCACGGAGGGACTTCTCCGCGAGCGCGAGAAGCTCGCCGCGCTGGGGACGCTCTCGGCGGGCCTCGCGCACGAGCTCAACAACCCCGCCGCGGCCCTGCGCAGGTCGGCCGACGCTGTCGGCGACGCCCTCGCCGCACGCGACGCGCTTCCGAAGCCATCGGATGTGCCCCCGGCCCCCGGCCCGCGTACCCTCAGCGCCCTCGACCGAGCGGACGCGGCCGAGGCGCTGTCCGGCACCCTCGACCCGTCGAGTGCCGTGGCCCTGGTGGATGCGGGGTGGACCGCCGAAGCGCTCCGTGCGCTCCCCGCCAAGACGGTGGCGTGGCTGGCGGCGGACGCCGCGGTGGCGCAACTGCTGGGCGAGCTCCGGCTCGCCGCGGGCCGGATCAGCGAGATCGTCGACGCGGTGAAGGGCTATGCCTATCTCGACCAGGCGCCCATGCAGCGGGTAGACGTTCGCATCGGCCTCGAGCAGACCCTCGTGATCCTTCGGCACCGCCTCAAGGAGGGCGTCGAGGTGCGTCGTGAGTTCGCCGAGGACCTCCCCGAGATCGAGGCCGCAGGGTCCGAGCTGAACCAGGTATGGACGAACCTCATCGACAACGCCGCTGACGCCATGGGCGGCCGTGGGACGCTCACGCTGCGCGCGGAGCGTGAGGGCGACGGCGTGCGCGTGGCGGTGTGCGACACCGGCTCGGGCATCGCTGAGTCCATCCGCGAGCGGCTATTCGAGCCGTTCGCGACTACCAAGCCGCCGGGGTCCGGGACCGGACTCGGCCTCCACATCAGCCACTCGGTCGTCGCGCGCCACGGTGGCAGGATCGACGTCGAGTCGGAGCCCGGCCACACATGCTTCGTCGTCACACTGCCCGGGCGCCCGCCCGCAGCCTGATCCGGGTCAGCCCGCCGGGCGCGCGCTCCGGGAGCCCTGGCGGCCGCGGAGGCGGAGGGTCGTGAGCAGCAGCCCAGCCATGATGAAGAGCACGCCGACGAGCTGGAACGCGGACGGCGCCTCCGACAGGATCCAGATTCCGAGGAGCACCGAGCCGACCGGTTGGAGGGTCAGCACGACCGATGTGATTGCCGCGGGCAGGCGCGGCAGGCTGATGCTGATGAGCAGCCAGCCCACGACCTGCACCCCCAGCCCGAGCACGACGAGCCACCCGTGGGCTGGCCAGGTCGGGACGAGGTCGACCTCTCCCAACGGGAGGCCGATGAGCAGCGAGCAGATGGCCGCGGCAGCGGTCGCGTCGAATAGGGGGCCGGCCGGGCGGCGGCGATCCGCGTTCGCCCGCCGCTGCACCAGCAGAAAGCCGGCATACGCGACGCCGGTGGCAAGGCCGAAGAGCACGCCGAGCAGCGGATTTCGGCCGTACGCCTCCCCGCCACCGGCCACGCCGCTGATGAGCACGACTCCCATCAGCACCACCGGGACCGACACCGCGACGCGCCAGCCGGGGCGCTCGCCCAGCACCAGCCAGGCGGCGATCGGCACGACCACGACCTGGGTGTTCCCGAGGACCGTCGCCAGGCCGGCCCCGACCTCCTCGATGGCGTGATGCCACAGGACGAGGTCCGCCGCGAAGAAGGCACCCGCGATCCACGCCAGGCGCCGCTGGCCCCCGGCGCGCGGTCCGTAGCGCCGCTGCTCGTACCACGCGAGCAGTGCGAGCGGAGGCAGCGCGTAGGCGCAGCGGAAGATGGCTGCGGTCGCCGGGGAGACGTCGGCGAGGCTCACGAGGACGGCGGAAGACGCGATCGTCAGCGCCCCCAGCACCGCGGTGAGGACCGGCCGGCGGGCGAGGCTCCTGGCAGCGGCGCGGGCGTGGACGGTCACCAGCGGAAGCCTACTGGGCCGCCCGCGCTTGTGCGGATGAGCGGCAGCGCCGCACACTGCGGGGAGCGATGACCAGCCTGCCGACCGGAACCGTCACCTTCCTGTTCAGCGACATCGAGGGGTCGACGCGCCTCGCCCGCAGCCTGGGCGACGCATGGTCGGGCGTGCTCACGGACCACCGCGCGCTGCTCCGTGAGGCGTTTGCGGCGCAGGGCGGCGTGGAGGTGAGCACCGAGGGCGACTCGTTCTTCGTCGCCTTCCCCACCGCGGTGGGTGCCGTCGCGGGAGCGGCGGCGGGTCAGCGATCGCTGGCCGCGCACGCCTGGCCGGCGGACTCCGACGTGCGGGTGCGGATGGGAATGCACACGACCGGCGGCGCGACGATCGCCGACGGGACGTATGCCGGCGTGGACGTCCACCGGGCCGCTCGGATCATGGGCGCCGGTCACGGCGGCCAGATCCTGGTCTCGGCGTCCACTCGTGCGCTGGTGGAGCAGGATCTCCCGGATGGCGCGCGGCTGCTCGACTTGGGTGAGCATCGGCTGAAGGACCTCCCCGAGCCGGAATTGCTCGCGCAGGTCTGCGTCAGCGGGCTACCGACCGAGTTTCCCGCTCTCAGGTCGCTGGACGCCGTCGTTTCGCGCCTGCCGGCGCAGGCGACGACCTTTATCGGTCGGGAGGAGGAGGTCGCCCGCGTCCTAGAGCTACTGCGCTCGAACCGGCTTGTCACCCTCACGGGCGCCGGTGGGACTGGCAAGACGCGCCTCTCGCTCGAGGTCGCGGCCGAGGAGGTCGACGCCTTCCCCGACGGCGCCTTCTTTGTGGAGTTGGCGCCTATCCGTGAGCCGGAGCTCGTCCTCCCCTCGATCGCCAAGGCCATCGGCGTCGCGGACCCGGGGCCACAGCCGATCCGGCGCCTCGCCGAGCACTTGGCCGGCAAGCGCGTGCTGGTCGTCCTGGACAACCTCGAGCAGGTCGTCGAGGCGGCGGCGGACATCGGCGAGCTGCTGCAGCAGGCGACCGGGCTGACGCTCCTCACGACCAGTCGCAGCGCGCTGCGCGTATACGGGGAGCAGGAGTACCCGGTGCCACCACTCCCCATGCCCGATCCACGCGAGGTGCCCGCGGACCGCAGCATCACTCGGTACGCCGCGGCCGCGCTCTTCCTGGAGCGCGCGCGCGGGGTGAAGCCGGACTTTGAGATCACCGACGAGAACGCGCAGGCCGTGGCCGAGATCTGCTGGAGGCTCGATGGCCTGCCACTGGCGATCGAGCTCGCTGCGGCGCGCATCCGGATCCTCTCGCCGCAGGCGATGGTCGAGCGGCTCAGCCGGCGCCTCGACCTGGGTTCAGGGGGCTCCCGAGACCTACCGGCGCGTCAGCAGACGCTGCGGGGCGCGATCGCGTGGAGCTACGACATCCTGGACGACGACGACAGGCGCTTCTTCGGGGCCCTTTCTGTCTTCTCCGGCGGCGCCGATCTGGCGGCGGTCGAGGCGGTCCTCGGCTCGTACGCGCCGGACGTCCTCGATGCCCTCGGGGCGCTGGTCGACAAGAGCCTCGCCCGTCAGGAGGAGCTGCCGGACGGGACGCCTCGCTTCGCGATGCTCGAGACCATCCGCGAGTACGCGGAAGAGCGGCTCGCCGAGCGGGCGGAGGAGCGCGAGGCGCTTCGGCGGACGCACGCCGAGCACTTTGCGCGGCGCGCCGAGGACGCAGCGACTCGGATCTTCACCGATGACCAGAAGGCGGCTCTGGACGGCGCGGAGCGGGAGCATGACAACCTCCGGGCGGCCCTGAGCTGGGCCACGATGGAGGGAGAGGCCGCGCTGGCGGTGCGGATGCTCGCCGCCACGTGGCGGATGTGGCAGATGCGCGGCTTCCTTGCGGAGGGCGAGGACCGAGCCTCACGGGTCCTTGAGATTCCCGGACTGGACGAGCGCCCCGCCGAGCTGGCGGTCGCCCTCGAAGCCGCCGGTGGACTCGCCTACTGGCGCGGCGACATGGAACTGGCCCGGGAGCGTTACGAGCGCGCCCTGGCGATCGAGCGTGAGATTGGCGACGACGCTGCCGTTGCCAACGCGCTCTACAACGTGAGCATGAGCTTCACGACCGGGGAGGACGCGGTGCCGATGCGGATCCCGTCTGACATCCTCAACAGTGCACAGGAGGCGGTGACCATCTACCGGCGCATCGGCGACCGCGCGGGCGAGGGCAAGGCCCTTTGGGCGCTGCTCGACATGGAGGTGCTCCAGCTCAACGCCGACGCCGCGGATCGGCTCGGCGCAGAGTGCCTCCGAATCTTCACGGAGAGCGGCGACCGCTTCATGCTCGCGTGGACCGAGTTCATGCTCGGCCTGAACGACAACCTGCGCGGCGAGCGCACGAGCGGCCGGCAGCACTACCAGCTGGCGCTCGAATCGTTTCGAACCTCGGGCGACCTGTCCGGGTACGCACTGGTGCTCGACGGGCTTGCCGCCGTCGCCTTCGACGAGGGACGCCACGCACACGCAATGCAGGTCGCGGGCGGCGCCGATGCGATCCAGCGGCAGGGAGGCGCCCATCTCGCCAGGCGGAACCGAGAATGGGCCGGCTTCTATCCAGAGCGACTGCTCGGCGATCCTGAGCTCGCGGCGGCCTGGGAGCAGGGCCGCGCCATGGCATTGGACGAGCTCTTGGACCTCGCTGCCGCGGGACCGGCTCAGGCCTAGGCCGGCGCCGCCAAGTCCCGCCGCGGAAAGACGACCAGCGCGTAGACGATCGGGACGATCGCGGCCACGAAGACGATGACGAAGTCCAGCGGTCGCACGTCGCCAGTGAGGATCGCTCCCGGGTCGAAGTGGTGGAGCAGCGAGTAGTCCTGCGTCCAGGCCGCATCGGTCCACAGGGAGCCGAGGATCTCCAGGAAGTAGTGGATGAGGAGCCAGGCCAGCGTGAGGCCGATGGCGGGACCGGGCCGGTCGAATGAGACCGATGCGGCGAGCCCGAACGTCGTGAAGGCGGCCCACAGCCCGAAGCCGTTGAGGATCACCAGCGGCAGGGCCGCGGTGTCCAGCTCGTCGCCGATCCCAAGCCCGGTGGACGCGCCGAACATGGCGCCCAGGAGCGTCGACAGGACCACGAGGACGACGAGCAGGAGCGCGACGAGGATGCTCACGTAGAGCGTGGTGCGCGAGATCGGCCGCGCGAGCACCGTCTCCAGCGTGCCGCGAGCGCGCTCGCCGGCGATGGCGGTGGACGAGGCGCCCACCGCGAAGATGCCGAGCATCGCGATGGCGAGCGGGTGCTGGAGGCCGAGCGTGATGGCTCCCGGCAGCGTGAACAGCGACCCGGAGCCGATGTTCAGCAGCTCGTTCGGTATGGCGCCGGAGTTGACGAGGTCGCGCATCGCGTCGCTGAACGCGATGTACACGATCGGTATCAGGATGCCCCATGCGATCGCGGCGACCATCACGATCAGGAGCCGTGTGCGCTGCCAGCGCAACGTCTGGCGGAAGAGGCGGCCGTTCACGCCTCTGCCCTCCGTGAGGCAGCCGCCGGTGCGTCGTCCGCATCGGCGTAGTACTCGAGGAACGCCTCCTCCAGGCTCGCGGGCTCGATCGTGAGGTCCTCGAGGCTGGGGGAGGCAATCGCGCGGACGAACTCCGCGACGGCCCCTGTGAGTGTCCCGTGCATTCGGTTGCCGTGGATCTGGACGTCCTCCAGCCCCGGCAGCGATGGGAGGTCAGGTGCGCCGCCGCGCCACCGAATCATCACCCGCCGGCGCCTCCGCGCCAGGAGATCGCCCACGTCGTGGATCGCCATCAGGTGGCCGGCGCGGATGATCGCCACGCGGTCGCAGAGCCGCTCGACCTCCGACAGCACGTGCGAGCTGAAGAAGACGGTCCGACCCTGCGTTCGCAGGTCGTCGAGGATGCGATAGAAGGCCTGCTGCATCAGTGGGTCGAGGCCCTCGGTGGGCTCGTCGAGGATCGCCAGCTCCGGGTCGTGCTGGAGCGCCTGGACGACGCCGATCTTCTGGCGCATGCCGCGCGAGTAGTCACGCACTCGGCGCTTCAGGACCGTGGCCGGCAGCTCGAGCCGATCGCACAGCTCGGCGCGCCGAACCGCCTCCCGACCCTGGAGGTCGCCGAGGTAGTCGAGCGCCTCCTCCCCGCTCAGCGAGTCGTAGAGCGCGATCCCACCGGGCAGGTAGCCGGTCAGGCGCCGGATGTCGACCGAATCGGTCTCCACGTCCCTGCCGAGCACCGTCGCCGAGCCCGACGTGGCGTGGAGGTAGCCGAGCAGCGTGCGAATGGTGGTCGACTTGCCCGCCCCGTTGGGGCCCAGGAAGCCGAAGATCTCGCCTCGGTTGACGTCGAGCGTGAGGTCGGTGAGCGCGGGCACGGAGCCGTAGCGCTTGGTCAGAGACCGAGTGCTGATGGCCGTCGCGTGCGGAGTGCCCTCCATGCTGCGGATCGTAGCGTCCCGCTACCATCCGCACGTGCATGTCCTCGTCATCGGTGCCGGCGTCTTCGGGACGTGGACCGCGCGCTGGCTTCGCCGGCGAGGCGCGACGGTCACGCTGGTCGACCAGTACGGCCCGGGCAACTCCCTCGCGAGCTCCGGCGACGAGTCGCGCGTCACCCGCTCCGCGCATGGGCCCGACGACCATTACCCTCGCTGGCAGCGCCACTCCCTTGCGCAGTGGCGCGAGCTCGACCCCACGCTCTTCGTGCCCACAGGCGTCCTGTGGTTCGCGAACCGAGACGACGGCTTCGAGGCCGATTCGGCCGCCACCCTCGAGCGCCTGGGGATGCCGGCGGAACGCCTTGACGCCGATGAGATCGCCCGCCGCTGGCCCCAGGTCAGGCCCGACGGCTTCACGTGGGCCCTCTACGAGCCCGATGCCGGGGCGCTCATGGCCAGGCGCGGTGTGGCCACGGCCGCGCGTGCTCTCACTGATGAGGGCGGAGAGGTCCGCATCGGTCTCGCGCAGGTGCGTGACGAGACGGTCACCGTGAATGGCGACCCCGTGGATGCCGATGCGGTGGTGTTCGCCGCGGGTCCATGGCTCCCCAAGCTTCTCGGTGCGGTCCCGGCGCTCGAGCTCTCGGTCCCGCAGCAGGAGATCATCTATTTCGCCACGCCCCCAGGCGACGACAGCTTCGACGCCGGGCAGATACCGACCTGGGTCGACTACGAGGGCTCCTTCTACGGGATCCCGTCCATCGAGCGCCGCGGGTTCAAGGTGGCGCCGGACTGGCCGGGGCCGATCGTCGACCCCGATCGCCAGGAGCGGCGGCTCACCGACGAGCGTGTCGACTTCGCCCGCGAGTACCTTCGCCGCCACTTTCCGGCCATGGCCGAGCAGCCGGTGTCCGAGGGGCGCGTGTGCCAGTACGAGCTCACGGCGGACACGCACTTCATCATCGACCGCCACCCCACCGTGCCCGAGGCATGGATCGTGGGGGGCGGATCGGGGCACGGCTACAAGCACGGCCCGGCGGTCGGCGAGTACCTCTCCGCGCTCGTGCTGGGGGATGCGGCGGCGGCCGCCACGCTTGCCCCGCCTGACGATCGGTTCGCGCTGCGCCCGCGCGTGACGAGCCTGGGCATGCGTACCGCGGGCGCGGCGCCGCGCCCGCGGGTGGTCGAGGCTAGCGGCTGACCCGAGTCGCGCGCAGCACTGTCCGCAACCCGGCCCGCTGGCCGTACATCAGCACACCCGCGCTGTAGATCCGCGACGCCACCCAGATGGCAGCCACCAGGGTCACGATCATGAGCGCCAGCGCGATGAGGATCTCGGATGCCGGCACGCTCGTGAGGAGCATCCTCGTCGGCATGAGGTACGGACTGAAGAACGGGATCAGCGACAGCACCGCCACCCAGCCTGCGTCAGGAGCGTTCAACGCGCTGAACGAGACGAGGTATCCGCCGATCGACAGGAACATCAGGGGTCCGGCCGCCTGCTGCACGTCCTCGATGCGGGAGACCATGGAGCCGGACGCCGCGTAGAGCGTCGAATACAGCACGAACCCGAGGAGGAAGAAGGCGGCGAGGACTGGCAGCATCCACGGCTCGACGGACGGGAGCGCGAATGGCGCGCCCGGTCCGAGACCGAAGAACTCCGAGACGGGTCCGTTCGCAAGAAAGCCAAGCAGCACCGTACCGACCATGACGAGGTACTGCGTCAGGCCCGCGGCCCCGGTGCCCAGCACCTTGCCGGTGAGCAGCTGGCGCGGCGTGGCGGCCGTGATGAGCAGTTCCATGACTCGGTTCGACTTCTCCTCGGCGACGCTCTGCGCCACCCAGTTGCCGTATGTGATGATCGCCATGAAGGTGAGGATCACCACGACGTAGGCCACGAGGAGGGCCGGGCCGTAACTCGCGTCCTCCACCGCCACAGGGTCGGCCGACGTGGCGGTGAACGATGGCGGGCTGAACAGCTGTGCGGCCTGCGCCGGTGCAATCCCTGACCGTGACAGGCGGTCGGAGATTGACAGCGCTCCTGCGGCCTGGACCACGAGCAACCGTGTGAGGCTCGTCGGGCTGTCATTGCTGAGGTATTCGAACGCCAGCTCGCCATCGGCTCCGCGGGAGATGGTGAGCAGTCCATCCAGGGAGCCGTCGCGCACGGCCTCGGCCGCCTCGGCCGGATCGCCCGCAGTGCTGACGCTGGGCGCCTCGCCCCCCTCCCCTCCGGCCAAGACGAGCGCGGTGCGTATTGCGACGGCGGGGTCCGAGGGCAGATCGGTTGCCTGGACGTCGAGCGCGATCCGGGGAGGCGCGTCGTTGACGCCGATGGCTGTGAAGATGGTCGGCGCCATGGCCACGGCGAGCACCGCGACGGCGAGCAGGGTGGTGGTGATCACGAACGCACGGCTGCGCACGCGCACGAGGTACTCCCGCTGCGCGACATGACCGGCATTCGGCCACAGCGCGCTCATGCCGCGGACTCTTCGCGGGTGGAGGAGGCGAGATGCTCCTCGTCCTCATCGACGGCCCGGCGCCCGACGTGCTCGATGAAGACCTCCTCGAGGCTCGGCTCGGCGATCTCGAATCGCGTGACGCGCCTCCCCTGCTCGAGCGCGGCGCGCAGGATCGTGTCGGGATCGAAGGACGGCGGCAGGTGAAGCTCCACGAAGTCGGACCGACGCGCACCGATGGTGATGCCGTCCTGGGCGACCAGCGCCTCGACGAACTGGCCGTCTCCATCCGTCGCGAGACGCAGGACACGCCGTCCCATTGCCCGCCTCACGTCCCGTACCGATCCATGCACCACCACCCGCCCCTGGTCGACGATGGCGATGGACTCGCACAGCTCCTCGACCGTCTCCATCTGATGCGTGCTGAAGATGAGCGTCTTGCCGCGGTCCCGCATCGTCAGGAAGGCTTCCTTCAGGAGCCGCACGTTGATCGGGTCGAGACCGGTGAAGGGCTCGTCCATGATCATCACCTCCGGGTCGTGCAGGACCGCCGCGATGAACTGGATCTTCTGCTGGTTGCCCTTGGACAGCTCCTCCGCCCGTCGGTCGCGGTAGTCCGGGATGCGGAACCGCTCGAGCCACTCGTCGATCTGAGCCGAGGCGTCAGCATCGGAAATTCCATACAGCGCCGCGAAGAAGCGCAGCTGCTCGGCCACCTTCATCTTCGGGTACAGGCCCCGCTCCTCCGGCAGGTAGCCCCACGTGCGGCGTGGGAGTGCGATGTGCTCGACGCCCTGCCAGGTCACCGTGCCCTCGTCGGCGCGAAGGATGTCGAGCACGATCCGCATGCAGGTGGTTTTGCCGGCCCCGTTGGCGCCGAGCAGGCCGAAGATCTGCCCGGGCTCGACCGTGAACGACGCCTCGTCGAGCGCGACGATGCTCCCGAATCGCTTGGTGACTCGATCGACGACGAGGCTCATCGGCCGCACCATACCGCAGTCCGGGCGCGACCTCCCCCTCTGCTAGACTCCGCTTCCCGAACCGCCATTGCGCCCAACTCGAGCCACGGCGGTTCGCCGTGTGCACGCCCTGCGAACCCGATACGGACGCCCTGAATGAAGATCGCTGTACCGCGCGAGACCGCCGAAGGCGAGACGCGCGTCGCTCTCACGCCCCAGATCGCCGGCCAGCTCGTGGCGGATGGTCTCGAGGTGCTGGTCGAGGCCGGCGCTGGAGCGGCATCCTCCAACCTCGACGAGGCCTACACCGAAGCCGGAGCGCGCATCGTGCCCGACGCGCCATCCCTCTACGGCGAGGCGGACCTGGTGCTCCGCGTCGGCCGTCCCTCGGATGAGGAAGTCGGAATGCTGCGGAAGGGGACCGTTCTGATCGGCACGCTCGGTGCGCTTGCCCGCCCCGAGATCGCCGAGAAGCTGGCCGAGCGCGGCGTGACCGCGATCAGCATGGATGCCATCCCGCGCATCACTCGCGCGCAGTCGATGGACACGCTCAGCTCACAGGCCACGGTCGGCGGCTACAAGGCCGTCCTCATCGCCGCCGAGCGGCTGCCGAAGTTCATGCCGTTGCTCACCACAGCCGCGGGCACGGTGCGCCCGGCACGCGGGATCGTGATGGGCGCCGGCGTCGCGGGACTGATGGCCATCGGCACCGCGCGACGCCTGGGGGCCGTCGTGGAAGCGACCGACGTCAGGCCCGCGGTGAAGGAGCAGGTCCAGAGCCTGGGAGGCACCTTCCTCGAGGTCGAGATGACCGATGAGGAGAAGGCGAAGGCCGAAACGGCGGGGGGCTACGCGACCGAGATGAGCGACGACTACAAGCGCCGACAGGCTGAGCTCATCGCCGAGCGCGTGAAGGAGGCGGACTTCATCATCACCACCGCCCTCATCCCCGGCCGGCCCGCACCACGACTCGTGACCGAGGCGATGGTGAAGAGCATGAAGCCCGGCAGCGTGATCGTGGACATGGCGGCCGAGATGGGCGGCAACGTCGAGGGGACCGAGCCCGGAAAGGAGGTCGTCAAGCACGGGGTGCGGATCATCGGCCTCACGAACCTGCCCGCCACCATGCCCGGCAGCGCGACCCAGATGTACGCCAAGAACGTCCAGACCCTCGTCAAGCACCTGGTGAAGGACGGGAAGATCGCGCTGGACTTCCAGGACGAGATCACCCGCGGCGCCACGATCACCCACGGGGGCAAGGTCGTGCATGAGGCCACGGCCAAGGCGCTCGGCATCGAGGCGTCCGAGCCCGAGGGCGCCACGGCCCCGGCCGGAAAGGATTCATAGACCGATGGAGCTCACGGCCTTCGAGCTGATCTCGGCGCTGTTCATCCTCGTCCTCGCCGCCGTCGTGGGCTACGAGGTCGTGTCGAAGGTGCCGACGATGCTCCACACCCCGCTCATGAGCGGCGCGAACGCCGTGCACGGCGTCATCGTCGTCGGGGCGATGCTGGTCGCGGCGACCGCCGGCGGGACCGTGGCGATCGCCCTGTCGCTGCTCGCGGTCATCCTCGGTACGATCAACGTCGTCGGCGGCTTCGTCGTCACCGATCGCATGCTCGAGATGTTCAAGAAGCGCCCAGGGGATCGGCCCTAGATGGACGCGCTCGAGATCCTGAACTACCTCGTCTGGCTCGTCGCCAGCGTCACGTTCATCCTGGCCCTCAAGTTCCTCGCCTCGCCGGCGACCGCGCGCCGCGGCAACCTGCTGGGTGCCGGGGGCATGGCGCTCGTGGTGGCCTGGACCTTCTTCACCTCCGAGGGCAGCTTCGGAGTCTCCGACAACTGGTGGATCATCGTGGTGGGCGGGGCCGTCGGCGCAGTGGCTGGTTGGCTCGGCGCCAAGCGCGTGGCAATGACCGCCATGCCGCAGATGGTCGCCATCTTCAACGGGGCCGGCGGTGGCGCGGCTGCCCTGGTGGCGGTGGTGGAGTTCGTGCGCGACTCGGAACTGCACCCCGGTGAGCTCCTGCCGCTCGCCTTCGTCATCGCCACGCTGCTGGGCGCGATCATCGGCGCCGTCAGCCTGACCGGTTCGATCGTCGCCTTCGGCAAGCTCCAGGGGCTGATCTCGGGCCGCCCGGTCAAGTACCCCGGGTCGCAGTTCGTCACCGCCGGGCTCTTCCTGGCGGTCGTTGCGATCGGCGTCTATCTCGCCGCTGTCGAACCCAGCGTGCCGCTCTTCCTGCTCTTCGTCGGCCTGTCGCTCGCGCTCGGCGTGCAGCTGGTCATGCCGATCGGCGGGGCGGACATGCCCGTTGTGGTCTCGCTGCTGAACTCGTACACCGGGATCGCGGTGGCGGCCACCGGCTTCGTGCTGAGCAACTACGCGCTGCTGATCGCGGGAACGCTCGTCGGCGCCTCGGGCGCGATCCTCACCCAGCTCATGACGAAGGCGATGAACCGGTCGCTCTTCAACGTGCTGTTCGCCGGCTTCGGCACCGGCGGGGGCGCGGTTGCGGCCGGAGCCGAGGGCGAGGAGCAGCTGCGGGAGATCAGCGCGGACGATGCGGCGGTGCTGATGGCGTACGGCAAGCGCGTGATCATCGTGCCGGGCTACGGCATGGCGGTGGCGCAGGCGCAGGGTCCCGTCCGCGAGCTGATGGACCTGCTTGTCGCCAAGGGAGTCGACGTGCAGTTCGCCATCCATCCCGTGGCCGGTCGCATGCCGGGGCATATGAACGTCCTCCTCGCCGAGGCGAACGTGCCCTACGACCGGCTCAAGGAGATGGACGAGATCAACGACGACTTCGCCGATACCGACGTCGCGCTCATCATCGGCGCCAACGATGTCGTCAACCCGGCGGCGCGCGAGGCCGGCTCGCCGATCTCGGGGATGCCGATCCTCAACGTGGACGCCGCGCAGCACATCATCGTCCTCAAGCGCGGCCGAGGCGCGGGGTTCGCGGGCATCCCGAATCCGCTGTTCAGCAACGAGAAGACGACCATGCTGTTCGGCGACGCGAAGCCATCGGTCGAGGCCCTGGTGAGCGGCGTCAAGCAGGCCTAGCGCCCGCGCGTGGACCACAGTGCCGCGGCGATGAGCGGGATCTGGAGCGGGAGGCGCGCCCAGCGGATCCAGCCGTTCGGCACGCCCTCGATCGGCACCTGGCTCACCGCCGCGTAGAGATTCGCCGGGAAGACGAGCACCAGGTACGCGGCCACGGCGATGCCTGCGGGTCGATGCCATCGCCGCGGGCCAACGAGCCCGGCTGCCAGACCCAGCTCGACCGCACCGGTCAGCGCGACGAGCTCACCGCGCATCGGCACCGAATCTGGAAGATGCTCAACGAACGGTCGCGGGTTGGTGAAGTGACCGGCCCCGGCGACGGCCAGGAAGACGGCAAGGCCGATACGCACGAGATTGCGGACGAGATCCATCCGCCGAAGGCTAACCCGATGGCGCGCCGGGTCGCGCCAGGCAGTGCCGCCGGCTCGTCTAGCATCGGCCCATGACAGACCGTTGGGTGGTGCTCGACGTCGGCGAGACGCTGATCGACGAGACGCGGATCTTCCGGACGTGGGCCGAGGTGCTCGAGATTCCGCAGTTCACGCTCATGGCGGTGCTGGGCGGATCGATCTCCAACGAGGAGAGGCCCGAGGACTGGCGCCGGTTCTTCGACCTGCTGCGGGAGCCGGGCTGGGAGAGGCGGCAGCCCGAGGTTGAGGCGCGCTTCGGCGGGTTCAGTCGCGAGGATCTCTATCCCGATGCGCTCCGGTCGCTCGAGGCGCTCAAGGCCGCGGGGTATCGGCTCGCGATCACGGCGAACCAGCCCGCCCGTCGGCACGATGAGCTGCGGGCATTGGGCGTGGACGTCGAGGTCATGGCGATGAGCGAGGCGATGGAGGTCTCCAAGCCCGATCCCGCCTTCTTCGCACGGACCATCGAGCTCATCGGGTCACCTGACGCGGGGGACGTCGCGTATGTCGGCGACCGCGTCGACAACGACGTGCGACCGTCGCGGGCGGCCGGCATGCGAGCGGTGTGGATCCGCCGCGGCCCGTGGGGCTACCTGCACGAAGACCGCGATGGCGCCGCGCATCTCGTCGTCCACTCACTCGACGAGCTGGTGGACCGCATCGGCGAGGCCTGGCCAGCCTGAAGTCCCTCAGCGGCGGCGCGGCCCCAGGATGGCGGCAACCTCCCGATCGCTGACGCCGAAGCGTCGCAGGGCGTGGCGAACTAGCTCGTTTCCGACCTCCCGCTCGGCGAGGACGACACGAGCGACCCCCAGCCGCCGCAGGTCCGACTCCTCCGCCTCGGAGTGAGCACGGGCGACGATCTCGATCCGCGGGTTCCGTGAGCGCGCGTAGATAACCGCCTGCCGCGTGGCAAGCGCGTCGGGGATGGCCACGACCAGCGCGTGCGCGTCCGCCACATGGGCGTGGTCGAGCACCGAGGGAGTGCCGGCGTCGCCGTAGATGCACGGCGCCCCTGCCGCTCGCGCCTCGCGGGCGATCGAGTAGTCGCCGTCCACGGCCACCCACCCGAATCCTCGGGATCCCAGCACGCGACCGACCGAGCGCCCCACGCGGCCATACCCGAGGATCACGGCGTGGCGGCGAAGGCCGGCTGCCGGCTCGTCCCCGGGCAGGGGACGCCGGGTCGCAAGCGGGTCGAGTCTCTCGCCGAGCCTTCGCGCGCCGGCGTACAGCGGCCCGGCGGTGAGGATCGAGAGGACCACGGCGCCCATCGCCAGGCTGAAGGTCTCGTTGGAGACCGCCCCGACCGCCAGCCCCGCGGAGGCGAGGACGAAGCTGAACTCGCCGCTCTGCCCGACCAGTGCGCCCGCGCGGAGGGCCGACGACGGCCGCTGACCGTCGATCAGGCCAAGCGCGGCGATCGGGATGGCCTTGCCGAGCGTGATGATCACGAGCAGTGCCAGGACGGCCGGCCACGCCTCGAGCACGGCGGTGGGCTGGAGGAGAAGGCCGATCGAGACGAAGAAGAAGGTGCTGAACAATTCTCGCAGCGGAACGATCTCGCCCAGAACACTGGCAGTGAGGTCGGAGTCGGCCAGCGCGAGCCCCGCGACGAACGCTCCGAGCGCGACGCTCACACCGACCGCGCTGGCGGCGAAGGCGGTGCCGATGGCGATCAGCGCGACCGCGATGACGAACAGCTCACGCGAGCGCAGGCCCGCCACGACCCCGAGCAGCTGCGGCAGTACGCGCGAGCCGCCCGCGACCACCAGGGCCACGAAGCCCAGGGCGACCGCCACGGAGACGACGATCGCTCCAGCGGACTCGTCGCGACTGGCGACCGCGGAGAGACCCGTCACGAGGACCACCGTGAGGATGTCCTGGACGATCGATACCCCGAGGGCAGTACGGCCGTGGGTCGTGGTGTGCAAATCGCCTTCCCCGGCGATCTTGACGAGGACGACCGTCGAAGCGACTGACACCGCACTGCCGATGAACAGCGCCTCGAGCGGTTGCCACCCCAGAAGGAGCCCTGTCGCCGTGCCGATGCCCATCGTGATCGCGACCTGGAGCGGCGTCCCCGCGAGGACTCGGGCTCCCACGGCGCGAAGCTCTCCAAGGCTGAACTGCAGGCCGATGCTGAACATGAGCAGCGCCACGCCGATATCCGCAAGGGCCAGCACTTCCTCGCGATCGGCCACCGGTCCGGGGAACGCAGGTCCCACGACGATTCCGGCGGCGATGTAGCCCAGCATCGGAGGCAGGCCGATCCGGTGCGCCACCGCCCCCATCACCAGCGCCGCGGCGAGCGCCGTGAGCAGGGTGAGGGCGAGGCCGGTCATGGCATGGACCGGCTGTCGGCGGCGCGTCGCGTCGTCGGCGGCATGAGCCGATCATACCGGCCCACCTCCTTCGGCTAGACTCTGGCGGCAACCCGCAGCGAGCGGGTTCGGGTCCGGCACCAGGCCCATACCGCAGGTGCCGCTGGTGGAGGCTGCGCAGTTGCGCGGCCTCGTGTCGTTTCTGGAGCGCTAATGAGCGAACCCGGGCAGAGCCCAGAATCCATCACGCAGCAGACGCCGATCGCAGACGCGGACCGGCTGCTGCGCATCGGGCCAATCGTCGTACACGCCGGCGACAGCCTCCGGCAGTTGGCAGAGCTCGCGGTCGAGAACGCGGCGTGCCGGGTGCTCTCCGTGGTGGACGAGTCCGGCCGGCTCGTGGGTCTGATTCCGGTCCGCGTCCTCGTGAACGACATCTTCCTCAAGATCGTCCCCGAGGAGTTCCTCGCCGAGATTGCCGACTACCAGGCGGTCCTGAAGTACGCCGCGCACGTCGGAGCCCGGACGTGCGAACAGATCATGAGCGAGCCCGTCAGCGTCCACCCGCACGAGAGCGTTCGGGACGCCTTCGAGCGCATGCACGAGCACAGGCTCAACGGGCTGCCGATCACGGACGAGGACGAGCGAGTGGTGGGCTACATCGACCAGCTCGAGCTGCTGCTCGTGTGGGTGCAGGCAACCGGCCGATCGCGCCTGTTGGAGCCAGAGGCCGGCCAGTGAGCGCGGAGGTCGTCATCGGCCTCGTCGTGTTCGTCGCCACATACGCCTTCATCGTCACCGAGCGGATCCACAAGACGATCGCGGCAATGGCCGGCGGCATGGCCATGATCCTCCTCGGCGTCATCAGCCAGGACCAGGCCTTCGAGGAGATCGACTTCAATGTCATCTTCCTCCTGGCGGGGATGATGATCCTCGCCGGCATCCTGCGGCAGACGGGGATCTTCGGCTGGCTGGCCGTGCGTTCGGCGAGGGTGGCGCGCGGCGAGCCGTACCGCCTGCTTGTGGTGCTGAGCCTCATCACCGCGGTGGCTTCGGCGTTTCTCGACAATGTGACCACCGTGGTCCTCGTCGGGCCGATCACGCTCTTTCTGGCCGCCCGGCTCGGGATGAGCCCTTTCCCGTTCATCGTCAGCGAGATCCTGGCCTCCAACATCGGCGGCGCGGCGACGCTCATCGGGGACCCGCCAAACCTGCTGATCGGCAGCGCCGCGGATCTGGGGTTCGACGCCTTCCTGTTCCACATGGCGCCGCTGTCCGCGCTCCTCCTGGCGCTCTATCTGATCGCCGCGCGCTGGCTGTTCCGCAACGACCTGCAGGCTGACCCTGCCCTCCGCGAGGGACTGCTCCAGCTCGACGAGCGACAGATGATCACGAACCCGCGCCTGCTGCGCTCGTCGCTCATCGTGCTGGGTGCGACGCTCGTCGGGTTCCTGCTGCACGGGCCGCTCCACCTCGAGCCCGCCACCATCGCGCTGACCGGCGCCGTGGTGCTGATGGTGGTCGCGCGTCAGTCGCCGGAGGAGGTCCTGCGAGAGGTGGAGTGGCCGACGCTCTTCTTCTTCATCGGCCTGTTCATGCTCGTGGCGGGCGTGATCGAGATCGGCCTCATCCAGGCCGTCGCCGACGGAATCGTGGCGCTCACCGGGAATGCGCTCGGCCCGACCTCGATCCTGCTGCTGTGGATGTCGGCCATCCTGTCCGGCCTGATCGACAACATTCCCTACACCGCCACCATGATCCCGGTCGTCGAACAGCTGGCTGGGGGCCATGAGAGCGACGTGCTGTGGTGGGCACTCGCGATCGGCGCGGATTACGGGGGAAACGCGACGATCATCGGCGCAAGCGCCAACGTGATCCTGGCCGGGATGGCGGAGCGTGAGGGCCACCCCATCCCCTTCGGGCGGTTTCTGCGGTACGGCCTGCCGGTGACCCTGGGCACGATGTTGATCTCGACCGCATACATCTGGCTGCGATACCTGCTCTAGCGGCAGGCGTGACGAGGCCCCTCGCGGTGGAGGGGCCTCGTGCTGCGGGGTGGGGAGGTGAGGTCTACTCGCCGCCGGGCGTGACCTCGACCGTGCCCTTGGTGAAGTCCTCGCCCGCGACCTCCTCCTCGATTCCCGCGAGGGCGGCCTCGGCCAGATCGGTCCGGTAGGCGTCCTCCGGAGGCTCCTCCGTGATGATCTCCGACTCGAGGCTGATGTCGACCGTCTGCCGCCACTTGGCCGCGTCCATGACACCGATGCCCTCCGGGGACGGCCAGATCAGCGGGTTGATCTCGTTCATCATCCAGGTCTGGTGACCCGTGCCGAGCGTCGAGCCGGCGTTGACGGTGAACTCGATGCACTCCTCCGGGTTGTCCCGGCAGTGGATCCAGCCGCGGAAGCTGGCGCGCAGGAAGCGGGTGGCGATGTCCTCGTTGCCCTCCTCGGCGAGCCAGCTGGCACGCGCGAAGATCGCGTCCTGGAGCATGGCCGTCCCGACGTCGTTGTAGTCGATGACGTTCATGTCCTCGGGCTGGTACAGCTCGCCGGTGTCCGGGTTCTCGGCCTCGAGAACCTGGGCGTACTCGTTGTAGATCATCGCCTCGGCGACGTCGATCTCACGCTCCAGGAACAGGAGCATGTCGAACGGCTGGATGACCTTCTCGTAGCCGACGCCCTCCTCCAGGCCCACGGCCCGCGCCGCCGCGGTCACCTCGAACTCATTGCCGAAGTCCCACACGCCGACGCGCTTGTCGGCGAAGTCGGCGGGACCCGTGATGCCCGTGTCGGCCCACGCCACCGAGAGCGTGCCCGAGCGCTGGAAGATCTGGGCGATGTTCACGAGGTCGGAGCCGGCCTCCCGAGCCTCGAGCACCTTCGGGACCCAGCTGATGGTGAACTCGGGACCATCCGGCGACGACCCGACCTGCTGCGGCACGACGTCCGGGCCACCGTCCAGGATGGTGACGTCGAGGCCCTCATCCTCGTAGAAGCCGAGCTCGGCCGCCGCGAAGTAGCCGGCGAACTGGGCCTGTGGGGCCCACTGCAGCTGGAGCTCGACCGATGCCGCCTCCGCCGGAGCACTCTCGGCCGGAGCTTCGCTCTCTTCCGTGGGGGCGCTCGCAGCGTCGCTTTCCTCCGCCGGGGCACTTCCGCTCGCGCCGGGCGAGCTGCATGCCGCGAGGACGAGCATGAATGCGCTCGCCAGTGTCAACCAGATCCGGGATCGGTTCATGCGCGTGGGCTCCTCAAGTTGCTCGGGTGCGTGGTGATGGCCGGGGGCGCGTGGCGGCCCTGTATGGCTCGGCAGATTCTAGGGACCGGCCGCGCGAATCGCTAGGGGTTTATCAACACTACGTTATGGCGGCGAGACCAATCGCTGGATCGTGTCGCTCACAGTGAGCAGCGGCTGTGGCCCCCCGAGGATGATGTAGGCCACTCCGTCGACGACCGCAGCACCGTGGCCATGCACGGCCACCGCCAGTGGTGGCAGCGTCGCGAGAGATCCATCGGCTCCGACGCACTCAACCGCGTCAAGGGCTCGATCCGGCTGCTCTCCGCCCGAGAGGCACGCTCCGAACTCGGGGAGGTGGAAGGCGGCGGCTCCCCCTCGTGGGGTGGGAAGCTCCCCGATACGCGTCACCGCGTTGCCCTCGACGAGATCCACAGCCCCGCTGTTCGAGTCGAGCGATCCCTGCCGGCCGCCCAGCAGCCACACGCGCCCCGT
Source organism: uncultured Chloroflexia bacterium (assembly GCA_963840205.1). GTDB lineage: Bacteria > Chloroflexota > Limnocylindria > QHBO01 > QHBO01 > JACDBZ01. Next base: position 55,773 of record CAWIXZ010000015.1, read on the forward strand.
GCCGTCGCTCGTGGCGGAGAGATGCTCGCGCGGGACGCGCATGGCGCCGAGCTGGACCCACTCGCCGTCGGTGAGCGCGAGTACGTCCGAGACGATCCCGAGGCCGACGCCGCCGGCGTAGACGATCCGGCTGCCGTCCCACGCCGCCCCGCCGGCCGCGCGCGGCTGGGGCAGCGCCACGCCCTCGTCCCATCCGTCACCCGCGGCGTTCAGCACCAGGACGGTCGTGCGCGGCGTGTCGAACGTGTTGCCCTCGTATCCGCCGATGACTTGGAGGTCGTCACCGGTGGAGACCGCGGCCGCATGGTGGATGGGCCCGTCCAGCGATGGCCCCTCGCGCCAGGTGGACGTCGCGGGGTCGAAGCGCCACGTCTCGTCGCTGGCCCCGTCGAGGTCGAGGCCACCGACGAGCCAGATCTCGCCGTCGTGTGCCACGGTGGCCATCTCGATGCGCTGGAATGGCGCCGGCTCGAGGACCTCCCATGCCAGCTCGGGCGCGACGCTGGAGGATGGCGGCGCGGACGCGGCGCTTTCACCTGGCCGGACAGTCGGCGCGGCCTCGGATGACTTTGGCGCCGCGTTGGCGCATGCCGCCAGGATGACCGCAAGCGTCCCGAGTGCGAGGAGTCGGCCCATCGTCCTTGGTAGCGCGATCCGCTCCCGGAGGTTCAGCCCGGCTCTTCGCCGCGGACCGACGAGTGCCACGGGATGAGCACGCGCTCGAGTGCCGCGATCAGCAGGTACAGCGCGATGCCGGTGACTGCCGCGAGCAGGATTGCGGCCCACGTGACGTCGAAGCGCAGGGCGGACGCTGACTGGACCACGACGCGACCGATGACCGTGGATGAACCGCCGAAGTACTCGCCCACGATGGCGCCGATGAGGCTCAGCGTCGTGGCCACCTTGAGCGCGGTGAGGAAGTAGGGCAGCGCGTTCGGGATCCGCACCTTGCGCACCACGGTCCAGTCGCTGGCGGCGTACGACCGCATCAGCTCGACGGCCGATGGATCGACCTGTGTGAGCCCGCGGGTCACGTTGATCATCACCGGGAAGAAGACCAGCAGCGCGGCGATCATCATCTTCGACAGCGGATCGGTGACGCCGAACCAGGCGTTGAAGATCGGGGCTATTGCGATGATCGGGATCGCGTTGGCTGCGATCGCGAAGGGCAACACGGCGTCCCGCGCGCTCGCCCAGCGTGACACGGCGAAGGCGATCACCAGCCCCGCGAACGTGCCGATGACCAGGCCGCCGGCGGCCTCGTACAACGTGGTCCGAGCGGACTCGAAGAGCGGCCAGCGCCCGGCTCCCCAGTTCTCGACGAGCGCGGTCACGATCGCCGACGGCGCCGGCAGGATGAACGCGCGGACCTCGTACAGGCGCACGAGGAGCTCCCACGCTGCGATGGCTGCGACGCCCACGAGGATCGCCGGCGCGTAGTCCGTGACGATCTGACCGAGGCGCGCGAAACGCCGGGGCCGATGCGGGATCGGGACGCCGACGGCGGGCGCGGCGGTCGTCACCCGACGCCGCCCTCCGCCACGATCCGCTGCTCCGAGCTGACCGGGACGCCGTCGGGCACGAGGCCGCCGCCGGCGCGGAGCGCCTCACGTACCTCGGTGACGACGCGGAAGTAGAGCGGGTCCTCGCGGGTCTCCTCGTTGCGCGGCTGCGGGAGCGGCACGTCCACGATGTGCGTGATGCGCCCGGGCCGAGCGCTCATCACCGCGACGCGCGTCGAGAGGAAGACGGCCTCGGGGATCGAGTGGGTGACGAACACGATGGTCGTGCCGGTCTGCTGCCAGATGCGGAGCACCTCCGAGTTCATGCGCTCGCGCGTCATCTCGTCGAGCGCACCGAACGGCTCATCCATCAGGAGGATCGCCGGCTCGAGCGCGAGCGCGCGGGCAATGGCCACACGCTGCTGCATGCCGCCGGACAGCTGGTAGGGATGATGTCCGCGGAAGTCGCCGAGCTCGACGAGCTCGAGCATTCGCCGCGCGCGCTCGTCGCGGTCGGCGCGGCTCATCCCAAGGAGCTCGAGCGGCAGCTTCACGTTCTCCTCGACAGAGCGCCACTCGAAGAGCACCGGTGCCTGGAACACCATCCCGTACTCGCGCCCCAGCCGCGCCTGGGGCGCGGGCTTGCCGTTCACCTCCACGCTGCCCGCGCTTGGCCGCGTCAGATCGCCGATGAGCCGCAGCAGCGTGCTCTTGCCGCACCCCGAGGGACCGATGAGGCTCACGAACTCGCCCCGCGCGATCTCGAGGTCGATCGCCTCGAGCGCCGTCGTCGTGCCGCGTCCGGACGATGCGAACTCCTTGCTCACGCCGCGGATCCGCACGACCGGCGCGCCCGCGCCGGCGTCATCGGCTCATTCGCGCTCATCAGGCAGCCTCCGGGATCCGCCCGCGCGTACGGAGGCTCAGCACCTCGACGAGGCGGATGAGGGTGAAGAAGAGGATCCCCAGCACGGCCGAGGCGAAGATGGCCGCCCACAGCTTCTCCGGACCGGAGATGTACTGGGTGTTGAAGTTGACGATCGCGCGCCCCAGTCCTTCACGGATCTGGCCCGGTCCCTCGCCCACGATCGCGCCGACGATGCTGGCGGTGGCCGCGATCTTCAGCGCGGTGAACAGGTAGGGCAGCGAAGCGGGCATGCGGAGCTTCCAGAACACGCTCCAGCGCCCCGCGGCGTACGAGCGCATGAGCTCGAGCGCCCGAGGGTCGGGCGCGCGCAGCCCGCGCAGCATGGCGATCGTGACCGGGAAGAACGTGAGGTAGGTGGCGATGATCACGACGCTCAGCACGTCCGGACCGAAGGCGAAGACGATCATCGGCGCCAGGGCGACGATCGGGATGGTCTGGCTGGCGATCACGTACGGCACGAACGCGCGCTCGAGAAGCCGGGAGTGGACGAAGGCGGCGGCCAGCGCGACGCCGATGACGGTGCCCAGGAGGAACCCCAGGGCCGCCTCTCGCCACGTGTAGAGCGCCGCGCCCACCAGGAACTGGGCGAGCGACGAGTCGGACCCGCGCTGCACCGGCGCCGAGAGCGCCCCGACGATGTCCCACAGGTGCGGGAGCAACCGGTCCGAGGCGAACCAGATCTCGATCGGCGGCTGCCAGATCCAGCCCTCCCCGCGCCACGGGTCACCGCCGATGAACTTCGCGCCCTCCCAGAGGACGAAGATCAGGAGGGTGAAGGCGAGGAACGTCCAGACGCGCCGACCCCAGCCGTGCTCAGGCGACGGCCGCATCGGTGATCTCGAGCGCGCGATCGATGATCGCGAACCCTTCGGCGAGCTCCTCCTCGCTGATCGTCAGTGGTGGGTTGGTGAAGAAGTAGTTCCAGCGCACGAAGGTGTAGAGGCCGTCCTCGCGGAAGCGCTTCCCGAGCGCCGCCATCTCGTCGGAGGTGCCGTTGAAGGGCGCCATCGGCTCCATCGTCTCGCGATTGCGCACGAGCTCGACGACGCCGAAGAGGCCGATGCTGCGCACCGCACCGACACAGGGATGCTTCGCCGCCAGCTCGGCGTGGTGGCGCTTGAGGACCTCGCCCATCTGCGCCGCGCGCTCGATGAGCCCCTCCTCCTCGTAGACCGCGATGGTCGCCAGCGCGGTGGCGCAGGCCAGGGGATGCGAGTTGTAGGTCAGCCCGCCGTAGAACACCTTGTCCTTGAAGTGCTCCGCGTATTGATGCCGCATGCCGAGCGCGCCGAGCTGCACGTAGGCGCTCGTTAGCCCCTTGGCCATGGTGATGAGGTCCGGCACCACGTCCCAGTGGTCGACCGCGAACCACTTGCCGGTGCGGCCGAAGCCCGCCATCACCTCGTCGGCGATCATCAGGATCCCGTACCGGTCGCAAATCTCGCGGACGCCCTTGAGGTAGCCGTCGGGCGGGATGAGGATGCCGTTGGTGCCGACGACCGTCTCGAGTATGAAGGCGGCGATCGTGTTGGGCCCCTCGAGCTGGATCGTCTCCTCGAGGTGCGCCAGCGCCTCATCGGCCGAGTCCCAGCCACGCTGGATGCCGTGATACGGATCGGTGACGCGGATGACGCCGCTGATGCCGGGTTCGGAAGCCCATCGGCGCGGGTCTCCCGTGAGGCTGATGGCCCCGTAGGTGCCGCCGTGGTAGCTGCGGTAACGGGCCAGGATCTTGTGACGACCGGTGACGAATCGGGCCATCTTGATCGCGTTCTCGTTCGCCTCGGCCCCGCCGTTGGTAAAGAAGAACGTGTCGATGTCGCCCGGCGTGATCTCGGCCAGCTTCGCGCCAAGCCGGGCCCGCGGCTCCGTCGCCATGAACGGGTTCGCGTAGGCAAGCGTCTCCGCCTGCTCCTTGATGGCCGCGATCACCTTCGGATGGCCATGGCCGATGTTCGTGCACATCAGCTGAGAGTTGAAGTCCAGGAAGCGCTTCCCCTCGGGCGTCCAGAAGTACACGCCCTTGGCGCCGGCGACCGGGATCGGGTCCACCTTCGACTGCGCGGACCACTCGAACAGGGTGTGCCGCTTCGTGAGGGCGACGATCTCGTCGCCTGTCATGGAGCCGTGCTGGGTGGTGATCGCCATCGGTCTCCTCGTCACCGGCCTGCTTCGCGAAGGGCCGATTAGACCACAGCCGGATTCAGCCGCGGCCTACGTCCTCCTGCCAAATTCATATGAGAGCCGCACAAACCATCGAGAACGCGCTTAGATGAATCTGACGAGAGCCGGGCGTGGTCAAGCCCGGGCGGCGGCCTCGATCGCCGCGACGGTCCGGTCGATGTCCGCCTCGCTGGTCGACCAGCCGCTCACGCTCACCCGCATGGCTGCCATCCCGTGCCACGTCGTGCCGCCCATCCATGCCTCGCCGCCGGCCTGGACGCCCTGGATCACGCCCCGAGTGCGGTCGTCGTCGTCATCGAAGCGCACCAGGGCCTGGTTCAGCACCACGTCGTTGAGCACGCGTGCTCCGGGCACCGACGCGACACCCTCAGCGAACCGTGCCGCCAGCGAGCAGCAGCGCTCCACGAGGTCGCGCACCCCACTCCGCCCGAGCGAGCGCAGGACGGCGTAGAGCGCGAAGCCGCGGGCGCGGCGCGACGAGTCGAGGACCCACTCCCAGCCCTCGCGGTTCGTGCCGCTTCGCATGAGATAGGAGGCCTCGCTCACCATCGCCGCGCGGTGAGCTTCCTCGTCGCGCACAGCGACGAACCCGCAGTCGTATCCCACGTTCAGCCACTTGTGCGCGTCCGTCGCCCACGAATCCGCCCGCTCCGTCCCCGCGACGAGGTGCCGGAGGCGCGGCACTGCCGCAGCCCAAAGGCCGAACGCGCCGTCGACGTGGAGCCACGCGTTGCCGTGCGCACGCACGGCAGCCGAGATGGGCTCGAGCGGGTCAAACGCCCCCGTGTTCACGTTTCCCGCCTGGGCGACCACGAGCACGGGGTGATCGGTCGCGCCGCGCACGACATCCGCGAGGGCATCCCCGCGCATGGCACCCTGCTCGTCGGCCGGCACGCGCGTGACCCGCGCTCGGCCGAGACCGAGGTACTGGAGCGCGGTGAGCACCGTGGCATGCGCCTCTTCGCCGATGACGACCTCGATCTCCGGTGCCCCGTACAGCCCGCGGTCCTCCACGTCCCACCCGGCGCGCGCCAGCAACGCGTGGCGCGCCGCCGCCATGCCGACCGCATTCCCGAGCCCCGCGCCCGTGGGCAGGCCATGGCTCGCCTCGGCGGGTATGGCGAGCAGCTCCTTCATCCACTCCCCGGCGACCTGCTCCGCGGCCGCCGCGGCGGGCGAGAGGGCGTGCACCGCCGAGTTCTGGTCCCACGCCGCGGTCAGCCAGTCGGCAGCCACCGAGGCCGGCAGCGCACCGCCGACGACGAACCCGAAGTACCTCGGTCCCGCGGACGCGACGAGTCCTGGATCCACGTCGGATGCGAGCCGCTCGATGACCGCCAGCGGATTCTCCGCCTCGTCCGGCAAGGCGACGCGGAGGCGCTCCGCGATCTCGGCGGCACCCTGGCGCGAGCCGACGTGGCGCTCTGGAAGCGACTCGACGTACGCGAGTGCCAGCTCGGCTGTTCGTCGAAGGAGGGGCTCGAAGTCGGGGGAACGGTTCGTCATTCGGGCGGGATTAGACCACAGGGCCGTATCATTTTCGCCGGGTCCGTTTTGGGGCGACCGATGGCCTGGATCGACGACGCACTCCCGCTGCCGGCAGCCCGCCCGCTCGAGGGCGAGGAGGCCCTCGAGGCAGCGCTCCACGCCCTCGCGGCGCTCGCCGCGGGCATTGCGGCGATGCAGGCCTTCATGGCCATCGTCGCCGGCGACTCGCTCCCGGCGGCGTTCTTCTCCCTGGCATTGGTCGCCACCGGTGCCTGCGCGTTCGTCGGCGATCGCAACCCTGCGCGGCGCACGGCATTCGTGACCGGGGGCGGCGCGTCCGTGCTCGTGTGGCTGGCGGTACTGCCCCAGGCGCCGGGTCAGACGATGGCCGTAGTCCTGGTGATGGCCGGCATCTCCGCCTTCATCACCCGACGGGTGCTGGTCGGCGAGGGTGAGCCTCGCGACACGGCGGCCACGCCCTACGCGATCGCCGCCGCACCTGTCGGCTGGATCGAGGACGACCGCGAGGAGATGCTTACGGACGGCGGCCAGCGGTAGGATCCGCGCTCGACCCCTTGAAGGACGCCATGGACCGGCAGAACTCCACGGGCCGCCTGCGCCTGTACAACGTGGGCATGGGGCTCCTGCACGCGATCCAGGGGATCGCCATCGCCGCCCTGTCCAACGACTTCGCCCTGCCTGTGACCGGCTCCTTCATGAACGGGCCGCCCGGGACGAGGGGGGAGACGAGCGAGCTCTTCACGCTCCCGCTGGGGCCCGCCGTGGCCGCTTTCCTGTTCATGTCCGCGGCCGCACATCTGATCGTCGCCGGGCCGACGTGGGCGTGGTACCGACGCAACCTGCTCGAAGGGCGCAGCTATGCGAGGTGGATCGAGTACGTTTTCAGCTCGTCGCTGATGATCGTCCTGATCGCCATGATCACCGGGATCGCCGACGTCGCGGCACTCGTCGCGCTGTTCGGCGTGAACGCGTCGATGATCCTCTTCGGCCTGCTGCAGGAGCACTACGAGCGACCGGGGCGGCCCGGATGGCTGCCGTTCATCTTCGGCTGCATTGCGGGCGCGGTGCCATGGATCGCCGTCGGGATCTATCTGTGGGCGCCGGGGTCGAGCGCCGAGCCGCCGGGCTTCGTCTACGCGATCTTCGCGTCGCTCTTCGTCTTCTTCAACTCATTCGCGCTGAACATGGTCCTCCAGTACCGCAAGGTCGGCCCGTGGCGGAGCTACCTGTTCGGGGAGTACGTATACGTCGCGTTGAGCCTCGTGGCGAAGTCGGCGCTGGCCTGGCAGGTGTTCGCGAACACGCTCGTACCGAGCTGAGGCCGGTCCGCGGCGAGGATCTAGAGTCCGGCGATCAGCCCCCCGTCCACCGCCATCAGCTGTCCGGTGATATAGGACGCACGCTCCGAGGCGAGGAACGCCACCAGCGCGCCGAGCTCCTCCGGCAGTCCGTAGCGGCCGGCGGGGATGGACGCGATGTGGGCCGCGCGCACCTCGTCCTCGCTCCTGCCCTCGCGCTCGGCGCGCCCGCCGTCGAGCTGGCGGATGCGCGGCGTCTCGATCCGGCCGGGCATGACGCCGTTGAGGGTCACGCCCTCGGCGGCCACCGCACGGGCCGTGGTCTTGAGCCACGCGGCGAGGACCGAGCGGCCGGCATTGGAGTAGACGAGATCGGCGATCGGCTGGCGGACGCCGCTCGAGAGGATCGCCACGACGCGGCCCCAGCCGCGCTCGCGCATGCCAGGCAGGAGGCGGGACGCGAGCTCCACCGGCGTGACCCCCAGCAGCTGGAGCGCCCGGCCCCACCCTTCGGGATCGGTGGCGGTGGGGTCGACCGTCGGCGGCCCGCCGGCGTTGAGCACCAGGATGTCGATCGCGCCCAGGCGCGCCGCCGCATCGGCCACCGTGGCCGCCGCCTCCGGCGTGCTTGCATCGGCGCTCACGTGGGCGACCTCGACCCCGTGCGCCGCCGAGAGCTCCGCGGCGGTGGCGGCCAGCGCATCGGCATCGCGAGACCAGATCAGCAGCCGGCAGCCATCCGCCGCCAGCGCATCGGCCGAGGCTCGTCCCAGCCCCGAGGTGGCTCCGCCCACGACTGCAGTCTTCCCGCGCAGGCCCAGGTCCACGGCATCCTCCGGCTCGCCTCTGCTGCCCGGGAGCGACCACTGGCACCCGGCGGAGGCGGATGTAGAGTATCGGCTTCCTTTGACCTGACCAGCCCTGCGGCTCCGGCCGCCGAGCGTCGGATGCAAACAGCAGGAGGATCGCGATGGGTCGCATCGTCCGCGCGGCGCTGCTCCAGGCGGAGTGGACCGGCGAGAAGGAGTCGATGATCGAGAAGCACGAGAAGTACGCGCGCGAGGCCGCTGCCCAGGGCGCGAAGGTCATGTGCTTCCAGGAGCTCTTCTACGGGCCGTACTTCTGCCAGGTGCAGGATCCGCAGTACTTCAGCTACACCGAGAAGATCCCCGGCGGGCCGACCACCGAGCGCATGCAGGCGCTCGCCAAGGAGACCGGCATGGTCCTCATCGTCCCCATGTACGAGGAGGACGCTCAGGCGCAGGGCATCTACTACAACACCGCCGCGGTGATCGACGCCGATGGAACCTACCTCGGCAAGTACCGAAAGACGCACATCCCGCAGGTCAAGGGCTTCTGGGAGAAGTTCTACTTCCGCCCGGGCAACACCGGCTATCCGGTCTTCGACACTGCAGTCGGCAAAGTGGGCGTGTACATCTGCTACGACCGCCACTTCCCGGAGGGCGCGCGGGCACTCGGCCTCAACGGTGCCGAGCTTGTGTTCATTCCCTCGGCGACGTCACGCGGCCTGTCGGAGTACCTGTGGCGCATCGAGCAGGTGTCGCATGCGGTGGCCAACGGGTATTTCGTGGGCACCATCAACCGCGTCGGGATCGAGCCGCTCGGTGAGAACGACTTCTACGGGCAGTCCTACTTCGTTGATCCGCGCGGCCAGTTCGTCGGCGACGTCGGCGACGCCCACAAGGAGGAGCTCATCGTGCGCGACCTCGACCTGGACAAGGTGACCGAGGTCCGGCAGCTGTGGCAGTTCTTCCGCGACCGGCGCCCGGATGCCTACGACGATCTCGTCCGGCCGTAGCTCCGGAGGCGCGTGATGGGTGATTCGCAGAATCGAGCGGCGATCGAAAAGCTCCTGGCGGGCATCGACGCGGGCGACATCAGCGTCATGGACGACGTCTTCGCCGATGACGCGGTCATGGAGATCCCGCAGTCGGGAGAACGGATCGAGGGCGCCGAGAATCGTCGCGCCGTGTACGGCGCGATGCCACTCCTGCCGAAGGTCCGGCCGCACCGAATCAGGGGCGGCGGCGATTTCTGGACCGCGGAGGCGACGCTGGGGTACGACACGCGCTCGTACGAGGTCGCGTTCATCTTCGAGTTCCGCGACGGCAGGATCGTGCGGGAGACCGGCTACTGGGCCGATCCGTTCGAGCCGCCCGAGTGGCGGGCCGCCTGGGTGCGCACGCAGCGGCCGCTCGGCGGATGAAGTTCGGGTTGCCTCGCCGCCTGGCGGCACTGACGGTCCTCGTGTCGGCCGGATGTGCGGCCGGCACACCGGCGCCTTCCGACACTGCGTCCGACCAGGCGCCGGTTGCCCCGTTCGCGCAGCCAACTGACCTCGCGGCGCAGCCGCCTACAGAGCCTGAGAATGAGTCGCCCGACCAGCCTGGACCTCATCGACGAAGCGTTAGCCGAGGGCACAATCGATCAGGAGACGGCTATCGCTTACAAGCTGTACTACCTGTTCGGCGATGGCAGGCTACCGGCCGAGTACAGCACTCCGCTCGATCCGGAGTCCTACGCTGGCGAGGGCTTCCTGCGCGACCTGCGCGCGAACTTCGCGCAGCTCTCGCCGGATGCCCAGGAGACGGTCGGGCCCTACGTGGTCCAGCCGTTCTACGAGGCAGCTGGTGGGACCTCCAGCCGGAGGCCGCACTTCTCAACACGCGGCGGGTATCCGACCTCTCAGCTGACGTGAACTTCGGTCCTGCCAGCTCTGACCACGACACCATGCGCCCCGCCATCGAGTGCGAGGTCTCAGACCAGTGGACGTCGATCGTCAGCGGGAACGACATGGTCCGCATCTGGTACCCGATCGGCTGGGAAGGCGGGGCGGATCAGGCAGCAAGGGCCCGGGAGGAGCTCGACAACGTCATATGGCCGGAGCTCACTGCGGTGGCGGGCAGGGAACCGAGGAGCGACGAGGGATGCGCAGGCGGCGGAATAGACGGGCGGATCGACATTTCGTTGGTAGGTACGTCGGGTGGCTCACACGTCGAGGACCTGGCCCGGCCGTTCGCGACCTGCCAGGACACCGCCGGATACATGATGCTGTTCGGGGGCTTCAGCCGTACTGTGTTGGCCCACGAGCTGATGCACCTCATCCAGTTCGCGTTCCCCGCTCAGGCGACCCGCGCGTGTGCGAGTCCTGGGACTGGATCGACGAGGGCGTCGGCAACTGGGCAGTGAGCGTCCTGTACCCCGAGGACGGGCGTGGAGACGGAGCGGGACGGCGCTTCGTCAACCAGCTCGAGTTCAGCCTGGACCATGCCGACGACGTAAGGGAGTACGGCACGTGGCTGGTCTGGTACTACCTTTCCAAGCAACACGGCCCGGCGGTCATCGGCGATATCTACCGCGCTCGCGCGTCGCAAGCCGAAAGTCTGAAAGCGATCGACCAGGCGATTCCGGGTGGCTTTTCGGAGAACTGGAAGGAGTTCGTCCTGTACGCGTGGAACCGAGACCCCGTCACCTACTTCCAGGACTGGGTCGACTTCCAGGGCTCGCCCGAACAGCTCCGCGGCACGCTCCCGCCAATGGGCCTGGACGGCGAAGTGGACCAGCTGATCGAGCTCGAGGACCTGGTGCTAGAGCCACTGTCAGCCTGGCATCTGCACTTCACGGTACCCGATGAGGTTCGATCGATCGGGTTCTACAACGGGCTGGCGTACACGCTCGAACTGACCGATACGGAGAGCGGCTCGCTGCTGCTGGCCAGTCCGAACATGCCCGACTGAGCGGCCTGCGTATTTGGGCGATCCGAAAGGTCAACGGCGAGTGGCAGGAGCCAGAGGACTGGACACTCTTTCCGGATCGCTATGCGTGTACCGAAGTTCCCGCCGAACGCATCGAGGAGATCGTACTGATCTTCTCGAATAGCGAGTTCGCAGACGGGACGCGCAAGCTTCGTGCTACGGGTGCTCCCACGACGCTGTTCGCCTCGAACTATGGGTGCGCCCGGCGGGAAGGCGAGATCTCCTGGAGTTATCGAGGACGAGACCACAGTGGAAACGATTCGCACGCGCGACCTCGTCTTCGAGCGCGCCACATCGATCGCCACAGGCACCTTGGCCGAGTACAGCGTAGCCAGCGGGACGCTGGATTGGGACCTCAACATCGTCCACGACCAATGCACGACGACCGGCAGCGGACACGGGTTGCGGATTGACAATCAGGCTTCGTCGCTCATCACGATGAACTGGATCCTCGGTGGCGAGCAATACCGGGCTGCCACGGCCTCGTTGCTGCCGGCGGAAGAGCAGACCGCTGTAACGAATTGCCCCGGGATGGATCCCGAGGTTCCCTGGCCAGTTGGGATCGGCCTTGGTCTCCCGATGCCATTCGTGGTCGACGACCAAGGCTCGACCTTCAGCGGTAGCCACAGGGAAGAGGGCGTGGAGGTCTACCTGGCACTTAGAGACCGTTCGCGATTAGCTTCTCCGACGATGGAGGCCACCCATGAGCGAGCCTGACGTCCCTGAGCACAGAAGCCGAGGCCATGGTCGATTGGCCGCCGAACGCGCGGTCATAGGTCGGATCCAGGTGAAGTTCGGTTTCACGCTCAAGCCCGACCATCGGTTCGACCGATCGGTGGCGCTTGCTCAGCGCGCCGAGGCGAATGGGTTCGACTACGGGTGGATGTTCGACTCGCACGTCCTGTGGCGCGGCACGTGGGTCCGGACGCAGCGACGGATCGGCCCATGAAGTTCGGGTTCACGCTCAGGCCGGACAACAGGTGCGGGTTCGAGCGCAGCGTCGAGCTGGCGAAGCGTGCCGAGTCGAACGGGTTCGACTACGGCTGGATGTTCGATTCGCACGTCCTGTGGCGCGACCCATACCCGCTGCTCACCCTGATGGGCGCCGCAACGGATCGGCTGCGCCTCGGCACGTGCGTCACGAACCCAGCCACGCGCGACGTGACCGTCACTGCGAGCGCGCTCGCGACGCTGAACGAGGTCACCGGCGGCCGCATGGACCTGGGGATCGGGCGCGGTGACTCCGCGCGTCGCGTCATGGGCAAGAAGCCAACGACCGTCGCCTACATGGAGGAGTGCTGCCGCGTGATCCGCGCTCTGACGGCCGGCGAGAAGGTCACGCTCGACGGGGCTGACATCCAGATGCCGTGGGCGACCCACGGGCCTGTGCCGATCTGGACTGCCGGCTACGGACCGATGGCGCTCGCGGCCGCCGGCCGCGTCGCGGACGGGATCATCCTCCAGCTCGCCGATCCGGACCTCATCCGCTGGTGCATGGGCTTCGTGCGTGCCGCCGCCGAGGAGGCGGGCCGCGACCCCGATGCGATCGAGGTGATGGCGGCTGCGCCGGCGCACGTCTCGGAGGACCTGGCCGACGCCCGCGACCGCGTCCGCTGGTTCCCTGCCCTCGTGAGCAACCACGTCGTCGACCTCGTCAACAAGTATCCGAAGGAGGAGCTGCCTGAGGCGCTGTGGAAGTACGTGGAGAACCGCGAGGGCTACAACTACCTCCACCACGCCGAGGTCGGCAGCGACAACGCCAGCTTCGTGTCCGATGAGATCACCGACCAGTTCGCGATCGTCGGCCCTCCGGCGGCGCACCGCGAACGGCTGGAGCAGCTGCGGGACGCCGGCGTGACGCAGTTCAACATCTACCTGATGAACGGCAACGAGGAGGAGCAGCTCGACCTCTACGCCCCGATCGTCGGGCGCGTCCCCGCCTGATGACGCTGTTCGTCAACTCCCTGACCGTCGACGCGCATGATCCGGCGCTCCTTGCCCGGTTCTGGTCCGCCGCGCTCGACTGGCCGATCCTGTTCGAGGCGGAGGACGAGGTGATGATCGCCCCGTTCAATGAGCGTCATCCCGGCGTCTACCCGATGCTGTTCAACCGCAACGCCGACATCAAGAGCGTGAAGAACCGGTGGCACTTCGACCTCGCGCCGACTGACCAGGAGGCGGAGGTCGCCCGGCTCGAGGCGCTCGGCGCGCGGCGCGCCGACATCGGCCAGGGAGACGTGGACTGGGTGGTCATGGCCGATCCGGAGGGCAACGAGTTCTGTGTCCTCCGCTCGCTGCCAAAGGAGAACGGAGGCAAAGGGTGAAGGTCGCGTTTGTCGCCGGCTTCGGACCGATCGTCCGCGATCTCGACGCATCCCTCGCGTTCTGGCGAGATGGGCTGGGCATTGAGCTCGGCGAGATCGCGCCGCAGTACTTCGGCACCGACGACCTCGAGGGAGCGAAGTCCTTCTCGCTGTGGCGCCTCTCGGAGGCCGCCGAGTCGACCTTCGGGACCGATACCTGGCCGGCGGACGTGCCCGTCCCGCAGGCTGGCATAGAGCTCGACGTCGAGTCGGTGGAGGCGGTCAGCGCCGCGGTCGAGGAGCTCGCGAGCGCCGGTCATCGGGTCCTGCGCGGCGCGACCCTGGAGCCGTGGGGTCAGACGACGTCGCGTGTCCTGAGCCCGGAAGGGCTGCTGATCGGCGTCACCTACACGCCCTGGATGCACAACGCGCCGGAGGCGACGAGCTCGGGCTAGCTGGGCTCCGAGGCGGCGGCTCGCATCGACGCCTTGTAGGCGCGCTTCTTCGGCCTGGTATTCGGCGAGGGCGGCCGAGGAATCGACGTCGCCGAGGGTCGGGTGTGACGGGAGCACCTCGTCGATCCCGGGAGGGCGGACGCCGAGCCGCTTCGCGAGGACCGCGGTGAGGCCGCGAACCTTCATGTCGCCGAAACCGGGGAGCGCGGCGATGCGACGCTGGAGGTCTTGCGCGTCGGACGCATCGGCCCAGACCCGTCGAGCGTCACCGCCGTAGTGGTCGACGATGTGGCGAGCGAGCGCCTGGACGCGCTCTGCCATGGACGCGGGGTAGCGGTGCAGGGCGGGAACGCGACGGAAGGTTGCGGCGAGCTCTTCGGGATCGGTGTCGGCGATCCGATACGGATCCAGCGTCCCGATCCGGCGCACCAGCTCGAGCGGACCGCTGAACGCCTTCTGCACGGTGACCTGCTGGTCGAGCGCGAAGCCGATCAGCAGCGCCATCGGGTCGGTGACCAGGAGGCGGTCGGCCTCCTCATCGCCCGTGAAGTGCAGCCGATCCGTCGGCGCGTCCGTCGTCATCGGCGGATCATACGTCCGGCTTCCAAATCGCTCGGTCGCGGCGCTAGGATGTGCGCCCCCAGACCCAGTGGTTCCGAGCAGGAGGACCGATGCGCACGCTGATCAAGGGTGGCACCGTCGTGAATGCCGACTCCTCGACGTCGGCGGACGTGCTCGTGGACGGCGAGCGCATCGCGCTCATCGGCTCCGATCTCGACGTGCAGGCGGATCGCACGATCGAGGCAGCCGGCAAGCTCGTGATCCCGGGCGCGATCGACGTCCACACGCACATGGAGCTGCCCTTCGGCGGCACCTTCGCGAAGGACACATTCGAGACTGGGACGCGCGCCGCGGCATTCGGCGGGACGACGACGATCATCGACTTCGCGGTGCAGTCAAAAGGTCAGAGCCTGCGCCAGGGGCTCGACGCCTGGCATGCCAAGGCCGAGGGCAAGGCGACGATCGACTACGGCTTCCACATGATCATGAGCGACGTCACCGATGAGACGCTCGCCGAGATGGACACGCTCGTCGAGGAGGGCGTCACCGACTTCAAGCTCTTCACCGCCTACCCCGGCGTCTTCTTCTCCGACGACGGTGCGATCTTCCGCGCCATGCAGCAGACCGCCAAGAACGGCGGGCTGATCATGATGCACGCCGAGAACGGGCTGGCCATCGACGTCGTGGCGGCGCAGAACGCCGAGGCCGGCAACACCGATCCGTACTACCACGGCGTCTCCCGCTCGCCGATCCTGGAGGGCGAGGCCACCAACCGGGTCATTCGGCTCGCGCAGGTGGCCGAGGTGCCGGTCTACATCGTCCACCTCTCGGCGCGCGAGGCGCTCGCCGCGGTGCGCCAGGCGCGCGACGAGGGGCTGCCGGCCTACGCCGAGACCTGCCCGCAGTACCTGTTCCTCTCGCTCGACGACATGGGCAACGGGTTCGAGGGCGCGAAGTTCGTCTGCTCCCCGCCCCTCCGGCCCGCGCATCACCAGGAGGACCTGTGGAAAGGCCTGCGCATGGACGACCTGCAGGTCGTGGCCACCGACCACTGCCCGTTCGACTTTCACGGCCAGAAGGACATGGGCAAGGGCGACTTCCGGAAGGTGCCGAACGGGCTCCCCGGCGTGGAGGACCGCGTGAACCTGCTGCACTCGGGCGGCGTGCTCGGCGGGCACCTCACGCCGAACCGGTGGGTCGAGATCACCAGCACCGCGCCGGCGCGCATGTTCGGGCTGGCGGGCCGGAAGGGCGTCGTGGCGGCCGGAGCCGATGCGGACCTCGTCGTCTACGACCCTGCCGCCAAGCACACGATCAGCGCATCAACGCATCACATGGACGTGGACTACTCGTGCTATGAGGGCTGGGAGGTGACCGGCAGGCCCGAGATCGTGCTGTCACGGGGCAAGGTGATCGTGGAGGGCGACGAGTGGCTCGGCGCCGCTGGGGACGGCCGCTTCCTGAAGCGCGAGCCGACGGGGCTGCTGCTCGCCAACTCGTAAGTCATCGGCCCGGCACAACCCTCACGCGGTCGGGCCGCTATCCTGCATCGGCTTCTTCGCACATTCGACACAAGGGGAGAATCACCTTGAAGCGCACCACCATCCTGCTGCTCATGCTCGTCGCAGCCTTCGTAGCGGCGTGCACGAGCGACCAGGCGGACTCGTCCGCCACCGAAGGACCCGCCACCCAGGAAGCCACCGCGACCCCAGAGCCCGACTCGGACGGTGGCTCGGAGTCCGAGGTCGCCCTTCCGTCCGTCGATCTGCCCGGCTCGGCGCCGGAGCTCGAGGCGCTCCTTCCCGACGAGATCGGAGGGGTCGAGACGATCAAGTTCTCCCTGACAGGCCCGGAGCTCATGGCGGACGAGGAGGGAAGCGGCGTCGATCCGGAGTTCATCGCCTTCCTCGAGCGCCTTGGTGCGCAGCCCGAGGACATCTCGTTCGCGATCGCCCTCAGCGTCGGCGCCGAGGGTGAGTCGGCTGGAATCGGCGCGTTCCGCGTCGAGGGCGCCAGCTCCGACGACCTCGAGCGTGAGTTCATGGCCACGATGGAAACGGACGGCGAGGTCGTCGACTGGCAGTCGGCGGACGTCGGTGGCAAGGATGTGCAGACCGCTGCCGATCCCGACACGGACGGCAACACCCTGTACCTGTACACCACGGGCGACATCGTGTTCTTCGTGACCACGCCTGACGAGGCGGCCGCCGTCGAGATGCTGGAGCCTCTGCCGTAACCCGCTCGGGCGCCGCCGCCATCTTCCTCAACGAGGGGGCGGGCAGCGCGCGCTCGTCCCGGGTTCGGCGGGCTGTCGACGCTCACCCGCCGCGCTCTCGACGCCGACCTGCACGTCACGGCCACCCGCGACGCCGGAGAGCTGGCGTCGTGGCTCGCCGCACGCATCACCGACTATTCGACCGCGGTGATCGCCGGGCGACGGCTCGCTCGGCGTCGCCTACAACGTCGCGGCGGGCCGGGAGGGCCTCGTGCTCGGCTATGCTCCCGGCGGGCTTCGGTAACGCGGCCGCGCATCTCCTTCGGCTGCCGAAGAGCCCGGAAGCGCTGGCAGCGGTGCTGGCGCGAGGCGACGCCAGGCCGATTGACCTGGTTGCCGTCGAGGGCAGGCTGGCTCTCTTCGCCGGCGCCGGCTGGGACGCCATCGTGGCCGGCCGGTATGCCGACGCGGGCGCGCGCCGAGTCCGTGGCTGGACGTCGGCGGTCCTGCACTCCCTGCCAGACCTGTGGCGCCGCGGGTCGGTGGAGGTGCGCGCCGATGGCTGGGTGGTGCATCGCGGCCAGATGGAGCTCATGGTCGTGGGGACGACCCCCTTCTACGGCCGCGGCCTGAAGGTGAATCCGGGCGCGCGACCCGGATGCCGGGCGCATGTCCCTCCGCGTCTATGGCGGGCCCGCCCCTCGCCTCGCGGTCGAGGCCGCGCGCTGGACCCTGCGGCTTCCGCCACGCGCCCCACGCGTCGACGCGCAGCACGTCGAGATCCGCTCGCTGGATGGAAGGCCGATCCCGCTGCAGGCCGACGGGGACGTCGTGGGAGCGCGCGAGGGATGGTCGCTCCACCTGCGCCCGTCCGTGGTGCGGCTCATCGGCCGCTGGAGCTGAGCCTCCGCACGACGTCGAGGGCCGCGAAAGCCGCGCGCCGCAGCCGCTGGGGGCCCGAGCCGTGGATGCTCACCTCCGTCGGGGCAAGGGCGACGCTGCCGGCCAGGGCGACGCGCACGCCGGCTGCGTCCGTTGGCATCCTGCGGCAGCAGCGTGAGCTGGATGACGAGCGTCCGCCATCGGCGGCCCGGACGCGCCGCCGGCATCGAGGATCCCGCCGACGTAGCGGGCAGCCCGATGCCAACACAGGCGCCGCCGAGAGGATCGCCAGCAGCGCGCCGCCGGTGTCCGCCTCCCACGACGCCACCGTCTTGGCGCCGAGAGTGCCGAGGGCGCCCAGGGCCGCGGTGGCGAGGTCGGCCTCGTCGGTGCCGTAGGCGTCGTCTCCGAGGATGGACAGACTTTCCGCGATCGAGCTGTCGAGCGCGGAGCGATCGCCCCGCGTCGAGAACCGGACGTGCACGCCGTCGTCGCGCGCGTAGATGCCCACGCTCACGCCGTCCGGTGGCGACTCGATCAGCGGGCCGAGGCGCTCGGCCATCGCGGACTCGCCGATCCCGAACGCCTTGACCGTGCGCATCTGGAGCGGATTGAGGCCGAAGCGCGCCTCGAGACGTGGGCGGACCCGTTCGGTCCACATCAGGCGCATCTCGGATGGCACGCCGGGAAGGAGCACGACCACGCGTCCGCCGCGCTCCACCCACCAGCCGGGAGCAGAGCCGATCGGATTCTCGAGCGGCTCCGCGGCGGGAATGAGCATCGCCTGGCGCCGGTTGGCGGCGGGCATCCGCCCGTATGCGCGGAACCGTGCCTCGAGCGTTTCGATCAGCGCGGCGTCCTCCACGAGCGTCTCGCCCAGCGCGTCAGCCAGTCCCTCGCGCGTGAGGTCGTCGTGGGTCGGTCCGAGGCCGCCGGTGGCCACCACCATCTCGCAACGCTCCATCGCCTCCGCGAACGCGTCGTGTATGACGGCTCGGTCGTCGGGGAGCATCCGAGCTCCCGACACGGGCAGGCCGGCCGCGGCCAGCTCGGCGCCCAGGAAGGCGGCGTTGGTGTCGACGGTCTCGCCCAGCAGCAGCTCCGAGCCGATCGACAGCAGCTCGACCCGCGGCCCGTCGTCGCCTGGCGCGTTCACGCCGCGAGTCTAGGGCAGCGTCATGAGGCGCCCCCGCTAGACTTCCTGCGTGACCGATCCGGACTTGACGGTGGCAAGCGTGCTGGCCGATGACCTGCGCGAGTGGCTTCTGTCTACGCTTCGCTTCCCGGTGCTCTCCGTGGTCGCCGAGGACGGGTCGCCGAGCCAGTCGGTCATGTGGTTCGACATCGATCCCGATGAGCCGGACACGATCCTGATGAACACGAAGCGCGGCCGCGCCAAGGAGCGATGGCTGCGTCGCGACCCCGCGCGTCAGCCTGTGCTTCGAGGACGGCATGCGCTGGGCCGCGCTCAAGGGGCGGCGTGACGCTCGACGACGACGGCGCGCGGGGAATGCAGGTCATCGAGGCGCTCGCCCACAGGTATGGCGCCGACCCGGCGCGCTACGACGGGCAGGAGCGGGTGACCATCCGCCTCCACGTCGAGAAGGTCGTGCGCCACGACTGAGGTCGGCTAGGGACGTCCCGGACATGAGGGTCGCGCTTCTCGCCGGCGGCACGGGCGGGACCAAGCTGGCGCACGGATTCCACCGCGTCGTGGCGCCGGGCGACCTCAGCATCGTCGCGAACGTGGGCGACGATTTCGATCTCCACGGCCTGCACGTGGCGCCGGATATCGACGCGCTGCTCTACACGCTCAGCGGGCTGATCGACGCGGAGCGCGGCTGGGGCGTCCGGGGGGACACGTTCACGGCGCACGAGATGCTCGAGCGTTACGGCGAGCCGGCCTGGTTCAAGGTCGGGGACGCGGACCTCGCCACGCACGTCGAGCGCACGCGGCGCTTGCGTGACACCTCATTGACGGATACGACCGCCGCGATGGCGACCGCCCTCGGCATCGCGAGCCACATCCTGCCGGCGAGTGACGACCGGCTCCGCACGCGAATCGTCACCGATGCGGGGACGCTCGACTTCCAGGACTACTTCGTCCTCCTGCGCCAGGAGCCCGAGGTGCGCGGCGTGACCTTCGACGGCCTCGACGCGGCACGGCCGACGGCCGCGGTCCTCGACGCGATCGGTGCCGCCGACCTCGTCGTCTTCGGGCCCTCCAACCCGATCGTGAGCATCGGCGCGATCCTGGCGCTGCTCGGGGTGCGTGAAGCGATCCAGGCGGCCACGGCACCCAAGGTCGCCGTGAGCCCGATCGTCGCCGGCCGCGCCCTGAAGGGACCAGCCGATCGGATGCTCGCCTCGCTCGGCCACGAGTCGAGTGCGCTCGGCGTGGCGCGCATCTACGCCGGGCTTGTCGACCGCTTCGTGCTCGACGAGGCGGACGCCGCGCTCGCGCCGGACGTGGCGGCGCTCGGCATGGCCGCCCACGTGCTGCCGACCGTGATGCGATCCGACGACGACCGCGCGGCGCTCGCGAACGCGCTGATGGCTCTGCGCTGACCGGCCGGCGTGGTGCCGCGATATGCTCACTCGCGTGACTCCGCGGATCATCGTTCCGCACCGCGGCCTCGAGGCCGCGAAGACACGCCTCGCGCCCTCGCTGTCGCCTGAGGATCGGGAGGAGCTCGCCCGCCGGCTGCTGGAGCGGGTGCTGTCCGTCGCTCGTGAGGCCTACGACGACGTGGTGGTGATCTCGCCGTCGCGCGAGCTGGCGTCCGTGGTCGACCCGACCGGGG
Organism: uncultured Chloroflexia bacterium; assembly: GCA_963840205.1. GTDB lineage: Bacteria > Chloroflexota > Limnocylindria > QHBO01 > QHBO01 > JACDBZ01. The sequence goes on from CAWIXZ010000015.1 coordinate 76,190, forward strand.
TGCGCTTGATCGTGCAGCGCGGGATGGGCCTCAACGAGGGCCTCGAGCAGGCGCGGGTCGACGCCCTCGCGGATGACATCGACACCCTGGCGATCCTTCACGGCGACCTGCCCAACCTCCGTCGGCCCGACGTGGAGGCGCTCGTCTCGGCGCTGCCGCATGGGCAGCCCGGCGTCGCGATCGCGCCGGATCGCGCGGGCTCCGGGACGAATGGTCTCGCCCTGCGGCCGCCCGGCGTGATCGGCTTCCGCTTCGGTTCAGGCAGCTTCGCCGCTCACCTCGGTGAGGCCGAGCGGGCCGGCGTCGCGGTGGTCGCCGTCAACCGCTCCGGCCTCGCCTTCGACCTCGACACGCCCGAAGATCTCGCCCGCTGGCTCAACCTCGGGGACGCTGCGTGACGGCTCCTCGCATCGAGCTGATCGCTCTCGAGGGCATTCCCGAGGTTGCGCCGGGCGACGACATCGCGGCGCACGTCGCGGATGCCGCCGCTGCGTCCGGCATCGGCCTCGCCGACTCCGACGTGCTGGTCGTGACGCAGAAGATCGTCTCAAAGGCCGAGGGACGGCTTGTCGAGCTGGCGACGGTCACGCCATCCGACTTCGCGCGCGAATGGGCCGGACGCTGGGGCAAGGACCCGCGCCAGGTCGAGTTGGTGCTGCGCGAGAGCGCCTCGATAATCCGGATGGGTCCCGGCGGGCTGATCATCAGCCGCACGCGGCATGGCCTTGTGTGCGCGAACGCCGGGGTGGACGTGAGCAACGTCGGGGGCGGCGAGGTCGCCTCGCTGCTTCCCGTTGATCCTGACGCGTCGGCCCGGCGGCTCAGGGATGGGATCCGCTTGCGAACGGGCGCCGCGCCCGCGATCGTCATCAGCGACTCGTTCGGCCGGCCGTGGCGTAACGGCATCGTGAACGTGGCGATCGGGTCGTCCGGGATCGAGGCGGTCCTCGACCTCCGCGGCTCACCCGACGCCGCGGGCCGCGAGATGCAGGCCACCGTGATCGCCGTGGCCGACGAGCTCGCATCGGCGGCGGACCTCGCCGGGGAAAAGGTCGCGCAGCGCCCGGTGGTGGTGGTCCGCGGGTACGACTGGCGGCCGTCGGACTCGGGCGCATCGGTCCTGGTGATGGAGGCCGAGCGGGACCTGTTTCCGTAGGCAGGCGCCTTGCAATCGCTTCCTCCGCCCGCCGAGCGTGCACCCATGGATGAACCACTGATTCTCGACCGCTACCGGCTCGTCGAGCGCATCGCGCTCGGCGGCACCGCCGAGGTCTGGCGCGCTCACGACGAGCAGCTGGACCGGGCCGTGGCGGTCAAGCGGCTCCACGCTCACCTCATGCCCGACGAGGGCTCGCGCCGACGGCTGGCGGCAGAGGCACGCGCCGCAGCGGGGCTGTCGCACCCGGTCATCGTTGACGTGTACGACATCGACACCGAGGGCGACTCACCGGCGATCGTCATGGAGCTCGTGGACGGCGAGTCGCTCGCGACCCGCATCGCTCGTGACGGGCCGCTGAGTCAGGCCGACGCCGCGCGGATCACCGCGGACGTGGCCGACGCCCTCTACCACGCCCATCAGCGCGGGCTCGTGCACCGCGACGTGAAGCCCGGGAACGTGCTCCTGAGTGCCGACGGCCGCACGCGGCTCGTCGACTTCGGGATCGCGCGAAGCCTCGCCGAGTCGGCCGAGCGGCTCACGCAGGTCGGCACCGTCATGGGCACGCTGGCCGCGATGGCTCCGGAGCAGCTGGCGGGCGGGCCGATCGGGCCACGCACCGATCTCTACGGCCTCGGCGTGGTCCTTCACGAGGCGCTCACCGGGCATCCTCCGTACGCCGCAGCGACGCCGGTGGCACTGGCCGATGCGCAGCGAGCGGGGCCGCCGCCGATGGACGGAGTCGACTCGACGCTCGCCGCACTCGTTGCCGCGTGCCTCGCCCCACGGCCGGAGGACAGGCCGCTTCACGCGGGGGCCCTCGCCCAGGCGCTCCGAGCCTGGATGGCGGGCGACCCGTCGCCCGCTCGGGTGATGGCGCCCACCACCGCCCACGCCGCCGTCGACACCGCCGCGGTCACGCAGCCGCTGGCCGTCCCTGCCGCGGTGGCGGCACCGCCGCCAAGCGCGCCTCCGAGCAGCGTACCTCCGCCCGCGGCGCGGCCGAGACGACGAGCGCTCGCTTCTCGGGCTTGCGGCTGCACTCCTCGCGGTTGGGCTGGTGGTCGCCATCGTCAGCCTCGATGGGCTTCCCGCCGCGGCGGAGCAGGGAGCGTCGCCCACGCCAACGCTCTCACCGGCCGTAGAGACGCCGCCGGTCGAGCTCGCCGGATGGGCGCGAAGGCTCCAGGAGGAGTACGAGGAGGACTGCGAGACTCCGTTCGACCCTGCGCTGATCGCGGGGATGAACAAGAAGGAGGCAGAGTCCAGAGTCGACGCGCTGCGGGAGGCGTGCGAGGAGGAAGGCGACTGAGCCGAGCCGCGCGCCGACGCGCGCCGGTTGGTTCGGTCTTTGTCGTTGGGGTGCCCGCATTGGACCCTAACGGACAAGTTGATCCGGATTCTGGCGCGCCGATGACCGAGAGGCGCGGCATTGGGCGCTTTTCGGCCAAGTTCACGCCGAGCGGAACGCCTTCTTGGCCATTAGGTGCCCTGGCGAGAACTCGGCGGACACCGAATGAGCCGAGCGCGTGGCGGCGGCAGCGTGGCGCGGCGGTCCTAGGTCGGCTGGAGGAAGAGCGAGACGATCTGCCCGCCCTCGACGCGGAAGTTGGCCTCCACGTTCATGGGCGGCACGCCTGGGCGCATGACGGTCATGTCGGCGATGTAGCTGGAGCCCATGTTCCGGCTGTCGTTGGTGAACATTCGGAACCCGTCCCCGGCGCGGACGAACCAGCCGCCGACCTTGTCGCGGCCTCGCAGGTTGGTGCGCTCGTCGGAGCCGGGCACGCTGACGCCCAGCACCGCGTTCTCGGCGAACAGCTCGATCGCCTTTTCGCGGCGGTCGTCGTTGATCAGCTCGACGAACAGGTCGACAGTCTCGGTGGCTCCCACGGGCGGCAGTGTAGCCGCTGGCCGGACCGCCGCTAGACTCGGCCGATGGAGCGACTCCGCATCGGTCTGATCGGGTGGGGCACCGTTGGTTCGGCGCTCGGCGAGCTCCTACTGTCCGGCCCGCTTCCACTCACGCTCGAGATCGTCGCCGTACGCGACCAGGCGCGGGCGCGACCACGTCTCCTCCCGTCAGGCGTGCGCCTCGGGAGCCCGGAGGAGGCCCTGGCCGCGGACGCCGTGGTCGAGCTCGCCGGCGGCGTGGACGGTCCACTCGGATGGGCGCGTGAGGCGCTGCGACGGGGGACGCCCTACGTCACCGCGAACAAGGCGCTGCTCGCCACGCGCGGGGGTGAGCTTGCGGAGCTCGCTGAGCAAAACGGCGCAGCGCTGCTCGGGAGCGCGAGCGTCGGCGGGGGCACGCCGATGATCGAGACGGTCGAGCATCTCTCGGCCGCCGGCGCGATCGAACGCCTGCGCGGGCTCGTCAACGCCACGACCACCTTCATCCTGTCGGCGATGGGCGAGGGCCGCAGCTATGACGACGCGCTCCGGGAGGCCCAGGAGGCCGGCTACGCGGAGGCCGATCCCAGCTTCGACGTGGAGGGTCGCGACGCGGCGCAGAAGCTCGCCATCCTGGCATCGGTCGCATGGGGCCGATGGCGTCCCGAGGCAGACGTGGAGACAACGGGTATCGTGGGCGTCGCGGTCACGCCCGGGCAGCCGGTCCGGCTGGTGGCCGAAGCGACCAGGGAGCACATGACCGTCTCACCCAAGCCGATGCAGCCCTCGGACGCACTTGCGCGCGCCTCGGGGGTCGAGAGCGTGCTCGAGGTGACCCTGACCGATACGGGCACGGTCCGAGTCTCGGGCCCCGGCGCGGGCGGAGGCGCCACGGCGGGCGCGGTCTACGCGGACCTCGCACGTCTGGTGGCGGGCGAGCGCCCGATCCTGTTCGGGAGGCCGAAGTGACTGACGCCTGGCCCACGGTCGGGATCGCCGGCGCCCGCGGCGTCGTGGGTGGCGTCCTGGGCTCCATCCTCGCCGATGCAGGCCTTCCCGCAACCTGCCTCCGCCCCTTCGGGCACGAGGAGGGCAACACGGTGGAGTACCGCGGCGAGTCGCTGCCGGTCCATGTGCTCGACGACAGGCGTGCATCCGAGCTGGACGTGCTCTTCATTGCCGTCGACGCCGCCCAGAGCCGCCAGATCATGGCCGGCCCGGGCGCATCGGTCCCGCTGGTGGTGGACAACTCGAGCGCCTTCCGCCTGGCGAAGGACGTTCCACTCGTCGTGCCGGAGGCGAACGCGCACGCCGCCCGCGAGCGCAAGGGCAACCTCATCGCCAATCCGAACTGCACCACTGCCGCCGCGGTCGTCGCGCTCGCCCCGATCCGCGACCTCGCGGGACTGGAGTCGGTCGACCTCGCGTCGTACCAGGCCATGAGCGGCGCTGGCCGGGCAGGGCTCGACGCCTACGAGGCCGAGCGCGGGACGGAGCATCGCGATCGCGCGGAGGGGTCCCCGTTCCACGGCCGGGTGGGGGACTCCGTCGTGCCGCAGATCGACGTTCTCGATGACGCGGGCTGGACCAACGAGGAGAGCAAGATCCACGCTGAGCTCCGCAAGATCCTGGAGCTACCGGACCTGGACGTGGCCGCGACCGCGGTCCGCGTTCCGGTACGCACGGGGCACTCGGTCGCGCTCCACATCCGCACCGCGCGCGACGTGACCGTCGCCGAGCTCGAGGCCGCGCTACGCGCGGCGCCCGGCCTCGAGTACCGACCCGCGGACGGCTCGGAGCGCCATCCGATGCCGCTGGACGTCGAGGGGCGCGACCCAGTGCTGGTGGGGCGGCTGCGCGCCATTCCCGGCCGCACGCGCGGCTTCGCCCTGTGGGTGAGCAGCGACAACCTGCGCAAGGGCGCGGCGCTCAACGCGATCCAGTGCGCGGTCGCGGCGGACCCCGAGCGCTTCGGCAGGCTCCAGCCGCCGTTCCGGTGACAGCTCGGCGCCCGACCACGGTCGATCGGCCGGAGATCCCGGCCGAGTACGGCGTGCCGAAGGGCACCGAAGACCTCGTGGACTGGAGCCGCATCGAGCGTCGCCTGGACGAGGCGCGGGTGTACTGGATCGCGACGTCCGGGCCGGATGGACGGCCGCGCGTCCGACCCGTTGACGCGCTGTACGTGGACGGCGTCATCTACATCGGCGGCAGCCCCCAGACGCGCTGGGCGAAGGACCTCGCGGCCAACCCGCACGTGTCGGTGCACCTCGACGGTCTGGACGACGTGGTCATCGTGGAGGGCGAGGCGGAGCTGATGATGGGGGCCGATCCCGAGCTGGCCGAAAGGCTGGCGGCGGCGTCCAACGCCAAGTTCCCCGAGTACGGGATGACGGCCGAGAGCTACAAGGGTCCCGGGCCGTTCGCCATCCGCGCCCGGAAGGTTGTCGCCTGGACGAACTTCGCCAAGGACCCGACGCGCTTCCGATTCGAGGAGGACTGAGATGAGCGACACGGAGCGGACACTGGTCAACGTCCCGGTCGAGGTCGGGGGGGATGCGACCTCGAGCGTCGTCACTGATGTCTTCGACGACGCACGCCTCTACGACATCGAGACGGGAGGCCACACCGAGGATATTCCGTACTGGGAGCGGCTCATCGACGACCTGCGGCCGGGCTCGGTCCTCGAGCTCGGGTGCGGGAGCGGCCGCCTGATCGGCCCCATCGCCCGCCGCGGGCTGGCGCACCGCGCGGACTTCAGGCTCGTGGGCCTTGACCTAAGCGCGCCGCTGCTGGCCGCAGCCCGCGAGCGCATGCACACCGAGCCCGAGCTTCGCGACGTGGTCCGTCTCGTCGAGGCTGACATGAGCGACTTCGCGCTCGAGGAGCGGTTCGACCTGGTGATCATCGCTTTCAACGGGCTCGGCTTCGTCGTCGGCCCCGGACGGCAACGTGCCTGCCTTCACGCCGTCCGGCGTCATCTGGCGCCTGGGGGACGCCTGGCGATCGATGTGATCGTGCCGCGCGTCTCATACCTCGCACTGAGCGAGCGCACCTCCCCGGTCCGCCTGGGCGAGGACCTTCACGACCCGTCGCCGGGCGTCGCCCGCCTGCTGCGCTACGACACCGAGCGGTACGACCCGGTGCGGCAGGTGGACGACAGCATCTACCAGTACGAGCTTCAGTACACCGATGGGCGCGTGGAGCGCTTCTCGCGCGACCTCAGCTGGCAGATGACCTTCCCGAATGAGCTCGAGCTGCTGATGGAGGACGCCGGCCTGCGCGTGACGGAGCGTTACGGTGACTACGAGCGGTCGCCCTTCGATCGGCGGAGCTTCCTGTACCTGTGGACGGCCGAGGGAGCCGACACTCCCGCCTAGCGCACTCGCTCGGTGATCTCGAAGAAGTCGAAGAAGTCGTACAGGCTCACGTGGGCCCAGATCGTCTCCGGAAGCATCGGCAGGTCGGTCCCGAAGCGGGCGTTGAAGATGACCCGCCACGCGTTGACCGGCGTGATGTCGTCGTGGAAGCCCGCGGCGTCGACATCGGCTCCGGGCACGCGCATCGCGAACAGGATGCCGAACTTCTCCTCGAGCTCCGCATCGGTCGCATCGCGCCAGCGGAATGCCCATTCGTCCTCCGCGTAGCGCGCGGGGAAGGGGCCCTCATCGGCCTGGAGGAGGATCACCGCGTCGGGGTCCTCCGCGACGATGCCGTCGATGATCTCGAGCACGCGGGTGTTCGCGTACTGGAGCTGTCGCCGGTAGCTCTCCACGCGTCCCCGTTCCGCCACCAGCGCGCGGCCGGTGAACGAGCCGTCGGTGTCGAAGACGTAGGGGTCGTGCGGGATGAGGAGGTGCGCGAACACGAACTTCGGACCTGGGAGGTCGGGGATCTGCTCGAGCTTGTCCAACGCGTAGCGCGTGTGGTTGTACAGCACCTGCCAGTCGTACGGATCCGATGGCGCCGCCGCCGGCTCGTTGAAGGCGCGCAGCAGCGTGGTCTGGGCGAGCACCGCGGAGAACTCGTCCTGCCCGGAGTAGCGGAAGACGCGGTCGGCATCGATGTTGGTCGCCGAGGGCTGCCACCAGTTGGCGACGTGCACGTACTGGTAGCCGAGCTCCTTGAGGGCCGATGGGACCACGAGCCGACCACGGAGGAGCCGATGAATCGGGTCACGGTCACGTCCCGACTCCTGCGCCGCCACGAGCGGTTCGGGGTCGAGGTAGTCCATGTTCAGTGAGCTCACCAGCGAGAGCGGTGTCTTGATGTAGTTGGCGTGGGCATGCCGGGCGACGTGGAAGCCGCGCTCCTCGAGGGCCGTCAGGAAGGGCTCATTGTCGAAGTCGAACCCTTCGGCCAGCGCGGTGGAGCCGGCGTAGCGGTCGAGGACGATGTTGTAGACGTCCGGTGCGTCTCCCGTTCCGGGGTCGAGCACCAGGTCGGACGCCTCCAGCTGGGCATCGTCAGAGGCTCCGTGCGCCACGACCGCTTGCGTCAGGCCCCACGCGTTCATCAGCAGGAGCAGCGCCGCCACGAGGTTCAGCGCCGGGGTCGCCCGCCGAGCCCACCCGCGGAACCGCCACGCAGCGAAGAGCGCGATCCCGACGAGCAGCGCCCAGGCGACGATCAGCGGCCACTGGCTGCCGAGCACGCCACCGACGCCCACCCACACGTGGCCGTAGCCGAAGAAGCCGGCGACGAGCACGGTGGTGAGCAGCGCCGCCCAGTGCCAGTCCCGCGTCAGCAGCCTCAGCAGCAGCAGGACGATCGCGGTGCCCGCGAGGGCGAGGCCGAGCGGCACCCACAGCGGGGCGAGGGTCACCTGGTCGGCGGCGTTCGTAGCGAACAGGAAGACCACCGGATACGCGGCCGCCAGGAGCGGATGCATCGGGAGCTCCGGGAGGCGCCGCTGGATTGGCCCGCCACCTGCGGTTAACATCCGGCTAACACTACGCGAGGCACCCCTCCCATGCCATTGCTGGCATATATCGACCCCGGCTCCGGCAGCATGCTCCTCCAGGTCCTCCTGGCAGGCGTGCTGGCCGTCCCGTTCTTCTTCCGTCGCGCCATTGGCGGCGGCTGGCGAAGGCTGCGCGGCGAGGATTCGACCCCCGCCACGCGCGACCGGGATTCCACCCCCAAGCCCTGACGGGGCGGAGGTCGACCCCGCCTCGTTCCGAGATCCCGCCGGCTTCGTCTTTCGCCGTGACGGCGTCCTATATCGCCAGATCCAGCCGCCCGCAGCCGATGACTGGGCGGCGTTTCTGTCCTCCGGGCTGTACGCGCGTCTGGCGGCCGACAGGCTGCTCGTCGAGCACGCGGATGCGTCCCCAGGCCTTGCCGCGCTTCCCGGTGCGGTTGCCATCATCCAGCCGCGAATGGTCGAGGTCATCTCGTACCCATACGAGTGGTGCTTCAGCCAGCTCCAGGAGGCTGCGCTGCTCACCCTGGACCTCCAGTCGCGAGCGCTCGACGCCGGCATGCGCCTGCGCGACGCGAGCGCGTACAACGTGCAGTTCGACGCCGGCCGCCCGATCTTCATCGACAGCCTGAGCTTCGAGGTGGCGCCCGATACGGAGCCGTGGCCTGCGTACCGCCAGTTCTGCGAGCACTTCCTCGCGCCGCTCGCGCTCATGGCGCACCGAGACCCGCGCTGCGGTCTCATGCTGCGCGACTTCATCGACGGCATCCCGCTGGAGCTCGCCGCCGCGCTGCTCCCTTGGCGAACCCGACTGAATCTCGGGCTGTCGGCGCATATCCACCTCCACGCCCGCGCCCAGCGCCGGGCGGGCGGCGGCGTCGCTCCGGCCGAGAGCGGTGCCCCGGCACCGACGCGTCGCATCAGCGCGACTGGCCAGCGCGCATTGCTCGACTCGCTGCGGCGGACGGTCGCGGGCCTGCGATTCGAGCCCGGCCGCGGGTGGGCGGACTACGCCACCTCCACGTCGTACTCGGTGGCGGCCACGGCATCAAAGGGCGAGATCGTGCGGGCGATGCTCGTGCTCGCACGCGGCAAGACGGCATGGGACCTCGGTGCGAACACGGGGGTGTACAGCTCCCTCGCGACGCAGGCGGGGTACCGGGTGGTCGCCTTCGACCAGGACGCGGGGAGCGTCGAGGCGCACTGGCGTCACGTCCGTGGCGATCGCAACCCGGCGATCCTTCCCCTGGTCCTGGACCTGGCGAACCCCTCGCCGGGGCTTGGGTGGGGGCTCCGCGAGCGACGCTCGTTCTTCGAGCGCGGCCAGCCCGACGTGCTCATGGCCCTGGCGCTCGTCCACCATCTCGCCATCGGCAACAACGTGCCCCTGGAGGGGATCGCCGAGCTCTTTGCGCGCATCGCGCCGCATGCCATCGTCGAGTTCGTGCCAAAGGAGGACCCGATGACACAGCGCCTGCTCGCCGCCCGCCCGGACATCTTCGGGCGCTACACGATCGAGGGCTTCAGGGATGCCTTCGGGTCGCGCTTCCGGCTCGCGCGTGAGTCGCCCGTGGCCGACTCGCCGCGCACCCTCTTCCTGCTGGAGCGACGCGAGCAGTAGCCGTCAGTCAGTCCTCGACAAGAATCCGGATCCGCTTGTTGATGCGGCCCTTCGACTCGTAGCCGGTGACCCGGACACGGCCGATCTCCGAGGTGCGCGCCACGTGCGTGCCCCCATCGGCCTGGAGGTCCAACCCGACGATCTCGATCGTGCGGATCTCGGTGATGCCCTCGGGGAGCAGGTTGATCTTCGTGCGGATGAGATCCGGGATCGCGAGCGCCTCCTCGCGCGGCAGGATCGAGACGAGGATCTCGCGGTCGGCCTGGATCTCGTCGTTCACGCGCTTCTCGATCTCGCCGACCAGGTCCCCCGACATCGTCTCGAACTCGAAGTCCATCCGCCCGGAGAGCGGCTCCATGTTCCCGCCGGTGACCGACGCCCCGTGGTCGCGCCACACGACGCCGCACAGTACGTGGAGCGCGGAGTGCGTGCGCATCAGCTGGTGGCGGCGCTCCCAGTCGATCTCGGCGGTCACCTTCGTGTCGACTGCCGGCAGCTCAGAGCCTGCCTCGATCGTGTGCCAGACGTCGTCGTCGCGCTTCTTCGCGCCGGTCACCCGCCATGAGCCACCGGAGTCGCCGATCAGCAGGCCTGTGTCCGCGGGCTGACCACCCCCGCCTGGGTAGAAGACGGTGCGGTCGAGGAGCACCGCGTTGGCAACGGCATCCACCTCGACGACCACGGACTCGACCTCGCGCGCGTAGGCATCGGTGTAGCAGACGTTCTCGCTCACGCTGAAAGGCTAGCGCCTGCGACGAAGATTGAGTCCTGACCTCGACCTGCCGGCCCATACCGTGTGAAAGGCCGGCCCGAGCGAATGCCGGCCCGAGCGGAAGAGGCATGGATACCGATCTCGTGACTCGAGCACAACGCGGTGACGAAGAGGCCTTCGCAAGCCTTGCCGTGGCCGTGGGCGATCGGCTGCATGCGGTGGCGCACAGGATCCTGCGCGACATCGATCTCGCCGAGGACGCGACGCAGCAGGCGCTGCTCGCGATCTGGCAGGACCTGCCGCAGCTCCGCGACCCGGCGCGCTTCGACGCCTGGTCGTATCGGCTTCTTGTGCGCGCCTGCTACGCCGAGGGCCGCCGATCCCGCCACTGGACGCCGAACATGCGCCTGCTTCCCTCCGATGAGCCGATGCAGGCGGATGGCTCGAGCTCGGTCGTCGATCGCGACCAGCTCGAGAGGGGCTTCCGTCGGCTCTCCATCGACCATCGCGCGGTGGTGGTGCTGCACCACTACCTCGACATGCCGCTTGACCGGGTCGCCGATACGCTCGGCGTCCCGGTTGGGACGGTCCGATCCCGACTTCACCATGCGATGCGCGGGCTGCGCGCGGCGCTCGACGCCGACGCCCGGCCCACGTCGCGGGAGGCTGCCCGATGAGCACCGATCGCGATACCACGCGCATCGTTCGGTCGTGGCTTGAGGATGGCGTAACGGCGCTCCCGGACCGCGTTCTGGACGCCGTGCTCGACCAGCTTCCCACGACCCCACAGCGTCGGCCCTCATGGCTGGCGCGGAGGTTCCCCGAGATGAACACCACCGCAAAGGTTGCCCTGGGGATCGCTGCCGTCGTGCTCGTCGCGTTCCTGAGCTTCAACTACCTGGCCGCCCGGAACGTCGGCAATCCCGGGTTGGGCGACCCGTCCCCGAGCCCGACACCCGAGCCCACGCCGACGCCACAGCCGATTCCGGCCGGCGCTCTCGAGCCCGGGACCTATCTCCTTGCCCATGGCCTCAACGCCACGATCACCGTTCCAGCCGGATGGGGGAATCTCGATGACCGCGGCGTGTTCAAGGACACCGCCGGCGGCTCGGTCACAACGGTTGTGTTCTGGCCATTCCCGACCGATTTCAACGAGGTCTACACGGACCCGTGCGAATGGTCGACCAACGTCGTCGACCCGCCGGTCGGGCCGACCGTCGACGACCTCGCGAACGCATTGGCCGCTCAGTCGATGCGCGGGGATCCCGTTCCGAGGGACGTGACGATCGATGGCTACGAGGGGAAGGTCCTCCAGATGACCGTTCCCAGCGACATTGACATCGCCGCGTGTGACGACGGCGAGTTCAGAAGCTGGTCGGGGCGGTTCCACCAGGGCCCGGGTCAGATCGACTTCGTCTACATCCTCGACGTCGACGGCGAGCGTCAGGTGCTCATCGTGCACTACCTGCTGCCCGTAACCCCGGCGGAGCTCGCGGAACTGGATGCCGTCTTCGAGTCCATCAATTTCCTGCCCTGAGCCCCGCCGCTAGGGCGCCTCTCACGCGTCGTAGACCCCTGACCTGTGTCAGCCGCCGGCGGCCTCGGCGGCTGACCGCACCCCGTGGCACCATGCGCCGATGACGTTTGCCGCCAGCCGAGACGCGTTCTTCGCCGATTTCTTCCGCCTCTACCCCGTCCACGCCACGGACGCGGGCAACCATGAGCACGATGACCGATGGCCCGACCTGACCGATGCGGGCGCCCGCGAGCGCGTGGCCTTCCTGCACGATGCACGGCGCGGGCTCGAGGAGCTCGATGAGGGCACGTTGACCCGCGACGAGGCGATCGACCGGCGCGTGCTCCTCACGCAGATCGACGCGATGCGCTTCGACGAGGAGGAGCTCGACGATCTGGGTTGGAATGCGGTCGTCTACACCTATCTCCTGGGAGGCGGCCTCTTCTCCTTGCTCTCGCGTGAGTTCGCCCCGCTGCCCGACCGCCTTCGCAGCGCGGCCGGCCGAATGGAGGCGCTCCCCGCCACACTCGAGGCGGCTCGGGCGAACCTCACGTCTGGCCGTGGGCGTGCGGTCAGCCGCTTCCACGTCCAGAAGGCCATCGAGACGATGCCGGGCGTGGCCGAGCTCTCGCGGACCGCCGTCGGCATGGCCGCAGAGCTCGACGACGCGGAGCTGCGCGCCAGGGTCGAGCGAGCCGCGGAGGGCGCGGCAACGGCGGTCGAGACCTACACCGCCTGGCTGCGCGACGAGCTGTTGCCCACGGCGACAGGCGATTTCCGCCTCGGCCGCGACCTGTACGAGCGGAAGTTCCGGCACGCGCTGAAGTCGAGCACCACGCCCGACGAGCTCGAGCGCCGGGCGACGGCCGCCTACGACGAGGTCCGCGCCGAGATGCTGCGCATCGCGCGCGACCTGTGGCCGGCCCTCATCGGTCAGGAGGCCCCTCCGGAGGACACCGATACGCTCATCCGCCGCGTGCTGGACGAGATCGCAAAGGAGCATCCGCGCGCGGAGGAGCTGCTCGACTTCTCTCGCGCGGAGGTCGGCAGGATCGAGGAGTTCGTCCGCGAGCGCGACCTCATCGGCCTCGCCGACGATCCGCTCGACATCATCTGGACCCCGCCGTTCCTCCGCGCGTTCGGCGGGGCGATGCTCATCCCGCCCGGGCCGCTCGACCGCGGACAGAAGAGCTTCTTCGCCATCACGCCGGCACCGGACGATTGGACGCCGGAGCAGGTCGAGTCGAAGCTGCGCGAGGACAACGCACGCTCGCTCCGCATCCTCGCCATCCACGAGGCGGTGCCCGGCCACTACCTCCAGCTGGCATGGTCGAACCGATGCGACTCGCTGCCGCGAGCCGTCTTCGCCTCCGGCGTCTTCGCCGAGGGGTGGGCCGTGTACGTGACCCAGGTGATGATGGACGTCGGGTACGGCGCGGAGGACCCTGCCCTTCTGCTGGCCCATTGGAAGTATTTCCTGCGCGCCGTCACCAACACGCTCATGGACATCCGCATCCACGCACGCGAGCCGGGCATGACCGAGGAGGAGGCGATGTCCCTGATGGTCGACGGCGGCTTCCAGGAGCGGTCCGAGGCCGCCGAGAAATGGAACCGGGCGCGCCTCTCGTCGACGCAGCTGTGCGAGTACTTCCTCGGCAGCGCCGAGATGACAGACCTGGAGCACGAGGCCCGGCGCCGCGCCGCGGCCGATGGCCGCGACTTCGCGTGGCGTCCCTTCCTCGAGAGCGTCCTCAGTCACGGGACGCCTCCCACCCCAGTCATCCGCGACATCCTCTTCGGGGCGCCGAACTAGGCAGTTCGCGCGTCGGCTGGTTAGTCGGCGGTGTCAGCCCACGTTTGTGCAGTCGTGCGCCCGTGCTGTCGTGCTGCGCATACAGAGCCTGATGCAGGCCG
>CAWIXZ010000016.1:0-17881 GCA_963840205.1 uncultured Chloroflexia bacterium
CGACCGTCCGTTCACGTCGCTCGGCACGGACGGCTTCGGCAGGTCCGACACGCGCGACGCGCTGCGTGCCCATTTCGAGGTCAACGCGGAGCACATCGCGTACGCGGCGCTCCAGGCCTGTGCCTGGAGGGACGCTCGACGCCGGATGAGCTCAAGCGCGCGATCGAGAGCCTCGGTATCGACCCGGAGCGCGCGAACCCGCTCTACGCCTAGACCCGGCGCCCCGTCGTGAGCAGCGGCGTCCCGCACGCCGCGCAATAGACGTCCATCCGACCGATCACGGTGCGGCAGCGGACGACAGCGCGCCGGCAACATGGCATCGACGGCCGCGCGGATGCCGATCGCGAACGCTCGCGCGTAGCGAGCCATCGGTGACGGTGGGCCGCTCTCCAGCAGGCGGGGCGGCACGAGGTCGACGGGCCGGGCCACCGGGGGCGCGGACGGAGAGCCGCTCCGCGTGGAAGCGCCAGCGCTCACGGTCGTAGGTCGCACGCCACTCCGGATCGCTCAGGACGCGTCGCACCGCGTTTACGACCTGCATCTCCTGCGTCGCGCGCGGCGACTGGTTGTGGTCGGGATGGAAGGTGCGCGCGAGGCGCCGACACGCCATCCCGATCTCGTCGATCGAGGCGCTGGGCGGGACCCCCAGGAGGCGGTAGGCGTCGCGCTCGGGTGTGTACGGCAGTAGGCGCATGGTCATCGTCCGAAGCGATGGTACCGCCCTGAGGCGGCACGCGTGACGGCCGCTCCTGCACACACGCCCGGTTGCTATTTTGCATAGTTGGCTTGACAAATCCGTAAGCAGGATTACTATTCACGTCATTGCGGCAGACTATTCAGCCGCCCAAGCCGCGCAAGGAGCGCAGATAACCGATGTTCGATTACCGTCTCTTCTACCCCGAGGGCAGCATCGCGGACGACAAGCGGGCCCGCCAGCTCCAGGCGCGGGGCTGGAAGCGAATCTTCCGCCTCCCGTCTCGTCGCACCGCCCGCTTCGGCGGCCGGCGCTGACATGACCCACGACGTCATCGCGACCTGCCCGGTGTGCTCCGGCGAGCTCACGATCGCGCGCTTGCACTGCCGCTCCTGTGGCACGGCGCTCGAGGGCGAGTTCGGGGTCGGCCGGTTTGGTCGGCTCGACCGCGAGCAGCTGGCGCTCCTCGAGAGCTTCCTCCGCGCCCGGGGCAACCTGAAGGAGATGGAGCGCGAGCTCGGCATCAGCTACCCGACTGTGCGTGCCCGAGTCGACGCGCTCGTCCGCGCCCTCGACCTGGCCGATGGCGCCGCGGACGACCTGGACGAGACCGCCGAGCCGGCCGCGACTGACGAAGCCGAAGGCCGACGCGAGATCCTCGAGCGCCTCGCGCGCCGAGAGATGAGCGCCGAGGACGCCGCGGCTGCGCTGCGCGCCCTGGCGGGGGGCGCCTGATGCCGATCTTCGTACGGACGCAGGAGATCGAGCACCCGATCGGTGCCGACGGACGCTTCGGGCTGCGGGTGACGAGCCCGGATGTGCAGATCACCGGCAGCGACGGGACGGCCGCACGCGTTCAGGTCACCCTCGAGATACGAGCCGGAACGGAGGCCGAGGCGGACGACCTGTTCGACCAGGCCCGCTTCCGCGTGAAGGAGGCCGACGGCGGCCTGGAGATCACGGAGCCGCGTCACGGCGATACCGGGGTGGATGGGGGGCTGAACGTCCTCGCCCGCATCTTCGGCCTCGGCCGCTCCGCCATCGCACGCGTCGAAGCCATCGTCCCCCGCGCCGCCGAGATCGAATACAACGGCGTGAGCGCCGATGTGACCGCGACCGACCTCGTCGGGACGCAGCGCTACCAGACCGTCTCCGGCGACCTCGTGCTCGACCGCGTCTCGGGACGCATTCGGATCCAGGCGGTCTCGGGCGACGTCAGCCTCCGGGCCGTCGCTCCGGTCTCGCTCGACGCTAACGCGGTGAGTGGCGACCTCTCCGCCTTCGCGCCCGTCTTCGAGTCGGTCCGCGCTGTGACCGTGAGCGGCGACATCGAGCTGGAGGGCGAGCTCGATGAGCGTGGCGGGCATCGGATCGAGACCGTGAGCGGCGACCTGTCGCTGGGCGCCGTCGGCGGCCTCACGCTCGAGGTGCGCGGCCTGTCAACCGACGTCGACGTGAACGTTCCCCACCGCGCCGAAGGCTCGCGCGACCGCCGAAAGTACGTGATCGGCGCCGGTGGACCCCAGGTGCTGTTCAGCTCGATGTCGGGCGACGTCTCGGTCGGAGCCGCGCGTCGCACGGATCGGATGTCCCCCATCCCGCCGGTTCCGCCCATCCCGCCCATTCCACCGGTTCCGCCGGCAGCGCCCTCGGCTCCCGGCCTCAGCGCGGAGGAGCAGCTGGCGATCCTGGAGGCACTCGAGCGCGGGGAGATCGACGTGGACCAGGCCGCCCGCAGGCTGGCCGGGGAGTCAGCTGGTGTCTGAGGAGCTCGAGACGATCCTGCGACTCGTGGCCGACGGTCGGCTCACGCCGCAGGAGGCGGCCCCGATCATCGATGCGCTCACCCGCGCCGAGCGGTCGGATACGGCGGCTCGCCGTCAGGAGCGCGTCGGACCCGTGGCGATGGCCCACGCCGCCGTCGATGAGGCGCGGTCGCGCATCAACGAGACCCTCAACTCGGTGCGGGAGAGCCCAGGCCACCGGTCAGGGCGGCAGCTGCGGATCCGCGTCACCGAGCACGGTCGGCAGGTGGTGAACCTGCGGATTCCCATCGGCTTCGTCGACGCGGCGCTGCAGTTCGTGCCCGGCCTGGGCGGCGACCAGAGCCAGCGCATTCGCGACGCGGTTCATGCCGGCGAGACCGGACCGATCCTCGACATCGAGGAGCCGGACGGCAGCGGCGTCCTGATCAGCGTCGACTAGCGTCGTCGACGTCCTCGTCGGCCGGGACGTCGCCCCAGCCGCTGATCGGCGGCGTGGTGATCCCGGTGTCGTTCGCGTCCGGGACGGTGATCCCGCCACGCGGCGCGCCCTCCGGGAGGATGTCCGGCTCCGGGGCGCCGTCCTCGGACGGCTCGTGGTCCTTGAAGATCGGCCGGGTGTCGGCCGCGCGGTCCTTCTCCATCGGTTCACCTCCTGCGCCCACGGGGTGCGCAGGAAGCCTGCCAGCGCGAGCCTGTCCCGAGCCGCCTAGAATCGGCCCGGTGGAGCCATCGACCACGGCGAGGCCGATCACCGTCGTCGAGCAGACCAACTTCGCGGTGTCGGACGACGGCGGCGACATGGTCCCGGGCTCGTACCACGGCTTCTTCGCCGCCGACACGCGCTTCCTGTCGCGCTTCGTCCTCAGGCTCGACGGCAGCCGTCTCGAGCGGCTCTCCGCGGCGGTCGGCGAGCACCAGCGTGCGACGTTCTACCTCGCCAACCCGCGCGTGGCCGGCCTCCGCGCGGCCTCGATCGCCGTTTTCCGCGACCGACGCATCGGCCGCGGTCTGGAGGAACGGATCAGGATCATCAGCTATCGGTCGGAGCCGATCCAGCTCCAGCTGAGCGTCGAGGTTGACGCGGACTTCGCCGACATCTTCGAGGCTCGCGGCGCGAGGCGGCGCAGACGACGGGTCGTGACGACGGAGCACGGCGAGCGCCGCACGCTGTTCAGCTACGAGAACGCCGGGTACCGGCGGACGACCGAGGTGACGTTCAGCCGGCCGATCGAGCCGACGGACCACCGCCTCAACTTCGACGTCGTCCTCGAGCACGGACGCCCCTGGGACCTCAACGTCACGGTCCGCACGACGCGCTGGAGCCGGCGCGGCGTCCCACCCCTGCCGCCCGAGCGCACCGTCGCGCCACGGCAGGTCCAGAAGTGGCGCGAACGGATACCGACGATCACCTCGCCCGACGTCCGCATCGAGCGAGCCTGGCGGCAGGCTGGCCGCGACATGGTCTCGCTGCTGCTGAGCGGCCCGCGGGGCGACTTCCTCCCCGCTGCCGGCGTGCCGTGGTACCTCGCCGTCTTCGGCCGCGACTCGTGCATCACCGCGCTCCAGACACCCCTGCTGGGCGTGGAGGTCAGCCACGGGACGCTGCGCCAGCTGGCGGCGTACCAGGGCACCCTGGTCGACCGCTGGCGCGAGGAGGAGCCGGGAAAGATCCCGCACGAGGTCCGCACCGGCGAGCTCGCCACCCTCGGAAGCCTGCCGTTCAGCCGCTACTACGGCTCCTCGGACGCCACCCCGCTCTACGTGATGCTGTTCGTGGCCGCCTGCCGCTGGGGCGGGTGGCTCGGCCGCCGCCGCGGGAAGGCCCCACCGCTTCCGGCGCCGCTGAGCGAGTTCCTGCCCGCCGTAGAGCGCGCGCTCGGGTGGATCGACGACCACACCGACGAGGACGGCCTGCTCCGATACCGCCCGCACCACAGGCGCGGCATCGTGAACCAGGTCTGGAAGGACTCGTGGGACAGCATGCGCTACCGCGATGGCACCGTTGCGGCGCCGCCCATCGCCGCGGTTGAGGTGCAGGGCTACGTCGTCGCCGCGCGGCGGGGAATGGCCGAGGTGTACGCCGCGCTGGGCCGCCGTGATGACGCCAAGCGGCACGAGGTCGCCGCAGCGCTGACCACCTCGGCAGTGGAGGAAACCATGTGGATGGCGGACGAGGGCACCTACGCGCTCGGGCTCGACCCGGACGGTCGACAGATCGGTGGCGTGGCGAGCAACGCCGGTCATCTGCTGTGGTGCGGGCTCCCGACGCGGGCGCGTGCGAAGGCGGTCGTCGAGCGACTGATGGCACCCGACATGTTCTCGGGCTGGGGCATTCGCACACTGTCGAACGCCAACCCCGGCTACAACCCCATCGGCTATCACACCGGCAGCGTCTGGCCACACGACAACAGCCTGATCGCAGCCGGGATGGCGGCCTATGGGCAGCACCGGGCGGCGTGGCGTGTGATCGACGCACTCCTCGACGCGGCCGTCACCGATCCGCTCGCGCGGCTCCCGGAGCTCTACGCCGGCTTCGACCGCCGCGCGACGCCGGACCTCGTTCCCTACCCCACCGCCTGCGCTCCCCAGGCGTGGGCGACCGGTGCGATCGTGCTGGCGGTCCAGACCATGCTCGGCACCTCACCCGCGGGCGGAGCCGCACGACACCTGCCCGGCGCTCCGTCAGTGCGGCTGGAGGCGGCGGCCGATGCGCCGCCCAAGCGCCCGCGCGGGCGGACGCCCCGCTAGTCGAGCACCTCGACCGTCGCGCGTCCCTCGAGCCGGTCGGCCGCCGGCAGGACGTAGTGCGCGGCGACCAGCATTGCAACGGCGCCTGAAATGGTCACGAGAGCCGCTGCGAGGACCGTGCTCACCACCAGGAAGACGGCCAGGAACAGCGCGAGCGCGCCCAGCCGGATCGGATGAGCGAGGGCGAGCAGCAGACCGAGGCGAAGCGTTCGCCGAACGCCGTCCCCCGAGCGCTCGGGGTCGAGGAGGAGCGGCCAGGTGGTCACGGCCAGCAGCCAGATCGCGGCCAGGGTGTAGAGGCCGCCGATGACGACGATCGGGCCGATGAAGCCCTCCAGCTGGAGGCCGATCAGGATGTCGGTCCCCGCGATCGCACTCAGCAGCAGCTGCGCAACGCCGATCCCGAGGAGCGGCCAGAACCGGCCCCGCGACGCGTCGATCATGTCCGACCAGAACAGGCGCCGGCGGCGAACCAGGGTGGTGGCCATGCCCATCAGCGCCATGGTCAGGGGCACCATGAGCACGAGCAGCGGGGCGAGGATCAGTCCACGCGAGACCACGAAGAGGATGACCAGCAGGCTGAGGCCCCACAGCAGGTTCGCCGGCACGAGCCTGACCGAGTTGTAGTAGAGGTCCAGACCGGCCTCGCGGATAGCCCTCCCGAGGCGTGGAGGAGGCGGGACGACCCGCCGCTCAGCCCTTGACACCGGCGGCGGCGACGCCCTCCACGAAGTAGCGCTGGAAGAAGATGTAGAGGATGAGGATCGGCAGCGTCGCGATGCACCACGAGCGCCATCAAGGGTGGCCAGTTGGTCTCGAACGAGGTCTGGAACTGGGTGATGCCGATGGGCAGCGTCCAGTGCTCCCTGGCCTGGTTCATGAAGACCAGCGGCCAGAAGAGGCCGTTCCAGGTGCCCTGGAACTGGAGGATTCCGACGGCGGCCAGGGCCGGCGCGGCAAGCGGCAGGATCACCTGCCAGTAGGTCTGGAAATAGCCCGCCCCGTCGATGCGCGCCGCCTCCTCGAGGTCGCGCGGGATGGTGAGGAAATACTGGCGCAGCAGGAAGATCGAGGTCGCGCTCACGGCCAGCACGAGGATCACCGACAGGTAGTTGCTCGGGTCCTTGTTGATGAGCCCGAGGAAGCGCATGATCTGGTACACGGGCACGATCCGCAGCTGATCGGGAATCATCAGCGTGGCGAGGACGACCACGAAGAGCACGTCCCGGCCCGGGAAGTTCAGGCGCGCGAAGGCATAGCCCGCCATCGACCCGAGGAACAGGTTGCTGGCGGTGACGACGACCGCGAGGAGCAGGCTGCTGAAGATCATCTGCGGCAGCCCCGGGTCGATCCGATCCCAGAGGTAGAGGTATCCATCGAGCGTCGGGCTGGCGGGCAGCGCGAGCTGCATCGCCTCGGGGCGCGTCTTGATCGACGTGAGGATGGTCCAGGCGAATGGGACGAACATGAGGAGCGCCCAACCGATGATCAGCGCGTAGGCGATCACCTTCCGCGCGGACGCGCGCTCGCCGACGACCGGCTCCGCGCCCGAGGACCTGGCGGTGGCGGCCGTCACGCGGCGACTCCTACCATGCCGGTGCCTGCCCGAAGAGGCGGCGCTGGATGAGGGTGACGGTCATGACCACCACGAACAGGATGATGCCCACCGCGGCCGCGTAGCCGAACTCGAACTGGACCACGGACGCGCGGTACAGGTAGAGCACCATGGTGGTGAGCGAGTTCGCCGGCGAACCGTCGCCGCCGCCCATGATGAACGCCTGGTCGAACATCTGGAGTGCGCCGATGAAGGACACGACCGCGACGAAGTAGTGGGCCGGCTTGAGGAGCGGGAACGTGATGTGGCGGAAGGCCTGCCACGGCCCCGCGCCGTCGAGCGCGGCCGCCTCGTACACCTCACGGCTGATCGACTGCAGCGAGGCCAGGTAGAACAGCATCATCGTCCCGGACGTGGTCCAGACGTTCAGGACCATGACCGACTCGAGCGCGGTCGACGGATCGTTGGTCCAGTTCTGGTCCGACACCACGCCGAAGAGGCCGAGGAACGAGTTGAACAGCCCGTCCGGCTGCGTGATGAACGTGAAGAGCACCGCGACGGCCGCGGAGCTCGCGATGGCCGGGAAGTAGAACGCCGCACGGAAGAAGGTCTGCCCGCGGATCTTCTGGTTGACGATCACCGCCAGGAACAGCCCCAGGGCCATCTGGGCCGGCACGACGATGATCGAGTACCGAAGCGAGTTGAAGACCGCCTTGCCGATGAAGATCGGGTCGTTGAACAGCAGGTCCTGGTAGTTGTCGAAGCCCAGGAACTCGCGCGGCCCGCGGATCCCCCACTGCCAGAAGCTGATGAAGAGCGCGTAGACGATCGCGAAGATGTTCAGGGTGA
The DNA here is from genome assembly GCA_963840205.1 of uncultured Chloroflexia bacterium. GTDB lineage: Bacteria > Chloroflexota > Limnocylindria > QHBO01 > QHBO01 > JACDBZ01. The sequence goes on from CAWIXZ010000016.1 coordinate 7,613, forward strand.
GGAACAGCGCCATCGGCACGGCGATGAACGCCAGTCCGACCTGTGCCTCACGCCGATGCGCGGAGACGAGGGACTGGACGGGGGTCCGCGACGGCGCCGCCGCCGTTCCGGTCATCGGTCCTCCCGATAACGACGCCTAAACGAAATGGGGCGAGCCTCGACGGCCCGCCCCATTCTCAGAGAGCCTCGGCTAGCGAGCCGCCGCCATGGCGGCGTCCACGATCTCCTGACCGGTGCCGCCCGAAGCGAGGACCTCGGTCAGCTTGTTGTTGAACGCGTCCTGCACGGGCAGGAACTCGCTCGGGAAGCCGTACGCGGTCGCGTACTCGAGCCCGGCGACGAGCGCGTCACGCCCCTCGGCAGGCTCGACATCCGAGCGGGCGGGAAGGGCAAGCCCCAGGCTCGTCCAGTTGGCCATGCCCTCCTGGCCGGTGAGGTACTGGAGCAGCACCCACGCGGCGTCCTTGTTGGGCGAGTCGACGCCCATCGAGTACGCCACGGTGAAGGCGAGGTTCCCCTGCTGAGCGCCCTGCGGCAGCTCGGCCATCTCGTACGGCACGTCAGGGAAGTCGTTGTCCATGTAGGACACCATCCAGTTGCCCTCGATGGCCATCGCCGCCTGCTGCGTGCCGAACGCCTCGCCGCACCAGCCCGCGCCGATCTCCGTGTGCGTCTGATACGCGCCGCTCTCGTGCAGCGCGAGCAGGTAGTCGAGCGCCTCGACCGTCTCCGGCGAGTCGAGGGTCATCTCGGTGTTGTCCTCGTTGTAGATGGCCCCGCCGTTCTGGTAGATGAACGCGCCCCAGCGCTGGATCTCAGGACCCATGCAGAGCCCGGTCACGTCGCCATCGGTCAGCGCCTCGGCGGCGGACTGCGAGCTCCTCCCAGTTGGTGGGAACTTCGACGCCAGCGGCATCGAGCATCTCGGGGTTGTAGAAGAGCGCGAGCGGAGACGCGTCCTTCGGCAGCCCGTAGGTCTCGCCGTCACGCTGGAACGGTGCGAGCAGGCGCGGATAGAACTGATCGAGGCCGATCTCGGGATTGCCCTCGATGTACGGGCCGAGCGGCTCGAGCAGGTCCTGCTCGATCCAGGGCGCCGCCTCGCCGGTGGCGCCGACGTAGAAGAGGTCGGGCGGGTCGCCCGCGCTGAACTGGGCGGCCATGACCGTCGCGTAGTCAGCCGGGACCGGCTCGTACTCCACGGTGATGTTCGGATACTTCTCCTCGAAGGCGGCGAGCGTCTCCAGGAGCAGCTCCTCCTCGGCGTCCGACGAGCGTCCACCCGAGAGGCGAACCGTGCCCTCGAGGGTGTCCTCGTCGATCTCGTGTGCCTCGCCGCCGCCGGCATCGCCGCTGGCGCCGCTGTCGCCGGCCTGGCACGCGGCCAGGACGAGCATGAGTGCCGAAATGAAAATCAGAAAGCGTGTGTGTCGCATGTAGGTCAGTCCTCCACCCCGGGGCGCGGGTTGCTCGATGAGTCATGTGCCCTGCGCCGAACGAGCAGGAATTATACCCCTGCCCCCCATTACCGCCCCCAACTCCACTTCGGGAGTGGCCAATGTGAGCGACCGATCCAGCCCCTCCGACCGATGGTGGGAGGGAGCCGTGATCTACCAGGTCTACCCTCGCAGCTTCGCCGATGCGAACGGCGACGGGATCGGCGACCTCCGCGGCATCCGAGACCGGCTGGATCACCTCGCCGGAGCCGATACCGCGCTGGGCGTCGACGCCGTCTGGCTGTCCCCGATCTATCCGTCGCCCCTGCATGACTTCGGCTACGACATCAGCGACTACACCGACGTGGCCACGGAGTACGGCAGCCTCGCCGACCTCGACGAGCTGATCGAGGCCTGCCACGCCCGCGGCATCCGGCTGCTGCTCGACCTCGTTCCGTGCCACACGTCGATCGAGCACCCGTGGTTCGTCGAGAGCCGGGCCTCGCGCGACAACCCGAGGCGCGACTGGTACATCTGGGCCGATCCGCGACCGGATGGGAGCCCGCCGTCGAACTGGCACGCCGTCTTCGGTGGATCGACGTGGGAGTGGGACGAGGCGACCGGCCAGTTCTACCTGCACACGTTCTACCCGGAGCAGCCCGACCTGAACTGGCGCAACCCTGCCGTGGCCGATGCCATGGCCAAGGCCATGCGCTTCTGGTTCCGGCGCGGCGTGGATGGCTTCCGCGTCGACGCGATCTTCGCCGCCATCAAGGACGACCGCTTCCGTGACAACCCGCCCGAGCGGCGACCCGGCGCCATCCCGGGGCTCGCGGGCGACATGGGACAGGATCCGCTGTGGAGCGTGAACCGCCCCGAGGTGCACGACGTCATCCGCCACCTGCGACGCGTCGCGGCCGAGTTTCCCGGCCGGGTGCTCGTCGGCGAGGCCTACGTGCCGGTCGAGGAGCTTGCGATCTACCTTGGCGGCGGCGCCGACGACGAGTTCCACCTCGCGTTCGACTTCGAGCTGCTGCTGTCCCCCTGGCGGCACCTCGACCTGATGCTGTCCATCGAGCGCGGCGAGGCGCTTCACCCGCCGGGAGTGTGGCCGACGTACGCGATCGCGAACCACGACCAGCCCCGTCCGGCGACGCGCTGGGGCGAGCGTCGGGCCCGGGCTGCCGCGTTCCTGCTCCTCACCGTGCGCGGCGTCGCCGTGCTTTACGCCGGCGAGGAGATCGGCATGGTCGACGCCGATCCGGAGACACTGCCGCATCCCCCATTCGACCGAGCGGGCCGAGACGGCTGCCGAACGCCGATGCAGTGGGACGCCTCCGCCAACGGGGGCTTCACGACCGGCGCGCCGTGGCTCCCCATCGTCGACGCCGCGACGAGGAGCGTTGAGGCACAGCGAGGCGACCCTGCGTCGACCCTCAACCTCTACCGCCGCCTGATCGCGGCACGCCGGGCATCACCGGCGCTCGGACGCGGAGAGCAGCGCTCGCTCTTCGACGTCGCGGCGGACGTCCTGGCCTGGATGCGCGAGACCGACGGCGAGCGCGTGCTGGTGCTTCTGAACCTCGCGGACGAGGTCCGCGCCTGTGACCTGCGTCAGGCCGCGGCCACGCTCGGCGACGTCGTGGTCGCCACGTCAGAGCGGAGCGGCAGCGTCTCGCTCGACCAGCTCACGCTGCGGCCGCTCGAAGGGCTGGTGCTGCGGCTGTGATGGGAGAGCCGAGGGCCTGCTACCGTTCGGCGCCGTGACGCGCTCTCCGCGCCGGCCCGACGACAAGCGGGTCGATCCGCTCCTCGAAGTACGCGAGCGCCGCCGTGGCAAGCGGCCAGGCGACGCCTACGTCCGCATCGTGCGGCCGTTCGACGACGTCTTCGAGAAGGGCGGCGACGAGGGCGAGCTCATCGCGACCGAGCGCACCGTCCTCGAGCGCAGGGGCTGGCATGGCGTCATGCGCCGCCTGCGCACGGCGCTCATCGGCCGTCCGATTCACTCGGAGCGCGAGTCGCACGAGCGCCTGACGAAGGTCAAGGCCCTCGCGATCTTCAGCAGCGACAACATCAGCTCCTCGGCCTACGGGCCCGAGGAGATCATGCGGGTCCTCGCGCTGGCCAGCGTGAGCGCGATCAGCCTGACCCTGCCGCTGGCCGGGCTGATCACCGTCATGCTCGCCATCGTCACGGTGTCGTACCGGCAGACGATCAAGGCGTATCCGAACGGGGCCAGCAGCTACATCGTCGCCAGCGACAACCTCGGCAGCATCGCCGGCGTCCTGGCAGCCGCCGCGCTCCTCATCGGCTACGTGGTGACGGTGGCGGTGTCGGTCTCGGCCGGTGTGGCCGCGCTCACGTCCATCCTCCCCGACCTCTACGCGCAGCGCGTGCTCATCAGCGTCGGGCTCGTGGTGCTGCTGATGCTCGGAAACCTGCGCGGCATCCGCGAGTCCGGGACCATCTTCATGATCCCGACCTACTTCTACATCCTCGTCATGCTCGGAATCATCGCCTACGGCGTGATCCAGACCATCTCTGGCTCCCTCCCGGAGTACGTGCCGCCGGAGGCCTGGCTCGAGGTTGAGCAGGGAGGCCAGGCGCTCGCACTGTTCCTCATCCTCCGCGCGTTCTCGCAGGGCGCCGTGGCGCTCACCGGCGTCGAGGCCATCTCCGACGGCGTCCCCGCGTTCAAGTCGCCGGAGTGGCGGAACGCGCGGACGACGCTCACGTGGGCGGCCGTGATCTTCGCCATCCTCTTCCTGGGGATCGCCTACCTGGTCGTCTCGATCGGGATCGTCCCGGATCCATTCGAGCGACAGACGGTCCTCAGCCAGCTCGTTCGCCACCTGACCGGGGACGGAATGATCCTCATCGTCGCGCAGGTCGCGACGGCGCTGCTGCTCGTGCTGGCGGCCAACACCAGCTTCGCCGACTTCCCACGGCTGTCGTCCTTCCTCGCGCGTGACGGCTACCTGCCGCGACAGTTCGCGTTCCGTGGAGAGCGGCTCGCGTTCACCACCGGCATCGTCGCGCTCTCCGGGCTCGCCATCGCCCTTCTGGTGGGCTTCAACGCGAGCGTGACCGGCCTCATCCCGCTGTACACGCTCGGGGTCTTCATCGCTTTCACGCTGTCCCAGGGCGGCATGCTCGTGCGCTGGTGGCGTCGCCGCGAGCCCGGCTGGCGGCCCGGCCTGCTGATCAACGGCCTCGGGACCCTCACCACCGCGGTCGTCGCCCTGGTCGTGGGCAGCAGCAACTTCTTCCAGGGGGCGTGGCTCGTGATCGTGCTCGTCCCGCTGCTCATGCTCCTGCTGCTCGGCATCCGGCGTCACTACCGCGACATGGAGCGGGCGCTGGCGCTCGATCACATCCCCGAGACGGAGGAGAAGTCGGCGCCGCCGATCGTGATCGTGCCCATTGCTCGACTCGACCGCCCGGCCCGACAGGCGATCGCCTTCGCGAACTCGATCAGCTCCAGCGCCGTGGCCGTGCACATCACGAACGACCCAGACGAGGCCGATGCCATGCGTGAGCGCTGGCCCGACTGGGCCGGCTCCACCGAGCTCGTGGTGGTGGAGTCGCCGTATCGGGCCCTCATCGGTCCCCTCCTGGCCTACATGGACGCGCTCCAGCGCCAGGCTCCGGAGCGGCCGATCCTCGTCGTGCTCTCGGAGTTCGTCCCCCAGCACTGGTGGGAGAACCTGCTCCACAACCAGACCGCGCTGCGCCTCAAGCTCCGGCTGTTCAGCCGTCGCAATACGATCGTCGCCGACGTCCCGTATCACCCGCCGCGCCCGTAACCCGCTCCGAATGGGTGGTGTCCGGCGTTCGCCGAGCGAACCAGGCCGGCCACGACGCAGATGAGGAGCCTCCGCATGCGCACCCGATTCGGTACCCAACTGGCCCTGGCCCTGACGCTCGGCCTGCTGGCATCGCTCGCCCTCGTCGGCGGCGCGCTGGCCGCCCCGACGACGCTCACGGCCACGCTCGCCGGCGTCACAGAAGGCGACAACCCCGGCGATCCCGACGGCGCGGGGACCGCCTCCGTCACGCTCGATCCCGCGACCGGTGAGGTCTGCTGGAATTTCACCGCCACCGGCATCGCGGCGGGCACGCAGTCGCACATCCACACCGGCGCCGCGGGCGTCTCGGGCGGCGTGCTCATCCCACTCGATACCGACGGCTTCACCGGCAGCAGCGAGGGCTGCATCGCGGACCAGCCGGCGGCAGCGATCAACAGCGTCCTCGCCAATCCCGCCGGCTTCTACGTGAACCTGCACACTGGCGACTTCCCCGCGGGAGCGATTCGCGGGCAGCTCGGCGCGGCGAGCCAGCCGAATACGGCGGTATCGGAGCCCGCGGGCACGAGCCCGCTCATTCCCATCGGCCTCGTGCTGCTCGGCCTCTCGGTGGTCATCGGCACGCGTTCCCTGCGATCGGCTGCCCGCGAGGGCTGACCCACTCGATCGCACCATGGAGGCGGCTCGGGCCCTGCGCCCGGGCCGCTTCTCATCTATGCCGGCTCGAGGCGGAAGTAGCGACCCTCGTTGAGGATGTGCCGGCGGGCTGCGCGGTACACAAGGTTCGCCGGAAACGGCTGCTGCGCGGAGGTGGCGAGGATCACCGCGTCACGCTCGGCACCCGGCTCCAGGGGCTCGGCCACGACGTCCACGTCCACGCCCGGGCGTGGCGCGATGCGCGCACGCCGCGCGGCCCTCAGGTTGGCCGTCCAGGCCACCTCGCCGTTCGGATGCCCGACGTACCAGTGCCCACCAACGCTGATGAGGCCGATCAGCACGGTACGGTCCCGGCCGCTGCGCCGCCCGGTGACCGTCAGCCGTGAGGTGATCCCGATGCCCGATCGCGCCCACCACCAGCACAGGAGCGGGTCGAGCGCCCCGAGCCCGGCATACAACAGCGGCAGGATTCGCATCCAGGTGGCGGATCGGCGGGGCGTCACTGCCGACCATGCTAGAGCGCCTCCACCAGGTTCTGCACTCAGCCACCAGTTCGGATCGCGATGTGTAGTTACGGGTGGTGCTTCTGGTCTGATAGCATGCCAAGGATGATCATGGACCAGGGACCCGGGACCTCGTGGGGATGAGGGACGCCCAGTCCAAGCGCCTGCCGCGCCAGGACCCCACTCGCCGCACCGATCGACCTGATGGCCCTGCCATCGTCGGGAGGCTGGTTCGGGCTCCCAGCCTGTCCGATCGGGTCGTCCAGGAGCTCCAGTCGTTGATCGTGACCAACCAGGTCCGACCAGGCCAGCTGCTGCCGTCGGAGCGCGACCTGGCAGAACAGTTCGATGTCAGTCGGACGGTCATCCGTGAGGCGCTTCGAGCACTCGCCGCAAAGGGCCTGGTGGACATCTCCAACGGCCGCGGGACGGTCGTCCTGACCATGACGCCGATGTCGGCGGCTGCATCGATGAAACTCCTCATGCAGATGCAGCCAGGCGGCATGGACCTGGCGAACGTGATCGAGGTCCGCCGGCTTCTCGAGGTCGAGATCGCGGGCGTCTCGGCGGAACGACGGAGCACCGACGATCTCTCGGCCTTGACAGCCTCGCTGGCTGCCGCTGAGCGTCATCTTGGCGTCCCCGACACCTTCGTGGACCACGACATCGAGTTCCACATGGGCCTCGCCGTGGCCACGCGCAATGAGCTCTACCCGCTCATCCTCGACTCGCTGTCGATCGTGCTGACCGAGGTCCGGCTCGTCGCCCTGCGCATCCCGGGCACGCCCGAGCGGGCGCTCGCTCATCACCGTGCCATCTACACGGCGGTAGAGGCGGGACGGCCGCGAGAAGCGAGAGCTGCGATGAACGCGCACATGGACGAGGCACAGGAGACGCTGGAACGAGGGGCCGTGTCGGAGGCCGATCCGAGCTGATCGTCAGGCGACCCGCTCTCGCGTCGACGCCCCGCTTCACCCTTGACACTGGCCTAGGAGTATGATGGCATACCATCATAAACCTAGACGGGTTAGGAACGCGTCCGCAAGGCCAAGAGAGGGACAGTAGATGCCCAGACTCGAGGGCAAGGTGGCGGTCGTCACGGGGGCGGCCAGCGGGATCGGACGGGCGGCAGCCGAGGCCTTCGTGACCGAGGGTGCCGTGGTCGGGCTCCTGGACCGGAACGAGTCCGCGTTGGAGCGCGCCGTGTCCGAGATCGGTGAAGGCGCCTTCGCGCTGCCGTGCGATGCGTCGCAGGAAGACTCGGTCGCGAACGCCTTCGAGGAAGTCCGCCGCCGGCATGGCCGGCTGGACGTCCTGTATACGTGCGCGGCCGTCCAGCTGATCGGCAAGGACGCCGCCGTCCATGAGCTGGACCTGGACATCTGGGAGCAGACCCACGCGGTCAACCTGCGCGGTGTCTTCCTCACCTGCAAGCACGGGGCCCGCCTGATGATCGACGGCGGTCGTGGCGGCTCCATCATCAACGCGGCCTCGCCGACCGGCGTGACGATGGCCGGTGCCGGGTTCACCGCCTACAGCGCGTCCAAGGGTGGAGTCATGGCGCTGACCAGGACGATGGCGGCTGACCTGGCCGCCCACGGCATCCGCGTCAACGGCATCGTGCCCGGGCTCCGTGGTCACCGAACTGACGCAGTCGCTGTATGACGACCCGGCGACCCGGGCGGCACCTGACCGCGAAACACCCGATCGGGCGAGTCGGGACGCCCGCGGACCTGGCCGGGATCGCTGTGTTCCTCGCGTCCGACGAATCCTCGTTCGCCACGGGCGCGCACTTCTACGTCGACGGCGGGATGTGCGTGCGGTGACCGGGGCCTGCCATGTGCGAGACCACCCAGCTGGAGGAGGAGGAGGAGGAAGGCCGATAGGACATGAAAGCCGCGCGCAAGCTGATGACTGGCAAATCCGATGCGACCCGCTCGGCGGTGTCAAAGAAAGGATCCGACATGAAGCGTGCACTCTGGTCTGGTGCGTTGATCGCAACGATGGCGGCGCTCACGGCGTGCCAAGCGACGCCCGGCGCGCACCACGGCACCAAGCGGCACACCGGTAGCGTGCATCCGCACAGGCCCCGGCCAGCCCGGCGGACAAGGTGGTGATCGGCTACTCCGGCCCCGCACTGGTCGGCGCCCAGACGCAGATCCAGGACGGCATGGTGACGGGCGCGGAAGGCAAGGGCTGGGAGGTCCTGACCGTCCTGTCGGGCGGCGACGCCAACAAGCAGATCAACGACATCAAGGACCTGATCGCCCAGGGCGTCGACGCCATCGTCGCCGTTCCCGACGACAGCGCCAGCATCTGCCAGGCGGTCGAGGCCGCGCAAGGCCGCCAATTCCCCTTCTACACCATCGACCGCTCGCCGTCCGGCTGCGAGATCAACATGACCATCCTGTCCGACAACTACCTCGCCGGCCAGCAGTCGGGCGAGGCGATCGTCGCCTTCCTGACCGAGCGGCACGGCGCGCCGAAGGGCAAGGTCCTCGAGATCACCGGCAACCTCGCCCAGAACGTCGCGCAGCTCCGCGGCGGCGGGTTCAACGACGTCATGAAGGAGTATCCCGAGATCACCGTCATCACCAAGGTCGGCGACTGGGACGCCGCCAAGGGCGTCGACATCGTGCGCGACGTCGCCTCCACCGAGGCCGACCTCGACGCGATCTACATGCACTCCGACTGCGCCTACGGTCCCGAGCGTCGTCCAGACGCTGGCCGAGCTCGGGAAGACCGCCAAGGCGCGGCGAAGACGGCCACATCCACCTGTCCGGCGTCGACGGCTGCATGGTCGCGCTCGACTTCATCCGCGACGGCTCGTTCGACCAGTCGTCGAACCAGCCGATCCCCGACTTCGGGGTGGTGATGGCCGACTACATCGAGCAGGAACTGAACGGCGAGCCGGTCGAGCCCGGCGAAGTCGTGCAGGAGGGCGCGCTCTGGTCGCCGGCCCGCATCGAGGACAGCGACGTCGGGCCGCAGCTGTTCCTGTCGACGACCTCGGTCGGCACCGACAATGTCGACGACGAGCCTGTGGGGCAACAAGGAGTAGTGATCAGCCGCTGATCATTCCCGTCGAACGCGGCGAGGCGCCCGAACGCCTCGGTCGCCTCGCCGCGTCGAACGGGCACTGCCCCAGAATCGGAGCGATGGCGTTGACGCCCGACCCGCGGCCGATCGTCGAGATGCGGGACATCGTCAAGACGTTTCCCGGCGTCCGCGCGCTCGACCACGTGTCCTTCACGGTCATGCCGCGGCGAGATCCACGCCCTGGTCGGCAAGAACGGCGCCGGCAAGTCGACCTTGATGCACATCCTGACGGGCCTCTACACGCCGGACGCGGGCGAGATCCGCATCGCCGGCGAGGTCGCATCGCGCGCCTGACAACCGCCCGGGCGAGGCAGCTCGGCATCGCCCTCGTCGCGCAGCACGCCAAGTTCGTCCCGGGCTTGAGCATCGCCGAGAACATCTTGAGCGGCGCCCTGCCGCACCGGCCGCGGCGGGTTCGTCGACTGGCGGCGGTCCGAGCGGCCGCGGCCGAGCGGCTCCGACGGGTCGGCCTGGACATCGACGTGCGGCGGCGGATGGAGTCCGTATCGCTGTCGCCGAGCGCCAGATGATCGAGATCGCGCGTGCGCTGTTCGCCGACGCTCGCGTGATCATCCTCGACGAGCCGACCGCACCGCTGCCGAAGCACGAGGTGCAGGTGCTCTTCGGCTTCGTCCGCCGCCAGCGCGAACACGGCGCCTCGTTCATCTACATCTCGCACTACCTCGAGGAGGTCTTCGAGGTCGCCGACCGCGCCACCGTCCTGCGCAACGGCCGGGTCGCCGGGAGTGCGTCGGTAGAGGCCCT
>CAWIXZ010000017.1:0-22739 GCA_963840205.1 uncultured Chloroflexia bacterium
GGCATTCGACGACGTCGTCGACAACGACGCGATCGCGCGCGGCTTCGACCGCCTGCGACCGCAGGACCGGATGATCCTCGTCCTCCACCACGTCGAGGAGCGACCGGTCGCCGAGATCGCGCGGTCGCTTGGAATACCGGTCGGGACGGTCAAGTGGCGGCTGCACGCGCCCGCGCCGCGCTCGAGAAGGCGATGGAGGCCGAGGCATGAACGCCCGACGCCGTGACCGACGCTCAGATCTCCCAGGCACTGCGTGCCCACCTGCCGGAGCGCGGCCGCGGCCGGCCTGCGCGAGCGTGTCCTCGACGCGGTCGAGACCACCGAGCAGGAGCGGTCGCTCCCCTCGTTCCTCGGTGCGCTCAGCGACGCGGACCCGGTCGCCCGCCGCCGGAGCCTGCTCATCGCGGCGGCGCTTCTGGTCGCGCTGGCAATCGCGAGCGCCGCGCAGTCGGGGCGTTGCGCCTCCTCCAGCGGGATCCCGTCGACGACCTGAGCCTCGAGCCGCCGGCCGACGTCCCGGCGTTCGTCCTCTCGAGCTACGAGCGGCTGCCGCAGCTGCCGCCCCTCGCCCTGACCTGGCGCGACGAGCGACTCGACCAAGGGCCGCATCTACGTCGATCGGTCGGGGGCGGTCCGATTCGATCGGTTCGCGTCAGCCGATGCGACCGAGCCCTCCAGCTACAGGATCCTCAGCGGCAGCCGCATCAGCGGGATGGCGCCCGTCGGGTCCGACGAGGTCTGGGTCGAACCAGGGCCACGAGGCCATCGGAGACGACCCGCGGGTGTGGATCCGAACCGTCCTCAGCGCCGAGGAGGGGCCGGGCTGCGAGATGGAGCGGGATCCGAGCGAGGTCGGCAACGGAACCGCGGCAACGGGCTGGAGATACGTCGGCGTCGAATACGTCGCGGGGCGCCCCACGCACCACTGTCGCGTGCGTCGGCGACATCTGGCTCGACATCGAGACCCGGCTGATCCTGCGCACCCGGGGCCCGCGGTCGATGACGCGGGTCAGCCCATCCCGGGCCAGTTCGCACCGAGGTCACCGAGATCGCGTTCGGCGAGCAGCCGGCAGCGCTGTTCGAAGCCGCCGGAGGGCGTCGCCCGCATGTCGGCGAGGCGTACAGCGCGTACCTCTGCACGCGGCGATCTCCCGAATGAGAGGTTGGGCTCGGCGTCGGGACTGTCCGCCGACCGGAAGCGGAGGCTACGCCGCCGCCCGACCCGCCCACTCCGATGCCCACCGCGCGTCCCAGACCGTGCGGTCCGCAGACCGAGCGAGCCGACCGGTCCACTGGCCTGGACCCAGGCGAGCCTGAACGAGGACTGGCCCGCGCCGGTCCGCCCCGAGCCCGCTGGAGGCGCGAGCGTCGAGCCGATGCCGCTCACCTACATCGATCCCTCGGGCGACACCGGATCCGATGCGTACCCGTGCGTCGACATCCGGGAGGTGAAGGTCAGACCCAGCGCGGTGCATCATCGACACTCGGGTCCCGAACCCACCGCCGGCGTGGATCCCACCGAGCAGTGGATCGCGTATGGCGTCGTCATCGATGACGATCGCGACGGCGTGCCCGACTGGCGATATCGGGATGGACAACATGCCCAGGCAGCGCGCGGGATTTGAGGGACCATCGGGCGTGGCTCACCGACCTCCACACCGGTCGAACGGTGACGACCGCGGAGGGGCCCGACGGCCTTGGCGACACCTACTTCGAACGGTTACTACCCAGGCTCTGCCCCGTAGACCCCTACCGGCGCCACGCTCGTCTTTGGCGGAGAGATCCGGGTGGAGGGGACGACCAGGGCTGGTCGACCCCTTCTACGTGTGGGCCTCGGTGATCGAGAATGGTCGGGTCGTGGCCACGGACTACGCCCCCGATGTCGGGTGGCTGGATCCGGCGGCCAAGCCGTGATCTATCGACCGGAGCAGCGGTCGTTCGCAGAGCTCCTCCGGGTCATCTGGGTCGCTTTCGCCCGGATCGGGCCGTAGCGTCGGTCTACGGCGGGCACCCCCGAAATCGAATAGCTGATAAGTGTGCTCGTTTGTATCGGGCCCCCACTCGCGGTAGCACTGCGCATAGCTCGGGAGATTTACGAAACAGCTGCTCTACCGCTGAGCTATGTCGGCATCGATGAGGAATAGCCGAGCAACTGCGCCACCCAGTGTGGGAAACCGGCACAGACGGGGTGCACAATATGCTCATGACTGGCGACCTCGACATGAACGATGCACGGATCCGGCGCGCGATCGAGGCCCACTTCGCCGCGATCGGGCGGGACGAGGTCGAGGCGGCCCAGATCTACGCCGACGACGCGGTCCTCGAGTACGTCCAGAGCAGGGAGCGCATCCGAGGGCGGGCGAGCATCATCGCATCGCGCCAGGCGTATCCCGGCCCGAGCGTGACGTTCACGATCGAGCGCCTCCACGGGTCGGGGGACGCCTGGACCGCCGAGATCACGCTCCGCTTCGACGGCGCCGATGCGCACGCGTTCGTCGCCGTGCTCGAGATGCACGAAGGCCTCGTCATCCGCGAGGCGATCTACATCGCCGAGCGGTCGGACCCGCCTGCGTACCGGGCGCCGTGGGCCGAGGTCGACCCGCCCGCCGAGCCCTGAACGGGAGGCCAAGCGGACCCCCTTCTGGAAGAGGAGGTTTCACACATCCGGTGGCGCAGTTGATAGCCGATGCTCATTGACATCAGCTCTCCGCTCCCAGGCGAACCCGATCGCGCTTCGGCTCGAACGCGTAGCACAACGCTCGAATAGCTGATGACTGTGAGAATGCAACGCTCGAGGATGACGGCCATCCGCTTCGGGTTGGAACGACTGTTCGCTCGAAGGAGCGACCGAGTCGGCGGACCCCGGCCCGCGGTTTGCGAAAGTCGCGCTCATCAGGGATCCGGTCGCCGAGGCCTCCGATACACCACCACTCGCCCCGCGAGCGGGGCGGTCGAGTGGTCGATGCCATTCGACCCGATCGCCGTCACGGCTCGAACCGGATCGAGTCCACGATCGCCTGGAGCTCCGAGCGGTGCTTCGCCGACGTTCCTGCGTAGTCCGTGCTCTGGACCACGAAGCGGAGGCCATCCACGTCGAGGATCCAGAGGTGCCACTGGTGGCTCGGCCCCTGGGCGAAGAGCCCGGGGTCGAAGGGACGGTAGACCTCGCACTTGGAGATGTCAGCCGGCACCTGCAGGTCGAGGTACTTGCCGGAATGCCCGGCAAGCGTGACGTCGACTGGATCCGTCACGTCGAGCAGCGGATGATCCGCGAGGGCGTTGGCAAAGTCGTCGACGCTCGGTCCGACCGCGACGTCCGGGGGATCGACGTGATTGGCCTTCGTGCACGGATCGCTCAGCAGCCAGGCGCCCCTGCCGAAGAGCAGACCTGCCCCGTCGGGTGGTGCATTCTCCTTGTCGACCAACACGATCGAGCCGACGATCCCCGCCCAGCCATCTGGCACGGTGAGCGTCACTGCGCATGGCGTCGTGAGCGGGCGATGGGCTGCAACCCGGCTGGCGCTCTGAGCAGGTGGTGTCCCACTGCCCCATCCTGTAGGTGCCGGCAGCGAGCGGGCCGTCGTGAACCGCAGGCCACCCGGGGCTGGCTGCCGGGCTGGGCGGGCTCGTCGTTGGTGTCGGAGCCACGCTCGGCGCAGCCAGAGCTCGGCGAAGCCACGCTGGGCGAAGCAGACCCGCCCCCCGACGGTTGCCCGGTCGTACAACCGGTGATGGCGAGCAAGGCGACCACGACGACGGCTGCGAACCTGCGGTTCATGTCGACCTCTTTCACGAATGGAGGTGGAAGGCCTCGTCGGGTCGGACCGACTCGCCTACGGGCTGATGCGACGGCGCTGTCGCGTGGGGCAACCTCACGGACGGGGCAGCTGATCTTCCGGCAACCAGGCCGGTTGACCGGAGTCGTGGATGTGGATCTCGCCCCCCGTGGACAGGTCGGTCCACCCGACCAACCCGCCAAGGTCCGGACCCGGGTTCACCCAGATCGACCATCCATCCACCCCTTTCGCGGGAACGAGGAGGGTCACCTGCACCGTGGCGCCGGGTGGCACGACGTGCGGGGTCACGTTGCCGGCCAGCCGCGCCATCGTCCCACGCTCGTCCTCGTCGGCCACGAACAACGTGGCGGGTTGGTCACTGCGGTTGACGACCGTGAGCTTCAACGGCCGCGCGTCCGGCGGGACCGGACCGGCCTCGGGCGGGTACGGTGTCGGGATCGGGGTCGGGCTCGGGATGACTGGCGGGGGCGGGCTCGGGAACGCTGGCAGCGGGGGCGGCGACACGCCGCGAGGGACGTACAGCTCCGCCGCGCCCGTTACGACACACACCCCCTCCAGACAGTCTTCGCCTCCTGCCTCGAGGAAGGTGCCGTCGAGCAGCAGGATCTCCGGCGTTCCGTGCGACCGGAGCATGGGCGGCGCGATGGGGGTCCAGGACCCCGTGTCCGGGTCGTACAGCGCGGCGTCGGAGTAGCCGCTCATCAGCACCGTGCCATCCGACAGCAGCGTCGCCGATGCGGTGTGCCGGGAGGACGCTCTCTCCAACGGCGGTCCAGGTGCCAGTGGCCGGGTCGAACAGCTCGGGGATCGTCCCACCAAGGCCGATGAACCCGCCGGTAGCGAGCACCTTGCCGTCGGGCAGCAACGTGAGGGTGATGGGGGCGCGCCGGTCGCTCATGGGCGCCGTCGCGGTCCAGGTCCCCGTGGCCGGATCGTACAGCTCGACCAATTCCTGAATGCCGTCGATGGCATAACCGAACTCGTCGAACACGTAGCCGCCCGCCACGAGCACCCTGCCATCCGATAGCAGGACGGCCGCGTGGCTGTTGCGTGCCGCTGGGGCATCCTCCCGGTGGCGGTCCAGGTCCCGCTGTCGGGGTCGTACAGCTCGGCGCCGTCGGCTACCCGTCACGAGCACCGTGCCGTCGCGCAGCAACGTGGCTCTTGCACCCTTGGTGGGAGAGATCATCTTCCCCGTGGCGGTCCAGGTGCCGCTTGCCGGGTCGTACACCTCTGCACCGAGGTTCCAGCGGGCTTCGTCGTCCGCGTTCGGGTCGTCGCCATCCCCCACGAGCACCCTGCCGTCGCGCAGCAACGTGGCCGGGAAGCCACCGCGCGGCTTGAGCATGTTCTCGGTGGCAGACCAGGTCCCCGTGGCCGGGTCGTACAACTCCGCGGAGGTGTCGTTCTCATCGCGGTTGGCGCCACCGAGGACCAACACCCGGCCATCGAGGAGCCGCACGTAGCCGTGGTCACTGCGTGGCGTGCCCATCGAGCCGGTGGCGATCCAGACGCCTGCTGGATTCGTGACGGCGGATGGGGTCGGCTCTGGTGATAGCCCGCTGGGCGTCGAGCTTGGAGCCACGACGCCCGGAAGGCTGGGGCTGGGATCGTGCTGGTGTCGGGCTGATCCGGCCGGATCGACGAGGAGGGCACCGACGACGAGCACGGCGACGACTGCCGCCGCCGCGAGTGACGGCCTGAACAACGATCGGGTCCGCCATGGCCCGAATACGGGCGCTGACGGTTCGATCGGATCTCGTCTCCGAGCGGGCGCCCAGCCGGCCGGCTGGCGGCGCTCTTGGGATGGCCGACCGCCACGGCGCGGGCAACCGCCGCCGAGTCCACCGACTGCACGCCGGTCCTGGCGAACGCACGGAGGCGCTCCTCGAACCGGTCCTCGAACCGTGTCATGTCATCCATCGCCAAGCTCCGATCGAAGACGGCCAAGCAACCGGGCCAATCGAGCGCGGGTGCCGGAGGGGCTCATGTGCAGGGCGCGTGCCAGCTCCGTGGAATCGAATCCCGCGACGTAGCGCAGCGCAATCAGCGCGCGGTCCTCCGGGCTCATGCCGGCGAGGGCATTGCGGAGGTCGATGTCGCCGACATGGGAGCCTGGATCCCCGGCGGTGGTTGCCGACGGATCGCGGGCGACCGAGATCTCGAGCACTCGACCCCGACGCCGACGCCGCGACAGCTGTCGGGCTTCGTTGACGGCGATCGAGATGAGCCACGGTCGAAGGCGCTCGGGATCGCGGATCGTGTGCAGCTTCCGCCAGGCGATCGGCCAGGCGGACTGGACCGCTTCCTCGGTGAGCTCGGCATCACCGCCGGTGACGACGAAGCAGACGCTGCTCATGTCCGCGTGGTGGGCGTCCACGAGGCCCGCGAAGGCGATCTCGTCGCCGTCCGCAGCGAGGCGCATCAGCCCCGCCGAGGTCTCCGTCGTGCTTCCGGTCATGGTCACCATCGCCCGATAGATGCACGAGACCGCCGGGGTGATTCACGCGCGGCGATGTCAGGGCGATGGTGCGGGGCGGGGACTACGGTGTCGACTCTGCTGTTGTCACGACGGGACCGAACACCACGTGCCCCTCGGTCGATGGGCTCAGCGGAGGCTACGCCGCCCGACGAGCACTAGGGCGGTTCGGATGGGAACGCCCACCAGCAGGAAGGGCAGCGCGAACCCCGCACCCAGCCCAAGCGCCGGCAGCGTCGTGGCCAGGCCCAGCCTGAGACCGCGCCGCCGACCCTGCCACAGCCAAACGCCAGCGACCGCGTCGAGGGCGCAGACCGCGACCAGCGCCCAGCCGAGTGCCGCGAAGCGCTCCGGGCCGAGCGCCTCGAACGGCCCGCTCATCGACCGGAAACCCCATGGCGTCATCGGCAGCTCGCCGTTGCGCTCGAGGTGTGCCAGCGTCACGACCGACCCGGCGCCGAACCCGACTCCCAGGACGAGGAAGGTGACGGCCGCGGCGCGGGCCGCACGGGAAACGCCGCGCGATCTCGCGATTGGACTCTCGAGTCTTTCCGACATCCGTCCGAGCGCCTCCCAATAGATACCGGGCGATCGCCATCATGAGAGCCGTGAGAACTGTGCCCGTTTGTATCGGCCCGCCACGCTTGTAGCACCGCGCATAGGGCCAGAGACTTACGAACCATCAGCTCTTCATGGTCGGCGCGAAAACGAGCTAGATACGTACGCGAGCCCGGGTTGTCGACCGAGGCGATTTCAGACACCCGCACGGGTGAAGGTCACATGCGTCACTCCGCTCGGGGCGGAAATGGCCTCGATCTCGTAGTCCTTCTCGAGGCCCTCCAGTCCGTCCCAGAGGGGTTCGCCTCGGCCCAGCAGGATCGGGACCACCGAGATGTGCATGTGGTCGACGAGCCGTGCAGCAACGAACTCGCGGATCGTGGTGGCACCCCCGCCGATGCGTACGTCCTGGCCGCCCGCGGCCTCGCGGGCCGTCTCGAGCGCCTCGGCCGGCGACGCGTCGATGAAGTGAAACGTCGTGCCGCCCTCCATCTCGATCGACGGGCGGGGGTGATGGGTGAGGATGAAGGTCGGTGTGTGGAACGGCGGATTCGGACCCCACCAGCCCCTCCACTCCGGGTCCTCATGCCATCCGGGCGGGCCGAACTTCCTGGCACCCATGATCTCGGCGCCGATGCCCGCATTGTGCAGCCGCAAGAAAGCGTCGTCGATGCCGGAGGTGCCGGCGGGCTGGCCTACCTTCTCGTGCCACCAGCGGGTGGCGAACATCCATTCGTGCAGCCTTTCGCCGGCGTGGCCGAACGGTGCGTCGAGGCTCTGACCTTCGCCGGTGCCGAAACCGTCGAGCGAGACGGAGAAGAATTGGACGCGGGCGAGTGACATGGCAGGGGCTCCTTTGATACTGAAGCGATGATCCCTTGTCGGGGTCGATTCGGCCATCGGTGGGACAATGCAGCGGTACATCGAGAGCAAACCACGGGGAGGCGCGACATGGCACAAGCGATGACGACGACCGTCAACAAGCCGGCCTGGGTCGATCTAGCGAGCTCCGACGCCGAGGGGTCGCGGAGCTTCTACTCGAAGCTCTTCGGCTGGCAGGTCGAGGTCAACCCCGATCCACAGTACGGCGGCTACGGACTCGCGAAGACCGGCGGCAAGGATGCCGCCGGAATCGGCCCCAAGATGGACCCGAATGCCCCGACGGCATGGAACCTGTACATCGGAACTGACGACATCGAGGATCTGACCCGAAAGGTTCAGGCCGCCGGTGGGACCGTCGCCATGGCCCCGTTCGACGTCGGTGACCAGGGCCGGATGGCCGTCTACCAGGATCCGGCCGGCGCCTACATCTCCGCCTGGCAAGGGACGCGCATGGGTGGCTTCCAGACGAACGCACTGAACTCGTTCGGCTGGGCCGAGGTCAACGCCCGCGGCGTCGAGAAGGCCCTGCCGTTCTACGAGCAGGTCTTCGGCTGGGCCACCCGTCGGAGCGAGATGGGGGAAGGACAGCCGCCCTACGTCGAGTTCCTGCTCGACGGGCAAAGCATCGCCGGCGCCTGGGAGATGAATCCGATGGTGCCCGCCGAGGTGCCGAGTTACTGGCTGATCTACTTCACCGTCGACGACGTCGACGCCGCGTTTCGGAAGGCGCTCGACCTGGGCGCGGCGGAATTGGTCTCGCCACAGGACATGCCAGGCGGCCGTTTCGCGATCGTGACCGATCCGGAGGGCGCGAGCTTCGGTCTGCTCAAGATGGCGCCGGGCTGATCGCTCGACCGCGCTGACCGCCGAGGCGTCGTATCAGCGCTGGATATGAATGGAGTCGATGATCGCGTGCATTTCGGCGAGGTCCTCCGGTAACGTCCCGGCGAAGTCCCCGCTCTGGATCACGACGCGGACGCCATCGACATCGAGGCTCCAGACGTGCCATCGGTGGTTCGGCCCCTGCGCATAGAAAGCGGGCGCCCATGGGTAGTAGGACTCCGGGCAGGAGCTGATGTCTGCCGGGAGCAGCAGGTCCAGGTACTTCCCGGAATGGCCGCCCAAGGTGACGTCGACCGGAGCCGTCGCCTCGAGAAGTGGATGTGCGGCGAGGGCGTCGGCGAAATCGACGGCGGTTGGTCCCACCTCGATGTCCGGCGGTCCGTCGACCGTGATGCATGGCTCGGTAAAGAGCCACCCGCCTCGGAGGAAGTGAAGGCTCATCCCGCGCGGCGGGACCGTGCTTGCTGACGGTTTCGTGACCGCCACGTCCTCGGCCATGGCCCAGCCGTCCGGCACCGTGAAGGTAATACCGATCGAGTCATCGTCGGTCGTCTCGGTGCAGCCTGCCTGACCGGCGCATAAGCCGCCTCTACCGTCAGCCCAAGGTGTCGCGGTGTGTGTGCCGGCCGCGTATCCGCACCCCGATCACTTCGGGCGTGGCGCTCTGCGTCGCGCCCGGCGTGGCGCTTGGCACAGGATCGGACGGGCTCGAGGACGGCGTTGGCGGCAGGGTGGCCAAGGCGGGCGTCCCGGTCGCGACCCCCTGGCCAGTCGAACATCCGGCGATCACGAGCACGGCGACCACCACGGCTGAGATCCTGGGGTTCACGACTACCTCGTCTCCCGCTGTAGTGGATCGGAATGTCTTCGTCAATTCAGGAGCGACACGGCTAAGGGACACTCCGCCAATTTGCGCCGCCATCTGCACCGATCCGAATCTCCCCCGTCAGAAGAATCTCGGTGCCCTGCAGGACTTCGGTCCCCAAGAGGAAGCGTCCCGCGCCCGGTACCGGGTTCACGAAGATCCCCCATGCCTCCACCCCGGTGACCGGAAGCAGGAAGGTCACGTCCATCGTTGTGCTGGGCGGCACGACGTTCGGTGTCACGGACCCGACCAGCCGTCCCATGACACCTTGCTCCGGCTCCTCGGCCACGAACAGCCTCGCGGGTTGGGAGCTTCCGTTGATGACCGTGGCGGTCCACGACCGCGCTCCCGGCGGGACAGGCCCGCCTTGGGCTGGGAATGGAGTCGGAGTCGGTGCCGGATCGGGCGTCGGGGTCGGCACCGGGGTCGGGGTCAACGTGGGCGGCGGTGGCCCGGTCGGAGTCGCGCGCGGGTCGTACAGCTCGGCTGCACCCGTGACGCCGCCCGCCACAAGGACCCTGCCATCCAGCAGGAGCGTGGCCGGAGCTACGTCGTGGGACTCGAGCATCGGCCAGAACGGGGTCCACGACCGTGTGCGTGGGTCGTACAGCTCGGGGTCGGACTGGGGGCCAATCACCAGCACGGTGCCATCGAGCAGCAGGATGGCCGATCGGTACGGCCCATCCGGCCGCACCATGTCGCCGGTGATGGTCCAACTCCCGCTGGCCGGGTCATACAGCTCGGCGGACGTCGGGTCGTACAGCTCGCGGGACGTCGGGGGGAACGAGGTGCCGGGCTTGTCTGACGTTGACTCGCTGGAATTGCTGGCCGATGGGCCAGCTACGAGCACTGTGCCATCGGGCAGTAACGTGGCCGTGACCTCGTCCCGCGGTGCGTTCATGTTGGCGAGGGCGATCCAGGAGCCCGTGTCCGGATCGAAGAGCTCGGCCGCGGCGAACATCTGGGGATAGATGCCACCGCCCGGCACGAGCACCTTGCCATCGGGCAGCAGGACGGCCGCGCCCGCGCCGAGGCCCGGTGTGATCATCTTCCCGGTGGCGGTCCAAGTCCCTGTGTCAGGGTCGTACAGCTCGGCGCTGCCGGGGTGCACCACGAGCACCCTGCCGTCGCGCAGCAACGTGGGGATGCCCTCACGGACCACGGTGATCATCTTCCCGGTGGCGGTCCAGGTCCCGCTGGCCGGGTCATAGACCTCGGCGCCCATGATCCCGCTGGCGGAGGGATCCGTCCCCGGTTCGACGTCTTCCCCCACGAGGACCTTGCCGTCGGGCAGCAGTGTGGCCGGGAAGCCACGAGCGTGGGGCTTGAGCATGCTCCCTGTGGCGGACCAGGTCCCGCTGTTCGGGTCGTACAACTCCGCGGTCACGTCGGTCTCTTCGGTCTCGCCGCCACCAACTACGAGCACCCTGCCATCGAGAAGCCGCACCGCGGTATGGCCAGAGCGAGGCCTTACCATCATCCCGGTGGCGATCCAGGCGCCTGTCGGCCCCGCGGCGGGTGGCGCGGTCGGCCCCGCGGATGGTCCTGGCAGTTCGCTCGCGCTGGGCGCGACGGTGGGCGTCGGGCTCGGATCGCCGATCGAGGGCTGATCCGGTCGAGTCATGAGGAGCGCTGCCGGAGACGAGCACCGCGACGACCGCCGCCGCTGCGAGTGAAGGCCTGAACCTGGGCCGGGCCCGCCACCGGCCAAACGCCGTCCGCTGACGGGTTCGATGGACCTCATCCAGGACTGCGTTGGCAACGCGATCCGGCAGAACCGTCATCCCATCTGCGAGGTAGGCGGCGAGGAGTGCCTCCGGATCGCGCGGGTTCGTCATGCCAGCTGCTCCCGGTCGACGGTGGCCGGCCGGGCGTCGGCTTCGAGAGCCGCCCGGATCGCCGTTGTTGCGTAAAAGAGTCGGGACTTCGCCGTCCCGAGGGGAATGCCGAGGTGTTCTGCGACCTCGGGCACGGTCAGCCCGAGCGCGTGATGGAAAACGAGGACGGCCCGCTGCTCCGGCGGAAGTCGCCGGAAGCCGCGGTCCAACTGGTCGCGATCGTGGACCCTCAGAAACTCGTCGGCGGCGGCCGGTGTGTCGGTCTCGAGCAGGACGACATCGGCCGCGAAGTGCCGGCTCCGTCGTGCCTCGGCGTAACAGGCGTGGACGAGAATCCGGTGGAGCCATGCCTCGAACCGATCGAGGTCGCGCAGGGCGGGGAGGTCCCGCCAGACCTGGACGAGGGCTATCTGGACCGCGTCCTCGGCGAGGTTGGCGTCGCGCAGGATCCGATGGGCGATGAAGATGCAGCGGTCGCCGACCTCACGAACCAGGGCGCCGAAGGCCTCCTCGTCGCCCTGCCTCGCCTGGTCCACGATCGTTCGGAGCACCCGCGTCCCCCTGTTTTCGGCACCGGAAGGGCGCCGTCAACGAGCATGAGTGTGGGGGTTGTGGCGAATTGTTCGATATCGCCGCCGAGACCGTCGAAGCCGCCGGGGCGGAAGTCCAGCGCGTTCCGACCAATGACCGGGGATAATCACATCGTGCGAAGTAAGAACCTGTTGACAAGTGGAGACCCTCTGGAGTGACCAGCGTTGCCCAACTGCCTACCGACGCGACCCCGGCGCCAGGGCGTCCCTCATTACGTGACCTCCTGACCCCGGCGCTGCCGGGGTGCCGGGCCGAGACCGTCGAACGCCTGATCCAGACCGTCCAGGCGCGAACAGTCCAGCCGGGCGAGGAGATCTATCGCCAGGGCGAGGCCGTGCCCCTGACGCTCATCCTCTCGGGCTATGGCGCCGCGCGGCGGACGACCGTGAACGGCAAGGAGCTCGTAAGCGGGGTGGCTCCAGCCGGCGTGCTGTTCGGCTGGTCCGGCCTCGCATCGGTTCCATCGGCTGTTGAGCTCGTGGCATTGACCGAATGCGACGTTGCTCAATGGCGAGGAACCGACGTTCGCGCGCTCGCCACGAGCGACCCAGGCCTGGCGCTCGTCGCCATCGACTCGATGGCGTTTTCGCTGCACCAGACGGTCGAGCGGATCGAAGGCTTCCTGCACCAGGATGCGCGGCTCCGCGTCGTCCGGATCCTCAGGCGGCATCGGGACCTGTTCTTCGGCGAGCCTGCCGTCCTGACGCGGGCCCACCTTCCGGGACTCGTCGGGACCAGCCGAGAAATGACGGGGCAGGTGCTGCGACAGTTGGAGCGCGAAGGGACGATAGCCCGCGTCGGCCGGACCGGCCTGAAGCTCCTGCGCCCAGATCAGCTGGACGCCGGCTCCGCCTAGCCGCGACGACGATGGGCCGACCGGCCGTCAGGCCTTGTCCCGGATCCTCTCGAGGCCATCGAGGATCAGGTCGAGGCCGAACGCGAACGAGCCCTCGTCCTCCGGATTGCGCTCCTTCAGGTGCTGATGGACGTGCTCGACGAGGTACGGGAACTCGCCGACGGGAAGCATGCTGAGGAACGTCGTCCGCTTGGTCGGGAAGGTCCGCTTCGTCGATGTCCAACTCCGCCGCCCACAGGGTGAAGCCCGCGATGTGGCTCTCCAGGGCGTGATACGCGAGATCGGTCATGTCGGCCGAGAAGCCCGCTTCTCGAAGGGATCCCAGGATCGCGTTCACGTACCGCCACCGCGCCGGACGTTTGCCAGTTGCCGACAGGGAGAGGCTCGCCGCCCACGGGTGTCGGACGAAGACATCGCGGGCCGAGAGACCCGTCCTCCGGAGCGCTGACTTCCACTCGGCCCCGGGTGCCGGCAGCTCGATGCCGCTCTCGACGATGTCGACGATGCCGTTGAGAATGTCGTCCTTGTTCGCGACGTGGTTGTACAGCGACATCGCCTCGACCCCGAGCACCTGCCCGAGCCGGCGCATGCTCAGCGACTCGATCCCGGCTTCATCGGCAAGACCGATGGCGGCCCGAAGCACCCGGTCCCTCGTCAGCGGGAGTCGGGGCGGTTGACCCGGGACCGGTTGCACCGTCATGCCGTCTCCCTTCCGTTCGCGCTTGACAGACTTACGCCGTACGTATAGCGTCCGTCATCCAACTTACAGTGTATGTCAGGAGTCCAATGAACGCGATCGTCTACCGGCAGTACGGCTCACCCGATGTCCTCACGATGCAGGACGTCCCGAAGCCGGTCCCCAACGATCGCGAGGTGCTGGTCCGTGTACGCGCCGCCGCGCTGAATCCGTTCGACTGGCACCTCCTGAGAGGCGTGCCGTACGTCGTTCGCCCGACCGCAGGCTGGCGCAAGCCGAAGCGCAACATCCCGGGCATCGATGTGGCGGGTGTCGTCGAGGCAGTCGGTCGAGACGTGACCCAGCTCCAGCCGGGTGACGAGGTATTCGGGGAGAAGAGTCGGGCGTGCGCCGAGTACGTCTGCGGCGCCGAGAAGCTGTTTGCGCGCAAGCCGGCAAACCTGACGTTCGAGGAAGCGGCGGCAGTCCCGGTGGCGGCGGCAACCGCCCTCCAGGCGCTCCGCGACAAGGGCCGAGTGCAGCCTGGCCAGCCGGTCCTGATCAACGGAGCCTCGGGTGGCGTCGGGACGTTCGCGGTGCAGCTTGCGAAGGTCTTCGGAGCCGAGGTGACCGGTGTCTGCAGCACGCCGAACGTCGACCTGGTCAGGTCCCTCGGCGCCGATCACGTCATCGACTACAAACGCGAGGATTTCACCCGAAGCGGTCGGCGGTACGACCTGATCATCGACAACGTGGGCAACCACTCGCTGTGGGCTTGCCGGCGGGCGATGAGCCAGGACGGGACTCTCGTGGTTGTCGGCGCGCCGGAGGGGCGCTGGGTCGCGCCCGTGGCGCGAGTGGTCGCGGCGAAGCTGTTCTCACGGTTCGGTAGCCGGAAGTTCGTCCCGCATCTGACCGATACGACGCAGGCGGATCTGGCATTCCTCACGGAACTCATCGAGGCCGGAACTATCGTCCCGGTCATCGACAGGCGCTATCCGTTGAGCGCGGTCCCTGACGCCATCCGGTACCTGGAGACGATGCGCGCCCGAGGCAAAGTCGTCATCACCGTGTGAGCGTCGCCCGTGCGATGGCGCCGGGTTCGGGGCCCGCCTGGTCGACAACGGTCCCATCGGACGCCCAGATGCCTGACCGGCCGGCGGCCTCGTCGTAGCCGCCGCCCGTCGAGCCGGCGAAGCTGGCCATCGCAACCCAGACGTGATGAGCGGTCGCGATGCGGCGGGCGCGCTGATCCGGGATGGCTGCATCGTCCGCCGTCTCCAGGACCCCGGCGACATAGGCGTCGATTCCGAGCGCGATCGTATCGGCCGCGTGGGCGGGGATGCCGCTGTCCTTGCAGATCGCCAGGCCCAGCCGCCAGCTCATCGACCTCGAGCACGGCGGGCATGCGTCCCGGGCTGAACCGCTCGGGCTCGACGCCGCCCAGCCACATCTTTCGATAGACGACGGTCCCGCCGGTCCCATCGACGGCCAGCATCCCGATGTGGACGCTGCCGGTCTCGCCGTGCACCGGCGCCCCAACGAGGGCAACCGACCGGGTCGCGGCGCAGGCCTCGACGATGGGCAGCAGCCGCGGGTCCTGGGCGGCGATCGCCGGGGCATCCAGCTCGTAGCCAGTCAAGGAGAGTTCGGGGAAGACCACGACCCGGGCGCCTGCCGTGCGAATCATCGACGCGTGGGTCAGCGCGTTCGCGGCCACGTCATACGCCACGCAGACCGGCTGGGCTACCGCGATGACCAGCGACCCCTCAGTCATCGCTTTGGATCGTCAGCCCCGGGCCTCTCGAGCAGCCGGATCGCGGCATCCCGCGCCGCGAGGGCCGGGTCGACCGCGTGCTGCGCGACGGAGGAAGCGATGCCGCCCGCCAGCAAGACGCTGACCTCGGCCGCGCGCTCGGCTGCGTCCTCGCGACCGGCGCGGACGAGCGCCTCGCGCAGGTAGGCATCGATTTCGTCGAGGTAGTCGCGGATGATCGCCCGCGCGGGATGGACGGAACCGATGATCTCCACGGCGGCATCTGAGGAACGCGCACCCACGAAAGCCGTCCTCCTCGATCCAGCGCGCCGACCCCTTCGAAGATCAGCGGGATGAGGGCTTCTGGTCGCGGGGACGACGCTTCGGCCTCGTCACGAATCGCGTAGAACCACCTGGGTCGGTCGTCGCTCAGCCACGCGACCACGAGATCGTCCTTCGACGGGAAGTGGCGGTAGAACGTGGCCTTGGCGACGCCGGCCGCTTCGATCAGCGTATCCACGCCGGTCGCTCGGATCCCGACGTTGTGGAAAAAGTCGTGAGCCGCGCCGAGGATGCGGTCGCGAGCAGATGCGCGCGTGAGTGATCGCCTCGGACGGAGGACGCCACCGCTCAGCGCAAGGGTGTGTGCATCGAGAACCCCGGCGACGACGCTCGACGAATGACGCTCGAGCTCGAACGCGCACACGACGATGTCTCGACGCGAGCGGAGGAGATCGTCGAGCTGGGATTCGAACCGGATGAGCTCAGATTCATCGGGGAAGCCCTCGATCGCCCATTCCATCATCGCGAACCACCGCGTCCGCTCGTAGCCGAGTGCGTGCACAGCGTCGAGATTGTGGCGGACGTACTCGAGCATCACGGCGCGGGAGAACGGCCGGTCGCCGCTGTTCCTGTCGCTCCATTCACGGATGTCGAGCTGGCCGCTGCTCTCAAGGGCGGAGGGATCGATGCCTAGCGGGATCAGCCGCTGGCGGTGGGTGTCGCGATCCTCAACGAGGTGGAATGCGTGATCGCCGCCCTCCAGCCCTTCGACGATGAACGACCCGACCTGGGCGAACAGTTCATCGCTTCCGCGATGGAGAACGCAGATATGCCGTTCGGAGACCTCTTCACCCGCCAAGTGGACCGGACTGCGGGGCATCTGGGGCCTCACTCGGAATTTCCGACGACGTTAGGCATGCGGAGTGTAGGCGGTGTTGCGGAAGAATTTCCATCCCGCCGCCCAGCAGGTAGCTGGCCTCCGCGCCGAGCCTCCGGCCATCGCCGGCGCCGACCCATCATTGGTGGCCGCGGAACCAGGACCGTGCCATGATCGTCGCTGCGCCATGAAACGCCTGAACTCCATACTCGCCGTGGCCACCCTCGCCATCCTCGTCGGCGGCTGCGCCGGCGGCGCCGCATCGACCTCAACCCCGAGCCCGAGCCCGAGTACCCTCCCCGTCCCGGTCAACACACCCGAGGGAGCCGCCGCGCGCGTTGCCGAGGTCGTACCCGACCTCGCGGGCATCGGACCCAAAGACCCGAACCTGATCGGCGGCTGCTGCTTCTGGGAGGCAGTTCAGACCGCCGACGGCTTCGAAGTCACTTATCGAGGTCGGCTGGGGCGACTGCCAGGCCGGCTGTATCGAACGCCATCACTGGACGTACAGCGTCTCTCGCGACGGGGCCGTCACCCTGCTCTCCCAGAGCGGACCGCCCATTCCGTCCGGGGTCCCCGGTCCCGGTGGCGGCAGCACCGGTGGGATCCTCCCCGGTGGCACCGGCATCCAGGGCCGGGTGCTTGCTGGTCCTACCTGCCCGGTCGTCACCGTCGACGATCCGTCCTGCAACGACCGGCCCGTGGTCGGCGCAACGATCCTCGTCCTCGACGCCCGCGGGACAGAAGTTGGCCGGCTGCTGACGGACGCCAGCGGCAACTACGCCGTCGCCCTCCCGGCGGGCCAATACACGATCGAGCCGCAGCCCGTGGACGGGTTCATGCACCAGGCCGAACCGGTCGCTGTCACCGTCGGGGCAGGTGTTGCGAGCGTCGACATCGCATACGACACCGGCATCCGCTGAGTCAAAGGAATGAGCCGCGTCCCAGACGGGACGCGGCTCAATGAGTTCGGCTGAGCCCAACGGACGGTCGGCGCCTGAATGGCTGCCGCGCTAGACCCAACGAGCGTGATTGGCGATGTGTTGCGATCCGCCTCTGGTCAGTCGACCAGGTGGAGGACGTAGACCCCGGTCAGCAGGCTTGCGTCGCCGCCGGTCGGCGAAACCACGAGCTGAGCTGCATTGACGGGTGAGACGAAGTAGCCGCGGATGACCTTCTCGCTGCCGCCCTCGACGGACAGGAGCTTGAAGTAGGCCCAGCCGACCATTTCGCCGTCGTCGTTCACGATCGGCACCGGGAAGACGCCGCCGGTGTGCGACTCGAGCGCGTTGAAGAGCGTCGTGTGGGCGCCGGAGTTGAGCGGCCCGATGTCGTCGTTCAGGTAGATCGTGTCGGACTCGCCGCCGCCGTCGATGAGGTCGCGCACGCCGTCCGAGTTGGCGTTGCACGGGTTGCCGCTCGCCGGGCAGAAGATCGTCCAGTTGAACTGGGTGGCGTCCTGCGGCACGTCCTCGTTGCCGTTCCCGGGCAGCTGGTAGACCTCCGGGGTGCAGGGTCCGGCCGTCTCGTCGCAGATCGCGCCGGGGAAGGCCTCGGAGTTGAAGAGCAGCGGCATCGCACCGATGGCGCCGTTCGGCTTGTCGCTCGCCTCGGCCGCCGCGGTGACGGACACGTCCCAGGTCGGCATCCCCATGAGCGACGCGAAGTTGTTGCGATGCGGCGTCGGTCACATTGGCCCGGACAGTCGCGCCGGCCGCAGTGCCCGGAGACGAGGATCTCGACGGTCGGCGTCGTCGACGCCCTCGGTGTAGCCGTTGGCGGTGGCGATCAGGCGCGCGGCCGCATCGGCCGCGGCGGACTTCGTGGCGACATCGCCCTGCGTATTCAGGTAGGCGGTGGCGCCCGCCATCGAGGCGAGGTCCGCGACGCCCTGCTCGTCGCGTCGCTGGGCGTAGGCCGCCCCGCCGTCGAGGACGAGGCCGATCATGCCGACGATCACGACGATCGCCAGGATGAACATGATCAGGATCTGGCCGCGCTCGCCGCGGTGCTCGAGGCGCTGGGCGACGCATGGCGCGCGACTCCTTCTTCATGGGATCTGCATCCGGCTGGTCGACTCGAACGTGTGCGAGCCGAAGGCGCTGACGAGCGGAGTGATGGGCGAGAACGGAGCCGTGACGTGGACCTTGATGAAGTGGATCTTCGGCAGGCACTGGACGACACGGCTGGTCGAACTGCGTCGACGCAGGTGATGTCCGTGGCCGGGTCGATGACCAGCCCGGGATGAGGCTGCGCTGGGTTGCGATGACGGCTGGTCGTGTCGGCGCTGAAGCCGAGTCCCGAGCCATCGTCGCGGTGGACGATCGTCACCCGGGCGATCTCGCGGGCGGCCTCGGACGTCGCCGTTCATCATGTAGATGCCGCGGCCGAGGTCGAAGATTCCCATCAGCAGGATGAGGAACGGGATGACGACGAGGGAGAACTCGACGAGGGCCTGGCCGCGCTCGCGCGACGGACGAGTCGGTTCATCGGGCGAAGCAGGGTCTGCACTGCGCTCCTCATCAGTTGGGCCGGTAGTGGAGCGTGAAGAGCGTGTTCAGCGCCACGCACTGGGTGTGGTCCGGGTTCTGGGCCTGGATCTTGTTCTTCTGCCCGGTCGTCAGGTCGCCGAAGATGTCGACGTTGTTGAAGCCCGCGTTGCCGAGGTTGGCGTCTGCGGTCGTCGGGGCCTGGCCGATGACGTTCGGCGGGTAGGCGCAGGCTGGGTCGGCGCCGCGTCGGCGTCGGGTCGGGTCGCTCCGTGGCGGTCGGCGTCGGCGCCGCGGTCGACCGACGATGTAGTCGGTCTTCGTCTCGTTGTCGACGCCGGCCAGGTTGATGACGGTCAGGGAGACGGTGTACGTCCCGGCGGTGTCGAAGACGTGTGACGGGTTCGGATCGGTCGAGTCGACGATGCCGTCCTCGTCGAAGTCCCACATGAAGTCGGTCGGGTTGCCGGTCGAAGCACTGGCGTCGAAGTTGACCGTGCCGCCGACGCGATCGTCGTCGGGCTCCCGGTGAAGGCCGCGACGGGTCCGGGCGGCGGGGTGGCCGTGTTCGGGATCCGGCAGGTACTCGATCTGGGCGACGGCGCTGGAGCCGAGATCGAGGTCCTGGCCGCCGAAGATGACGGACAGAAGCGGCGTGATCAGGCGGAACTTGCCGCGGACCTCGACGGTGACCGGGCTGCCCGGGGCATCGGCGCAGCCGGGAACGCTGCAGGTCACGTCGATGTCGGTCGGGGCGATGGCGATCATCGACCCTGTCGTCTCGTTCTGGATCCGGCAGACGACCCGGTTCGTGGCCGTGTTGCAGGGCTGGTTCTCGACGTAGAGGAGCCGGCGTGATCGCCGCCTGGAACGCACCCTCGCGGGCGGCGTTGTTCAGGGTGATGTTCGCGTAGAAGACACGACCGAGGTCGAGGACCGCGGCGAGGAACAGCAGGATGATCGGCAGGATGAGCGCGAACTCGACGAGGCTCTGACCGAGCGTTCGGTTGCGATGGTGCGCCCGGAGGCGCGCCGCGAGACGGTACATGAATGACCCCATGGAGGGAGGAGACGGTCCAGGCATCGTCGCCGTGGCACCTTTCACCATCCCTTGAATCGGTGCGCGGCTGCATAGCCCGAAGGGGTCGCGAGCGACACGTCGATCGTCCGGTCCGGGTCCTGCCTCTGACCCTGTATTCGCCGCGGCGACGGATGCAACAGCAAGGAGCCGCGTCCCTTGCGGAACGCGGCTCCTTGGCCCCAGAGACCTCTAAGCCTGCCTGCTGTTGCGCATTCCCTGCCCCCAGGCGGTTCTGCGCTCCCTCTGGGCGAGGCGGACCCGGGTCGATCAGTGGATCAGCTGGACCCCGACGGCGTCGGAGTTGCCGATCGGGCCGGCCCCGACGGGCCCGGCGGTGATGTAGCGGACGAACCAGCCGGCGACGCAGCTGCTGCTGCCGTTGCCGGCGATCGGGATCAGGGTCGAGCCGTTGCCGGCGCAGGCCGAGTTGTTCTTGTTGTTGGAGTCTTCCATGTAGTCGAGATAGAAGGCGGCGACCTTGACGACGGTGTAGAAGGCCTTGCTGCCGCCGGTCGTCACGCAGTCCACCTCGCAGATCGGGATGAAGACGACCTCTCCCTGGAAGTTCGCGTTGACGTAGTCGGCGATCGGCTTCGCGCAGTTGTTGCCGTTGTCGGACGGAACGTCGACGGGAAGCGTCGGCCAATTGCACCGCTGATGTCGCTCGCGATCTCGTCGTCACAGCGCAGGCTGCGGGACCAGGTCGAGGATCTGGAATGAGCCGCCGCCGGTCTTGCACAGCGGCACGATGTACTCCTGGCCGTCCGGCTCGGGCCCGCGTCGGGCCCGTCGGGGTTGCTCAGGACCCAGTTGGCTTCGCCGGTCCCGAGACTGCCGTTGACCTCGCAGTCGACGATGTTGATCGGGAAGATGACGGGCAGGAATGCGCCGCCTGTCAGCCGGCCCGTCACGGCCGTCGCTTCGGCCGCGGCGTTCATCGACGTGATGCCCAGGACCCGGGCGAACGAGGTTCCGAAGGCGCGCGTGCCGCCCACCCGGACGCCCTGCGCTCCCGGCGGGATCGCCCCGCTGCCAACGACCGCGGCCGAGGCCTTGTTGCCGACGACCGCCCACCGGAGTCTCGACGTACGCGCCGGCGACGTTCGTGTAGTAGCCGGTCCACGAGACAAGGTTGTTCAGGCCCGCGACATTGTCGACGGCCGCGTCCACGTCGGCATCCGACTTCGTCCCGGGCGACCCAGCTGCTGGGCCAGGACAACGGCCCCGGCGTTCGCCGCGGCGTCGGCTCCGTTCTGTGTGATGCGCTGCTGGGCGAAGGCGTTGCCGCCTTCGACGATGAGGGCGACCATCGCGACGATCGCGACGAGGGCGAGGCCGAAGATCACGATGACCTGGCCGCCCTGCGGTCGCCGCGCCATCGGCCTCGGCGGGCGGGAGATGCGGTCTGGTGCATGGTTCTGGCCTCGCTTGCAGGTTGAGGGGTTGGCTGGTCGACGGTTCATGGTTGGCGGGGACAGAGGTCGGGGTTGGTGATGGCTGCACCCGTCACGCCGCACACGTATTCGATCGGCTCGACCGATTCCGCGGTCAGCGTCATTGGGCCGAGGAGCGAACCGATGATCGGGGTGATCGCGGTGAACTCCGATCCATAGCGGACGTAGACGATGCAGCCGACGGCCGGCGCCGAGGCGCAGTCATCGTCGGCCGGCGCCGAAGCCGGCCGGAGATCGCGACCGTGACCGCGTTGGGTCCTGATCGGCGGTCGGGGCCATGTCGACCGCTCGCTCCCGGATCTTGTCGGCCCACTGGTTGACGATGCCGAGCCGCGCTCCTCTCGGGCCGCGTTCGTGATCGCGTTGTAGGCGAAGATGGCGCGCCCCAGGTCGAAGATGCCCATGAGCATCACGATCAGGACCGGCAGGACGAGGGCGAACTCGGCGAGGGTCTGGCCCCTGCTACGGCCGCGGCGCCTCGTACGTAGGCGACGCGTCGTCAGCGCGGTCACTTGTCGATCTCGATCGTGCTGCTGCACGGCACCATGGAGTTGCCGGTGATCGACTGGAACCCGATCGTGAAGTTGCCCTGCGGGCCCCGGCGGATGACCACGGTCGTGGTGAACCCGGGCCGCCCACAGTCCCTGCGCCTGGTTCTTCTTCCTGACCGATGAAGTCCGGCACCTGGCAGAGGCCGACGCTGACGTTGATGTAGTCGGTCTTGACCGCCGTCCCGCCACCGGCGGACGTCGTCACCGTCAGGCTGACGGTGTACGGGCCGGGCGACGAGAACGTGTGCTTCGGGTTCTGGATGGCCGACGTGCCGCCGTCGCCGAAGTCCCAGGCCCATGCCGTCGGGTTGTCGGCGGACAGGTCCGTGAACTGCACGTCGATGAGCGGGGCAGCACCCGACGTGGGCAACGCTTCGAAGTCGACCGTCCCCGGATCGGTCACGGTGATGTAGTTCGGCTTGGTCAGGGTCGCCGATCCGAAGGCGTTACTGACGGTCAGCGTGACGTCATAGACGTCGGCGCTGGATAGGTATGGGTCGGGTCCTGCTGGATCCACGTCGCGCCATCCCCGAAGTCCCAGAACCAGCCCGACGGCAGGCCGCCCGATTCGTCGAAAAACTTGACCGTGTGCGGGACGGTTCCGCTCGTATCGTCGGCGCTGAAGGCCGGCGTGGGCGCCGATCCGCCGCCGCTGCCCGGGCGGCCATGCCGGTCTTGATCGGGAAGACGGCCGAGGCCGACACATCGAGCTGCCTCGCGAGGATCGATCGAAATGACTGGAGTCAGGATCGGCGAACCGGCAGGTCAGGCCGACCTCGACGGTGTCCCCCATGCCGGTGCTCTTGCCATCGCCGTCGACGTCCGGTGAAAGCCGGCGGTGAGTCGGACGTCCATGTCGGATCA
>CAWIXZ010000018.1:0-3791 GCA_963840205.1 uncultured Chloroflexia bacterium
CCGCCGACAGCGTGTCCCGCCGCCGACAGAGCATCGGATGCTGGGTCCGCCCGGCGCAGTTGCATTCGATGCAAGCACTCGGCCCGGCGGGAGACGGAACCGCCGTTGACCCGCCACCTGATGTTCGATCGCATGCGAACCCGGTCGACGACGCCGGTCGCACGTCGAGAAGCCGCCATCTGATGCCACACCGGCGACGTCTACGGGCGCCGGACCTGGTCGCACGCCGGCTGTGCTTGCGTTCGATGCAACTCGGTCCCGGGGAAACGGAACGGGCCCTCAGCGCAGGACCGGGATGACGTTCGTCCCGTACACCTCGACCTGCTCCTCCTCGTCGCCGTTCATCAGGTAGAGGTTGAACTGGTCGACGCCCGCGTCGGCCAGGTCGCGCAGCTTGGTCACGTGCTCGTCGGCCTCGCCCAGGATGCAGAACCGGTCGGTCACCTCGTCGCCGACGAACGCCGCGTTGGACGAGCCGACCTCGGCGTGGTGGCGGTAGTCGTAGCCGGCCCGGTCGGTGACGTAGCCGGTCAATGCCTCGGGCAGCGCCTCGCGCGGATACTTGTTGACCAGATCCACGACGTGGTTCGACACGAGCGCCGGGAACCAGCGCGTCCGATCCCGCCCGACGTCGCGCGGACCGACATGCGCCGGCGCCGCGGCCTGGACCTTCAGCGAGGCAGGATCGCGACCTGCCGCCGCAGCCGCCTCGCGGAGCTGACCGACGAACCAGCGGATCAGGTCCGGATCGGCCAGCTGCAGGATCAGTCCGTCGGCCACTCGACCCGTCATCGCGATCGCCATCGGCCCGTAGCCCGCGACCCATACCGGCAGCGTCCAGCCGCGCGTCCAGGGGAAGACCAGCTCGGTGCCCTCGTATTCGATCGGGTCACCTGCGACGAGCGTTCGGATGACTCGGATCGCCTCCTCGAGTGTGGGCCAGCGTGATCGGCGGCTTGCCGAGGACGCGCCGGGCGCTGTCGCCCCGGCCGATGCCCAGGTCCATGCGGCCGCCGCTGATCTCGTCGAGCGTGGCGAGCAGCGAGGCGGTGACGGACGGCTCGCGCGTGCCCGGGTTGGTCACGCACGTGCCCAGCCGCAGCCGCGACGTCGCCCCGGCCATCAGCGTGAGGAGCGGATACGGGTCACGCCACAGGACATGGCTGTCGAACAGCCAGCCGTACTCGAAGCCCGCGGCCTCGGCGGCGCGCGTTAGGTCGAGCGTGCGCTCGATCGTGTGGTCGGCCTTGAGAGTGAACCCGAATTGCATGGCCGCCCCTCCCGGGAACAAGAGGGCTCGGCTGTCCTCCTCCTGACAGCCGAGCCGCGCGGGATAGTACCCGAAACTCTACCGACGTGCGCGCTCCGCGTCGACGCTGAACGAGGAGTGCGGGACACGAGCGTCAGAGCGAGCATCTACCTGACATGACGAAAAGCCTGGTGGGCGAGGCGGTCAGGATCGAGGCCACGGTCCGATCCGCGGCGACAGGCGACGAGATCGCGTTCGCGCGCCTCGTCGCAGAGCATCACGCCTCGATGGCGCGGGTCGCCTACGTCATCTGCGGTGACGCCGACGTCACTCGCGACGCCGTCCAATCTGCGTGGGCGATCGCGTGGCGGCGCATGGGGTCGCTGCGCGACCCGGCCCAGGTGCGTGCGTGGCTGGTCGCGATCGCCGCGAACGAGGCGCGCCAAGCGGTGCGCCGTCGGCGACGGGACCGGGTCGTCGACATCTCAGACGACATCGAAGGTCCCGGTTCCGACCCCGTGGAAACCGTCGCGCTCGTCGACCTCAGGCACGTGCTGCGCGGCCTGAAGGTCGAGGACCGGAGCCTGCTTGCGATGCGCTACGCGGCGGGTCTCGACTCGACGGAGATCGCCCAGCAGTTGGGGATCTCTCCATCCGGCGTCCGGAGCCGGCTCGCCCGCCTCTTGGAGCGCCTGCGCGTCGACCTGGCGATCGAAACGGAGACTGATCGATGACGCACGGTTCGCAGCTCGAAACCAGGGTCGCCAACCTCATCTCCGCGCTGGCCGACGCGGCACCGACGGAAGTGGATCCGATGGCGGTGGCCAGGCTGGCGGCGGCGGGGCGCGAGAACGCGGTCGCGGCCCGGTTCGGTTATGTGCCGGCCGGACGCCTGGCGTTCGCGTTGCTGCTCTTGGCGCTGGCCTCCGTGATCGCGGGTGGGGCCCTGGTGGGCGGTCAGTTCCGATCGCGAGAAGAGGATCTACTCGCGCGGCAGTCCTTCGTCGAGCCGTTCACCGGACTGCCGCCCGAAGGTGCGGCGCCCAGCACGCCCGATCAGGGCGAGCTCGTACTCAGCTTCGGCGGGCGAGTCGGCAGCCTCGGGGGAGACCTCCACCGGATGTGGCTGTACACCGACGGGCGCCTTATCTGGACGTCGAACCTCGAGGGCAACGCGCGATCCAAGGTGTGGATGGAGCGGTTCGGCCGGACCGAGCCCACGACGGCTGTCATCGAGCAGCACCTGACCCCCGAAGGTGTCGATCTCATCAGGTCCGATGTCTTGGCGAGCGCGCGGGTCCTGGGGCCAGCGACCGTCGACGAAGCCCGGACCGTGTGGCACCGGCCCGGTGTGCTCTGGGGAGGTCTCACACTCGGAGACGGAGCTCGGCTGCTCGATGCGGATTGGTCGGACTCGCGTCTGCCCGATCGCCTCGCCAATCCTGCGTCGTGGCTCCCGCCGAGCGCGTGGGCGGACCGCCGGATCTCGGGCTATGTGCCGAGCCACTACGCAATGTGCGTCTGGCCGAGCGATGACGGTCTCGGGATGGCCCGACTACCTGAAGGCGTGCAGGCGCTGGTGCAGGTCGCCGGTAGGAAGGTCCCCGCCTCCGGACTGCCGCCCGGTGACTGCCGCGCCGTGACCACGGACGCTGCACGCGCGATCGTCGGGGCATTCGGTGCGGCCGGGCACATGCACGCAGAGCGCCTGCGGGGCCCGCTCTCGTACGTCCTCCCTGACCGGACGGTGCCCGAAGGGGAGATCACTGTCGACATCCTGGAGATCACACCGCACGGCGAGGTCGTCTGCAACTGCGGCTGAGCGCCGGGACCACGAACCCGGAGGGAGGTTGCCATGGAACACACACGCAGGCTCGGTGCGGCGCTCGCTCTCGCTGTGGTCACCGTGGTTGGCTGCGGTCAGCCTTCCGGAGCCCAGACGGGTGGGGCCGGAGCGGGCTCGATCCCAGCCCCCACGACATCTCCACCTGCTGCGGCATCGATCGAGCCAACTGTGGCTCCATCCACGGCCGTGGCTCCCCAGCAGGCGCCCGTCGAGGTCACCGGATACATCAACTGCGGCCCATCGGTCCGATCGGACACGACGGAGACCCTGGACATTGGTGAGGATGGGACCGTCCTCACCAGGTACCGCGGCGGCGCCTGGCAGCAAACGGTGACGATGAGCGATCCACGCCTCGAGGGCGCCATCTTCCACACGTACGAGGCCGATACGTACAAACCCGCTGGAGTCGCCGACGACGGCCCCGAGGTCACGGGGTACACCTGGCGGATCACGAACGACAGCGGTACCTGGGAGAGCCGAACCATCGGCGCGGCGTTCGCGGACGGAACGGCCGTCGGCGAACCGCCGACGGTGCTCGTCGGGGCGGGCGGCTACGAGGGGCTCATGGCGATCTTCGAGGTGACGAAGGAGATCCCGCCCTGCGACATCGAGGTGCGCGGCGTCATCTTCGAGAGCGCACCCATCCCGAACCCTTATGTCGCCGAGTAGTACCCGTCGCTACGGCCGCGTCAGGTC
>CAWIXZ010000019.1:0-20555 GCA_963840205.1 uncultured Chloroflexia bacterium
CGTGAGCCGCGTGCCGGCCGGTGCGCTCCTCGCCGAGGCAATCGGGGTGACGGGCGCCGGCCCGGTGGTCGCAGCCGGGGAGGGCGTCGCGCCGGTGGTCGCCGTGGGCGATGCGCTCGGGCTGGGCGACGGCGCGACCACCCGCAGCACGTCCGCCGAGCTTCGTGGCTGCACGCGGTAGCCCGACGCGCCGGTCCCCGAGGAGTCGCGCTGTCCGACCACGCCGACGAGCTCGACCGTGGTGCCGGTTGCCCAGGAGGCGGTGTCGACGCCCGTCGTGGAGCCCACCACCACGCGCGCGCCGCCGCTGCCGTCGTCGACATCGAACGCGAGGCCGGCGCTCAGCGCCGTCGGCGCAGCGCGCACCGTGGCCGCTATCCGTACGAGCCGACCCTCGACCGCCTCACCGATCGACCCGGTCGTCGCGATCTCGGGCTGAGGAGGCGAGCCCGGCACCCAGCACGTGCACGTCGGCGACACGCGCGCGAATCGTCCGCTGCGCGAATCGGTCGTCGAGGGTTCCGGTCACCACCAGCCGCGAAGCCTTCGGCGAACGACTCCGTCCTCGACGATCACTGCGATCCCGCCGCTGCCGTCGGCGAGGTGGCCGCCGCCATCGCCGAATGCCGACTCGGTAAGCGCGGTCGCGTCGATCGTCACCGGCGTTCCGTTCGCCATCGCGCGCGCGGCGGCGACCGAGACAGGCGCCGGCCAGGCCGTGGCCGTGGCAACCGGGGTCGGCACCAGGGACGCGACGGCCGTCGCGGCGGGCGTCGGGACGGGCGTTGGTGTCGGGGTCGCCGCGGGCGTGAGTGCCTGCGCGCGCTGCGGCGACGGCACGGGCTGCACGATGAAGTCGGCGGCGTTGTCGCCCGTGTCCTGGATACGGCCGTCCGACGCACTCGTCACCCGCTCCAGGCTCGAGCCGGGAGGCGGCGCGGGCGCGGCGCGACCCTCGAGCCACGAGCCCGGCGGCAGTTCCCCAACCCATCGCATCGATCGCGGTCGCGGCTCCCGACGAGCGAAGGATCACCGTCCCGCCCGACTCGGCCAGCCCTCCCTGGTAGAGGAAGTCCGCACTCGCGGCGTGGATGCCGGACGCGTTCGCGAGGAGCAGGTGCTCGCCCGGCGGGACGGCCGGCGCATCGGCCGCCCATGCGACCCGCTGGCTCACGGTCGCACCGCTGGCGCTCGCGTACGCGACCTCCAGGCCGGCGAGCGGGAGATCCATGGCTTCCCGGGTTGAAGAGCTCGATGAACTCGTCGCTCGCGCCGGCGCCGCCGGTGGCGATCTCGCTGATCACGAGGTGCTCGTGCACCTCGGCGCGCGTCGCGGCGACGGGCAGCGAGCCGCGACGACGATGACGAGCGCCACGGCGGCGGCCAGCGTCCTCGTCCAGCGATCCCGAATCGGCTCGAACGGTCCTCGCGCCACGGCACACCTCGCACTCGGAGGGCGGGCAGCGCGGCGGCGATGGTCGGCAACGGACGGTTACCGGGCGATTACCGCCCGCTTACCGTTCGAGCGGGCGCGGCTACAATCGCCGCCCATGCCCACCCGAACGCCAGAAGAGCACGCCGCGTCGCGCGCCGAAGCACGACGCCGCGCCCGCATGTCGGCGCGCGGCGAGCTGCCGGCCGAGGAGGTCGCCGAGCGACGAGTCCGGAGCCGGCGCCGGATCGCGGCAGCTTCGTCGGGCGGCTCTTTCCGTCGGCGCCACCACTGCCGAACCGGCCGGACCCCCTCGCGAAGTTCGATCGCGCAGGCCCGCTCCGTCCCATTCGCGAACGCATCTACCTGCTGCGGAAGAACCCGCTGGCGTGGGTCGTGCCGAGCCTCCCGTGCTTCATCGGCTTCTACCTGTCGGAGACCAATCGCGGCAATGCGCTGAGCCTGATCGCCACGTTCCTCACCTTCGGCTCGATCATCGCCGCGGGCTGGATCGGCTGGCAGCGGCCGTCCCTGTACGGCACGGTGACAGCCCTCATCGGCGTCGCGCTCGTGTGGGCCGTCGCCGTGTTCACCTTCGCCGGTAGTGGCGTCGGGCCGGGCGAGTTCGGCGGACCGCTCGAGGTCGCCGGCCCGTTCGTGCTCTATGCCGCCATCCAGGGCACCCTCGGATTCGTCGGCGGCTGGTACGGCGGCTACCTGAGGCGCCGCCAGACACAGGTGAGCGCGGAGGCACGTCGCACGGCGTCAGCTCGCCGCCGGCGGTAGGCGCCAAAGGCACGCCACTTGCAGTACCGCGCCGACGGTAGACACCGGATGATTCGGTCGGTATCTCGTGGGCGAGGCCCGTCGCTGACGGAAGCTCGGGCCAGACGCGACTCTTTGCGGTCTCGTTCACACACCGACCGATTCCCCGGGGGTCTCTTCTGAGGGCCGCCAGGTATCCAGAACCCTCCGTACTGGATCTCCGGCGGCCCTCTCTTCATGTCCGGGCGATGGCAAGGCTAGCCGCGTGGACCGCGGCCGCCTCCCTCGCGAGGGCGTGCGCGGTCTCGGCGTCGCCGGCCAGACCCAGCACCTCGCCGGTCGATCGCATCTCCGGACCCAGCTCGGCGCTCACCCCGGGCAGCCGCCACAGCGAGCCGACGGGCGCCTTGACCGCCACGAGCGGCCCATCCACCGCAAGGCCCGGGCTGGAGGCCCGCATCGGCCAGGGAGGCGCCAAGCGCGCAGCGCACCGCGGCGGCCACCACGTCGAGGCCTGTCGCCTTCGCGACGACCGGCACGGTGCGGCTCGCGCGCGGGTTGGCCTCGATCACGATGATCTCCTCGCCCGAGACGATCATCTGGACATTGAGGATCCCGCGCAGCTCCGAGGGCGAGCGCGATCTGGCCCGCGATCCCGGCCGCCCGCTCCTGGACGGCGCGGCTCAGGCGCTGGGGCGGCAGGATGGCGACGCTGTCGCCGGAGTGGACGCCGGGTGCGTCGATCTGCTCCACGATGCCCGGCACGCACCAGTCGCGGCCGTCGCTGATGGCGTCGACGTCGAGCTCGATCCCATCGACCAGCTCGTCCACGCGCAGCGGCCAGCCCGACGTCTGTGGCGATGTAGGCCTTCACGTCCGCCGGGTGCGCAGCACGGCGATCCCACGGCCGCCGATCACCCACGATGGCCGGACGATCACCGGGAGCCCGCCGAGCTCGGCGATCCCCCGCCGCAGGGCGGCCGCGTCCTCCGCCAGGACCCCCCGCGGCCCCGCCACACCCAGCTCATCGAGCAGCGCGGCGAAGCGGTGCCGGTCCTCGGTGACCTCGATCGCATCGGCTGACAGTCCGGCGAGCGGCACGCCGGCGTAGGCGAGGTCGCGCGCGAGGTCGATCGCCGTCTGGCCGCCGAAGGTGAGCACCACGTGCGGCGGCGTCCCGGTCAGGGCTCGCTCGTGGTCGATCACGTCGAGCACGCTCTCGGTGTCGAGCGGCTCGAAGTACAGCCGCGTGCAGGCGTCGTAGTCGGTGCTCACCGTCTCGGGGTTGTTGTTGATCACGACCGCGTCGAGCCCCATGTCGCGAATGGCCCACGCGGCGCGCACCGAGCAGTAGTCGAACTCGATTCCCTGGCCGATGCGGATCGGTCCCGAGCCCGACGACGATCACGCTGCGCCGCTCGGCCGGCGGCGCCACCTCCGCCTCGGCGTAGGACGAGTAGAAGTACGGGGTCTCTGCCGGGAACTCGCCCGCGCAGGTGTCCACGCGACGGTAGGCGGGTGCGATGCCCGCACGGACGCGCGCTCGACGGATCGCGGCCGCCGGCACGCCCGACAGCTGGCCGATGTCCGCGTCGCCGAAGCCGATGCGCTTCGCCTCGGCCAGCGAGCTCCCCTCCATCGCCCTGCTCGGCCTCGATGAGCTCCGCGAGGCGCTCCGTGAACCACGGCGCGATGCCTGTCGCCGACGCGAGCGCGTCGGCATCGGCCCATCCGTGTCGAAGCAGGGCGACGAGGCGCCAGAGGCGAGTGTCGGACGGAGCCAGGAAGGCCGCGAGGTCCGTCGGCGCACGGTGCGACAGCTGCCACGCGGGGTCCTCCCACAGCCATCCGCCGCCGCGCGGCTCGAGCGATCGGATCGCCTTGAGCAGCGCGGAGCCGAACTCGCGGTCGATCGCCATGGCCTCGCCGGTCGCCTTCATCTGCACCCCAAGCGACCGATCAGCGCCCGGGAACTTGTCGAACGGCCAGCGCGGCAGCTTGACGACCACGTAGTCTACGGCGGGCTCGAAGGCAGCCGGAGCCGATGCCGGTCGCCGGGTTCGGCAGCTCGTCCAGGCGCCTGCCCAGCGCGATCAGGGCGGCGACCCGGGCGATCGGATAGCCGGTGGCCTTTGACGCCAGGGCGCTCGAGCGGCTGACGCGCGGATTGACCTCGATGACGCGGTAGTCGCTACCGTCGGGCGAGACGGCGAGCTGCACGTTGCAGCCGCCCTCGACGCCGCAGGGCACGGACGATCTTCAGCGCGCACCGGCGCAGCCGCTGGACGAGCGGGTCGGGGAGCGTCTGGATCGGCGCCACGACGATCGAGTCGCCGGTGTGCACGCCCATCGGGTCGAAGTTCTCCATGCCACAGATCGCGATGGCGGTGTCCGCTGCGTCCCGCAGCACCTCGAACTCGATCTCCTTCCAGCCGGCGAGGCTGCGCTCCACGAGCACCTGTCCGATGGGGCTCGAGCGAAGGCCCGTGGCGATCCGATGCCCGCGCCTCGTCGAGCGTCGTGGCGAAGCCGCCGCCGCCCTCCGCCCAGCGTGTAGGCCGGGCGGATGACCACGGCCGCGCCCAGCTCGCGCACGAACGCGAGGCCCGCGTCGACCGACTCGACCACGGCGCTCTCGGGCACCGGCTCCCCGATCCCCGTCACGAGGTCGCGGAAGCCGCCCCGGTCCTCGGCGGCGCGGACCGCGCCCAGTGGCGTCCCCAGCACCCGCACCGCGTGACGGTCGAGCACGCCCGCGTCGTCGAGCGCCACCGCCAGGTTGAGCCCCGTCTGCCCGCCGAGCGTCGGAAGCAGCGCGTCCGGGTCGGTGCTCCTCGATGACTCGCGTCAGTAACCCAGCGATAACGGGCCGATAAGCACCGTTCCGCCAACATCGGGGTCGGTCATCACGGTGGCCGGGTTCGAGTTCACGAGGATCGTCTCGACGCCCTCCCCGCGAAGGGCGAGACAGGCCTGGACGCCCGCGTAGTCGAACTCGGCCGCCTGACCGATGAGGATCGGGCCGGAGCCGATCACCAGGACGCGTCGAGGAGCCGATGCCGTCATCCGAGCGCACCCTCGAGGGCGATGTCGAAGACGCGCGACGCGTCGATCGGCCCCGGCGCGCCCTCCGGATGGAACTGGACCGATGCGATCCGGCCGGACTCGTGGGCGAGTCCCTCGACGGTGCCATCGTTCAGGTCGCGGTGGCTGACTCGATAGCCTGCGGCCGCGAGCGCCGGATCGTCGATCACGGCGACCTCGTGGTTGTGGGCGCCGATGTCCACGCGCCCGGTCTCCGCCTCGATGACCGCGTGATTGCCTCCGTGGTGGCCGACGGCCAGGCGATGCGTCCGCGCCCCCGTCGCGAGCGCGAGCAGCTGGTGCCCGAGGCACACTCCGAGGACCGGCGCGCCGCCACCCCGGGCGACCGCGGCCAGGGCCGCCGCCGTCGTGATCTGCGCGTGCATCCGGGATGGATCGCCGGGCCCGGGGCTGAGGACGACGAGGTCGGGCTCATGCGACGCCACGTCGGCCGGGGTCGCGCCCGGCGGCAGCCCGACAACCTCGAGGCCGCGATCGGTGAGCGCCGCAAGGAGCGAGCGCTTCACGCCGTAGTCGACGAGGACCGCGCGTCCTCGTCGCGCGCCGCTGGGCTCGAGACGGAATGGCTGGCGAGTCGCAACCGCGGTCACGTGGTCGACCGTCTCCCAGCGCGGGCTCGCCAGGGCTTCGGCCACGGCAGTCGCGTCTCTGACGTCCGCGCCCCGGATCACGGCCCGGCGAGCCGCGCCACGGCGCAGCGCGAGGGTGAGCGCGCGCGTGTCGACGCCGGTGAGCGCCGGGATGCCCCCGTCGAGCAGCACCTCGTCGAGCGAGCGCCCCGGCCCTGCCGGCGGCGTCACGAGGCGGGACACGATGAGCGCGCGGGCGTGGACCCTGGTCGACTCGAGCTCGGACGGGTCGATCCGGTAGTTGCCGGCCATCGGGTGGGTGAGGACGACGATCTGGCCCGCGTACGACGGATCGGTCAGGATCTCGCCCCAGCCGGTCCCGGCGGTCGTGAAG
Source organism: uncultured Chloroflexia bacterium (assembly GCA_963840205.1). Taxonomy (GTDB): domain Bacteria; phylum Chloroflexota; class Limnocylindria; order QHBO01; family QHBO01; genus JACDBZ01. The sequence continues at coordinate 6,266 of CAWIXZ010000019.1, forward strand.
ATGAGGTCGCCCTCGGCATCCACCGCGGCGCCGCGGAGCACGCCTCGGTGCACGGTGCCGCCCTCGAGCGCGAGCAGCCCGGATGCCAAACGAGACACCGGCCGCGCATCGGCGGCGGGCGTCTCGATCTTGAAGTTCGACGCGATCTGCATCCACGCTCCTTTCCGGCATCGCTGTGCCGGTCTTAAAGGACGATTTGCAGTCTAGCCGATACGGACCCGCCTACAATCCCGCCGATGACCACTTCCCAGCGAGTGATCGGTCCACCGGCCACCCTCGCCGACCTCCTGCCGTTGCCACGCACCGCACCCGCGCTGCGAGACGTCCTGCTGGTGCTCGGCGGCGCCGCGCTGACGGCGGTGGCCGCGCAGCTCGCCATCACGCTGCCGTGGAGCCCGGTGCCATATACCTTCCAGACGTTCGCGGTGCTGCTGGTCGGCACCGCGCTGGGCACCTGGCGCGGGACCGCGGCGATCGGGATCTACGTGCTCGCCGGCGCGATCGGGCTGCCGGTGTACGCGGAGGGAGCGGCCGGCATCGGGCAGCTGCTCGGGATCACGGGGGGCTATCTCGCCGGCTTCGTCCTTGCCGCGCTGCTCGTGGGGCGGCTCGCCGAGCTGGGCTGGGACCGCTCCGGGCTGCGAGCCGCGGGGCTCATGCTCGCCGGCACGCTGCTCATCTACGCCGTCGGCGTCCCGGTGCTCGCGCTCACCACTGGCATGGACCTGCCGGCCGCCATCTACCGGGGCGCAGGCGTCTTTCTGCCGTGGGATCTCGTCAAGGTGGTCGTGGCCGCCGGGGTGCTGCCGCTGGCCTGGCGGGTGGTCGGCCGAGGCGCCGCGCGGCGATAGCCTGACGCGGCGCCCCGACCTCGCTTAGGAGGTGGGCCTGTCGCCCGCCGCGGCGACCGGGACGCGGCGCCGGAGCTCAAGGACCCCGCGCAGTGCGAGGAGCCCCAGCACGCCGAGGATGAGGAGCAGCGGCACCCACACGATCACGAACCAGATCAGGCCGTTGGCGAGGCCCTGACCCATCCCCACCAATGAGGCGATGGCCTTGTTGAGCTCGGCGCCCGGGTCCCAGTTCTGCGACTGCGCGTCGATCGGCTGAGGGCGTGGGATGAGGGTCACGGTCAGCGTTGACAGGTCAGCCTGCCCCGTCACGTTCTCCAGCTGCGCCTTGAGCTGCTCGATCTGGCCTCGCACCTCGTCGAGCCGCGACTGGACCGCGAGGACGTCCTCGATGCGCTCCGCGCGGTCCAGCAGGAGCCGGTAGGAGGCCTCCGATGCCTCGAGGTTCGCGATGCGGGCCTCGAGGTCCACGATCTGGCTGGTGACGTCCTGCTCCCGGGTTGCCTCCGAGATGACCTCGCCCTCGAGCTCGTGGAGCGCGACGAGCGCCTCGCCGAATCTGCTTGCCGGGATGCGGAGGGTGAGCGTCGCGGACTGGTCGAGCGTCCCCGCGAATGAGTCACCTACGTATCCGCCGAGCTCCACTGCCAGCGCCCGAACCCGCGCGAGCGCGGTGCTCACGGTCTCGACCTCGATCGCGACCTCGCCGGTCTTGATGATTCGCTGCTCGGCGGGCAGGGCGTTCGGCACGCCGGGCTCGGGGCCGCCGCCGACGCCGGACTCTTCGTCGCGGGCCACCGTCTCGTCGAGCGCCGCGCCATCGACCACGGTTGGGCCACCCTGAGCGTCGAAGTCCGCCGCATCGGCACCTCCGCTCGCCTGGCCGCAGGCCGCCAGGATCGCGGCGATGATGATCAGAGCCAGGAAGTGTGGCGCGCGCAGGGCGCGCCTGGGGGTATCGGTCGGTCGCATCGGTCTGGCCTCGTGTATGAGTGCCACTGGGACGCGTTCGCGCCGGAATGGTTCCCCACGCGACCAACCCACGCTCGGCTAGGATCGCTCGAGATGGACGACGAGACGGCAGGCCTCATGGGCGACGAGGCCGCGCGGGTGGGGCTGGGTGCCCACGAGTTCGACCCGGTGTGGGTCCGGGAGCACCTTGCCCAGGAGCGGCGACGCGCGAGCCTGCTGGGCGAGGTGCGCGAGGCGATCTTCGGCGCGCAGGACGGCCTCATCAGCACACTCGCCATCGTCAGCGCCGTGAGCGGTGCGACCCAGGATCGGTTCCCGATCCTCATCGCCGGCATCGCCTCGGCGCTCGGCGGCATCTTCAGCATGGCGGCTGGCGAGTACATGAGCAGCAAGAGCCAGCGCGAGATCTTCGAGGCGCAGATCAGCGGCGAGCGCGAGGAGGTCGCCGAGCGCCCGGGCGAGGCGGAGGCCGAGATGGCCTACATGTTCGAGGAGGACGGGTTGCCGCACGACGATGCGGCGAGCGTGGCAAGGGTCATCTCCCGCCATCCCGACGTGCTGCTGAAGACGATGGTCGAGAAAGAGCTCGGCGTCGGCGTCGACGAGGCCCACGGCAGCCCGCTGCAGGGCGCGATGGTCATGGGGGCCGCGTTCGGACTGGGTGCCGCCGTCCCGGTCATCCCGTACCTCGTCCTGCCGGTCACCGCCGGTCTGTACGCGTCGGTGGCCGCGACCGCGCTCGTGCTGTTCGGGATCGGCGTGGTGAAGGCCCGCTGGACGCGGCGAAACCCGATCCGCTCGGGCCTCGAGATCCTTGCGCTCGGGGCGGTGGCGGGGATCGCCGGCTACTTCTTCGGCGGCATCCTGCCGCCACTGCTCGGGGCTCCCCCGCTCGTCTAGATCCCCTCGATGAGCACGCCGAGCATGATCACCACGGCGGCGGCGACGAACGACCAGGCGCCCAGCGTCTGAGAGGTCATGCCGGCGACGCTCGGGAGCAGCCCCAGGAAAGTGCCAAGGACGCCAATCACCGTCAGCACCACGGCGACGAGGATCGTCGGCATGCGTGGCGCGAAGTTCGTCCTGCCGCCTCGCATCGTCAGATCCCCGGCAGCAGCGAACCGGCGATGAGCAGCAGGTCGCCGCCAAGGAGGCACCACCAGGCAACCTCGGTGGTGATCACGATGTTCGTGCCGATTGTCTGCTGCACGAGGGCGAGCGCCTCGTTGACGAAGTCGATCGGGAAGACGGTCGCCGACAGGCCGATGATGATCAGCGCCAGCGCGATGGCAATGGTGATCAGCCTGGGCGGGTTCGGGTTCACGTGCCGGAGTATACGGATACCACCCGGCGGCCGAGGCCGCGTTCCGTCAGCCGCCGACGAGGTCCTTCAGCCGCTTCGGCGCGACGGTGCGATAGCTCTCCTCGATCCAGCCGGTGAGCAGCTCCAGCGGGGCATCCTTCGGCGGCGTGACCGTGACCCAGTGGCCGCGATCGAGCCCGTACCCGGGCACGGTGCTCCACTCCATCGAGAGCGCCTCGTCGCTTGAGCGCGGCAGCTTGACGGTGAAGCTGAGCCGCCCGTCGTCGGGCATGCCGAAGAAGACGAACACTTTCTTGTTCACCTTCGCGACCGATTCGCCCCAGGGATGGTCCTCGTACGCCTCGGGCATGCCGAAGGCGAATGCCCGGATCGGCTCGGTCAGCGGGTGAGCGGCCGTCATGCGCCGGCCGACGCTCCGTGCCACGGACGCGGGTCGTCGCGCAGGAGCGAGTAGAGGACGACGTCCTGGTTGCGCCCGTCGTTGAAGAAGGCGCCGCGCAGGGTTCCCTCGAGCTGGAAGCCGCACTTCTCGGCGATTCGCCGCGACGCCGCGTTCTCCGGAACGATCACGAGGTGGATGCGGTTGATCTTCTTCGTGGCGTAGAGGTAGTCGGTGAGCAGCTGCACGGCCTCGGTCACGAACCCCTTCCCGGCGAACCGATCGTCATAGAGGAGATAGGACAGCTCCCACGCATCCCAGTAGTTGACCGGCCGGAAGAACTCGATGTGGCCCGCGATCTCGCCCTCGGGGCTCTCGATCACGAGCATCCCCTCCTCGCGCTCCCAGTAGCCGTGCTCGGCGAACTGGCTCTTGAACTTGGTCTCGGACGAGACGCCACGCGGGAAGAACGAGCCGCGGTTCCGGATGTCGGTGTGGGCCGCGTACATCGCGTCGACGTCCGCGGCGCGAATCGGCCGCAGGGTGACGCGGTCGCCGTGGAGCATGTGGTCCTCATTCTCGCGGGTGAGGCAGGATCGCCCCTCGGCCGCTCGACGGTCAAGGCTCAGCGGAACATGCGCTGCTGGCGGGCGAGGTCACGTCGGGCGACGCCGGGCTCCGAGATCACCTCGTCCACGGAGCGCAGCCGGCGTGCGATCACGTTGAGCACCTGGCCCTCGACCTGGAGCGCGCCCTCGACGACGAGGAGCGGCGATCGGTGCAGGAGCGCCCGGTTGGCCTGGTAGACGTTCGGGCGCAGGGTGACGTTGATCATCCCCGACTCGTCCTCGAGCGCGATGAACACGAAGTTCTTGGCCGTCATCGGGTGCTGCACGCTCACGGCGAGCCCCGCGAGCCGGATGAATGACCGATCGCGCCGCCCGGCCGCCTCAGCCACGCGGATGATCCCGCGCTCGGACAGGCGCTCGCGGAAGAGCTCGACGGCGTGCGTGTGCGGGCTCACGCCGGTCTCGCGGTAGTCGGCCGCGACCCGCTCGGCATCGGTCATCGGAGGCAGCGAGGCGCCCAGCGCGCGCTGGGCGTCATCGGTCAGGCCCAGCGCCGGACGGGAGGGGTTTGCGTCGGCCATGGTCGTCCGCAGCTGCCAGAGGAGCTCGCGACGGGGCGCATCGGTCCAGTCGAAGGCACCGATGGCGATGAGCCGCTCGACCACCTGCTCGCCGAGGCCCGTGCGCGCCACGAAGTCGCGAACGCTCGCGTAGGGACCGATGGCGCGCTCGCGCTCGAGCGTCTCGCGCGCCCGCTCGTCGATGCCCTTCACCTGCCGCAGGCCGAGGCGGATTGCGTGGGTGCCGTCCGGGTTGGGTCGGGTGTCGTGCTCCCACGTCGACTCGTTCACGTCGATCGGCAGCACCCGGATCCCGTGGCGCTTCGCGTCGTTGATGACCACCGCCGGCGAGTAGAAGCCCATCGGCTGGTTGTTCAGCACCCCCGCGACGTAGTGCGCGGCGTGGTAGTGCTTGAGCCACGCGGTGTCGTAGGTGATCTTCGCGAACGCCGCGGCGTGGGCTCGGGCGAATCCGAACTCGGCGAAAGCGCTGCATTTCTGGAAGAGCGCCTCGGCGTCCTCCTCCGTCAGGCCGGTGCGCATGGCGCCACCGACGAACCTTCCGCGTTCCGCCTGCATCTTGGCGTGGCTGCGGTGACTGCCCATCGCCTTGCGGAAGATGTCGGCCTCAGTGGCCGTATAGCCGCACACCTCGATCGCGACCTGCATCACCTGCTCCTGGTACAGGATCACGCCGAGGGTGTCGGAGAGGATCGGCTCGAGGCTGGGATGGGCGTAGGTCACTTCTTCCTCGCCGGCGCGCCGGCGCAGGTAGGGGTGGACCGCGTTGCCCTGCACCGGGCCGGGGCGGATGATCGCCACCTGGACGACGAGGTCCTCGAAGCGCTCGGGCCGCGCCTTGGGGAGCGACTGCATCTGGGCCCGGCTCTCGACCTGGAACATGCCCACCGTGTCGGCGCTGCTGATGCTGCGGAACACCTCGGGGTCGTCGTGGGGGAGTTGGTCGAGGTCGATGCGCTGCCCCGTGTCGCGCTCGATGCGGTCCAGCGCGTCGCTCACCACTCCCAGCGTCCGCAGGCTGAGCAGGTCGATCTTCACGAGGCCGAGCTGCTCGATGTCCTCCTTGTCGAACTGGGTGACGACGCGGCCGGGCATCGTGGCGCGCTCGATCGGCACGAGGTCGATCAGGGGCGTCCGGGTGACGAGCATCCCGCCCACGTGGATGCCCAGGTGGCGGGGGAAGCCGTCGATCTCGGCGCACAGCCGGAGGAGCCACTGCCACCGGTTCTGCGTCGGGTGGTCGGGCCCGGTGAGCACATGACTGGTTCCCCGCGTGTCCGAGGGCCCTTCGGGCACGACCCTCGGCCGCGGCCGCTCCCTGACCGGCATCCCGCTCTCGGGATCCAGCCGAATGAGCTCGGGCCGGCCGCTCGACGGGCCCGGCGAGCCGGTGTCGCGCGGCTCGGGCACGCGCAGGTCCCCCGGGCTGAGCTCTCCGGCGGCCAACTCGCCGGAACGGGCGTATCGCTTGGTCTGCGTCGACTCGTATCGAACCGTCGTGACCGATGCGTCCATGACCCGGGGCCGCTGCGCCGGGTACCAGCCGCCCTCGCTGATGGGGCGCGGCTCGGCGACGGCGCCGGCAGCCGGCGACAGGACCGGGCGCGGGCGGCCGTTCCAGCTCGAGTCCGCCTCGCGGCCGACATGCGTGTTCTCGTGGGCGCGGCCGTCGCGGCCGGGCGGGACCGCCGCCTCGGCCATGTCGACCCCGAGCTCCTCGAACAGCCACGCGAACGAGCCGTCGAGCGCGAGGTCACGCGCCACGTCGGAGGCGTCACGCGTGTCGAGCGCCTTGGCGAGCGCATCCACGCCATCGGCCGGGAAGCCGAGCGACTTGGCCACCTCGCGCACGGCGCTTCGCGCCCGGTACGTGACGATCGTGCACACCATCGCGGCGTGATCGGCGCCGTACGTGTCGTAGAGGTACTGGATCACCTCCTCGCGACGATTGACGTCGAAATCGATGTCGATGTCCGGCAGCGCGCGCGCCTCGTTGATGAAGCGCTCGAACAGGAGCTTGTGCTCGATCGGGTCGACCTTGGTGATGCCCAGGCAGTACGCGACGATGGAGTCTCCGGCACTCCCCCGCCCCTGGCCGATGATCCCGCCGGCTCGAGCGAACTCCATCAGGTCCCACACGATGAGGAAGAACTCGGCGAGGTTCGTCCGATCGATCACGTCGAGCTCGTGAGTGAGCTGGTTGAGCGCGCGCTTGGTAACCGGGTGGTAACGGCGCAGTAAGCCGTCGTGGGCAAGCTGGTACAGATATGAGAACGCGGTCTCCCCCTCCGGCACGTTGAACCCCGGGAACCGATAGCGCTCGAAGTCCAGCTCCAGCCGGCACTCGGCGCCGATGGCGGCCGCGCGGTCCATTCCGGATGCCCACGCCTCACGGGCGCGGGCGTCGGGCAGGTCCAGACCGATGCGCGCCAGCTCGTGGCCCGTCTTGAGCCGATACTCGGCATTCGGCAGCAGGAGCTCGCGCGCCTCGTCGAGGGTGGCGCCGTGGCGAATGCAGACGAGCACGTCCTGGAGCCGATGGCCGTCGGCAGCGGCGTAGTGCACCTCGTTCGTGACGATCGTCGGCAGGCCCGTGGAGTCGGCGAGGGACGCCAGCTCCGCGACGAGCCAGTCGTCATCCGGCTCGAGGTGATGACTCATCTCGATCGCGAAGTCGCCCTCCGGAAAGCAGCTCGCCCACTCTCGCGCCGCATCGAGCGCCCTGTCGCGCTCGCCGGCGAGAAGGTGGCGTGCCACGGCTCCGTTGCGGCAGCCGCTGAGGCCGATGAGGTGGCCGCGTGCCTCCTGGAGGATGGCCTCGACGGTCGCCTGCCTCGAAGATCGGGAACTGCTTCTCGCCGGCCAGATGGGCGCGGGAGACCATACGCGAGAGCGCCGTGTATCCGGTGGCGTCGCGGGCGAGCAGGACGAGATGGTCGCCCGGCATCGGTCCCGCGTGGAGCTCACCCGGCCACCCTCGGCTGGCGCGTGCGCCGCGGATCGGGTCGTTGAGCCGGCGCCCGCGCCGAGCCAGGCGAAGGTCGGTCTCGGTGCGCGGCACCGCGATCTCCAACCCGATGATGGCCCGGACGGGCGCGAGGCCCGCCGCGCGGGCCGCATCGGTCTCGGTCTCTCGAGCCGCCTTCCAGAGGCGAACCGCGGCGTAGAGGCCGGCGTGGTCGGTGACGGCGATCGCGGGAAGGCCGAGGAGCGCGGCGGTCGCGACGAGCTCCTCGGGATGGCTGGCCCCATCGAGGAAGCTGAAGTTGCTGTGGGCGTGGAGCTCGCTGTAATCGGAGCCATGGGGGGCCATTGCCCCCCATGTTAGAACAAACGTTCTATTGGATCGAGTCCGCCGGTTCCCGTCGTGCCGTGAGCGGCATTCCCATGGTCGCCACGTAGTCGTCGCGGATCACGCCATAGCACTCGCAGGACGCGGCTTCGAGGCCCGCCCGGTCGAGGATCCGCACGTTGCCGCGCGTGTACTCGATGAGGCCACGTCGCTGGAGCATCTGCGCCGCCAGCGACACGCTGGGTCGATGCGCCCCGAGCATGATCGCGAAGAACTCGTGGGTGAGGTGGAACGCCGCGCGGGCGGTGCGGTCATCGGTCATGAGAAGCCAGCGGGCTGCACGCTGGTCGAGCGGATGCAGCCGGTTGCAGGCGGCCGTCTGCGCGGCCTGGGTCAGGAACGTGGAGGCATACCGACGCACGGCGTCCGCGAGCAGCGAGTCGGCAGGCGAGGTCAGGTCACGCGCGGGCCCGACCAGCGTGGACCCCTGGATCTGGCACACGGTGCGTCGCGGCGAGCTGGGCGCTCCGAGGAACCTCGGCAACCCAACCACACCCTCGTAGCCGATGGTGCCCGCTTCGACTCCTCGACCGTCCCGGGTCTCGACGATGACCGAGCAGACGGCGGTCAGGGGGAAGTAGATCTCGTCCAATGGCTGGCCGGGCCCGGCGATGTTCTCGGCAAGATCGAGGTCACGCTGTTCGAGCAGGGCTGACACGCGTTCGAGCTCGGCGGGCGGTAGAGATGCGAGCAGCACGTTTCCGGCTGCCACGCTGGTGGCAATGGGCGACATCTTCGCCTCGATAGAGGTCGAGCTGGTGCCGCACCACGGACCCCGCTGCAGGGTGTCCTGGAATCAACTTCCGGATGCACGACAGGAGTCGGCATCGCTATTGTCTCACACCGTACATAGGCCGCCCGACCGCTCGGATGCTCAGCGAGCGAGCTTGGCCCGTCGTGTCTCATCGGTCCGGCGGAAGACGAGGAGCACGGCCGGCAGCAGCAGCAGCGCGATCGCCACGAGGCCCAGCGTCGCGTACGACGCACCCGCCACGACGATCCCCGACGAGAGGCTCGCGACGGCGGCTGAGGTCCACACCAGGCCATCGGCCACACCCTGCACACGCGTGCGCTCGGCGAGGTGCAGGCCGTGCGTGAGCATCGCCGACGCGGCGACGAAGCCCAGATTCCAGCCGTACCCGAGGAGGAAGAGCGCGAGCGTCAGGAGCGCGCCGCCATCCGGTGGGGCCACGGCCGACAGGAGCGCCGCGGCGGCCAGCGTTGCGAGCCCGGCGCCGATGATGCGCGGGCTGCCGAACCGATCCGTCAGGCGCCCGGAGATGGGCGACAGGGCGAACATCCCGAACAGGTGGGCGGACAGGACGACCCCGATCGTCGCGAGGTCGTGGCCGTGGTCCCGGAGATGGAGCGGGGTCATGGTCATGATCAGCACCATCACCACCTGCCCCGCGACGAGCGCGACCAGCCCCACCAGCACCGCGGGGCGTCGCAGTACCGCGGAGAGGGCGGGCGCATCGGTCCCGGTGGGTCGCACCTCGAGGGCCGATGGATCGGCGAGCGCGTACGGCTCCGGCCGCAGGAGGACGGACGCCAGGAGGACAGCGAGGCCGATGAAGGTGGCCGTCACGACGTACGCGCCCGCCAGCGGCGGGAGGCCGGCGGAGCCTGCAACGACGCCTGCGGGCGCGATGAGGTTCGGCCCGGTCACGGCACCGATCGTCGAGCCCCACACCACGAAGCCGATGGCCGACGCGCGCCGCGCCGGCCGGGCGAGATCGGCGGCGACGTAACGGCCCAGCTGCGCACCACCGTTGGCGAAGCCGGCAAGGAAGGTCCCGACCAGAAGCAGCGGGATCGAGCTCACGACGACCGCCACGACCGCGATCAGTGCGCCTGTGAGTCCGACACCGAGCCCGGCCAGCAGCCCGGGCCGCCGGCCGATCCGCAGCATCACTGTGGACAGCAAGGCCGCCGATGCGGCGGTGCCCAGGACGGCGACCGCGGTCGGCAGCCCGCCGAACGCGGCGTCCCCGGCGATCTCCGCCGCGACGAGCGTGCCGACGGTGCCCGCCGCGATGTAGCCGGTGCTGCCCAGCGCGGAGATCGCGAACAGCGTCCACAGCATGCGGCGCCGCAGCGGGTCGACCCGGTCCGGAGGGATCGCGGCTGCCGTGATGGCCGCCCGCGCGATGGCGCGCGGCGGAGGAGCGGCCCGGGTCATCCGGTGGCGAACCGCTCGAGGAACCGTCGCAGCGTGAGTCCGCTCGCACGATGCTCTGCCGCGACGTCGCGACCGACCCAGCGGTAGTGCCACGGCTCGTAGCCGAAGCAGGTGTCGGCCGTGCCGCCGTCGGGATAGCTCATCACGAAGCCGTACTCCCACGCATGCTCGGCCATCCAGGCGCCCTCCGCCGTCTCCGCGGCCCAGTCCCCCACGCGCCCGGCCCAGCCGGGCGAGGTCACGTCGATGGCGGTCCCCAGGTGATGCTCGGAGTGGCCTGGTCGGGCCGTGCGCAGCAGCCCGGCGTCGTAGCCGAGGCGCGCGACCCAGCTGTCGAAGGTGGCCGCCTGGCTCGCCACGGACCGGTAGGCCGACTCCACGGCGATGCTCAGCCCGGCGGCCTCCCATGCCGCCCGCATCGCGGCGAGGTCGTCCAGCAGGATCGCGCGGACGAGCTTCTCGCCCGACGTGGCGGTCAGGCCAGCTTCGGCGGCCCGCACGAGATCCTGCGGCCCCCCGCCCGCGGGAAGGGCGTAGGTGCGGTCGAGGATCACGAGCGCGGGATCGGTCGCCGCGGGTGCGGCGAGGTCGCGGTCGACGCAGTGGTCGGCGACGAGGGCGGCCTGGTAGCGCACCGCGAGGACTGGCTGTGGAGGCGGCATGCCTTCGAGGGCCGGAGCAAGGCGCTCCGCGCCGATCGGCACGGATGTCGTCGTGAAGAGGGGCTCGCCCGCCGACGTGCTCGGCAACGGAGAGGCGCTCGGCGCGCACGCGGCCAGCGTGAGGGCGGCGCACAGCAGCGCGCCGGCGCCCCGCGTCACGCGAGCGCCTCGAGCGTCGGGAGGTGCTCCGTGCTCCCGTCCGAGGCAAGCGGCAGGATGGCGACGTGGTCGGCACCCGCGTCGTGCAGCGCCGCGATGCGCTCGCGCGCGAGCTCCGCCGAGCCCACCGAGACCATCGCATCGACGAGCTGATCGCTGCCCGGAGGCTCCCAGTCCTCCGCGCCGAACCCCTGGAGCTCCCACGACGCGCGGTAGTTCGGCGTGCGCAGGTAGGGCGTGAGGTACGTCCGGGCAGCCGCCCGACCGGCCTCGCCCTCGTCGAGGACGACCGGCAAGCTCACGGCGAGGATCGGCCGCGCCTCGGCGCGTGCCGAGTCCAGGCGGGTGCGCATCCACGCCACCCGTTCGGGCGTGACGAGGTACGGGAAGGCGCCGTCTGCCTCAGTGGCGGCGAGGTCAGTCATCCGCTCGCGAAGCGCAGCCAGGAGGACCGGCGGATCAGCGGCGCCCGGAGCCGCCGGTCCGCGGTAGGTCGCGGCGCGGTACGCGGAGAGGTACTCGCGCATTCGGGTCAGCGGACGCGCGTAGTCGTGACCCCGCAGCTTGCCGGCGAGATGCGGGTGGCTGACACCGAGGCCGAGGATGAATCGGCCGCCCGTCGCCTCCGACAGCGTCATGGCGCCCATGCGCGTCGCGTGCGCGTCGCGGCCCCAGATGTTGACGATGCTCGTTCCCAGGACGAGCCGCGTCGTCTCCCCGGCCAGCATGGCGAGCAGAGCGAATGGATCCCGCCCCACGGTCTCGGGCACCCACAGCGCGGCGTAGCCGAGCTCGTCGACGCGGCCGGCGTAGCGCCGAGCCTCCGCGGCCGAGAGCGAGTCGAGATGCCCCCACGCGCCGACGCGGCCGAGCTCGAGCCGCGTCATGCGAAGCGGTAGCGGAGCATCAGCTCGTCCTCGTGGCGCATCACGCTCACGAGGTGCGCGGGCCAGGGCTCGGCGTCGTCGCCGACGAACGGGACGATCAACGGCAGCGCGTCCGATCCGACGATGTGCGGACCGATCGTCCAGTACAGCTCGTCCAGCAGCCGCTCGGCAGCGAACGAGGCATTCAGGTGCGGCCCACCCTCGAGCAGCACCGATGCGACGCCGCGCTCGGCGAGCCGCTCCAGCACCCATCCCGGGCTCGGCCGCGGCTCGGGCGCACGGAGGAGCTCCGTGCCGGCGGGGGCCCGCTCGATCGGGTTGTCGGAGCCGACGATGAGGACTCGCGGCTCGTCGCCCTTGAACCAGCTGGCGTCCGTCGGGATCGCGCTCGAGCCCGCCACGACGACGCCGAGGGGATTCGGGGCGCGACCCTGGGCCGCGCGCCGCGCGGCGAGCTCGTCCCCGACTCTGAGCCAGACGCCGGACGCCACGAGCGTTCCCGCCCCGGACAGGACGGCGTCGAACGCGGCGCGGTAGAGCAACATGAGCGCGCGATCGGCCCTGCTGCCGAGGCCCTCGGCCGTGCCGCCGAGTTGCGCGCGACCGTCGATGCTGGTGACCATGTTCACTGCGACCGCCGGCCTGCCGGCGGGGGCCGGAGGCGCCTCGAAGGCCGCCATCGCCTCGTCGAGTGGCAGCCCGAGGGCAGGCTGCGGCCAGAGGCGGTCGATCATGTGGACGGGCATGCTGCCGATGCTACCGCGCAGCGAGGGTGGAACCATCCGGGCTCGGCGCGCGCCATAGGTTGCGGCGGGGCACTACGGTGGATCTGCCAGCCGCGATATCGCAGGAGGACGGTCGCCATCTGATGAGCTCGAACCCCAATCGCGCCAGCCGGACGTCCCCACTCCTCCTCGTCGGCGTGGCGGCGGTGCTCCTCGTCGCGGCCATCGTGGCCCTCACCCAGTTCGGCGGCCAGCGGGACATGGCACCAACGCCGAGCGGCTCGGCCAGCGCGGTTCCGTCGGGCGCCAGCCCATCCGGGAGCCCGTCGTCCGCCCCGCCGGCTTCGGCAGCACGGAGCGACGCGGGCAGCGCCGACGAGCTCGTTCTGCGGGTCAAGTCCCGCGGACACACGACGGGCGGCCCGGAGCTGCTCGTCACGCCCGAGTTCACGTTGATGGGCGACGGCACGGTCGTCTGGCTCCCGATCCAGACGTCTGTCGAGAACCCGCCCACGCTCGTGACCCGGCAGCTCACGGCCGATGGATTGGCGGAGCTTCGGGAGCTGATCTTCGGGAGCGGGTATCTCGATGAGAGCGCGAGCTACGAGCTCGAGCGACGGCCGGAAGCTGGCGAGCCGCTTGGGCACGGCGTCGCCATCTACACCTTCACCGCTGAGAGCGCCGATGGCGAGCCGGTGGTCGTGACGTCGGTCCAGTGGCTCGGCGAGGTGGAGGAGTCGACCTACTACCAGCCCGCGCCGGAGCGTGAGGAGCTGGATGGCCTCGCTCAGCAGCTCCGAGATCCCGAGTCGATGCTGGGGGGTGACGCGTGGGCCGGCCCCGCGAGGGGATACGAGGCTGCCGACTACGTGCTCGTGCTGTTCCTGACGCCGAACGTCCCTCCGTTCAACGGGACCGACGCCTCGGAGATCCGGTGGCCGTTCGACGGTCCGCTGGACGCGTTTGGTGAGCCGTCGCAGGTGGTGGAAGGTCGCTGTGGCATCGTCGCCAGCGACGCGGCCGGCGCCATGGTCACGGATCTCCAGGATGCCGGTGGCCTCGCCGGGATGGCCCTGGCGTTCTCCAATGCGTCACTGGACTGGGCGGAGGGCAACGGGCAGATGAGTGTCTTCCTGCTCCCGCGGATGCCGGACGGCTACCCGAGCTGCGAGGACCTGCCGTAGCTCAGCGCTCGACCGGACGATGCTCCTCGGCGGCGGCGAGCTGGTCGGCGTCGAGCGCGATCTCGACCCGCGACGGGGTCAGCCCGGTCACCGCATCGGCGGAGACGACGCGGGTCGGCCCGCCGCTGTAGGGATTGACGGCCACGCCGTGGAAGATGCCCTCGGTTTCCGTGCCGAGCATGGCGACGACGCGGCCGAGCTCCTCGCCGTTCGTGCCGACCACGAGCGTATCGGCCTCGACGTAGCTCCAGGCGACGGGGTCGTCCGGCCCGGGGAGGTCGAGCTCCGACGCCTTCGGCTCCTCGCCCGGCTCCCCGGTGTTGTCGGCCCGGTCACCGGGTGGCAGCCGGTCGAGCTGCGGGTCGATGCCGCCCTTCATGCCCGGGTCGTCGATGGCACCCGGCTGCCGGTCGAAATCGGTCATGCGAGTGATCTTCGCACGTGCGGTGCCATCGGCTCGTCC
>CAWIXZ010000020.1:0-20152 GCA_963840205.1 uncultured Chloroflexia bacterium
GTATCCGATGCCGTCCGGGCGCACCCGCCGTCGCACGTCCGCAACCGGCTGCCGAAGATCTTCTACGCCACCCAGGTCGGCGTCGCCCCGCCAACGTTCGTGATCTTCGTCAACGACCCGGCGATCATCCACTTCTCGTACAAGCGCTACCTCGAGAACCGCATCCGGGCCGAGTACGGCTTCCTGGGGACCCCGATCCGCCTCATCCTCCGCCAGCGCGAGTCCGAGGACGCCGCTCGCCGCTCCGCGCGCCCGCGCCGCAAGACGGCCGCGGCCCGCCGCAAGCGTTGACCGGCGCGAACGGTCGCAATTCACATCAGGCGTGTGTTATGCGCGGCGCACAGCCAGTGGAGCGTTCAAGTTCACGCCTCGTGTGAATCCGGACGCGTCAGAGCCCGTTGGCGGCGGCTAATGGTTGCCTGGTGTGAATCTGGACGTTTCGCGGGCGCAGCACGGGGCGAGCGTTGACGCCTCGCATACGCTCGGCGCCATGACGGACCAGATCGGGGTGATCGGCGCGGGCGCCTGGGGCACGACGATCGCCGTGCTCCTCGCGGACGCCCAGCGTCCGGTGAGCCTGTGGACGCACAGCATCGACTCGGCCGAGCGCCTGGCCCAGGACCGCACCAACGAGCGCTATCTCCCCGGCGTGGTCTTTCCCCCCAATGTCCGGATCGCGACCGATGACGCGTACCTCGCCGAGCCGCATCGGTTTTACGTGCTCGCCGTACCGTCCGCGCACGTCCGCGAGACGCTGCGGGCGATTGGCCCTCGACCTCCACCCGGATGCGCCGATCCTCTCGGTCGTCAAGGGCATCGAGCAGGGCACGTTCCGGCGCATGAGCGAGGTCGTCGCGGAGGAGCTCCCCGGGCGGCGCGTGGCGGCGCTGTCGGGACCGAACCTCGCGCGCGAGATCGCCGCGGGCAAGCCCGCGGGGTCCGTGATCGGCTCGGACGACCCCGACCTGGCGTCCGAGCTCGCCGCCGTGCTCAGCAGCGAGCGCTTCCGCGTCTACACCAACCCCGACCTCATCGGCGTCGAGCTGTGCGGGGCGCTCAAGAACGTCGTCGCGCTCGCGGCCGGCATGGTGGACGGCCTGGGATTCGGCGACTCGGCCAAGGCAGGGATCATCACGCGCGGCCTCGCCGAGATGACGCGGCTCGGGGTGGCGGCGGGTGCCCACCCGCTCACCTTCGCGGGACTCGCGGGCGTGGGCGACCTCATTGCCACGTGCATGTCGCCGCTGTCGCGAAATCGGCGCGCGGGCGAGCTCATCGCCTCCGGTGTCCCGTGGCCGGAGGCGGGGGATCGGCTCTCCGGCGTGGCCGAGGGCGTCTGGACCGTGGATGGCGCGCTCGGGCTGGCGGCGACGCACGGCGTCGAGATGCCGATCGCGGACCGGGTGCGCGCCGTCGTGTTCGACCATCAGCCGCCCATGGCGGCCGTGGCGGAGCTCATGTCCCGCAGCCCGAAGGACGAGCTCGCGACCCTGACTCCGTAGGCGGGAGGCAGCCGTGCTGGGCGTATGCTGCCAGCCAGCGATGGCCCCACCGCCGCAGTAGGACCGCAGGGCCGCCGAGCAAGGCTCTGCTCCGAACGCACATGGGCGCCGCACGGAGGCATGGCTGTGGACACGATCATCGATCTCTTCGAGGAGGCGGTCGCGCACGGAGGGACTCACCCCGCGTTCCGCATCAAGCCCGGGTTTCGGACGCGCACGTGGACCTTCGCGGACCTGGGTGACCAGGTGCCGCGCGTCGCGGGCGCGCTGCGAGCCGCGGGGGTCGAGCCGGGTGATCGGGTGCTCCTGTGGGCGGTCAACCGCCCAGAGTGGAGCATCTCGTTCCTCGCGGCGATGTGGGCCGGCGCGGTGGTCGTCCCGCTCGACTTCCGCTCGACGGACGACTTCGCCGCCAAGGTGGCAGAGCAGACGCGCTCGAAGCTCATCCTGGCGGCCCTTCCGACGCTGAAAATGGCGAGCCGGCTCGAGCTCCCGGCACTGGCGATCGAGTCGCTGGTGGATCGCGCGCGCGACCACGAGCCGCTCCCGCGGCCGTCGGTGGATCCCGACGCCCTGGCGGAGGTCGTCTTCACCTCCGGCACCACCGGCGACCCGAAGGGGGTCATGCTCACCCACCGCAACATCGCCAGCAACGCGGCTTCGCTTCGGAGCGTGGTTCCGCTCGGGCCCGAGACGCGCTTGCTCTCGATCCTGCCGCTGTCGCACATGTATGGCCTGAATCCGGGGATGCTGGCGCCGCTGCTGGCGGGGGCGATGGTCGTCTACCCGACCAGTCTCCAGCCGCCGGTCCTGGCCCGCACCTTCCGCGAGAACCGCGTCACCATGCTCCTGGCCGTGCCGCAGATCGTGAAGCTGCTGAACAACGCGGTCGAGCGCAAGGTCGACGCAACGGGCAAGCGCGCCATGTTCGAGCGGCTGCACGCCATCGCTCGCCACCTGCCGCTGCCGCTGCGGCGCCTCCTCTTCCGGCCGGTCCTGCAGGGGTTTGGGGGCGCGATCCGCTACCTGGCGGTGGGCGCGGCCTCGATGAATCCGACGATCGCCCAGCGCTGGGAGGAGATGGGCGTCGAATCGCTCCAGGGGTACGGCGCGACGGAGCTGTCGCCGGTCGTGTCCTTCACCCGGATCGAGCGCAACCGCGTCGGAACCGTCGGAGAGGCGATCCCCGGGGTGGAGATTCGATTCGCCGACGACGGGGAGGTCCTCGTTCGTGGCCCGAACGTCTTCAAGGGCTACTGGGAGCGGCCCGACGCCACGGCGGCGGTGCTCGAGGATGGCTGGTACCACACCGGCGACCACGGACGGCTCGAGGACGGCCGCTTCCTCGTGCTCCAGGGCCGCAAGAAGGACATGCTCGTCATGCCCGACGGCACCAAGGTCTTCCCGGACGACGTGGAGCGCGTCATCGCCCGCGACGCCCGCGTCCGCGACGCAGCGGTGGTGGGGCTGGAGCGCTCCGCCGGCGAGCTCCAGGTCCACGCGGTGCTGATCCTGCACGACCCCGCCGACGCCGCCGACGTGGTGCGCGAGGCGAACACGCACCTCGGAGGCCACCAGCAGATTCGCGGGTCCACCGTCTGGCCGGAGGAGGAGTTCCCGCGGACCCCGTCGCTCAAGGTCAAGAAGGCCGAGATCGTGGCCTGGCTGGGCGACTCGGCCGCTGCGGTTCCGGAGGCCGGCTCATCGGGCCCGGCACTGGACGGCCTCAGTGCAGTCGGCCGCCTGGCGGCCCAGCTGGACGGCGTGGCGCGGGAGGCGATTGGGCCGGAGGCGCGCCTCTCGTCCGACTTGAACATCGACTCGCTCGGCCGCGTCGAGCTGCTGACCCTCATCGAGGAGGACCTTGGCGTCTACGTGGACGATGCGGACGTTGAGCCCGACACGACCCTCGCCGAGCTTCAGGCCATGGTCGACGCCAGCGCCGGCGAGCCGGCGCCGAAGGGCATCTTCGGGTGGCCGCTCAACCCGCTGGTGGGCGCGCTTCGCATCGGTCTGTTCCAGGGGGTCATCATTCCGCTGCTGTCGCTCGTCTACCGACGACGCGTTCGCGGACTCGAGCACCTGAAGGGCCTGCAAGGGCCGGTCATGTTCGCTCCGAACCATCACCTCCATAACGACAACGCGCTGATCCTCAGCGCGATACCGGTCTCGTGGCGGTGGAAGCTGTCCGTCGCCGGTGCGGCTGACGGGATCTTCATCAGCCGATGGCGCGGCTTCGCCGCTGCGCTGCTCGGCAACGCCTTCCCGATCGTCCGCAAGGGCGGTGGCGTCCGGCGCAGCTTCGAGCTCCTCGGCGCGCGCCTTGACCGCGGCTTCAGCGTCCTCATCTACCCCGAGGGGGAGCTGACGGTGGGTGGGCCGCTCCAGCCCTTCAAATCGGGCACGGGGCTGGTTGCCATTCATGGCGCCATTCCCGTCGTGCCGATGCGGCTCAAGGTCCATCGTTACAGCCGCTTCGATAAGGGAACCGATGGGACGGCCCTGCGCGGCGACACCGAGGTCGTGTTCGGCAAGCCGCTCACCTTCCCGATCGACACCGATCCGGCCGACGCGACGGCCGAAATCCAGGCGGCCGTGGAGGCGCTTTGAGGTGCGGTAGACTGACGAAACGGTCGGGGCGTAGCGCAGCCTGGTAGCGCACCTGAATGGGGTTCAGGAGGTCGAAGGTTCGAATCCTTTCGCCCCGACCACTACTCGCCGCGCCGCTGCTTTTCCTCCTGCTCGACCGCCTCGTCCCAGACGACGCTGTGCAGCTCGCGCTCGAGCCGGCGGCGCTCCCTGGCCGCGTTCTCTCGGTCCGACGCCGCCCTCGCGCGATCCGACGCCGCACGCTTGCGGTCCTGCGCGGCACTCGAGCGGATGCGCTCGTACTTGTCGGCGAGTGAGACATCCGACTCGGCGAGGAAGCGCTCGACCTCCTGCGCGCGGGTGTCCCTGCGGTCCGCCGCCTCGTCGCGGGTGGAGGCCGTGAGGTCGCGGTCGCCCGCGATCCCGTCCCGCACCTTCGCGCTGCTCGCCCGCGACGCGCGGGTCGCGCGCCGGCTGGTGCTGGTCTTGCGGCGCCGCTCGCGCGCCGCCTCGTGCGACTTCACCTGCACGTCGGTTGCGCCGACCGGTTGCTGGGCGTCTGCCGCCGCCTGATCCTGCGCAGAGGCGCGCTCGTCGCTCGCCGAGTCCGCCGCATCCTGCTCGGAGGCACTCTGATCCACGTCCGAAGCCGTCTGGTCCGCGTCCGACGCGACCTGGTCGGCGTCCGAGGCGGATGCCTCGGCGTCGATCGCCCATTGCTCCGCCGCACGCGCGATCCTGTCGGGGTTGCGCCTGCCCATGTTGGCCGCCCACCTTCCTGCGGCGAGACTGATCGGTCTCGCCCGGAACAGGATACCCCCGTGTCAACTAAATCTTGGGCGGCGAGGGCGCTCCCGAGGGAAGCGGCGTCCGTCGCTCGCGGAGCGTCTCCTTCCTGTGCGCTCGCGTCACCGGCTCGCGCATCAACGCCGCGGTCACATCGGTCCAGGTCGCTCCCGGGTTGACCGCTCTCATTTCGCGCAGGCGCCGATGGGCCCACAGGTACAGGTCGCCCTCGGTCTTGAAGTCGAACCGCCGCGCCAGTCCCGAGGCGTTGATCGCCTCGATCGCCGGCCGCCAGCTCGTGTCGTACCAGTCCGCGGTCGCGTCCGGCATCGGCACGAGCTCGCCGCGCCTTGTGCTGAGCTCGTAGGCGTGGGCCTCGACCGCCTGCAGGAGCTCCGCGTAGCCGATCGGGCGCGAGACCAGGATCCTCGCGTCAGGGTTGTGCACGAGGAGACCCGTTCGCTCCTGGAAGATGCGGTGCTGCTCCGTGTGCACGAGCTCGAGGAAGTCGACGCCCGGGTGGAGCTGCTCGGACGTCTGGATCGAGATGACCTCGGCGTCGATGTATTCGCTTCCGAGCTCGCGGCTGAGGGCGACGCGATGATGCCCGTCGATCACAAAGTGCACGCCGCCCGCCTCGTACACCGAGATCGGCGGCATCTCCCGACCGGCGAACGCGGCGCGCAGCGCGTCCAGCCGCCGGCGGAGCTCACGGCGGCTCGTCCGGAAGAAGCGGTCGAAGTCGACCGTTCGGTCGACCGAGCCGATGATGCTGGCGATCGGGATCGTGCGGAGGCCCGCGTCGTGCTGGCCGAGGATCCGGAGGCGGCTCGTCACGTCCGCCAGCGGCACGAGCGCCTTCGCATCGGTCATCAGGGAAGGTTACCGCGTACGACACCGGACGAGGATTCCGCGATGAGCGGCACGCGGCTTGCGCTTCACGTCTCTTTCGAGCTCGCTCGAGGCACGTGGGGAATGGATATCGCAGCGCTCACGCGAATGCAGATTCGCGTCGTCTTGACCGTCTTTCGATCGGAGATGGCGCGTCTCGATCGCGTCGATCCGCTCGGAGCGAGCTTCGACGCCGGACGCCTGCTGCGCGTGCGCTCGATCGAGCTGCTGGACACCGCGCGAGCCCGGCTCAACGGCAAGGGTCGCAGCAACCCGCAGCTGCTCGCCGAGCTGGACTCAGCCCGCGAGGAGGTGGCCGGGGGATCGCGGTCCGAGGTCAGCGTTGGTTCGCGCGGAGATCACCGCGGATGACCGCGTTCGCCTCTGCGTCGCTGAGCTCCTGCCAGCGGTAGACGACGAGGCCGTCCTCCGACGCCTCGCTCCGCTGGTAGACGCCCCCGTCGGAGCCGTCTCCGAGCGTCACGGCGGGCCGGTCAATCCAGTCAACCTCGCCGTGGCGAGGCCCGCCGTGATACCGGAGGTTGGGGGTCGGCAGCCTAGGCGGCCGTGATGTTCGCAGCTCGAGGACCGCGAGGATTCGACTCGATGTCGAACGTCACGTTCTCGCCGCCATTGAGCCGGTCGAAATCGATCGACTCGTTGAGACCGTCGCGATGGAAGAAGTAGTCCTTGCCATCCTCGCCGGTGATGAAGCCGAAGCCGCGATCGGCGACGATCTTCTTGATGGTGCCTGTGGCCATGCTGGCCTCCGTAGAACAGTAGGCGTCAAGGGTACTCCATCCGGGATGTAGCATCCGGGCCGATGCCTGACCTCCCGCTGCATCCGCCCTTCGCGCTCCGTGGTCGGCTCCTCTCGCCACTGGCCGATGGAGGCCTGCTCGACGAGTCCGACGGCCTGCTGGAGGTCGATTCGAATGGCGTGCTCACCACGGTCGGTCCGTGGACCGGCGCCGAGGCGCCGGCATCGGTCCTGGATCTTCGACCCCTCGTCGTGATGCCCGGCATGGTCGACCTGCACGTGCACCTGCCGCAGCTGCCGAACGCGGGGCTCGGCGGGGGCCTCGACCTGCTCACGTGGCTCGAGCGCCACATCTTCCCCCTCGAGCGGGCATTCGACCGCGCCCGGGCGGAGATCGAGGCACCTACCGCCTTCCGGGCGCTGGCTGCCGCGGGGACGACCACCGCGGTCGCCTACGCCGCGCTGTGGCCTGACTCGACCGATGCGGCCTTCGCGGCCGCCGACGCGCACGGCATCCGCGCCGTGATCGGCAAGGTGATGATGGATCGCGGGAGCTACGACAGCGACATACAGCAGCACCAGATCCTGGAGACCAGCCTGGCGCAGTCCGACGAGCTCGCCATGCGCTGGCACGGCCGGGACGGGGGACGGCTGCGGTATGCCTTCACGCCTCGCTTTGCCGTGAGCTGCAGTGCAGAGATGCTGCGCGAGTCGGCGGCCCTCGCCCGGACGCATGGTGCGTACTGGCAGACCCACCTCGCCGAGGATCCGGGCGAGCTTGCGCAGGTCGCGTCGCTCTTCCCCGAGTCGCTGGACTACCTCGATGTGTACGACCGGGCGAACGCGCTCGGCGCGCGCAGCATCCTTGCGCACGCCGTGCACCTCTCCGCGCGAGAGGTGAGCCGCCTGGTGGAGAGCGACGCCCGCGTGGCGCATTGCCCCGCGTCGAACCTGTTCCTCGCGAGCGGGATGATGCCGCTGGCCGCGTACCGAGCCGCCGGCATGTCCATCGGGCTCGGAAGCGACGTGGCGGCGGGCCCGGAGCTGTCTCTCTTCAGCGTCATGAGGGCGGGGGCCAGCACGCAGCGCGCGATCGCTTCGCAGGCCGCTCCTGCGACCGATGGGATCCTCGGCCCGCTCGACTGGCTGCGCATGGGGAGCCTCGGGGCGCCCGCGTCCTCGGCATGGACGCGGAAATAGGCTCGATCGAGGTGGGAAAGGAGGCCGATCTCATCGCGGTCGATCCGCGCCTCACGACCCCGGTGCCCGGGCAGGAGCCGCCGGATGACGCCGCCGACCTCGCGAGCCGGCTCATCTTCCGGCCTCATCCGGACATGGTGCGTGCGGCGTGGGTGCGCGGGCGACTGCTCGACGGGCCACGCGGCGTGGACGGCATCGGCTAGGCTAGGCGTCGATGGACCGCATACTCCAGACCCTCATCAACGCCGCCGCGCTGTACGTAGCGGTGCTCATCGTCCCGAACATCCAGTTCACGGGCGAGTGGTGGAAGCTGGTGCTCGTCGCGTTCATCTTCGGGCTCATCAACACGTTCGTGCGCCCGATCCTGCGAATCGTGACGCTGCCCATCTCGATCATGACCCTGGGGCTGTTCCTGTTCGTCATCAACGCGCTGATGCTGCTGCTCACGAGCGCGATCTCGGCCGAGCTGGACCTCGGCTTCAACGTCGCCGACTTCCTCGCCGCGCTGCTCGGCTCCATCGTGATCAGCCTCGTCGGCCTCGCGCTCTCCATGGTCATCGGCACGGCACGGCGCATCTTCTGACGCCTCCCCCAGAGCCGATGCATCGGGCTCCGTGGCCGGTCAGCCTGCTCTTCGGCGCGTCGACGGCCCTGCTCATCCTCCTCACGGGCCCGCTGCTCCTGTTCAACCCCTGGTTCGTCTCGGCGCTCCAGGCGCGCCACGAGGTCGCCGAGGCGTTCGAGACGACGCAGGCCGAGATCGACGGCGTCACGAGCGCCTTCCTCGCGGACCTGTTCCTTGATGGCGAGTTCGATGCGACGCTCGACGGCCAGCCGCTGCTCGACGACTCGGAGAGATCCCACATGGCCGATGTCTCGCGGCTGGTTCGGCTCCTGGTGCTCACCGCGGTCGTGAGCCTCTTCGTGGCGGCGGTGTGCGGAGTCCTCCTGCGCGGGGAGTCACGCCGGATGGCGACCGTGCTGCTGGGGACCGCGGCGTTACTCGGTGCCGCGGGTCTCGTCGTGGGCCTGATCTTCGCCGTGGCGTTCGACGCCGCGTTCCTCGCCTTCCACGCCGTGTTCTTCCCGCCGGGCACGTATCTGTTCGAGCCCGGCTCGAACCTCGTGACCCTTTTTCCCGAGGGCTTCTGGTTCGAGGCATCGCTGATCGCCGGCGCGACGGTGGTGCTCAGCGCCCTCGTCGTGCTCCTGATCGGGGTCGCCGGGCGCAGGCGCCCACCCACGACGCTGCGGGCGGCCTGACCTACACTCGCGGCATGGGCTCAGGCTGGAGGGTCGGCCGCGTGGCCGGCGTGGAACTCGCGATTCATCCGAGCTGGCTGGTGATCGCGTTCCTCATCACCTATTCGCTCGCCGTTGCCCAGTTCCCGCGCCAATTCCCCGGCTGGTCGGGCGGCCTCTACTGGGTCGTCGCCGCCTCGACCGCGTTCCTGTTCTTCGCGTCGGTCCTCGCGCACGAGCTGTCGCACGCCCTCGTGGCGCGGCGCTTCGGCCTGCGCGTCCAGGGCATCACGCTTTTCATCTTCGGCGGGACCACGAGCATCGATGCCGACTCGCGCACGCCGCGCGAGGAGGCGGTCATCGCGCTGGCGGGGCCGGTCACGAGCATCGTCCTTGGCGCCGCGTTCGTGGGGGTGGGCGCGGCGATCGACCAGCCGCAGGTGGCGGCGCTCGTTGGCTGGCTCGGATTCGTCAACCTCATGCTCGGTGGCTTCAATCTCATCCCGGGCTTCCCGATGGACGGTGGGCGGGTGCTCAGGGCGCTGCTCTGGAAACTCCGGGGCGACCGGCTCCTGGCGACCCGCAACGCGGCACTCGTCGGGCGGATCGTGGCGTACGTGCTCATTGCGCTGGGAGTTTTCTGGGCGCTGAGTCCCGGCGGCCTGTTCGGCGGCCTGTGGCTCGCGCTCATCGGCTGGTTCCTGTCGAACGCTGCCGAGGCGACCGGCGCCCAGGCCGGGGTCGAGCGCAGCCTGAGCGGGGTGCGCGTGCGCGACGCGATGGATACGGATCCGCCCTCGGTGTCGCCGAACGAGTCGGTCGCCGACCTCGTGTCGGAGAAGATGCTGCGCGGCGAGGACCGCTCCTTCCTCGTGCGGCACGACGACGGTGGGCTCGCCGGTGTCGTCACGCTGGGCGACGTCCGACGCCTGCCCCGCGACGACTGGCCCGGCGCACGGGTGACGGACATCATGACCCGCTACAACGACCTCGCCACGATCGGTCCCGAGGAGCCATTGGTCGATGCGCTCCGCATCATCCAGGAGCGCGACGTCGGCCTGCTCCCGGTGGTGGCGGAGGGTCGCGAGCCGGTCGGCGTCGTGACCCGGCGAGGCATCCTGCGCCTCATCGAGGCCCGCATGAAGCTCGGGCTGTGAGCCGATGCTGACGGTCGAGGAGGCACTCGACCGGCTGCTGCACGACCTGCCCTTGACCGAAGCGGAGCGAGTGCCGCTGGCGGACGCGCTCGGTAGGGTGCCAACGCCGGAGCCGGTCTCGGCAACGCATGACGTGCCGCCCTTCGCGAACTCGGCCATGGACGGGTTCGCGCTGCGCGCCGCCGATGGCGGGGAGCGGCTTCGCCTCGTGGGCGAATCGCGCGCCGGTGGTCCCGCCGCCCCGCGCGTGGAGGCCGGCACGGCCGTGCGTGTGATGACCGGCGCCCCGATCCCGGACGGGGCGGACTCGGTCGTACCGATCGAGGATGCGTCGGACGCGGACGGGTGGCTCGAGGTCGCTCGTGCGCCCGAGCAGGGCGCATACGTGCGCGCGGCCGGCCACGACGTGGGGGCCGGGTTCGGGCTCGGTCTTCCGGCGGCGCCGATCACCGCGGCGGTCATCGGGCTCCTCGCGGCCATGGGCCACGACACCGTCGAGGTGCGGCGGCCGCCTCGGGTCGCCATCCTGTCCACCGGCGACGAGCTTGTTCCGGTGGGAACGCCGCTTGGCCCCGGCCAGATCCACGACGCGAATGGGCCGGCGCTGGCGGCTGCGGTGACCGATGCGGGCGGCGTGCCCGTGCTCCTCCAGCCGGCGCGCGACGATCCTGCGGAGATCGAGCGTCGCCTGCGCGAGGGCGTCGCGGCCGCGGAGATGCTCATCGTCTCCGGCGGCGTGAGCGTGGGCGAGCACGATCACGTGCGCGCCGTCATTCAGCGTATCGGCACCCTCGACTTCTGGCGCATCGCGGTGCAGCCCGGAAAGCCGCTTGCCTCCGGGCGGGTGGGGACTGTCCCGGTCGTGGGGCTGCCCGGGAATCCGGTGAGCGCGCTCGTCACGTTCGAGCTGTTCGTCCGGCCGATGCTGCGCCGCATGCTCGGCGCATCGGGTGACGGGCGGGCTCGCGTGAGTGCCCGCGTGGACGAGGCACTGCCAAAGGATCCGGCCCGCCGCGCCTACCTCCGCGTTCGCGTGTGCGCCGACGGGGATGGATACCGAGCCGACTCGGCGGGCGGCCAGGCGTCGTCCCAGCTCCTGCCGCTGGCGACATCCAATGCACTGCTCGTCGTCCCGGAGGGCCTCTCCGCCACGGAGCCCGGCGAGTCGTACGAGGCGATCGTGATCGGAGGGATGGAGTGACGAAGCCCACCCACCTCGGCCCCGATGGCGAGCCGCGCATGGTCGACGTCGGCGACAAGCAGGTGACCGCCCGCCGCGCGCTTGCCGGCGCCACCGTGCGCATGCGGCCCGACGTGCTGGCGGCGCTCCTCGACGCCGGTGGGCCGAAGGGCGACGCCCTCGTGACCGCCCGCCTCGCGGGGATCGGGGCGGCGAAGCGCACCTCGGAGCTCATTCCGCTGTGCCATCCGCTGCCGCTGGACCACGTCGACGTGGAGCTGCTGCCGGACCGCGACGCCGGCGTCGTCACCGTTCGCGCCGAGGCTCGTGCGACGGCGCGGACCGGCGTCGAGATGGAGGCGCTCACGGCGGCCAGCGTCGCGGCGCTCACGTTGTACGACATGGCGAAGGCGCTGCAGCGCGACATCGTCATCGAGCGCGTCGAGCTGATCTCGAAGTCCGGCGGCCGATCCGGCGACTACGAGCGCGACGCGCCAGATGCGGCGGCCACCCCGGGCGAGGCCGCTCACGAGGCAGCCGTCGTCACCTGCTCGAACCGCTCGGCCTCCGGGGAGCGGCCCGACGAGAGCGGCCCGATCCTCGTGACCATGCTGCGGGAGGCCGGCTTCGACGTCGCGGACGAGGCGCACGTCGTGCCCGACGACGCCGACGCCATCGCGTTGCTGCTGGCGAGGCTCTCGGACGCGGGGTATCGGCTCGTCCTCACGACCGGCGGCACGGGGCTGTCGCCGACGGACGTGACGCCCGCGGCCACGCGCCGGGTGATCGACCGCGAGGCGCCGGGCCTCGCTGAGCTCATGCGCGCCGCCGGCCTCGCCTCGACGCCCATGGCGTCGCTGAGCGGCGGGGTGGTGGGCACGCGTGGCCGCACGCTGATCGCGAACCTTCCGGGATCGCCGCGCGGGGCGCGCGAGTCGCTGGAGGCGCTCCTCCCCGTGCTGCGGCACGCCCTCGAGCAGCTGGCGGGCGCCGACCACTAGTCGCCGGAGGCCGCGGCTACCATGCGCGCGACGCCATGGAAGCCTCCATCCCGTATTACCCCCTGATCGTCGTGCCCATCGTGGCTGCGGCATACCTCTTCTGGCGCCGCGCCCGCTGGCACCTGGCCGTCCTCCGTTCCGGGCGGCCGCTCGACCGGTTCGACCGCGTCCCTGAGCGCATCGCCGCGCTCGGGGTCTTCGTCTTCGGCCAGCGGCGGCTTCTCCAGGACATCGGTCCGGGGCTGGCGCACGCGTTCATCTTCTGGGGCTTCATCGTGCTGCTGGCGACGACGGGCAACTACGTGACAAACGGCCTGGTGGAGGCGATCGTGGGCTGGCCGCTCGGCGGGCTGCTGTGGAGCGTGACCATCGCCTTCGCCAACGTCTTCGTGGCGCTGGTGCTCGCGGCCGTCGTCTATTACGCCGTGCGGCGCATCGTCGTTCGTCCGACGCGACTCGCACTCACGCGCGACGCGTTCGTGATCCTGGCGCTGATCTTCGGGATCGTGCTCACGGAGTGGGTAGGCGACGCGCTCGCCTACGTCGTCGAGCCGGAGGCCGCGTCACGCTCCTGGGCGCTGCTCGCGGGACCGCTCAGCGTGCCGCTGGAGGCCATCGGTCCCGGGGCAGCCGCCATCGGGTTCGGCGTGGTCGGCTGGGCGCACATCCTCCTCGTGCTGGGGTTCGGGGCATACCTGCCATACAGCAAGCACCTCCACATCATCAGCAGCGAGCCGAACGTCTACTTCCGCAACCTCGAGCCGCGAGGCGCGCTGCGCAAGATGGACCTCGAGGCCGAGCCGGAGGAGGGGGAGGAGCTGCCGGTCTTCGGCGCGAAGGGCCTCAAGGACCTTACCTGGCGTCACCTCGCCGATGGGTTGGCCTGCACCGAGTGCGGCCGATGCATGGAGTTCTGCCCGGCCTCGATGACCGGCAAGACGCTCTCGCCGAAGCACCTGATGGAGGGGCTGCGCGACCAGATCGTGGCTGCCGAGACGGCCCTTGCGGCGGCGGCGAGCGCCCAGCGCGCGTGGAAGGGCGGAGCGAGCGGGGAGCGGCGGCGTCGCAGGACGCCCTCGGCTTGGCGAGGGAACGGGCGACCGAGGCGCTGAGCCTGCCGCTGATGGACAACGCGATCCCGGAGGAGGCCGTGTGGCAGTGCACGACCTGCGGCTGGTGCGTCGAGGGCTGCCCGGTGCTCATCGAGCACGTGGACACCATCGTCGAGATCCGGCGCAACGCGGTGCTCGAGGAGAGCCGCTTCCCGAAGGAGCTCAACGCGGCGTTCCGCAACATGGAGAACGCCGGGAACCCGTGGGGCCAGCCGAAGTCCGCGCGGCTCGACTGGGCGAAGGACCTCGAGCTGGATGTCCTCGGTGGGACCGATCGGCGCCTTGCGCCGCCGAAGCGCGCGGATGACCGGCCCTGGCGCACCATCCACTCCAGCGTGCCGATGCAGGACGCTCTCGCCGGTCGGGTCCTCTTCTGGGTCGGCTGCGCGGGCGCCTTCGATGACCGCAACCGCAAGGTCGTGCGAGCGATGGCGCAGCTCCTGAAGCAGGCGCAGGTGCCCTTCGCCGTGCTCGGCGCGGGGGAGACCTGCACCGGAGATCCCGCCCGGCGCGCCGGGAACGAGTACCTCTACCAGATGCTGGCCGAGGAGAACGTTGCGACGCTCAGCGCGGCGCACGCCGAGCACGGCATCAGCACGATCGTGGCGACCTGCCCGCACTGCTTCAACACCATCCGCAACGAGTACCCGCAGTTCGGCCTCGTCGGCGTCGAGGTGATCCACCACACCCAGCCGCTGGACCGGCTGGTGGCCGAGGGGCGGCTGGTGCCCTCGGAGCACCACGAGGCGGTGGTGGCCTACCACGACGCCTGCTACCTCGGCCGATACAACGAGGTCTACGACGAGGGCCGGCGCGTTGTCGAGGCCGTGCCCGGCCAGAGCGTGGTCGAGATGGACCTCAACCACCGCAAGGGGATGTGCTGCGGCGCCGGCGGCGCGCGCATGTGGATGGAAGAGCGAGAGGGGACCCGCATCAACCACCGGCGCGTCGAGCAGGCGCTCGAGAAGTCACCCGACGCGATCGCGACCGCCTGCCCGTTCTGCCTGATCATGCTGCGCGACGGCACGACCGACCTGGGACGCACCGATGTCGCCGTGCGTGACGTCGCGGAGCTGCTGGCCGACGCGACGGGAGCGTGGACCCGGAACGTGGGCGCCGCCACGGCCGAAGCCGGCGACCCAACCCGCGCCGGAGGTTGACCCGCCGGGGCGAGGCCGGTACCGTCGGGCGGTGATGCCCGGCATCGTCCGCCCTGGCACGGGGGTGTAGCCGTGCTGGAACGTGTCGCGAGGCCGCTCCGCGGCCTGGGAAACGGCACCGCATCGGTCATGGGTGCGTTCTTCCGCGTCCTGCGCCTGCCCGGGCGCCTCCTCCAGGACTTCCTGAACGGCACGTGGCTCGGCCACTCCCTCCACGCCGTGCTGGTCGACGTGGTCGTGGGTGCGGCCACTGCCGCCGTGCTGCTGGATGTCCTGCGCGTCTTCTTCGGCGTCGAGGGGCTCGTGGACGCGACGATCTGGGTCGTCGGCCTGGCGTGGCTCTCCGGCATCGGCAGCATCGTGACCGGCCTCACCGACTTCAAGGACACGAACTCGAATACCCCGACGCGCGACGTGGCGATCCTCCACGGCGCCATCAACTTCGTGGGCAACGGCGCCTTCGCCTACTCGCTGATGCAGCGCTCGAACGGCGAGCACGACGCCGCCTTCTGGGTCTTCCTCGTCGGCTACGTGCTGATCAGCGTTGGCTCGTACATCGGCGGCCACGTGGTCTTCAAGCACGGCTACGCGGTGAACTTCAACTCGCACGGTCGCGGCAAGCGGGCGAAGGAGTTCACGCCGGTGATGGCCGCGGCCGAGCTGCCGGACGGCACGCCGACGAAGACGATGTTCGGCTCCTCCGCCGTCATGCTCGTGCGACGCGGTGACGTGGTGCACGCGCTGAAGGAAACCTGCTCCCACCTGGGTGGGCCGCTGTCGCAGGGCGAGCTGTCCGACGACACGATCACCTGCCCATGGCATTACTCGACGTTCCGGCTGCGAGACGGGTCGGTCGTGCACGGCCCGGCGACGTCGCGCCAGCTGCGCTACGAGGCACGGATCACAGACGGCCAGGTGGAGCTCAGGGGCCCTCAGGACTGACGCCGGCCCTACAATCGGGCGAGGTCCCCAGCCGCCGCGCGCGGTCGGTGATGGCCACAGATCGGTCGTCCATGGAGGAGCGCCCAACCATGTTCCGGATTCGCCGATTCTCCGTGATCAGCACGGCAAACACCGTCGCGATCATGTACTTCATCGGCTTTCTCATCATCCTCGTCCCGCTCGTCCTGATCTTTTCCATCGCGCAGGTCACGGTGACCGACGCCTCGGGACAGCAGTCGACGTTCGGCGTCGGCGGCGGCCTGGTCTTCCTGCTGCTCGTGCCGATCCTCTACGGCATCGTCGCGTGGGTCGGGACAGCGCTTTTCTGCCTCCTCTATAACCTGACCGCTCGCTTCACCGGGGGCATGGGCGTCGACGTCTGGCGCAACCTGCCCGATGCGGCCGCGGCGCCGCCGGCGTCCGTCTCTCCGCCGGCTTCCGCGCCCCCGCTCCAGGGATAGCCCGGGTGTCCTACCTGCTGAGCCGTGAGCACGACGAGTTGCGCGCGATGGTGCGCGAGCTTGCGGACGAGCAGGTCGCACCGCGCGCCGCGCAGATCGACGAGAGCGGCGAGTTCCCGTGGGACCTCAAGGAGCTTCTCGCCAAGCAGGACCTGATCGGGACGTGCTTCCCCGAGGAGCACGGCGGCACGGCGCTCGACACGATCGCCCAGTCGATCCTCGTCGAGGAGCTGGCACGAGCCGATGCGACCACCAGCCTGATCCCGATCGTGCAGAAGCTCGGCGCACTGCCGATCCTGATCGCCGGGACCGCTGAGCAGCAGGCGCGCTACTTTCCCAGGCTGGCGTCGGGCGAGTGGCTCATTGCCTTCGCGCTCACCGAGGCCGCGGCCGGCAGCGACGTCGCCGCCAACCGCATGCGGGCCGTCCGTGACGGTGCCGCCTACGTCCTGAACGGCAGCAAGCGATTCATCACCCACGGGAGCGTCGCGAACGTGGTGACCGTATTCGCGCTCACCGACCCCGACGCGGGCGGCCGTAAGGGGATGAGCGCCTTCATCGTCGAGACCGATACGCCGGGCTTCGCCGCCCCGCGCGTCGAGCACAAGATGGGCATCCGTGGCTCGCCGACGGCCGAGCTCACCTTCGACGACGTCCGCGTGCCGGAGGCCAACCGCCTGGGGGCCGAGGGCGACGGGTTCAAGATCGCAATGGCCACGCTCGACCGATCCCGGCTCGGCATCGCCGCGCAGGCGGTCGGGATTGCGCAGGGCGCAATCGACGCGGCGCTCGCGTATACCGCGACCCGTACCCAGTTCGGCGAGCGAGTCGTCGACTTCCAGGGCATCCAGTGGATGCTCGCCGACATGGCGTCTCAGACCGAGGCGGCGCGGCAGCTCACGTACGCGGCCGCGGCGCGGGTCGACGCCGATGCCAAGGACCTTCCGTACTGGACGAGCAGCGCCAAGCTGGTGGCTGGAGACACCGCGATGCGGGTCACCACCGATGCAGTGCAGCTCCTCGGCGGCTACGGTTACATCTCCGAGTACCCCGTCGAGCGGATGATGCGCGACGCGAAGATCACCCAGCTCTACGAGGGAACCCAGCAGATCCAGCGCCTCATCGTCGCTCGCCAGCTCCTCCAGCGGGCGGGCGTCGAGCGAACGAGCACCTAGCGAAGAGCGAGAACACCCGATTGTGAAGATCGTCGTCTGCATCAAGCAGGTCCCGGCAACCGGGGCCGACAAACGCTACACCGATGACTTCCGCCTCGACCGATCGAGCGTCGAGGCCATCATCAACCCGCTCGACGAGTACGCCATCGAGCAGGCGCTGCGCCTGGTCGACGCCGGAGCCGCCGATACGGTCACGTACCTGTCCATGGGCCCCGAGTCGGCGGCCGAGGCGCTGCGGCGGGCGCTCGCCATGGGAGGCGACGACGCGATCCTCGTCACCGATGCGGCCCTGGCCGGCGCCGACGAGTGGGCGACCGCGACCGTCCTCGCGGCCGCTCTCGACAAGCTCGCGCCTGACGTCGCCCTGATGGGCATGGCGTCGGATGACGCGCGCGGCTCGCTCGTTCCAGGCGCGGTCGCCGCGAAGCGGCGCGTGGCGCTGCTCTCGTACGGCGCTGAGCTGGCTCTCACGGAGGGCGCGGCGCGTATCCGCCGACTGTCGGCCACCGGGTTCGACTGGATCGAGGCGCCGCTCCCGGTCGTCGCGACCGTCACCGACCAGGTGGGGGAGCCGCGCTACGCGAGCCTCAAGGGCATCATGGCCGCGAAGCGCAAGCCGCTCGAGACGTGGTCGCTCGGCGACCTCGGGGTCGACCCCGCGACGCTGCGTGGCGGGGCGCTCACCACGGTCACGGGGACGCGGCCACCCGAGGCGAAGCCGCCCACGGAGCGCATCGAGAACCTCGCCGCTGCCGACGCCGCGGCGCGCATCGCCGACTGGCTCGCCGCGCGGAAGCTGATCTGAGATGGCCAACGACATCCTCTTCCTCGCCGAGTTCGCCGGCGGCCGTCCCGCTCGGTCGGCGCTCGAGCTTGCCACGGGTGCCGCCGAGCTCGCCGCGGCCTCGGGTGGCGCCGTGGTCGGACTCGCCTACGGGTCGGGAGCCGCCGCCGGCGCCGCAGCGCTCGGGGCGCAGGGCGCGGCTCGCGTGATCGTCCTCGGCGACGAGGATCGACCTGCGATCACGTACGCGGCGTCCGCCGTCGCCGCGGTGCGCGACGCCGGCGCGCTGGCGCTTCTCGCGCCCGCGACGCCGAACGGTCGGGACCTCGCGGCCGCGATCGTCGGCAGCCTCGACCTGCCGGCATTCGGTCCGGTGCGCGCCGCCCGCGTCGCCGACGGCACCGTCGAGACCGAGCAGGCCACGCTTCAGGGATCGGTGATCACCACGTCGCGCCCGGCTGACCGCGCGCCGGCCCCATCGGTCGTGCTGGTCCTGCCCAACACGTTCACCCCGGCGGAGGGCGGCACCGGGACCGCCGAGGTCACCACGGCAGCCGATGCGGGCGACTCGCCGTTCGCGCGCGCGAAGGTCGTGGAGAGCCACGAGGCCGACGCGCGCGTGGCGAACCTCGACGAGGCGACCGTGATCGTGGCCGGCGGTCGCGGCACCGGAGGCGAGGCAGGCTTCGCTCTCCTTCGAGACCTGGCCGACGTGCTGGGCGGTGCCGTCGGGGCGTCGCGCGCGGCCGCGGACGCCGGCTGGATCGCGTACCAGCTCCAGATCGGCCAGACCGGAAAAGTGGTCAAGCCACAGCTCTACATCGCCGCGGGCATCAGCGGCGCCATCCAGCACAAGGTCGGGATGCAGACTGCCGAGCACGTGGTGGCCATCAACCGAGATCCCGAGGCGCCGATCGGCGAGTTCGCCGACCTGTACGTCGTGGGAGACCTGTTCCAGATCGTTCCCGCCCTCACCGAGGAGATCCGCCGCCGCAAGGGCTCCTAGCGGGTGAGGGTCACCTTCCCGAGCCCGGCCGGCGCGTCCGGGTTCACCCCGCGCCGCAGCGCGGTCGCCTCGACCAGCAGCTGACCCGGCACCACGTAGAGGAGCGGCGTGAGCGACTCGGGGAGGCGATGGGGGATTGCGAGGCCGCCCGGCACGCCCGCCACCTCAGACCCGCCGATCACGGTCGTCGTGCCGCCGCGCTTCGTGACCGCGGCGAGCGTCTGGTCAACGTCGGCGCCGATGGCGCCGTCGGGGCGAATGGCGAGTGTTGGGACGTCCGCTCGGGCGAGGACGAGCGGCCCGTGGGCGAAATCGGCCGTCGAGTACCCCTCGGCAAAGATGCCGCATGTCTCCTTGAGCTTGAGCGCGAGCTCCAGCACCGTCGCGAAGTTGTACCCCCGGGAGACCAGCAGCGCGCGATCGGCCGCGGCAAGGTCCCGCACGGCGGAGGCGCCTGGCCCATCGAGCCAGCGGTGCGTGAGCTCGATCGTCGTCCGGAGCGCGCCGGGCAGGGCGTCGAGGCCCTTGCGCAGCTCGTCCGTGGGGCGGACGGCAGCCACGAGCGAGGCCAGGACGGCAAGCTCGGCGACGTAGGTCTTCGTGGCAGGAACCGCGAGCTCCCGGCCGGCATGGCAGCGCAGCTGCCAGGCCGCGGCCGCGGCGAGCGGCGAACGCGGCTCATTCGTGATCGCAACGGTCAGGGCGCCGGCCCGCCTCGCGGCTGCGATCACCGCCACGACGTCCGGGCTGCGGCCCGACTGCGAGATTGCGACGACGAGGCCGTTGCGCCAGTCGAGCGACGCGCCGTACACCGTGGTCACCGAGGGCTTCACCAGCCCCGTCGGCAACCCGAGGTGGGTCTCGAACAGGTACTGCGCGTAGACCGCGGCATGGTCCGAGGTGCCGCGCCCGGCGATCATGATCCATCGCGGGCGAGCCTGGCCGAATGCGTCGGCGACGCCACGCAACTCATCCTTGGAGGCGCGCAGCACGCGGCCGACGGCCTCGGGGATCTGCGCGATCTCGATCCCCATCTGCGTGGGACCGGATGCGATCACGACGCTGCGCCGAGCCGCGGCAGGTACGGGCGGTTGGCCTCCAGCAGCGCGTCGAGAAGCGGCCCGACGTCGGGGATGCGTCCGCCCACGAGGGGATGCGCCTCGAGTGCGGCGCGGACGTCGGCGCGTTCCCCGCTGAGGGCGGC
>CAWIXZ010000021.1:0-166327 GCA_963840205.1 uncultured Chloroflexia bacterium
AGGGATATCGAGCGGGTTGTGCCGGTTACCAATGTTGACGCCCGGCGTGTTGGTCGGGATCAATGCGAGCGTGATGCCGCGCTCCACTTCGGGACCGAGCAGGCGATCCGGGTCGTAGAGCTTGAAGGCGAGGCCCGAGCACTGTCGCCACCGGCCCGAGCGTGATGTAGCGCTTGTCCCACGTGAGCCGAATGCCGAGCACGTCGCGCTCGCCTTGGTATTCCTGCTTGCACACGACGCCGTAGTCTGGGATTGCACTGGCGTCGCTACCCGCTTCCGGGCCGGTCAGTGCAAAGCACGGCACCTCGTCACCGCGCGCGAGACGCGGCAGGTAGTGGTTCTTCTGCTCCTCGGTCCCATCGTGCAGCAACAATTCGGCGGGCCCGAGCGAGTTCGGCACCATCACGGTCACGCTGGCGGTGAGGCTGTGGCTCGCCACCTTCATTACCACGGCCGAGTGCGCCTGCGCCGAGAACTCGAGCCCACCGTACTTTTTCGGAATGATCATTCCGAAGAATCGATTCTTCTTGATGAACGCCCAACCTCCGGCGGTAAATCGCGCCGATCGTGCGTCACTTCCCAGTCGTTCAGCATCTGGCACAGCTCTTCGACCGGGCCTTCGATGAAAGCCTTCTCTTCCGCCGACAACGCCGGCGCCGGTACGCGCAACAAGCGATTCCAGTTCGGCCGGCCGCTGAACAGTTCGGCATCCCACCAGACATTGCCGGCCTCGAGCGCCTCACGCTCGGTCGAGGACATGGGCGGCATCAGTTTTCGAAACACGGCGAACACGCGGTTGCTAATGATGGCGCGCCGCAACGGCGGCAGATTGAGCGGCAGCGCGAGCGCGGCGAACACCGCCCACAGCACACCGAGCAAGAACGGCGAGGCGACGATGGTGGAAGTGACGCACCGAGCACAAGACCAATGACCACCGTCCACAACAGCAGTGGCGCCCGGTGATACGCCAGGATCCATGCCACTGCTACCGCCAGCACTACCCAACCGAAGGTTGTCATTCGTTTTTTCTCCTAGCTCTTTATCGCCAGCCACTTGCCAATCGATCGGTTCTGATCGACAATTAAACGTATGTATAAAACGATTGTTTTAATCTGTCAGCAGTTCGATGGCCGGAAAGCGACGCAGTACCTCCGTGACGCTGACCGCCAGCGAGACCCAAACACGCCTACTCGACGCGGCTGAGGCGCTGTTTATGGAACTCGGTTATGAGGCGACGACGTTGCGTGAACTGCCCACGTCGCAACGTGAATCTCGCGGCCGCCAACTATCACTTCGGGGGAAAAGAGGGGCTCTTTCAGGCGGCGCTCACGCGACGTCTGATTCGATCAACCACGGACGACTTCGCGTCTAGATGAGATCGAGCACGAGCGGTGCCGCGGCGTTACGCTGCGAGAAGATTCTGTGGGCGATGTTCCTTCCTGCACTAAACTGTCGCATGACCGCGCGCGGCGGCAAAAATTTTCTGCGCTTGCTCGGCCGCGCGTACGTCACTCAGCCCCTTGATTCGGAATTTTTTAAGCGACCGCTACGGCGGAAATCATCACGCGCTATCGCAAGGCGTTCACGGCAGCACTGCCGGATGTACCGAAACCAGGAACTGAGTGGCGTCTCCACCTCACGCTCGGCGCCATGCGTACTCCCTCGCCGGCACCGACCTGATGCAGCTGATCGCCACCCTCAATCCAAACGACAATCCCAACGACGACGACATGTTGTTACGTCGGCTTCTGCCGTTTCTGGTCGCCGGGCTGCAGGCGCCGCTGCCCGAGCTTTCGCTGCAAAGAGATCCGACTTCCTAACGTTAGAGTACGTTGAGCGAATCCGATTCCGTGAAAAATCAGGACGCGATTGGCGATCAACATTCGCTTGCGGAGCACCTTGCTCACTATGAGGCCGTTTTACAAGGAAGCTTTGCACTCGTGCAGAGGCAATCAAGCTCAGGCGGCTCGCCTCCTACGGATACAGCCGAACACCCTCCACTACAAGTTAAAGCGTCTACGGGTGAATTCTTCGTCTTAAGATTTAGGAAGAGCCGCGGGATCCTTCCTCTGTCCATCCCTCAATTAATTCCCCACCTCGACCCAATAAATAGCCTGGGTCGTGCTTATCTCTTGCCGCTGTAACCGCCATGTCATTTGTAAGCCTTTATTTATACGCATAAAAAATATGGTCTTTAAAAATTATTCAAATTTTTGAATGATGGGAGTGTGGAGCCACCCAGCCCATCAATTCCGGTCCGGACAGGAAACCCCGTACACCATGGCGCTCGGTACGGCAAAGCGCGACCCGGGAGGTGGCCTATGCCGAAGATAAGTCCGCAGTAAGGAAGTCTCTCCCCGCCACAACATTCGCCTGCGCCAACCATACCCCCCCCCACCAACGTCCGTCTGATGACCGGCTGGTTTTCGCGGTTCGGAATTGAGTCGGCTGCATCACGCTGTCCCCAACGATGGCAATCCCTGATCACAGGGAAGGTTATCGCTCCTTGCCTTTGCGCCTCAGGGGTGATGGGGTTCTCGCTCCTCCCCGCACTGCTGCGCTCGGCATTCCTTCAACCAAACAATCAAGCGAGGCAACCTATGTATACCGTTGGTCATTCTCGCATTATTAGTACTGGCGTTTGTATCCCGGAGCAAAAAGTAACATCACGAGAGATCTTCGAATCTTTCGATTCCAAAAACCGCTTCGATATTCCCCACGATTGGTTGGAGCGGACGACCGGTATTAAAGAACGTCGCGTGGCGCCCGAGAACTGGCTTCCTTCCGATATGGCGGTGATTGCGGCCCGCGAAGCACTTGATCGCGCTGCTATTTCGCCGTCCGAAATCGACGTCATCATCTTCGCCGGCGTTTTCCGAGACCACATCGAACCAGCCAGCGCGCATCGAGTGCAAGATGTGCTCGGCGCCAGAAACGCCATCGTGTTCGATGTTACCAACGCGTGCCATGGTTTTATGAACGCTATCCACCTGGTCGATGCCCTTATCGCCACCGGACAGGCCCGTAGGGGCCTGGTGGTGACCGGGGAGCAGTCGTCTCTGGCAGTTCGCCGGGCAATCGAGATACTGCTCCAGACTGAAGACCGCGAAGTATTTAAAGGGCTAGCAGGCGGCCTGACGCTCGGCGACGCGGGGGCGGCGATGATCCTCGGCCCAAAGCTACGGCCGGATACCGGCTTCATGGGTTTTATGCTGCGTTCTCAAGGAGAGCATTTAGGCCTCTGCACGTATGGGGCACGCAGTAATGAATCAATCCCGGTACAAACCGATATGCCGACGATCGTAAAAGCGCACCTGCAAATGCACGCCGAGATGTACACCGATTGCCTGCATCGACTAGGATGGAAAGCAGAGGAAATCCGGAACCGTCGCCCATCAGGTCGGAATTAAGGCGTTTAAGATGCACTCGGACTACTCCGGGGTGCCCATAAGCCTAATGTCCAATACAATCAATATCATGGGTAACCTGGTGACGGCTACCATTCCGGTCAATCTGCATAAGTTAACCGTAAATCAAGAACTTAACGACGGCACTAGGGTATTTATTGCAGGAGCGGGAAGCGGCTTGTCGATCAGCCAAGCAGGGTTAATTTGGGGGGAAACCGCTTGAGTTCAGAAAGTTAGAGAACAGGCCTCAATGCAATAGGCTGACTTTCCAGGAAAATTTGGTATATTTTTTGTATGAGATACGTCAGAACGACGTGACAGGGATTACCGAGCACGACGATGGAAGTCAACTTCTGGTTGGTCAGCCTACCTGCACTGATAGCCCTGACGTTGAAGGGCGGGATTTACGCCTACGCGCATTTCTCGAAGACACACAACTTCCATACGCGGCTTTACCTGCTGGCACTATTTGCATTTTCGCTGCAGAACATCGCCGAAATCGGGCATTTTTATACCTTCATCAAAGGCGGCGTAATCCCCACGTTCGAAGTGAACGTATTTTATGGCGCGACTATCGCGGCGTTCGCTTTCTTGATCCATTTAGGATTGGCGCTGGTTTTCAGCCCGCAACACAAGACCACCCCCGCATGCTTGCCACGGCAATCTATCTGTATGCCGTCGTACTGGAAGTGCTGCTGTTCTTCACGCCGTGGTTGATCCAGGGCTACACGCCGATACGTCAGTACACTGTCACCAGAGTTCCCGGCCCGCTTTACAGCGCATTTGAGTTTTACGCGTTCGCGGTTTGCCTGAGCATGGTCGGAATACTGGCTTACGGTGCTCGGCATCAGGACTCGGCGCACAAACGCAACCGAATAAAGATCGTATTGATGGCAGTGCTGCCGCTAACGCTGGTTTTGATGACGGTGCTCGCGGCACTGCACTTGGGCGTGCGCATCTTCAATGCCGCGGTCGCGATGCCGATGGCATCGCCTTCTTCCTCGTCGTCACGGCATACGCCACGCATCAATACCGTCTTTTCGATATTCAGTTCTACATCCCCTGGTCCAAGGTGCGCAAGCGCAAGACGGCGTTTTACAGCCGTATCCGCGCGATGATCGCCGAGATCACCGACCTTGGAACCGGGTCGATCACACAAGCGCTGGAGCGCGTCGTCGACATCCTGCATTGCCCGGTCGCGCTGGTCGGTGGGCCGAAGCCGGTATTGGCCGGCAGCACGCAAGCGATGGCCGGCGTCCCGCTTAACATACTGTACGGTATCGATCAGATCGTAGTGGCGAATGAGATCGAAGACGTGCGCCCTGAGATGTACCGTGTGATGAAACAGCACGGCGTTGCCGCGATCGTGCCCTTTTATCCGCACAATCAAAACGCTGCCAGCTGGCTGTTGCTCGGTGATTCGTTCAGCGATCAGGTTTACACGCCGCTCGACTTTCACATGGTCGAACAGTTGTTCGACAAGATGGCAGAGCTGTTCCTCGACAAACTACTCGCCATGCGCTCGCAACTTGCCGACGCTCACTGTCAGATCCAGACACTCGAGCTCCGCATGCAGAGCATGGAACAAACGCTGGTCGCCGTGCAGGGCCAAATGGAAGATTATCACACAAGAGAATACGCGGTTGCGGCGCGAGCAGCCGGCCGACAGCTTGCTCGCCGCGACACACGGTGTACTGACGCCGGTCATGGTCACTCTGCTCGGTCGTGATAAAAAATTGCTCAATTGCGTGCGTCAGCGTTTCCCCCAAGCGGAGAGTTACACCGGCGCCGACTCCGCCAGCTTCCGGCGCAAGACGCCGCCAGATGTGCTTGTCGTCAAGCTCGACGGCACCGACGTTGCGCAAAGACGACTGCTTGCAGCGCTCACCGGCAGTCACCGCGGATGCGCCACGTTGCTATGCGGCGCGCGCGCGCAGGCATTCGGTGACAATTACCGCCATGAGTTGGCCGGAACACTGGTCGAAGTGGCGCCGCCGGGCCTAACCGACGAGGCATTGTTACGCAAAGTAAGTGCGTTGACCGAACTACAGCGATCGCTGTACAGCGTCGAAGACGCTAATTACCCGCTGCTCGGACAAACGTTGGCCTACCGCGAACTAATGACCGAGGTAAAACGCGTTGCCGGCTTCCGCGATCCGGTGTTTGTCCGCACCGGCGACATCGAGGAGGGCGTGGCGCTTGGCCGGTACATGCACGAATGTGCCGGCGGTAAGGGTCAATTCGTGTTGCTGCGTGCCGCGCAGGCGGCACGCGCCGATGCTGGCAGCAACGATGACGCCAAGGCACTGGATGCGTTACTGCATGATGCGCGCAGCGGGACCTTCATGATCGACAACCTCGGCGCGCTGCCGAACAAGCTGTGGGATCTGTTACTGGCGAAGTCGAATCACTTTGCCGAGACTCGACTGATTGTCGGCGGCACGCTCGACACACCGGCGAATCCATCCACGTTACTGAAACCGCTGCACGCGCTCGCGCTGGAGATGCCGACGCTGCACGAGCGCCGCGCCGATATCTCGCTGTTCGTGCATCACTTCACGTTGCAATTTAATCTGCAGGGCGGCACGCATCGCTATCTCACGCAGGCGGAAATCGACGATCTGATGGCGAACGACTTTCCGAAAGACCTGTACGCACTCAAGGCGAGCGTATATGAACGCCTTGGCGCGAAGGACGCCGCGCATCACGCGGCGGCGCCGGAAATTGAAATCAACAGCATCGATAAAACGCTCGATGAATGCGTCAGCGATTTCGAAGCGCGCCTTATCGAGCAGACTCTGAAGCGGTGCGAGGGCAACAAATCAAAGGCGGCGCGTTTGCTTCGGACTACGGCCCAACACGCTGCATTACAAACTCGAGCGTTACGGCATAACGAGCAGCAAGAGAGACGAATGAGTCAGCTCGATTGAATATTTTTCGCTTGCCCTCGGACAGGCCGGCTCGTCTGCACATCGGGATGCGTCATGTAAGCGAACACCGCGCCGGCGATAGCGCAAGCGAGCGTTTCGCCCCACGCCTGTACCTGCGGACGAAATCCAACGTCGCACCAGAAAAGCTGGCCCTCGCTCAACCGGCCGCAGAGGAAGTGCACGCCCTTGGGCAACAATGTCATCGCGGTTTCCACGTCCCGGGTTCACACCAGCTTGCGCGGCTGAAGGCCAGGCTGACCGAGTGCTACCGGCTCGAACAGTCCGAGATTGCCGAGGGGCGCAGCCAAATGGAGACGCTGGCCACTCAGGTAAGCCAGCAGCACGAGCAGGTGATGGGGCGAAAGCGCGAGCTCGAACGATGGCTGCGAGAGTGCGAGGCCGACGTCGAGGCCGCCGCGGCGCGTCTCGCCGACCGCGAGCGCTTACTGGATCAACAGCGTGACACTTTGGAAAAGCAGCGCTTCGACTGGGAGCACGAGCGCCAGGAATACCAGCACGAGATCAGACGGCTGCTGGCCGAGCTAGGCCAGCAGCTTTTGCACGACGTTGCCAAACACGTCGGTCAGCCGGAACGGCCGGCCCTGGAACTGGTACGTCAGCCTGGTGTGGTCGAGGCCCAGGCAGTGCAGGATCGTCGCCTGCAGGTCGTGGACGTGGACCTTGTCCTCGACGGCGTGATAGCCGAGCTCGTCGGTCGCGCCGTAGCGTGATGCCCGCGCTTGATGCCGCCGCCGGCCATCCAGATCGTGAACGCGTGCGGGTGGTGATCGCGGCCGAGCAACTTCGAGCCGTTGCGCTCCTCGTTCATCGGCGTGCGGCCGAACTCGCCGCCCCAGACGACCAGCGTCTCGTCGAGCAGGCCGCGCTGCTTGAGGTCCTTGATCAGCGCCGCGCAGCCCTGGTCGGTCTGCTTGCATCGCTCGGGCAGCGACTTGACGATGTCGTCGCCGGGGTTGGTGCCGTGGCTGTCCCAGCCCCAGTGGTAGAGCTGCACGAACCGCACGCCGCGCTCGACCAGCCGCCGCGCGAGCAGGCAGTTGTTGGCGAACGAGACCTTGCCCGGCTCGGTGCCGTACAGGTCGTGAATGTGCTTCGGCTCGCTGCGAATGTCCATCAGCTCCGGCACGCTGGTCTGCATGCGGTAGGCCATCTCGTACTGCTCGATGCGCGTCAGCGTCTCGGGGTCGCCGATCTCGCGAAGCTGCAGCTCGTTGAGCTGGCGGATCGCGTCGAGCGTGCGGCGCCGCTGCTGCGCGATCCATGCCCGGCCGGGTTGGAGACATACAGCACCGGGTCGCCCTGCGAGCGGAACTGCACGCCCTGGTAGACGCTCGGCAAGAAAGCCGCTGCCCCACAGCGACGTGCCGCCGTCGGGCCCCTGCGGCGCCGAGATCAGCACGACGAAGCCCGGCAGGTTCTCGTTCTCGCTGCCCAGGCCGTAGGTGAGCCACGACCCCATGCTCGGCCGGCCGAGCTGCGCCGAGCCGGTGTTGAGGAAGAGCTGCGCCGGGGCGTGGTTGAACTGGTCGGTGACCATCGACTTGCACGATCGCGATGTCGTCCACGACCGTCGCCAGGTGCGGCAGCAGATTCGAAAGCTCCGCCCCGCACTTGCCGTGCTTGGCGAACTTGTGCGGCGTGCCGAGCATCTTGGGCACGCCCTTGATGAACGCGAACCGCTCCTTCTTGAAGAGCGACTCGGGACACGGCTGGCCGTTCAGCTCGTTGAGCTTCGGCTTGTAGTCGAACAGGTCCAGCTGCGACGGCGAGCCGGCCATGTGAATGTAGATGACGTGCTTGGCCTTGCCGGCGAAGTGCGGCGGCTTCGGCGCCAGCGGATTGGCAGATTGTTCGACGGCGTCGCGCCTTGCGCTTCGTCAGCAAACAACCGCCCGTTGGCCATCGCCGCCAACGCCGCCGTGCCAATCCCCGTCGCCGACCGCTGAAAAAAATGCCGGCGCGTGATCGATTTCAGTTGTTCAATATATGGAATGCATAGTCGTTGCTGCTGGGCGGTCCCACGATCTGGTTTTTCAAATTGCAAGCGTATACCGCAAGGCGGCGCGAACCTGTTCGAAGTTGAGATCATGAACGAGCAGGCGGCCGAATGGCCCGTGGCGCTTCGCCCCTGGATCCAGGACTTCGGCTACGGAGAGTTCCTCAAGTACACCCCGCAGCAGGTCGCCGCGCAGATCCAGGCCGCCACCGATCGCTCGGCGCACGGCTGGATGGTCTGGAATCCACTCTCCAACTTCAGCGAGGCGGCGCTCGGCCCCCCTCGGCCGGGCGAGGACGCCGGACCGGTCACCGAGGCGCTGCCCGCGCCGTCGGCCTCACCCTAGGGCTCGTCGAGTGCGCCTCGTGGTGCAGCGCGTGTCGCGGGCGTCGGTGCGCGCCGACGGCGAGCCGCTCGGCGAGATCGGCCTGGGCGCGGTGGTCCTGGTCGGGATCGGGCGTGACGACGACGAGGCCACGGTTGACCGGATGGCCGATCGGCTCGTTGGCCTGCGCTACTTTCGGGATGCCGATGGCCGCACGAACCTCGCCGTCTCCGACGTCGGCGGCTCGTACCTGGTCGTCAGCCAGTTCACGCTGTACGCGGACACCAGCCGCGGGCGCCGGCCCGGGTTCACGGAGGCCGGCCCTCCGGAGCTGGCCGCCACCCTCGTCGAGCGCTTCGCCGAACGGCTGCGAGGACACGGGCCGTCCGTCGAGACGGGCCGGTTCGGCGCCGAGATGGAGGTCGACCTGGTGAACGACGGGCCGTTCACCCTGGTCCTCGACTCGCGGGAGAAATAGAGACGCCCGCGTCGCGTGACGCGGGCGCATCGGTCAGTGAGGAGTCGGGGTCAGGGTCTTCTGGGCGGTGCGTCGGCATCGGCTGCAGGCCTTGACCTTCGTGACCTTGCCATCGGCGACGAGGGTCATCGCCTGGAGGTTGGGGAGCCAGCGGCGCAGGGCGCGCTTGCGGTTCATCCCGACCGACTGGGGGTTCCAGCCGGTGATCGGTCGCTTGCCGCAGATGTCGCAGACCCGTGCCATGAGAGCTTCTCCAGTCGTGAAAGAACCGGTGCCGCGGCCTCGTGGGCGCACACCGGAGCGATCGGTAGGGTAGCACGCTACGATCGGGCCATGCAATCGGCCGGCTGGCCGGATCGTCCACTTCTCGTCGTCGTCAGCGGTGCGCCCGGGAGTGGCAAGACGACTCTCGCCACCCGCCTCAGTGAGGAGCTCGGCCTGACGCTTCTCGCCAAGGATCACATCAAGGAGGCGCTGGGCGATGCGGTCGGCGCTTCCGGACGATGTCGCGGGCTCGCAGCGCCTTGGCCGCGCAGCCTACGCGGCGACGTTCGCGCTCGCGGCCGACACGCTCGCCGCCGGTCGGGGCGTCGTGCTCGAGAGCAACTTCCGCCGCGGATCGTCCGAGCCGGAGATCGCCTCGCCTCGGGCACGGGCTGGGACATGCGACTCGATCCATTGCACCGCGCCGC
The DNA here is from genome assembly GCA_963840205.1 of uncultured Chloroflexia bacterium. Lineage (GTDB taxonomy): Bacteria > Chloroflexota > Limnocylindria > QHBO01 > QHBO01 > JACDBZ01. The sequence continues at coordinate 9,850 of CAWIXZ010000021.1, forward strand.
CTGACCTGATCGCGCGGCGCTATCGATCCCGGTTCGACGGCCGGCGAGCGTCACCCGGTCCACCTCGACGACGAACGTCGCTGCCGGGCTGACCGAGGACCTCGCGGCCGGCCGCTTCGAGCCGATCGAGCTCGGGTGCCCGATGCTCGTCGTCGACACGACGTCCGGCTATCGCCCGAGCCTCGAGGCGATCCTGACGTTCGTTCGTGCTCGTGCCGGCGGTCCGCCGACGCATGACCGCCCCGACGATCCCGTCCTCCTGGTGCCCGATGCAGCTCGACCAGCCGCATCCGAGGCGCCCTCCCGGACCTCGCCCGCGCGTCCGCGTCGCTCGCGAAGCTCGGCGTGCGCACCGCGCGCGAGGCGCTCTGGTACCTGCCCGTTCCGCTACGACGACTTCAGCGAGCTGCGGCAGCTGGGCGAGCTCATCCCGGACGAGAAGCAGTCCGCCCGGGTGCGCGTGGAGGCGATCCGCGTCGAGCCGGGGTTCGGGCGGCGCCCGCAGCGCGTGATCGCCCAGCTTACCGACACGACCGGCAGCGCGGAGGCCATCTGGTTCGGTCGCCGATACGTCGAGCGCCGCCTGACGCAGGGGAGCGAGGTGATCGTCTCGGGCAAGGTGACGGTTCGCGGCTGGCGGGCGCAGTTCACGTCGCCCGAGTTCAGCCCCGTCGGGCACGAGTCGGTGCACACGGCGCGGGTCGTGCCGGTCTACCCGCTGGCGGCCGGTGTGACCCAGAAGCGGCTGCGGGAGCTGCTGGCCCGGATCCTCGAGCGGGCGCTGCCCGCCGTGGACGACCCACTGAACGCCGATGAGCGCAGGGGACTGCCCTCGCTGGCCGATGCGCTCCACACGGCGCACTTCCCCGAGGAGGCGGCGCGACGTCACCGATGCGCTCGACCGGCTCGCCTTCGACGAGCTGCTCGCGCTCCAGCTCACCCTCGCCCAGGTCCGCCAGGCGCGCGAGTCGCTCGTCGCACCCCGCGTGGCGGTGACGGAGGCCGAGCGGCGGGAGATCGTCGACGCCCTGCCGTTCACGCTCACCGACGACCAGGCGTCGGCGGTCGAGGCGATCGTCGGCGGACCTCGCCTCCGAGCGGCCGATGCGCCGGCTGCTCCAGGGCGACGTGGGCAGCGGCAAGACCGCGGTGGCGGCCGTGGCGCTGGCGTGCGCCGTGCGAGCGGGCTGGCAGGCGGCGCTCATGGCGCCGACCGAGATCCTCGCCCGCCAGCACCACGCCGGCCTCGCGCCGCTGCTCGACGCGCTCGGCGTGCGGGCCGAGTTCCTGTCGGGCTCGCTGGCGGCGGCGCGCAAGCGCGAGATCCACGACGCGATCGCGCAGCGGCATGGCGGAGGTCGTCATCGGCACGCACGCGGTGATCAGCGAGGCGGTCGCCTTCCCGCGCCTGGGCCTGGCGATCGTCGACGAGCAGCACCGGTTCGGCGTCGGCCAGCGGGCCGCGCTCCAGGCGAAGGGCAGCGGGGGAGAGCCGCACATCCTGGCGCTCACCGCGACGCCGATCCCGCGCACGCTGGCGCTGACGCTGTACGGCGACCTCGCCATCAGCACGATCCGCCAGATGCCTCCGGGGCGGCATCCGATCCGCACCGAGATCCGCGACCGATCGGCGATGCCGAAGATCGAGGCCTTCCTCGCGTCCGAGGCCGCGGCGGGCCGCCAGGCGTTCGTGGTCGTGCCGCTCGTCGCCGAGTCGGAGGCGCTCCAGGCGGCGAGCGCGGATGCGGAGGGCGAGCGGCTGCGGCTCGCGTTGCCCGAGCTGCGCGTCGCGGTGGTGCACGGGCAGCAGCGCGCGGACGTGCGCGACGCGGCCATGACGGCCTTCGCCGCGGGCGAGATCGACGTGCTGGTCGCGACTACGGTCATCGAGGTCGGCATCGACGTGCCGAACGCGAGCGTGATGGTCATCGAGGACGCGGAGCGCTTCGGGCTCGCGCAGCTCCACCAGCTCCGGGGCCGCGTGGGGCGCGGGGTGCATCGGTCGTTCTGCATCCTCGTCTCCGACGCGACCGATGAGCTGCCCCGCCGGCGGCTGGCGGTCGTCGCGGGCTCGAGCGACGGATTCGAGATCGCGGAGTCGGACCTCGAGCTGCGTGGCGCCGGCAACCTCCTCGGGACGCGCCAGTCCGGCCTCCCACCGCTCCGCGTCGCATCGCTGTTCGAGCCGCGCCACCTGAAGCTCGCCGAGCGTGCTCGCTCGCTGGCGGACGGCCTCGTGCGCGCGGATCCGGCGCTCGCGGCACGCCCCGAGCTCGCACGCCTGCGGGCCGAGTTCGCGGCGCTCGAGGAGGAGGGCGAGGCGGCCTGATGCGCGTCATCGCGGGTACGGCGGGCGGTCTCACGCTGGTCGCGCCGCGTGGGGATGCCACGCGCCCGATCACCGACCGCGTGAAGGAGACGCTGTTCGGCATCCTCGGCGAGCGGGTGCCGGGGGCGCGGGTGCTCGACCTGTACGCGGGGAGCGGGGCCGTCGGGATCGAGGCCCTGTCGCGCGGCGCGGAGCACGCCACGTTCGTCGAGCGCGGGCGAGAGGCCCTCGCGGCGCTGCACACCAACCTCGAGCGCACCGGGCTGGCGGGAGCGGCGAGCGTGGTGAGCGCCGACGTCGAGCGCTTCCTGGCGACCGCGGCGGGCGGCCCGTGGGACCTCGTCGTGCTCGATCCGCCCTATGCCGAGCGTGCTATCGTGACGCCGCTTCGCGACCTGATGCCGCACCTCGCGCCCGGGGCGATGCGTCGTCCTGAAGCACCACTGGCGGTCCGAGCGTGCCCGACGTCGCCGGCCTGTCGACGAGCCGTCAGCGACGGTTCGGGGAGACGATGCTCACCTTCATGGAGGCGACGAACCGATGACGCGCGCCGCGGTCTTCCCGGGCTCGTTCGACCCGATCACCAACGCCCACCTCGACGTCGCGCGCCGCGCGGCACAGCTCTTCGACCGGCTCGTGATCGGCGTCCTCAACAACCCGAGGAAGGAGCCGCTCTTCAGCGTCGACGAGCGCGTGGAGCTCATCCGCTCCTGCGTCGCGGACCTCGGGGAGCACGTCACGATCGACTCCTTCGACGGGCTCACGGTTGAGTTCGCGCGCCGCCAGGGCGCCGGGTTCATCGTCCGCGGGCTGAGGGCGGTGAGCGACTTCGAGGCCGAGCTCCAGATGGCCCTGACGAACCGGAAGCTGGCGCCCGAGGTCGACACCACCTTCCTCATGACGGCCCTCGAATTCGGCTACGTCGAGCTCGACCCTCGCCAAGGAGGTGGCACGCTTCGGCGGCGACGTGAGCCCGATGGTTCCGGACCTCGTGGCGGACGCGCTCGGACGGCGGCTGGGGGCCGGCGCGAGCGTATAATCCGCTCCGCAAGGAGGCCTGCCACGGACATCATCTTTCTGGTCGAGCGTCTGGAGTCGCTCGTCGCGGCCAGCAAGAAGCTGCCCCTGACGAACAACGTCGTCCTCGATCAGGCCACCCTGCTGGAGCTCATCGACCAGCTTCGCGTGTCCGTCCCGGACGAGGTGCGCCAGGCGCGGCGCATCACCGAGGAGGCGTCGCGAATCACCGAGCGGTCGCAGGAAGAGGCGGATGCGATCGTCGCGCGAGCCCAGCAGCAGGCGGCGCAGATGCTCGAGGAGCGCGAGCTCGTGCGTGCGTCCCAGCAGCGGGCGGCGGAGATCATCGAGGCCTCCCAGAGCGAGGCGCGTGAGGTGCGCCGCGGCGCGGACGAGTACGCCGCGGGCGTGCTCATCCGGCTGGAGGGGGAGTGCATCAAGGCGCTGACGAGCATCAAGCGCGGGATAGACATGCTCGACGAGCGCCATCGGCCCGCGAGCTCGGACGGCAACGGTCCGGCCACCGGCCTCTCGATCGAGCAGTCCGAGGAGCAGACGCCCGCCGCCTCCCGGCCATGACCTCGTTCAACGTGGCGGGGCTCCTGCACGAGCCCCCCGGCGTCACGCGTGACGTCCGCCTGCGCGACCATTACCTCAGCCTCGCTCCCGACGTCGAGCTCGCGGGCCCGCTCGACGCGGACCTGCGGCTCCAGCGCACGAACCGGGGCATCCTCATGCGCGGCGAGGTGCGGGCGCCACTGCGCCGCACGTGCGCACGATGCACCGACTCCTACGTCGAGGACGTACGGGTCCCCGTGTCGGAGGAGTTCCTCCCGAGCGTCGACCCCTCGACGGGGGCGCCGCTCCATGCGGAGGAGGGCGACGACGCCGTCCAGCACGTGGACGAGCACCACGAGATCAGCCTGTACGGGCTCTTCCACGACGAGCTCGCGCTCACGGAGCCGATGCATCCGCTGTGCAGCACCGACTGCCCGGGCCTGTGCGTCGAGTGCGGCGAGCGACTCGGTGCCGGGCACCCGGTGCACGAGGTGGACGAGATCGACCCACGCCTCGCGGCGCTGGCGGCACTGCTCATCGACGGGGACGACGCGCCGAAGTCCTAGGAGGGGTCCCGCCTTTCGGGCGTGCGGCGGCTATACTGCGGCGTCCCGTTTGTCATCGGTCAAGGAGTTTCCGCGTGGGCGTTCCCAAGCGAAAGGTATCCAAGGCGCGCCAGGGCGAGCGCCGCGCGCACCTCGCGATCAGCGCGCCGCCACTCGTGGAGTGTGATCACTGCCACGAGCTCAAGCGCGCCCACCACGTGTGCCCGACCTGCGGCTGGTACGCCGGTCGCGAGGCCGTGCCGATCGAGCCGGTCGGTCCGGTGGAAGGCCAGCGCTAACCCGCATGCGCATCGCGGTCGATGCGATGGGAGGGGACCACGCCCCTCGCGAGATCGTCCGCGGCGCCATCGACTACGCCGCCTCCAGCACCGACGAGGTCATCCTGGTCGGTGACGTGCCCCGTCTCGAGCGCGAGATCAGCGCGTACGACGGCGACCGACCCGCGAACATCCGGCTGGTCGACGCCCCCGAGGTCGTCGGGATGGGGGAGCATCCGGCCACCGCACTCCGCACGAAGCGCCGCGCCTCGATCGTCGTCGCCACCGACCTCGTGCGCAACGGCGAGGCCGATGCCGTCGTGAGCGCCGGCTCGACGGGCGCGACCATGGCGGCGGCCGTCTTCCGGCTGGGACGCATCGAGGGCATCGATCGCCCGGCGCTGCCCGCCCACATGGTCACCGCCACCGGTCCGGTGATGCTCCTCGACGTCGGCGCCAACGTGGATTCGTCCGCCGACAACCTCGTGCAGTTCGCCGCGATGGGGGCCATCTTCGCCGAGCACGTCCTGAAGGTGCCGAACCCGCGCATCGGCCTGCTGAACATCGGCGAGGAGGTCGAGAAGGGGGATGCGCTGGCGCGGGAGGCCCATGAGAAGCTGTCGACCTCCGGGCTGCGCTTCGTAGGCAACGTCGAGGCGCACGACATGATCGGCCACCGTGCCGACGTGGTGGTGTGCGACGGGTTCGTCGGGAACGTCGTGATCAAGTTCTTCGAGGGCATCACCAGCTTCATCTTCCGCGCGCTGCGAGAGGACCTCCGGCAGGGCCCGATCGCGCCGCTCGCCCTGCTGGCACTCAAGCCGGGCTTCGACCGCATGAAGGCGCGCTTCGACTACGAGCGCTACGGCGGTGCGCCGTTGCTCGGCGTGAAGGGCGTGAGCATCGTCACGCATGGGCGAGCGAAGGCACGGATGATCGAGAACGCCATCCGCGTGGCCTCGGAGGCGGCGCACGCGGAGGTGCCGGAGCTCATCGCCGTCTGGTCGCGCGAGCACCCGGCGTTGAGCAGCCGCGGTGTCCGCTCCCGCTTGGCCGCGCGGCTCCACATCGAGCGCGGCGCCTGATGCCGACGCGCGCCAGCCGGGCCGCCGACCCCGGGATGCAGGCCAGGCGGCTCGCGCTGCTGGCGCTGTTCGAGGACGAGTTTCGGCCCGGGATCGCGGCCGCGGCCCTCGAGCGGCTGGCCGCCGAGCGCGAGGTGCCGGAGGAGGTTCGCCTGCACGCCGCGGACATCCTTGCCGGGGTGGCCGCGCATCGCGGGGAGCTCGACGCGCGCATCGAGGCTGAGGCGCCGCTGATCCCCGTTCCCGAGCTCGGCCGAGTGGAGCGGACGATCCTCCGGAGCGCGCTTTATGAGGTGCTATACTCCGCCGCGACCCCGGCCCGGGAGACGATGCGCGATGCGGTGTCCCTCGCCCGGATCTACGCCGGCGACGCGGCGCGCAGGCTGGTCAACGGCGTGCTAGGAAGCGTTTCCAGATCATCGGGTGGAGGAGTCTGAGTGACCGACGGGACCACATTCGAGCGACTCAAGAAGATCATCGTCGAGCAGCTCGGCGTCGACGAGGAGGAGGTCACCACGACCGCCTCGTTCGTCGAGGACCTCAACGCCGATTCGCTGGACCTCGTCGAGCTGATCATGAGCCTCGAGGAGGAGTTCGGGATGGAGATCTCGGACGAAGACGCCGAACGCATCCAGAAGGTCTCGGACGCCGTCGAGTACATCGAGGAGCACCAGCAGTAGACGGAGCCACCCATGGATGCTCCGCCGCTGGACGAGCTCGGCGAGCGCCTCGGCATCGTCCTTCGGGAACCGGAGCTCATCGGGCGGGCATTCGTCCACAGCTCCTTCCTCAACGAGAATCCCGGCCGCGCCCCCAGTCACAACGAGCGACTCGAGTTCTACGGTGACGCCGTCATCAGCCTCGTGGTCAGCCGCCTCCTCTACGATCGCTACCCCGACGAGGACGAAGGCTTCCTGACCGCGCGCCGCGCGGCCCTCGTGAATCGTGACGCGCTCGCCATCATCGGGATGGAACTTGGGCTCGACCGATACCTGCGCCTGGGCCGCGGGGAGGCGGAGGCAGGCGGCGCGACGCGGCCATCGCTCGTCGCCGCGAGCTTCGAGGCGCTTGCCGGAGCCCTCTCGCTGAGCGAGGGCAGCGAGCTCACCGAGCGGGTCCTCGAGCGGCTCTTCAGCGAGCGAATCGAGGCGCTCGATGCGGAGGATGGTCCACCGAAGTCGGCGAAGTCGCGGCTCCAGGAGTGGACGCAGCGACGGCACGGCACGAAGCCCGTCTACCAGCTGTCCGCCACCAGCGGCCCGGCCCACGACCAGCGCTTCGACGTCGTGGTGCTGGTGGATGGGCACCCCGTGGCGAGCGGCTCGGGGACCAGCCGCCAGAGGGCTGAGGAGCAGGCCGCCGCCGCCGCGCTCGCGGGGCTCGAACCGCGCGAGCCCGAGGGCCATGGCGCGCGCGGGACTCCCGGACGCGCACGGTCCCGCCGTCGAGGCCGCCCCATCGTGAGTCGCCTGAAGGAGCTGCGGCTCCACGGCTTCAAGTCCTTCGCCGACCCGACGCGCTTCGTCTTCGAGCCCGGGGTGAACGCCGTCCTCGGCCCCAACGGTTCGGGCAAGAGCAACATGGCGGACGCCGTTCGGTGGGTGCTCGGAGAGCAGTCGAATCGGTCGCTTCGCACCCGGCGGGCGGACGACGTGATCTTCGCCGGCTCGGAGCAGCGTAAGCCCCAGGGCATGGCCGAGGCCGTCCTCACGCTGGACAACGCCGATGGCTGGCTGCCGATCGAGTTCTCCGAGGTGAGCATCGGCCGCCGCGCGTACCGCTCCGGCGAGACCGAGTACCTGATCAACGGCGCTCGGGCGAGGCTGCGGGACGTGGTCGACCTGCTCGGCGAGGGGCGCCTCGGCGCGAACGAGCTCGTCGTCGTAGGGCAGGGCACCGTGGATGCGGCACTGTCGTTGCGCCCGGAGGAGCGCCGCCAGCTGTTCGAGGAGGCAGCCGGGGTCAAGGCCCTCCAGGTGAAGCGCAACGAGGCCTCGTCCCGGCTCGCCAAGGCGCTCGACAACCTCACGCGCGTGAGCGACCTCGTGACCGAGCTGAAGCCGCAGGTGCGACGCCTCGCGCTGCAGGCCGAGCACCAGCAGCAGCACGACTCGCTCGGCGCGCGGGCGAGTGCGCTCGTCGCCGCATCGCACCGACGTCGCGAGCACGCGGCGCGTGCGCTCCTCGGCGATGCCAGGCGGACGGCCGCCGCGGCCGAGGCCGCCCTCGAGGCGTACCGCGCATCGCAGGAGAAGGGGCGCACGGCGATCGCCGAGGCCGAGGCCCGCTACTGGGAGGCAGACGAGGCCGCGCGTGGCGCGGCGCGAGAGCGCGAGGAGACCCGAGAGGCGCTCATTCGTGCCGAGGGCCGCGTGGAGGCGGTCCAGGCGCGGCTTGCCGCGCTCGCGGCACAGGTCGAACGCGAGGCCGGCGAGCTTGCGGACGCCGAGCGGGCCATGGTGACCGAGGAGGACGCTCCGACCGACGCGATGGCCGCGGCCCTCGAGGAGTCGCACCAGGCGGAGACTGGATGGCGCAGAGCTCTCGCCGAGCTCGCCTCAGCCGACGAGCGCCTGCTCGCCGCGGAGGAGGCCGTGGCCGCCGTGCGCTCGCGCGACAGCGATCGAATCGCCGCGGCCGCACGGTCGGACGAGCAGATTGCCCGCAGGCGCTCACACCACGACCAGGCGGTTGCCGAGCGCGACGCCGCGGCGGTGGAGCTCGGCGAGGCCAGCCAGCGGCGCGAGGTCGCCACGCACGCGCTCGAGGCGGCGACCGCCGCGGCAGCGGCGGCGTCGGATGCGCTCGACGCTGCCGAGAGGTCTCGCGACGACGTCCAGGGCCAGACGGATGGCGCGCGGCAGCTCGCGGTCGAGCTCACCGAGCGGCTCCGCGCGACGCGCGCCGAGCTGGACGCCATCTCCGGGCCCGGCGACTCGGCGACGCGGCTCGGGCGGCGGCTCGCCGATGCGGGCTGGCCGGCGTTGCTTGACGCCATCGAGGCGCCTGCAACCGCCTGGGCCGCGATCGAGGCCGTCGTGGGCGGGGAGCTTGAGGGAGCCGTCCTGTGGTCCGGGGGCGACCCGAGCGACCAGCTGGGTGGCGCTCGAGGCTCTGCTCGCCTGCTGGCGTCGGGCGAGGACAGCGACGGCGCCGGCCGTCGCGAGGCCCTCGAGGCGGTCTCCGCGGAGCGCACGCTCGACGAGTGGCTCGGTATGAGCGACGCGCCGACCGCCTTCCGCCGCGCGGTGGTGGCACCCGACCTCCAGTCGCTCCTCGGCGGCTGGCGGCGCCTGCCGGTGGGCTGGATGGCGGTCACTGCCGAAGGGGAGGTGGCCGATGCCCGTGGGGTCGTCACACTTCGCGGCCGCGCCGATCCACCCGGCGGTGCTGCGGCGCGCGCGCATTCCCGGCGGCGAGAGCTCACCGATCTCGCGGCGCAGCTCGAGCGGGAGTCGGCGGAAGCCCAGGCCGCTGCGCACGACGCCACCGAGCGCCTGCGCCTCGCGCGGGCAGCGCATCTCGCGGCGGGGGAGGCCTCCGACGCCGCCCAACGGCGCCTCCGCGCCGCCCGCGAGGAGCAAGACGTTACAGCCGGCGCCGTTCGTCGCGTCGAGGAGCGCGTCTCGGCACTGGACGCGGAGCTGGCCATCCTCGACGCCGAAACGGATCCGGCCGCGCCGATCCCCGCGCCCGCCGCGGCCGAGCTCGCGTCACTCGAGCGGGCAGCCGGTGAGGCGCGCATCGCTCGCGACGCGCTCGCCCTGCGCCGTGACGAGGCGCGGGAGCGATGGACGCGTGCCAGGGCGGCCGCGGATGCCGCCGAAACGCTGACCGTCGGCCAGCGGCGTGACCGAGCGGCCCGCGAGGCACGCGTCGCCCAGCTCCGGGCATCGATCCCGGGGCTCGGCGCGGCCGAATCGGCCCTGGCGGCCGAGCGTGACGAGCTCGCGGGGGTTCTCACCGCGACCCAGGCGGCTGACGCCAGCTCGAAGTCGCGGATGGAAGCCGCGGAGCAGGCCCGCGGCGCGCGCAGGGCGGAGCTGCTCGAGCTCGAGCGCGGCCAGGGCGCGGTCGGGACCCAGCTCGCCGAGCTCGAGCGCGCGGCGCAGACCGCAGTCATCGAGGCGTCTCGGCGGGACGAGGCACTGGTATCGCTGGCGCGGGAGCGCGAGATGGCGCTGGAGGGCCTGCCGGCCACCGCGAACGAGGGCCCGGACGAGGAGATCGACGCGCTCGCAGACGAGGCGCTCGAGGCCGAGCTGCGCCGAGTCCGGCGGCTCCTGGGCCAGATCGGCTCCGTGAACCCGTTCGCCCTGGAGGAGCACCGCGAGGTCGCAGCGCGGCTCGAGGAGATGACGTCGCAGGAGCGAGACCTGCGCGGCGCGATAGCGTCGACGGAGGAGCTCATCACGCGGCTCGACGGCGAGATCGCCGGCCGCTTCGACTCAGCGTTCAGGGCGATCGGTGAGCGCTTCAACGAGTACTGCGGGCTGCTCTTCGCCGGCGGCAGCGGCTCGCTCACCATGGGCGACGAGGAGGACGGCGACGCGCCCGGCGGTATCGAGATCGTGGTCCGGCCGCCGGGTAAGCGCCTGCAGCGTCTCGGCATGCTCTCGGGCGGCGAGCGGGCGCTCACCGGCGTGGCGCTCCTGTTCGCCATGCTCACCGTGAACCCGGTGCCGTTCTGCATCCTCGACGAGGTCGACGCGGCGCTGGACGAGGCGAACATCGGACGCTTCGCACAGGCGCTGCGCCGGCTGTCCGAGTCGATCGACTTCGTCGTCATCACCCACAACCGGGCGACGATCGAGGTGGCCGACACGATCTACGGCGTGACCATGACCGATGCCGCCGTGAGCCGTGTCCTCTCGCTGCGCCTGGCCGACCTCCCCGCCGAGGTCGTCGCATAGTGTTCCGTCGCCGCCGCGACGAGCCCGAGCCCCCGCCCACCAGCGTCGAGCGACCGACGCGTCAGCCAGCCGGGCTGGGCCTCCGCGCACGGCCGTCCGGTCTCGGCACGCGCCTCCGATCGATCTTCGGCGCGGGATCCGCCGCCACCGAGGCGACGTGGGACGAGGTGGAGGAGGCGCTGATCGCCGCGGACGTCGGGGGTTCCGCCACGCTCGAGCTGGTCGAGGCGGCGCGCAGTCGGTTCGCCGCCGCCGGAGGGAAGAGCGGGGACGACGCGCGGCGCGCGCTGTCGACCGAGATCCGGGACCGCCTGGCGCGCACGAACGGCTCGGCCTTCGAGCTGGGAGATCCGCCCTCGATCATCCTCGTCGTCGGCGTGAACGGCACCGGCAAGACCACGAGTATTGCCAAGCTCGCGGCGCGCCTGAAGGGGGAGGGCCGCGCAGTCGCGATCGCGGCGGGGGACACGTTTCGCGCCGCCGCCATCGAGCAGCTCAGGATCTGGGGAGAGCGGATCGGCGTACCGGTCATTGCGCAGCGGGCGGGGGCGGATCCCGGGGCCGTCGCGTTCGACGCCGTCGCCGCCGCGGAGGCTCGACAGCTCGACGCGGTCCTCGTGGACACGGCCGGGCGCCTCCAGAACAAGCAGCAGCTCATGGAGGAGCTCGCAAAGGTCCGCCGCGTCATCGAGCGGCGCCTGCCCGGTCAGCCGAGCCACGTGCTCCTGGTGCTCGACGCCACCACCGGGCAGAACGGACTCGCGCAGGCGGAGGCGTTCAGCCGCGAGGTCGGAGTGACCGGCGTCATCCTCACCAAGCTCGACGGCACGGCGAAGGGGGGCGTGGCGCTGGCGGTGGCGGATCGGCTCGGCATCCCGATCCTGTTCGTCGGGGTGGGCGAGGAGCTGGACGCCCTGGCGCCCTTCGAGCCCGAGGCGTTCGTGGAGTGGCTCCTCGCCGACTAGGCGCATTGCCCCCACCCACGGCCCCGCCTAGAATGCAGGCCCGTTTGCCGGCGCACAGCAGCCGAAGCTGAGCCTCCGCATCGGTCCATTCCGCAGCGGTCAAGCAATGTTCGAATCTCTCTCCGCGCGCCTCCAGACGATCGCCGGGCGCCTGCGTGGCAAGGCCCGGCTGACGGAGGCCGATCTCGACGCCGCCCTGCGGGAAATTCGGCTCGCCCTGCTCGAGGCGGACGTCAACTTCAAGGTCGTCAAGGACTTCGTCGCGCGCGTGCGGGCGACCGCCGTCGGCAGCGACGTGCTCACCGGCGTCAACCCCGGGCAGCAGATCGTCAAGGTCGTGCACGACGAGCTCGTCGCGGTCCTCGGCGGGGAGCGACATCAGCTGAAGCTCGACGGCCGCCCGTCGGTCCTCCTGATGGTCGGCCTGCAGGGATCCGGAAAGACGACCACCGCCGCGAAGCTCGCCGTGCGCCTCCGCAAGGAGGGCCGCAAGCCGCTGCTCGTGGCGGCCGACGTCTACCGGCCGGCCGCTGTGGACCAGCTCATCCAGCTGGGTGACCAGATCGGCGTCGAGGTGCACAGCCGCTCGGCGGGCACACCGGCGCTCGAGGTCGCCCGCTCGGGGCTTGAGCTCGCCCGGCAGCGCGGCCTCGACGTCGTGATCATCGACACCGCCGGCCGGCTGCACGTGGACGAGGCGATGATGGACGAGCTCGTCCGCATCTCCGGCCGCGTCACGCCCTCGGAGACGCTGCTGGTGGTCGACGCGATGACCGGACAGGAGTCGGTGAAGGTGGCGGAGGCGTTCCACGGCCGGCTGCCGGTCACCGGGCTCGTGCTCACGAAGATGGACGGCGACGCGCGTGGCGGCGCCGCGCTCAGCATCCGGGCGGCAACCGGGCTGCCGGTGGCGTTCCTCGGCACGGGCGAGCGGACCGACGGCCTCGAGCCATTCCATCCGGACCGGCTCGCCCAGCGCATCCTGGGCATGGGCGACATCCTCAGCTTCGTCGAGCGCGTCCAGGAGACGGTCGATCAGGAGGAGGCCGAGCGAGCCGCCGCGCGCATCGCGGAGAACCGGTTCACGCTCGAGGACTTCCGGTCGCAGCTCACGCAGGTCAAGCGCATGGGACCGATCGGTCAACTGCTGCAGATGGTGCCGGGCGCCGGCCAGATGGCGAGCGCCGCGCAGGAGGCGGTGGATTCCGGCCAGCTCAAGCGGATCGAGGCCATCATCGACTCGATGACGCCCGACGAGCGGCGCCGTCCAGACCTCATCAAGGCCAGCCGCCGGCGCCGCATCGCGACGGGGAGCGGAACGTCGCCGGCCGACGTGAATCGGCTCCTGAAGCAGTTCGCCGAGATGCAGCGCGTGATGAAGATGCTCCAGGGAGGGAAGCTGCCGGGCGCCGGCTCAGGGCTCGGCGCCCTCCTCGGTCGCTAGCGCCCGATGCATCGGCTCGTCATCGCGCTCACCGCGCTGCTGACCCTGACTGCGGGTGCCTACCTCGCCGGCTACCTCCTCCTCTTCTCCGGATCAGCCGATACCGCCGCCGACCTCGCGCCCGCCGACACGGTCGTCTTCGTCTCGCTCTCGCTGCAGCCCTCCTCGGTGCAGGACGCGGACATCAGGCAGCTGGCGTCGAGGCTTCCCGGATTCGCCGATACCTCCGCGTTCGACCAGAAGATCGATGAGCTCGCACAGAACCTCCTGTCGCAGCTCGGCCTCGACTACCGGCAGCACGTGAAGCCCTGGCTCGGCCCGCAGGTCGCCGTCGTCATGCGCGACCTGACGGCCACTCCGACGCTCCTCGTGGCAGTGCGCGACCAGGCCGCCGCCGTCGAGTCGCTCAACGCCCTCGAGGCCGACCGCGGTGGCGCGTTCGACGCGGCGAGCCACGGCGGCGTAGAGGTCCGCTCGTCGGAGGGGATCGCCTACGCGTTCGTCGGTGAGACCCTCGTCGTGGGCCCGGATCCCGCGGCCGTGCAGGCGGTGATCGACGTGAGCACCGGAGCGGACTCGCTGGCGGATCGGGCCGAGTTCGGCAGCGCCATGGAGCGCCTGGAAGCCGATCGGCTCGCGTCGCTCTTCGTGGACGTCGCCGCGGTCATCGGCGAGGACTCCCGCTACCGCACCGCTGCCGGCGCACTGGTGGCCGAGCCGGAGGGGCTCGTCCTGCGCGGCCGGGCTGATACGGCGGCCGGGGGCCCGACCTCGTCTGCGCCTGCCGTCGCCGGCGAGTCGGCCACGCTCCCCGAGTGGATGCCCGCCGACACGCAGGTCGCTGTGACGGCCTTCGACGGCGGGGAGCTGCTCCTCGCCGCGGAAGAGCTCCTCTCGGACGTGCCCGCCGGCGGAGGGGCTGGCCGACACCATCGATTCCGCTCGGATCCTCTTCGCCTTCGGCCTCGGGCTCGATCTCAACGACCTCATCCTCGAGCTCATGCGAGGCGAGGGTGGCCTGGCCCTGCAGGGCCTCGACACCGACGCCCCCACTGGCCAGCTACTCCTTCGTCCGGCCGACCCCGAGGCCGCCACCGCCCTCCTCGAGGACGTCGCGGATCGGCTGGAGGGGACCGGTGCGGACATCGAGCGCGACGAGCGCGGTGGCGTCGAGCTCGTGACCATCAGCCTCGCCGACCTTGGGGCCCTGGCGTACGCGGTGACGGACGAGGTGATCATCCTCGGCCTCGGCGCCGAGGGCGTGGAGGCCGCCGTCGCGGCGCATGAGAGCGGTGAGAACCTCGCTTCGACGGACGAGTACGCGGCGGCCTGGGCCCTGGCGGGAACTCGCGGCGGGAACGAGGTGATGATGGATCCGGCGGTGCTGCTCTCCCTCCTCGGACTCGGCGGCGAGCTCCCATCCGACGCGCGCGATATCCTTGCGCAGCTCGGCGCGGTTGCCATCACCTTGCCCGACCGCGGCGATCACCTGGAATTCCACGCCGTGCTGACTGTCGACTAGCCGGTCCGCGCGCGACATTCAACAAGTACCAGAAGCAAAAGAGGAACGCATTTGGCAGTCCGAATCAGGTTGACCCGGGTCGGCGCGACGAAGCGCCCCGCGTACCGGGTCATCGCAATCGACCAGCGACGCTCACGGGATGGTCGTGCGCTCGAGATCCTGGGCTACTACGACCCGCTGACCGAGCCCGCGACCGTGCAGCTCCAGAGCGATCGGATCAGTGCCTGGATCGGCAAGGGCGCGCAGCCCTCCGACACCGTCGCCCGGCTCATGCGCCAGGCGGAGAGGGAGGCGGCCGCCCCGCCGAGCGACACGCCCAAGCGACCCGCGAAGTCCAAGGGGATCGTCGCGTCGAGCCCGAAGGCAGCGGCCAAGCCAAAGGTGGCGAAGGTCAAGGCCGCAGCCGTCGTTGCGACCGCCGATGAGGCCGCGGGGACCGCCGCCGACGAGAGCGCCAAACCCGAAACCGCCGCCACGACCGAGGCGACCGAGGCGCCCGAGGTTGCCGAATCGCCGAGCACTGACACCACCGACACCGCGGCTGACGCGGCCGCCGATGCTGCCGTCGAGCCTGTCGTGGCCGAGGAGACCGCCGTAACCGACGATGCACCGGCGCCAGACGGTGAGACCGGGGAGCCCAAGGCGTGAAGGAGTTCCTCGAGTACGTCGCGCGCTCGCTCGTCGACAAGCCGGACGCCGTGTGGGTAGAGGTGGACGACGACGAGGACGAGACCGTCCTCACGCTCGGCGTCGACCAGGAGGACATGGGGCGCGTGATCGGCCGCGATGGTCGGATCGCCAACGCGCTGCGAGACCTGCTGCGAGCCATGGCCGCGAAGGACGGGCGCCGCGTCGAGCTGGAGATCGTCAACGACGCAGAGTGACCGCCGCCTGGCGATCGCACGGGTGCTCGGGCCCAAGGGCCTCAAAGGCGGGATACGCGTCGAGCTGCTGACCGACTTCCCCGAGCGGGTCGCCCCCGGATCGGAGGTGTGGCTGGAGGGCCGCGCCGATCCGCTTCGCATCGGTCGCATGGAGTCCGGCGGTCGCACGACCGTGCTCTACCTCGATGGCATCGCCACTCGCGAGGCCGCGGAGCCGCTCACCGATCACTATCTCGAGGGTCCGGCCCACGAGCTCGGTGAGGGCGAGTTCTACTGGAACGACCTCGTCGGCCTGCGCGTGGAGGAGCCTGGTGGCGCGGTCGTCGGGGAGCTGATGGAGGTCTTCCGAGCCGGCGCAAACGAGGTCTACCGCGTCGTCGGTCCCTCGGGCGAGCGTCTCGTCCCCGCGCTCCGCAGCGTGGTCCTGCGAATCGACCTCGGGGCGGGCCTGATGGTCGTCGCGCCGGACGATGCCGAAGAGGTTGGCTGACCGCATGAGGATCGACCTCGTCACGATCTTCCCCGAGCTGGTCGACGTCCCATTGCGCACGTCGATCATCGGTCGGGCGGCCGAGAGCGGGCTCGTGAGCTTCGGCGTGCACGACCTGCGCGAGCACGGGCTCGGACGCCACCGCTCGGTCGACGACTACCCGTATGGCGGGGGAGCGGGCATGGTCATGCGCCCAGAGCCGCTGTTCGCGGCGATCGAGCCGTTGCGCGAGGCGGGTGCCGTCGTGATCCTGCTTGACCCGGCAGGAGAGCGATTGACCGATGCGCTCGCGCGCGAGCTCGCGACACTGCAACACCTGGCCCTCGTCGCGGGGCGCTACGAGGGGATCGACGAGCGCGTCCGAAGCCTGGTGGACCGCGAGGTCAGCATCGGAGACTACGTGCTCACCGGCGGCGAGCTGCCGGCGCTGGTGGTGATCGACGCCGTCGTACGGCTCATTCCCGGCGTAATCGCCGAGGCGTCGAGCGCCGGCGACTCGTTCGCATCGGGGCTGCTCGAGTACCCGCAGTACACGCGGCCCGAGGAGTTCCGCGGGCTGGAGGTGCCGCCCGTGCTGCTCTCCGGCCACCACGGCGAGGTGGATCGCTGGCGCCGGCGCGAGGCGCTGCGCCGAACGATGGAGCGGCGACCGGACCTCCTGGACTCGGCCCCGCTCAGCGATGCCGACCGCGCGCTCCTCGACGAGCTGGCTACGGAACCCCCGACGATCGGCTGAGCACCACCGGCATCCGGAGCGTGGCGGCGCCGGAAACCCGCTGCTATACTCCAGCCCGTCGCGGCCGCACTCGCGGTCGCGTTCGTGTGCCGCATCAGATTCGCATGCCAGTAAGCCGCCGGTAAACCGGCGATAACCGAGGTCGCCTCACCATGAACGCCATCAAGGAGCTCGAGCGCGAGCAGCTCCGCACCGACGTGCCCGAGATCGCCCCAGGCGATACGGTCCGCGTCTCGGTGAAGGTGGTCGAAGGCAGCCGCGAGCGGATCCAGGTCTTCGAGGGAACCGTCATGCGCATGCGCGGCGGCGGCCTGAACCGACAGATCACCGTGCGTCGCATCGCGAGCGGCGTCGGCGTGGAGCGCACCTTCATGGTGCACGCGCCGCGCGTCGAGAAGATCGAGGTGGTCCGTCACGGCGTTGCTCGGCGCGCACAGCTCTACTTCCTCCGCAATCGCGTCGGAAAAGCCGCCACGCTTCGGGAGCGCCGCGCAAACTAGCGCCGTGCTCGCTCCCGAACCCGCCGTCCGTCGTACCCTCCCTGCGCGAAGGCGCCCTGCTCAGCGGGTCCGTGACGCCCACATGCGAAACGAGCGCGAGCTGCACCTCGCCGGCTTCGCGCGCGTGGCCGGCCTCGACGAGGTCGGCCGTGGCTGCCTGGCGGGCCCGGTGGTTGCCGCCGCCGTCATCCTTCCCGAGCGACACCGGATCAAGGGCATCCGCGACAGCAAGATGCTGCCGCGCGCACGACGCGAGGCCCTGTACGCGCAGATCGTCGACCGCGCCGAGGCGATCGGCGTCGGCTGCGTGGAGGTCGAGGTCATCGACCGCATCAACATCTACCAGGCCACCAAGCTCGCCATGCGGCAGGCGCTCGACCGGCTGCCGGATCGGCCCGACCACCTGCTCATCGACGCGCTCAGCCTGCGGGAGGTGGAGCTGCCGCAGCGGCCGATCATTCACGGTGACGCGATCAGCGCCTCCATTGCCGCCGCGAGCATCGTGGCCAAGGTCACGCGGGATCGGATCTGCGACGAGCTCGACCGTCGCTACCCCGCGTATGGCTTCGCACGCAACAAGGGCTACGGGACGCGACGCCACTTCGACGCGCTCCTGAGCGATGGCCCGTGCGAATGGCATCGGCGCTCGTTCGCGCCGATCCGGATGCTCCTCGCCGGCGAGCAGCTGCCGCTCGACCTCGAATTCGTGATGCTCGACGAGGAGACGCTCGAACCGATCTGAGTCGCAAGACCACCGCTCGCCTCCACCCAGGAGCGGTCCAATGGCAGATCCCCGACACCAGTTCGGCATTCAGGCCGAGGACGCGGCCGCCGCGTGGCTGGAGCGGTGCGGATGGACGGTCCTCGCGCGACGCTACCGGTCAGCGGGCGGAGGAGAAGTCGACCTCGTCATGCTCGACGCGCGTCACGTGCTCGTGGGCATCGAGGTCCGGGCGCGCCATTCGCGGCGGACCGGCGCCCCGGAGGACACCGTGGATCCACGCCGTGCGCGCCGCATCGCCCGCAGCCTTGCAGCCTTCGCCGCCGGAGCCGGAGTCCGACACGACGGGCTCAGGGTGGATCTCGTGGCGGTCGAGGCAGCCGGGATGGGCCCGGGTCACTATCGGCTGCGCCGGTTGCCCGACATAGGCGGGTGAGAGCCTCGGTCAGCCGCCGAACAGGCGCACGAGGGCGTCGACCGACGCGATGTAGGCACGGCTCACGGGATAGACGCCGTGACGGTCGGCCGCTCCCTGGCCCTGGTAGTACGCGGCGAGAACGAGGTCGCGGTTGTCGCCGTATCGGTTCAGGTAGTGGGCGAGAAGCCGCACGCCGGCGTGCACGTTGTCACGGGCATCGTTGATGTTCACGGGGCGGCCGAGCATCGACTGACCGATCCACTGGGCGGTGCCGGGCATCAGCTGCATTACGCCGACGGCTCCTGCGCTGCTCACGACGCCCTGCCGCCAGCCCGACTCCTGCCACGCGACCGCGAGCGCGAGCGATACGGGCACTCCGGCAGCGGTTGCCTCCTCGGCGATGAGCTGACGCATGCCGTCGCGCGCGGCCACGACGGCTGCCATCGCCGGGGACATGGCCGGGGTCGCGGGCGCGGGGATGGGTGCCGCGACCGGTGCCGCGACGGGTGCCGGTGCGGCAACGGGCGCGGCGCCGGGAATGGTGAGCTGCTGGCCGGGATGGATGCGGCTCGCGTTGCCGATGCCGTTCGCGCTCACCAGGGCCGAGAGCGACACGCCGTAGAACCGCGCGATGCTCCACAGGTTGTCGCCGCGGGCGACGCTGTGCACGAGCGCCTGGACGGGAGCGGCCGCGGCCGGTGGCGGCTGGGGAGCGGGCACGGGGGACGGAGGAGCCGGGGCGGGTGCGGGTGCGGCAACGGGCGCCGCGCCGGGAATGGTGAGCTGCTGGCCGGGATGGATGCGGCTCGCGTTGCCGACGCCGTTCGCGCTCACCAGGGCCGAGAGCGACACGCCGTAGAACCGCGCGATGCTCCACAGGTTGTCGCCACGGGCCACCGTATGGACAAGCGCCCCCTCCGGCGCGGCGGCTGGCGGCGGCGGGGGGGCCGCCGGAGCCGGAGCGGTGGGGGACACGAGCTGCAGCCGCTGGCCGACGAAGATGCGGTTCGGATCCACGAGGCCGTTGATGGCGACCAGCGACGAGATCGCGACGCCGTGTCGCTTCGAGATTCCGCTGAGGGTGTCGCCCGACTTCACGACGACCTCATCCGCCGCGAAGGTGGAGGAGCCGAGGATCGGCGTGGCGGCCAGCGCGACGGCGAGGCAGACGGCAGGCACGAGCGTGCGGAACGCGGGCAATGATCGGCTCCTGGCGGGTTGGCGGCGAAGATGGCCCTTGGCCCAACCGGTGCCCAGGACGCCGGGCGATGCTATGAGCGGATCGGCAGGGGTCAAGGTACGAGCCGCTCATGGCGTGGGGTACTTGGGTACGAGCGGGAGTACTGGCCTCTCCACAGGGCCGAGCACGCTCAGGAGGGGCCGATTCTGCTATCATCGAGCTCGCGTCCGCGCTCAGCGCGGGCATTGTTTTCCCATCTCACACGCCCGTCTGATCCTGCTGATCATCGGTGCCGTCGTCGCGACGGTGGATCGCTGGAGTCGACGCCGGGCGGAGGAACAACCGGAGGTATACACACGTGGCTGCCACGACCATGAAGCAGCTGCTCGAGGCCGGAGTCCACTTCGGGCATCAGACCCGTCGCTGGAACCCGAAGATGCGCGAGTTCATCTTCACCGAGCGCAACGGGATCCACATCATCGACCTCGGCCAGACGGTCACGCGCCTCGAGGACGCCCTCGAGTTCGTCCGCGAGACGATCCGCCGCGGCGACAACATCCTGTTCGTCGGCACGAAGAAGCAGGCCCAGGAGTCGATCGCCGAGTCGGCGACGCGATCCGGGCAGCATTACGTCAACAGCCGCTGGCTGGGCGGCATGCTCACGAACTTCACGACGATCAAGCGGCGCATCCAGCGCCTCGACGCACTCGAGGCGCGACGCGACGCCGGCGAGTTCGAGCGCCTCACGAAGAAGGAGGCGTCCAAGCTCACCGAGGAGATCAACAAGCTCAACGGCGTGCTCGGCGGCATCCGCAAGATGCGCCGGCTGCCCGGCGCGGTCTTCATCGTCGACCCGCACCGCGAGGCGATCGCGGTGAGCGAGGCACGGCGCCTCGAGATCCCGATCCTCGCGATGACCGATACGAACTGCGACCCGGACCTCATCGACTGGGTCATTCCGGCGAACGACGACGCCATTCGATCGGTGCGGCTGATCTGCACCCTCGTGGCCGATGCGGCGCTCGGGGCGCAGCAGGAACGCCAGGCGCGGCTGGACGAGGAGTTCGAGCAGGCCGAGGCGATGCCGCCGGTGGACGAGGCCGCACTCGGCCCGGAGGCCGACTACAGCGCGGCGCTTGCCTCGGGTGAGGCGCTCGTCTTCGAGCCCGAGCCGGAACTGGAAGACGAGGAAGAGGAGCGGCGGGCTCGTGCGCGCCGCGCGGCACACATCGAGGAGGGCGAGCCGGACCACGATCCGGATCGCGAGCACGAGCGCCTCGTCGAAGAGCACGTAAAGGAACCGCGCCCGTAGCGGGCGCAGGAGAAGAAGGAATGACGAACACACTGATGATCAAGCCGGAGGATGTGAAGCAGCTCCGCGAGCGCACGGGCGCCGGCATCATGGATTGCAAGCGCGCGCTCGAGGAGTCGGAGGGCGACTACGAGAAGGCGGCGGCCTGGCTCCGCGAGAAGGGCCTGTCTACCGCGGCGAAGAAGTCGGGACGCGCCGCGCGCGAGGGGATCGTCACGAGCTACATCCACCACGGCTCACGCCTGGGCGTGCTGCTCGAGCTCAACTGCGAGACCGACTTCGTGGCGCGCACGGAAGACTTCCAGCAGCTCGGCCGCGACCTCGCCATCCAGGTGGCGGGGATGGCCCCGCAGTGGGTGAGCCGCGACGACGTCCCGGCAGACGTGATCGAGGAGCAGAAGCGCCTGTTCGGCGTCGACGCGGAGCGCGAGGGCCGACCGGCGGACCGGATCCCCACGATCGTCGAGGGAAAGCTCAACAAGTGGCTCGAGTCGGTGTGCCTTGTGGAGCAGCCGTACCGGGACACGGATCGCAAGATCGGTGACCTCATCACCGAGAAGATCGCGCTGCTCGGCGAGAACATCCGAGTCGCACGGTTCGTGCGGATGGCCGTCGGGGAGACGTCCGGAGCGGACGCCGAGGCGGCCTGACGGTGGCTGAGGCGGCCGCGAGGGAGGGCTCGGCGAAGCGCCGGGTGCTCCTGAAGCTTTCGGGCGAGGCGCTCATGGGCGAGGCCGAGTACGGCATCGACCCGGAGGTCGTCCGGAACATCGCGGCGCAGGTCGCCGACGCGAAGGACGACCAGACCGAGATCGCGATCGTGGTGGGCGGCGGAAACATCTTCCGCGGCCTCGCCGCGAGCGCGAAGGGCATGGACCGCTCGACCGGCGACTACATGGGCATGCTCGCCACGGTCATGAACGGGCTCGCCATCCAGGACGCGCTCGAGCAGGCCGGCTGCCCGACGCGGGTGATGAGCGCGATCGCCATGAACGAGATCGCGGAGCCATACATCCGTCGCCGAGCCGAGCGGCACCTGGAGAAGGGCCGCGTGGTGGTCATGGTCGCCGGAACGGGCAACCCGTATTTCACGACCGATACGGCCGCCACGCTGCGCGCGGTCGAGATCCACGCGCAGGTCATCCTCAAGGCCACGCGCGTGGACGGGGTGTACGATGCCGACCCCGAGACGCACCCAGAGGCGCAGCGCTACAGCAAGATCGGTTACACCGAGCTGCTGAGCAACCGCCTCCAGGCGCTCGACGCGACCGCCGTGAGCCTCGCGATGGACAATGAGATGCCGATCGTCGTCTTCGACATGACCGTCCCCGGCAACATCGCGCGGGCGGTCCGCGGCGAGCGCATCGGCACATTGATCTCAGGAGAGGTGAGTCACTGATGCACGAGGCCATCGCGGCTGTCGAGCCGAAGATGCAGCGCGCCGTCGAGGCGATGGAGCGGGATCTTCGCCGGCATCCGCACCGGTCGCGCCTCGACGGCGCTGGTGGAGCGGATCACGGTCGAGTACTACGGCACGCAGACGCCGCTCAACCAGGTGGCCGGCATCAGCACGCCGGACGCGCACCTCATCGTCATCCAGCCTTGGGACCGATCGGTCCTCTCGGCGATCGAGAAAGCGATCACCAAGAGCGACATCGGCCTCACCCCGCAGGTGGACGGGACCGTGGTGCGCCTCAACGTGCCTCCGCTCACCGAGGAGCGGCGCCACGATTTCGTGAAGCAGATTCGCCGCCGGGCGGAGGAGGCACGGGTCGAGGTTCGCAACCACCGCCGCGAGGCGGCCGACGCCCTGAAGAAGGCGCTGCGCGGCGGCGATCTGTCCGAGGACGAGGAGCGGCGCGAGCTCGAGGCGCTGCAGCGCGTGACGGACCGTCAGATCGAGGGCATCGACGCTCGCGTCGACCGCAAGGAAGCCGAGATCCTGGAGGTCTGAGCCGGTGCCGGACGAGGTCCGACCCCGGCACGTCGCGATCATCGCCGACGGCAACCGTCGCTGGGCGCGGGAGCGCGGCCTGCCCGTCCTGGCCGGGCACGTCCAGGGCATCGAGGCGATCAGGCCGATCGTGCGCCGCGCGCGCGACAGCGGCGTCGAGACGCTGAGCGTGTACACCTTCAGCACCGAGAACTGGGCTCGTCCGAACGACGAGGTCACGGGCCTCTTCGGGCTCATCGACGGTGCCGTGCGCCAGTACACCGACGAGCTCATCGATGAGGGCGTTCGCGTCCACGTGATCGGGCGCCTGCACGAGGCGCCGGCGGACGTGCAGCGCTCGATCCGATCGGCCGAGGAGCGCACAAGCCACGGGACGCGCATGGCGCTGAACATCTGCTTCAACTATTCGGGGCGAGCAGAGATCGTCGACGCCACCCGGGCTCTCGTCGCGGCGGGCGCCGATCCGAACGCGATCGACGAGGCTCACTTCGGCGAGCATCTCTACACGGCCGGGCAGCCCGACGTGGACCTCCTCATCCGCACGGGGGGTGACCAGCGCACGAGCAACTTCCTCCTGTGGCAGGCGGCGTACGCCGAGCTGATCTTCTCGGACAAGTTCTGGCCGGATTTCGACGACGCGGACTTCGACGCCGCGATTGCCGAGTTCGTCCGCCGCGACCGTCGTTTCGGGAGCTGAGCCGATGCTTCGCACGCGAGTCCTCACCGCGGCCGTCCTCGCGCCCCTGACGGTCCTCGTCGTGGTGCTCGGCGAGCCGTGGTTCTCGCTGTTCATCGGCGTGGTGGCCTTCCTCGCGCTGGTCGAGCTCGTCTCGCTGCTCGACGCCGCGGGCTACGAGCCGCCGCAGGTGCTCACGATCCTCGCCGGGCTGGCGCTCACCGGCGCCGGTCTCGCGGTCACCAACGACGAGAGCGTGGGCGGTGCGCTCGCCTCGCTCCTCGACGCGCTCGACCCGCCGGGGCTCGTGACGGCGACGCTTGATCGCTTCGGTCCTCGTGCTCGCCGCGGGCGGATTCACGCGCTCGGAGCCGCGGGCCGGCTTCGCCACGTGGGCGATGAGCTCGTTCGGCGTTGTGTACGTCGGCGTGCTCCTCCCGACGTCTCCATCGTCGCGCACCTCGGCCCGCCGGGCGGCTCGGCGACCACGGCCGTCGGGCCCGTTCGGGCTGCCGTCCGGGCGTCGCCTGGACGGCGACGCTGCTCCTCGTGGTGTGGGGCTACGACACCGGGGCGTACCTCACCGGACGTTGGCTCGGCCGCAGGCACCTCGTCGACCACATCAGCCCGTCGAAGACGGTCGAGGGCCTCGCCGGGGGCCTGGTGGTGGCGACGATCGCCGCGGGGATCGGCAGCGCGCTGATCGGCCTCGACCCCTGGCATCCGCTGCTCATCGGACCGATCGTCGGCCTCGCCGCCCAGGCGGGCGACCTCGCC
This sequence comes from uncultured Chloroflexia bacterium, assembly GCA_963840205.1. Taxonomy (GTDB): domain Bacteria; phylum Chloroflexota; class Limnocylindria; order QHBO01; family QHBO01; genus JACDBZ01. Next base: position 34,154 of record CAWIXZ010000021.1, read on the forward strand.
GAGTCCCTGCTCAAGCGCTCGGCGGGTCGCAAGGAGTCGGGCTTCGTCGTGCCGGGCCACGGCGGCGTGCTCGACCGGATCGACTCGTTCCTCTTCGCGGCGCCGGTGCTCGCGGGGTACGCGCTGCTCGTGGCGGGCCGCGTTGCCTGACGGCGGCGCTCCGGTGACCGGCGTGGCGATCCTTGGCTCCACCGGGTCCATCGGCCGCCAGACCCTCGAGGTCATCGACAGCCTCCCGGGACGGTTCGAGGTGCGTGCCCTCGCCGCGGGTCACGCGCACGGACGAGCTCGACGCGCAACTGGCCCGGTATCCGTCGGCGCGAGCGTGGAGCCCCGACGGTCGGCCGGCGGGCCTGCCGGACGATCGCTGGAGCGACGGCGGCCTCGAGGCCCTCGCCACGCTGGACGGCGTCGACCTCGTGGTCGTCGCCACCACCGGCATGGCGGCGCTGCCCGCGGTCCTCGCCGCGCTCGATGCGCGCCGGCCCGTGGCGCTCGCCAACAAGGAGACGCTGGTCACCGGTGGGCATCTCGTGGCGGCCGCGCTGGATCGGCTCGACGGCGATCGGCTCGGCTGGCTCCGTCCGGTGGACAGCGAGCACTCGGCGATCTGGCAGTGCCTCGTGGGCGAGCGAATCGAGGACGTGGCGCGGCTGGTGCTCACGGCGAGCGGCGGCCCCTTCCGGGGCCGCGGCGGCCAGCGAGATCGCCTCGGCGACGCCGGAGGAGGCGCTCGCGCACCCGACGTGGCGCATGGGTCCAAAGGTGACGATCGACTCCGCCACGCTCGTGAACAAGGCGTTCGAGGTGATCGAGGCCAAATGGCTGTACGGGCTGCCCGTACTCTAGAATCGAGGCAGTGATCCATCCCCAGAGCGTCGTGCACTCGCTCGTCGAGTTCGTCGACGGCTCGTACAAGGCGCAGCTCGGCGTCCCGGACATGCGCCTCCCGATCCAGTACGCGCTCACGTACCCGGCCCGGCTGCCGTCGGTCGCCCGACGCGCGGCGCCCGATGCGTGGGGCGCCCTCGAGTTCGAGCCGCTGGTCGCCGGCGCCTATCCCGCGTATGACACGGTGCGGGCCGCCGCGGATGCCGGAGGCAACCGGGGGACGATCCTGAACGCGGCCGATGAGGTCGCCGTCGCCGCCTTTCTCCAGGAGAAGATTCGCTTCTCGGGCATCGCGGACGACCATCGGCCGCGCGGTGGACCGGTGGGGGAGCGACGACGAGCCTGACATCGACGAGATCGTGCGCCTCGACGCGGAGGTGCGCAGCCGCCCTTGCCGCCGAGCTCGGGGTCGTGAGCGCAGCCTGATGGAGGTCATCGGCACGGTCGCCGCCTTCATCGGCATCCTGGTGGTGCTGGTGCTGGTGCATGAGCTCGGGCACTTCCTCGTCGCGAAGCGCGCCGGCATCACCGTCGAGGAGTTCGGGATCGGGTTCCCGCCGCGCATCGGGTCCGTCACGTGGCGAGGGACTCGCTACAGCCTGAACTGGATCCCGCTGGGCGGGTTCGTGCGCATGCTCGGCGAGGACGGGAACGTCGAGCTCCGCCGGCTGCGCGAGCAGGGACTGACCGATGCGGAGATCGAGCGAGCCATGGAGGGCGCGTTCAACCGACGCCCGGTCTGGGTCCGGGTCACGGTCCTCCTGGCGGGCGTCGCGATGAACTTCCTGCTGGCGGCGGCCCTGTTCGCGGTTGTGTTCAGCCTGCCCACGGTCATCGATCACGGCCCGCTGACCGTCACGGAGGTGCAGCGGGACAGTCGTGCCGAGGGTCGTCTCCAGGTGGAGGACGTGATCGTCGGGGCCGACGGCCAGACCTTCGAGCTCTCGCGCGACTTGATCGAGTACATCGCGGAGCGCGGCGGGACGGAGGTGACCCTGAACGTCGAACGCGACGGTGAGCCGATCGAAGTGCGCGTCATCCCCCGGACCCCCGAGGAGCTGACGAGTGGAAACGGCCCTGTCGGGTTCAAGTTCGAGACGCAGCGCCAGGTGGAGGAGCCGCCCCTGGCGCGCGACCCGCTGGATGCGGCCTGGCGAGGCACCGAGGCCGCCGCAACGCTGGCGGTCCAGATTCCCGGCGGGCTTGCCGACGCGGTGGGCGGACTGCTCGGCCTCAACCCGGACGCAGCCGGTGACGCGCGTGGGCCGATCGGAATCGCGCAGGCGACCGGAGAGGTTCTCGACTCTCCGTTGCGTAACCTGCTCTTCTTCGTTGGCCTGCTGTCGATCAACCTGGCCGTCCTCAACGTGCTGCCGTTCCCGCCGCTCGACGGCGGCCGCATCGGGGTCGTCCTGCTGGAGGCCACTCGCCGCCGCAAGCTGCCCGCGGAGCGCGAGGCGCTCATCTACCTCGCGGGGTTCGCCGTCCTCATCGCGCTCGTCATCCTGATCAGCATCCAGGACATCCAGCGACTCATCACCGGGGGCTAGGAGCACGAAACGGCCCTCCCAGGCTGTCCTCGGGTAGGTCGTTGACCACCGCTTTGACCAACGCGCTAGCCGCGCTCGACCTCCTCAATCGCGGCGCGGAGCGCACGTTCGGCAACGTCGTCGGCGGTCGCACCGCCCACGGGCGAAGTAGACGATCGACCGATCCGGGCGGCCATGCTCGTGCGGCTTGGGCGTGGTCCGCACCTCCGCCGACCATGCTTTACCCGGGCGCTCGCCGGGCGTTCCGTCCCCGGCGAGCGCCGTATCCTTCGGTCGTGGTGCGCCTGTGAGCATCGGCCCGGACTACGTCCTCAAGCCTCTGTCGGAGATCCTCGCCCCGCTCGCCGAGCTCTGGAGCCGACTACAGTGGCTCCGGGGCGGACCCGTGCCCGGCTCTCCGGCATCGAAGGACGGCGTCACGGCCCTCGGGCAGCAGTCGTGGCTCTTCGCCTCGCTCGGAGCGTCGGTCGCGGTCGACCATCTGGAGTCTTGGCGGCGGCTTGCTGAGGCTAAGCTGCAGCCGATGTGGGGGCACCTGACGCTGATCCGCGGCTCACTCGAAAGCTCGGTCCTGGTCCGCTACCTGGCCGACCCGAAGGCCGACCAGGACGAACGGATCCGCCGCGGCGTGGGCGTGCAGCGCGCCGACCTGGAGGAGCGCAAGACGTACGAGGGCCGGCGCGTGGACATGATCGCCGCCGGCGGCCAGCCGGCGCGAGTGCGTCTGGCCGACCTCGAGAAGGCAGCGAAGCACGCGGGTATCAAGCCGCGTCAGCGCCTCGGCGCTACGGAGCTCTGTGCCCGCTACATCGACACCGTCAAGGACCGCGACGGCGAGTACATCTATCGGCTGCTCAGCGCATTCGCCCATGGCCAGCAGTGGCAGGTCCTCGCGGGGTCCGAGTTCGAGATCGAGGGGCCTGCGGCAGGCCTCGCGAACGTAGACATCGCCAAGGTGAGTGCGGACCCGCGAGTCGCTGCCGAGATGAGCTCGGTCGCGATCGAGACGCTGACCTCCGCGATGTCGGACCTCGAGCGCTACGCAGGCAAGCCAGCCGAGACTCCATGACCGCCACCGACGACCACGGCGCGCTGCCCCGCCACGCCGAGCGGTTGGTGCGCCGGCTCGAGGCTCTCGACGGTCAGGGCCCGCCGGACGGGACGACTCACATGCAGCACCTCGACTTCGCGAAGCGGGCGAAGCAGCTCGCCGATCACCTGCGCGCCGTCACCCAGCTGAGCGAAGGCCACCGCTACCCCAGCGCTCTCGTCGTCGTGCGTGCGGCCCTGGAGCACCACCTGATGGACCGCCTCATCCTCCTGGCGAATCGGTACGTCGAAACCTACGGCGGCATCGCGCGCGACGATGTCGCCAAAGAGGAAGCGCGCCTCGCGGCGCTCCAGGCGGGCGAGAGGCCGGACATCGAGCGGTGGTGGTGGGACGACTCCGGGATGAACGTCGTCGTCCGAGGGATTCACAGCGCGCGCGCCAAGAAGGGCCGCGGCTCCACGATCTCGCCGTACTACTTCCGGATCGACGAGTTCGACCCGTTCACCGGCGGTAAGAAACACGCCGCCGAGCTAGCCAGCCCCTTCTGGAAAAAGGCCCATCGCCGCGAGTGGGCCGACCGCGCTGCGACGACTTGGCGCCGGTACTTCGTCCATGACAGGGTGCTGAAGGCGCTCGGCGCCAACAACCTCTTGCCCGGGCGCCTGACGACCCAGGTGGACGTGCACTACGCGTTCCTGAGCGCCTTCGTCCACCCGTCCAAGCGCGGGTACGAGGCAGTCCACGGCGGCAATATCCCGGACCGCCTCGGATCCTTCGACCACTACGGAAGCGAGATCGCGCTGCTCTACGTCATCACGATCGCCGCGGCCGAGCTCGACATCTTCGGCCGCATGAGCCGGCGCCCGCCACGGCTGGCGCTTACCGGGTGGGACGGCGTCGCGGCCGAGCTCCGCGAGGCACGGCTCGCGTCGTCGTACTTCTGGTTCCTCGGCGGCGAGCCGACGCGGCTCGATCGCTTAGACACCGTCCACACGCCGCCGGGGGAATCCGACCGGATCAAGTGGGGTCGGCCGCGGCGTGACCCCAATAAGCTGCGTGAGCGCGAGGTGAACTACTACGCCGACCCGCTGGCCCGGTTAGTCCGGCTTCACCACGGCTGGCACGAGATGGCCACGGGACTCGCCTTTCAGTCGCCGTTCCAGCGTGACGACGGCCGCAATTGACCTCCGGTATGCGGGCGGCGCTCTGCGTGCACGCGGCGACACCTCAGCCCGCGTTAGAGCCGACCTTTCCTGCCCGCCCGCCGCTCCTCGCGCCGCGGGCTAACGCCGTGCGACCGGTTACCCGGGCCCTGACCTGATGATGGCGACGAGCCGATCCGCCTGCATTACGCATTCGGGCGCGGCATCGGCCGGACCCGGCGGATCGCCGATGTACCGCTCGGAGAGCAGGCCCTGCTCGGCGAGGCGTGCAATGAGCACCCGCTTGGTGTCAGCGCGGGATAGCTCGGTGGGAAGCCGGAGCGCGACTACCTCCAGGTGGTCGGTACTCCCTGCCAGCCGTGCCTTGATTCGGCCGATGTCCGGATCAGGGTCGTGCAGGTGAAGCCAAGCGCGGGTGGCCGGATGAAGGCCGGTCGCGCCGACATCGACGACTCGGCCGCCCGCAACTACCTCGACCCAAGCGTAGACCCACGATCCGGAATCGATGATCTCGCCATCACGGATCAACAACCGGACGATGTCACCTTCTGACGGGCCACCAGTCCGCGGCGGGCGATTGGGCACGCGCGAGAGTATGCGCTCGGCTTCAAAGAGGGCCGCGCTGGGTCGCTATGTGGCCGGATTCAGGGTGGCCGGTGGCGGGAATCGGGGAGCGACGGTATACTTCGGGGAGGTTCGGCCGGCCAGACGCGGATGACGCGCGAACCAATTAATTATCGAGTCAGGTAGAGGACGTGGGTCGGTTCGCCATCCCACGTTTTTTTCGTCTTTCGGAGACCAAGGAGCAGGCATGAATCGGGACTTCATCGGCGCGCTGCTCCAGCTCAACGCCGAAAAGGGTGTGCCGCAGGAGATCCTGCTCCGCACGCTGGAGCAGGCGATCGAGTCGGCGTATCGGCGCAATGCCGATGCGCCCGAGAACGTGGTCGTCACGGTCGACCCCGAGAGCGGCGAGATCAGCGTGGCACGCGAGTACGAGGTCATGGCCACCATCGAGGAGGTCGAGGACCCCGAGGCCCAGATGTTCGTCGCCGAGGCCCAGAAGATCGATCCCACCACCGGCGTCGGCGGCAAGGTGCGGGTGCCCGAGAACGTCACCCAGGCGCAGCTCGGTCGCATCGCCGCGCAGACGGCCGGGCCAGGTGTACCGCCAGCGCCTCCGCGAGGCGCAGCGCGACGTGGTCTTCCAGCAGTACGCGGCCCGCGAGGGCGAGATCATGACGGGCGTGGTGCAGCGCACGACCGACTCGGCCGTCGTGCTCGACATGGGCAAGGACGTCGAGGCGGTCCTGGCGGTCACGGAGCAGCTGCCGAACGAGACGTACCGCATCGGCCAGCACCTCAAGGTCTACGTCATGGAGGTTCGTCGCACGACGCGCGGCCCCGTGATCGTCGCCAGCCGCACGCACCGCGGGTTCCTGCGACGCCTGATGGAGATGGAGATCCCCGAGATCTACAACGGGACCGTCGTCATTCGCGGCATCGCCCGAGAGGCCGGGAGCCGCTCAAAGGTCGCCGTGGAGTCGCGCCAGGCCGGCGTCGACGCCAAGGGCGCTGCCGTGGGCCAGCGTGGCGCACGGATCCAGTCGATCGTCGCCGAGCTCAACGGGGAGAAGGTCGACATCGTCCTGTGGGACGAGGACCCGGGGCGCTTCGTCGCCGAGGCGCTCTCGCCGGCCGAGGTGCTGAGCGTGCGAATCGACGAGGAGCACAAGATCGCGAACGTCATCGTCCCCGAGCGGCAGCTCAGTCTCGCGATCGGCAAGGAGGGGCAGAACGCGCGCCTGGCGGCGAAGCTGACGGGCTGGCGGATCGACATCCGCTCCGACGCCGGCGTTGCGACCGCCGCGGCGGGTGGGGGAGACCGAGTGCACGAGGCACCCGGCGAGGCCCCGGCCGATGCCGAAGCGACGACCTGATCACATACCGACCCGAACCTGCGCGGTCTGCCGCTCCGCTCGCCCCAAGCGAGAGATGGACCGGATGGTCCGCAGCAGCGACGGGTCAGTCCACCGCGACCAGTCCGGCAAGGCGCCGGGCCGCGGCACATACGTCTGTCACGAACCGGCCTGCCAGGATCCATCGCGGATCGCTGCGGCCGTCAGGCGGGCACTCGGCGCCGAGCCGGGACCCGCGTCCGAGTCCGAGGTGAACACGAATGCCCCCACGTAGATACCGACCACGCCGCCCACCACGTCCCGTCCGCAAGCGCGCCGGCGGCGCGGCTGGTGCCGTCGCGACCGAGACCGGTCCGCCGATCCGCACCGGTGGCCCCGTCGAGCTCCCGAGCTCCGTCACCGTGAAGGACTTCGCCGAGGCGCTCGGCGTGAGCCCCGGTGAGGTGATCAAGGAGCTGATCCGCAACGGCATCTTCGCGACGGTCAACCAGTCGATCGACTTCGACACCGCGTCGCTCGTCGCTGGAGAGCTCGGCTTCGAGACCTCCGAGCGCGGTGCCGCGGAGCGCGTCGCCGCAGCCGAGGCGGCCGCCGAGCAGCAGCTCGTGGCGCCGGGTGCCCAGGCGACCGACGGCCAGGGCAAGCCGAGCCTGTGGGCCGAGGAGGACGACGCGAAACTCGTCACCCGCGCGCCGGTCGTGACCGTCATGGGCCACGTCGACCACGGCAAGACGAGCCTGCTTGACGCGGTGCGCGAGACGAAGGTCGCGGCCGGGGAGAGCGGCGGCATCACCCAGCACATCGGCGCATCCGAGGTGGTGCACAACGGCAAGCGCATCGTGTTCCTCGACACGCCCGGCCACGAGGCCTTTACGGCCATGCGTGCGCGCGGCGCCCAGGTCACCGACATTGCCATCATCGTGGTGGCCGCCGACGACGGCGTGATGCCGCAGACGCGTGAGGCGATCGACCACGTCCGCGCGGCGCGCGTGCCGATGATCGTGGCGATCAACAAGGTCGACAAGCCCGACGCCAACCCCGACCGCGTGAAGCAGGAGCTCGCCGACGCGAACGTCCTCATCGAGGAGTACGGCGGCGACGTGATCGCCGTGAACGTGAGCGCGAAGCAGCGCACCGGCATCGACGACCTGATGGAGATGGTGCTGCTCGTCGCCGACCTCCAGGACCTCAAGGCGAACCCGGACCGCCCGGCGATCGGGACGATCGTCGAGTCGAAGGTCGACAAGGGCCGCGGCAACGTGGCCACGGTGCTCGTCCAGACCGGCACGCTCAAGGTGGGCGACGTCGTCGCGGTCGGACGCACGCATGGCCGCGTGCGCGCCCTGAACAACGCCGCCGGCAAGCGCGTGAAGCAGGCGGAGCCGGCGAGCGCGGTGGAGATCGTCGGCCTCCAGGGACTTCCGGAAGCCGGCGACATCCTGCGCGTCGTGGCCGACGAGAAGGCGGCCCGCGGCTCGGCGGAGACCGCGGAGATCGCGGCCGGCGGCTTCGAGGGCCGCAGCGCAACGAGCCTCGAGGAGATCAGCGCCCAGATTCAGGCGGCAGAGGTCGCCGAGCTCAAGGTCGTGCTCAAGACCGACGTCCAGGGCTCCATGGGGGCCATTCGCCACTCGCTCGAGCGGCTCAACACGAACGAGGTTCGCGTCAGCATCCTGCGCGAGGGGGCGGGCGACATCAACGAGAGCGACATCAACCTCGCCTCGGCGTCCGAGGCGGTCGTCATCGGCTTCAACACGAAGCTCGACCCCGGCGCGCAGCGCTCGGTGGAGGCCACCGGCGTCGACGTCCGGCTGTACGACGTGATCTACAAGCTGACCGACGACATCGGCCTGGCGCTCAAGGGGCTCCTCACGCCGAAGCTCGTCGAGCAGGTCGAGGGGCACGCCGAGGTCCGGTTGGTCATCAAGGCCGGCAAGGCCGGGAACATCGCAGGGTCGTACGTCACCGACGGGCGCATCGTGCGCGGTGGGCAGGCGCGGCTGATGCGGGCCGGCGAGCTGATCACGGACACGCGCATCACGTCGTTGAAGCGGTTCAAGGACGACGTGCGCGAGGTGGCCACCGGCTTCGAGTGCGGGATCGGCCTCGACGCTGAGGACATCGCAGTGGGCGACGTGATCGAGTGCTACCAGATGGTGTCCGAGCAACAGGCCTAGGAGCCGATGAGCCAGCGAACCGATCGGCTCGACAGCCAGATCCGGTCCGAATTGATGGAGCTGCTCCAACGCGAGATGAAGGACCCGCGCATCGGGTTCGCGACCATCACCCGCGTTGAGACGGCCCGCGACCTCGGATCGGCGCGGGTATGGGTCAGCATCCTTGGCACGGAGGAGGAGCGCGAGAGCTCCATGCGCGCCTTGACCGATGCGGCCCCGTGGCTTCGCCGCCGCCTCGCCGAGCGCCTCACGCTCCGCCACATGCCGCAGCTCGTCATCAAGTACGACGACGCGATCGAGGCGGGGGACCGCGTGCTCAAGCTGCTGCGCGAGCTGGACGAGGAGAAGAAGTGAGCCGCGAGGCCGTCGTCGCCGCCATTCGCGGCGCCTCGCGCATCACCGCCATCTGCCACGAGAACCCCGACGCCGACTCGATCGGCTCCGCGCTCGCCATCCGGATCGCGGCCGAGCGGCTCGGCAAGCAGGCCGAGGTCGTCGCCGCGGACCCCGTCCCACCGTCGCTCGTCGGGCTGCCGTACATCGCCGACGTGCGAACGACCCCGCAGCTGGAGCCGGACCTTGCGGTCGTGGTCGACGGGCCGCCCTCGCGCACCGGTGCGGTGGCGCGTGACTGCGCCGAGTGGCTGGCGCGGGCGACGATCGTGAACATCGACCACCACGTCTCGAACGACGGCAGCGAGTCCGCCGTGGCCTGGGTCGACGCGGAGGCGGCCGCCACGTGCGAGATGGTGGCGCTGATGCTGCCCGACCTCGGCGTGGAGATCGACACAGAGCTCGCCACGGTGCTGATGGCGGGGATCGTCACCGACACGCACACGTTCTCGCACCCGAACGCCACACCGCGCACGCTGCGCGTGGGCGCTGACCTCCTCACTGCCGGGGCGCCGCTCGCCGATCTGCATCGCCGCATGTACGCCGACAAGCAGTTCTCGACCCTTGCGCTGTGGGGGCTCATGCTCGCCGGCATCAGCTCACGTCGCGACGGCCGCATCGTGTATTCCACGCTCACCGGGGAGATGCTGACTCGTACCGGGACGGACCCGGTCGCGTCCGAGGGGTTCATTGACCTGCTCGCGTCGACGAAGGCCGCCGACATCACCGTCCTGCTCAAGGAGGCCGATGCGTCCCAGACGCGCGCGAGCGTGCGGACGTCAGCGCGAGCGGATGCGGTGGCCATCACCTCCGCATTCGGTGGGGGAGGGCACGCCCGTGCGGCCGGCTGCACGATCGAGGCACCCCTGGCCGAGGCGACGCCGCGGCTGCTCGACGAGTGCGAGCGCGAGCTCGACCGCGCCGATGCACGGGGTCGTTAACCTCGATAAGCCGGTCGGGCCGACGAGCCACGACATGGTCGGACTGCTGCGCCGATTGACCTCCATCCGACGGATCGGCCACGCCGGAACGCTGGACCCGCTCGCTTCCGGCGTGCTCCCCATCCTCGTCGGTGCCGCGACGCGCTTCAGCGCGGAGCTCACCGGGGGCGACAAGCGCTACGACGCCACCATCCGCCTCGGCGCGCGGAGCGCGACCGACGACGCGGAGGGTCCGATCGAGCGGGTGGAGGCGCCGCTTCCCGACGAGGCGGCGGTGCGTGGCGCGCTCGTGGCCATGACCGGCACCGTCCTCCAGCGCCCGCCGGCCTTCTCGGCCCGCAAGCTCGGGGGGCGGGTGGCGCACCGCGCGGCGCGTGCCGGGGAAGCCCTCGATCTGGCGCCGCGCGCCGTGACGATCCACGCTCTGGACGCCCGGTCGTTCGACCGCGGGGAGGGGTGGCTCGACGTCGTCGTCGACGTCCGGTGCGGGACGGGCACGTACGTGCGGTCGATCGCCCGCGACCTCGGCGAGCGGCTGGGCACCGGCGGCTACCTGCGCACCCTGCGGCGGACCGAGGCCGCCGGGCTCTCGGTGGACACCGCGGTTACTCCGGAGCGGCTCGAGGACCTCCAGGCGGATGGCCGGCTCGAGGAAGCGGTCATGCCGGTTGGCCCGCTCCTCACGCTCCCGCGCGTCGTGCTCGGCGAGGGGGCCGCGTGGCGCTTCGTCCACGGCTCCTCGCAGCCACTCGAGGCGAGCGACGCGGGAGACGCACGGGTCGCCGTGTTCGAGGGCGACCGGCTGCTCGGGATCGGCGCGGTGAGCGGCGGCGTGCTCAGCCCGGAGAAGGTCATTCCCGCCGAGGCGCTCGTCTCGTGACCGCCAGGGGCCTCGACGAACTGCCGCGGATCGGCCCAGCGGTCATCACGCTCGGCGTTTTCGACGGCGTGCACATCGGCCATCGGCGGGTGGCGGGCGAGACGCAGCGCGCTGCCCGCGAGCGGGGAGCGAGCTCGGTGGCGCTCGTGTTCAGCCCACACCCCGACGAGGTGCTGCGCCCCGACACCAACGTCGAGCGGCTGCTGCCCCCCGAGGAGACGCTTGCCCGGCTGACCGGCGCCGGGATCGACCACGCGCTGCCGGTTCGCTTCGACGACGCCCTGCGTGCAATGGGGCCGGATGAGTTCCTAGCCGCGCTCGCGCCAGCCATGGACCTGCGGGCCATCGCGATGACTGCGGGCAGCGCGTTCGGACGAGCTCGCGCGGGAACGCCGGAGCGAGTGGCGCAAATCGGCGCGGAGCGGGACTTCGACGTCGTCGTCGCGGAGCCTCTCCTCGTGGACGGAGAGGCGGTTTCCTCGTCGTGGATCCGCCGGGCACTCGCCAAGGGCGACATCGATCTCGCGACTCGCCTCCTCGATGCGCCTCCGCACCTGCGGGGGACGGTCGTCCCCGGGGATCGTCGAGGGCGCGAGCTCGGATTCCCGACCGCGAACCTCGCGTTCGACTACACCCCGGCGCTTCCGGCCCTCGGAATCTACTTCGGCTACGTGACGGCCGAGGCGCCGGGCGTCGCGCCGCGGCATCCGGCCCTCGTGAGCGTGGGGGTGCGCCCCACATTCCATGACGACGGCCGCGTGCTGGTCGAGGCGTTCCTGCTGGACTGGGAGGGGGACCTGTACGGCGCCACGCTCGACCTCGAGCTCATCGCCCGGCTGCGTGAGGAGCGGCGTTTCGACACGGTCGAAGCCCTCATCGACCAGATGCGCGCGGACGAGGCCGAGGCGCGGAGACGCATCGGCTCCTGAGCACGGCCGCCTCTCGTCAGGTCGCGGGAGGGGGGTCCCTCTGGTAGACTTCGGGCGTTAAGGAATCGAATGTGGAGGAATAGTTTGCCGCTCGCCAAAGACGCGAAGAGCGCAATCGTCGACGAATTTGCCACGCACGAGGGGGACACCGGGTCGCCCGAGGTGCAGATTGCGCTTCTCACCGAGCGGATCAAGTCGCTGACGGATCACCTGCGAAGCTTTCCGAAGGACAACCACTCGCGCCGCGGGCTGCTGAAGCTCGTTGGGCAGCGTCGACGGTTGCTCGCGTACCTCGTCCGACACGACGTCGACCGGTACCGCACCGTCATCGGCAGCCTGGGGCTGCGCCGCTAGCCATCCGTTCGCGATCGACCCGGAAGCCGAATCGGCCCGGGTCTCGCACATCAACACACCCAACCAACCGGGCACCCGCCCCTGACTGCGGCCGCCGATCACCGATCGAGCGCCCAGTAGCCGAGCGCAGGGTGCCAACAGAACCAATTGGAGGAATCAGTGGCAATTACTCATGAGGCCGAGATCGGCGGTCGGACCTTCAGCATGGAGGCCGGCAAGCTCGCCGAACAGGCCGATGGCGCCGTCATCGTGCGCTATGGCGACACCGTGGTCCTCGCGACCGCGGTCGCCGCACCGGAGCCGCGCGAAGGCGTCGACTTCTTCCCGCTCACCGTGGACTACGAGGAGCGGATGTACGCCGCGGGCAAGATCCCCGGCGGATTCATCAAGCGCGAGTCGCGCCCGTCGGAGGCGGCCATCCTGGCCATGCGCCTCACCGACCGCACGATGCGCCCCCTCTTCCCGAAGGGCTATCACAACGACGTCCAGGTCGTCCTCACGGTGCTCTCCACCGATCAGGAGAACGATCCGGACATCCTCGCGCTCAACGGCGCGTCAGCCGCGCTCAGCATCAGCCAGATCCCGTTCCAGGGACCGGTCGGTGGCGTGCGCGTGGGCCGCATCAACGGCGAGTTCGTCACGAACCCGACCACCAGCCAGCTTGCCGAGAGCGACCTCGACCTCGTGGTCGGCGGGACGCGCGAGGCGGTGATGATGGTCGAGGCGGGAGCCAAGATCCTGCCGGAGTCGGTCATGGCCGATGCGATCGCCTACGGCCATCGCGAGCTCCAGCTGTCGATCGACCTCCAGGAGAAGCTCGTCGCCAGCGCCGGCACACCCAAGAAGATGCCGTTCGTCGGCCCCAAGGCCGATTCGATCCCGAAGCTCGCCAAGGAGCTCGGCGAGGGCCGCAACGAGTTCGTGGTGTTCGACCTCGAGACGACCGCGATGAAGCCGACGACCGGCTACATCGTCGACGTCGCCGCGCTGCGCGTGCGTGACGGCCAGATCGTCGATCGCTTCGAGTCGCTCGTGAACCCGGGTCGCCCGATCATCGGCCACCAGATCCACGGCATCAAGACCGATGACGTCGCCCAGGCACCGACCGCCGCCGAGGTCCTCACCCGATTCGTCGAGTGGGTGGGGGACACGCCCGTCGTCGCGCACAACGTGGCGTTCGACCTGCCGTTTGTCCTTCGGCACCTGCCGAGCGAGACGCGCTGGGAGCCGACCGCCCTGTACGACACCCTCGAGCTCGGCTACCAGCTCTACCCCGACGCGGGGGCCTGGAAGCTTGCCGATCTCGTGCGCTTCGTCTTCGGCCGCGAGCACGCAGTTGCGCATCGCGCCATGCCCGATGCGGAGGCGACCGCCGAGCTGTTCCTGAACTTCACGAGCGGCCTGTCGGAGCGCATCGACGCCATTCGCCAGGACATCGCCACAGAGGTGCGCAGCGCGCGAGAGCGCTACAACCGCGCCGAGCAGGGCGAGCGGCTGGAGGACATCCGCCGCCGCCATGGCATCGGCTCACCGCTCATGGACGTCCTCACCAAGCAGACGGTCCGGGAGCTCGTGCTGAGCGAGAACATCCGCATCGACGGCCGCGACACGACGACCATCCGGCCGATCAGCGTGGAGGTCGGCGTCCTGCCGCGCACCCACGGCTCGGCGATCTTCACTCGTGGCCAGACCCAGGCGCTGAGCATCGCGACGCTCGGCCCGTCGAGCGACGTGCAGCGCATGGACACGATCAGCCCCGAGACCGAGAAGCGCTACATGCACCACTACAACATGCCGCCCTACTCGGTGGGCGAGGCGAAGTTCATGCGCGGCCCCGGCCGGCGTGAGATCGGCCACGGAGCGCTCGCCGAGCGCGCGCTGCTGCCGGTCCTCCCGACGCGAGGCCGAGTTCCCGTACGTGATCCGCGTCGTCAGCGAGGTCGTGAGCTCGAACGGCTCGACGTCGATGGCGTCGACCTGCGGCTCGACGCTGGCGCTCATGGATGCCGGCGTCCCGATCAAGGCACCGGTCGCCGGCGCGGCGATGGGCCTCATCACCGAGAAGGGCACCGGGCGCTACGCGGTCCTCACCGACATCACCGGCAAGGAGGACGCGTTCGGCGACATGGACTTCAAGGTGACCGGCACCGCCGAGGGCGTGACGGCGCTGCAGATGGACATCAAGGTCGGCCGGCATCACCACCGAGATCATGCGTGACGCGCTCGAGCAGGCTCGAACGGCGCGCCTCTTCATCCTGGGCAAGATGAACGAGGTCATCAGCACCAGCCGCGAAGAGCTCAGCCAGTACGCGCCGCGCATCACGACGATCAAGATCCCGGTCGACAAGATCCGCGACGTCATCGGCGCCGGCGGCAAGGTGATCCGCCAGATCACGGCCGAGACCGGGACGCAGATCAACGTCGAGGATGACGGCACGATCCAGATCGCCGCCACCGACGGCGAGGCCGCCCAGAAGGCGATCCGCTGGATCGAGGGCCTGACCAAGGACGTCGAGGTCGGCAAGGAGTACCTCGGCAAGGTCACCCGGATCATGAACTTCGGCGCCTTCGTCGAGATCCTCCCCGGCAAGGAGGGCCTGGTGCACATCAGCCAGCTCGCGGACTATCGAGTCCCGCGGGTCGAGGACGTCGTCAGCATCGGCGACGAGCTCATGGTGGTGGTCACCGAGATCGACCGCATGGGTCGCGTGAACCTGAGCCGCCGCGCGGCGATGGAGCGGCACATGGCGAAGGCCGGTGCCGGTGCGCCGGTCGGAGCCGCGACCGGTGGCGACGACGGAGCGGGGGACCGCAACTGACCCGTCCCGCGGCGCGGCGATGGGTCCGAGGGGTGAGCGCCTCGCCGGGGCGCATGCGCTGGCGCAGATCGCGGATGAGATCCGCGGCTGCACCCTCTGCCCCCTTGCCGCGCGTCGAACGCTCACCGTCCCCGGCGAGGGCAACGTCCTCTCGGACGTGATGCTCGTCGGGGAGGGTCCCGGAGCGCGCGAGGACGTCACGGGACGCCCGTTCGTGGGCCCCGCCGGCCAGCTGCTCGGCGAGCTGCTGCGCAGCATCGGCTGGGAGCGCAGCGACGTGTTCATCACCAACGTGGTGAAGTGCCGGCCGCCCGGGAACCGCGATCCGGAGCCCCTGGAGGTCGCCACCTGCACGACGACGTACCTCGACCGGCAGGAGCGGGCGCTGGACCCAGCGGTCGTCGTCACGCTGGGCAGGCACTCACTGCAGCGATACCTGCCCGGCGAGCGTATCGGCTCCGTGCACGGCCGTCTGCGTCGTACGGAGGGCGGTCAGCACGTCTTCCCGATGTACCATCCGGCTGCGGCGCTGCACCAGGTTTCACTGCGCGACACGCTCTTCAACGACGTTCGCGGCCTGCCCGGCGCGCTGCTGGCGGCGCGCGAGGCACTCGGCCACGAGCGCGAGCCATCGGACCAGTCGGCTGAGGCCACCACTGAGGTGACGCCCGAGGGACACGCCGACGACACCGAACAGATGACCCTCTTCTAGGAGCCTCCATGTCGGACACCCTGCGCATCATCCCGCTCGGCGGCGTCGGCGAGGTGGGGAAGAACATCACCGTCATCGAGATCGATGACGAGATCCTGGTGGTCGACTGCGGGCTGGCCTTCCCCGAGCCGGAGATGCTCGGGATCGACCTCGTCATCCCGGACGTCACGTACCTCGCGGAGCGCGCGGACAAGGTGCGGGGGATCATCCTCACGCACGGCCACGAGGACCACACCGGGGCGCTGCCGTACGTCCTCCCGCGCATTCCTGGAACGCCGATCTACGCCACGCGCCTGACCGAGGGCCTGGTGCAAGGGAAGCTGCGCGAGCACAAGCTCCTCGAGTCGACGCCGCTCCACGTGGTCGAGTCTGGGCACGCAATTCAACGTCGGTCAGTTCAACATCACGCCGTTCGCGGTGAACCACTCGATCCCCGACGGGGTGGGATACGCGATCGAGACCCGCCTCGGCACGATCGTCCACACCGGCGACTTCAAGTTCGATCACACGCCCCCGGACGGCCGCCGCGCGGACCTCGGGCTCATCGCCGAGTTCGGCCGGCGCGGCGTGGACTTCCTGCTGAGCGACTCGACCCGCGCGGAGCGCGACGGCTACACGCTGTCGGAGGCGACGGTGGGGGAGAGCCTGCATCGGCTGGTGGGGGAGGCGCAGGGGCGCGTGATCGTGGCGACCTTCGCGAGCAACATCGGCCGCGTCCAGCAGGTGATCGACGCCGCGTGGGCGCACGGCCGCAAGATGGTCGCGATCGGCCGCAGCATGGAGCAGAACACGGCGATCGCCCTGGAGCGCGGCTATCTCAACGACCGCGACGGGACCATGGTGCGCAAGGACCGGCTCCAGACCCTGGCGAAGGAGGAGCTGGTCGTGATGACGACCGGCTCGCAGGGTGAGCCGATGAGCGGGCTCACGCGCATGAGCAACCGCGACCACCGCAACATCAACATCGAGCCTGGCGACACCGTCATCGTCTCCGCCAGCCCGATCCCCGGCAACGAGGAGGCGGTCGCCAAGACCATCGACAACCTCTTCAAGGAGGGGGCCATGGTCCACTACGAGCCCGTGGTGCACTGCCACGTCTCCGGCCACGGCTCGCGCGAGGAGCTCAAGCTCATGCTCGGCCTCGTGAAGCCACGCCACTTCATCCCGATTCACGGCGAGTACCGCATGCTCGTGCAGCACGGCCTGCTGGCCGAGGGCGCAGGAGTCGACGTCGACAAGATCTTCGTCCTCGAGAATACGCAGGTGATCGAGTACGACGGCGAGCACGCACGAATGGCGGGCTCGGTCGTGGGCGGGGCGGTGCTCGTCGACGGGTTGGCTGCCATTGACGGGATCGACGGGGTCGTCCTCCGCGACCGACGCATGCTCGCCTCGGACGGCGTGGTGATGGTGGCGCTCACGATCGACGGCAAGACCGGGCAGCCGGTCGGGATGCCGGACCTCGTGAGTCGCGGATTCCTCTCCGATCCCGAGGACCCGCTGCTGGCCTCGGCGCGAGACCACCTCATGCAGGCGCTCAGGCAGCCTCGCGAGGACGAGCACGGCGCCGAGGCGGGCTTCGTGAAGACGAAGACTCGTGAGACCCTGAGCCGGTTCTTCCACGAGCGCACGAAGCGGCGGCCGATGATCCTGCCGATCGTGCTGGAGGTCTAGACCGGCGATGGCGACACGACGGAGGACGGCGACGCGGCGACGCAGGTCGCGACGGCGTCAGACGACGCCGATCACGCTCAGCGCACGGTTCGTGCGCGAGGCGTCGGCCCTGGTCCTCGTCTTCCTGGCGATCCTGAGCGTGATCGCCCTCTTCGCGCCGGACGCCGGGGCGATCGTGGGGCCCTGGCACGACGTTCTCTCGACGCTCCTCGGGTGGGGGATCGCCTTCGCGCCGCCGCTCCTCGCCGGACTGGCGGTGATGCTGTGGATGAAGACGATGCCGGCCGAGCGCTGGATGGCGGCGAGCGGCGCGCTGGTGGTCGCACTCGCGGTGCTCGGGATGTTCCACCTCGCGGTCGGCGGCAGCTCGGAGGCGGTCCCCAGCGGCGAAGGTGGGGGAGTCATCGGGCTCGCGGTGAGCGGCCTGCTCAGCGGGGCGCTCGGAACGGCCGGCGCGTGGGTCGTGCTCGCGCTCCTCGTGGGCGTCGGGCTCCTGCTCTACTTCAACATGACGATAGGTGACCTCGTGGCGAGCTACCTCGCGCGCCGGGACGAGCAGCGCGAGATCGAGGCACAGGAGGCGCGTCGTGCCGCCGCGAGGCGCCCACGGACCGACGTCGCGCTCGAGGTGCAGCCCGATCCCGGCCGCCCGGGCCTCATCGACCGCATGCGCGAGCGACTGGCGGGAGGCTCGGAGCCCGACGAGGAGCCACCGGTCATCCTGCGCCGGGTCCGGGCGGCGCTCAGCGTGAGCGGGGGCTCTCCGGCGACGAAGCCGATGCCGTCGCCGGCGCAGCTTCCCCTCGAAGGCAATGGGGCGACCGTGGCCGCGACCGCGGAGCTCGAGCACACCGAGGAGGCCCACCTGGCGGAGGCCGAGGACGGATTGGCCGATGCCGGCGCCGACGCGGCACTGGAGGCCGTCGAGCGCACGTGGGAGATGCCGACCCTCGACCTGCTGACCGACGCGCCGGAATCGTCTGCGGCCCAGCTCGACCTCTCGGCCAAGGGACAGCGAATCCGCGAGACGCTGGCGCACTTCGGCATCGGCGTGAAGGTCGCACGCATCCAGGAGGGGCCGGTCGTCACGCAGTACGCGCTCGACGTCGATCCGGGCATCAAGCTCAGCCGCATCGAGGGACTCGCCGACAACCTTGCGCTTGCGCTCGCCGCCCGCAGCATCCGCATCGAGGCTCCGATTCCGGGTGAGCCCTACGTCGGCATCGAGATCCCCAACGCGGCCTTCGACCTCGTCACGCTCAAGGAGGTGCTCGGCAGCCGGCCGTACGTCGAGGCGGCGGGCCGCAGCAAGCTCGCGTTCGCGCTCGGCCAGGACGTCGCAGGGCAGCCGTTCACCGCCGACCTCGCGAAGATGCCGCACCTCCTCATCGCCGGCGCCACGGGCTCGGGCAAGAGCGTCTGCGTGAACGCGCTCATCGACTCGCTGCTCATGAACGCGACGCCGGCCGAGGTGAAGCTGATCCTGATGGACCCCAAGCGCGTGGAGCTGGCGCAGTACAAGGGCATCCCGCACCTCCTCACCGAGGTCATCGTCGAGCCCGACAAGGCGGTCAACGCCCTCAAGTGGACCGTGGCCACCATGGAGAGCCGATACGCCGAGTTCGCGGCCCGCGGCGTCCGCAACATCACCGGCTACAACGACGCGCTCCGCCCCGATCAGCCGCGCATGCCGTACATCGTGATCGTCATCGACGAGCTGGCCGACCTGATGATGATCAGCGCGTACGAGGTGGAGGCGACCATCACGCGCATCGCGCAGCTGGCGCGCGCCACCGGCATCCACCTCGTCATCGCCACCCAGCGCCCGTCGGTGCAGGTCATCACCGGGCTCATCAAGGCGAACATCCCCAGCCGCATCGCGTTCGCGATGACCTCGGGCATCGACAGCCGGACCATCCTCGACACGACCGGCGCGGAGGACCTCCTCGGCCGCGGCGACATGCTCTACCAGCCGATCGACGCGCCGCGCGCCGTCCGCCTCCAGGGCGTGCTGGTGACCGATGCCGAGATCGAGGCGGTCGCCGGCCACTGGCGCGCCCAGGGTGGCCCGCAGTACCGGCCCGAGATCACCGCGCCGCGGCGCGACGGGAAGGCCCGCGGCGGACCCGGAAATGACGACGAGGATGACGACGCCGATGCGCTCCTCACCCAGGCCATCGACATCGTTCGTCGCTCTGACAAGGCGTCCGCGTCCCTCCTCCAGCGTCGGCTGCGCATCGGCTACGCGCGCGCGGCACGCATCCTCGACCAGATGGAGGACCGCGGGATCGTCGGCGCGGCGGATGGCAGCCGCTTCCGCGAGGTGCTCGTGACCGCCGACGGCTGGGGCGGCGACGTCGGACCCGACGACGACGATCGGTGACGGGCGAGGGGCAGCATCTGGGAGAGATGCTGCGCTCGGCCCGCGAATCGCGCGGGCTGGACCGCGCCAGGATCGAGCGCGACACCCGGATCCGCGAGCGGTACCTCTCCGCGCTGGAGCGCGGGGCGTACGACGAGCTTCCCGGCGACGTCTACGCCCGTGGGTTCCTGCGGACCTACGCCACGTACCTGGGGCTGGATCCGGACGCCATGACGGCCCTCTACCGGCTCGAGACGCGACGTCCGGCGACCGGGCGCTCGCGCCCTCCCGCGGGTCGGCGTGCGATGGGCAGCCCGCAGCCACGAGCATTCGTCGTGGCGCCGGGGGCCGTGGCGGCAGCCATCCTCACGGTCCTCGTGGGGGCGCTGGTCGCGTACCTCGCGTACCAGCTCATCACCTTCGCGCGTACCCCCGAGCTGCGGGTGATCGATCCGGCCGGTGACGTGCGAGGCCACCGCGAGTCGTCCATCGTCATCCGCGGCGTCACCGAGCCGAACGCACGCGTCTCGGTCAGCGGCCTCACAGAGAACCCGAGCGTCGTCGCCGACGCCGAGGGCAGCTTCAGCATCAGGGTGGAGCTCGTCCCGGGCTCCAACCTCGTGACCATCAGCGCGTTCGACCCGCGCACCACACGGGATTCCGCAGAGGTCACGCGGACGATCGAGGTCGTCGGCGACGCCGATGCGGGAGAATCCCGCAGGCTGACTTCGGCACAGCGAGGATAGGGAGCACATGGCAGGAGACTCATCGTTCGACGTCGTCAGCGACTTCGACCAGCAGGAGCTGGTGAACGCGCTCGACCAGGCGCGGCGCGAGATCGCCACGCGCTATGACTTCAAGGGAAGCAAGGTCGCATTCGAGCTCGGCAAGGACGGGATCACGCTCACCGCCGATGATGAGTACCGCGCGGGCTCGGCCAAGGACCTGCTCGAGACGAAGGCGGTGCGGCGCGGGCTGAGCCTGAAGATCTTCGAGTGGGGCAAGGTCGAGCCCGCATCGGGTGGGACGGTGCGCCAGCAGGTCACGCTCAAGCGCGGCCTCACGAGCGAGCAGGCAAAGGAGCTCTCCAAGCGCGTCCGAGACGGGTTCCCGAAGGTGAAGCCCGTGATCCAGGGCGACGCGCTGCGCGTCTCCGCCAAGTCGAAGGACGACCTGCAGGCGGTCATCTCGGACCTGCGCGCGCTCGATTACCCGGTCGCCCTCCAGTTCACCAACTACCGCTGACAGCCGCGCCGATGGCCGCCCGCCCACCGACCCACGCGGCCCTGGTGAGGGCCGCTCGCCGGCTGGGCCGCGCGACGGTGGATCGCGGCTGGCAGATGGCGAGCGCGGAGTCGTGCACCGGCGGCATGTTCGGGCACGTCATCACCGAGGTGCCGCGCGCCAGCGACCACTACCTCGGCGGCATCGTGAGCTACTCGGACGCCGTGAAGCACGAGCTCCTGGGCGTCCCCGATGGACCTCATCACGCGCGTCGGGGCCGTGTCGGCAGAGGTGGTCGAGGCGATGACCGCCGGCGTGCTGGCCCGCTTTCCGGCGGCTCACCTGGCCGTCGCCATCACCGGCATCGCCGGGCCGGATGGGGGATCGGAGGAGAAGCCGGTCGGCCTGACGTACGTGGCGGCAGCACTTCGCAGCGGTCCTGCGGTCGTGGAGCGCCACCTGTGGACGCACGACCGCTCCGGGAACAAGGCGGCATCGACGCTCGCCGCGCTCGAGCTGGCGACCCGCGTGACGCGGGGGTAGGGGAGTGGTCAGACCCGGAGAGCGGATCCACGTCATCGGCATCGCCGGATCGGGCGCCGCCGGGGCCGCGGTCCTCCTCCAGCAGGCCGGTGCGCTCGTCGACGGGTGCGACATCGACGCGCCGTCGCCGTACACGCCGGCACTCGACGCCGCCGGCATCCCGTACGTCCTGGGCCACGACCCGGCGCACCTGGCCGGGGTCGACCGAGTCGCCATCACTCCCGCGCTGCGCGCCGTGCCGGATCACGCGGAGCTGGCCGCCGCGACCGAGCGCGGCATCCCGGTCGTCACGTGGCAGCAGCTGCTCGGCGAGCTGATGGAGGGACCGGGGCGCATCGGCCTGGCGGTGACGGGCACACACGGGAAGTCGACGACCACCGCTCTCCTCGGCCACCTGCTGATCGCGCGGGGCTGGACCCGACCGTCGAGGTCGGCGCCTTCATCGGTGCGTGGGGCGCATCGGTCCGTGCCGGTCAGGGAGCGCCATTCGTGGTCGAGGCGGACGAGTTCGGCGACAACTTCCTGAGCTACCGCCCCGCGGCCGCGATCCTCACCAACATCGAGATGGACCACCCCGACTTCTTCGCCGATACGGCGGCGGTCATGGACTCCTTCGAGCGGTTCGTGCGGGGCATGGCGGGTCACCCCGGGCTCAATGGGCGGCTGCTCCTCGCCGTGGCGGGTGATCCGGGCGTGGACGAGCTCGTCGCACCGGCTGCGCACGTGGGACGGGCGCGTGTTCCGCTACGGACCGGGCGGCGACCTGTGGGCCACCGATGTCGAAATGGGGCGGCAGGGGACGCGCTTCACGCTGTTCGAACATCCGTTCGAAATGTCGCTGGCGGGGGAGCACAACGTCCTGAACGCGACCGGCGCGCTGGTGCTGGCGCGGGCGCTGGGGGCGGACCTCGAGCTGCTTGCGGAGGGCCTCCGGACGTTCGCCGGAGCCGGTCGCCGCATGGAGCTGATCGCCGATACTGCGGCGGTGACGATCTACGACGACTACGGGCATCACCCGACCGAGGTGCGCGCGGCGCTGGCCGCGGTCCGTCAGAAGGTCGGCCGGGATCGTCGCCTGTGGGCGGTCTTCGAGCCGCACATGTACTCGCGCACCGCGCTGCTCATGGACGCCTTCGCCACCAGCTTCGCCGATGCGGACGAGGTCGTGATCGCCGACATCTTCGCCAGCCGTGACACTCCTGAGGCGATGGCCTCGACGAGCGCAGAGGCATTGGCCGATGCGATCGAGCGCGCCTCCGGCGTCCCGGCAATCGCGGTCGGCGACGTGGGGAGCACCACAAGCTACGTCGCCGATCACATCGCCCCAGGCGATGCGGTGCTGGTGATGGGGGCGGGGAAGTCGTATCAGATCGCCCGCGGGCTCGCGGAGCTCGTGGCGGGCGCGCCACGGCCGTGAGCGGCGCTCGATCGGTCCTCCTGGGTGCGGTCCTCGCATTGCTCGTGGCGGTGGCCTACCAGGGCATCGTGGGGCTCGTGGACGCCTCTGGGGCACGGGACCAGCCGGCCCTCGTCCTCATCCTGCTGCTGTCGGCGTTCCTGGGCGTCCTCACCGCCGTCGTGACCCGCATGCTCCAGCTGCCGGGGGCCACTGCGCCGACCGTCCTCGTGCTGGGCTGGACGCTGGTCCCGATCATCCTCGGCACCATCCCGAGCGAGGTCACCGCCGGATTCGTCGGCGGGGGCGCGCTCAGCGCCGGTCAGGCTCTGGCGCTCGCCACCGCCACGGTGGCCTCGGCCGTTGCCCTCGGGGTGCCTGCCGAGCGTCGCTGATCGAGCTCGGCTGGGACGCATCGGTGCAGGAGGAGGCGCCCTTCTACTGGGGCACGGCCAGAACGGGAGCCTGAGCCGTCAGTCGTCCAGCCTCTACATCACATAACATACATTTGCGGAAGTGGCCCGGGAGGAGGACGGACCTGCGCCACCGCCCGTGGGATAGTCCGAAGGTCCTATCGGCCCACGGGATGCGCAGGAATACGCTCAGGCCATGCGACAGTCTCCATGGTCCATCCCGGTAGCTGCGCTGGCATTCGGCGGCCTGATTGCCATCGGCGGCACCACGGTCGGCGGCGATATCGGCGTCGACGCGGCCGCATCGGGCGTGCTGGCCGTCACCGCTGCCCTGTACGTCCTGGCCGCCCTGGCGATCCGCCAACGCGTGTGGCGCCGCCTCGCGGTCCCGGCCCGAACGGGCACCCAGGCCAGCCGAGTCGCCGGCCGCCGCGTCTTCTAGCTCCCCTTCGACCCCCTGCGCTGCCGCAGCGCCTCGAAACCGATGATCGCGGCCGACGCGGCCGCTCCGAGCTCCGGGGCACGCTCTCTCCCATAGCCGATCCGCACCTGCACGTCCGCCTCGTCAATGAACGAGCGCGTGACGCCCCGCCGCTCGCCACCGATGAGGACGAACAGGCCGCCCGTGAGGTCCGCCTCGTGAAGATCGGTCGCCGACGGCCGATTCACCGCACACGCGACCCGCATTCCCGCGCGTCGCGACAGGACCGCGGCCTCCTCCACCGAATCGACGATCGCGGTCGGCAGCAGCTCGCTGGCGCCGGCCGATGCGCGCGTGACGGTGCCCAGGGCGGTCTCCCACGTTCGGCGCACCACGACCGCGTCCACGCCCGCCGCGTAGAGCGCACGCACCGCCTGGCCGAAGTTGAAGGGGTCCTCGACTCCGTCGAGCATCACGATCAGGGGAGACTCCCCCACCTCGGGCAGCAGGTCGTCCAGCCTTCGCTCATGTCGTGGGCCAACGAGGGCGATGAGGCCGCCATGCGACCTTCCTGCCGCGAGCTCGGCGATCAGCGACTCCTCGACCTGGTCGATGAGCACGCCACGCTCGCGCGCGAGCGCTCGAAGGCGCACGAGGCGCCGATCCCCCGGTCGGACCGCCCAGATCCGATGCACGCGACGGACGCCGGCCTCGAGCGCAGCCTCGACCGACACGTGGCCCTCGAGTACGAGCGGCCATTGGTTGACCGGGACCGCCCCGCGGTCGGGCGCGTAGGGCAGGATCCCTTCAGGCCCGAGGTGCGGTGCGTCCTCCGCGACCGTGGCCAGGCCGATCGCGAGGCGCCGCTCGTCGAGCGAGGCGACGTCTCGCACCGGCACCCGGAACTCGACCTCGCCGTCTTCCGCCGTGGTGGCGAGGGTGCCGAACTCCTGGGGCTGCCCATCGGAGGCCGCCACGCGGTCCACGAGGGTCGCGTACTGGCGCGGGTCTGCCTCCCCCGCCTCCACCGCGGCGCGCAGCGCGGACAGCCACGCTCGACGCTCCTCGTTCAGGTGGTCGGCACGGTGCGCGAGCATCCAGGCCGCGTCGGTCGCGTCGGAGCCCACCTCGCGCAGGCCGGGCCACTCGCCGGCCATGATCTCGATCAGCCGCGCGTCGACGCCGGGTTCGCCTTCCTCGAGCTCCGTGAGCGCGAGCAGCTCGTCACGAAGGCCTACGTTGCGGGGCATCGAGCCTCAGCGATGGGTTCGGCTGCCGGCAGCCGTCAGCTCGGCGGCGATCGATGCCGGCAGGTGGCCGCTGACGCGGACCCCGCTCTCCTCGTACTGCTCGGTGACGTCGCCGGAGGTGCGGGCGCGCGCCACGAGCTCGCCGCGCTCGTACGGCACGATCGCGTCGACGGCCACCATTCCGCCGCGCAGCGCATCGGCGATTCGCTCCCGCAGCCCGTCCAGGCCGAGCGCCGGTCACCGCGCTCACGAAGGCCGCCTGCTCGCTCGCCGGCGGAGTCTCCTCGCCGGTCGCGAGGAGGTCGATCTTGTTGAAGACCGTGATCCGCGGCTTCTCGCCCGCTCCGAGCTCATCGAGGACGGTCTGGACGGCGGCCTGCTGGCTCACGAAGTCCGGATCGGCTGCGTCGACCACCTCGAGCAGGAGGTCGGCACGCATGACCTCCTCCAGCGTCGCCCGGAAGGCGTCGACGAGGTCGTGCGGCAGCTTGTTGATGAATCCCACCGTGTCGGTGACGATCACGCGCTGCCCCGCCGGCAGCTCGACCTGCCGGCTCGTGGGGTCGAGCGTGGCGAACAGCATGTCGGCCGCGTAGACGTCCGAATCGGCCAATGCGTTGAGCAGCGTGCTCTTGCCGGCGTTCGTGTAGCCGACCAGGGCCACCGTGGCGACCTCGTTGCGGTCTCGCTGGCGAGCCGCCGTGGCGCGCTGCCGCTGCACGTCCTGGAGGTCGGCGCGCACCTTCTTGATCTTCGTGCGGATGATGCGCCGGTCAGTCTCGAGCTGGCTCTCGCCGGGGCCCCGGGTGCCGATGCCGCCGCCGGTGCGCGAGAGGTGGGTCCACATTCGGGTGAGCCGCGGCAGGTGGTATTCCAGCGCCGCGAGCTCGACCTGGAGGCGTCCCTCCTTCGTTCGCGCGTGCCGCGCGAAGATGTCGATGATCAGCGCAGATCGGTCGAGCACCTTGCAGTCGAGCAGCTTCTCGAGGCTGCGCTGCTGGTTCGGCTCCAGCTCGTCGTCGACGATGAGCACGTTGAAGTCGGTGGCGGCCTTGTCGTCCACGAGCTCCGCCGCTCGGCCCTTGCCGAAGTACCAGACCGGATCGGGTCCCCTTCGACGCTGGGAGGCGCTGCCGACGACGGTCGCTCCCGCGGTCTCGGCCAGGGCACCGAGCTCGGCGAGCGAGCGGCTCACCGGCCATCTGCCGTTGCCGGTCTCGTCGAGGCCGATGAGAAACGCCCGTTCAACGGGCGTGGTGAGGTCGATCATTCGGGAGGTTTCGGACATCTGTTCGATCCAAGTTTAGCCGATTCGTGCTCGCTCCCCCTAGCCGGCGAGTGCGTCGTCGAAGGCACGGAGCGCATCGTCGGCGAGGCTGCTCGCAGGCCCATCGCCCGCATCGAGCCACGTGATTCGTGGGTCGCGGCGGAACCAGGTGAGCTGACGCTTGGCGTACTGGCGCGTGCGTCGCGCCGTGACCTCGATCGCCTGCTCGAGCGTCCACTCCCCCGCCAGGTGCCGCATGGCCTCGGCGTAGCCGTGCCCGGTCAGCGGCCGCAGGTCGGGGCGGTAGCCGACGCGCATCAGCTCGCCCACCTCCTCCAGCAGCCCGTTCGCGAACAGCCAGCGCGCACGCTCGTCGATGCGCCGATACAGCACCTCGCGCGGCCGCTCGATGCCGACGAGCGTCACTCGGCCCGGATAGGGATCGCGCGCGGCTCCGCTCGCCGCCGGCCTCCGCTCGCTCGAGGGCCCGCAGCACCCGCCGCGGATTCCGCCGATCGATCGTCGCCGCGACGTGCGGGGCGACGTCGGTGAGCCGCTCCACGAGCGGCTCGAGACCGTCGGACTCGAGCGTGGCCGCCAAGCCGGGCACGTAGCTCCGGGTCCGATCCCTGCGCGGCGTAGTCGTGCCCATCCACCAGCGCGGCCACGTACAGGCCCGTCCCGCCGACCACCAGCGGGCTTCGCCCACGCTGGGCGATCTGCTGGGACGACTGCCCGCGCGCGTTCGACCCATTGCGCGACCGTGAACGGTTCGTCGGGTGTGGCGAGGTCCAGCAGGTGATGCGGCACGGAAGCGCGCGCATCGGCTCCCGGCTTCGCCGTGCCGATGTCCATGCCGCGATAGACCTGCCGCGAGTCCGCCACGAGGATCTCGACCGGAATGCGGGCCGCTACGGCCATCGCGAGGTCGCTCTTTCCGGACGCCGTCGGTCCCACGATGCCGAGCAGTGGTGGCCTGCTCACCTCGTCATCCACGCGTCAGGGCTCCGGTGTGCGGTCGTGCAGCACGATTGCACGCACGAGGTCTGACATCCGCGCGGATGGCGCATGCCGCCGTCCTCAGACGTGGATGACGCGTTGGACCTGCTCGATCGCGCTCGCGCGCCCCGTGGCGGCATCGACCGTGACGACGACCGCGTTCAGGGCCACCGGTCCCTCCGCCACGTGGAAGCGCGTTGGCAGGTGGCGTGTGAAGCGCGGCAGCACCGTCTCGAGACTGAAGCCGATGATCGAGTCTCGCGGCCCCGTCATGCCGACGTCGCTGATGTACGCCGTGCCGGCCGGGAGCACGCGCGCGTCGGCGGTCGGCACGTGCGTGTGCGTTCCCAGCACGGCGCTCACGCGCCCGTCGAGATACCAGCCCATGGCGTTCTTTTCGGAGGTGATCTCGCAGTGGAAGTCGAGGATGCGGATCGGGGGCAGCGGCTCCGCGGCGCCGTCGAGCAACTCGTCGAGCTTCGATGAACGGCGAGTCGAGCTGGTTCATGAAGACCCGACCCATTGCGTTGATGACGGCCACCTCGTCGCCATCGGCCGTGCGGTGGATGAGCCAGCCGCGGCCGGGCGCCTCATCGGGGTAGTTGATCGGTCTGAGCACCGGCCGATCGGTGTCGAGGTAGTCGTAGATCTCGCGCTTGTCCCAGATGTGGTTCCCCGACGTGATGACGTCCACTCCCCCGCCGAGCATCTCCTCGGCCAGGCTCGGAGTGAGGCCTGCCCCCGCGGCGGTGTTCTCGCCGTTGGCGATGACCATGTCCAGGCTCAGCTCGGCGCGCAGGTCCGGCAGCGTCTGCATGAGCGCCAGCCGGCCGGGCTTGCCGATGACGTCGCCGATGACCGCGATCCGGAGCTCCCGGGGCCCTCCCGTCACCGGGCGTAGTCGACGGCGCGCGTCTCGCGGATCACGGTGACCTTGATCTGGCCCGGGTACTGGAGCTGCTCCTCGATCTTCTTGACGACGTCGCGCGCGAGACGGCTGGATGCCACGTCGTCGATGTCCTCGGGGCGCACCAGGATCCGGATCTCGCGGCCCGCCTGGATCGCGAAGCAGCGCTCGACGCCCGGGAAGCTGAGGGCGATCTGCTGCGAGGTCCTCCAGCCGCTTGACGTAGTTGTCGAGGTTCTCGCCGCGCGCGCCGGGTCGCGACGCGCTGATGGCGTCCGCGATCTGCGACCACGGTCGCCTCGACGCTCTCCTGCTCGACCTCCTGGTGATGCGCGGCGATGGCGTTGGCCACGACCCGCGTGACGCCGAAGCGACCGGCGATGTCGGCGCCGATGACGGCGTGCGGCCCCTCGACCTCGTGGTCGACCGCCTTGCCGATGTCGTGCAGCAGGCCACCCTTCTTGGACTCGCCCACGTTCGCGCCGATCTCGGCCGCGAGCAGCCCCGCGAGGCGCGCGGTCTCGATGCAGTGGTCGCAGCACGTTCTGGCCGTAGCTGGTGCGGTACTTCAGGCGCCCGAGGAGCTTGATGAGCTCGGGATGCAGGCCCGGCACGCCGGCGTCGTAGGCCGCCTGCTCGCCGGCCTGGCGCATGATGACCTCGATCTCCGATCGCGCCTTCGCGACCGTCTCCTCGATCCGCCCGGGATGGATGCGTCCGTCGCTGATGAGCTTCTCGAGCGCCATGCGCGCGATCTCGCGGCGGACGGGATCGAAGCCGGACAGCACGACCGCCTCGGGCGTGTCGTCGATGATGAGGTCGACGCCGGTCGCCTGCTCGAGCGCGCGGATGTTGCGGCCCTCGCGGCCGATGATGCGGCCCTTCATCTCGTCGTTCGGCAGGTGGACGACCGTGACGGTGGCCTCGCTGGTGTGGTCGGCGGCGATGCGCTGCATGACGGTGGTGAGGACTCGCCGCGCGCGAACCTCGCCGTCCTCGATCGCGTGGCGCTCGATCTCGCGCACGCGGTGCTGCGCCTCGGCGTGCGCCTCGTCAACGAGCTGTCGCATCAGCCCCGCCCGGGCCTCGAGGGCGCTCAGCCCGGAGACGCGCTCCAGCTCGACGAGCTGGCGCTGCTGGAGCTCCTTGAGCTCCGCGCGCATCCCCTCGAGCTCATCCTGACGCTGCGCGAGTGCCGTCTCGCGCTCCTCGAGCGCGGCGACCTTGCGGTCGAGCGCCTCCTCGCGGTCCAGCAGCCGGCTCTCACCGCGCTGCAACGTCGCGCGCGTCTCGCGCGCCTCTTCCTCCGCGGCGCGGCGGAGCTGAAGTACCTCGTCCTTCCCCTCAAGGACGATCTCCTTCTGCTTCGCACGCGCTTCGGCCACCAGCCGCTCGGCGTAGTGCTCCGCGTGCCTGCTGGCACTCGCAGCCAGGAACCGGCGTGCCATGAAGCCGATCGCAAAGCCGGCGACGGCGGCGATCGCCGCCACGCCGACGACGAAAACTTCGCTCATATGTCGGCTCCCCCAACTGGTTGGAGCCCGGTGTGGGCGATGTCCGCCCGCTCGCAGCGGGAGGTTCGGGTCGGTCGATCAGGTCGTGTATCGGGCCACTGCGGCCACGATCGGCGGAGTGTACTCCGATTCGGCGGGGCCCTCCGGACGGCGGTCAGCCGGCGAAGATCGTCCCCATCAGACGTACGTGATCGAGGTCGCGCGGAATGAAATCCTGGAGCATCACGCGCTGCACGCCCTGCCGTTCGAAGGCTTCCACGCGTCTCCTCGCCTCGTCCGGGGTGCCCATGACCCACCGGCCGCGGCGCTCCGCGAGCCACGCCTTGCCGTCGGTCTCCGCTTGTCCGAGAGCGGCCAGCAGGTCCACGACCCGCGCCTGGAGGTCTGTCTCGGTGTCGGCGACGAGCACGCCCGTCATCGCCGAGTAGGCGACGTCGTCCGGGTCACGCCCGATGGCGGTGCAGGCGGCACGAATCCGCGCGTAGGCCGGCGGCACGGTCTCCGGTGACGCCGAGGTGAGGTTGAACTCGTCGGCGTATCGCGCCACGAGCCGGGCCTGGCGCGGCCCGCCCTCGCCCCCGAGGATGATCGGCGGGTGACGGCGTCCGCCGCGTGCGATCTCGCCGTGCTGCATGGAGCCGCGCACCTGCCAGTACTTGCCCTCGTGGGACCAGCCGTCCGGCTCGGTCCACAGCCCGTGGATGATCGCGAGCTGCTCCTCGAGCATGTCGTATCGCTCGCGCAGCGGAGGGAACGGGAAGCCGAGCTGCGAATGCTCGTCCTCGTTCCAGCCGGCGCCGAAGCCAGCCTCCACGCGCCCGCCCGACATCTCGTCGACGGTCTGGATGACCTTGGCCATGTTGCCGGGGAGCCGGAACGTGACGGGCGACACCAGGGTGCCCAGCCGGATGCGCTCGGTCTCCCGCGCGAGCCCCGCGAGCGTTGCCCACGCGTCGGTGGTCGGGAGGCCGCTCTCGCCGGGAAAGCTCGCGTAGTGATCGGAGCGGAAGAACGCCTCGAGGCCCGCCCCCTCGGCAATTCGGGCCAGGGCGAGGATCTCTTCGTAGCTGAGCCCCTGCTGGGGCTCCGTCATGAGGGCGAAACGCACGCGGGTTGCCTCAGCCAGCGCCGGCGCGGCGGGTCTTGCGCGACGAGCCCCTGGCATCGGCGTAGTGCGCGAGGTATCGGTCCAGATCGGTCCGGGCGATCGTCTCGCCGATCACGTCGAGCGGAAGGTCATCGAGCCTTGTGAACCGAAGACACGACTTGCCCATGTTCAGCCGCTTTCCGGAGGCCGCGTAGCGCTCCTTGAACCATCGCTCCGTCTCCGGGTCACCGTAAACGTTGTTCAAGTACAGGCTCATGTAGTTCTTCTGGCTCGCGAGGCCTGCCAGGCCAAGCGGCTGGCCGTTGTACGTATCCGGGAAGCGCTCGAGCGGGATGTACCAGCCGATCATCCCGTACTGCATCCCCTCCTCGAACCCGGGCGGGAGGTTTTCGCGAACCACGTCGCGCACGGCGGCGACGGCGCCGCGGCGATCCTCGGGAAGCGAGGCGATGTACTCGTCAGGGGTCTGGGGAGTCGTGGCAGCCATCGGGCCGGCTCCTGCAGCGGGTGGTGAGACAGTACCGGACTCAGGCCTCGTCCCGCTCCGCGGCCAGGGAACGTATGGTCGATCGTGCGGTCTCGGAGTCGAAGCCGCGATTCACGAGGTACATGCCGAGGCGTTGGAGAGCAGGCCGGTCCGTTGGCATCGGGCGCCCGCGCAGGTGCCGCTCGAGGGCGATGCGGGCACGCTCCTCGTCGGTCCCCGGCAGAGCCTCATCCTCCGGAGCTCGCTCCCCCACCCCAGCCTCACGGTGCGCCTGGATCACCTCGCGAGGGACGCCGCGCTGGCGCAGCTCGGCCTCGAGCATCCGCCTGCCGCGCGGCGCGTGGCGGTCACGCTGCTCGGTCCACCAGCGCGCGAACTCGGCGTCGTCGAGATACCCCATGGCCGAGAGCCGTTCCAGCGTGGGGCCGATGACCCCGTCGTCGGCTCCGCCACGCCTGAGACGCCGTTCGAGCTCCCAGCGCGTCCGCGGACGGCTTCCGAGGAAGCGGAGCGCGATCTCCATCGCCGCCTCCGGTCCGGGCGGCTCCGGCGGCGTGCCAGGCGCTCGCCGTGACGGCGGTGACGAGTCGGCCACCGAGGCCTACTCGGCCTCGCTGATGCCCTCGACTCCGACCTCGATACTCGCCACCTTGCCCCTGATCTCGTCGTCGATCTGCTGCGCGATCTCGGTGTTCTGCTTGAGGAAGTCGCGCGCGTTCTCGCGGCCCTGACCGAGGCGCGTCTCCCCGTAGTTGAACCAGGCGCCGGTCTTCGACAGCACGCCGGCGGCGATACCGACGTCGAGCAGGCCGCCCTCGCGGCTGATGCCCTCGTTGTACATGATGTCGAACTCGGCGACCCGGAACGGCGAGGCGACCTTGTTCTTCACCACCTTCACGCGCGTGCGGGACCCGACCGCATCGGTCCCCACCTTGAGCGTCTCGATGCGCCGGATGTCCAGCCGCACGCTGGCGTAGAACTTCAGGGCTCGGCCGCCCGGCGTCGTCTCGGGGTTGCCGAACATGACGCCGATCTTCTCGCGCAGCTGATTCGTGAAGACGAGCGCCGTCTTCGATCGGTTGATGGCGCCGGTGAGCTTGCGGAGCGCCTGGCTCATGAGGCGCGCCTGCAGGCCCACGTGGGCGTCGCCCATGTCGCCCTCGATCTCGGCGCGCGGCACGAGCGCGGCCACCGAGTCCACGATGACCACGTCGACGCCGTTGCTGCGGATGAGCGTCTCGGCGATCTCGAGCGCCTGCTCTCCGGTGTCGGGCTGGCTGACGAGCAGCTCGTCCACGTCGACGCCGACATTACGGGCGTACTTCGGATCCAGCGCGTGCTCGGCGTCGATGAAGGCGACGATCCCTCCGGCGCGCTGTGCGTTGCCCGCGATGTGGTAGCACAGCGTCGTCTTGCCGCTGGACTCCGGGCCGTAGATCTCGGTGATGCGCCCGCGCGGAACGCCGCCCACGCCCAGGGCCAGATCGAGCGCCACCGACCCGGTCGGGATGACCTCGACCTCGATGGCGGCACGGTCGCCGAGGCGCATGATCGACCCACGGCCGAACTGCTTCTCGATCTGGAGGATGGCGGCGTCCACCGCACGACCTCGCTCGCCGTTCCGCTCCGCGGGGATTGCTGGGATGACGGCCACCGGTGCTTCCATTGACTGTGCTCCTTCGATTCCTTCGAGCCCGGTGGCGGTCAGCTCATTCCTCCGCCTGCGGCTCCGACCTCGGCTTCCGCCGTGGCTTGACGACCTCGACCTGCTGCATCGGGGCCTCATAGCCCGACGTCGGCTGTACCTTCGGCGCCTTCTCCTTGGGCTTGCGCTTGGCCTGGTGCTTTGGACGATCTCGGCCCTTGGCCATCCATCCACCTCCGGTGCTTCCGCCGGACGATGCGCCGATCCTGCGCCGCCGGCACTTACCGACCGATTACGAATTGCTTACCACGCGCCTCTGCGACGCTGTGACCACGAATTCTAGGGTCCCCTCGTGACAGCTCGTGTGGCGTGACGCACATTCTACCGCTTGTCATACGCCCGTCATACGGCCGATTGGCGCGCGAAAGCCGCGGCGGTGACGTCCCGCAGCTGGCCGAAGGAACCGTCCGCCAGCGAGGCCCGCAGCCGGGAGAGCAGCGCGAGCGTCCACGTCACGTTGTGGACCGTGGCGAGCCGATACGCGAGGAGCTCCTCGGCCCGGAACAGGTGGGCGAGGTAGGCCCTCGAGTGGTTGCGGCAGGCCTCGCAGCGGCACGCAGGATCGATCGGCTCGGGGTCGTCCTGGGCCGCGGAGTTACGCAGGTTCAGGCGTCCTGCATCGGTCCAGACCTGGCCGGTGCGCGCCACCCTGGTGGGCAGGACGCAGTCGAACAGATCGATCCCCAGCTCCACCGCGGTGAAGAAATCGGCCGGTGACCCGACGCCCATCAGGTAGCGCGGTCGCGCGTCGTCACCCAGCGTGTCGCCCACGATGTCCAGCGTCGTCGCCATCTGCTCCTTGGACTCGCCCACCGAGAGCCCGCCCACGGCGATGCCATCGAACGGCAGCGCGGCAATGGCCGATGCAGACTCCCGCCGCAGCTTGGCGTCCACTCCCCCCTGCACGATTCCGAACACCGCCTGCGCCAGATCTCCACGTGCGGCGAGCGACCGAGCCGCCCAGCGATGCGTGCGCTCCATCGCCTCCCGGACACCGGGGGCCGGCAGGCCGGGATCGACCAGCTGGTCTAGCACCATGGCGATGTCGGAGCCGAGCAACGCCTGGATCTCCATCGCGCGCTCCGGCGTGAGCCGGTGCTCGGAGCCGTCGATGTGGCTCGTGAACGTGACGCCGTCGTCATCCACGCGACGCAGCTTCGCGAGGCTGAACACCTGAAAGCCGCCCGAATCGGTCAGGATCGGTCCGTCCCAGGACATGAACCGATGCAGACCTCCCAGGCGGGCGATGCGCTCCGCGGTGGGCCGCAGGTTGAGGTGGTATGTATTAGCGAGGATGATCTGTGCGCCGGCGGTGCGCAGGTCGGCCGGCGTGAGCGCCTTGACGGTGGCCTGGGTGCCGACGGGCATGAACTGCGGGGTATCGATGGCGCCCCGCGGCGTGACCAGGCGACCGAGCCTCGCGCGGCCGATCGAGGTCGGGCGGAAGCTCCACTCGAGGCCTGCGGGCGTTGACACCGGCGGACAGGATAGGCTACGTGGTCCACGCAGAGGTGAGGGCTTGGTGCGACTGACCGAATGGCCTCGGATGCCATTCCTCAACGACGAAGCGAAGGACTGGATCGCCCTGGAGCTGCAGAACCTGGGCGTCGAGGATCTCGCCGTCTATGCACTCGAGGCCGGCACCGAAGGCGACGAGCGGCGGATCATGGTCGCCACCGAGATCGGCCTGCTCGACCATCGCTACGCGCCGTTCGGCTCGTCCGCACGGTATCGGCTGGCGATGCTCATGTACCCGTGGCAGGTCCTGCGAGGCGTGGAGCTGCGGGCCGACACCTTCAGGCTCTGGGCCCGGGAGCACCGCACGCGCTGGCAGTTCCGCCTCCACCATCCGCATTTCGAAGCCGCCACCGAGTCCGCCGATCTCGGTCAGGCGCTGTGCGACCTCGCCCGGGTGTGCGCCGTGATGGCCGAGCCGTTCGGAGTGCCCGCCGGCCGCTCGTCGAGCGAGGTGCCGGGCGCGATTCCCGGCGGTCCGCGACCGCTTCCCGCCTCGGGCGAGGGACCCGTGCCGAAGGGCCCGGGCAAGGCGAAGGGCGGCGACGGCCGCGACAAGGCCACCGACGACGACCCGGTGCGGCCGGAGCGTCCGGAGGGCGTCCCGACCCGCTCCGACGAACCCGCCTAGGTCGCCCTCACACGATCAGCATCGCGTCCCCGAAGCTGAAGAACCGATAGCCCGAGTCGAGCGCCGCGCGATAGGCCGCGAGCAGCGTGTCGCGCGCCTCGTACGCGCTCGCCTCCTCCGGCATCCCCGCCTGCACGAAGGCCGTCACGAGCAGCAGCAGCGAGCTCCGCGGGAGGTGGAAGTTCGTGATGAGCGCGTCGACCTGCCGGAACCGATGCGGCGGCGTGACGTACAGGTCCGTCCACCCCGATGCCGCACCGCTCGCCCCGGCGGTCTCGAGGACCCTGACCGCCGTGGTGCCGACGGCCACGACCCGTCCTCCGGCCTCGCGGGTCGCGGCGACGGCCTTCGTCGTGGCGTCGGGCACCTCGAACCACTCGCGGTGGATGCGGTGCTCGTCGACGAAGTCGCCTTCCAGCGGCCGGAACGTGTCGAGGCCGACATGGAGCGTCACGTTCGCACGATCGATCCCCTTCTCCGCAAGGCCCTCCAGCAGCTCAGGCGTGAAGTGCAGGCCGGCGGTCGGCGCCGCAGCGGATCCCGGCGGGCGCGCATAGACCGTCTGGTACCGCCCCGGCGGCGTGGAGCGGTCGTGGATGTACGGCGGGAGCGGCATCTCACCCCCCGCGGCCATGACCTCGTGCGGATCGCGACCGAACCGGATCGCCCGGGTCCCGTCGCCCAGCCGCTCCCCGACCTCGACCCTGTCACTGTCCCCGACCTCGACCATCTCGCCGTCACGAATTTTCCTGGACGGCCGGACGAGCGCCTCCCACCGCCCCTCCGCATCGTCCAGCGGCCGCAGGACGAGAAGCTCGACCGCGCCGCCACCGGCGCGTCGCCCACGCAGTCGGGCGGGCATCACCCTCGAGTCGTTCACCACCAGCAGGTCGCCGGGTCGCAGCCACCCACTGATCTCGCCGAAGGTGCCGCGTGAGAGCGCAGGGACGCCGGTTGAAGACCGGGCGCGGTCGAGGACCAGGAGTCGCGATGCGTCACGCGGTTCGGCCGGCGCCTGCGCGATCGCGTCGGTGGGCAGCTCGTAGTCGAAGTCGTCGACCCGGAGGCGCGGCACCGTCACACCGAAAAGCGTAGCGCCCGGCCGGACGAGCCGGCCGGGCGCCATCGGTCTTGTCCGAGGGGGTTGCGCTACAGCAGCGTGTTCAGCCAGCCCTGGGCGAAGTAGATCGCGAACGCGATGGCCACGACCCACAGCAGCCAATGGACCTCGGCGAACTTGCCGCGCACGGCCTTGATGAGGACGTACGAGACAAACGCGGCACCGATGCCCACGGTGATGTTGTACGTCAGTGGCATCAGTGTGATGCCGAGGAGCGCCGGGAATCCCTCCTCGACGTCGCCGAAGTTGATGTCCTTGATGATGGTCGCCATCAGGTAGCCGACCACCACCAGTACTGGGCCGGTGGCCGCGAACGGGACCATCGGCGCGAGTGGCGTCACGAAGATCGCCAGCAGGAAGAAGATGCCGGTGACGACCGAGGTGAGGCCCGTGCGGCCGCCCTCGGCAACGCCCGCGGCGCTCTCGATGTAGCTGGTGTTCGAGCTGATGCCCGCCGCCCCACCGGCTGCCGCGGCGACGGAGTCGACGAGGAGCACGCGGTTGATCCCCGGCACCCTCCCATCCGGCGTCGTCAGCCGCGCCTGCTCGGCGATGGCCGTGGCCGTGCCCATCGTGTCGAAGAAGTCGGTGAGCATGATCGCGAAGATCGTGAGGGCCGCCGCGAGGATCCCGACGTTCCAGACCTCGGTGACGTCGAAGTTGCCGAGCGTCGAGAAGTCCGGTACGAAGTCCAGGTTTTCCGGAATGGTGGTGAGCCCGACGACGTAGGCGACTATCGACATCACCACGATGCTGATCAGGAGAGCCGCGCGCACCTTGAGTGCGAACAGCACGATCGTGAGGGCCAGGCCGAGGACGAAGACCCATGCCGCCGGCTCGACCGGGAAGACGAACTGCACGACCGGGGTTCCCGGCCCGATGAGCCCTCCATCGACGAAGCCGATGAACAGGATGAACAGACCGATGCCGACGCCGATGGCGCGCTTCAGCGCCAGGGGCACGGCATTCATGATCGCTTCGCGCAGGCCGACGATGACGAGCACGAGCACGATCAGACCCTCGAGGACGATGACGCCCATGGCGCCAGCCGGAGAGAGCCCGAGGCCAAGGACGAGCCCGAACGCCACGATCGCGTTGATGCCGAGGCCGGCGGCCAGCGCGATCGGATAGTTCGAGATCAGGCCCATGGCGATGGTGAGCACACCCGCAAGCAGCGCGGTTGCCGCCGCTGCCGCAGGAATGAATGCCCCCGCCGCCGCCTGGTCGTCCCCGAACATGTTCGACAGGATGAGCGGGTTCAGGAAGATGATGTAGGCCATCACCAGGAATGTCGTGACGCCTGCCCGAAGCTCTCTTCCGACAGTCGTGCCCCGCTCGCTGAGCTTGAAGAACGAGTCGAGGCCCCCGCCGCTCGGCGCCGTCCGCTCGGTCCGTGGCACGTCCGGTGCGGGCTCGCGCACGGGACCTCCGGGATCGCGCAGATCGCGGCGCGCAGCCGCGTCAGTTACATCGTCCACCAGGGTCACCCTCCGCTCCGTGGGCACGAACGGGCTCGACACCGAAAAGTCGGGCGCGGTGCCGTCGCGCACACTACTCCTCGCGCGACGCCGCTGGAAGGGATTCCTGCGCGTGGGCCCCTATCGGCGCAGGAAGAGGTTGAACAGGACGGTGAGAACCACGCTCACGATGATCATCGTCACGATCGGAAAGTAGAAGCCGCCGCTCCCGCCCTCGATCGCGATGTCGCCCGGCAGGCGGCCGAACGGCAGGCGCACTCCCAGCGCCGCCAGGCCACCGACGACCACCAGCACGATGCCGACGATGAGGACGATGCGTCCCAGCTCAGGGCTCACGGCAACTTCCCAGCGTTGCGCGGCGTCGTACGCTCCCTGATGCACATGCGCCACGTACTCGCCGTCGGTTTCGGGCTCATTCTCATCCTCGCGGCATGCACCGCACCGGTCGTGCCAGCCGTGCCCGCTGATCCCGACGGCCCGATACAGGCGTGCACGCTCATCGGCTGTGAGAGCCAGCTCGTATTCGAACTGAGCGACGACTTGAGCCCGGGCGAGACGTACGAGGTCGAGGCGTGCGTGGATGGTGCGTGCGCCTCCGAGACGATCGACGTTCTTGAGTCGGGCTTCGCGACGCGCGGTCCCTTCGCGGTTGACGCCGATCGTGACGTCGTGACGGCGACGCTCCTCGGTGAGGACTACAGCGGCATGCACACGGTGTCGCTGACGCTCATCGGCCCCGACCAGCGCACGGAGGTTGAGTCCGACATCGAGTTCGAACGCAGCCAGCCGAACGGGGAAGGATGCGAGCCCATCTGCTGGCAGGCAATCGTCCGGGTCTGACCCCAGGATGCGGCCGGATTGTCATGGGGTGAGCGTTACGCGGGGCCCGCGCGCACGAACGGTCAATTCGGCCGGCTGACGGTCACCTCATGAGAATCTGGGCGGTCCGATGGGCGCACAACCGCCTAGCGCTCGCCTGGTGAGAATTCAGACCGATTGGCGCACGAGTCCTGACGCGCGCGGGACCAGGCACTCGCCGGAACTGGCTTAGCTGTCGAAGAGGCCCGGCTGGGGGGCGGCTACGGCCATGGAACCCGCCGGTGGCTGGAGGCCGAGGTGCTCCCAGCCGCTCGCGGTGAGCTGCCGGCCGCGCGCCGTGCGGGCCAGCATCCCGATCTGCATCAGGTACGGCTCGACGACGTCCTCGATGGTCTCGATCGGCTCGCTCACGGTCGCGGCCATCGTGGCGAGGCCCACAGGCCCGCCGGCATGGTGCTCGGCGATGGCACGCAGCAGCTGCCGGTCCATGGCATCGAGGCCGCGGTCGTCCACCTCCAGGAGGTCCAGCGCGTCGCGCGCGCTGTCGGCCGTGACCCGCTCGTCTCCCCCACCCCGGACCTGGGCGTAGTCGCGCACGCGCTTCAGCAGACGGTTCGCGATGCGCGGCGTGCCACGCGATCGCCGCGCGACGAGCGCCGCCGCGTCATCGGCCAGGTCGACGCCGATGATCTGCGCGGAGCGCCGGAGGATCTGCTCCAGCTCGGCGGTCGTGTAGTAGTCGAGCCGGTACGTGGCACCGAACCGGTCCCGGAGAGGCCCGGTGATGCTGCCGACGCGGGTGGTGGCGCCGATGACGGTGATGTGCTCGATCTGGAGCCGCACGGTCCGCGCGCCGGGTCCCTTGCCCAGCACCACGTCGAGCGCGTAGTCCTCCATGGCTGGGTACAGGATCTCCTCGACCGCATGGCTGAGCCGATGGATCTCGTCCAGGAACAGCACGTCGCCCTTGCTCAGGCTCGTGAGCACCGCGGCGAGGTCGCCCGCGCGTTCGATGGCCGGGCCGCTCGTCGTACGAATCTGCGCCCCGAGCTCCGCCGCCACGATGTTCGCGAGCGTGGTCTTGCCCAGGCCCGGCGGGCCGTACAGGAGGATGTGGTCGACCGGCTCGTCGCGCTTGCGCGCCGCGTCGATCAGGATCGCGAGGTTCTCCTTGATCCGATCCTGGCCGGCGAACTCGTCCAGTCGTCGCGGCCGCACTGTGGACTCGAGGGCGAGCTCGTCCTCGCCGACCTCGATCGCCGTGACGCGCTCGATCGTCATCGGTGCCGCGAATCGAACATGTGACCGATTCTAGCCACCGGGTCACTGCTGGGATGGCACGAAGAGGTGCTCGAGGTCGTCCGGCGTGTCGACGTCCGGCGCATGCGCGGGCACGTCGACGTGCGTGACAAGCTCTGGATGGCGGGTCAGCACGGGGCCAAGTCCGGCATCGCCGGTCGCCTCGTTCACCAGGCCAAACGCCTCACGCCGCAGGAGCACCGGGGGGCCGATGCGTCCCTCGGCTCGCACCGCGACGACCGGACGGTCCTCCACCTTCCCGAGGAGGGCCTGGATCCACGAGGGCGGGACCGTCGGCTGGTCCCCGAGGAGGATGACCGCGGCCTCGATGTCGTCCGGCACCGCCTCGATGCCGAGGCGCAGCGATTGGCTGACTCCATGGTCGGCACGATCATTGACGACCGCCATCGCACCTGCCGGCGGCTCGAGCCACGACGGCACAACCACGACGATCGGGGCCAGGCCGGAGGCGTTCGCGAGGGCCACGACCCGGTCGAGCATCGTCACCTCGCCGACCCGGGCCAGCTGTTTCGGCGATCCGTAACGGGTCGAGGCGCCTGCTGCAAGGATCACGGCCGCGGTGCCCACCGCCGCATTCTGAACCGCCCGAGTGCCGCCGCGCCTACCATCGTCCGATGACTGAGGCACACGGAGCTTGTTTCGGCCACACCAACGTTATCGCGCGGGACTGGCGACGGCTGGCTCGATTCTATGAATCGGTCTTCGGCTGCATCCCCGTCCCTCCCGAGCGAGACTATCGTGGGCCGGATCTCGAGCGCGGCACCGGCGTCGAAGCCTCGGGACTTCAGGGCGTCCACCTGCGGCTGCCAGGCCATGGGCCGGAAGGCCCTACGCTCGAGATCTACACCTACGACCGGCTGGAGCCCGGGCCTACGCCAGCGGTGAACCGACCCGGCTGGGGGCACATCGCGTTCGTGGTCGACGATGTCAACGCGTCCGTCAGCGCGGTCGTCGCGGCGGGGGGCGCGCGCGTGGGTGAGGTAGTCACCCTGACGACTGCGGTGGGAACCCGCGTGACCTGGTGCTATGTCACCGATCCCGAAAGCAACGTCGTGGAGCTTCAGAGCTGGAGCCCAGCTGCTTGAGCGTCAGCCTGGACCTGCTGATCGAGAACGGGACCGTGGTGGACGGCAGCGGCGAGCCCGGCTTCCAGGCGACCGTCGGCGTCACGGACGATCGCAGGCTGCGGATCCTGCGTGACGGCGGGCACGAGGCGCGCGAGCGCATCGACGCGACGGGGCTTGTGGTCGCCCCGGGTTCATCGACCTCCACAGCCACTCCGGATTGATGATCTTCGCGGACCCGCTGCACGAGCCGAAGGTGCGCCAGGGCGTGACGACCGAGGTCATCGGCGTCGACGGGCTGTCGTACGCGCCGATCCCCGACGAGGGCGATCTCGAGGCGCTGGTCGAGATGAACGCGGGGCTCGACGGCGCCCCGGACGATCTCGTCTACGACTGGTCGACGGTCGAGCAGTACCTCGACCGGCTCGACGCGCTGCGGCCGTCGGTCAACCTGGCGTTGCTCGTGGGCAACAGCGCGCTGCGCATCGGCGCCATCGGCTGGGACGAGGTCGCGGCGACGCCGGCGCAGGTCGAGAGCATGCGGTCGATGCTGCGCGAGGCGATGGAGCAGGGCGCCTTCGGCCTCTCGTCCGGCCTCGACTACCCGCCCGGGCGCGTATGCCGACACCGACGAGCTCGCGCAGCTCACCGCGGAGGCGGCGAAGCACGGCGGCTTCTACCACACGCACGTGCGCTACCCGCTCGGCGACCGCTACCTCGACCCGTTCCGGGAGGCGATCGAGATCGGGCGGCGCGGCGAGGGGCCGGTCGCACATCACCCACTTCTATCACCGCCAGACCTTCCCGGGAGGTCCGGAGCCGATGCTGGCGCTGGTCGACGACGCGCGCGCCGAGGGCATGGACGTCACCTTCGACACCTACCCCTACGAGTGGGCCAGCACGAGGCTGCTGATCATGATCCCGCCGTGGGCGCAGTCCGGCGGTCCGAAGCGAACGAAGTCGCGGCTGTCGGACATGGGTGTGAGGAACCGCATTCGTCGGGAGCTGTCGGAGCGCGGCGTGCTCTTCGCCGGGCGGCGGGCGTGGGACGACGTGCGCCTCGGCGCGTTCCGGTCGCCGGATCTCATCCGATGGGAGGGACGGACGCTCGGCGAGCTCATCGCGGAGCGCGGCGAGGACCCCGTGGACGTGCTGTGCGACCTGCTCCTCGCCGAGAACCTGCGGGTCAACCAGGTGACGCCCGGGCCCTGGAGCGAGACGCTTCCCCACTTCATCCGCCACCCGGTGGGGATGATCGGCACCGACTCGACGTTCGTCGCCGAGAGGCCGTCGCCGCGGACGTACGGCTCCTTCCCGCGCGTGCTCGGGCAGTTCGTCCGAGAGGAGGCGCTCATCGGCCTGGAGGAGGCAGTGCGCTGCATGACGTCGGCGCCGGCCGCGCGGCTCGGCCTCCCCGATCGCGGACTGATCAGGGATGGGTACGCGGCCGACCTCGTGCTGTTCGACCCGC
Organism: uncultured Chloroflexia bacterium; assembly: GCA_963840205.1. Taxonomy (GTDB): domain Bacteria; phylum Chloroflexota; class Limnocylindria; order QHBO01; family QHBO01; genus JACDBZ01. Next base: position 76,621 of record CAWIXZ010000021.1, read on the forward strand.
AGACGGTCCGCGCGACCGCCACGTACGAGGCCCCGCGCTCCTATCCGATCGGCGTCGAGTGGGTCATCGTGAACGGCGAGCCCGTGGTCGCGAGGGGCGAACACACCGGCGCGAGGCCGGGACGAACCCTGGGACGATCGTCCTAGCCGCGTTCCGGTGGCACGAGTCATGCGCGTCCCCGACCTATGGAACGCCGCCCCGAGGCCGACGAGAGCCCCGCCACCGCGCCGACCGGGGCCCCAAGCCTCGAGCGGCAGCTGAAGCACGGAGTCCTTGCCGCACGCACGGTGGCGGTGAGCTTCCGCGCTGCGATGGAGAGCGCCGAACGACACCTCAACGTGCCCGAGGCCGAACGCGCCGAGATCAAGGGGCGCTGGCGCGCGTGGGCGGTGGAGACGCTCGAGGGCTATGCCGCCCAGCTCGAGGCGCTCGTCGCAGGCGAGCCGAGCATGGTGGATGGCAACGCGGAGGCCCTCCAGCGCTACCGCGACGAGCTGCAGCGCGCCTTCGAGACGGTGAGGACCACTCGCGACGACGGCTGAGCGCTGACCTTCTGGAGTTCGGCGGCGTCCGGTAGGATGCCCCGATGGAGCGCCCCGAGCTCACCACCCGCACATCGCCGCCGGGGCTGACGGAGCCGCGCGTCCTTCCGGACGAAGCCTCCCCACTGGTCATTCCGCTCGATGCGCCAGACGCGGTTCCCGGCCGCATACGCCCTCCTGCTCCCCTCCGTCGCGAGGGACCCGCAAAGCTCACGGGCACCGCGAAGTACACCGATGACCTGGTGTTCCCCGGTGCGTGGTTCGGGGCCACCATCCGCTCCACGCAGCCCCACGCGCGCCTCCTCGGCATTGACCTCGACGATGCGTTCGACTGGAGCCAGGTCGTGGTCGTCACCGCCGACGACATCCCCGGCGAGAACATCGTGAGCCTCATCGACGACGACCAGCCGGTGCTCGTGCCGGTCGGTGGCGAGATCCGCCACCAGGCAGAGGCATGCGCGCTCATCGCCTGCGCGGACCGCGCCACGCTCCGGGAGGCCCGCCTGCACGTCCGGCTGCGCACCGAGCGGTTGCCCGCGGTCTTCGATCCCCTCGAGTCCGAGATCGAGTTTGCGCACTACACGGTCGAACGCGGCGACGCGGCGGCCGCGATGAAGGACGCCGCCCTTGTCATCGAGGGCACCTACCGGGTCGGGCACCAGGAGCAGCTCTACATCGAGAACCAGGCGATGATCGCCGTGCCTCGCGCGGACGGTGGCGTGACCGTCCACGGCTCGCTGCAGTGCCCGTACTACGTCCACAAGGCGATGAAGCGGGCGCTCGCCATGGGCGACGAGCTCGCGGTCGTCGTCCAGGAGGAGACCGGCGGCGGGTTCGGCGGCAAGGAGGAGTACCCGTCCGTCATCGCCCTCCACGCCGCGCTGCTGGCGCTGAAGTGCGGCAAGCCGGTGCGGATGATCTACGACCGCCACGAGGACATCAGCGCCACGACGAAGCGCCACCCTGCCGTCATCCGCTATCGGTCCGGCGTGAGCGCCACCGGTGAGCTGCTCGCCCAGGAGATCGAGGTGATCATGGACGGCGGCGCGTACTGCACGCTCACGCCGGTCGTGCTCAGCCGCGGGACGCTGCATGCGGGCGGGCCGTATCGCTGCGAGAACGTGCGCATCACCGGGCGGGCGATGGCCACGAACACCCCGCCGAACGGTGCGTTTCGCGGGTTCGGCGCGCCGCAGACCGAGTTCGCGGCCGAGATGCAGATCAACCGCATCGCGGAGGCGCTGCAGTCCTCGCCGCTCGACCTGCGCCGCCGCTGGGTCTACCGCGAGGGCGACGTGACGCCAACGGGCCAGGTGCTGCGGGAGTCGGTCGGCGGGATCGATGTGCTCGAGGCCGCCTCGAACGCCGCCGGTTTCGAGCGCCGGCTCGCCCAGACGCAGGCCATGCGGGAGGCGCGAACCGACGGAGCGCGAACCGCGAGCGGCATCGGCCTCGCGCTCGCCTGGCACGGCGCCGGGTTCACCGGCTCCGGCGAGGTGAAGCTCGCCTCGGTCGCGAGCATCGAGCTGACAGATGACGGCCGCATCCGGATCCTGACCGCCTCGACCGAGATGGGCCAGGGCACGAAGACGATCTTCCCGCAACTCGCCGCGGAGGCGCTGGGCGTCGAGCCGGACGAGGTCGAGATCGCCCCGGCCGACACCTCGATCGTCCCCGACTCCGGCCCGACCGTCGCCTCCCGCACCGCAATGGTCGTCGGCGGGCTCGTCATTCGCGCGGCGGAGAAGCTGCGAGCGCGGGTCGAGGAGCACACCGGCCGTCCGTTCGCGGACTCGTACCGCGACGCCGGGCCGATGCGCGTCGACGAGCAGTTCACTCCCTACCCCGGAGTCCCGTTCGACGACAAGGAATACCGGGGCGACGCGTATCCGGCGTTCGGCTGGGCGTGCGCCGTGGCCGCCGTGGACGTGGACCTCGACACGGCGGAGGTCACCGTGCGCGAGGTCGTCAGTGCCGATGACATCGGCACCGTGATCCACCAGGTCCTCGCGGAGGGCCAGGTCGAGGGCGGCACGCTCCAGGCCGTCGGCTACGCGACGATCGAGGAGATGAAGCTGGTCGACGGGCGCTACCTGAACGACCGCCTCGCGACGTACCTCATCCCCACCTCGCTCGACGCGCCGCGCATCAAGGCCATCCTGGTGGAGAAGCCGTTCTCCGGCGCGCCCCACGGCGCGAAGGGGGTCGGCGAACTGCCGATGGACGTCGGAGCGCCGGCAGTGGTCGCCGCCATCCACGACGCGACCGGGGTCTGGATCCACGACCTGCCTGCGAGCCCGGAGCGGATCCTGGCGGCCATGACCGGCGCCGCCGCTCCCCCGCCGCCGGGCGTCTCGGCCGGGGAGCCCGCGCCGCGCACGCCGCCCATCGAGGATCTGCCCGCAGGCGGCGACGAGATGCCGTTCCGCGCCCCGACCGACCCCCCACAGGATCGCGACCGCGAGCGCGACTCGTGACCTTCCGGTTCACGGTGAACGGCAGCGCGGTTGAGGTCGCCGCGACCGGGAGCCGCCGCCTGCTCGACGTGCTGCGCGAGGATCTCGCGCTCACGGGAACCAAGGAGGGCTGCGGTGAGGGCGAGTGCGGCGCGTGCTCGGTGCTCATCGACGGTGCCGTGGTCGACGCCTGCCTCGTCCCGGTGAGCCAGGCCGACGGCACCGCGGTGCGCACGGTCGAGGGGCTGGCCCCCGACGGCGGCCTGAGCGTCCTCCAGCAGGCATTTCTCGAGACGGGTGGCGCGCAGTGCGGGATCTGCACCCCGGGGATGCTCATCGCCGGCCAGGCGTTCCTCGCGTCTGGCGCCGAGCCCAGCGACGAGAACATTCGCGAGGCGATCGCCGGCAACCTCTGCCGATGCACCGGATACACGAAGATCATCGACGCAATCGCCCTGGCAGCCGAACGGAGCTCACCTCGATGACCGATACGACCGAATCCGTCGACGAAGCCCTCGCCGATCACGACGTCACGCTGGCGCTCACCCCGGGCCAGCTGCTGCTGGCCGTCATCGGCGTCTATCTCCTGCTTCGGGTGATCCGGGGACTCAGGCGCTAGCCGGATGCCCAACGCCGTCGAGCCGCCGACCTCGTCGCCGCGCCACCTGGAGGAGGCGTTCAGCCTGCTGGCCGATGCGGACAGCGGGCCGTGGCGTCCCCTCGCCGGGGGGACCGACCTCATGGTGCAGATGACCGGGGAGATCGGCGAGCCGCCGGAGCGCGTGCTGGACATCTGGGCGCTGGACGAGCTGCGCGGGATCGCCCTGGAGGCCGATGCGCTCGTCATCGGCGCGCTCACGACGTACACGGAGATCCGCCGCTCCCCGATCGTCGCCGAGGTCCTGCCCGCGCTCGCGGACGCCGCGGCCACCATCGGGGCCGCGCAGATCCAGAACCGCGGGACGCTCGGCGGCAACGTCGTGAACGCCTCACCCGCCGGCGACACGCTGCCGCTGCTGCTGGCGACCGACGCGGAGATGATCCTCGGCTCGGCGCGCGGCGAGCGGAGCGTGCCGGCCGGTGCGTTCTGGCCCGCCTATCGCACGACGGCCAGGCGTGACGACGAGCTCCTCCTCCGGATCCGCATCCCGCTCGTCGCCGGACGCGAGGTGCGGTTCCGCAAGATCGGGACGCGACGCGCCCAGGCGATCAGCAAGGTCGTTATGGCGCTCGCCTGGCGCGCCGAAGGCGACGGCGCATGGCGTGACGTGCGGCTCGCGCTCGGATCGGTGGCGGCCACGACCATCCGCGCGCCCGCCACCGAGGCGGTCCTCGAGGGTGCGCAGCCGACCCGCGAGACGGCGGCGGCCGCATCGGACGCGCTCGCAGCCGAGATCGAGCCGATCGACGACGTCCGGTCGACCGCGGACTATCGCCGCGCGGTCGCCGCTCGGGTGCTGCATCGGCTCATTCGCGACGAGGGCGGATGGTGAAGCCGCCGCGGCGCGAGGATGTCCGAGTCTTTCGGGACGCTGATGCGTTCCGCGTCTGGCTCGAGAAGCACCACGCCACGGAGGCCGAGCTCTGGGTCGGCTTCTACAAGAAGGCCGCACAGAAGCAGTCGATCGCATATCCGGAGGCTGTGGACGAGGGGCTGTGCCACGGGTGGATCGACGGCATCACCTACCGCATCGACGAGGAGCTCTACACCGTCCGCTTCACGCCGCGCAGGAAGCGCAGCAACTGGAGCGCGCCGAACATCCGGCGCGTCGGCGAGCTCACCGCGGCGGGGCGGATGCACCCAGCCGGCATAGCCGCATTCGAGGCGCGGACGCTGGAGCGGACCGCAGCATCGTGAGCGTGGCGACGGCGACGGCGACGGCGGATCTCGCCCGCTGCGCGGTGGTGTTCACCTGCATGATCCTCATGCGGTTCGGCCTGTAAGACCTTCCCACCGCGCGACGGCTTGCCTACTATTCCCCGGTTCGACCGAGCCGTACGCCCAAGCGGAGGAGGACCCCAGCCCATGAGCGCGACCGCACCCAGCTACGAGGCAACGCCCAGCCTGGACCGCGACGCCATCGGACTCCCCGAGGTGCTGTTCCAGTCGATCACCCACATGGCGCCGGCCGTGGCGACCGCGCTGTCGATCGGGGCCGCGACGTCGTTCGCGGGCGGCATCACGCCGCTTGCCGTGCTCTTCGCCATGATCGCCGTCCTGTTCACAGCCTTTTCGATGGCCGAGCTGGCACGCCACCTCCCGTCCGCCGGCGGCATGTACACGTACGTCGGGCGCGGGCTCGGCTCGTTCTTCGGGTGGCTGGTGGCGTGGAGCTTCGCGCTCGCGGAGCCCCTCGTGATGCCGCTCCTGCTCGGCGGCTTCGGGTTCTACGGGGCGATCTTCCTGTCGTCATACCTCGGCGTCGATTTCCAGTTCGCCTGGATCGCCCTTGCCGTCCTGTGCGGCCTGGTCGTCTGGTGGCTCACCTACCGGGGAGTGGGACTCTCGACCCGAGCCGGCCTGATCCTGGGCGTCATCGAGATCGCGATCTTCCTCCTCATCTCGACGCTCCTCATCGTCAACGCCCAGAACAACACGCTGAGCGTCTTCATCCCGGGCGAGGACGGGATCAAGCCGGCCTTCCAGGGCATGATCTTCTGCCTGCTCGCGTTCATTGGCTTCGAGGCGGCCGCGCCGCTCGGGGAGGAGACGCGAGACCCGCGGCGCACAATTCCGCAGGCCGTCATCTGGTCGGCGATCCTCGTCGGACTGTTCTACGTGTTCTGCTACTACGCCGCGACAGTCTTCTTCGGACCCGACGAGATGCTCGGGTTCTACACCTCGCACGACGGCGATCCGTGGGGCTTCATGGCGGAGTCGGTGCTCCCGGGGGTCGGCGGCCTGCTGGTCGTCTTCGCGATCCTCAACAGCTCGCTCGCGAACGCCAACGCCGGGGCGACGGCGGCCACGAGGTCGCTCTTCGCCATGGGGCGGGCGGGGCTGCTGCCGCGATTCTTCGCGGCGGTCCATCCCGGCACCCGCGCCCCGGTCAACGCGGTCCACTTCCAGGCGGTGACCGGCATCATCATCGCGGTCGTCCTCGGGCTCGTGCTCGCCAACGATCCGTTCGCCACCCCGGAGGGCGCGGGAAGCTTCGGCGGCCTGAATGTGTACGTCTTTCTGGGGACGATGCTCGGGCTGATCTTCGCCGGGATCTACATCCTGGTGAACCTCGCATGCATCGGCTATTTCTGGCGCTCGCGACGCAACGAGTTCAGCTTCATCAGGCACGGCCTGGTGCCGATCCTGGGCGTCATCGCCATGATCCCCGCCCTCCTGGCGGTCATCGGGGGGCTGACGATCCCGATCCTCGACATCGAGCTGCCACCGTACGAGACCGCGCTGCGCTGGACGGCTCCCATCGTGGGGGTCTGGGTGATCCTCGGCGTCATCGCCTACTTCGTCCTGCGCTCCCGCAACCCGGAGGCACTCGAGCGCGTGGGCGACGTCTACGGCGGGGAGACCGTCGTCGTGGAGACGGCGGCACCTCCACCGGAGCGGACGACCTACTGACCGATACGGGCCGGCCTCCGGGCCGGCCCGTCGTCTATCCGAAAATTCCCAGCGGACAGTGCGCGGTGACGACGAAGTTCGGCACGTCCACGATCTCGCTGATGCGCAGGTCGACGGCCACGCTGCACAGGAGGTAGGCCTCCATCGGCTCGAGGCCGTGCTCCCGGCCCATCCACTCGATCATGCGGCGCAGGGCGCCGCGGGAGGCCTCCATCAGGTCGGGACCGATGCCGTCGGTGGCGTAGCGGGCGCCGTTGCGGAGCGCTGCATGCGGGTCCGGTGCCGCGAGGAACTCCGGAGCGGTCACATGCAGGTCCTTCCGCACGGTCAGGCGGACACGCGCGCGCATCGGCGTCTCGATCGCCGTCCCGCTCACCTCGCCGTCGCCCTGCGTCGCGTGCCCGTCGCCGATCGAGAAGTTCGCGCCTGCGACGAAGATCGGGAGGAAGAGCGTCGACCCCGCGACCAGGTGCCGGGTATCCATGTTTCCGCCGTGAACGTCTGGCGGGATGGTCGAAAGCGGACCGATCGCCGGCGCCACGCCGAGCTCCCCGCAGAACGGTGCGATCGGTACGCGGACGCCGGGCCAGAACTCGGCGTGGTCGCCGCCGTCGAGGCGCGTCACCTTGTAGCGCGCGTCGGGGAAGTCGTCGGCCAGGAGCCCGAACCCCGGGATGGATGCCGTCCAGCCCCAGTCCGCGGGTACGAACTCGAGCAGGTCGACCTGGAGCGTGTCGCCCGGCTCCGCGCCTTCGACCGCGACCGGCCCGGTCACCTGGTCCACCTGGTCGAACACGAGCGTCGCGATGTCGTCCGTGGTCGAGTCCGCGGTGAGCTGGCCGTTGGAGGCGTCCAGGCAGTCGAACTCGACCTCGTCGCCGGAGCCGACGGTCGCCACGGGAGGAATGGCCGGGTCCCAGGCAAGGTGGTTCTGCTCTCGAGCGATGTGGACCATGCGGCGCTGCCTCTCCTCGCGGTGCCGATGAAGCGTAGCGCGCTGGCATACTGCCCGGCGTGAGCATCGTCGAGCGGACGCCGATGGAACCGATGGTCGGCGACCCGGATGACCACCGACCCGATACCCGTTGGGGCCTCCTCGTCGATCCGGGCGACGGCAACGGTCGCGTAGATTCCCTCGCGATCATTCGCGAGGCGATCGCCGTCGGCGACGGGATCCCGCTCCACACGCACGACGTCGACGAGGCCATCACCATCCTGGATGGCGTCGCCGATGCGCGGCTGGGTGATGAGTCGAGGCGCATCGGCCGCGATGCGGTGGTCTTCATTCCGGCGGGTACGCCGCACGCCACGGCCAATGCCGGCACGACACCGGTCAAGATCCTGGCCGCCTTCCCGGCCACCACCATCGAGATCGCGATGCTCGAGCGCAACCCGGCACCGGGCACCGAGGGCGAGGCGCCGCGGCGGAGCCGATACGACCTGCGAACCGGCGAGTTCGAGGTCATCGGGTGACGGGCGTCGAGGTGACTCGCGAGTCCGTCCATGCGAGCGAGGTGCTGACGCTCGAGGCGCTGGACTTCGTCGCCGGACCTGCATCGGTCCTTCAATCCCGCGCCGGCTGGAGCTGCTTGCCAGCCCGCACCGCGCGCCAGGCGCGATTCGACACCGGGAGAGCTGCCGGACTTCCTGGCCGACACCGCATCGGTCCGTGAGGACGGATCGTGGCGGGTCGCGAGTCCACCAGGGGACCTCGACGACAGGCGGGTGGAGATCACCGGCCCGGCCGAGCCGAAGATGATGATCAACGCGCTCAACTCGGGGGCCCGCGTCTTCATGTGCGACTTCGAGGACGCCCTCTCCCCGACCTGGGACAACGTCGTCACCGGGCACTGGGCCGTTCGCGAGGCCGTCCGTCGTCGGCTCAGCCACCAGACCGATGAAAAGGCGTACGCGCTCAAGCCCGTCATCGCCACCCTCGTGATCCGGCCACGTGGGTGGCACCTGGACGAGGCGCACGTCACCGTCGACGGCGAGCCGATGAGCGCGTCACTCTTCGATTTCGGGGTTGCCTTCTTCCACAACGCGGCGGAGCAACTCGCGCGCGGCTCGGGCCCCTACTTCTACCTGCCGAAGCTCGAATCGCACCTCGAGGCGCGTCTCTGGAACGCCGTCTTCGTGGCGGCCCAGGAGCGACTGGGCATCCCGCGCGGGTCCATCCGCGCCACTGTGCTCATCGAGACCATCACCGCCGCCTTCGAGATGGACGAGATCCTGTGGGAGCTGCGCGAGCACGCAGCGGGGCTCAACGCCGGCCGTTGGGACTACATCTTCAGCATCATCAAGAAGTTCCGCTCGCGCGCCGACTTCGTGCTCCCCGACCGCGCCGCAGTGACGATGACGGTGCCGTTCATGCGTGCCTACGCCAACCTGCTCGTGCGCACGTGCCACAGGCGCGGCGCCCACGCGATGGGCGGGATGGCTGCCTTCATTCCGTCACGTCGCGACGCCGAGGTGAACGAGCGAGCGTTCGCGGCCGTGCGCGCCGACAAGGAGCGCGAGTCCGCCGACGGCTTCGACGGCACGTGGGTCGCTCACCCGGACCTCGTTCCGCTCGCGACCGAGGTCTTCGACTCCGTCCTCGCTGAGAAGCCCAACCAGAAGGGCCGCATTCGCGAGGATGTGTCGGTCGCGGCTGCGGACCTGCTCGACGTGCGGGTCCCCGGCGCCACCGTCACCGAGGGCGGGGTCCGGGCAAATGTGTCGGTCGGCCTCGCCTATCTCGCCTCATGGCTGGCCGGCAACGGCGCCGCGGCCATCAACAACCTGATGGAGGACGCCGCCACGGCCGAGATCAGCCGCTCTCAGCTGTGGCAGTGGCGAGTCCAGGCGGTCCCGATCGGAGGATCACCCCTCACCCCGGAGCGCTACGCCGCCATCCGCGACGAGGAGCTCGCCACGCTGCGATCAGCCCTCCCCGACCACGCATGGGAGGACGCCGCTGCCTTGCTCGACGGGCTCGTCCTCGGCGACGACTTCCCAGAGTTCCTCACGCTCGTAGCGTATTCGCGTCTGGACGCCGATGAGTTCTGACCCATCGGCCCGTCATACCAACGACGTATTGGAGGGACTAACGATGCTCAAGGACAGCCCCGCGTTCTCAGGCTTCTCGTCGAACGATCTCCCGAAGGCAAGGGACTTCTACGGCCAGACACTCGGCCTGGACGTCACCGAGGAGAACGGCATGCTCACGCTGAAGCTCGGCGGCAGCCAGACCGTACTGATCTACCCCAAGGACGACCACCAGCCGGCGACCTACACCGCGCTCAACTTCCCGGTGAAGGACATCGACGCGGCGGTCGACGAGCTCAGCGCGGCGGGGCGTGGAGTTCGAGCGCTACGGCGAGGGGTTCGGCCAGGACGAGCGTGGCATCGCACGCGGCGACGGCCCGCCCATCGCCTGGTTCAAGGACCCGGCCGGCAACATCCTGTCGGTGCTCCAGCTCGACTGAGCCGGTGGCATCGTGCCTGAATGTGGTGCGTTCACGCCTGAGCCACGCTTGGAATCGCCAAAAACGTGTGGTATGGTGCTTAGCAGTAACGCCCGAACAGGGCACACAAACCGCGGCAGCACGATCGCTCCTCTCAACGGCTAACGGCGAGATGGCTCGCTGAGGCCGCAACAAGAGGAGTTTTTCTTTGTTCACCTATCAGGACAAGGCGCTGACCTGCGTCGACTGCAACCAGGAGTTCTCGTTCACCGCGAGCGACCAGCAGTTCTACGCGGACCGCCAGTTCAGCGAGCCGCGACGGTGTCCGTCGTGCCGCGCAGCCAAGAAGGCTGCCCGGGGCGAGAGCACCGGTAGCTACAGCAGCGGTGGCGGCGGTGGCGGCTACGGCGGCGGTGGCTACAGCGACCGACCGCGCGAGATGTTCAGCGCCACCTGCGACAGCTGCGGCAAGGAGGCACGAGTGCCTTTCCGTCCGACCGGCAGCAAGCCCGTCTACTGCAGCGACTGCTTCCGCCGCTAGGCGCAACAGTCTTCAGACCGATACGACCCGGCGGTTCAACCGCCGGGTCGTTCGTTATTCAGCCGCCCTGTAGACGAGGCCGGCGCCGCCCGCATCGGTCAGGGTCAGCTGGTCTCCATCGACAGTCGCCCGAAACCCGTCGCCGATCACTGCGAGCACGTGCGAATCGGCCTCCTGGAGCTCCGGCGGGCACGCCTCGTCGGTGGTCACCAGCTTGGGGGTGATGATCTCATCACCCTGCTCCACCCAGGTTCCGTCGAACGTCCGGCAGCCGGTGCTCCCGTGAATCGTGCCGTCGGATCGGATCTCGAGGGTCGCGGGCTCCCCGACCGTCGAACCGGCGACCTCGCCCATCACGAGCGTCTCGAGCCTCCAGACGGTGTCGACCAGATCCGCGGTCGGCGGTGGAGCCAGCTCGACAAAGCGGAGCTCGACTCCAGGACCCTGGACCAGCAGTTCTTCACCGTCGAGGCCGATCGATTCGACGGTGGCGAGGCCGCTCATGTAGATCGCCTCTGCCGTCATCGCCGCCTCGTCCACGCAGGCCATCGCGGTCTGGGCGAGGTCCTCGATGTGGAGGCGCCCGCCGTCGACGCGCAGCGTCCCGCCGTAGCCGTTGCAGGCGGCGGTGCCGCTCACGCGCGACCCCTCCAGCGTGAGCGTGATGCGGTGGTCCTCGAGGATCGGGACCTCCTGGCCGTTCACGGTCCCCTCGACGAGGTGCCAGTCGCCCTGCGGGTCGCCGTCGCCCGGATCGGTCTGTGGCGTCGAGGTGGATCCCCCGCAGCCAGCGAGGACAAGGACGAGCAGCGCGGCGGTGAGGTGGTGTGGACGCATGGGATCAGGACGCCGCGGTGGCGGGATCGGTTGCCATCGGTCAATCCGCCCCATGAATCGCTCCACGCTCAGACCGGCCGAGCGTCACGCTCCAGGTAGCGTCCGCCACCGGGCGTGACTGAGCGGCCTCTCAGCAGCACGTCGCCGCACCTCGCCCGTGAGCTCCATCCCCTCGAACGGCGTGTAGTCGCTCGTGTGGTGGAGGTCTCGCTGCCGCATCGTGCGGCGCGCGGTCGGGTCGAGCAGCACGAGGTCGGCGTCGCGGCCGACCTCGATCGCCCCCTTCGCCGGTAGCCCGAACAGCCGCGCCGGAGCCTCCGCGAGCACCTCGGCCAGCCGCTCCAGGCCGATGCGTCCCTTCGCCACGCCCTCGGAGTACACGACCGCGAGGAGCGTCTCGATGCCCGGCCCACCGTTGCTGATCTCCGGGAAAGGCGGGGCCGGCAGCCGCTTCTCCGTGTCCAGCCGATCCGGGACGTGGTCGCTGCCGACCACATCGAGGATCCCGTCGCGCAGCCCCGCCCATAGCGCATCGACATCGGCTTGGGAGCGGAGGGGCGGCGAGATCACGCGCTTCATCACCTCGGCCTCGTCGGAATCGGCGTAGAGCGCATCGGTCAATGCCAGGTAGTGCGGGCAGGTCTCGGCGTACACCGGCTCGCCACGCGCCTTCGCATCGGCGACCGCCTCCAGCGCCTCCTCGCAGGACAGGTGGACGATGTACAGCGGCGCCTCCGCGCGGCGGGCCATCTCGATGGCCTTCCGCGTTGCGGCACCCTCGGCCCGCGTCGGACGACAGGCGGCGTGGCCTCGCGGCCCGACCTCCCCGCGGCCCAGGGCGGCGGCGATCAGCGGATCGATGATCTCCGCCTCCTCGCAGTGCACCTGGAGCATCCCGCCGTGCGCCGCGGCGACTCGCATCGCGCGCTCGAGGTCGTCATCGGGGAAGCGGAAGTCGTACACCATGAAGGCCTTGAAGCGTCGGCACGCCCGCCTCGATGAGCGCCGGAAGCTCGCCGACCGGGTCCTCCTGCTGGCCGCTCAGCACCGCGCACAGGCCGTAGTCGATCGCCGACTCGCCCGACGTGCGCTCCCGGAACTCCTCCATCCCGCGCAGGAGCGATCGGGAGCCGGCCTCGCTGATGCCGGTGCCCGGGTTGTTGAAGGTGAGGACCGTGGTCGTCCCGCCGCGCGCCGCCGCGTCGGTGTCCTGGGCGAAGCGGTCCGGCTGTTCCGCGGACGGGAGACGCAGGTGGGTGTGGACGTCGATGACGCCGGGCAGGACGAGCAGCCCGGTCGCGTCGAGGACGTGCGCGCCCGTCGCGATCCAGCGCCGCATCGACGGCGAGGATCCGACCATCGCGGACCGCGATGTCGGCGTGGGCGACGCCCGCCGTCGTGACGACGGTGCCGCCGGCGACGACGAGGTCCGGCGGTGATACCGGTGCAGCCTCCCCGTCCGCCGCCGCCCCCCGCCCGTCTCCGCCGTCCCCGCTCCATCCGCCGCTCGAGGCTCCGGAATCGTTCCCACCGCCGCCGATCCGCCGCCGCTGCTCATCGCGACGTCGCGCACGCTGCCGATGATCACACCGGCCGCGATTGACGGATCGCGTCCGTCTCGCGCGGGCGGGGCCGCCGTCGCGGAGCGCGCGCCGAGCGCGCCCGAAGACGAATACCGCGATGATCAGGAGGGCCACTCCCGCGATCAGCCATTCCATCGGTCAGGTCTCCTCGTTGATCTCGATCTCCTGGGCACCTTCCCAGAGAGTTCGCCGCCCGAGCTCCGGCAGCTGCTCGCCACCCTCCACGATCGTCGCGAAGTGGTTGCCCGCAAGCTGCCCGAGCTTCGAGTTGAACATGCACGCGCCGTACGGGAAGAGGATCTCGCACTCGCTGATGTCGCCCACATAGATGAGCAGCTGGCCGGGCGCCGGGTGGGACGTGTGGTTCTCGAATCCGACGTCGGGCCGCGTCTCGCCGAACGGGATCCACGTGGACTCGCCGCTCCACCGGCAGTGGATGAGCCGCGAGCGAATCGGCAGCCACGCCTTGAGGGCCTCGCGCGTGAGCGGCGCGGCGTCCTCCCACCGAGCTCTGAAGCGGAGGTCCCCGACGCGGATCGCAAGATCGGCCATGCGCGGAGGATAGCGGGGAGGGCGGCGCATGGGTCATCATTCGCCGATGGCCGATGCACGCCCGACGATCAGCACCCACGTCCTCGACCTCGCCAGCGGCGATCCCGCCTCGGGCGTGGGCGTGGCGCTCTTCCGGCTGGACGACACCGGCCGCCCGGAGCTGCTGAGCGAGCTCCAGACCGATGCGGACGGCCGCATCCGCGACCTCCTCCAGGGCAGCGAGCTCGCCGAGGGCGACTACCAGCTGGCCTTCGACGTGGGTGGCTACGCCGATGACCCCGACGCGTTCTTCCAGAGTGCCGCGCTGGCGCTCCGCGTGACCGATACCTCCCGCTCCTACCACGTGCCGCTCCTGCTCAGTCCGTTCGGCATCAGCACCTACCGCGGCAGCTGACCGATGTCCGGCGACGCCGCGGAGGGCTTCCCGCCAGTCAGACGGCTGAACGAGATGACCGCCGCGCAGTTCGCCGAGTCGCTCGCACCGCTGTTCGAGGGCGCGCCGCGTTTCCTGGCCCGCCTCGCGAAGGCGCGACCGTTCGACGGGACGAGGTCGCTGTTTCGGGCGGCGCGCCGCATCGCGCGCGAGATGGGCCGCAGCGAGCAGGTCGAGCTGCTCAACGCGCACCCGCGCATCGGCGCCGACCCGACTGCCGTGTCGGAGCTGTCCTACCGGGAGCAGGGATACGACCGGGCACCGAACCAGGCCGACGCGGCGATCGCCCGCCGCCTCCACGAGCTCAATGACGCCTACGAGGAGCGATTCGGCTTCCGCTTCGTGGTGTTCGTGGCGGGACGTCCGCGCGGTGCCATCGTGTCGGTCATCGAGGACGCCCTGACCGCCGAGCCGGACGAGGAGCTGGGACGGGGCCTGGAGGACGTGGTGTCGATCGCGGAGGACCGTCTGCGGACGCTGCGAGCGGGTGCGCGGACGCGCCCTACCATCGGCGCATGAAGCACGAGATCCAGTACGGCAAGGCCGAGGTGCGCGTGTATCGCACCTACGCCGAGCCGCTGGCCGGCATCACGCCGATCCCGGAGTCGCCGTTCACCGGGCGCGACAACACCCTCGTCGCCGCGGAGTTCGAGATCGTCGTGCGCGGCACGCAGTTCCTGGAGGCGTACACGAAGGGCGACAACCGCCGCGTGGTGGCCACCGACACGATGAAGAACTTCATCCACGCCACCTCGCTCACGGCGCGGGCGCGAACGCTGGAGGAGTGGGTCCTGGAGGTCGGGACCGCCTTCCTCGAGACGTATCCGCACATGGAGCGCATCACCATGCTCGGCCGCGAGCTGCCGTTTCCCGCGGCCGTGGTGCCCGACACCGACGCAGAGGGGTTCACGTCATCCGATCGGCTCTTCTCGCGCGACCGCTGCGACCACGGCACCGGCGCGGCTGGAGCTCGAGCGCGACAAGCGCGGCGCGGTCCGCATCACCGATCACGAGTGCGGGCGCGCCGGCATGCAGCTCATCAAGGTCACCGGCTCCGCGTTCGCCGACTTCGCGCGTGACGAGCACACCACGCTCCCCGAGCGGCCGGATCGGCCGCTCTACATCTGGTGCGACGTCGGCTGGCGCTACACGGATGCGTCGCACGCGGTGCTCGCGGATGCGGCGCGGTACGTGGCCAGCGAGCAGGTCGCCGATCTCGCGGCGGCCGTCTTCCACGACTTCGTCAGCCTGTCGATCCAGCACCTCGTCAACGAGATCGGGACCCGGATGCTGGAACGCTGGCCGCAGCTGGCCGAGGTCAGCTTCGACGCGCAGAACCGGCTGTGGGACGTCGCCGCCGAATCCCCGCAGGACCCGAACGTCCGCTCGTACAGCGACCCCCGACCGCCGTACGGCCACATCGGGCTCGTCCTCAGGCGGTAGCGCTCAGCGGGCCCGCGCGAGCTCCTGGAGGGCGGCCTTGATGCGCACGTCGAGGCCGATGTCGCCGCCGGCCACCGCGCTGGCCGCCCGCCGCGCCTCCTGCGCCGAGTAGCCGAGCGACTCCAGCGCGGCCACGACGTCCGAATCGGCGGAGGCACCCGGGCCGACCGCGATGCCCGCGGCGTGCACCTTCTCCTTCAGCTCGAGGAGGATGCGCTGAGCCGTCTTGCGCCCGACGCCCGAGACGGAGGTGAAGACGTCGGCGTCGTCGCTGACGATCGCGAGCTGCAGCTTCGTGACCGGATGCGCGGCCGTGATCGCCAGCGCGAGCCTGGGGCCGACCTGCGAGACCGTCATCAGCAGCTCGAAGAAGGCGAGCTCCTCCGTCGTCGCGAACCCGAAGAGCGCCTGCTGATCCTCGCGCACGAGGTGATGGGTGTAGATCGAAGCCTCGGTGCCCGGTCGCAGGCGCGCGAGGAGCGCCGGACCGGCGATGACCCGATAGCCTATGCCGCCGACCTCGATGAGCACCGAGTCGAGCCCGAGGTGCGTCACCTGCCCGCGCAGCGAGCCGATCACCCGGCGAGCGCCCTCGGCATCGAGGCGGCGCGGTAGGCGCAGCCGATGGCGATCGCGAGCGCATCGGTCGCGTCGTCCGGGGTGGTCGCCAGGCTCACGCCGAGCAGGCGCTCCACCATCGCGGCCACCTGGCGCTTGTCCGCGGCGCCGTTGCCGCAGATGGCCTGCTTCACCTCGTTCGGTGTCGGCTCGTCGACCGGCACGCCGGCCTGCGCCGCGGCGAGCAGGGCGATGCCGCGCGCCTGCCCCACGGTCATGGCGGTCTGCACGTTGCGCTGGAAGAAGAGCCGCTCGACGCCCGACCCTGACCGGGTCGTGCATGGCGATGAGCTCGGCCAGGGCCGCGTGGAGCTGCCGGAGACGATGGGCATCGGACCCGTCAGAGGTCGTCCGGATGCAGCCGGCGTCCACGAGCCGAACCGAGTCCCCGTCGAGCGAGACGACGCCGAAGCCACAGATGGCGGTGCCTGGGTCGATGCCGAGCGTGATCATCGACCGATGGTACCCGTCCACCCGCCCTCGCGACGGTTCAGCCGGCGCGTTCCACCAACTTGACACCGTACGATGTATGTCGTACGCTACCGTCAGTTCGAGATAGTTAGAACCTCATCACAGATACTGGACGAAGGGAACGCAATGATGATTCTGCCGAGCCCTGGCGTCCTGGACCAGTTGATCCGGGAGCGCCAGCGGGGACTGCGCGGCACCGCGGCCAGGCACTCGACGCCTGGGCAACGCGGCCTGCGGCTGCGCGTCGGCCGTGCGCTGATCGCAGCTGGAAGCGCGCTGAGCGGCGAACGGGTTGAGCAGCCCGCTCGCAGCTCGGTGCTCTCCCGCACTGCCTGAGCGAAGAGAGCGGACCGATGACGCGCCGTCCGGTCGAGCGCCCGCCCGTCGCCATCGACGTGGCGCCCGCCTACGAGATGCTCATGTCGCTGGTCACGGCGCTCGACGCCAGCGACGCCGATACCTACGAGGTCGGGTCCGATTGGATCGCCGAGGTGCGGGCCCGAGCCGGTGAGGACCTCCTTGCCCGCCTTGAGTCCGCATCGCTCGGCGATCCCGACTCGTTCATCCACCTCATCCCGCTCGTGTACGACACTCCCGCGCCCCGCGACGTGAAGGCGTTCCTCGCCCACCTCCGCGAGACGAAGCCGGACGAGATCCGGCTGCACCTGGTGCAGTTCTACGCTCGGGAGACGCGCCGCATGACGCCGGTGGCCGTGATCCGCGCCGCGATCGCCGGGGACGCGGAGGCGCAGCAGGAGTTCCTTCGCACCTCGCACGCCGACTGGGAGCCCTGGACGCAGTACCTGCGCAGCGTGTTCGCCGCCGATGGCGAACAGCTCAAGGCGGTGCTCGTCGGCGCTCTCGAGGAGTGGGCGGAGCGTGTGTGGAACGCGGAGTCGCCCACGATCCTGCCGATCCTCGAGCGGGACGTGGAGTCCAAGCGCGAGATGCTGCGCGACATGCCGATGGAGGCCTTCATCGAGACCGCGACCAACGGCGTCGAGTTCGTGCCACGGCCCGGGATCGAGCGCGTGGTGATGGTCCCGAGCTTCGTAAACCGGCCGCTCGTCTCCTTCACCGAGTTCGGCGACGTGCTGCTGATCGTCTATCCCGTCGCCGACGAGAGCGTCTCGGCCTTCAGCGACTCACCGCCGCTTCGCCTCGTCCGCCTCTCGAAGGCGCTCGCCGACGAAAAGCGCCTGCGCATCCTGCGCACCCTCGCCGAAGGCGAGAAGACCCTCATGGAGCTGGCCGAGATCTTCGGCGTGGCGAAGACCACCATGCACCACCACATGATCATCCTGCGCTCGGCCGGGCTCGTGACGGTCGGCGTCGGGATCAAGCGCTACCGGCTGCGGTCCGAGACGGTTCCGGACCTCGGCGCATTGCTCAGCGGGTACCTCGGCGCGGCGACCGGTCCGTCCGCCGCGTCGAGGCCGCCCGCCCCTTCCTCCAAGGCTCGCGCCGGCGGCTGACCCGATGCGCCTCGGGCTGCAGCTTCCGTCCTTCACGTACCCGGGCGGTACGCCGGAGATCCGCGGCCGCCTGACGGAGATCGCCCAGGCAGCCGAGACCGCGGGCCTCGACTCGCTCTGGGTGATGGACCACCTCTTCCAGCTCCCCGCTGACACGGGCTGGGGCGGCCCGGAGGAGCCGATGCTTGAGGCCTACTCGACGCTCGGATTCCTCGCCGGCGTCACGTCACGCGTGCGCCTCGGCGCGCTCGTCGGATGCGCCCTCTTCCGCGAGCCGGGTCTCCTCGTCAAGGCCGCCACCACCGTCGACGTCCTGTCGGGCGGACGTCTCACGTTCGGGATCGGCGCCGGCTGGTACGAGCGCGAGGCTCGCGGCCTGGGAATCGCATTCCCGGATCGGCGAGAGCGGTTCGCCCGGCTCGAGGAGACGCTCCGGATCGCGCACCAGCTCTGGGCTGATGACCGCTCGACGTTCGTCGGCTCATTCAGCGAGCTGGCCGAGCCCATCGTCCGGCCGCAGCCGCTCTCCCGCCCACGGCCCCCGATCATGATCGGCGGCAATGGCGAGCAGCGAACGCTGCGCCTCGTCGCCCGCTACGCCGATGCGTGCAACTTCCTGGTGCTCGAGCCCGACGAGGTGCGCCACAAGCTGGAGGTCCTGCGTCGCCACTGCGACGTGATAGGCCGCGACGTGGCGGAGATCGAGATCAGCAACCTCGTGGAGGTGGACCTTCGCGACGGCCGCATGAGTGGGTCTGACGTGCTTGCGCGCATCCGGGCCCAGGCCGATGCCGGCGTACAGCACCTGATCGTCAACATGCCGGAGGTCTGGGACCTGCGGCATCTCGAGCGCATCGGCCGCGAGGTGGTACCCGCCCTCGCCGCCTAGACCGCTGGGGTGTCAGCCCTCGTTTGTGCGGTCGTGCTCTCGTGCGCTCGTGCTGTAGTGCTGCACATTCGAGGTCTGATACGGCGCGAGCTCGGCCTCGGAAGGAACCTGGACTACCTCGACCATCCGCTGACGTGAACGATTGAGCCGCCTCAGCCGCCGGACCTCCTCCACGACCCCGAAGACGTACGCGGCCTTCGTGCTGCGGCGAGCGACGTCCATGGTCCCATCCGCGTAGTCCTCGAGCGCCGCTGCCAGCACACGGTTCACCGACGTCCGCTCGAGCAGGGCTCGATGCTTGGCGAGCAGCAGGACGCCGCTATCCACCTTGATGGTGAGGTTGACGATCAGCCCGCTCTGGTGCGCCATCGGTTCGATCGTGAGATGCGGACGTTATTGGCGGCTTATTGGCTGCTTAGACGACCTGGGCTTCGAGCCGCTCCATGAGCTCGCCGGGGATGTCGAAGTTGGCGTACACGTTCTGCACGTCATCGAGGTCCTCGAGGCGCTCGGTGAACATGAGGACCTGCTTGGCGGTGCCCTCGTCGGCGATCTCGACGCGCGTCGTCGGCTCCATGCTCAGCTCGGCGGAGTCGGCCTCGTAACCGGAATCGGCGAGGGCCCGACGCACCGTCTCCAGATCGGCAGGCTCGGTCATCACCACGATCGCGCCGGCGTCCGGAGGGCTCACGTCGGACGCACCCGCGTCGATGGCGGCGAGGGTGACCTCGTCCGAGTCGCGCCCGTTGAGTGGGACGCTGATGATGCCCTTCTGGGCGAACTGCCAGGCCACCGGCGCGAGCGACCCGCCCATCTTCGAGAACACGCTGCGGATCTCGGACGCGGTCCGGTTCCGGTTGTCGGTCATGGCCGCCACGATGACGGCCACGTTGGCCGGACCGATCCCCTCGTAGGTGATCTCCTCGTACTGCTCCGCATCGGCTCCGCTGCCGGTCGCCTTCTCGATAGCGCGCTTGATGTTCTCGGCGGGCATCGAGTTCGCCTTCGCCTTGTCGACGGCCATGCGCAGGCGGTAGTTCGCCTCGCTGTCTCCCCCACCCTGGCGGGCGGCGGTGATGATCTCGCGGGCGAGCTTGGTGAAGAGCGCGCCACGCTTCGCGTCGTTGGCGCCCTTCTGCCGCTTGATCTGGGACCACTTGCTGTGGCCTGACATCGGGTATCCCCTGGTTCTGGCGAGGTCCGAATTCTAGGGCTTCAGACCCCGATGGCCTCTGAGGCCGGGCCGGCGGCGCCGAAGCGTCGGGCGAGGATCGCGTCGACGCTCCAGTGGCCTCCGCCGAGCACGACCAGCACGCTCGACAGGCCGAAGAGCCCGACGTGCGCGATGACGGGGTCGTCCGGCAGCGCGAACACCGCCAGGGTGAGCACGACGAAGCCGAGGACGGCGCCGAAGCGCGTGAGGACGCCGAACAGGATGGCGAGACCCAATGTCGTCTCGAGCGCGGCCGCACCCACCACCCACAGCTCTGGCGAGACCGGCACGACGCTCGTCAGGCCGTACTTGTCGACCGCGGCCAGCGCCTGCTCGTAGATGAGCAGCTTGTCGCCGATGCCGGACGCCACGAACGCACCACCCAGGCCGATGCGCACCAGGAGCGGCACGAGGTCGTCGTAGCGCGGCTCCGGCACGGGGGCCGTGGCGGGGTCGCTGCCGGGGGACCTCGGGAACGCCGCGCGCAGCAGGTCGTCGACGCTCGGAGCGCCGGGGCCGACGAGTGCGATGGCGGCCAGGCCACCGGCGACGTCGAAGATCGCCAAGAGCCGAGGGTCGAGCACCAGCGCCACGAGGTAGATGGCGAGCCCCAGCAGGGCCGCGGGCCGGACGGCGAACCCGAGCAGGAGCAGGAAGCCGAGGGCGGTGAGCACGAGGTGCGGCCAGCCACCGAGCGGCACGTTCGGGGCGAACAGCACCCGTCCCAGGCCGGCGCCGATGACCACGAGGCCCACCGACAGCCGCAGCATCCATGGCACGTAGGGCCGATAGCCCTCTGCCTGTCGGACGAAGCGCAGCCGCGCCTGCTCAAGCGGGCGCAGGCGGGCCCACAACACGAGCAACGCGAGCGTGACCAGCGCCCCGCCACCCAGGACGAGCAGGGTCATCGGGTCGGCCAGCGCGTCGAGCAGGAAGCCGAGGGGATCAGGCGACGGCTGCTCTTCTGTGACGTAGGCGACGTGAGGGTGCATGCGGCCACGCTAGCAAATCAGGCGTCGCCGGCCCGTCAGCGCGGCGCTCCTATAATTGCCGCCCGTCTCCGGCCACCGACCTCCGACAAAGGAGCCCCGATGAAGCCGACCTCCCCCGACAGGATCCGGAACGTCGCACTGATCTCCCACGGTGGCGCCGGAAAGACGAGTCTCGCGGAGGCGATGCTCTTCGACGCCGGCGCGATCAACCGCCTCGGGAGCATCGAGGCCGGGACCACGACGCTCGACTGGGATCCGGACGAGCAGAAGCACCGGCAGAGCATCAACCTCGCGGTCGCCACTCTCGAGCACGAGGGCGTGCGCATCACGCTCGTCGACACCCCCGGCTACGCGGACTTCCAGGCCGACGTCATCGAGGCACTGGCCGCGGCCGACGCCGCGATCGTCGTGGTCGACGCCTCCGCCGGCGTGGAGGTCGGCACGGAGGAGGTCTGGCGTCTGGCCGATGCGCGCGGCCTGCCGCGCATGATCTTCGTGAACAAGATGGACCGCGAGAACGCGAACTACGACGCCGTGCTCGAGCAGCTCAAGGCCCGCTTCGGCCCGAAGATCGCCCCGGTCTACCTGCCCATCGGATCGGCCGCGACGTTCCGCGGCTACGTCGACGTGATCGAGGAGCACGCGACGGTCTACGAGAACGGCACGCCGAAGGAGGTGCCGATCCCGACCGAGCTCGAGGGGATCGAGCACTCGCGCCGCGACGCGCTCGTGGAGGCCGCCGCGGAGGCGAGCGACGAGCTCATGGAGAAGTACCTCGAGGGCGCGGAGCTCAGCGACGCCGAGATCGAGGCGGCCATGCACAAGGGCACGCGCGAGGGCAGCGTCGTGCCCGTGTTCGTGGGCTCCGCGACCTTGAACATCGGCGTCCGAGAGCTCATCCGCATGATCGCGAAGCACGTCCCCTCCCCCGCCGAGGTTGGCGCGCGCAAGACCGCAGACGGCAGGGAGATCGCTGCCGACCCCAACGGTCCCTTCGTGGCGCAGGTGTTCAAGGCGACCGCCGACCCGTTCGTCGGGCGCCTCACCTACTTCCGCGTGATCAGCGGCACCCTGAAGTCGCAGGGCCACGTCTACAACGCGAGCCGGAAGGAGGAGGAGCGCGTCGGGAACCTGCTCTCCGTGCAGGGCAAGGACCAGGAGACGCTGACGCAGGTCTCTGCCGGCGACATCGCCGCAGTCGCGAAGCTCACCTCCACCTCGGCGAGCGACACGTTGGTCAGCGACCGCGCCAGCGCCCTCGAGTTGCCGCGCTTCGAGTTCCCGGAGCCATCCCTCCAGGTGGCGGTCGAGCCAGAGTCGAAGGCGGACCTCGACAAGCTCGGCCAGGCCCTCCATCGGCTCGCGGAGGAGGAGCCGTGCGTGCGGATCCACCGGGAGGAGGGCACCAGCGAGACGATCCTCACCGCCATGGGCGACGCGCACGTCGACGTCATCGTCGACCGGCTGAAGCGCAAGTTCGGCGCGGCGGTGCGGACGGCGACGCCCCGCGTCCCGTACCGCGAGACGATCCGCTCGGCCGCGCGCATCGACAACCGGTTCAAGCGCCAGACCGGGGGGCACGGCCAGTTCGGCCACGTCGTGATCGAGTTCGAGCCCGGCGAGAGCGGCTCCGGCTTCGCGTTCGGCGATCGGATCGTCGGAGGCGTGGTGCCCAAGCAGTACATCCCCGCCGTGGAGAAGGGGCTGCGCGAGGCGATGTCCGAGGGAGTGCTCGCCGGCTACCCGGTCGTCGACCTCAAGGCGACCCTGGTCGACGGCTCGTACCACACGGTCGACAGCTCGGAGATGGCGTTCAAGGTCGCTGCGTCACAGGCGCTCAAGCGGGCGTTCGAGGCGGCCGCTCCCGCACTGCTCGAGCCGGTGCTCGAGGTGGACGTCGTCGTCCCCGATGAGTACATGGGCGACGTGATGGGCCAGATCACCTCGAAACGCGGCCACGTGCTCGGCATGGACTCCGGCGACGGGATGCAGCACCTCAAGGCGCAGATCCCGCAGGCCGAGATGTTCCACTACGCGACCGAGCTGCGCTCCATCACCCAGGGCCGAGGCCGCTTCAGCTCGAAGCTCGACCACTACGCGGAGGTGCCGCACAGCATCGCCGAGAAGGTCATCGCCGCCCACGCGGCAGAGAACGGGCACGCACCGGAGCGCGGCCACTGATGCCGGCCCGGATCACGAGCGTGATCCTCGACTGCGCCGATGCCCCGCGCCTCGCGCGGTTCTGGGCCGAGCTCCTCGGGACGGAGGTCGAGCACGCGATGCCGGACTTCATCTTCCTGCGCGGCCTTCCCGATCAGCCGCGCATGGGCTTCCAGCCGGTCCCCGAGCCGAAGGCCGTGAAGAACCGGATGCACGTCGATCTCACCGTTGACGACATGGCCGATACGGTCGCCTGGATCGGTGCGAACGGCGGCCGAACGCTCGCCGAGCACGCCATCGGTGACTTCCGCTGGACGACGCTCGCCGATCCCGAGGGCAACGAGTTCGACGTCCACGAATGACGTGCCGCGGGTGGCGCCGGCACGCGGTCTTCGTCGTGCTTCTCCTGGTCGCTGCAGGCTGCGGTCCCTTTTCTCCGGTTGGCCCCGAGATCGGGTGTGAGGAACTGGACGGGGCTCAGTGCGCCGAGATGATTCAAGCCGCGCGAGAGCATGGCGCCCGGGACTGCCGCAACGGTCAGGTCGTGAAGATCACCGCGAGTCGGTTCGGGTACTCGATCGACTGTGGAGACGGCACTGGGATTTCGGTGACGCAGTAGGCAAGTCGCGATTCAAATCGCGGGGATTCGGTGATGGAACCCCTCAGCCGCTGAGCTCGGCCACGGCGATGCTGCGCTTTCCTCGCCGCAGCAGGAGCCATCGGCCCCGGAGCAGATCGGCGTCGCTGGGGACTGCTGCGATATCGGCGACGCGCTCGTTGTTCAGGTAGACGCCGCCCTCGCCGAGCACACGGCGCGCGCTGCCGCGGCTGTCCGCAAGGCCGGTCTGGACGAGAAGGTCCAGCACCGGAGGGAGGCCGTTTATGCCGGCGATCTCGGCGCGCGGCAGGCCCGCAAACGCCGCTTCGAGCGTTGCCGCGTCCAGCGACCGCAGGTCTCCGCGGCCGAAGAGGGCCTCGCTGGCCTCCTCGACCCCGCGCGCCGCGTCGCGCGCCGTGGACCAGCTCGGTGAGCTCGCGTGCGAGAGCCCGCTGGGCCGCTCGCGCGTCCGGCTGCGAGACGACGGCTGCCTCCAGCGCCTCGATCTCCTCGTGCGACCCGAAGCTGAAGCAGCGCAGGTACTGGCCGACCACGGAGTCGTCGACGTTGAGGAAGTACTGGTAGAACGCGAAAGGCGTCGTCATCGCCGGATCCAGCCACAGCGTGTTTCCCTCGCTGGCGCTGAACTTCTTGCCGTCGGGGGCGGTCAGCAGCGGCGTGGTCAGCGCATGCACCGATGCGCCCTCCACCCGGCGAATGAGGTCGACGCCGGCCGTCAGGTTGCCCCACTGGTCCGAGCCGCCGGTCTGCAGCACGCATCCGTATCGGCGATGAAGCTCCAGGTAGTCCAGGCCCTGGAGCACCTGGTAGCTGAACTCGGTGTAGCTGATCCCGCCTGCCTCGAGGCGGGCGCTCACCGACTCCTTGGCGAGCATCCGGTTCACGCTGAAGTGCTTGCCGATGTCGCGCAGGAAGTCGATCGTCGACAGCGGCTCGGTCCAATCGAGGTTGTTCGCCAGCACGGCCGCGTTGTCACCCTCGAAGCTGATGAACCGCTCGACCTGCCCACGGATGCGCTCCACCCAGCTGGCGACCACATCGCGCTCGTGCAGCACGCGTTCCGCGCTGCGGCCGCTCGGGTCGCCGATGAGCCCGGTCGCGCCACCCACCAGGCCGATCGGCCGGTGGCCTGCCAGCTGGAGCCGTCGCATCGTGACGAGCTGCACGAGGTTGCCGAACTGGAGGCTCGGCGCGGTGGGATCGAAGCCGCAGTAGCACGCGGATCGGGCCGGCCGCCATCTCGGCGCGCAGCGCGTCGAGATCGGTGCTCTGCGCGATCATCCGCCGCCAGGCGAGGTCGTCGAGCACGGCGGTGCGGCTGTCGGCGGTCTCCATCGGCGGCTGAGTATACGCATCGAACATCCGTGCTACCCTGCCGGCCGATGACCCGACGACCACCCCCGCCGGGCTGGCGGGGCCCGCCGGGGCGCGGCGCACCGGGCCGACGGCGCCCGGGTTCCACGGCCCTCCCTCGCATCGTGCTGGCAGTGTTCGGCGCGCTCGCCGTCGGGCTGTTCGTCGGGCTGATGGGCGTCTACGCGTCCTACACGAACGGCCTTCCCGACGTCGCGGACATCGAGAACTTCGACCTCGCCCAGGGCTCGACGGTCGTCTCCGGCGACGGCACGGAGCTCGCGACCTTCGCCATCGAGGACCGTCGCGAGATCTCCTTCGCGGAGATCCCGCAGCTCATGATCGACGCCCAGGTCGCCGCGGAGGACCAGACCTTCTGGACCGAACCCGTGCATCGACTTCCGCAGCATCGTCCGCGCGCTGCTGCAGAACGTCCAGGCCGGCGAGACCGTCTCGGGCGCGTCCACGATCTGCCAGCAGCTCGGTGCGGATGCGCCTCTTCGACGCGGAGATCATGGCCGACCCCGAGCGCCAGGTGGAGCGCAAGATCAAGGAGGCGATCCTCGCCCTCCGGCTCGACGAGCGATATCCGGGGACCGAGGGCAAGGAGCGCATCCTCGAGATGTACCTGAACCAGGTCTACTACGGCCGCAACGCCTACGGGATCTGGGCTGCGGCGAACGCGTACTACGGCAAGGACCTCACCTCCGACGCTCCGGACGACCAGCTCAGCGTGAGCGAGGCCGCGATGCTCGCCGGGCTGGTCCGCGCGCCCTCCCGGCTCGACCCGTCGCTCGAGGCCCTCGAGGACGAGCGGGGCGGCGAGACGGTGCTGGTCGTTCCAGCGCATGCCCAGGCGATCACCGTCCGCAACTTCGTGCTCGACCAGATGCTCGACTCCGACGTCATCACCGCGGCGGAGCACGAGGCGGCGCTCGCGGAGGAGGTCGTGCTCGTCGTGCGGGACGACAACGAGTACCTCGCGCCGCACTTCGTCTACGCCGTGCGCCGAGAGGCGGGTGAGCTGCTGGAGGGCGAGGCGCTGCTCGACACCGGCGGGCTGCGCGTCATCACCACCCTCGACTACGAGGGCTACCAGACGACGGCCGAGAAGTGGGCTGAGGTCGCCTACGACCTCGATCGCCTGACGGACGAAGAACTCACGGAGAAGTACGGAGCCGATGCGCTCGGATGGATCGCCGGGCTGCGCGATCGGAACATCAACAACGACGCGATCGTGACGCTCAACTACCGGACCGGCGCGGTGCTGGCCTACGTCGGCAGCGCGAACTTCTACGGCGAGTCGACGCCGGCGCACCAGCCCAACTACGACGTCATCGGCCAGGCCTTCCGGCAGTCGGGATCGGCCTTCAAGCCGCTCACGTACGCGGCCGGCTTCGAGTCCGGGTGCGATCAGCCCCGCCACGATGTTCATGGACGTCGAGGGCGAGATCGTCGACGGCTACAGCGTGCCGAATGCCGATCTTCGCGAGCGCGGGCCGGTCCGCGCGCGCGACGCGCTGAAGTACTCGCTCAACATCCCGACGGTCAAGGCGCAGCAGCTCGTCGGCACCGAGACCGTCCTCGACATGGCGGAGCGGCTGGGGCTCGAGTTCGACCCCGCCCACGACGGGGAGCACGCCGTCCCGTCGCTCAGCCTGGGCACACTCGGCGTCCATCAGCTCGACCTGGCCGGGGCGTACGGCGCGATCGCGAACGGCGGCGAGCTCAACGTCCCGTACCTCATCCAGCGGATCGAGGACTCGGACGGCAACGTCATCTACGACCACGACACCGATGCCGACGAGCCCGAGCAGGTCCTGTCGGCCGCATCGGCCTATCTCGTCACCGACATCCTTGCCGACAACACCGATCCCGCCGCCAACCCGCTGTGGGGTCCGCGCTTCCAGCTCACGACCGGAGGCGGGACGGCGGCCGGCGACGCTGAAGACCGGGACGACGAACGAGTTCATTGACCTGCAGGCGTTCGGCTACCTGGCAGGCGATCCGGACCCCTCCGTGACCGAGGGTGCGATCGTCACCGGAGTGTGGATCGGCAACAGCGACAACTCGCCGATCGAGAACGTCTTCGCGGCCGATGCGCCGACGTACATCTGGCACGACTACATGCTCGAGATCGCCGCGCTCAACGAGCTGCCGGTGCACGACTTCACGCGCCCCGAGGGCGTCGTGGACGTGACGATCGACCCCATCAGCGGGATGCTGCCGGGCGAGTTCACCGGCGCCGACCGTCACCGAGGTCGTGCGCGCCGACCGGCAGCCGAGCCAGCAGGACACCGTCCACCGCGAGCTGCGCTCGAGGCCGAGACCGGCAAGATCTGGGAGGAGGGCTGCGGCGACTTCCAGACCGTCGCGCCGTCCGTCACGCCGGACCCCTCCGCCGAGCCGCCTCCGGACCAGCCGCCTCCGGAGCCGGAGGAGAAGACCTACATCGACCTCGCCGGCTGGGAGGAGCACCACCCGACCTGGGAGGAGGCGAACCTGGCGTGGATCGAGGAGTGGACCGGGCGCGAGGACGAGCTCAACGGCAGCGTCCGGCAGCCCTTCCCGGGGCCGCTCGACGCCCCGCTCGCCCCGACCGAGGACTGCGTGATCGGCGAGATCCCGACGTCGTCGCCGACTCCGAGCCCGTCCCCCACCCCGAGCCCGACGCCGGAGGCGACGCCGACGCCCTCCCCGTCGCCGACGCCCGCACGCCGACGCTGCCGCCGGTCCTGCACGCCCACGCCGACGCCGACGCCGCCGAGCCGACCGCGACGCCGACGCCTCGCGCCCTAGAGCTCCGCGACGGTCGTCCCGTCGCCGCCCTCCTCGCGGCGGCCGGTGCGGATGCCGCGAACCCGCGGATGGGCCTCCAGCGCCTCTCGCACCGCGCGACGCAGCGCGCCCGGTCCCGGAGCCGTGCACGATCGCCACGCTGTCGAGCCCGGCGAGCAGCGCCTGGTCGAGGTACGCGTCCAGCTGCTCGAGCGCGGCCTCGACCCGCTCCCCGCGCAGGCTGAGCGTCGGCGACACCTGCTGGGCCGCGCGGCGACGCATCTCCTCGGCCTCGACGTCGGGCGGCGCGGGGCCGCTGATCGGCTCGGGCACGACCTCCACGTCGTCGCCCGGCACCACCAGCCGCGCCCCCTCGGTCTCGAGCGTCACGCGACCGGTGCGGCCGCTCACCTCCACGATGCGCCCGGCGCTCCCCAGCGTCCGTGAGCGACCCCAGGCACCCACGCGAGGCTGCGCGCCGCTCGGCTCCGGTTCGGGTTCGGGTTCCGCGGCGGCGGATGCGCGCGGCGCCTTCGCGGCCTTCGCCTCGCCGCGGACCCGCGACGCGCGGCGGGTGAGCTCGTCGAATGCCGCGTCGCTCGTCTTCCCGCTCCCGCGGGTCAGGTTCCGCTGCCGGGTCAGCTCGCGGCGCAGCTCCGCCACCTCGCGCTCCGCCCGGCTCACGAGGTCCTCCGACGCGCGGCGCGCCTCCGCGAGCATCTGCGCCGCCTCGTCCCGGGCGCGGGCGACGCCCCCGCGCGCGCGGTCGCGCTCCGCGGCCGCTGCCTCCCGGTCCGCCGCCGCCGCCTTGAGCGCCTCGGCGTGCGCCTCCTGGCTCTGTGCGATGGCGGCGAGCGTCTCCTCCATCGTCGCGTGCTCCGCCGAGATGCGCGAGCGCGCATCGTCGAGGATCTCCTTCGACAGCCCAAGCCGCTCGGCGATGGCGAAGGCCTGGCTCTTCCCCGGCAGGCCGATGCTCAGCCGGTAGGTGGGCCGCAGGGTCCGCACGTCGAACTCGACCGCCGCGTTCGTGACGCCCGGGATGCTCGGTGGCGAACGCCTTGAGCTCCGCGTAGTGGGTCGTGGCGGCGACCATGGCCCCGGCGTCCAGCAGCCGCGCCAGGATCGCCATGGCGAGGGCCGAGCCCTCCGTCGGATCGGTCCCGGCGCCGACCTCGTCGAGCAGCACGAGGGTGCCCGGCCCGGCGGCCTCGACGAAGCGGACGACGTTGCGCAGGTGGCTCGAGAAGGTCGAGAGCGACTGCGCGATGCTCTGCTCGTCGCCGATGTCGGCCATCACGCGTCCGAAGACCGGCAGCCGCGCGCCGCCCGCGGCCGGGACCCGCAGGCCTGCCTGGTGCATGAGCGACAGCAGGCCCAGCGTCTTGAGCGACACGGTCTTGCCGCCGGTGTTCGGCCCGGTCACGACCAGCGCGCGGTAGCCGAATCGGTCGCCGAGCCGCAGGTCGATCGGCACCGCCGAGGGCCCGAGCAATGGATGGCGCGCCGACAGCAGCTCGGCCGCGTCGGGCGTCACGGTGGGCCGAACCGCGTCCTGCTGCGCCGAGAGGCGCGCCCGGGCGATCCACAGGTCGGCACGCGCCAGGGCGGCGAGGCTGGCGATGAGCGACTCGGCCCGCGCCTCTACCGCCCGCGACAGCTCCTCGAGGATCCGCTCCTCCTCCCGCTCCTCGGCGAGCGTCGCCTCGGTCCACGCGTTGTTGAGCTCGACGACCGTGAGCGGCTCGATGAACAGCGTGGCGCCCGACGAGCTCTGGTCGTGCACGATCCCCTTGACCTTGCCCTTTGCCTCCGCCCGGATCGGGATGACGTAGCGGCCCGCGCGCAGGGTGACGATCGGCTCACCGATGACCCCGGCCATCGCGCTGGACCGAAGCATTGTGTTCAGGCGCTCGCGGACTCGGTCCTGCGCCGTGCGCAGCCGCTTGCGGATGGCGGCGAGCTCGGCCGATGCGCTGTCCAGGATCTCGCCGGACTCGTCGACGCTGCGGACGATCCGCTCGGCAAGCTCGGGCGCCGGGTCGAGCTCGTCGCGGATGCCGGACAGCTGTGGTTCGCGCCAGTCGCGAAGTCGCGCCCCGAAGCGGTCGGTCGCGTCGAGCGTCTGGGCGATCTCCACCAGCTCCGCCGGGGTGAGCTGCCCGCCGCGGTCGGCACGCTCGAGTGCCGGCCGCACGTCCCGGGCAGCGCCGATGCTGGCCTGCGCCTGGTCCTCCAGCAGCCGCGCGGCCTCATCGGTCTGGTCCTGGAGCAGGGTCACGTGGGCCTCGTTCGACAGCGGCAGGCTGGCCTCCGCCAGCTCCCGCGCCGGAGGGAACGAGGTCAGCGCCGCGAGCTGCTCGACCACGGCTCCGAACTCGAGCGCGCGGAGCGTGCTCTCGTCGGCCGCCGAGCCGGTCGCGGGCTCAGCGACGGGAGACGTGCGGGTCATCGGCTATCCAGAACCGCAGCGGTCGTGCCGCCCATGGGCCGGCGTAGTCGACGCCGATGCGCGCGCCGCGGGCGACGCGCGGGTGATCTTTCCGCGGCTCGATCCGCACCGGGCCGTCGACCAGGTCGAGCCCGTTGTCGCTGCGCGAGATCCCGAGCGCCCGCCCCACATTGCCCGGTCCGGACGCAATCCGGCGCTCTGGGACCGCCTCGCCACGTCGGGATCGGGCGAGCTCGACTCCCTCGTCGATGGCCAGCGCGCGAATCAGCACGGCTTCCGGCTTCTCACCCGGCCCGGCGACGATGTTCAGGCACAGGTGCAGGCCGTAGATCAGGTACACGTACAGGAACCCCGGCGGCCCGAACATCACCGCGTTGCGAGCCGTCCTCCCGCGCGCCGAGTGCGCGGCGAGGTCCTCTGGGCCACGGTACGCCTCGGTCTCCACGATGCGTCCTCCGACCGTTCCCCCGGCCGTGGCATGGACGAGCCGGCAGCCGAGGAGCTCGCGCGCGAGCGCGGTGGCCGGTCGATCGAACCAGGCGCGATCGGTCGTTGACGGTCGCGCGGCCGTCAGCGTCACCGGATGAGGAGCTGGGCGATCTCTCCAGGCACGAATGGGCGAGCCACGTAGCCGATGGCGGGTACGACGGTCTCGCGCAGGTAGCCCACGATGAACGAGTCGTTCACCGCGTTGTAGTACGCGCCCAGAATCCCGGTCGGCTCCGCACCGTCGCCGATGTAGAAGCTGTCGAGCACGACGAGGTGGAAGCTGATGAAGATGGTCACGTAGGCGAGCGCGAAGATCGCGCCACCGATCTCGTCGAGCACCGCCCCGACCGGCAGGCGGGTGCGGCTGAAGAACGCGCGGATGAGGAACCACAGCCCGAACGTCAGGACGAGGAAGAAGAGCAGGAAGAAGAAGAGCTCTCTGCCTTCGGCCGGGAATTGCTGCCAGACGCTCAGGACGTCCGCGATCGGTCCCTTGAGCTGCGCGGACACGATGAACGCGATGAAGACCGCGGCGAGGTTGAGCAGGTACCGAACGATGCCCTGCGTGAAACCCAGGAAGATGCCGAACGCCAGGAGGGCGAGGATCGCCACATCCACCCAGCTCAGCTCCGCCAGCAGCTCCACGCTTCTCTCTCCTTGTTGACCGATATCGGCGCCCGAAGGGTAGCAGCCTCGCAGTGCCCGGCAAGGAGCCGATCCTCCTATCGGATCTCGGCCCCAAGGTGGTGCCTGAGCGCACCACGCACCTTGTCGAGCGCCTTCTCCACGCTCCGATCGTCCCCTGACTGCTGCGGCGCGAAGCGCATTGCGAGCGCGTAGCTCACTCGCCCGGCACCGATCTGATCGCCGCGATAGATGTCGAACAGGCGCAGCTCGTCGAGCAGCGGCCCGGCGCTCATGCGCGCGATGCGCAGCACCTCCCCCACCGGCGTCGCCTCGTCCACCACCACGGCGAGGTCCCGATCGAGGGGTTGAAGGGTGGGAATCGGCTTCGACCGTGCGCGTTCAGGGACCAGTGCGAGCAGCCGCTGGAGGTCGATCGCGGCGTCCACCGGCCGGCCGGTGAGTCCCCACGCCTCGACCACGCGTGGATGGATCTCGCCGAGCGATCCGTACGGGCGACCACCGGCGTCGCACACCACGCCCGTCCGCCCCGGATGCCGATGCGCGTGGCGTCGTTCAGGGTCCTCGGCGCGGTAGCTGGGCCGAGGAGCGCCGACCGCGTCGTGCAGGGCGTCGACGATCCCCTTGAGGTCGGCCACGTCCGCGGGTCGTGCCGCGACGCCCGGGGACGCAGGAGCGGGGCTGCCCAATAGGATGATGCCGAGCTCCCAGCCCTCGTAGCGGCCGGTGCCGGCGGTCTCGGAGACCCGCTCGCGCGGCGTCGCGGTTCCCGGGTTGTACCAGTACACCTTCCCGACCTCGAAGAGCCACGCATCCGGACGGCGACGGCGGGCGTTCTCCGCCAGGGCCCCGAGTCCCGATGGCGTGAGGCTCGGCCGCAGGATCGAGTGCTCCTCGCTCAGCGGGTTGGAGACGCGCACCAGCTGCGTCGCGGCCGGATCCAGCTCGGCGCGTCGGAGGTCGTCCGGGCCGATGAGGGCGTGCGTGACCACCTCGTCCAGGCCGAATCCGGCGAGGATGCGGCGCACGCTCTGGCGTGGCTCGCTCGGGTCCGGCCGATACGGCGGGAGCGCGGCGCGTGGCAGCCGACCCTCGATCCGCTCGTACCCGTGGGCGCGCGCGACCTCCTCGGCGATGTCCGCCGCCACGTCGACATCCAGCCGGTGACTTGGGACGGTGACGGTGAGCCGATCTCCCTGCGCCTTGCTCTCGAATCCGAGCGGACGCAGGAGGGCGGCGATGCGATCGGCGTCGAGGTCGATCCCGAGCAGCCGGCTCATCCGCCCGACGCTCGCCTCCACCTGCCGCGGTGGCTTCGGATCGGGGTCGTTGTCCACGATGCCCCGGCCCACGCTGGCACCGGTGATCTCGGCGATGAGCTGCGCCGCGCGGTCGGCGGCGACGCGCGGGAGGTCCGGACCGATGCCCTTCTCGTGACGCATGCTCGCCTCGGATCGCAGGCCGAGCCTGCGCGCCGTGTTGCGGATCGTCGGCCCGTGGAAGATGGCCGACTCCAGGATCACGCGCGTCGTCGACGCTCCCACCTCGGTCGAGGCGCCGCCCATGATCCCGGCGAGACCGATCGGTCGCTCCCGGTCGGCGATGACGAGCATCCGGTCGTCGAGCCGCCGCTCGACGTGGTCGAGGGTGGTGAGCGTCTCACCCGCGAGTGCCCGCCGCACGACGATCTGCCCGTCCGGGACGGCATCGGCGTCGTAGGCGTGCATCGGCTGCCCGAGCTCGTGCATGACGTAGTTGGTGACGTCGACGACGGCGCTGATGGGCCGCATCCCAGCCGCCAGCAGCCGCCGCTGCATCCAGTCGGGCGACGGCCCGTTCGCCACGCCGTCGAACCATCTCGCCGCGAAGCGTGGGTTGAGCTCCGGGTCCTCGATTCGGACGCTCACGTGCGCATCGGTGGCCTCCGATGACTCGCGCACCTCGATCGGCGGCATCCGAAGCTCAGCCCCGGTGAAAGCGGCGATCTCGCGGGCGAGGCCCACCATGCTCAGCGCATCGCCGCGGTTCGGCTTCACGTCGACGTCAAGCACCGTCTCGCCCAGCACCTCACCCAGCGGCGTGCCGAGCGCCAGCTCGTCACCGTGCCCCAGGATGTGGATCCCGTCCGCGTCGGGCCCCAGGCCAAGCTCGATGGCGCTGCACAGCATCCCGTTGCTCACCACGCCGCGGATCTTCGTGCGCTCGATGCGGCGGTCGCCCGGCAGCACCGCGCCGACGCGAGCGACGGGGACCAGCTGGCCGAGCTCGAGGTTCTGCGCGCCGCATACGATCTCGAGCGGCTCCGAGCCCTCCTCCACCTCAACGCGCGTGAGCCACAGGGTGTCCGCGTTCGGGTGGCGCTGGACGTCCACCAGCCGCCCGACGACGACATCGGTCCAGCCGGCACCCCCCTGCTCGATGGCACTGACCTCCATCCCGCGCATGGTCAGCTCGTCGGCGAGCTGGCGCGGCGAAAGTGTCACGTCCACGTACTCGCGGAGCCATGAGAGAGGCACGCGCACCTAGCGTCCCTCCGCGAACTGCGTCACGAAGCGCAGATCGGCGCTGAAGAGCAGCCGGATGTCGCCGATGCCGTGGCGCAGCATCGTCATGCGGTCGGGGCCCATCCCGAACGCGTAGCCCTGGTACTCGTCCGGGTCGTAGCCGCCGTTGCGGATCACGGTCGGATGCACCATTCCGGCGCCGAGGATCGTCATCCATCCGGAGCGGCCGCACGCGGCGCATCCCGATCCCCCGCAGACGAGGCAGCTGATGTCGAACGCGACCGACGGCTCGGTAAACGGGTAGTAGCCGGGTCGGAAGCGGGTCCGCACATCGCGGCCGTAGAGGGCACGCGCGATCTCCTCGAGCATGCCCTTGAGGTCGGCGAGGCTCGTGTCGCGGTCCACCACGAGGCCCTCGACCTGGAAGAACTCGAAGCCGTGGCTCGCGTCCACCGCCTCGTAGCGGAAGCAGCGTCCGGGGGCCAGGACACGGATCGGTGGCTCCAGGGCCCGCATCGCGCGGACCTGCACCGGCGACGTGTGGGTGCGCAGGATCGTGCCGTCGCTCGCCGGGCGGGGCTCGCCAGCCTCGACGCTCCCGGGTTCCGCGACGTACAGGGTGTCCCACAGGTCGCGGGACGGGTGGTCGACGCCGATATTGAGCAGCTCGAAGTTGAGCTCCTCGGTCTCGACCTCCGGCCCCTCGAAGACCTCGAAGCCGTA
This sequence comes from uncultured Chloroflexia bacterium, assembly GCA_963840205.1. Classification (GTDB taxonomy): domain Bacteria; phylum Chloroflexota; class Limnocylindria; order QHBO01; family QHBO01; genus JACDBZ01. The sequence goes on from CAWIXZ010000021.1 coordinate 111,412, forward strand.
CGCGTGGAAGAGCTCGCGCAGGTCGCGCATCAGCGTCTGGACCGGGTGCAGATGGCCGACGCGCAGCGGCCGGCCCGGCGCGCTCATGTCGATCGCCTCCGACTCCAGCCGCGCCCCGAGGTCGCCACCGCGCATCTCGACCATCCGCGCGTCGATCGCGGCCTCCAGCTCCCGCCGCACCTCGTTCGCTCGCTTGCCGAGGGCCGGGCGATCGTCGGCGGGCGCGCCGCCGAGCTGCTTGAGCAGCGCCGTCAGCCGCCCGGACCGGCCCAGCAGCTCGCCGCGCAGGCGCTCCACTGCCGCGCTGTCGCCGGCATCCGCCAGGCGCGCGAGGGCCTCATCGCGAAGAGCCTCGACCTGTGTCCGCATCTCACCCATCGTCATACGCAGCCATCATCGGATAACAGAACGACCCCCGTCCCGCGAATGCGGAAGGGGGTCGAGAGACCGGCGTTCTGAAACGAACCGGAACGCCGGTCAGCTGGTAAAGGATCCCTTTGCGGTCTCGACCACCGCGGCAAAGGCGAGCGGCTCGCGAATCGCCATGTCGGCGAGGACCTTGCGGTCGACCTCGACGCCCGCGGCCTTGAGGCCGTGAATGAGGCGGCCGTACGGCACGCCGTGCTGGCGGGAGGCGGCGTTGATACGCTCGATCCACAGGCGGCGCATGTCGCGCTTCCGGTCGCGTCGGTCGCGATACGCGTAGACGAGCGCGTGCAGGAGCGCCTCACGGGCCGGCCTGATGAGCTTGGAGCGCGTCCCCCGGCGGCCCTCGGCCTGGTTCAGCAGCTTCTTGTGGCGCCGATGCGCGGCGACGCCGCGCTTGACCCTGGCCATCGGTCAGCCCTTCCCGGCGTGCGGCAGCAGGCGCTCGAGCTGCTTGGTGTGCACCTTCGGTACGGCGGCCATCCCCGCGTAGCGACGGGTGCGGCGGCTCGACTTGATCTCGAGGTGGTGGCCACGCCACGCCTTGGGGCGCATCCACTTCCCGGAGCCAGTCTTGCGGAAACGCTTCGCCGTCCCCTTGTGCGTCTTCATCTTCGGCATGTCTACGGTCCCTGCTGCGCCGGCGCGTCGGCCGCCGCCGGAGCCGTGGCCCCCGGTGGGACTGCCTGGCCCTTGGCGGCGATCGCATCGCCGATGGTGTTGCCGCCCGTTGGCGACGTTTCGGCCTCCGCGCCAGGTGTCGACCCGGCATCGGTGGCATCGGTCTTCTTCTCCGGCCGCTTCTCGAGCGGCGCCATCACGATGTACATGCTGCGACCCTCGAGGAGCGGTGGTCGCTCGACGACCCCATGCTCCGCGAGCTCGATGGAGACTCGCTCCAGCAGGTCACGACCGAGGTTGGCGTGGCTGATCTCGCGTCCCCTGAAGCGGACCGTCACCTTGACGCGATCACCCTTGTCGAGGAACTCGGCCGCTCGTCGCGACTTCGTCCTGAGGTCATGCACGTCGATCTTGACGGCAAGTCGCACCTCCTTGAAGGACTGCGACTTCTGCCTTCTCTTCTGTTCGCGCTCGCGCTTCTGCAGCTCGTACTTGTACTGGCCGTAGTCGAGGATTCGGCAGACCGGGGGAACCGCTGTGGGCGCGACCTCGACGAGATCGAGCCCCTTCTGCTGTGCCAGGGCGAGCGCGTCGGCAGTCGCCATGACGCCCAACTGCTGCCCCTCATCGTCGATGACCCGAACCTCTCGGATCCGGATCATCTCGTTGATGCGTAGGTCTTTTGCGATGTCCCTGCTACCCCTCAAATAATTGAGCCACCGGCCTCGCGGCACTGGCGGCTCTCAGATGCGCTGACGCGGGGGCGAGCATACAACGAAATCGAACATACGGTCAACGCGCGCGGCTCGTCGCGTGAGCGTGAGTCGTGCTCACCCGGCCGGCGGAACCCGCGTCCGCATCGCGGCCGGATAGTCGAAGAAGATTGCGACCTGCCGCCCGTCCGGATCGGCCACGCGGAAGCTGCGGCTGCCCTCCCAGTGGTCGCCGGATGGCGGCGCGACGAGCGCGAAGCCGCGCCGGGCGAGCTCCTGCGCCCAGCCGTCCACTTCGTTGGCGGTGTCGACCTTGAAGCCGATCTGGATCCCCTCGCGCGTCGCCTGGTCCCCGCGGCGGAAGCTCAACTCGAAGCCGCCAAGCTCGAGGTCGACGCCGGCGGAGTCGTCGCCCAGGCGGCGAAAGCCGAAGGCGGACTCGTAGAACTCGGCGACGCGCCCCGGATCGGTGGAGAGGAGCGCCAGCTGCCCCACTCCCCGCATCTTCCTCACGCGCCGGAGCCGCTTCCCTCGGCGTACGGCCACAGCTCGCGACTCGCGTCGCGCGCGACGAGCCCCGCCACGAACGCGTCGAGCGGCACCGCCTCCGGCAGCTGCTCCCCGGTTCGCAGGCGGACGGAGACCGCGCCGGCCTCCGCGTCGCGATCCCCCACCACCACCATCACGGGCACCCGCCGCTCCTGCGCGTCCCGCAGCTTGAGCTGCATGCGCTCCGATCGGTCGTCCACCTCGGCCCGCAGCCCTGCGGCGGCGATGGCGGCACGCACCCGCTCGGCGTACTCGAGATGGCGGTCGGCGATGGGCACCACGGCGACCTGGACAGGGGCCAGCCAGAACGGGAAGGCACCCGCCCAATGCTCGGTGATGATGCCGATGAAGCGCTCGAAGCTGCCGTAGATCGCGTAATGGATCACGACGGGTCGTTCGAATCCGCCGTCGGCCGCGCGGTACTCGAGGTCAAAGCGCTGCGGGAGCTGGTAATCGGCCTGGATGGTGGCCATCTGCCACTCGCGTCCGAGCGCGTCCTCGATGAAGATGTCGATCTTCGGGGCGTAGAAGGCCCCGCCGCCCTCGTCGAGGGTGTAGGCCATGCCGTCCTCGTCGAGCCGCTCGCGCAGCCGGCCCTCGGCGCGCTCCCAGAACTCATCGGAACCGAGCCGCTTCTCCGGGCGCGTCGCGAGCCTGGCGCGCGGCTCGAAGCCGAACGGTGCGTACTGTTTTCGCACGAGAGAGAGGGCCAGGCGGAGCTCGTCGTCGACCTGGTCGTCGCGGCAGAAGACGTGGGAGTCGTCCTGGGTGAGCTGGCGCACGCGGAACATCCCCGCCAGCACCCCAGTGCGCTCCTTGCGGAACAGGGTCGAGTAGTCCGCGAAGCGCATCGGCAGCTCGCGGTACGAATGCGACCGCGTCTTGTAGATGAGGATCTCCTCCGGGCAGTTCATCGGCTTCAGCCCGGAGACATGGTCGTAGTCGTCGAGCACGAACATGTTGTCCTGGTAGTTGCCCCAGTGGCCGCTCGTCTCCCACAGCTCCTTGCGCACGAGGCTCGGGCGTGCGGACCTCGTCGAAGCCGGCGTCGCGGCGCACCTGCCGCGACCAGTCCTCGAGCGCCCGCCACAGCGCCATGCCGTTCGGATGGAAGAACGGGGCCGCCGGAGACTCCGGGTGGAACGTGAACAGGTCGAGCTCGCGACCGACCTTGCGGTGGTCGCGCTTCTTCGCCTCCTCCAGCCGCCACAGGTGCTGGTCGAGCTCGTCCTGTGTGTCCCACGCGGTGCCGTAGATGCGCTGGAGCATCGGCCGCGTCTCGTCGCCGCGCCAGTACGCGCCGGCGGTGTTCAGCAGCTTGAACGCGCCGAGCCCCTTCGTGGTCTCGAGGTGGCCACCGCGGCAGAGGTCCTCGAACGTGCCGTGGCGGTAGAAGCTCACCGTCTCGCCCTCGGAGGCGGGCAGGTCGTTCACGATCTCGACCTTGAACGGCTGGCCCTTGGCCTCGAGCTCGGCGACGGCGTCCGCGCGCGGAAGGTCCTTCGAGTGCTCGAAGGAAAGGTCGGCGGACTGCTGCTCGCGCATCTTCGCCTCGATCTGCTCGAGGTCGGCCGGGGTGCAGCGGACGCGGCAGCCCGAAGTCGTAGTAGAAGCCGTCCTTGATCGCCGGGCCGACGCCGAGCTTCACGTCGGGAAACAGGTCCATGACGGCCGCGGCCATCATGTGCGCCGCGCTGTGGCGCATGGCGGCGAGGCGATCCTCGGTCCCCGAGGCGAGCGCCGCGACAGCGTCCTGGCTGATCTCGTCAGCGTCGATGGCCATGGGCCGAAGCGTAGCGCATGGCCGCTCCCGCGCGGCGCGGGCGACTAACGGTTGGGCTCGGTGCCTTCCTGCTCCTCGAGCGTCGGTTCGCCGGGCATCCCGGTCTCAGGGATCGGGTCGTCCATGTCGGCCGTCGGCGGCGTCAGGCCGGCTCCGCCGGGGTATGCGTTGTCGCCGATGGGATCGTTGCCGTCGCGCGCCGGGCGGTCGAGCGGCCCTTCGCCGGCGCCCTCGCCCTGGCCAGGTCCAGGGGTATTCGTGCGTTCCATGTCGACCTCAGTTGCAAGCGCCGCGCCATTTCGCGGAGCGGAGCGCGTCAGACGCGTTTCATCTGCTCGAACGGCTGCCGGCAGTCGGCGCAGTGGTAGATCGCGCGACAGAGAGTCGGGCCGAAGGGGTTCTCGAGCGTCGTGTTGCGCGAGCCGCAGTACGGGCATTCCGCGATCGTGAGCACGGTCAGCTCGTCCAGGCCCTCGCCGAGGCCGCCGCTGGGCGCCGAATGCGGTGGAGCGAAGCCGCTGAGGCGTAGCCGCTCCCGCCCCTTGGGCGTGATCCGCTCGCTCGTCCACGGCGGCGTGTAGCTCACCTCGACCTCGACCGACTCGGCGACGTCCAGCTCGGTCAGCCGCTCGACGACCTGCCGGCGCATCACGTCAACCGCGGGGCAGCCGATGAAGGTTGGCAGCAGCTCGACACGCACGCGGGCGTCGTCGACGGACACCGAGCCGATGACCCCCAGGTCAACGAGGCCGATGGCCGGGATCTCCGGGTCGCGCAGCTCGCTGAGTGCCGCCCAGACGCGCTGCTCCCTGGTCTGCGGCGGGACCGTCGTCACCACAGCGCGCCCTCCTCGGACCGATACACCGAGGTGAGCTCGCCGTGCAGCCAGCGGAAGTCGTCCGTCCGGCGGGACCGGCCGTCGATCGAGGGGGTGAGCGCGGGAAGGTCGGGTGCGATCGGCTCGAGGATCGGGCGGACCCGCGCCTGCCACTCGGTGTGCATCGCACGCATCGGCTCCGCAAGAAGGCCACTTCTTACGAGCTCGTCTTCCGCCGCGAGTGGCGCGAAGACCTCTTGGGCGTCCTGCCACAGGCGTGATCAGCGCGGTCGCCAGCCGCTCGCCGTCCTTCGCCCCCGCCCTCCGAGAGGCGGCGCAGCCAGGCGTCGACGTGGAGCAGGTGGTACGTCTCCTCGCGGCGCATCTTCGCCGCGAGCGCCGCCAGCGACTCGTCCGCGGAACGGGCGAGCGCGGCCAGGCGCACGGCATCGGCCGTCTCGTACAGGTAGCGGCGCGCGACGCTGAACGCCCAGTCGCCGCGTGCGTGATTGAGCAGTGCGGCGTGGCGGAATGCATCGGCGTCGCGGCCGTAGGCGATGCGGTCCGCGTCGTCGCCGGTGACCGAGGCGAGCAGCTCGTACAGCGCCTTGGCGTGCCCGATCTCGTCCTGCGCGATGGAGCTCGTCGCGACGTCCTCCTCGAGCATCGGCGCGATGCCGGTCCACTCGGAGTCCCAGAAGCCGATGACGAACTCGTCGTCCGCCACCGACAGCAGCAGCTCGGCGAGCGCTTCGCGGGCAGTCGCGTCGAGGGTGGCGGTGGTCTGCTCGAACCATCCGGGGCGTCCCCCGCCTCGGCCACCGCGCGCTGCTTCGCCGCCTCGAGCTTGTGCTTGATGATGTAGCCGCCGGGCTTCTTGTGGGTCCGATCGAACGGCGGACGGAGCAGGTCCGGGTCGCCCACCTCCGTGATCGCGTCGCGCGGCACCACCCACAGCCGATGCGACTCACCGCGGCGGCTGTACATCTCGCGCGCGTAGTGCACGGCGAGCTCGTCGTCGGGTGCGTTCACGTTCCCGACATGGACCATCGGATCGCCCTCGGCCTCCTGCCGGAAGACTTCCCAGATGCGCTCTGTCATTGGCGAGCCGGAGCCGATAAACGGCTTCCGGTCAGGCGGCTGCCGCCGCGCCGCTCATGAGGACGTCGCGGACCCATTGGGTGTCCACGAAGCTGGTTCGTCTGAAGTCGAGGCGCTCCTGCGACGCGGGCCCGTGCCCGGTCACGACCGACTTGAGCTCCGCCCAGTCCGGCTCGGTGTAGTGCCAGCGCCCCTCGGCCTCGTCGTAGCGCAGGCCGGGTCCGGGATGGTGAGGCCGAGCTCGAGGATGCGAGGCACGTAGATCGACAGGAACTCCTGCCGCAGCTGCTCGTTGTTCTTCGCCTTGATGCGCCAGTGCAGGTCCTTGTCCTTCGCCGGGTCAGTCGGCGGGCCGTGCATCTGCATGAGCGGGCCCCACCATCGGTCCAGCGCTTCCTGCACCATCGCGCGCTGTCCATCGGTCCCGTTCATGAGGGTCAGCACGACGTCGCGCCCGTGCATGATGTGGACGGATTCCTCCCAGCAGATCTTCTTCATCGTGCGCGCGTAGGGCGCGTATGAGCTGTCGCGCAGTGCCTGCTGGCTCACGATCGCCGCGGCGTCCACCAGCCAGGCGATGATCCCGACGTCGGCCCACGATCGCGTCGGGTAGTGGAAGACGTTGTGGAACTTCGTCTTGCCGTCGATCAGGTCGGCGAGCATCTGCGCGCCGCGGCTTGCCGAGGTCCTCGGCGACGCGATAGAGCAGCTGCGCGTGACCGACCTCGTCCTGGATCTTGCTGGTGAGCGCGAGCTTCCGCCGCAGGTTCGGCGCGCGCATGATCCAGTCGCGCTCCGGCAGCACGCCCATCAGCTCGGAGTTGGCGTGCATCTCGACGAACTTGAGGACGGCGGCGCGGTACTCGTCGGGCATCCAGTCGTCGGCCTCGACCTTCCCACCGGCCCCGACGTGCGCGTAGAACGCGTCTTCGTCCCCGGGCTGGTACGGCGGCCGCGCGTTGAGCGGCTGGATCGTGTCGCTGCTCTCGATCACGAGGCCAAGCGTACTGCAAGACCGATGCGAACGGTCACTCGTGCGGGGCGCGCCGCAGAGGCCGATGCCAGTTGCGCCGCGCTTCCGCGGCGGTGCAGTCGGCGCGCAGCGCGCCGGCGTCATCCGTGAGCGATGGGCGCGGAACGTACAGGTCGATCGGGAGCGGCCCCGGGGTGCGCACGAGCAGGTAATCCGCGAAGACGGACTCGACGCGTCCGATCCGCCTGCCGTCGCTCCCAAGGAGCGGCCGTCCGACGAGCGTCGGCTCTTGAGGGGTCGTCTGAGCGTCCATCGCCCTCTAGCCGACGTCGACCCGGACAGTGTGGTGGCCGCGCGCCCCGTCGGGCGGGGGCGGGGTGCGCTGATCCGTCTGGACCTCGCCCGCGCCATCGGTGGCTCGGACGCTGAGGGTATGCGCGCCCGGCGTCGCCTCCCAGCGATGGACGAACTGCACCCACGTGGCGTCCGAGATCGGCGAGCTCAGCTCCGCCGCCTGCCACGGGCCTTCGTCGACCTGCACCTCGACGGCCGATATGCCGCGGTCCGGAGCCCATGCCACGCCGGCGACCGGCACCGTCCCAGCGCTCACCCGCGCGAAGTCGCGCGGCGTGTCGATCCGTGACTGCGTGAGGATCGGCGCCTCCTTCGCCCAGCCGAGCGGCACCCAGTACGCGTCGAAGTCCTCGAGCCGCGTCAGCTCGATCTCCTCCAGCCACTTGGTCGCGCTCACGTACCCGTACAGGCCGGGCACGATGAGGCGCGCCGGGTAGCCATGGTTGGCGGGCAGCGGCTCTCCGTTCATCGCCACCGCGACCATGGCCTCCCGCTCGTCGGCGAGGGCCCACACCGTCGGGAACCCGGCCGTGAAGTTGCCCGCACGGCCCACGATCTGGGTCGCGTCACTCTGCACGCCGGCGCGCTGGAGGAGGTCCTTGAGCCGCACCCCGCGCCACAGCGCGTTTCCCACCAGGTCGCCGCCCACCTCGTTGCTCACGCACGCGATGGTCACGTACTGGTCGTGGAGCGGCATGGCCACGAGCTCGTCGTAGGTGAGCTCGAACGGCCGGTCCACCATGCCGGTGACGCGCAGGCGCCACGTCCGAATGTCCGGCCGCGGCACCAGCAGGGCGGTGTCGATGCGATAGAACTCCGCGTTCGGCGTCACGATCGGCGCGAGGCCGTCGACCGCCAGCTCGGCCCCGTTCGGGAGTGGCGGTGCGCTCGTCGCCGGCGAGGGAATGGCGCCACTCTGCGGTGCGGCGGCGAGCCTCCCCTGGTCGAGCAGAATGCGGCCGACCACGCCGCTGGTTGCCGCGAGCCCCAGGACGGCGAGCGAGGTGCCGAGGAACCGTCGACGCTCCCACGCGGGCATCTCAGCCGGTGGGTGATCGTCCCGGGCGGCCCGCAAGCCGAAGGAGCCATCCGCACGTGGCGAGGACGACGCCGAGCGCGACGATGCCGACGAACAGGGTCGGGATCGGGTCGCTCAGCGGGTCCTGCAGCGATGCGCCGAAGACGAGCAGGCTGAATCCCACGAAGCCAAGCCGCGCCAGGTCCGGACGGTCTCGCGCGAGGACGCCGAGCGCGCCGGCCGCCGCCATCGCCACCGCGGCGATCACCAGGTTCAGCACGAGCTTGTCGGCCTCGCCGAAGAGATCCACCACGAACTGCTTGGCACCCGGCGGCTGCAAAGAGATGACGAAGTCGCCGACCGCGATGATAGGGCTCGCGGCGCCCGGGATCAGGCCGGCGAGAAGCTCCGCCACGCCGAGACCGGCGGCACCGGCCACCACGCCGGCGAGCGCCGCGGCGCGCGCGGACGGCCTGGGCTCAGGACTGTCGGGAGTCATCGGCTGGACGCGGGAATGATCGATACACGGAATCGTACTCGGCATCGCGCTTGCACCCCTGCCGCGGTATGACCATTCGAGTCTGGGTCAGCGATCGGGAGGCCGCCGTGCGCCTGCTCATCGGCGAGCTGGTGCCCGAGGCCGAGATCGTCGCTGCCCGACGAGCTCCAGGCGCGATTGTCCGCGGGCCTCACGCCGGACGCCCTGGTCATCGACGGCACCCAGCTGCTCGAGCTGCCCGCTCGTCAGCGCCGCACGGTGCTGAAGCTGCCGCGCGTCCTGATCTGCACCGGACTTCCCCTTCCGTCCCTGCCGATGAGCCTGATCTCCGGCCCGGCAGTGGCCGTGCTCGCCAAGCCGTTCTGCGTCGAGGACCTCGAGGCGGCGGTGGAGTGGCTGCGCGGGACGCGCGACGAGGTCGGGCCGGTCTCGGAGGGCGCGCTGATCGGATCCGGGACCGGCGCGCGTCCACCGCAGAGCCCGATGGCCGGCTGAGGTACTCCGCTCCCCTATCATCGGCTTCGTGCCTGCGCCCATCGATCTGCGTTCGGACACCGTTACTCGACCCAGCGCCGAGATGCGCCGCGCGATCGCCGATGCGGACGTCGGCGACGACCAGTACGGCGAGGATCCCTCCGTCAATCGTCTCCAGGAGGAGGTCGCCGCGCTACTCGGCACCGAGGCCGCGCTGTTCTTCCCCAGCGGCACGATGTCGAACCAGGTGGCGCTCCGGACACTCACCCGGCCCGGTGACGACGTCCTGGTGCCGGCAGGCGCGCACATCCTCCTGCACGAGACGGGCGGGGCGGCGGCGAACTCCGGCGTCCAGCTGACGACCATCGGGGAGGGAGGCATCTTCGACGCGGACGACGTCGCCGAGACGGCAAAGCCTGCGGGGCACCTCGTGTATCCACCCACGACGCTGGTCGTCGTCGAGAACACGCACAACCGCGCCGGCGGCATCGTCTTCCCGCCGGACACGCTGGCCGGGGCCATGTCCGCGGCCCGCGATCGCGGCCTCGCAGTCTTCCTCGACGGCGCGCGGCTCCTCAATGCCGCGGTCGCGAGCGGCCGTCCGCCGGCGGAGCTCGCCGCCGGCTTCGATCTCGTCAGCCTGTCGCTGTCCAAGGGCCTCGGCGCGCCGGTCGGATCGATGCTCGCGGGCAGCGACGCGATGATCGAGCGCGCGCATCGCTACCGGCGCATGGCGGGCGGCGCGATGCGGCAGGCCGGCATCCTTGCCGCGGCCGGCTCCTACGCCCTCGCGCACAACGTTGATCGCCTCGCCGACGACCACGCGAACGCGCGTCTGCTCGCCGACGCGTTGGCCCAGGTGGCGACCGTCGAGATCGACCTCGCCACCGTCCAGACGAACATCGTCGTCTTCGGCCTCGCGAGCCGGGGCGGCGTGCCGGACGCGGACGCATTCGTCGAGGCCTGTCGCGCGCGAGGCGTGCTGCTCAGTGCCTTCGGCCGGCGAACGGTGCGCGCGGTCACGCACCTCGACGTCGACACCGACGCCTGCCGGCGAGCCGCCGACGTCATGCGCGAGGTCGCGGACGGGCGCTAGACCAGCTCGACGGGCTCGACGTCCTTCGGATCGAGCTTGAGCGACGCCGAGTTGATGCAGTAGCGGAGGCCGGTGGGCTGGTCGGGGCATCCTCGAAGATGTGCCCGAGGTGCCCGCCGCACTTCGAGCAGTGGACCTCGGTGCGCGTCATGAAGAACGCGCGGTCGGTCTCGGTCTCGACCGCATCGGGATCCATCGGCTGGTAGAACGACGGCCAGCCCGAGCCCGAGTCGAACTTGGTCGAGGCGTCGAACAGCTCGTTGCCGCAGGCCGCGCATCGGTACACGCCCTTGCCATGCTCGTCCCAGTAGGCGCCCGTGAACGCCGGCTCGGTGCCCTTCTCGCGGAGCACGCGGTACTGCTCCGGCGTGAGCTCCGCGCGCCACTCCGACTCCGATTTCGCCTGCTTTTCAGTCGTCATGCGCCAAGCGTACGCCTCGGCGCGTCATCCCGCGAAACACGCTAGCCGATCTCCGTGGTGAGCAGCGCGACAGCAGCCAGATCACGAGCGCGAAGAGGAGCAGCACCACTCCGAGGAGGATGAAGAGCCCGACCGACTCGCGCCGTGTCGAGGCGCCCGGGGTCTCGAGATGCCGCCGCATCAGCCGCAGGTTGCGCGTGTTCGCCTTGAACCACAGGTCGAAGGCGTCGCCGACGACCGGTATCGCCCCGATCGCGAGGTCGATGGCGGAGTTCGCGAGCATGCGCGCCACCACGACGCGCGGCAGGCCCAGCCTCGACCCGCGCCAGACGACGAACAGCCCGACCCCTGCGCTGAGCAGGTCGCCGACGACCGGCACCAGCCCGACGATCGCATCGGCTCCGATTCGCCGCCCTCCGGTCCCGGGCACGGGGATGCTGTTGTCGAGCAGCCAGGCGAGCGTTTCGACCTCCCCGAGTGCGCGTCGCTCGCGTGACGACCAGTGTCGCGGCATGCGCGTGACACGACCCATGAAGGTGCACAGGTGCAGGACCGGTGCCCTCCGCGGGTACACTGCGCGCGATGACAGCACGCACGCCGGTGGTCAGGGCTTCCTCCGGCCCCCGCGCCCAGGGTTCGGCGAGCGTGGGCCTGCTGTCCTTCCTGCTGCTGCTCGAGGCGGCTTTCGGCCTCGTCGTCACGGTCTTCCTGAGCCTCTGGGCCGGCGAGCAGGGCGGCGGCGCCGAGACCTCGACGCGCTTCGCCGCGGGCGGCACCTTCCTGTTCGCCGTCGCCGCGTACGTCGCGTATCGCGGCGCGCGCCGCCACCGGTCGTGGGCGTGGACCCTGAGCGCGGTCCTCCAGCTGATCCTGGCGATCGGTGCGGGCATCGCCATGGTGACCGCGGGAGAGGACGGCGTGGCGCCGGCCTACCTCATCGCCTTCGCACTCGCCGCCGCCACAATGCTCCTGCTCTCCACCTCGGGAGTCAGGCGGGCACTCGGCCAAGGCTAGGCGAAGGACGCCGCGCCGGGCGCGGCGGGCGCATCGGTCTGTAGACTCGACCGACCGATGGCCGAGCCAAATCCCCACGATCCCGGCCCGGAGCTGGCCAACGAGCGCGCGGAGCCTCACGCCACGGCCGCGCGCGAGCCGCTTCGCATCGGAGGACGCGACGGTGCGGATTGGAACCGCCTCGTGGACGGATCCGACGATGACGGCCGCCGGGCGTGTTCTACCCGCCCGATGCCGACGACGGCCGAGGATCGGCTCGTCTACTACGCGAACCAGTTCCCGATCGTCGAGGTCGACTCGACGTACTACGCGCTTCCGGCCCGACGCACCGGTGAGCTGTGGCTCGAGCGCACGCCGCCCGACTTCACGTTCGACATCAAGGCGCACGCGCTGATGACCGGCCAGCCCTCGGAGGTGAGCCGGCTGCCGAAGGACATCCGGGAGGGCCTCCCGGCGGAGATCGTCGCCAAGAAGCGCGTGTACGCCCGAGACCTGCCGCGCGACGTGGAGGACGAGATCTGGGCGCGTTTCATGGACGGCATCGAGCCGCTCCGCGTCGTCCGGCAAGCTCGGCGCCGTGTTCCTCCAGTACCCGCGCTGGTTCTTCCCGACCAACGAGTCGCGAGACGAGATCGTGAAGGCGCGCGAGCGCCTCGGCGACACCCCGTTCGCGGTCGAGCTGCGCCACGCATCGTGGTTCAACGAGAAGAACCGCGACCGCACGCTGCGCTTCCTGGAGAAGTACGAGATCCCGTTCGTGATGGTCGACGCTCCGCCGGGGACGAAGTCGTCCATCCCGCCGATCACGGCGGTCCCGTCGCCACGGCTGGCGGTGGTGCGCTTCCACGGCCGGCAGGACGGAGACGTGGGAGAAGAGCGGCATCCCCGTGGTCGAGCGATTCCGCTACCTCTACGACGAGGAGCAGCTCAGCGAGTGGGTGCCGCGCATCCAGGAGGCGGCGACGCGGGCGCCCGAGGTCCACGTCCTGATGAACAACTGCTACGCGAACTACGGGACGACGAACGCTCGCGAGATCGCGGACCTGCTGGCCGCGGCCATCCCCCACCTGGCGACCGAGGGCTGACGGGACCGATGCGTCAGTCGCTGCGGGCCGTCGCCTGCTCGCCCTGCTGCTGGCGGCCTGCACGTTTCCGCCGCCCGAGAGCCCCACGCCCACGCCAGCCCCCGCGACGCCGGCTGCGACGCCGTCCGCATCGGCCGAACCCACTCCCACCGGCGTCCTGGGAGCCTCGCCCACGCCGGACATCGGCGCCATTCCCGACTTCACCGGCCGGGACATCGTGACCACGACCTTCGCCGGGTTGCGGGTGCGCGACCTTCCCGGCATCGACACGCGCGTGATCACCGGGCTGCTCTCCGGCGACGCGGAGCTCGAGGTCGTCATGGGCCCGATCGTCGAGGACGACCTCGGGTGGTACCTCGTGACCGATGCGGACCCCGACGAGCCGCAGTTCGAGGAGGGCTGGGTGGCCGCTGGGTTCGAGCCGGACGCGAACCTGCGGTCGACCGGTCGCGTCGCCGACGACTCGCCGGTCGTGGTGTCGTTCGACCAGACCGGCGACGCACAGTTCGGGCCGATCGAGGTGCCCGACGAGCGCCACGTCATTCGCTGGGTCGCCGTGGATCCCGAGCGGGTGCGCTGCCAGTTCGCCGTGCTGCTCGCCGCGGGGGGAGGCGAGCCGGTGCCCGCCATCCGCGCGACGGTCGGCGACACGCTGAACCCCGGGATCCTGCAGTCGAGCTTCTTCGTGTCGCAGCCGGGCCTGCGTGGCCAGCTCTTCCTGACCGTCCAGACCGACTGCGCCTGGACGCTGGCAGTGGTGCGCGAGGAGCCCGACCCGACTCCAACGCCCTAGCGAGCGAGTCAGTTCAGCTGGCCGTTCCCGCGGGGGCAGAAGTGTCCCTGCGCGTCGAGCGGCTCGCCGCAGAACGGGCAGGCCGGGCGCCCACCGGCGACGAGCGCCGCCGCACGCCTGACGAACGAGCGCGCCCGCTCCGGGTCGAGGCGGACTCGCGAGCAGGTCGGGTCCCTCGTCCGCGTCGTCCGGCAGCTCGACGTACTCGCCATCCTCGGTGGGCGTCTGCGCCTCGATGACCACGGCGCGCGAGGCCGCGTCCCACGCAAGCGCCAGCGCGCCGATCCGGAAGAGCTCAACGACCGGCTCCTCGAGCTCCCCACCGTCGTCCGCGGCGGCGGTGCCGGGGACCTCCACCGCGTCGAGCAGGTCGTCCAGCCGCCGCGCGAGGACGGCGACCTGCGCCTTCTCGACCCCGACGGTGACGAGCGCGCCGCCCTTCCGCGCCTGGAGGTAGAAGCTGCGCTCTCCGGGCTCGCCGACGGTTCCGGGAACGAACCGGTCGGGAGAATCGAGGTCGAAGACGCGACGTGCCATGTGAGGCATCGTACCGGCTTCCGCGCGGCGTAGAGTTTCGAGCAGATGAGCGCGGCGGACAGGCCCAGGATGGCGCACCCGCGTCAGATGGCGCGTCAGATTGGGCGTCGCCTCCGGTCGCGAGCGGACCGGCCGATGGCGCGCCGTCCCGGGGAGCGCGAGTTCAACCTCTCGCCTCGCGCGCGACGCATCGCGGGGTGGGTCGCCGCCATTGCGCTCGTTGGCGGCATCGCGCTCGGCGTCCGCATCATCGGCGGCACTGGTGACGGGAGCCCGGGCGCTGCGGGGTCGCCGTCAGCTCCGGCCGGAGACGTCGCGCCGATCACCTTCGGAACTGCACTGGACCCGGCCACCGGCCTGGTCGCCACCCCCGCGCGCACGTCACGCTTCGAGGAGGGCGACTCGTTCGTCTACTCCGTGGCGGACGTTCCCCCGCCGACGACGGTCTACGTCGAGGTGGAGCGCGTTGGCGGCGGATCCGCGGAGGTTGTCCAGGAGCAGTCGGTGCAGACGCTCGCGCCGGAGTCGCCGGCGATCGCCTTCTCGGTGCCCGCGGCCGTGCTGCTCGATGCGTTCGGGCCCGGCGAGTACCGCATGGGGATCTACCTCGCCGGTGAAACCCTGCCGGTGGCCGAGGGAACGTTCGTGCTCGTGGGAACCGTCGCCACGTCGCCGGCGCCGAGCTGAAACCGGCGGACACAGGAACGGGATCGGAGGAGGTGCCCCTGCTCCAATCCCGTTCGGCCAGTCGGTGTGCCCATCCGACTCGTCAGTACTCAGACTACGGTCACCGGACCGCACCTGTCAACACTCAATTGACCGAGAGTGCCTCACTGCTTAACTCGTACGCACCGCGGTGATCGCCGGCGTCGGCACGCATGTCCGCCCAATCTCGAAGCAGCTCGCGGAGCCGATGCGGCACGCGCGCGCTCCTGGCGAGCTCGGCGGCCTCTGCGAAGCGGCGTTCGGCCTCATCGCGGCGACCCGCGGCCCGCAACGCGCGAGCGGCGGTGAGCATGGCGTCCATCTGCGCCAGCTCGTTTCCGCTGTGTCGACCGTGCGACGTCGCCTCCTCCGCAAGGCTCAGGGCTCCGTCCACGTCGCCCCCCGCCAGGGCGATCTGCGCCTCCGTCTCCATCACCGCGGCCAGCCAGCGCTCGTCGCCGGCGGCCTCGATCTGCCCCCTCGCCTCCGCCGCGAGCTCACGGGCGCGGGCGAGATTGCCCACCGCCAGGTACGCGAGGGCGAGGTCGTTCTCGATGCGCGCCGAGTCGACCACGGAGCCCGCGGCGCGGTAGAGAGCCATGGACTGGCTCCCGGAGCGGATCGCCGCTTCGAAGTCGCCCACCTCCCGATACCCGATCGCGAGGTTCATGAGGAACGCGGCACGGCGGGAGTCGTCCAGGTCCGCGGCGAGGCCTCTCGCCTCCTCCAGGTACGTGAGCGCGCGTGCGGCATGGCCGCTGCGTGACTCGACGGCGGCCATGGCGGTGAGCACTCGCATGTGGAA
This sequence comes from uncultured Chloroflexia bacterium, assembly GCA_963840205.1. Lineage (GTDB taxonomy): Bacteria > Chloroflexota > Limnocylindria > QHBO01 > QHBO01 > JACDBZ01. The sequence goes on from CAWIXZ010000021.1 coordinate 127,196, forward strand.
GTCCGGCTCGACCCGCAGGCCGGCGCGAACCTGGTCGAGCAGCCCGCCCAGGATCCTGCTGGCCTCGGGCTCGTTGTCCGACTGGTACAGGCCGTACGCCAGCCAGTAGCGCGCCAGCGCGGCGTCCGGCTGTCGCCCGGCGACCTCGTAGAGGCGGGCGGCCTCCGACGCCACCGCCACGGTCTCCGGCCCGCGATCGAGCCGTGCGAGCGCCTCGGCCAGGCCGCGGAGGACATCGGCTCGCGCCGCGTCGTCCGGCCCCTCGTCCAGGATCGTCTTGTAACCGTCGGCCGCGGCCTGCCAGTCGCCCGATGCCAGGAGCATGTCGACCTCGAGGCGGGTCCAGACCGGGTGAGTCTCGTCGATGAAGTGACTGGCAGGCAGGCCGAGGCGCTCCGAGAGGTAGCGGAGGGCGACCATCGAGGGACGCGCGATGCCGGTCTCGAGGGCGCTGATGTACGCCTTCGTGTAGCGATCGCCCGCCAGCTGCTGCTGCGTCAGGGCGGCGCGAAGGCGCGCGGTGCGGATGCGCTGCCCGATGCGGCGGCCGAGGTCTGGGTCGCTCGTCGTCGCCGGGGCCTGTGTTCTTGTGCGCGGCATGGAGCGCAGTCTACATACCGCCGGGCAAGCCCTATTTGACTTTGGCCTCGACGAAGGTACTGCCGGTGTCCCTCCGCAACAGGACCGACGGGTCATTGTTCCGTGGTCCCATCGGGATGAACGTGCTCCGCAGACGGCCGCAGCGCAACGACTGCCGGCCGCAGCAAGGAGCAGGACCGATGCGCACGAGTCGAATCGTCCGTTCGTTCGTCCTCGCCGGAACGGCGGCGGCGCTGACACTTCTCAGCCTCGCCACGACCGTCATGGCGGGCACGGGCGGCGGCAACTTCCCGTCCTAGTACGGGGTTCCCACGTGCCGGCTAGGCCGGCCCCTTAGCGTCCTCGAGCCCCTAGTGCCCGTGCTGGTAGTAGGGGCTCGTTCCTGCCTGGTGATCCGTGACGTCCTCGATCGCATGGATCGCCGGCACCGCGTTGCGGATGGCGGTCTCGACGCCCTTCCGGAGCGTGACGTCCACTGCCGCGCATCCCTGGCAGCCGCCGCCGAGCCGCAGGTAGGCGGTTCCGTCCTTCACCTCGACCAGGGTCACCATCCCCCCATGGCTGCCGACGCCCGGGTTGATCTGTGTGTCGATCACGTCCTGGACCGCTCGCGCGATCGGGTCCTGCCATCCCTCGTTCGGGTTGTCGATGCGCAGGGACCCGCCCATCACGGCCGGGTCGAGGTCGATCGTGGCGCCGCTGAGATCCACCGCGCTCTGCGGGTCGACCACGACCGTCAGGCCATCGGCCTCCAGCGCCAGATCGCCGTCGCCGCGGTCCTGCGGATCCTCGAGGGCAATCTCGTAGCGAAAGCGAGGCCCCTCCTTCGCGAGCACGCGAACGCGCAGGACGGCGTCGGGAAACTGGTTGAAGGTGCGGACGCCGTCGATCTTCTCGCGCGCCTCGGGAGTCACGGTCAGGGAGGGGGAGATCATCAGATCGTCATCCTAGCCGATGCGACCGGGCCGGGCGGTCAGCCGATGCCGGGCAGCTCCTGCTCGTCCGCCAGGACCCCCGCGAAGAGGTCGCCGCGCTCGGCGAGGCGGGCAGCCGCGGTCCGAATGGTCCAGCGATCCGGCCGCAGGTCGGGGTCCTCGAGCTCGTCCCAGGCGATCGGCATGCTCACCGGCGCGCCGGCCGCCGGCCGCGGGCTGTAGGGGGCAACAAGGGTCTTGTTGATGGCGTTCTGGGTGAAGTCGAGCCGCGCCTTCCCATGGCGCGCGCGCTTCGCCCACTCCCAGCTCACGAGGTCGGGCACCGTGGCGCCGACGGCGCGGGACAGCGATTCGACGAAGGTGCGCGTGTCGTCGAAGGAGTACCCGCGCCGGACGCCGATCCAGACCTGGATACCGCGCTTCCCCGTCACCTTCGGATGGCCGCGCACGCCGAGGTGCTCGAGCGCGGTGCGGTACAGGCGCGTGAGCACCAGCACCTCGTCCCACGTGGTGTCGGGACCCGGATCCACGTCGATGAGCGCGTAGGTCGGCTGGTCGGGCGCATCGGTCCGGCTCGTCCACGGATGGAGCTCGATGGCCGCCTCCTGGGCCAGCCATACCAGCGTCGCGCGTCGATCGACCACGGGGTAGTCCTTGGGACCCTCCCGCTCGTGGTGGTAGCGCCACCGGTTGACCCATGGCTGGGTGTGCTTCGGAAGGTCCTTCTGCCAGAAACCGCCCTTCTCCACGCCGTCCGGAAACCTGTGCACCGTCGTGCCGCGGCCGTCGAGGTACGGGATCATTGTCGCGCCGGCCGTGAGGTGATATCGGAGCAGGTCGCGCTTCGTGACGGGCTCCTCGCCCTCGCGAGCCGGGAACAGCACCTTGTCGAGGTTCGTGACCCGAACTTCGACGCCGTCGACGCTCAGGGTCCCGGTCACCTCGAGCGCATCGAGCTGCGCCACGGCGTCATCGTCGACCGGCAGCGGCTTCGCGTCCTTCTTCGCCTTCGCCCTCACCCGCGTCGGACGCGCGCCCTTGAACGCGCTCTTGGCCGGGGTCGCGGGAGCCGCCTCCTCGGCCCTGGCCGTGGCATCGGCAGTCGGTATCGCGCGCTCGTGGCGGACGGCGACCGGATCGCGATCGATCTCGAAGCCCTTGAAGGCCGCCTGTCGGAGCAGGTTGTCCGCGGTCCATTCGGCGAACTCGACGCGGATGACGATGCGCGGCTCCACCCAGCGCGCGCCCTTCAGACGCGGCACCGGGTCCAGCGCGGAGGATGGCCGTTCGAGCTCCTCCAGCCGCCCGCGCAGCTCGCGGCGCGTCTTCGTGTCGATGCCGCTCCCGACCTGGCCGCCATGGATCCATCGGTCCCCCTCGCGGACGGCGACGATCACCGAGCCGAGGTCCCGGTGCGTCCCCTGTCCGGGCAGCCAGCCGACCACGACCACCTCCTGCTCGGCGCGGACCTTGAGCTTCAGCCACGCCGGCGAGCGCCGTCCGGGTTCGTACGTCGAGCGGCGCAGCTTGGCGACGATGCCCTCGAGCGCCCGCTCGCGGGCGGCGGCGTAGAACGCCTCACCGTCTGCCTCGACGTGGCCTGCGTAGCGGACGATCGGGTGTTCCCGGAGCCGGGTCCGCAGCACGCGCTTTCGGTCCTCGAGCGGCACCTGGAGCAGGGACTTCCCGTCGAGGTGCAGCAGGTCGAAGACCTGGAACACGATCGGCGCGGGCTCGCCCTTCTTGCGTCGGGACCCGGGCCCACGGCCGCTCCGAATCCCGGTCCGATCCTGGAGCAGGCTGAAGCGAGGGCGTCCGTCCTCGTCGAGCGCCACCACCTCGCCGTCGACGATCGCGTCATGCGCGTCGATCCACGGCGCGGGGCCCACGAGGTCCGGAAAGTACCGCCCAGCGTCCTGCCGGTTGCGGGTCCACAGGCGAGCGGTCCCACCCCTGACGACGGCCTCGACCCGGTAGCCGTCCCACTTGATCTCGAACACCCACTCCGGGTTCGAGAACGGAGTGGTCGCCAGGGTGGCCTTCATCGGCGGGATGAAGTCCGGGAGTTGTTCGTCCGTGGCCGCGGCCAGGTCCAGATCGGCGAGCTCGCTCGGCGCGTCGGCGGTGAACCGCGGTGCGAGGCCGGCGACCACCTCGTCGTTGGTGCGGCCGGTCTTCACGCTCGTCGGGAAGTCAGCCGCGTCCCACCCGTCCGCCGCCGTCTCGTCGCGCTTCTTGATGAGCAGCCACTGCTCACGCTCGTCTGAGCCCGCACGACGCCCACGGCGCGCACCGGTGCGCACGATCGTGAATCGCCCGCGCAGCTTCTCCCCGTGCAGCACGAACTTCAGCTCGCCCGCCTTGAGCGCGGCCGCGGGATCGGGCGTCTCCGCCTCCGGCTCGAAGATGCCCCAGTCCCAGACGATGACGTCGCCGGCGCCATAGCCGCTCGGGATCACTCCCTCGAAATCCAGGTACTCGATCGGATGGTCCTCGGTCGGCATTGCGAGGCGCTTCTGGGCCGGGTCCAGCGTCGGGCCGCGCGGGACGGCCCAGCTGACGAGCACGCCGCCGATCTCGAGGCGGAAGTCCCAGTGGAGGGCAGTCGCACGGTGCCGCTGGACGGTGTAGCGGCCGCTGCGGTCGACGATCTCCGCCGGCGGCGGCTCCGGCGTCCTGCGAAAGTCGCGCTTGCGGCGGTACTCCTCGAGCGGCATCGGCTCAGCGCCCCGGCTCGAGCTCGTCGAGGGTCGCGACCACCAGCCGCGCCCCGGCGCGCACCAGAGCATCGGCGCTGACGGCCGCGCCTGCCAGGACGCCGATGCCGCGCATCCCGGCGGCCATGGACGCCGCCATGTCCCACGTCGAGTCGCCCACGTACCACGTCGCCCCAGGATCAATGGCGAGCTCGCGCGCCGCGAGGAACAGAAGGTCGGGTGCCGGCTTGGCGTGTTCGACGCGGCTCCCGTCGACCAACCGTGGCTCGCGCGACAGGCCGAGCGCCGAGACCGATCGAGCGACCTGCTCGGGGCGCGACGAGGTCGCGATCGCCCAGGGAATGCCCGCCGCGTCGAGCCGCCGCAGCAGCTCGCGGGCTCCCGGCAGCGGCCGTGGATCGCCGTTGCGCTCGTCGAAGAGCTCGCCGGAGCGCCGATCCAGCTCCTCGACCTCCGCTTCGGCCAGGGTGCGGCCGGCCCCATGCGCGACCTCCCTCGCGAGCCTCCGACCGTCCATGCCGATCATCGGCTCCAGCTGCGCGCGGGCGACCGGGATCGAGCGCTCGGCGAACGCGGCCGCCCACGCCTGGATCCGGTCGTCCACTGTGTCGACCAGCGTGCCGTCCAGGTCGAAGACGATCGCGTCAGGCGGTGGTGGCGTCAGCATCGGCCGTACGATACCGGGCACCGATGCCGATGGAGCTGGACGACCTCGACCCTGACCCCATCCGCCAGCTGGCGCGCTGGCTCGAGGACGCCGAGGCCGCGGCATCGCCCCTGCCGACCGCGTTCGCGCTCGCCACCTCGGACCACGCGGGGTCGCCATCCGTCCGCTTCGTCCTCCTCCACGGGCTGGGCGCCGACGGGCTTCGCTACTTCACGAACCGCGCCAGCCGCAAGGGACGCGACGTCGCGCTCAACCCGCGCGCGGCGGCGGCCTTCTGGTGGCCGCAGCTCGACCGCCAGGCGCGCGTGGCGGGACGTGTCGAGCCGCTGGGAGACGCCGACTCGCTCGCCTACTGGCGCACCCGGCCGCGCGGCAGCCAGCTCTCGGCGGCTGCCTCCGTGCAGGGCGCGGAGATCGCCGCTCGAGGCGATCTCGAGGCCCTCGTCCGCTCCCTGGCGGCGCAACACCCCGACGACGTCCCCCTGCCCGACACGTGGGGCGGCTACCTCCTGGTGCCGGAACGTGTCGAGTTCTGGACGAGCCAGCCGGACCGGCTGCACGACCGGATCGAGTATGTCCGGCAGGGGGATGGCTGGCTGAGGCGGAGGCTCCAACCGTGACCGGTCGCCCGGTTCGGGCACGTCAGGCTCGGGCATACTCCGACCCGTGAAAGCGCACGTCGTCGTCGTCGGCTCCATCAACGTCGACATGGTGGTGACCGCCGACCGCCTGCCCGTCCCGGGCGAGACGGTGCTCGGCGGCCGCTTCGCGCTCCACGATGGCGGGAAGGGCGCCAACCAGGCCGTCGCGGCCGCCCGCGCTGGGGCGCGCGTGAGCATCATCGGCGCCGTCGGAGCTGACGCCAACGGCGAGCGAGCGCTGGCCGCGCTGGAGGCCGATCACGTCGACGTCGCGCGCGTGCGGCGCGTGGACGGCGAGGCGACCGGCGTGGCCTTCATCGCGGTCGGACCGCGCGGCGAGAACCAGATCGTCGTGGCACCCGGCGCCAACGGCACGTTGGAGCTGGACGACGCCGATCGCCGTCTCATCGGCGAGGCGGATGCCGTCCTCACCAGCCTCGAGATACCGATGGCCACCGTCGTCGACGCCCTGCGGGCGGCGCACGCGTCCGGAGTTCCGGCGATCCTGAACCCGGCTCCCGCCCATGCACTGCCGGCCGAGGTGCTCGCCCTCGGCCCGGTCCTGGCGCCGAACGAGCACGAGCTGGTGGTCGCCATCGGCAACGACCAGACAGAGGGCGCGCTCGACGAGCTCGCGGCCCGCCACGCCGGCCCGATCGTCGTCACCCAGGGCGCCGCCGGGGCGCTCCTGGCGGACGGCGACCGGCGCGAGCACTTCGTGGGACACGTTCCGGAGGTGATCGTGGACACGACCGGCGCGGGTGACACGTTCTGCGGTGTGTTCGCTGCCTCGCTCGCCGAGTCTCGGTCGCTGGACAACGCGATCGTCCGCGCCAACGCGGCGGCAGCGCTGTCGGTCACCGGCGCCGGTGCCCGCACGGGAATGCCGACCAGGGAGGCGATCGAGGCCCTCGTCGGCGGCTGAGGGAGACCGGCATACGACGTGCGTAGCGCACCGTCGAAAGCCAAGCCACCACCGCACGGAGGGGATCACTCATGGACGCCATCGCGCTGCTCAAGGCGGATCACGACAAGGTGAAGAAGATGCTCGACGAGGGCGAGACGACGACCGAGCGAGGCGTCAAGACTCGCACCGAGCTTCTCGCGACGCTCAAGCTGGAGCTGACGGTCCACGAGCGGATCGAGGAGGAGATCTTCTACCCGGCCCTCAAGGAGCACCCCAAGGCGAGGGACATCGTGCTCGAGGGCTACGAGGAGCACCACGTGGTCGACGAGATCATGGGCGAGCTCGAGGCGACCGACGTGACCGATGAGACCTGGGGCGCCAAGTTCAAGGTCATGAAGGAGAACATCGAGCACCACATCGAGGAGGAGGAGGGCGAGATGTTCAAGAACGCCCGCCAGGTCTTCGAGCGCCAGGAGCTCGAGGATCTCGGAGCCCGCATGCAGGAGCTCAAGGAGGCTGCGCTGCAGCTCGAGCGCGCGTAGCGCTCACTCCGGCGACCGATGCGAACGCCGCGGCAACCCCGCGGCGTTCGTGCCGTCTATGCGCCGATGACGTCCGGGAGCGAGGCGAGCCGAGGTCGAAGCTGAGCGCGGGAGATCGGCCGAGCCGTCGCCTGCTCGGCGGCCACCCGCCGCAACATGGCCCCCGCCTGGAGCGGTCGAGCGAAGAGGTAGCCCTGCGCGTAGTCGCAGCCCATGAGCTGGAGCCGGTCGGCCTGCGCCGCGCGCTCCACGCCCTCGGCCACGATCTTCAGGCCGAGCCGCTGGCCGAGGCTCACGATGGCGTGCGCAAACGCCCAGTCGTCCTCGTCTGCCACGTCGACGAAGTCGCGCGCGATCTTGATCATGTCCACCGGGAACTTGCGCAGGTAGCTCAACGACGAGTACCCGGTGCCGAAGTCATCGATCGCGGTGCGCACACCCATGCGCTTGAGGGCGGCGAACTTCTCGGCGCTGCCCTCGGGGTCCTGCATCATCAGCGTCTCGGTCACCTCGAGCACCAGCCGATCCGGCGGGAGGCCGCTGATCTCGAGCGCGGCGCCCACATCGGCCAGGAAGGAGACCTGCTGGACCTGGCGGGCCGACAGGTTCACGCTCACCCACGGCGCAGCACCACGAGCCGGATCCCAGCGGACGGCCTCACGGCAGGCCTCGACGAGGACCCATCGGCCGATGGGCAGGATCACGTCGCTCTGCTCGGCGACGCCGATGAAGTCCGCGGGAGCCACGACCCCGCGGATCGGGTGGCGCCAGCGGATGAGCGCCTCGGCGCCCACGGTGACGCCTTCGGCGAGGGAGACCACCGGCTGGAATCGAAGGAGGAACTCGTCACGGCCGACCGCGCGATGGAGGGCGGCGCCGAGGTCGTGACGCTGGATCATGGTGGCGTGCATGGCGGGCTCGAAGACCGCCGCCTGCCCCTTGCCGCGGGCCTTGGCCATGTACATCGCGACGTCGGCGTTGCGCAGCAGCTCCTGCGGCGCTTCGACCGCACCGGTGCTGGCCGCGATGCCGATGCTCGCGCCGACGCGCAGCTCCTTGCCGCCGATGACGAACGGCGCCTGTAGCTCGGCGATGATCCGCTCGGCGATCGCCTGCGCGCGCGAGAGCTTCGAGTCGTCGACGAGCAGGATCCCGAACTCGTCGCCACCGAGGCGGGCCGCCATGTCGTCGTTGCGAACGCAGCCGCGAAGGCGCTGACCGATCTCGACCAGCAGCGCGTCGCCCGTCCCGTGGCCGAAGCTGTCGTTGACCATCTTGAAGTCGTCCACGTCAACGAAGAGGACGACCGGCAGCTCCTCGGGCTGGTCGTTCAGCTGGCGATCCACCTGCTCGATGAAGAGCGCTCGGTTCGCGAGCCCGGTGAGCGGATCGTGATACGCCTGGAAGCGGAGCTCCTCCTTGAGCGAGGAGAGCTGCGCCAGGCTGCGCTCGAGCTGGCCGTTCTCGAGGGCGGTGGCGGCGTGGTTCGCGACCGTCTCGAACAGCTGGAGGTCGTCGAGCGTGAAGCTCGTCACGGCACCCGTCCGGCTCGCCACGACCATGAGTCCGATCGGACCGGTGTCGTTGCGCAGAGGTGCCGCCATCGCGCCGCGCAGGCTGATCGGCGCCGGCTCACCTTCGCCGTCCACGAGCACCGGGACAATGAAGGCCTTCCCCTCCTCGAGCAGTCGTGACCTGAGCCACTCGGTCTGCTCGCAGTCCTGCGGCTGCATCACCACCTCGCCTTCGGGGCCGACCGACGTGGCGAGGACGGGCCCGCCCTCGGACATCGGATAGAGGCGGATCTCTGCCCGCTCGGCGCGGAACATGATCCGGGTGTGCTCGAGGAGCGCGACGAGGGCCGAGTCCAGCTCCGGGGAGCGCTGGATGATGCGGCTGGACTCGTAGAGCAGCTCCAGCATCTCGTGCTGCTGGTACTCCGAGAGGTACGAGCGGTAGCCGATGAAGAGCATGGCCATCGGGATCGTCAGGAGCCACACGGCTCGGGGATCGGCGATGACCAGGGCCACCGCCAAGAGCGCCAGGGAGACGTTGGTCACGGCCACGACCGTGCTCATCAGGGCCATCTGCCGCATCTTCTCGTAGCGCGGCCGGCCCTCCGACAGCGAGATGACCGTAGTGACGCTCGCCATACCGAAGAAGTTCGACGCGAGCACCGCAAGGATCGCCGCGGCGCACTGCACCGGTCCGAATCCCCCGCCCGGCGCCAGGAAGGCGAAGAGTGCGACCGCGATCCCCGTCCCGAGGGCGAAGGTCGCGACGTTGAAGGCGAGCTTCATCGGCTTCATGCGCCGGTGAATGAGGAGCGCAGCACCGCCGGCGAGCGCGTGCGCCAGCACCACGTCGCCAGGCGCGGCGAAGAAGAGGCCGAGGACGAGCGGCACCTCGCTCAGCGAGAACGAGTGGGCTCCCCTGCGGAAGTGCAGGTGGACGACCTTGATCTCGATGACGTAGAACGCGGCGGCGACCACCAGGAAGTGGAGGGTGAACTCAGCCTGCGGCGTGGGAAGGTGCCGCACAACGCCTACGTACAGCGCAACGGCGAGCGCCGACAGGATCCCGATGAACAGCCACACGCGCACCGCCGGGGCGACTCCCCCGAAGATAGCCGAGGCGGTGGTCCGCCGCCGCTGAAGGCGACGGACCGCGGTCACCGCGTCGAGGACCATTCCATCGTCTGCCAGCCGGCACTCGACCATTCGCTGGCCGACCACTCACTGGCTGACCATTCGCTGGCCGACCACTCACTCGCGGACCATTCGCTGGCCGACCACTCACTGCCCGACCACTCGTTCGCGGACCATTCGTTGGCGGACCATTCGTTGCCAGACCAGGTGCCCGACTCCCATTCGACGGACGACCACTCGTTTCCGGCCCAGCCGGGTCCGGCCCACACGGAGCCGTTCCAGGTCCCACCGCTCCATGTCGCCCCAGCGAGCGTCAGTGCGGCCATCGAAGTGGAGTCGAACGGAGCGCCGAAGATGTCCTGCTCGCCCTCGAGCACCACACCGTCGAGGACGAGGTGGTTCCCGCCGCGGGCCAGCTCCAGCGAGCCGGTGCCGATGGAGCGCGCGAATGCCTGGACCGACGGCAGGGTCGGTGCGCGGAACGCGTCCCCAAGGTTGAGCATGCCGGCTCCCTGTCCGCGGACGTCGGCCGCGGGGAGGGCGTCTGCCGTGGAGGTCAGCAATGCCTTGAGCTGATCCGGAGTGATCGCCGGTCGCTGCTGGATCACGAGTGCGGCGGCGCCCGAGACGATCGCGGCCGCCTGCGAGGTGCCGCTGCCGCGGAAGAAGCGGTCCGAGATCCGGCCCGCCGGGAAGGTCTGGTCGATGTACGAGCCCGGGACGCGTAGCCCCTGGAGCGACCGCCCCGGAGCCACGAGGTCAGGATTGCGAACGCCATCGCCCCGTGCCGAGGATTCCATCAGCACGTCGTCCTTGGTCGGCACCGTGCCGTTCGGGCTCGCCGCGCCGACCGCCATCACGAAGGGGTCCATGGCCGGATTCATGAGCCGTCCCGAGCTGGGGGAGTTATTCCCAGCGGCAACCACCACGAACACTCCGGAGTGCCACGCCACCTCGGCGGCGAAGGCGAGCGGGTCGAGGGCGTAGGGCTGCGCGCCGTATGTGCCGAACGAGAGGTTGAGGACTCGGATGTTCATGCCGTTGTCATACCGGTGCTGGACGACCCAGTCGATCGCCGCGATCACCTGCGAGACGTCGGTCGCGCCGTGGGCATCGGCCACCTTGACGCTGACGATGCGCGCTCCGGGTGCGACCCCGGAGTATCCGGTGTTCGCCTGCCCCAGGTTCGCCTGGGCCCCCGGATCGTGCCCGGCGATTAGGCCGGCCATGAAGGTCCCGTGGCCGAACGTGTCGAGGAAGCGGAGGTTGGGCGCCTGCGACTCGAAGGAGAGGTCTGGCCCGCGGATCACCTTGCCGGCGTCGTTGAGCCCGAGCACCGGGCTCACGCCCGAGTCGATGATCGCGACGTCGACGCCGCTGCCGGTGAAGCCGGCCGACCAGAAGGAGTTCGCGCCGATGAGCCGCATCGTGCTGCGCATCGACCCGACGTCGGATCCGGCGGAGTAGCCGGCGCCCTGCAGCTGCACGTGCGCGTTGGGCGTGATCGACAGCACGGAGGCGTCGGAGCCGATGCGCGGGATCGCGGCGCGGGGAAGCTCGGCCGCGAACCCGCCGACGATCGGCAGCTGAAGGGTGACGGTGCCGCCGCTCGACTCGACCAGCTGCTCGGGCAGGGTGCCGGAGCCCGGCGCCTCCCGGACGATGACCGAGATGAGCGCGCCGGCGAGCTGCCCGGCCTGGGCGGCAGGCAGCAGAAGCGCGAGGGCGAGGATCCCTGCGAGGAGTGTGGGGAACGGCCGGCCGCGTGACACGCGGGTGCCCTCTGGAAGGAGCTGCAGGGTCATTCGGAACCCCACAGCGTTTCCGAAGTCGGGCGACCCCGTCGCCGATTCGTCGTCCCCGAGGCGGCCGCGTAGCCCCACTCGACGGCGCGACGGATGAGAGTGTCGAGCCAGAATCGTGCGTGCATCCGAAACCTCCGCAGGTCTATTGCGCGGTTTCGGTAGCCGGGCGGTCTCGGGCAGAGATCCCTGGCTTTGCGTCCCCACCTTGCGATGGGTTTGCCGTTATCGGTTCCGGGCCTGTGACAGCGGTTCTCCGCCGTCTGCGACCGACAGTAGGTAAGAGGTCCCGGCGCGGCCATGGGCCAAAGGTCCGGGGGGCGGCAGTACTTTGGGGTCGATGCGTCCGGGCACCACGCTCGATTCGGGGGCCGCAGTCACGCGACTACCGCCTGTTCGGCAATCGGATTCCGAGCGGAGTCTCCGGCGCGGGGGTCGGGGCCGTGGAGTCGTACGCGCCGAGGTACAGGCGGTAGAGGGGCAGCAGGTCAGCCTCGGTGCGGCGCTGCAGGTGGTCGAGGAGCCCGCGGCCGGACACGACCTCGTGTCGGTGCAGCTCGATGTACTCGCGCATGGCAGCGAAGAAGGCGTCGTCGCCCATCACCGCGCGGACCTCGTTCAGGAACTCCGTGCCCTTGTCGAAGACCGCGTGAAAGTACCCGTCGCAGCTGGTCCAGTCGCCGCCCGATATGGGACCCGCCGGCCAGTCGAATACCGGGCTGTCGACGTCACGGGCCGAGCACTGGTTCTCGCCAATCCCCATCAGGTAGCGGGCGCTGAAGTCGGCGAAGCCCTCGTCGAGCCACGGCTCGCGCTGCTGGTCGTTGCCCAGCTGCGCGTAGAACCACTGGTGCGCGACCTCGTGGAAGATCACGTACGAATCGGTCACCTTGGTGCGAGTGAGGTGAATGGCGCGCGGGTATTCCATGCTGAATCCCCCGCCTCCGCCGATCTCCGCGACGACGAGGTCGGGCCACGGATACTCGCCGAACGCCTCCTCCATGCCGATGAGCGCGGTGAGCGCCTTATCCGCGGTGACGTCGCCAGAGACGGTCTCGGTGTACACGCGCAGGGCCGTGTCGCCCACGGTGCGGGTCGTGAGTCGGAACGCCGGATTGACGACGAGCGAGAAGTCGCGGACGTCCTCCGCCTCACACCGCCAGGAGGTGCCGCTCGTGCCCGGCGCCGTCACGAGCCCAGGGCAGGCCACCGCGTCTCGGGGGAGGGGTGTCGTCGTCGTGAGGTCGACGCGAATGAGGTCGGCGCTGAAGGAGAGCTGCGGGTCCCCGACGCCGTAGACGTCGTGCTCGCGCGACAGGATCGGGAACCACCCGCCGAGGCTGACCACCCCGTTCTCGCGGCTCAGCCGGGCGGTGAACGGCGCGGCGCTGGTGCCGATGGTGAGGTGGAAGGGGACGCGCAGGACGACGGCGTCGCGGGTCGCGAGCGGCTCGGCGAGCTCGATGCGAAGGTTCGTGGTGGTCGTCCACGACGTCGCCACGTCCACGCCATCGGCGGTGATCGGCTCGTCCATTGCGAGGTAGCCGAGCGCGCGCGGGATGACCGACAGGTTCAGGTGATCGATCGGGACGGACGCGCGGTTCGTGAGCGTCAGGGTCATGACCGCGTCCAGCGTCCCCGCGTCGAGGTCGAGGGTCGCGGCGATCTCGTAGCGTTGCCCCAGATTCGTGCTCGTACGCCCCTCCACCGGGGCGGCCGGCACGAGCGTCACGCACGCGACGAGCGCCAGAACAACGCACGGACCGAAGGCGGGGCGCATCGGCATCCGACCATGCTGGCGCATCAGCGTGAGGTGCGCACCAGCGCCGACTGGCACACAATGGTGGGCCGATGAGCCGATACCCGATCCGACGCGCCCCGACCCGACGCGCCCCGCCGCGATGGCAGCTGGCCGTGCTCGTCGTCGCCGTCGCCGGGCTCAGCGGGTTCACCGCGGTGCGCACAAACGCGCTCGGCGCCGCAGATCGCCTCGATCGCGTGGTCGACCGCGTCTCGCTCTTCCTCGATCCACCCCCGGACCGGCCCACCGTCGAGACCGTGGTCGTCACGCCGCGGCCGTCGCCGACGGCGGCTGCGACGCCCGAGGCCGTCGCCGGAGGTCCCGACCTCGCTGGGCCGGGCGAGCTCGGGTCCCGCCGGCCCGCCGCGACCCCGACCCCGGCGCCGGTCCGGTCGCCGGTCAGGGTGGAGCTGGTCCAGGATTACGACGCGGTCTTCGCGACGCAGCTCACCTCGGACGACTGCGCGGTGGCCGGGACCCAGATCGTGCTCACCATCCTCGGCCTCGGGAACACGTCCGATGCGTTCCAGCAGGAGATCAAGAGCCGCATCGGCGAGTGGGATTCGGTGTACGACAGTCTGAACGGCGGATGGGGCCCCGGAGCAGTGGCGCAGGCGCTCGCGGCGTACGGAGCGCCGGACTACGAAATCTTCGCGTACGCCTCGTACCGCGACGCGCTGCGCGACTCGGCCATCGCCATCAGCACAACGGGGAAGCCCGTCGTCATGTTCCCGTGGTGGGGCGCGCACACCTGGGTCATGGCCGGCTACCAGGCCGACGCCGACCCGACCGTCTTCGCCGACGCCACGGTCACCGGCGCCTACATCCTCGACCCGTGGTACCCGCGCTTCTCGTCCATCTGGGGCCAGTCGGACGGGCCGGGAAACTTCGAGACCCTGGCCGAGCTCGAGCGCAACTGGCCGGCATTCCAGGGCCCCCCGGGACACGTGTCGATCGGTCCGGGGTGGTCGCGGCCCGAGGGCGCGTACCCGGACCGTGACGGCAGGTTCGTCGTCCTTCTGCCGACCACGCCCATCGCCTCAGGCGGGTCCGACACGGACTCCTGAGGGGGTCGCCAGCGGCTCGGGCTGGAAACGACGCAGCCGCCAGGCGAGCACTAGGGCGAGCAGCACCACCTTCACCGCCATGCCGGTGCTGAACCCGATCGGGATCGCGAGCACCGCCAGCTCCGGGGCGAGCGCAACCGTGACGCCGATAGTCGTGGCGAACCCCACGAGCGACGCCACGACCTGCAGCAGCGTGTGGCGCGTGGCGTAGATCGCTCGGCTGAGCAGGTGCGTGAGGCTCTCGAGCGGGACGGAGATCGCGAAGGCAGACAGGACGAGGACGGTCAGGTTGAGGTCGTCCTCGTCGAACGCGCCGCCGCGGTACAGCCCAAGCACCAGGCGGCCGAACACAAGGAGGCCGATCGTGGCCACCAGGCCCAGGATCGTGACGGAGATGAGGTTCGAGCCGAGGGTCGAGACGAACCGCCGCCGGTCGCCCGCCGAAAAGGCGGCCGCGAGTGCCGGGAAGGCGGCAAGCGAGAAGGAGACCCCGATGAGGCTCACCCAGGCGCTCGGGAAGTCCCTCGCGAAGTTGACGATGGAGATGCTCCCCGCAGCCAGCCCCGAGGCGACGGCGGTGAAGAAGAGGAAGGTGAGCTGGTCGGTGGGCTGGCTCACCATCTTCGGGAGCATGAGCCTGACGAACGTTCCAATCGCCGGCATGCGAAGGGCCATGCGCGGCCTGATCGGGAAGCCCGCCCGGCGAGCGCCCCAGACGCGGATCCCGAGGAACATGAGCGCGCCGAAGACCGCGCCCACGGCGGCCGCGTGGATGCCCAGCCGATCGCCTAGGGTGAGCGTGCCGATGATGATTCCGGCCTGGTACAGCGCGGGAGCCGCGCCGTAGTACACGAAGCGCCGCTCGGCGATGAGCACTTCACCCAGCGCA
The DNA here is from genome assembly GCA_963840205.1 of uncultured Chloroflexia bacterium. Lineage (GTDB taxonomy): Bacteria > Chloroflexota > Limnocylindria > QHBO01 > QHBO01 > JACDBZ01. The sequence goes on from CAWIXZ010000021.1 coordinate 142,412, forward strand.
AGCGACGCCGCGAAGATCACCGGCGTGAAGAGCATGAGCCGGAAGAGCTCGACGTAGAGCGCGCGCTGCTCGGCGCCGAAGCCCGGCGCGATGAGCGCGGCCGTCTGCGGCGCCAGCACGAAGAGGATGAGCGCGGCAGCGCCCATCACGATGACGGCACCGGTGAGGATCGTCTGGCCGAACGCCTGCGCGGCCGCCTCGTCCTCGCGCTTGAGCCCGACGAAGAGCGGGACGAACGGCGCCGCGAGGCCGCTCGCGACGAGGACGCCGAGGGTCAGCTCGGGGATGACGAAGGCTGCGTTGTAGGCGTCGAGCTCGGGGCCGGCGCCGTACGTGCGCGCGAAGACGAAGTTGCGGCCGTAGGCGAGCAGGTAGTTGCCGAAGACGAGGACCGAAAGGATGATCGCCCCCCGCGGCAGGAAGCGATCGGCGACGGGACGCAGGCCCTGGACGAGCCTCAAGCGCCCCGGCTCACAGCGCCTCGAACCTGATGTCGCGCGGGTGCGACCCCGGGCCGCCGGTCACATCCCGGCCTGCCGACGGGTCCGGGCGCGACGGGCAGGACGAGCAGCCAGCCGGATGGGATGTGCGTGCTCCAGCGTGCGCTGCTCGCGGAAGACGAACTGCTTCGCCAGCTCCTCCGGCGACAGGAGCTGGTTCGGCGTCGGGCGACGGACCCCAGGTCCCGCTGCCGTACGGATAGAGCGGGTCGACGACCCTGACGCCGGTCACCTGGAAGTCGGGGTTCACCGATGGCTCCCCGATCGACTCGAAGCCGCTCATCACCCACGCGTGCCGGCCACGCCACATCACCAGACCCACCGGTCGGTTCGTGTCATGCATTGCCCGCGCAGCCACCCTCAGCGCCTCGTCGAACGTCGGCACCGACGACGAGCTCGTATGGGCCAATGCCGAGCTCGTTGAGGAGATCGCTCCATCCGCCGGGATCGGCGCCGCGGTAGGGGTTGTTCGACAGGTCGCGCGCTCGCTCCCACAACGCCTGCTGGTCGTCCCGCGCTGTGCGCACATCCGGGTTGACCATGTTCCAGGTCATCTGGACGCTCGCTGCCACGCACCACTCGAACGTGTACTGCGCGACGAAGTCGCCCTCCTCGAACAGGTTCATGGCGAACGGCACGAGAGGCGCAGGCGCAGCGGTCGGCACCGGCGTGGCGGCGGGGACGACCCGGCGCCGGCACGGGCTCCACCGCCGTGCGGCGACTGCGGAGCGACGAGCGCTGGCGCGACGCTGGCCGGGGCCGCCACAGAGTCGGGGGTGGCATTCGGCGCCTGCTGCGGCGCCCCGGCGTCCACCGCCGTCGAGCAGGCAGCGATCAGCACGACCGCCAAGGCGGTGAGCACTGAGCGGGTTGCCGCTCGAGGTCTGCTGAGAGGACGCCGATGTTCCACGAATGACTCCTGTTTGGCGCGCGGGGACATGCGGCGCGCTCCATCGATGATACGTGGCGGGCTACACAGATGCGATTTCGGGTTGTCATCGGCCGATGCCGCTGGGTAGAGTGTTCGGCGTCCACCCCACACCCCGAGGAGCGACGAGATGCCCGACAAGGGACCTGGCTCGAAGAGCGGCGGCAAGAAGCCCAAGGGCGGCAAGGCCGACAAGAAGAAGAAGTAGGGCCGCACGGCGCCGCGCCGGACGCGCGACGCCGGCTGCTCGCTCGGGCCGGACCCGCGAGCCGGGCTGACCCTCGTCTGTACTGCCCCATACTCGGGGGGTGACCATCCCCCGCCGGCCGTTCATGGCACTGCTCGTCTTGACAGTCGCGGGCTGTGGAGGCAGCGCCGCGGCGTCGCCGCCGGCAGGCTCGTCCGCGCCCGCGCCATCGGGCGACAACCTCGACGCCCTGCGAGCCGTCCGTAGCCACGCTGGCCGTGCCCGCCGAGGGGGACGTGCTCCGCGATCGGCTGGCAGAGGCCGTCGACCTCCGCGGTGCGCTCGGCGAAGACGCCGATGCCATCCTCCAGCTCCTCGCCGATGGGGAACGTGCCGCTTACCCGGGCACCCCGGAGCTCGAGATGCCGACCTCGATGGCGGAGCCGGCTGGCGCCGTGGCCGCGTACCTGCAGGCGATCCCGCTCCCGCCCGGCGCGCCACCGCCCACGCTCGAGCTCATGATCGTCCTGCCCGGCCTGCTCGATGCCGTCGGCAGGCCCGGTTCCCCGACCACGACGATCGAGCCGGACGAGAGCACGGCAACGACCAGTGGTGGTGGCATGACCGCGACGACGACAATGACGACCTCGGGCATGGCGACGATCACCGGCTCGCTCGTCCGGCTGGAGATCCGGCGCGAGACAACCTCCCGGGTCGTCGTGGACCGCACGGGGGAGGTCGTGCTCGAGGCGTCGCACAGCCACACGGCCGTCGCCGTCGTCGACGTCTGCCCCAGCGCATCGGGAGCGTCGGTCGGCGAGCCTCGAGCAGACGATGGCGACGGAGACCACGACGCATGCCGGTTCGCAGCTGCGTGTCGGGACGCACTCCACCGGGAGCATCCATGGCCTGAGCCGGTTCCGAGGGCCAGGTGGACGACTCCGCCGCACTCGGGGAGGTCACGCAGGACTACTCGCACGAGGAGGAGTGGGTTCGGACCGCGGCAGCGGCCGATGGACCCGAGGCGCGGCGCGAGGGCAGCGTCGAGGTTGCCTTCACCGGCATCGGCGTCGGCGTCCCATCCGAGCACGGCTTCGCGCCGAGCATCGGCGACGTATCGGCCCTGGAGGGCACCATCGAGACCACCGGGGACGCGACGCAGGACATGGTCACCAGCACGTTCCTCGGGGCCGCCTGGGATTACGCGGCGATGGACCAGGCCTACGTGGCCGCGCAGCGGCTGTGGCGCAACAGCCGCTGCGTCACGTCACCGTTCCCGAGTACGGCGCCGATCAGCGAGCTCGAAGTCGAGCCTCCAGGGGCACGTCGACCATACCGAGAACGTGGATGCCGGCAGCGAGACGCCGTTCGACGCAGCCGTCGAGCATCGGTTCGGGCAGAGCGTGAGCGCGTCGCTCGAGGCGGAGCTCGGCGGCGACGAGAGCCTTGAGCCGGAGTCGATCGAGAGGCCACCGGGCACGCTCACCTACACCGCTCCCGGCGAGGAGGGCTCGACCGCGACGGTCCGAATGGAGTCCACCTCGAAGCAGGGCATCGGCATCCTCGCCATCGGCTTCGAGACCGGAGTCCAGGGCTACGAGGTCACGATCGTCCGCAAGACGAGCGGCGGGCCGTGGGACCCGACCACGTTGACGCTGAGCGCCGTCATCAAGCCCGGCGTCGATGAGGGCGTGTTCGAGGGCACGGGCGTGGCGTCCGGCACGCTGCTTGAGTTCGACTTCTACGCCAGCAGCTGCAAGCAGGCCGCGTACCGCGGCGTGAGCACGATCGTGGCGCAGCTCGTCGGTGACAACCTCGTCATCTACCCCCAGCTCACGGAGCCGTTCATCATCGAGGCCGGCGTCCTGTCCGGGGAGGGCCGCGAGGCTGGCGGCACCACGCGTCAGGAACGTGACGCCGGAGCTCGCGCCCGGGGAGCCTCCGCCGGTCGGGGCGAACTGCTACGCCTATTCCGCGATCACCCAGACGATCACGGTCAAGCCGCTCGCCCCCACGGAGTGATGCACGCGGTGGCTGGGGTGCGCGGCGACCTCCGGAACGTGGCGATCATCGCTCACGTCGATCACGGCAAGACAACGCTCGTCGACGCCATGCTGCGGCAGACGGGCACGTTCCGCAGCAACGAGACGCTGGTGGATCGGGTCCTCGACTCCGGCGACCTGGAGCGCGAGAAGGGCATCACCATCCTCGCCAAGCAGACGACGGTCGACTACGACGGCACCCGTCTGAACATCGTCGACACGCCGGGGCACGCGGACTTCGGGGGCGAGGTCGAGCGGTCGCTGCTCATGGTCGACGCGGTGCTGCTCCTGGTGGACGCTGCGGAGGGGCCCTTGCCGCAGACGCGCTACGTCCTCCAGAAGGCCATGCAGCGCCACCTCCCGGTCATCGTCGCGATCAACAAGATCGACCGATCCGACGCGCGCCCGGGCCAGGTGCTCGATGACGTCTACGAGCTCTTCATGGACCTCGGCGCCGATGAGTTCCAGATCGACTTCCCGGTGGTCTACACCAACGCGAAGGCCGGCACCGCCACCACCGACCTCGCGCAACCCGGCTCCGACCTGCGTCCGCTGCTCGACCTGCTGGTGAGCGTCACGCCGCCCCCGACGTTCGAGGAGGGGCACCCGCTCCAGCTGCTCGTCACCAACCTGACCGCAAACGACTACGTCGGGCGCATGGCGGTTGGACGGATCCGCAACGGGACGCTCCGGGTCGGGCAGCGAGTGACGATCGTGCGCGAGGAGGCCGACGACCTCGACGGCTCCGTCGAGCCCGGCCGCAGCATGACGCTCACCGGCTCCGTGACCGCGCTCCAGACCGCGCACGGCATCGACCGCGTGGACATCACCGAGGCGGGCCCCGGCGACATCGTGTCCGTCGCGGGCCTGCCCGAGGTGACGATCGGCGACACGCTCACCGATCCGACCGACCCGCGGCCGCTCCCCCGCCTCGACGTCGACGCGCCGACGCTGCGAATGACATTCGGCGTGAACTCCTCGCCGATGGCCGGGCGCGACGGCAAATTCCTCACCTCGCGCCAGATCCGCGCCCGTCTCGACCGCGAGGTGCTCGGCAACGTGGCCATCGAGATCCACCCGACAGAGTCGGGCGAGACGTTCGAGGTCCGCGGCCGCGGGGAGCTCCAGCTCGCCGTCCTCATCGAGCAGATGCGGCGCGAGGGCTTCGAGCTGACGGTGTCGAGGCCCGAGGTCATCCTCCGGACCGATGGCGGCGTCACCCAGGAGCCGTACGAGCGAGCCACCATCGACATCCCGCCGGATTACATCGGCGTCGTCCAGGGGGCCCTCGCCGCCCGAAAGGGCCGCCTTGAGCAGATGAGCACTGACGCAGACGGGCGCGTCCGTATGGAGTTCATCATCCCGACCCGCGGGCTCATCGGCTACCGCGGACAGCTGCTCTCGGACACGCGGGGGACGGCCCTGCTGCACCAGATCGGCGAGGGATATGGGCCGTGGGCCGGCGAGGTGGCGCATCGGACGAGCGGCGTGCTCGTGTCGGATCGCGCGGGCGAGTCGCGCGCCTATGCGCTCTCATCGCTCGTCGAGCGCAGCGAGCTGTTCATCGGCCCGTCCACAGAGGTGTACGAGGGCATGGTCATCGGCGAGAACAGCCGCCCCGGCGACATGGATGTGAACCCGACGAAGTCGAAGGCGCTCTCGAAGATGCGGACCCAGGCGACCGATGGCGACTACCGCATCCACACCCCGCCGCGCGTCCTCACGCTCGAGGCCTCGATCGAGTTCATCGCCGCCGACGAACTGGTCGAGGTGACGCCCACCGCCATCAGGCTGCGAAAGCGCCTCCTCTCGCAGCACGAGCGCCGGCGCGCCGCCGGCGACGCGTTCGAGAAGCAGCGGATGGAAGGCTCCGCAGTCTGATGCCACCACGGCGCTCGTCGGGCTGCGGCGATCTGCTCGACTTCGATGAGGTGCGGCGGCGCCTGCAGCTCGGCACGCGCTCTGAGATCGGCACACGCGAGATCCCCGTTGCGCAGGTGATCGGCTCCGTCGGGCGCGTGCAGGAGTTCGACGGGTGCTTCCGTCCGCGTACCAAGCGCCTTCGCGACGTGCTGATCCAGATCAAGGCAGCGCGCCCCGATGCGGCCGATCTCCCGATCCTGGTCTACCAGGTCGATCACGCGTATTTCGTGGTGGATGGCCACAAGCGCATGTCACTGGCGATCGAGGAGGGGCGCGAGGAGATCGACGCCGAGGTGACGCGTTTCGCCAGCCGGTTCCACGTGGCGGGGGGGACGACCATGGAGGAAGTGCGCGCCACCGAGCGCGAGCAGCGCTTTCGGCAGATCACCGCCCTCGACGTGGCGGTGCCGGGAGCGCGCTTCCCACTGGCCGACGCGGCCGACTACCTGGACCTGGAGGAGTCACTCAAGGCGCACGCATACGACCTGTCGCGTGAGCGGGAAGCGCTCGTACCGGCCGCAGAGGCGGCGAAGCACTGGTACGACCTCGTCTATCGCCCGGTCGTGCAGATCGCCCTTGAATCCGGTGTTGCCGGCCTGTTCAGCTCCAGCAGCGAAGCGGAGCTCTTTCTCCTGCTCCGCCGCGGGAGCCGTGGCCGGATGGAGCCGGGCTGGCGGATCCCCGAGACGTTCGTCCAGGTGAGCCGGACGAGGCTGCGGGAGGCGGCGCCGGGTCGCGTGCCGGCCGCCCTGGCGCGTGTCACCCGCCGCGAGCGGCCGAAGCCTGCGGTCCTCCCCGACGGCGACATCGGCAGCGGTGGGCCGCCACCGAAGGACACGCCGACCGCCTGACGCGGGTCCTCAGCGGCCCTCGCCCGTCTCGATCGGCACGCCCACCAGCGACCCGTACTCCGTCCACGACCCGTCGTAGTTGCGGACGTTCGGATAGCCGAGCAGCTCGTGCAGCACGAACCACGTGTGGCTCGACCGCTCGCCGATTCGGCAGTACGTGATGACCTCCTGCTCGGGGCCGATGCCCTTGCCGGCGTAGAGCGCCTCCAGCTCGGCGATCGGCTTGAAGGTCCCGTCCTCGGCCACGGCGCTCGCCCACGGCACGTTCGCGGCGCCCGGAACGTGGCCCTTGCGCTGCGCACCCTCCTGCGGCAGGTGCGCGGGAGCGGACAGCTCGCCCCGAAACTCCTCCGGTGAGCGGACGTCGACCAGGCCGCGTGCCGAGTCGCCGATGGCGACGACCACCTCGTCCCGATAGGCGCGCAGCTCCTCGCGCGTCCCTTCCGGAACGGTGATGCTGCCCTGTGGATGCGAGGCGGCGTCCTTCGTGAGGGGCAGGCCCTCCGCCTCGATCTTCTTGCGGCCGCCGTTCAGCAGCCGGACGTTGTCGATGCCGTGGTAGCGCAGCTGCCAGTAGGCCCACGCCGCGAACCAGTTGTTGTTGTCGCCGTACAGGACGATCTCGGTGTCGTCGTCGACTCCGGCCTGCCGCAGCAGCCCCTCGAGGTCCTCGCGGCTGGCGAGGTCGCGGCGGACCGTATCGGTCAGCTGGCTGGTCCAGTTGATCGGCACCGCGCCGGGCAGGTGGCCGGTCTCGTATGCGCTGGTATCGACGTCGACCTCGAGGAATCGGACGGTCGGGTCGTCGAGGTGGTCGCGGGCCCAGTCGACGTCGACCAGGGCGTTGGACAGGGTGGCGGTCGTGGTCATCGGTGAATCCTCTTGGCAGCAGGGGTGAAAGGGGGAAGCGCGCAGCGAAAAGCGCTCGAGGCGAAGATGCGGGGAGGTCCGGGAACTCGGGAGCGAGCGGAAGGGGTGCCTAGCAGTCCTCAGCCAGCACCGCGGATCCTCCCCGCCGCATACACGCGGCAGGCTCGCCCGGGAGGCGAAGGATCCGAGAAAGGTCGCTCACGACCGCACCCTACCAAGTTCGTCAAGCCGGCGCACGGAGCAGCCCCAGGAGCTGGTCGTGCACGAGGCCGTTGCTGGTGAGGAGCCGCGCTTCGGTCCAGCTGGGCTGGCCATCCAGGTTCGTCATCCGCCCGCCCGCCGCGGTGACGATCACGTATGGCGCGGCCATGTCCCATGGAGCGACCCCATCCTCCACCATTGCCTCGGCCGAGCCGCCAGCAACGAGCATGTGCCCCCAGAAGTCGCCGAACCCGCGATCGCGCCACGTGGCCCGCGTCGCCTCCGCGACGCGGCCGTCGATGCTCAACGCCCGGCCATAGAGCAGCTGCGCCTCCGCCAGGCTCGAGACGGACGACACGCCGATGCGACTCTCGCCGCTCGCCCGACGACGCCAGGCGCCGCCCGACTCGGTTGCCCACCATCGCTCCCCCATCGCCGGAGCCGATACGACCCCCAGCACGAGCTCGCCGTCGATGCGGCACGCGAGGAGGGTCGCGAAGACCGGGATGCCGCGGACGAAGTTGTTCGTCGCGTCGATCGGGTCGACGATCCAGCCCGTCGCCGCCTCGTCCGCGTCGGTCCCGAACTCCTCGCCCAGCACACCGTGATCCGGGAAGCGGGCCGCAATGCGCTCGCGGATGGCAGTCTCGACCTCGGTGTCGGCGATGGTGACGAGGGTGCGATCCGCCTTGCGGCGGGCGACTACGCCGGCGTCGAAATGGCGGAGCGCGAGGGCATCGGTCTCGTCCAGGACTTCGTGGGCGAAGTGCGCCAGCTCGCTGACGAGCCGATCCCGTGCGGCTGTCACGCCGGTCCGCTCGCCTTTGCCCGGCGCGCGCGCAGGACCTCGAGCACGGCGGGGAGCGGCATCTCGCGCGTGGCGAGCAGCACGAGCAGGTGATAGAGGAGGTCGGCCGCCTCGCCGGCAAGCTCCTCGTCGCTCCCGGCGAGCGCCGCGCCCGCGGTCTCCCCCGCCTCCTCGACCACCTTCTCCGCCGGCCTTCGAGGGCCGCCCGAGAGGAGTGACGCGGTGTACGAGCTCTCCGCGCTCGCGCCCCGGCGGTGGTCGATCAGGGCAGCCAGCTCCGAGAGGATGCCGGGGGCATCGGCCTCACCGAAGCAGGTTCGCGTGCCCTCGTGGCAGGCCGGCCCCGCGGGTCTCACCTGGTAGAGGAGCGCGTCGCCGTCGCAGTCGGTGGCGAGCCCCGCGACCTGCATCACGTTGCCGCTCGTCTCGCCCTTGCGCCACAGACTCTCCCGGCTGCGCGACCAGAAGTGCGCCTCGCCGGTGCGTTCCGTCGCCTCGAGCGCCTCCGCGTTCGCCCACGCCAGCATGAGGACGGTGCCATCGTCGGCGTCCTGGACGACCACGGGGAGCAGGCCGTCGGCGAGCTGCGGCCTTCGGTCGTTCAGCCAAGCCATGCGGCCACCTCCTCGCGGCTCGGTGGGGCCGTCGCTGGGCGAACAGGGACGCCGCGCGCGGCGAGATCGGCCTTCAGCGCCGGGATGCTGAGGATGCCGAGGTGCAGCAGCGAGGCGAGCAGCGCCGCCTGCGCGCCACCGGCGGTGAGCACCTCGACCACGTCCGCGGCGCTTCCCGCGCCGCCCGACGCGATGACCGGTGCGCGCACGGCATCGGCGATCGTGCGGGTCAGCTCGAGGTCGTAGCCGCTGCGGGTCCCGTCGCGGTCGATGCTGGTGAGCAGCACCTCGCCCGCACCGCGCTCGACCGCCTCGCGCGCCCACTCCCGCGCGTCGCGACCCGTGGCCTCCGTGCCGGACACGCCGTGAACCTCCCACGCCGTGCCGGCGCGTGCCGCGTCGATGGCCACCACCACCGACTGCGAGCCGAGCCGCTCGGCGATGCGTGCGATGAGCGACGGGTCGCGCAGCGCCGCGCTGTTCAGGCTCACCTTGTCCGCTCCGGCGCCCAGGAGCGCGGCCGCGTCGTCGTAGCTGCTGACGCCCCCGCCGACGGTGAGCGGGACGTCGAGTGCGTCCGCGGCTCGCTCGATCAGCTCGAGCATCGCCGGACGCCGCTCGCGGGTCGCGGCGATGTCGAGGATCACGATCTCGTCCGCGCCCTCGGCGGCGTATCGCGCGGCGAGCTCGACCGGGTCACCCGCGTCGACGAGGTCGACGAAGCGCGTGCCCTTCACGACACTGCCGTCCGCGACGTCGAGGCAGGCCAGGAGGCGAGCGGCGAGCGGCATCAGGCCGCCCCCGCCGTGGACTGGCCCGCCGCGGCGAGGGCGTCCGCGATCTGCGAGCGACCCGTCGACCAGCGCGAGCCCGACGACGGCACCGTCGACCCCGAGCGCGGCGAGCTGCCGCAGGTCGGTCGCGCTGCCGATCCCGCCGGCGGCCACCAGGCGCGTGCCGGGCACGGCCGCTCGGATGCGGGCGAGCAGCTCCCGATTCGGGCCGCGGCGGGTGCCATCGCGCTGCACGTCGGTGACGATGAGCTGAGCCACGCCGGCGTTGCTGAGCTGAACCGCGAGCTCGACCGGATCGGCCGCCGCGCTGCGGGTCCAGCCGTCCAGCGCCACGGTCTCGCCGCGCACGTCGATCGACACGGCGATCCGATCCGGCCAGCGACCAACCGCGGCCTCGAGCAGCTCGGGATCCTCGATCGCCGCCGTGCCGAGCACCGCCACGTCCATGCCCGCATCGAGCGCGGCCCCCACATCGGCGAGGCGCCGCAGGCCTCCGCCCATCTCGATTCGAACGTGAGTTGCCACCTCACGCGCGGTCGCCGCGAGTCGCGACGCCAGATCGAGATGCACCGGACGCCCCGCGCGAGCGCCGTCGAGGTCGACCAGGTGCAGGCGCCGAACGCCGGCGCGGACCCACCCGGCGACAACCGGCGCGGGATCGGCGACCGACGCGGCACGTCGCGCGAAGTCGCCCTGCACGAGCCGCACGGCGATGCCGTCCAGCAGGTCGATGGCGGGGATCAGGTCCACGACGCCGCCGGAGTGCGCGATCCGTCGAGGAGCCCCGCGGCGAATGCGCCGAGCAGCGCCCGCCCGAAGCCCCCGCTCTTCTCCGGATGGAACTGCGTCGCGGTCATTGATCCGCTGCGGAGCAGGCTCGGAAACCGGAAGCCGTCGACCTCGGTCGTGCCCACCACCATCTCGGGATCCGAGGCATCCAGCCAGTAGCCGTGGACGAAGTAGGCGTCGGCGCGGCGCCCTCCCGACAGGTCCACCGCGTTCCAGCCGATGTGGGGCACGATGCGCGGCCCGCCGTCCGCCTGCGCGGGAAACGCGCGGCAGCGGCCGGGGAGCAGGCCGAGGCCCGGGAGCATCGTCCTCGTCGCTGCCGCCCAGCATGAGCTGCGCACCGAGGCAGATGCCGAGGAGCGGCGTCCCGCCGGCTGCGGCCCCGGCGACCCCGTCCCACATGCCTGACGCCTTCAGCGCACGCACGGCCGAGCCCGCCGCCCCGACACCGGGCAGCACGAGCCGCTCGGCGAGCCGCAGCTCGTCCGGCGCCCTCATGAGCGTGGCCGGCGCGCCCACGGCGGTCAGGGCGCGAAGCACCGAGCGGGTATTGCCCGACCCGAAGTCAACGACGCCGATCACCGAACGGTGCCCTTCGTGCTGGGGATGTCGAGCGGTGAGAGGCGCGGGTCGAGCTCGACTGCCGCGCGCAGCGCCCGCGCGAAGGCCTTCATCGTCGGCCTCGGCGTGGTGGTGCACGCTCGCGGCGCCGACGACATCGAGATGCAGGGTCATCCGCGCCTCGCGGGCGAGGGACTCGAGGAAATGCGGCAGCAGCTCGAGCCATGGGCTGGCCCCCGCGAGCGGGTCCGGCCGCGGCGTGATCGAGGAGAACGCACGACCGCCCAGGTCCACCGCGCACGTGGCGAGCGTCTCGTCCATCGGGATGCGGGCGTCGCCGTAGCGTCGGATGCCGCGCCGGTCGCCCAGCGCCTGGTCAAGCGCGCGGCCCAGGACGATCCCGCAGTCCTCGACCGTGTGGTGCTCGTCGACCTGCACGTCGCCGGTCGCCTCCACGTCCAGGTCGATGAGCGAGTGGCGCGCCAACTGCTCCAGAAGATGGTCGAAGAAGCCGATGCCGGTCGCGATGCGACCGGTCCCCGTTCCGTCCAGGGCGACCGTGATTCGGATGGTGGTCTCGGCGGTCGCCCGCTCAACCCGTGCCTCTCGGCTCATTGCAGCAGCTCCTCCAGCGCGTCAAGCAGTCGATCGTTCTCGGCGGTCGAGCGTGCCGTGGCGCGCAGCCAGCCCGCCATGAGTCCGGCGTTGTAGTGGCGAACGATGAGTCCCCGGCGCTGCAGCTCCGCCGCGAGTCGCGAGGCGTCCGGCGGGCGGAAGGCGACGAAGTTCGCCACGGACGGCAGCACCGCGCAGCCCAGGCGGCCCAGAACCGCGGCAAGCCGATCCCGCTCGCGGATGACCTCCGCGCGGCGCGCCCGCGCGGATTCGGCACCGGCGGTCGCTGCGATCGCGAGCGCCTCGCTGGGCGTGGCCACCGACTCGGGCAGGCGCGCGGCGTCGAAGCGCTCTGCGAGCCCCGTTGGGACGACGAGGTAGCCCACGCGGGCCCCGGCAAGGCCGTAGGCCTTGGACAGCGAGCGGAGCACGAGCACGTTCGGCAGCTCGTCCTGCAGCGTCTGCGCTGAGAGGCTGTTCGGCGGCGACCCCGAGCGTCTCCTCGGCGAACTCGAGATACACCTCGTCGACGACCACCAGCGCGGAGAGGCCGGTGGCGAGCTCGCGGATCTCGTCCAGCGTGTAGGCGTCGCCGGTCGGGTTGTTCGGGCTGCACAGCCAGACAAGGCGCGCCGCGCTCTCCTCGGCCTCGCTCCGCAGGCTGCTCGACCCTCTGCCGGCGATCCAGGCGCTCCCTCGGGACGTCGATCACCCGCGCGCCTGCGAGCCGTGCCTCCACGGCGAACATCGGGAACGTCGGAGTCGGCACCACGACCGCGTCGCCGGGGCCGACCGCCTGCGTGGTGACGAGCCGGATGAGCTCGTCGGCGCCGGCGCCGGGCACGATGCGTTCGGGTGGCGCGCCGGAGGCATCGGCCAGTGCGAGCCGCAGGCGTCGGTAGGCCAGGTCGCCGTACTCGGCCCACTCGCCGCCGGGGACCGTGTTCATGTCGTAGCGGACCACCTGCTCGACCGAGAAGCCCGGCCTGCCTCGCGAGCTCCTCGTCGGATGCTTCGGCCGGATAGGCCTCCACCGCCTCCGAACGGCGAAGCAACGCGATGGCATCGTCCTCGGTCGCACCTGTCGCACGGTCGGCTCGAGCCCGCACCGACGCCGCGTGCGCCGGCAGCCCCTCCGATCCGGCAAGCCGGTCGACCGTGTCGGCCACCAAGCGCACGCCCGACGCGGTCACCCGCTGCACCTCGACCCAGCGGCCGAATGCCTCGACGCCGAGCCCGCTGTAGGCCCTCGCCGCCCCGCCGGTGGGCAGGACATGGTTCGTGCCCGTCGCGTAGTCGCCGGCGGCGACGGCCGACCAGGGACCGATGAAGACCGATCCGACGTGGCGCACCCGCTCCGCGATCACATCGGCCCCGGTGCACTGCAGCGAGAGGTGCTCCGGAGCGATGGCGTCGGACACGGCCGAGGCCTCGCCGATGTCGCGGATGAGCACCGCACCTCCGTGCAGCCGCAGGGTCTCGAGCGCCAGCTCTCCCGTACCGATGGTGGCGGCCGCGATCGGCAGGCGATCCTCGACCGCGTCCAGGAGACCGGCGTCATCGGTGACGAGGACCGCGACGGAGTCGGGCCCGTGCTCGGCCTGCGCCAGGAGGTCCAGGGCGATCAGCTCCGGATCGGCGTCTGTATCGGCGACCACGACGCATTCGCTGGGGCCTGCGGGCATGTCGATCGCCACGTCCGCGGAGACCGCCCGCTTGGCTTCGGTCACCCAGGCGTTGCCCGCGCCGACGATGCGATCCACGGCGGGCACGGTCTCTGTGCCGTAGGCCAGCGCCGCGATCGCCTGCGCGCCACCCACGCGCAGGATCCGATCGACGCCGACGCGCCGCGCGGCCACGAGGATCGAGGGTGCGACGCGAGCCGTCCGCGCCGCGGAGGCGTCGCGACGATCAGCTCGTCGACGCCGGCCAGCTTCGCCGGCACGCCGCACATGATCACGGAGCTCGCGAGCGGCGCGCGACCGCCGGGGATGTACGCCCCGACGCGCTCGAGCGGCGTCCAGCGTCGCCACGCGGTGACGCCCGGCATCGTCTGGACGACGCGACGCGAGCGCAGGGCATCTCGCTGGTCGGCATGGAAGCGACGGACCGCGGCGATGGAGGCGTCGATGGCCTGGACGAGCGCTGGGTCGGCCGCCTTCGCCGCCTCGTCGATCTCGGCCTCCCCGACCCACAGGCCGTCGAGCGTCGCGCCGTCGAAGCGCTCCGTCAGCTCTCGGACGGCCTCGTCGCCACGGGTGCGCACCGCGTCGACGATCGGGGCGACGTCGACCGCACCGCGTGGGGGTCGGAGTGCCGCGATCCAGCTCGCGCGCTCCGAGGCGTCCACCTCGTCCCACGCGAGCCGGCGCGTGAGCGTGCGCGGCGCGACCGGCGCGGTCATCGGATCACCTTCTCGATCGGCACGATGAGGATGTCGCGGGCGCCGGCCTCCTTGAGCGCGGGGACGAGGCGCCAGAGCTGGCGGCGCTCGACGACGGAGTGGATCGCGATCATCGTCGGGTCCGCGAGAGGCATGACGGTCGGCCCGGACAGGCCCGGGATCAGGTCGCGAATGCGATCGATCGAGGCGGCCGGAGCGTTCATCATCATGTACTCCTTGCCCGCGCGCCTCCACGACGCTGGCGAGCATCGCGGTCAGCGCCACCACGCGTGGGTCCGCGGCCGTGGCGGGGCTTCCGGCGACGAGGACGGCCTGGGATTCGAGCAGCGTCGCGATGGGCCGCAGCCCGTTGACTCGCAACGTGCTCCCGCTGGCCACGAGGTCCACGACGGCGTCCGCGACGCCGAGCTGAGGAGTCACCTCCACCGCTCCCGTGACCTCGATCACCTGCGCCTCGACGCCGTGTCGCTCGAGGAACTCGCGCGTCAGCCGCGGAAACGTGGTCGCGATGCGGCAACCCGGCCAGGCCACCCACGGACTCGATCTCTCGGCCATCGGGACCGCCAAGACGAGCGAGCAGGCGCCGAAGCCGAGATCCAGGATCGGCTCGAGTCCGTCGCCCCGTTCGGCGACCAGGTCCTGTCCCGTCAGCCCGAGGTCGACGATCCCGTCTCGGACGTACTCGGCGACGTCGCCCGTCCGCACGAAGAGCAGCTCGAGGTCGATGTTGCGAGCCACCGCGCTCAGCGTCGCTCGCTGAGCTCCACATCGACGCCCGCGTCGTGGAGAAGCGCCACCGCCGGCTCGGCCAGGCGCCCCTTCGTGGGCAGCGCCAGCCGCAGGAGATCCGTCGTCGGCCTCACGATCCCCGCCGCCCCCGGGCACGGCGCACCGCGCGGTCGATGACGAGCCGATACCCGTCGCGTCCGTATCGCAGCCATTGCGCGACGCGGCTGATGGTGGCGCTCGACGCGCCGGTGCGGTCACTGATGTCGTGGTAGCTCACGCCCTCGTCCAGCAGCCGGGCGACGTGCCACCGCTGCCCGAGCTCCTTCAGCTCGTTGACCGTGCAGAGGTCGCGAAGGAAGCGCAGCGCCTCGTCGCCCGTGCGAAGCGTGACCAGCGCGTCGGCGAGGTCGGCGATCTCCGGCGTGCGCCAGCGGTCCTCGGACGAGCCGCTGCCGCCCTGGACGGTCGGTGTCGGTGGAGTTTGACGCGTCATTGCTTCATCACGCTAAAGCATTGCTGCGTTGCTGTCCAGCCCGGCGCTTACGGCTTGGCGCTGACCAGCCGCGGGTAGCAAGGGCCACTAGCAAGGGCTACTTGCATACGCATACGCCTCTTGCGTATAGTCATGCGCTCATGCCCGCCACCGAGCGCCCTCTCTGGGGCAGCCGAGTCACCGCGCCACTCAGCGCGGTGGCCGTCGAGCTCTCCAGCTCCACCCAAGTGGACCTGCCCGCTGGCGGTCCACGACATCGCCGCGTCGCGCGCACATGTCGACGAGCTCACCTCGCTCGGCATCATCACGGACGACGGTCGCGACCGCCTGCACAGGGCCCTCGCCGACGTGGCGGTCGAGATTGCGGAGGACCGCTTCGCGTGGAGCGAGTCACGCGAGGACGTGCACATGAACGTGGAGGCACGGGTTCGCGAAATCGCGGGCGCCGAGCTCGCGGGGCAGCTCCAGGCCGGACGCAGCAGGAACGACGAGGTCGTCACCGACGAGCGGCTCTGGCTCCGGGAGACCGCCGGTCGGCTCGACGGCCTCATGCTCGCCCTCGAGCGGACGCTCGCGCGACGCGCCGAGGAAGAGATCGAGACAGTTCTGCCGGCGCATACCCATACGCAGCCGGCGCAGCCGGTGCTCCTCGCCCACCACCTGCTGGCATACGTCGAGATGCTCGAGCGCGACCGCGGCCGCCTGGCCGATGCGGTCCGCCGAGCGGACCGATCCCCCGCCGGGTCCGGGGCAGCGGTGGGGAGCGGGCTCCCGATCGACCGCGTGCGCGTGGCGCGCCGCCTGGGCTTCGGCGACATCACGGCCAACAGCCTCGATGCCGTCGCGGACCGCGACTACGCGGTCGAGGCCGTGGCCGCCGCGGCGATCGCTCTCGGCCACCTCTCGCGGCTTGCGGCGGACCTCGTCCTGTGGTCGACCCCGTATCTCGGCTTCGTGCGCATCTCCGACGGCTACGCGACCGGCAGCTCGATGCTCCCGAACAAGCGCAACCCGGACATCGCGGAGCTGATCCGCGCGCGGGCGGCGGGGGCGAGCGGGAGTGTCGCGGCGATGCTGGCGATCCTGCACGGGTTGCCACTCGGATACCACCGTGACCTCCAGGAGACGCGCGAGCCGATGCTCGACACCCTCGGCTCCCTGGAGCTGTGCCTCCGGGCAGCCGACGGCATGCTCGCCGACGTGACCTTCAATCGCGAGGAGATGGGCGCGGCCGCCACCCGTGGGCACGCGCTGGCCACGGCGCTCGCCGAGCGGCTCGCCGGCGCCGGCGTTCCCTTCAGGGACGCGCACTGGCGGATCGGTGAGATCGTCGCACGGGCCGAGGCTCGAGGCTGCGACGTCACCGAGCTTCCCGACGAGGAGCTGCGCGCCCTCCTGCCCGAGCTGGCGGGCAGGGAGACACTCGTCCCAACCCTCTCCCAGGCCCTCGACGCGGCGGACGTTCCGGGCGGCACGGCCCCGGGCCGCGTCCGCGAGGCCCTGCGCACCGTGAAGGAGCGACTCGAATGACTGAGACCGTCGTGCTCGCGTACTCCGGAGGGCTCGACACGTCGGTCGCCGTCCCCTGGCTGCGCGAGACGCGCGGCTGCGAGGTGGTGACCCTCACCGTCGACGTCGGCGGTGGAGTCGAGCCGGATGCGATCCTCGCGCGCGCGCTCTCCGGCGGGGCGACGCGCGCCATCGCGGTGGACGCGCGAGAGGCGTTCGTGACCGACTTCGTGTGGCCGGCGCTGCAGGCAGGTGCGCTCTACCAGGGCGTCTACCCCCTGGCGACGGCGATCGCGCGGCCGCTCATCGCGAGGCTGCTCGTCGAGACCGCGCACGAGGTCGGGCGCGACCGCGGTCGCGCACGGCTGCACGGGCAAGGGCAACGACCAGGTGCGGTTCGACGTGGCGGTCGCGGCCCTGGATCCGAGCCTCAGCGTCATCGCGCCGATGCGCGTCGGCATGGGGATGAACCGCGACGAGGAGATGGCCTACGCCAAGGCCCACGGCATCGAGATCGAGGTCGGTCCCGAGTCGCCGTACAGCATCGACGTGAACCTGTGGGGTCGCTCGATCGAGGCCGGCATCCTCGAGGACCCGTGGGTCGCGCCTCCGTCCGACGCATACGCCTGGACGCGCGATCCCGTCCGCCGCCCCGCGCGAGCCCACGGAGGTCGTCATCGGCTTCGCGTCGGGTGTCCCGGTGAGCATCGACGGCCAGCGGATGAGCGGCGTCGAGCTCGTCGAGCACCTGAACGCGCTCGCCGGCTCGCACGGCATCGGCCGCATCGACCACGTGGAGGATCGCCTCGTCGGCATCAAGAGCCGCGAGATCTACGAGGCGCCGGCCGCGGTCGTCCTCCACCAGGCCCACGCCGCGCTCGAGGGGCTGACGCTGTCGAAGGAGCTCCTCGCCTTCAAGCGCCCGGTGGCCGACCGGCTCGCGACCCTCGCCTACGACGGGCTCTGGTTCAGCGAGCTCGGCGCGTGCCCTGCGCGCGTTCGTGACGTGGACCCAGCGCCACGTCACCGGGGAGGTGCGGCTGCGCTTCACCCCAGGGGCCGCATCCGTGGTCGGCCGGAGATCGCCGAACTCGCTCTACGACCTTGGCCTGGCCAGCTACGGAGCCGATGACCGCTTCGACCACGAGGCCGCAGTGGGCTTCATCTCGATCTGGGGGCTGCCCGTGCGGACGCAGGCCGCGGTGCGCGGCCCATTCGAGGATCCCGACGAGGCACCGCTGCTCGGCCGGCTGCCCACGGTTCGCCGCGACCTCAGCGGTCGCACGAACGGCTCGGACGAGACCGATGGCGCCCAGACGACGAACGGCACGATCGCCCAGGCTGACCCGCCGCCGGACGGCCCGCAGCACGTCGTCTCGCCGCTCACCGCCGGGGCGTCGTTCCACCGTCGCGCGCGGCTCTCCGACGTCGAGGCCATCGGCAGGATCAACGAGCGGTACGCGCGACGCGGCATCCTCCTCTCTCGGACGCCGGAAGAGATCGCGGAGCAGATCGGGTCGTTCCGGGTCGCCGAGCTGGACGGCGCCGTGTGCGGCATCGCCGCCCTGCGTGACTACGGCGATGGGCTGGGCGAGCTCCGCTCCCTCGCGGTGGACGAGTCCGTCCAGGGCAGGGGCCTCGGGGACATGCTCGTGCGGGCGATCGTCCGCGACGCGCGCGAGGCGCGCATCGGCTGCCTGTACGTGCTCACCGCCAACCCTGGGTACTTCGCCCTGCATGGGTTCGAGGAAGGGACGACGTCGTCCCACGGGACTTCCTCGAACCCATGCAGGGCGAAGTACCCCAGGGTGGGCGGTGAGCACGTACAGGCAGCCGATGCGCGCCTCGCGCGCGTCGCGGACGATCGCCCGCACCGACGTGTCCCGAGGCCGTCCCCTGGACGGACTCGTCCACCGCGAGGGAGCGGAGCTCGCCCAGCCCATCGCCGTCACGCAGGGCGGCGATGCCGCACACGGCGCCGTCCAGCTCGGCGATCGCCCGATCTGCTCCGCGATCTCTTCCGGCGTCCGAGAGAGGAGGATGCCGCGTCGCGCGTACCGCTGGTTGATCCTGCCAATGGCCTCGACGTCGGAGAGCCGCGCGCGACGGTGGAACGACGCCCCGGCGGTAGGCGGCGAGACGACGTGCTGCGGGCCGTCCGGCGGCGGTCAGCCTGGCGATCGTGCCGTTCGTCGTCCTGGGGCCGTAAGGGTCTCGTCCGAGCCGTTCGTGCGACCGCTGAGGTCGCGGCGAACCATGGGCAGCCGGCCAGCGGCGGATCCTGGTGCGTGGGCCGCGCACCGCCGCCCTGCGTCACACGGGCAGCCCCGAGATCGAGATGAAGCCAGCTGCGGCCTCAGTGGTCGAAGCGGTCATCGGCTCCGTAGCTCGGCCAGGCCAAGGTCGTAGAGCGAGTTCGGCGATCTCCGGCCGACCACGGATGCGGCCCGGGGTGAAGCGCAGCCGCACCTCCCCGGTGACGTGGCGCTGGGTCCACGTACGAACGCGCGCAGGGCACGCGCGACTGCGCTGAACGAGACCCCGTCGTAGGCGAGGGTCGCGAGCCGGTCGGCCACCGGGCGCTTGAAGGCGAGGAGCTCCTTCGACAGCGTCAGCCCCTCGAGCGCGGCGTGGGCCTGGTGGAGGACGAACCGCGGCCGGCGCCTCGTAGAATCTCGCGGCTCTTGATGCCGACGAGGCGATGGCTCCACGTGGTCGATGCGGCCGATGCCGTGCGACCCGGCGAGCGCGTTCAGGTGCTCGACGAGCTCGACGCCGCTCATCCGCTGGCCGTCGATGCTCACCGGGACACCGACGCGAAGCGAATGACGACCTCCGTGGGCTCGCGCGGGGCGGAGGGATGGCGCCGGTCCAGGCGTATGCGTCTGAGACGGAGGCGCGACCCACGGTCTGCGAGGATGCCGGCCTCGATCGAGCGGCCCGCAAGAAATTCACGTCGAATACTGTGCACGACTTCGGGGCCAACCTCGATCTCGATGCCGTGGGCTTCGCGTAGGCCATCTCCTCGTCGCGGTTCATCCCCATCCCGACCCGCATCGGGGCGATGACGCTGAGGCTCGGATACCAGGGCCGCGACCGCCACGTCGAACCGCACCTGGTCGTTGCCCTGCCCGTGCAGCCATGCGCGACCGCGGTCGCGCCCACCTCGTGGGCGGTCTCGACGAGCAGCCTCGCGATGAGCGGGCGCGCGATGGCCGTCGCCAGGGGGTAGACGCCCTGGTAGAGCGCACCTGCCTGCAGCGCCGGCCACACGAATTCGGTAACGAACGCCTCTCGCGCGTCCACCGCGATGGCACGCGTCGCCCCGCGCCGGAGAGCGCGCGCGCGAGAATCGCATCCGGCTCGACTCCACCACCGACGTCGACGGTGAGGGTCACCACTTCGCAGCCGCGCGTCTCGCGCAGCCAGGGGACGGCGACCTGTCGAGCCCTCCGGAGTACGCGAGCACGACGGTCTCGTCATTCCGAGTCGCTCCTTCACGGTGCGCAGGGCCTCGCGGACGCGGCCCGGGGCCGTGCCGCCGGAACCGCGGCGTCGAGGGCCTGGGAGGGGTTGGGACAAGTGTCCCCTCCCCCTGCCCGCCAGCTCGGGCAGGAGTGCGCGCAGCTCCTGGCGGGAAGCTCGGTGACGTCGCAGCCTCGAGCCTCGGCCCGTGCGACGATCTCGCGTCCGCCAGTGCGCGTCCCTGAAGGGAACGCCGGTGCCGGCGGAGCCGCTCGGCGAGCGCGGTGGCCAGCGCGTGCCCACGGGTGGCGGCCGCGCCCGTCTCCTCACGATGAAGGTCACGTCGGCGAGCATGCCGGAGGCACGGGCGCCGAGGGTGTCGAGCATCGGCTCGCGCGTCTCCTGGAGGTCACGGTGGTTATCCGAGTCCTACTGTAGGATCGCCGGCGTCGCCGCGACACCTCCCGCTCGCCCCCGCCGCCCGCGCGCGGTGCCGCTCCGCGATGTCCGGGTTGCGCTTGTTCGGGAGCATCGAGCTGCCGGTCGCGTAGCCGTCGGAGATGCGCACGAAGCCGAACTTCGGGTCGACCACAGGACGAGGTCCGCCGCAAGCCGCGAGAGGTGGCCGAGAGCGATCGCCGCGGCGGCCACGGCCTCGACCGCGTAGTCGCGGTCCGCGACGGCATCGAGGCTGCTGGCCGTGATGTCGCCGAAGCCCAGGCGGCGCGCCACGCGGCGCCGTCGGAGGTTCCGCTCCCACCGCTGCCCCCGGACCCGGCGGGGGATCGGTCCGCTCGGCGGACCGCATCGGCCAGGCGGCCGCGGTCGCGCGTCTCGACGTATGCCAGCAGGTGGTGGGCGAGGAGCACCGGCTGCGCCGGCTGCGTATGGGTATGCGCCGGCAGAACTGTCTCGATCTCTTCCTCGGCGCGTCGCGCCGAGCGTCCGCTCGAGGGCGAGGGCATCGAGCCGACCGGCGGTCGAGCCGCTCGTCGGTGACGACCTCGTCGTTCCTGCTGCGTCCGCTGGAGCTGCCCCGCGAGCTCGGCGCCCGCGATTTCGCGAACCCGTGCCTCCACGTTCATGTGCACGTCCTCGGCGTGACTCGCTCCACGCGAAGCGGTCCTCCGATGCTCGACCGTCGGCGAGGGCCCTGTGCAGGCGGTCGCGACCGTCGTCCGTGATGATGCCGAGCGAGGTGAGCTGCGTGGACATCTGCGCGCGACGCGGCGATGTCGTGGACCGCCAGCGGAGGTCGGCTTGGGTGGAGCTGGAGAAGCTCGACGGCCACCGCGCTGAGTGGCGCGGTGATTCGGCTGCCCCAGAGAGGGGCTTCGGTGGCGGGCATGAGCGCATGACTATACGCAAGAGGCGTATGCATGTGCAAGTGCCAGTGGGCCTCTGCTACCCGCGGCTGGTCAGCGCCAAGCCGTCAGCACAGGGCTGGACAGCAACGCAGCAATGCTTTAGCGTGATGAAGCAATGACGCATCAAACTCCACCGACACCGACCGTCCAGGGCGGCAGCGGCTCGTCCGAGGACCGCTGGCGCACGCCGGAGATCGCCGACCTCGCCGACGCGCTGGTCGGCGCAGCGCACGGGCGACGAGGCGCTGCGCTTCCTTCGCGACCTTTGCACGGTCAACGAGCTGAAGGAGCTGGGCGGCGTGGCGCGTCGCCCGGCTGTACAACGAGAGGGCGTGAGCTACCACGACATCAGTGACCGCACCGGCGCGTCGAGCACCACCATCAGCCGCGTCGCGCAATGGCTGCGATACGGACGCGACGGGTATCGGCTCGTCATCGACCGCGCGGTGCGCATGCCGGAGCGGCGGCGGGGATCGTGAGGCCGACGACGATCTCCTGCGGCTGGCGCTGCCCACGAAGGGGCGCCTGGCCGAGCCGGCGGTGACACTCTCCACGACGCGGGCGTCGATGTGGAGCTCAGCGAGCGACGCTGAGCGCGGTGGCTCGCAACATCGACCTCGAGCTGCTCTTCGTGCGACAGGCGACGTCGCCGAGTACGTCTCCGAGACGGAATCGTCGACCTCGGGCTGACGGGACAGGACCTGGTCGCCGAGCGTGGCGACGGACTCGAGCCAATCCTCGATCTCGGCTTCGGCGCCTGTCCCTTGGCGGTCCCGATGCGCAAGATCGAGTCCGTGGGTGGCCTGGCGGGTTGCCGCATCGCGACCACGTTTCCGCGGCTGACGCGGGAGTTCCTCGAGCGACACGGCGTGGAGGCGCAGGTGATCGAGGTCACGGGAGCGGTGGAGGTGACTCCTCAGCTCGGCGTCGCGGACGTCGTGGACCTCGTGGCCAGCGGAGCACGTTGCGAGTCAACGGGCTGCGGCCGTCGCGACGCTGCTCGAATCCAGGCGGTCCTCGTCGCCGGAAGCCCCGACACGGCCGCCGACCCACGCGTGGTGGCGCTCACCGCGATGCTCGCCAGCGTCGTGGAGGCGAGGGGCAAGACATGATGATGAACGCCCCGGCCGCTTCGATCGATCGCATTCGCGACCTGATCCCGGGCCTATCCCGGGGCCGACCGTCCATCGGACCCGACGATGATCGCGGTCCACTCCGTGGTCGAGCGCCGCGAGCTCTGGCGCCTTGTCCCGGCGCTCAAGGAGGCCGGCGCCCGCGACATCCTCATCGTGCCGATCGAGAAGGTAATCCGATGACCCGCGCGGTTCAACGCCCGCGGACGCTCACGCGCCGGCTCGCGTGGGACGAGGCCGACGACCCGGAGCGCGCGAGCTGGATCACGGAGCTCCGACCCCCACGCGGCGCGGTCGATGTCGCCCGATCGTTGACGCGGTGCGCACCCGGGGTGACGAGGCCATCCGCGAGCTGACGGAGCGCTTCGACGCTCGAGGGCCTGTGGGTGCAAAAACCGCAGATCGACGAGGCGGCGAAGGCGGCCGATCCAGCCCTCGTCCAGGCCCTGGACGCCTCCATCGCCACGGTGCGTCGCTTCCATGCCGACCAGCGAGATGCCCTGCGCTCGCCGTCGGCGTGGTCCAGACGATGCCGGGCGTCACCGCGTGGCGACGCTGGACGCCGCTCGACGTCGGGCGTATATCCCCGGCGGTCGCGCACCGCTCGCGAGCTCCGTGGTCATGTGCGGGATCGCCGCGAAGCTGGCCGGCGTCGACGATGCGTCCGCGACGCCTCCCAGCCGGACGCTCGCGTCGCACCCTCGATCCTCGTGGCCGCGCGGCGCGTGGCGTCGATCGGATCCTGCGCGTGGGTGGCGCGCAGGCGATCGCGGCGCTGGCCTACGGGACGGAGACCGTGCCCGCCGTGGATCGCATCGTTGGCGCCGGCAAGGCCTGGGTGACCGAAGCCAAGCGGCGAGTGTCGGCAATGGGTCCGTGCCAGCGGGCCCCAGCGAATGCGTCGTGGTCGCCGTTCGACGCCGATCCGGAGCTGATCGCCCTGGACCTCCTGGCGCAGGCCGAGCACGGCCCCGACTGCGGTCGCGGTCCTCATCACCGATGACCCCGCCATCCTGGACGCGGTCGAGGATCGCCTCCGAAGATCGCGGCCGCCACCATCGGTACGGGAGAGCTGGCGCTCGAGACCCTCGGCTGCACGGAGGTGCGGTGCTCATCCGCGACATCGCGACCTC
>CAWIXZ010000022.1:0-15232 GCA_963840205.1 uncultured Chloroflexia bacterium
CGGAGCTGGCACGGGCCAAAGGGACGCTGACCGGCGAGCACCTTCGCCGCCGCCTGCAGCCGGTCGCGGTGCCGGCCTAGCTCCACCCGCCTCGACTGAGCTCTTCTGTCGTTTGACAGGTGGGCCATCATGATGTGACTGCAGGTCGGGGCACGGACCGTGTCGCTGGATACAGCCGATCCCATTGCCGCGCGATCCCAGGCCGGAGCCTATCGGATCCGATGACGGCCGATCGCGCACGGAGCCGACGCCGCACCTCCCGGGCGACTCGCACGAGGATTGCCGCGTCGCGGCAACCACCGCCGGCCAGCGACTGGTCACCGCCACCGTTCATTCCCGGTGAGCAGGTCGAGCGGCTCCTTGCATCGGTCACCGAGGCGGCTGTCGATGACCGAGAGCTGCGCGCCTTCCATGGCGTCGTCCACCGTGCGTTCGAGGACCTGATCGAGCTCGAGGAGCTCTACGCAGAGGTTCCGGGCGTGCTGCAGGATGATCCTTCGTCGGTGCAGCACTTCGCCGAGCTGCTCTCCGGCCTGCGCGGGCGGAACCTTGACCCGCGCGGCATCCGCGAGGCGTCCCGGCATCCGCTGGCGGACAAGCCGTTCCCGGACGGTGACCTCGGCATGCCATGTCGCCCGACGCTCGCGGTTGGGCCGTCGGTGGTCTTCGCCATCGGAATGGCGGCCGAACGTGTGTGGGGCGGCGACCGGGAGGGGTTCGCGCGCAGCATCGACGACATCGCGGGTCTCTGGGAGGCGACGCGGCCTCTCGAGGACCTCCTCGGCGCCGCGGAGGCATCGGTCGAGGGGCGGCCGGGCCGCCTGCGCGGTACGTTGCGACGATTCGCGCGCGATACCCGTGGGGACCTGCGAAGCGGCACGCCAGCACCTCCGGGCGGCGATTTCGGCGGCGGCGGGTCGGTCATCGACGACATTCCGTTCGGCGACCCACCCGGCACGTGGCCGCCGCTCGGTGGCGGGCGGGAGCCGATCGACCTTTGCGAGATCATGCCCGACCTCTGCAAGGGCATGGTCTATGGCGGCCTCAGCAAGATGCAGTACGTCCCGCCTTCGACCAACGCCAACGGGATCACGGGTGTCCAGCCATCTCCCACCTGCGCCGGGCAGCAGGTCACGATCGTCGGGTCGGGATTTGGGGCGACCCAGCCCGCGGATGTCGACGTCCTGATCGGCACGGTCGTGGCCACCGTCGTCTCGTGGTCAGACACCGCGATCGTCATCACCGTCCCCGCCGGGGCGACGTCGGGATGCGTCGGCTTCCGGAACCGGACGCTCGAGAACCAGCGGCTCGAGGCGATGCTGACGAACCAGGAGGCGATCGCCGAGATCTCCGAGGGCCTCCACTGCCTCGGCGTCTATCAGACCGGTTCCTGGGGGAAGGTTCCGATCGGGCCATCGAAGATTCCGTGCACCGCCGGAAACTTCCTGCGCGTTGGCCCGCCGACTCTCGCCTCATTCCTGGTCAACAACGGCGCATCAGTCAACGTGACGCCGGGGACCCAGCTGACCCTGACCTGGAGCGTGTCGAACACGGCCAACGTCCGCATCCGCCGGATCGGGACTGCAGGTCCGTTCATCGACCAGACCCTGCCGCCGAGCGGGACCCGAGCGCTCGGGCCGTTCACTGGGACGCAGCCCACCACCGCGACGTACGAGCTCACGGCGACCAACACCTGCGGGAACGTGTCGCGCCAGGTCGCGGTCCAGCTCGTCCAGCCGCCCAGCCTCGGCGTGGTCGCCATCGAGGTCGCGCAGTCGATCCAGCGCATGAACAATTCGGTGCGTCTCGTGGCCGGCAAACGCGCCATCGCACGTGTGTGGGTCGACTCCGGGATCGCAAACGGCTTCAACAACGGGGTCGGCGCCAACCAGATCGCGATCACCGGCCGACTGTCGATCTCGCCGGTGGGATCAACAGCTTCGGTCAGCGCGGGTCCGGTGCTCAACCCCGGCGGGACGATCAATGCTCGGCCGGCTGGCACCTTCGACCGGTCCCTGTTCGGCCACTCGCTGAACTTCGAGCTGCCGTTGAGCCAGCTCACCGGCGGGCGTCGGCTGGACGTGACCGTGTTCGTTCCCGGCCGCGAGGGCGAGGCCGGCTACACTGCCACCGGCAGCACGACCGTGACCTTCCTGCCCCAGGCGACGCAGGAGATCCTCCCATTCCTGTGCACCGACTCGATCGTCGGCGGGACCACGAACGCGGGGCAGCTCGCCATCTCGATCCAGGGCGCCAGGACGCGGCACCCGATCGCTCAGGCCGGATTCATCGTCAACCCACCGATCCCCATCACCACGAACTTCACGGAGGACCTGAGGGGAACGTTCGGCTGGGGCATGCTCGTCACGCGCCTGGCGACGATGATCTTCGTCTTTCCCAACCAGGCCGTCGGAGGCATCCGGACGGCGGTCGTGCCGAACAACGGCGCCTATGCCTTGAACGGCATGGCCCTCCCGCGCCAGCTGCTCACCACCCCGGCGATGGTCTCGCGCGCCACGCTGCCGGCGACGTATGCCCACGAGATGTCCCACCTGGCCTTCGTCGACCACGCGCCCTGCGGCGGTCCGCCGCCGCCGATCGATCCGCGGCTGCCGGGCACGATCGAGGACGTCGCGATGGACGTCTCCAGCCGCACCATCACCCCAGCGGGCACGGGCGAGCTGATGAGCCTGTGCAACGGCCAGGCGCGCTGGCCATCCATCGCGCACTACAACGGCATCATGTTCACCGCATTCCCGATCACGTGAGGCCGATGCAGCGCGATGAATGACCTTGCGCCAACCCGCTTCCTGACCGTGGCTGGTGTGCTGATGCCAGATGGCCGCCTGGTGCTCCAGCCCGGGTTCGTAACCGACGATCCGTCCGGCGCGACCCAGGCTCCCGACAGCCCGCTCGTTGCCGAGCTCCTGGACGGTGGTGGCGGGGTGCTCCTGCGCGTTGGCGTGCCGGTCGCTCCCTTCCTCGTCGAGCCCGCGGCGCGAAGCGAGGTAGACCTGGTTGAGGGGCCGGATACCGGGTTGCAGGCCGTCGCCGGCAAGCTGCCATACCCGGAGGCCACGCGGCTGATCCGATTCCTCCTGCGTGGCGTGCCGATCCACGAGCTGCCGGTCTCCGAGCGCGGCCCGGAGCTCGAGGTCGGGTGGGAGCTTCCGCGCGAGCCGGCGGGCGTGCAGCGACTCTCCTGGAGTGCGACCCATCCCGAGGGCCGCGAGGTCAACTACGCGATGGCCTACTCGAACGACGGCGGTGCCAGCTGGGAGCCCCTCTTGCTCCCATCGCCCGTGACCGAGCTCGAGGTCGACTTCGACCGCCTCCCCGGTGGCAGGGGACGGCTGCGCCTCCTTGCGACCGATGGCACCGCCACCGCCACCAGCGACAGTCCCGTTCTGCGGGTGGCACGCAAAGCCTGCGTGCCCACGATCTTCGAGCCCGCCGATGGAGCCCAGCTTCCGGGGGCTGAGCCGATCCTCCTGCACGGCCAGGGCTACTACCTGGAGGAACGCCGGGTTGACGAGGAGCACCTCGACTGGACCTCGTCACTCGACGGGCCACTCGGCAACGGCGCTGCCATCCAGGTCGAACTGCGACCGGGGAAGCATGAGATCTCCCTGGAGGCGGGGACGCCTGCTCGGCGTTCGGCCACCAGCGTCAACGTCACCGTCAGACGCGGCGAGCAGAGCCCTGATCCGGCCATCCGCAAGCGGAACGGGTGACGTCGCCTCGGAGGAAATGGCATGCCACCAGGCATACAGGCATACACCGCAGCTCACTTCGTTCTCGAGCTGGCGGGCAAGACGATCGGTGACGTGACGTCGGTGGAGGGCGGCGCGGTCGTCGGTCAGGTCACCGGCACCGACCAGGGAACGCCGCCTGTGCGGCGCAAGGACCTCAGCGGCGTGGGCTATGAGCCAATCGTCATCGGTGTCGGCGCCGACGTGGGCACCGAGCTCTGGGATTGGATCGCGGATACCATGGACAACAAGCTTCCGCGGCGTGACGGTCGGATCCTCTTTCTGGACTACCAGCGGCGAGAGAAGTCCAGCCTGTCATGGACCGACGGGCTGCTGACCGAGATCCGCTTCCCCGAGCTCGATTACGCAGCGAAGGATCCTGCGGCCATACGCCTCACGATCGAGGCCGACACCGTCACCCCCGCGACGTCCGGCGCGGGCGCGACCATCCAACCGACGTCCGGAAGGACGCAGAAGTCGTGGTCTGCGCAGAATTACCGGCTGACGCTGTCCGGAATGAATTCCGCTCCGGCCTCCACGAGCTGGGTCGGACCGATCACCGTGAAGCAGCCCTATATTCCGCCGCCGACTCCTGGAAGTGGAGGTGGTGGAGCGGCTGCTGCGGCCAGTAGCCTCGACGTTTCGGACCTCAGCGTTGCCGTGTTGGAGCAGAATGCGGGCGAGTTGTACGACTGGCATAGGCGTTTCGTGATCCAGGGGCAGACCGGTCAGCAGTACGAGCTGACGGGGAAGATCGAGTACCTGGACCCCACCCGGTCGCAGACCCTCTTCGGCCTCGATCTCAAGGGCCTCGGCATCCGTCGCATCGCGTCCGAGCGACTGGTCACCGGCGTCTCCACGATTGCTCGGGCGCGGGCCGACATGTACATCGAGGATGTCGACCTCGTGAAGCCGACGGCTGCTACGACGCCGACGGGGACGACCGGCGCGGCCGGAACGACCGGCGCTACGGGACCGGCGGCATCAGGCGCGACCGGAGGCGGCTCTGGACCCGGGACTGGCCCAACGGGCATCGGCGCGGAGCTCGTCGAGCTCCTCCGGGCGGCGGTGTCGGCTGGCGAGGTCGCAACGCTGTCAGGCCGATCTGCACTCGACGCCGACGCAGTCGCCGAGCGCCTCATGCGATCGGCCGAAGCGGCCGATGGCGACGATGGCACTGAGGCGGTCGTCAACGATCGTGTCGGCGAGGGACGTCGCATCGGCCTGGAGTGGGCCCGCAATCACGCCGCGCTCGCCGAGCTCGAGGAGATCGCCGCGGTCGCGGCCACCGACTGGAACGCCCTCACGCTCGGCGCCGAGCACTCGCTCACTCGCGATCTTCGCAAGGCCGGCGTCATCTCTGCCGAGCTCGTGGGGGATGTCGTCCTCGAGCGCGACCCGTTCATCGAAGGTGTGGTCGATGGTGCCTCCGAGGTGTACTCCGAGGTTCGCCCGGCCCTGCGCGAACGCGGGGTGCGACCGCGGTAGGTGCCGTCCGGCGCGGGCGAACACGCCCGCAGCGAACTGCGACTTCATGCCGCGGCGAGGTGGCGGGCGAGGGCGGCTGCGATCGGCAGGCCGGCGGCCATTTCGTAATAGGAGAACGCCGGGCTGGGGTTGACCTCCAGGCATACGGGCTCGCGGTCAGGTGGCATGCGCAGGTCGACGCCGGCGAACTCGAGCCTCAGGCTCCGGGTCAGCTCCACGCAGCGATGAGCCAGGTCGGCGTCGAGCTCGTAAGGCGCGATCTCCGGAGGTGTTGCCCCCGACCGAGCCGGGTAACGGTAGTCGGTCGCGGACGTTGTCACGCGGGCGGCATACGCCTCGCCACCAATGACGTGGACGCGTACATCGGGGCCCGGAACCCAGGCCTGGAATTGCACTGGGCAGAGGCTCAGTCGGTCGAGCCGCTCGAGGTCGAGATCGGTGAGCGGTGAGACGATGGATCGCTCGCCGCTCATTGACTTGTAGACGACCAGCCGGTGCCGGTCGCGGAACGCGACCGCCTCCTTGGGGTCGTTGGTGATCAGCGTTTCCGGGATGGCGAAACCCGCCTCCGCGATGAGGCGCAGCTGGTACGGCTTGGAGGCGTTGCTGGCCTGCGACTCGGTGCGGTTGATGACCAGCGCCGGCGAGACGCTCAACCACGCGTAGAGGCGATCATGGAGCGCCCGGCTGCGACGCCGCGCATCGGATTCGGCGGCGAGGGCCTCCACCTCCGGCAGCAGGCGGTCGTCCATCGTGCGGATGTACACCGCGTCGACGTCCTCGAGCGCAACGTCAGCGTCGGGGGTCCGCAACCGCCCAGTGACTCGTCCGCTGGCCAGTGCCATGTCGAGCGTCATCTCGAGGGCGCTCCGCTGGTCGAACCAGGCGAAGTCCGCACCCATCTTCGCCAGTTCGGTTGCCACCATCGCCAACGGCGGCTCCGAGCGGATTCCGCACAGCAGGATCATCCGTTGAACAACCGCTCAAACGCTGCGAGCACGCGGTCACCGCCGTCCCGCAGGTCCGGCATCTGATCGGCGAAGGCGAAGGAGAGGCGGCCGTCGTCGACCAGCCGGACCTCCAACACCGACAGCCCGGCCAGAATTGCCAGCCGCTGGCTAGCCGCGGCGACCTGTTTTGGCGTCCGCTTCGGGTCGAGCGACACGACCTGGTCGCCGATCACGAGCAGCCGGATGCCGCTGACCTCGGTGTCGACGCTCGGAGCAACCTCCCCATCGGCCCATACCCACGGCGAGGTCGGCAACCCGGCCCGGTGGGCGAGCACCAGCCACTCGGGCAGCGAGCGCCACCGGCCCATGAGCGAGTGCGGATACGGGGGCTCGATGACGGGTCCCGGCAGCGCGCCGACCAGGCTGCACAGCAGGGCGCGCCACTCGGCCTCGACGTAGATTCGGTCTTCCGGTTCGGAGCGCGCCAGCACTGACAGCGGCACGTGGACCATGCGGTTCACCACGCCTGCAACGCGGTCACCGTCAAGGACGCGGCTGTCGGCAAGCGCTATCCGGAGCCGGGTAGCGGCGCCGATCATTCGTTGTTCGAGCGTGGCGCCATCACACAGGGCCGTCGGCGTCACGAGCTCGACCCTAAGGCCGCGGTCGCGCAGGCCATGCGCCAACCATGCAGCGGCGACGTCTTCGGCTTCGGCTATGACGAGGTGGATGGACTGCGTGCCTCGTCCCACGCTGGCCTGAGCGGTCGGAGGAGTTAGCTGCGCGACGACTTGCGGCGCGACGTCGTCCGGCTGGCGGGCCGGCGGGTCCGAGGCTTCGGGGCGGCGGCCTCGGCCTGGAGGGCGCCTCGCGACAGGTCGGGTCGCTGCTCCCGGGTGATGAAGTGGGACAGCTGCTGGACGGTCGACTCGAGCAGCTCGAGCCGCTGCCAGAGGTCCTCCGGCCGAAGGACCTCGACCTCCGAGGCATCGAGCTTGAGGCCCTCGATCTCGGGCTTGAGCTCCTTCCACTCCTTCCGCTCGAGCTTCTCAGGCTTTTGCCACTTCTCGGAAAGCTCGTGCTTCTCCTTCTTGAACTCCTTGAGCTCCTTCCACTCGAGCTTCTCGATCTTCTCGAATTTCTCGAACTTCGCGTCCTTGATCTCCTTGAAGACGCCCTTCGGCAGGTGTGGTGTCAGCTCGTTGACGATCACGCGGCGACAGACGGCGCAGAACGGAACGTTCAGCATCCGCATCCGGCAGTTGAACTGCGGTCGGTACGCATCGCAGTGGTAGTAGTGCGCACCCTCGTAGGCACCGACGGTGTTCGGCGCCATCGGGAAGGGATTGCCCTGCGTGTCACACACAGCGCAGTTGGCGTTGTTGGTCGTGGGGAGCGGCGTCGATGCGAGGATCAAGTCGCCCCACTTGATGGTCGAGCGGTTGAGGTTGATCGTGACGTTCGGCTCGGCAGGCTCGGCCGCGGGATGGTTGTTGCGGTTGGTATCGACGCCGCATCCCGCCCAGTACTCGTATTCATCGGCCAAGCCGAAGGCGGTATGTCCCATCTCGTGCATGCCGATCTCGTTCGCGCCAGTGGCCAGCGACATGGTGCCGATCGCACCGCCTGCGCCGCCGTAGACCGTCGAGTTCACGATGACCAGGATCATGTCCCACGCAGGGACCTGGGCATTGACGACGTTAAAGACCGTCGCGTTGTTCACCAGCAGCAGGCGTCTGACGCCCGAGTTACAAAACGACGCGTCGAAGTAGGTCGCCGGCGCCGCCCCCGATCCGCCACACGCCGTCGAATCGTCCGCCCCGCTGTCCGTCGACGTCACGTCGACGCGATGGACGTTGATCGCGGACTGGAGTGTGTCGAACGGCGCGGTCGCGAAGAGGGTATTGACGAAGTTCTGCGCATCGGTCTGGAACTGGCCCATCTGGGTGGACCGATAGCCGTCCGAGACGAGCACGAGGTTCCAGCGGTCGGCGTCGGAGCCGTGATCGACGATCTTGGTCGTACCCTGGACGGTGCCGTCGCTCGTGCCCATCTACCGGCGCTTGCCCCTTCCGCCGCGGAGCGGCAGGGCAGCGACCTGCCGGGCGGCGTTCTGGCGCTTTGCCGGATCCGTCGGGCTGCTGACGAAGGCGATCTCCTCGGCTTCGGGGATGTCGGGAACCAGCACGGTGAAGACCCCTTTGGGATCCTCAACGGCGTGGCGATGGACCCCTTCTTCGGGGTCGAAGACCTCGACATCCGCAGCGACCGGGTTCTGAATCACACGCCGATAGAGAACGTTCCTCTTCGCGTCCCGCAGCTCGACCCAGAAGCCGCTGGTCGCGCGCGGCGCATCCAGCGAGTGCGACTGGGGAGCCAGGGTTTCGAGCGGCCAGCTCTCGCTGATCGAGAATCCGGACTTGTCGTACTCGACAAGGAGCCTGATCGCGCGGTTGGGCTCGGTCTGCAGCGTCGGGTCCGCGGGGTCCATGGGAAAGCCGAATCGGGACCGATTGCGGGATGCTCGATCAACCTATTCCTCCATGACCGATAAGTCAAGGTAGGTTGTCCCGCGGTCGCCCGATCAGTCGGACCGATCCCCGTCAGCGGCTGCCTCCGTCCCTGGCGTCGGGAAGAGCACGGGGAGGCGGCCCTGCGCACGGGGCACGGAGCCGGTGGTGAAGGCGAGCAGACCGGCGAAGACGAGGATCGCACCTCCGACACCGACCCAGACCGGAAGCGCTTCCGACAGCCCGAAGAGCAGAGCCAGCACGCCGGCGAGCACCCCGCCGACCATCGAGACGATGAGCCCGATCATCCCGCTCGAAGTCGACACCCCGTAGAGGATCTGGCCGGGGAGCTTCTCGGGGAGATGGCCGTACGCGGTGAGCACGGCATCGACATCGTCGTGGGTCGCCGCAGTGAAGTAGGGCGCCACGATCGGGGCAATCTCGGTGTAGCCGTGCCGGATGCGGGCCATGCCGTGGAGTGCCCGCAGGTCGTCGACGTTGGCACCGTTCATCCGGCCGTACGTCGTCAGCCCGACGACGAGGTCGAAGGTCAGGACGATGGCGGCGACCGTCAGGAACTGGCTCCCGAAGCTCATCCCCTGCGACAGCAGGGCAAGCGCAACGAACGACATCGAGAGGAAGGTCAGGAACATCCCACCGCGCACGAACGCCTCGTTGTAGGCGAGCGACCGCGCCGTGAGGAGGCTCCAGTGCTCGGTGGTCAGCAGGGTGATGGCGCGGGGATCGCTCAGGGACGTGACCGGGGCCACGACGTCAGGCGGCGGAGTCTCGGGGGGCATCGGTCTCTCCTTGGGGTCGAGTCACCGTGATTGTGCGACCAATGCGCGGCTCGCCGCGCGGTCCAATGCGACCCGCGCGTTGACGAGGCAGCCTCCCTGGAAGGGACTGAGGCCCAGAGCGCCTCAGCCGGCGCGAGCCACCTGCCGGCGCCGCGCCTGTGCTGCCACGGCGGCGGCGATCAGGAGCAGCAGGCCCCCTTGCGCGAGGCTGGGCGCGGCCATCGCCGTGTTGGGCAGCTCGCCCTCATCCTCATCGGGCAGCTCGCCGCCGGCGGGGTCCTCGATGACGCCGAAGTCGGCATCCAGGAACTCATCGCCCTCCGCCACGGTCACGGTGTAAGTGCCGGGGGTGGTGAGGGTGCTGCCGACGGAGGCCATGTCGAGCACGACGGTGTACTCGCCGGCGGCAACGGTGGCGCGGTAGTGGCCACCCGCGTCGGTCGTGGCCGTCACTTCGGCGCCTGTCGCGCTATTCGTGATCATGACCCGGGCTCCGGCGATGCCCGCCTCACCAGCATCCTGGACCTGGTTGCTGTTCGGGTCCTCCCAGACCAGGTCGCCGATGATGGCGGGCAGCGGGCCTGCGGCCGTGTAGTTGGCGGGGTCCGAATCCTCGACGGGCTGTTCGAGCAGGTCCAGCCCGGTGACGGTCGCGATGTTCGTGTGCAGTCCCGCCACGGCGGTCGATGACGCCTCGTAGATCCACACCTCGCCCGGCTCGAGTTCGCCGATGACGCCCGCGTCGCCGCCCGTGAAGACCGGCACGAGCCCCTGGTCGTCGACGAGCACGACGTTGCGGATCAGGATGTTGCCGGGGTTGGTGACCTCATACGTCCAGGTGATCGGATCACCCGCGTCGAGCTCGAGGCCGGGCGCGGTGTCCGCGTCCTCCCCGTTCACGAACTTCTCGACGTCGATCTGCGAGACGAAGCCGAAGTAGTGGGATGGGTCGGTCGCGGTCAGCGGTACCGCCCGCGCTCGTGCCCGTCGCAGTCGCGACGTTTGCGTACTGACCCAGCTCCGCGACCCCTACGGGGGCCGTGCAGACCACCTTCTCGCCGATCGCGAGGTCGGTCTGGGGGCAGGTGACCGTCAGGCCCTGGTCGTCGGTCACCGCCAGGCCGGTGAGCGCGGTGTTCCCGCTGTTCGTCACTTCGTACGTCCATGTGACGGGATCGCCTTCAGGGATGAAGACGCCGGTGGGTTCGTCGGAGTCAAGACCGTTGGTGAACTTCTGTAGATCGATGCCAGGGACGCCTCCGAAGTAGTGCGACGGGTCGCTGTCGGACACTTCGGTCCCGATCGGCGTTGTGCCCACGACGATGGCGTGGTTCGTGTACTGGTCCTCCTGCGCGATCCCAGCGCCCGTGCACGGCATTGAGGCTCCGGCCGCCAGCGTGTCACCGGGGCAGGTGACCGGGACGCCCTTCAGGTCGGTGACTACGATGCCGGTGAGCTCCGAGTTGCCGATGTTCGTCACCGTGTACTCCCAGCTGACGGCACCTCCGGCTAGCACATACGGGCCGGGCGGCAGGTCTGCATCTACGCCGTTCGTGGTCTTCTCGATGTCGATGCCGCCCTGGACGCCGAAGTAGTTGGCAGGGTCAGTGACCGGTGGCACGACGGTCCCGCCGAGCGACGTCGCGGTCGCGGTGGCGATGTTCGTGTGCTGGCCGACCTCCGCCGGCGCCGAGGCGTGGCAGAAGACCGACTGCGCCGGGCTCAGGATGCCCAGCCGCGGGCAGGCAAGCACGACGCCGGACCTGGTTGTCGGTTACGCCCCACGTGACCGGGACATTCCCCGTGTTGGTGAGTTCGTAGATCCAAGTGACGGTTTCGCCGATGCCGAACAGGGGCCCGGTCGGCGTGTCCGCCGGATCCTGGCCGGTGTACTTCTCGAGCGCGATCGACGGCTGCTCGCCGTAGTAGTGCGAGGCGTCCGAGTCGGACACCACCGTGCCGATTGCGTCGGTGCCGGTGACCGAGCCGACGTTCTCGTATTGCCCTGAGACCGCGGTCGCGGCCGGGGCGGTGCACGGCATCGAGGCGCCGGCAGCGAGCGTCGTGCTCGGGCAGGTGACCACGACGCCCTGGCTATCAATGACGGCGATGCCCGTGAGCACGCCGCTGCCGGTGTTGGTTACGACGTAGGTCCAGGTCACGGGGTCGCCAATCGCGACGAGCGGGCCGGGTGGCAGGTCCGCATCCTCACCGTTGGTGGCCTTCTCGATATCGATCCCCGAGACGATGCCGAGGTAGTGCGAGTCGTCGCTGTCGGTGACCCCGGTCCCGAACGGATCGGTGGCTGTCACCGTTCCGGTGTTCGCATACTGGCCGACCTCCGGGGTCCCCTCCACCTCGCAGGTGAACGAGGCTCCCGGAGCCAACGTGGCCGGCGGCGGCGCGCCGAGGCAGACGACGGGGGTAGTGGTCTCTCCGACCGTGTCCGTGATCGCGATGGTCGAGAGCGTCACGTTGCCGGTATTCGTGACCGTGTACGTCCACGTGACGACCTCGGTCGGCGGGTCGGAGACAGGGACGAACGGCCCGGGTGGATCATCGGCATCGGCGCCGTTCGTCCACTTCTCGATGTCGACGGCCGGCGCGGGTGGGACACGGTTCACCATCGTGCATGTGGTGATCGCGTCCTTCGGAACGACGGCCGTGAACGTGCCCACGCCCACGGTGATGGTCAGTGGCCGGTCGGTTGGATTCGCGGGCGTGCGGAATGTGCATCGCGTCGCCGTTGTGTCATTGACGAAGCCCGGCGCCGGCGGCACGCCGGCGGGATCCTCCTCGGTCACGACGATCGTCTGGTTCCCGGAGCCGCTGGGACGCCAGTCGAATGCCACGAATCCGTCGCCCCCGGTGGTACCTACGCGGTGCTTCCAGTCGCGCCGGCCGGCTGTGCCCACGAGACCGGGGTCGGCGTGACGACGCCGGTCATCTCCCATCCGCCGGCGGGCAGCAGGTCATCGGTGCCCGGGTCCGGGGTGACGTCGATCAGCTTCTGGACGTTCACGACCGGTGCGCACAACGCGAACGCCAGTGCCCGCAGGCCGTCCTCGAGCTCGTCGAAGTTTGGCACCCGGTAGACATCGGTCTGCGGGGTGAACGCCTGCCCGCTGGTGAGGACATCCGGCCCGGAAACGTCGATGAGGCGCTGGAGCGACGCGGGGCTGGTGAGACCGCTGCCCACGGCGATCGCGAGCACGTGCGAGCCCTGGCCCTTCAGCGCATTCGCGTTCGAGACGGCGCGGTCCTTGGCCGTCGTGTTTCCGGCGTCGTCGGTCTCGTCGTCCTCCACGAGGGGAACCTTGAGCTCGTACTCGTTCTGGGCGACGTTCGGGTTGCCGGGGTCGTACGTGACGCTCCCATTGGGAGGCGGATTCTCGACGATCGCGTTGGGATCACCGTCGGTGATGAAGACGGTCAGGTGCGGCCGGGTCGAGCTCGGACGGGGCAGGAGGTACCGGCCCACCCGGAGCGAGTCCTCCCAGTTCGTGCTCCCGTTCGGGTTGTAGTTGGTGTTGATGTACGGGTTGAAGATCCCGTTGATCGACGCACGTTGTGACCGTCGTGTAGGCGCGGGTCGCCGGCGCCGCGAGCGGCAGCCTGGCGACCGACGAGAACTCGGCAACGGCGATCCGCGAGCCGGTGTTGTTGAGCGCCGAGGTGAACGCCTTGAACGCGTCCTGCACGTTCACCTTGAAGTTCCCGACCGATCCCGACTCGTCCAGGATGATCAGCGCGTCGAGCCCGCACGCCTGCGGCATGTCCGGGTTCGGAGCGGGTGTGTCGTCCTCGCCCGGCGCCGCAGCCACCCGCGGCGCCGCGATACCGGCCATGAATGCAGCCCAGAGCAACAGGGCAATTGCCAGCGGAGCGATGCGTGCCCCTGGCCGCTCCGCGCGGACCACGCCGAATCTCATTCCCGACTCCAAGGTACGCCCGCATACGTTACCGTCCGAATGCAAGCCCCATGGTCGGGCGGTCGCCCGGGCGCGCCAAGAGTCAGATCGCGCGCATCCGGTTGTTGCGCGGGTTGTGCTCGAGCTCGGCGAGGCCGAGCGCCTCGAGCAGCGGCGGCATGTACATCCCGAACCGGCCGCGATAGCCCTTGCGCAGCCCGTACCAGCCGCCGACCGGGTTGTCGGCTCGCGCGGCCCCACGCCTCGACCGTGCCCGTCGGCGCGCGTCCTTCTGCTCGTCGGCCGCGCCGAGCGGCACCCAGTCGCCCTGCTCCTTGAGCCACGCGTGCAGGTCGTCGATCGCGCGCAGCGTGGTACGTCAGCTTCGTCGAGCCGACCTGGCACACGAGCTGCGGCGGATCGGCCGCGTCGTCGCGGTACATCGTGTACGTCGCACGTCCCCGGCGGCGTCTTCAGCTGCCAGGGATCGTCCTTCGTGCCGCTGCCGGTGGTTCCCATCGGTATCTCTCCCGTGCGCTAGGCGGCCCGTTCGGCCGCCTCGACGAAGTGCGGCAGCAGCGTGCTCCAGCCGCCCATGTTGCGGTCGCGCCACGCCTGGCCCTCGGCGCCCAGGCGCTCCCAGCCGCGGTGCTCGATCTCGACCCGCGTGGCGCGTCGCCGTGCGCGGACGAAGCGGATCTCGACCTCGGTCGCGTCCGCCCGGTCGCGCCGCAGGTGCCAGCAGGTAGCCGAGCCGATGCGGCGGCTCCCAGAGCGTGACCTCGCCCCAGTCGTGCTCGGTCCCGGCCGCGGTGCGCTCGAAGATCCGCCCGCCGACGCGGCCCTCGAGCACGACCTCGAGGTCCGGCTCGCCGCGAGGCGGTGTGGTCGGCCGGCCACCACGCAGCCGATCCGCTCGGTCCAGATCACGAACGCGTGCTCCGGCGAGCAGGCGACGTCGAACGCGAGGCGGAGCGGCTCGATCATCGCGCCGCTCGTCGCTCGGTGTTCTCGGCCACCAGCCGAAACCGCGTCGCGGCGTCGCCCCAGACCCGCTCGAGGTAGCCTGGCGACGCCGTCCAGGCCCTCGCGCCGCAGGTGGTAGATCCGCCGCGTGCCGATGCGCTCCTCCTCGACCAGGCCGGCCTCCTTGAGCAGCCGCAGGTGCCAGGAAACGGCCGGGCGGCTGATCGGGAGCGCTGCGGCCAGCTCGCCGACCGACCTCGGCCGCCGGCCGAGCAGCGTCAGGATCGCGCGCCGGTTCGGGTCGCCGAGCGCCTCGAACGGGTCCGCGGCGCCGTCGCGGCGCCGGCGGACCGCCTTAGCCGGCCTCGGCACGCGCCTTGAGCCCGTCGGCGAACTGCGGAACGACGGCCCGAGGTCGGGCATCGAGCGCCACATCAGCCCGGCCAGCGGGCCGGTGTACTCCTCGCGCATCGAGAGGGTGACGCCTTCGCCCTCCGGCGTGACGCGGAACGTTCGCGCGCCGGTGAACAGACCCAGCGGCATCCCGCCGGTCCAGGTCATCGAATCCGGCGGCTGCATCGCCACCTCACCGGGAAGGCCCGACCCGGCGCGACCTCGCTGAGAGACCTTGATCGTCTCGCCGTCCGCGATCCGGCCGTCGACCTTGTCGACGCCCGAGTCCCAGGTCGGATAGGCTGGCTCCATCGATCAGGATCTTCCAGACTCGCTCGGACGGAGCGTTGATGTCATCGGAGGCTTCGAAGGCGTCCACGGGTAGTTCCCATCGGTCAATGGTGCTCTACCGTAAACCGATGCTTACCGATACGCAAGAGCCCCAGCTCAGGCGGACCGGGT
>CAWIXZ010000023.1:0-34130 GCA_963840205.1 uncultured Chloroflexia bacterium
GGGCCGATGAGCGCCACCTTCTGGCCGCGCTCGAGCTGGAGGTCCAGCCCGTCGTAGACGGTGTTGTCGCCGTAGCGCTTGACGATGTCCTCGAGCGTGATCACGGTCCGCCCCGAGCGCGCGGGGGCAGGGAACCGGAACTTCACGCTCTTCGCGCGCGCGACAGGGGATTCCACGCGCTCGAGCCGCTCGAGCGCCTTCACGCGAGACTGCACCTGGCGCGCTTTGCTGGCCTTGTAGCGGAAGCGATCGATGAATGCCTGGGTGTGGGCCACCTGCCGCTGCTGGTTGCGCGCCATGGCCTCGAGCTGCGCCATGCGCTCGGTGCGCTGCTCGACGAAGTCCGCGTAGTCGCCGACGTACTCGACCGCTCGCCCGCCGTGGAGCTCGACGACCCGATTCGCGACCTCGTTGATGAAGTCCCGGTCGTGGCTGACGAGGACGATCGCGCCGGCGTACTCGGCCAGGAAGCCCTGCAGCCATTCCACCGAGGCGAGGTCGAGGTGGTTGGTGGGCTCGTCGAGCAGGAGGACGTCGGGGTTCTGCAGCAGGAGCCGGGCGAGGGCCACGCGCATCATCCAGCCGCCGGAGAAGGTGCCGATGTCCTTGTCCACGTCCGCATCGGCGAATCCGAGCCCGCCCAGGATTCGGCGCGCCTCCGCCTCCATGCCATAGCCGCCGAGCGCCTCGAACCGATGCTGGAGCCGCCCGTACTCGTCCATCAGCTCGGCGAGCTCGGCCTCGTCCTCCGGGTCGGACAGCTCCAGCTCGACGTGCCGCATGCGGCGCTCGATGCCGCTCACCTCGCCGGCTCCGGCCATCACCTCCGCCACGACACTCCGCCCCTTGCTCTCCGCGACCTCCTGCCGCAAGTAGCCGATCGCGAGGTCGCGTGCGCGCGTGACCGTACCGGTGTCGGCTTCCTGGTCGCCGGTGATGATCTCGAGCAGCGTCGTCTTGCCCGCCCCGTTCGGCCCGACGATCGCCACGCGGCGACCAGCGCTGATCTGCAGCCCGACGTCGCTGAACAGGTGCTGCGCGGCGTGGCTCTTCGACACGCCGCTGAGGGTCACGAGGCTCATGGCCCGCCGATGGTAGCGGCGGAGCCGCGGGCAGGCCGATGCGTGCTAGTCCGCAGCCTCCAGGCGCGCTCCGGTCGTGTCGAACCGCAGTCGCGTCGCCATCCCCGGCAAGCCTGACGCGATCCAGGCCTTCTCCACGGCGTGCGCGACAGCCGGGGAGTCGCAGATGGCGAGCACCGTCGGACCCGAGCCCGAGAGGCACGCGCCGGCAGCACCACGGTCACGCGCAATGTCGATCAGCTCGCGAGCGCCGGGGATCTTCGGTATCCGATACGGCTGGTGCAGCTCGTCCGCCATCGCCGCGGCGAGGAGGCCGGCGTCGGAGGTCATGATCGCCGTCGCCAGGAGCGCGCTGCGACCGGCTTGGCGTGCGGCGGCGGCATGGGAGACCGTCGCAGGAAGGGCGGCCCGCATGTCCTTGGTCCGTACCTCTGACTGCGAGATGAACGCGACCGGGATCCACGCCTCGGGCACGTGGAAGCGGCGGAGAGTGATCCCCTCACGGTCCTCGACCGCGACGGTGAAGCCCCCGTACAGCGCGGCCGCCACGTTGTCCGGGTGGCCCTCCAGCCGCGCGGCCAGCTCCAGCAGCTCGTCGGCGCCGACCTGTCGCCGGCCGACCGCCGCGCCGAGCACGACGCCCGCCACGATGGCCGCCGCGCTGCTTCCCAGGCCGCGCGCCGAGGGGATCATGCTCGACACCTCGAGGCGCCACGCGCCGGCTCCCGGCGCCATGGACGCGCGAAGCCCCTCGCGGAACGCGCGGATCAGGAGGTTGTCGCCGCCCGACTCGCCGTCGCTCGGGGCTCCCTCGCCGCGTGCGTTGAGGACGATGCCGGCCTCGTCCCCCTCGTACAGCTCCGCTCGCAGCTTCAGCGACAGGGCAGCGGCGAAGCAGTCGAAGCCGCTGCCGAGGTTCGCGCTCGAGGCCGGGACGTCCACGCTGGCGATGGGCGGCATGCGCGCCGAGTATAGGAGCGGCGGTACGTCATTCTGCCGCCGCGCCGTGGGCCAACGTCGCACCCCCGGCCGCGACGTCTCGCGCTGTCCGCGGGAGTGGCGCGCCTCGACACTCGGAGGCATGAACCACACGCCGACCACGCCGACCAGGCCGCGCCCGGCCCCGCTCGCCCCGCGCCCATCTGCCGCCGCCGCGCTCGAGAGCGATCCGGTCGCGTGGCTCAGCTCCGTGCGGCGCGACGGCAGCCCGCACCTGGTCCCGGTCTGGTTTCACTGGGATGGCGAGCGAGTCGTCGCCTTCAGCAAGCCGCACGCGCGCAAGGTCGAGAACCTGCGGCAGCAGCCCCGCGTGATGATCGCCGTCGGCACGCCCGGCCCGGGCTTCGAGGTGGAGCTGATCGAGGCGGACGCCGAGCTTCCCGACGCTCCTGCCGCGGAAATCATGCCGTCCGGGTTCGGGGCAAAGTACGCAGAGCTGCTTCGCCGCGCGGGCCTCACCGCGCAGCGCTTCGCGGAGGTCTACTCGCAGCCGATCGTCCTGCGGCCCACGCGGTTCCTCGGATACGGCGGCAGCGGATGGGGGGCTGCGGCCGGCCTGGCCGGCTGAGCGTGCCGGGGTGCCTCAGGCGGCGCCGCGCACCTCGCCGACGGTGCGGATGAGGTCGTCGAAGCCGAATGGCTTGGAGAGGGAGCCACTCGCCGCGATCTCGGAGGCCCAGCGGGCGGCGTCGCGCGCGGCCGTCATGACAACGATCGGGATCTCCACCTGCCGCCGGTGCAGCTCGGCGGCGAAGCCCCAGCCGTCGAGGACGGGCATGCGCATGTCGAGCAGGATCAGGTCCGGGGCGTGCTGCTCGATGGCGCGGAGCGCATCGGCTCCGTTCGACGCCTCTTCGACCGAGTAGCCCTCGATCTCGAGCATCTCCGCGACCGTGGCGCGAATGTCCGGCTCGTCGTCGACGACGAGCACTCGAATGTCACCCATCCGGACCGACTCCTGAGGTGGGCGCAAAGGGTATGTCGTCGGATGGGCCGTCGTCCATCGGTTTGGGCAGTACCTGAGCCGGGAGCGAGACGTGGAAAGTACTACCGCCGCCGGGCGTCTCGTCCGCCCAGATGCGTCCGCCGTGGCCCTCGATGATTCGCCGGCAGATGTAGAGGCCCAGCCCGAGGCCCGTGTCGCTGCGGGCCTGGGCGTTCGAGGCGCGAACGAAACGCTCGAAGACCGCGCCGCGCTCCGCGTCCGGGATCCCGATCCCGTGATCGACGACCGAGATACGCGCCTCGCCGTTCTCCGCCCACGCGCGCACCTCGATCGGGGGTCCGTCGGGGGCGTACTTGAGCGCGTTCTCAAGCAGGTTGTCGAGCACCTGCTCCAGGCGCACGCGGTCCATCCTGACAAGGATCGGCTCGTCCGGCAGGTCGGCCTGGAACTGGGCGCCGTCGTAGCCGTAGCGCTCCAGCGACGAGCGCACGAGCTCCCGGACGTCGGCGGGCTCCTGGTCGGCACTGGGGCCGACGTCCTCAAGGCGCTGCGCCTCCAGGAGGTCGCTCACCAGGTCCCGGAGGCGTCGGCTCTCGCGGGCGATCCGTCCGATCCCGGCGGGATCGATGGCCGCGTTGGGGTCGCGCTGAAGCCGGCGTTCCAGCAGCTCCGCCTGGCCGAGCAGGACGGTGAGCGGGGTTCGCAGGTCGTGCGCCGCCGCGGACAGGAACTCCTCCTTCAGCAGGGTCGTCTCCTCGCGTCCTCGCAGCTCGATCGCCTCGCGCGCCATGCGCCGAGCCTCCAGGATGACGGCCGTCTGGTCCGCGAGCAGCTGGACGAGCCACAGGTCGTCCTCCACGAAGATCGGCGCCCGGTCGCCGTACACCGTCAGCACGCCGAGCCGCCGGCCCTCCGCGCTGACCGGCACGGCGATCACCACCCGTGCGTTTGCACCCTCGTAGACCGCCGCGTGCTCGGGGTCGGAGGTCACTGCGTCTGTCACGATCAGGCGCTCCTGGGCGGCGAACGCGCGGCCACCGATGAAGGTATCCGCGGGGACCTCGAGCCATGTACCGTCGGCGCGGACGTAGCGCATCGTCACTCCCTCGGCATCGGCGACCCCGAGCGCCGCACCCGGGGCGCCGAGCGTGTCCGCGGTGGCCCGCTGGAGCTCGGTTAGCACCTCCCGGTCGTCAACGACGCCGCTCAGGTGCACCGAGTGCTCCAGGAACGAGCGCAGGTCGGGCTCACGCCAGGCCCGTCGCAGCCATGCCGGGGCTGCGAACCCGAGGAAGAAGGAAACCACCGAGGCGAGCGCCAAGACCTGGGTGACGGGGCTCGTGATCGACCCGAGGTCCGGCAGGAGTGCCCCTGCGAAGACGATGACGATCGCCGCGATGAACAGGTACGCGCCGATGGCGACCGCGGCCATCCGCCAGCGCGTCAGCCCACGGCTGCGACGGCTCGCGCGCGCGAATGCGACGGCCGCGTAGCCGCCGACGATCAGGAACCAGGCGATCGTGGCGAGCTCGACGACCTCGGGTGAGCCCTCGAACAGGAGCAGGCCGAGGGCGG
Source organism: uncultured Chloroflexia bacterium (assembly GCA_963840205.1). Lineage (GTDB taxonomy): Bacteria > Chloroflexota > Limnocylindria > QHBO01 > QHBO01 > JACDBZ01. The sequence continues at coordinate 4,603 of CAWIXZ010000023.1, forward strand.
CCAGTGCCGCGAACGTGACCGTTCCGCCCAGCTGCACCCAGCGTGGCGAGCCCCTGAAGTCGTCGACGAGTCGGAGCATCGCCCACGGACACACGTTCAGCAGCGTGATGAGCACGCCGCTCAGCCACGGTGGCTGGAAAGCGGCGAGGTCCGCGAGCAGGGAGCCGATGACGGCGAAGGCGATACCGCCGAACAGGAGCGCGGTATTGGTGTGGGCCCGGGTCGGCTGCCGGATCGCCCGCCAGGTGACGGCGACGAACAGGACGACGAAAAGGATCCGGTTGATCCAGGACAGTAGCTCGAGAGCCGTCACCGGAAGCCGACCGGTCGCCCAGGCCGATTCATGCGCGGGATGCTGCCACAACGCGGGTGGACCGGCTCATGCATTCGGGATGGGCGAGAGCTCGGCGTGGCGATGGCAGCCGACGAGGTGGTCGTTCACGAGCCCCGCGGACTGCATGAAGGCGTAGACGATGGTCGGCCCGACGAACGTGAACCCGAGTGCGCGGAGCGCCTTCGAGAACGCGCGCGACTCTTCCGTCGCCGCCGGCACGTCGCCCTGGGACTTCCATCGGTTCTGGATCGTCGCGCCGCCGACGGCGGACCAGATCACGGCCGCGGGGTCGGCAAGCTGGAGCCACGCCCGGGCGTTGCCGACGAACGCGTCGATCTTCGCTCGATTGCGCACGATCCGCGCGTCCGCCATCAGGCGTGCGCGGTCGTCGTCGTCGAACTCCGCGATCCGCTCAGCCGCGAATCCCGCGAACGCGTCACGGTAGGCGTCGCGCCTCCGGAGGATGGTGATCCACGACAATCCCGCCTGCGCGCCCTCCAGGCACAGCAGCTCGAAGAGCCGATCGGGGTCGCGGACCGGGACGCCCCACTCGCTGTCGTGGTACGCCCGCATGAGCGGGTCCGAGTCGCTCCACGGACAACGCGCGCGCTCCGCTGGAATCACCGCCCGAGCATATCCGCGTACGGCGATCGCCCGGACCTGGGTCCGAGCGATCGAGGTGGGGGTGGGGTCAGCGTGCCGGGCCGAGGCGCGGCAGGTGAAGCGGCATGTGGAGCAGGAGTGCCCAGATGCTGGGACGCTCCCGCCGGGCGGGCCGATAGACGGCCTCCGGCTCGAGGAAGGTCCTGCGTCGCTCCGCGAGAGCTCGCCGTCGGTCCTCCTCGATTGCCTGGGACAGCATCAGGGCAACGGTGGGATTCATGCTCGTTCTCCTTCCTGGAGACGTCAGTACGGGTAGTTCCGCAGGTGCGGCACGCGGTCGGTCGGCGATTGGCTCGTGGCATTCGCGATCTCACGGCGGACCACGCGGATCAGGCGGCCGAACCGTCCGTCCCCCTCCGCCGTGCTCCCCGACCGCTGAGGCGAGCGCGGAGGCGGCGCGAAGAACGCGACCTCGCCGGCGCTGAGCGCCATGGTTCCGAGTGTCGGCATATGCGTACCTCCTGGGGCTGGTTGTTGACGCGATCAGGTTCACCCACGGGGGTGGGCGGCGCGACGGCCGGCGGTCGCGGGCGTGATGCCCCTCTTTGGCCGAGCGGCCCTACGTCATTCCGCCTCTCGAGGCCGCTGGCAGTGCCGCCTACCATTGGTCTCATGGAGGCGTCCGCACCCGGTTCAAGGCACCTGAGCTTCCTGTTCGCCGACGTCGAGGGAAGCACTCGCATCGCGGAGCTGCATGGCGAGGCTGCGGGTGTCGCCCTCGCGCGCTACCACGCGCTGGTCGCCGAATGCGCCGCGCGCAACGGCGGGCGCATCTTCGAGCGCATCGGGGACGCAGCCTATGCCACCTTCGACGATGCGGTGTCGGCGGTGTCAGCCGCCGACGAGATCCAGGCGGCTCTTGGCGATGAGGACTGGGGCTCAATCGGCCGTCTCCGGGCGCGCGTGGCAGTCACGAGCGGCGAGGTTCAGCTGCAGGGGGACCGTTTCTACGGCAGGCCGCTCTTTCGCGCCTCGCGGATCCTCAGCCTCGCTGACGGCGGGGAGACCTTCGTCGCGGGACCCACGGTCGACGAGCTCGGGGGTTGGCTGCCGCCGGGCACTGTCATTCGCGACCTGGGGGCGCAGCGCCTGCGTGATCTGCCGGAGCCGGAACGAGTCCACGCGCTCGTGCATACTTCGCGCGGCCATGAACCGACCACCCAGGGGAGCCACGCCATGACCGAGCAGGAGGGACCGATCCGGGTGCTGCTCGTCGACGACCATGCGGTCGTACGACGCGGGCTGCGCGGGTTTCTGGAGCTCATCAAGGACTTCGAGGTGGTCGGCGAGGCCGAGAACGGGCGCGAAGGCGTCGCCGCCGCCGATCGCCTGCTGCCGGACGTCATCCTGATGGACCTGCTGATGCCCGAGATGAGCGGTCTCGAGGCGATCGCGGCGATCAAGGAGGCGCACCCGGAGATCGAGATCGTGGCCGTCACGAGCTTCATCGAGGAGGAGAAGGTGACGTCCGCGCTCGAGGCCGGCGCATCGGCTACCTCCTCAAGGACGCCGAGGCGGAGGAGGTCGCCCAGGCCATCCGCGCCGCCTACGGCGGAGAGGTCCACCTCGACCCTGCCGTCTCACGCCTCCTGGCGCAGCGGCTCCGGCAGCGGAAGGAGCCCGAGCTGGTCGAGCCGTTGACCGCCCGCGAGAAGGAGGTCCTCGCGCAGCTCGGCAAAGGGTGCCGCCAACAAGGAGATCGCCTACGAGCTCGGCATCACCGAGCGGACCGCCCGCACCCACGTGTCGAACATCCTCGGCAAGCTCGGGCTCGCGTCGCGGACCCAGGCCGCGCTGTGGGCCGTGGAGCACAAGCTCGCCTAGCGCGGCGATCCCCGCCCGATTTGTAACTTCAGAAGTTGTGTCAGTCCCGAGGGTCAGCCCTCGACGATGAGGGTCCCCGTCATCTCCGGATGAAGGTCGCAGCGGAAGAAGTACTCGCCGGGCTCCAGCGCGGGGACGTCGTAGACGGTCGTTCCCTCGCCGACGTAGTCCCCGACGAAGAGGCTCTCGGATGCCGACGAGTCGGTGTAGATCGCGACGTTGTGCTGCGCGGCCTCCAGGTTGACGAGAGCAAGGGTGAAGGCCTCGCCGGCCGGCACCGTGATCGTGCTCTGGTCGAAGGCCAGGTCGTCCGCCGTGATGGTGACGTCGGCATCGGCGGGATCGATGGTGCTCGGGCTGGACGGTGAGCCGCCGCAGGCGGCCAGCAGGGCGACGGCCAAGGCTGCGAGTGAGAGGCGCATCGGCTTCATGAGTTGGTGAGTCTCCGTGGCATGAGGTGACCGGGCCCCGCGTGGGACCCGGTCAGTGGCTTGACTTGGTACTGACCCTCAGGAGGCGGTCGGGCGGAAGCGCTCCGGCAGGACCGATGCGATCGAGTCGAGCGCGCTGCGGACGAGGCCCATCGGGCTGCCGTACACGCGAACCACGTCGACCACCAGAAGCGCGATGAGCGCGACCTCGATGCCCTTGGCGATGAAGCCGAGGCTGAAGTACGGGCCCATCACCAGGTAGGCGGCGATGGTCATCGCAGCGTAGCCGATGAGCGCGACGCGCGGGAACCAGCTGAATCGCTGCACGAGGGCGATCGGCGCGGCTGCGCCGATGACGATCAGGGCCGCCAGCCCGAGGTAGCCGAGGCCGTTCAGGGTGAACAGCAGGCCGCCCAGGGTGAGGTGGATGTAGGCGGTCGCCAGGGCGAGCCCGACGATTGCGCCAGTGAGCAGGACGCCGGCGGTGCGGCTCCGTAGGAACTGTGACATCGCGGGACCTCCTCTGTGCTCGACGCCGATCGACGGCATCGGTGTGATCGATGGCTTGATTGTGCGCCCGCGCCGAATCCGGCTAATCAGGCACCAGGGCGAGACGCTTCCGCGACATCCGCGGCAGCGCGACTAGGTCGAATGACGTACGCGCAAGTTCCTCCGTAACGGCCTTCGCCTCGTCTCGCCCTCACCCGGGCTCGACGTTGCCGGTGGTGCCGTCGACGATCACTCGCATCCCGGTGCTCAGGCGCGCCGTGGCATCTCCGCAGCCGACGACGGCCGGGATCCCGTACTCGCGGGCAATGATCGAGGCGTGCGATGCGAGGCTTCCGACGTCGGTCACGACTGCCGCCGCGCGAGTGAAGAGCGGCGTCCAGGCCGGTGCCGTGAGCGGCGCCACGAGGATCTCGCCTGGCTGAAGCTGATCGAAGTCCCGCGGGCCGCGGACCACCCGGACCAACCCGGTCGCGCGACCCGGCGACGCTGGCGTGCCCGACACGAGGGCAGTGTCAGAGGGGACGGCACCGACGAGCCGCGGCATCTTCTCCCACAGCCACTTCATCATCCGCGTCATGCGACCGACCATGAGCGGAGCCATGAGCTCGCCCTGCTCATCGCGCCGGGCGCGGCGCTCGGCAACGTTCGCGGTGGCGGAGGGGCCGGTGTCGTTGAGCGCGGACAGCACCTCGTCCCGGGTCAGGAAGAAGACGTCGTCCGGCGCGGCGATGACACCATGGGCGGTAAGCGCCTCGCCAATGCGCAGCACCGCTCGTCGCATGACAGGCCATCCGATCGTCAGGCCCGGCACCTGCTCCTCACGCAGCGCCGCAAGGCGCTGGGAGTCGGCGAGCAGCTTGCGGAACCCCCGCAGGCGGCGTGGTGCTGACGCGAGAACCCGGAACGCAGCTTCCTCTGCCGCCTGCCGCGTCTCGACCACGGCGGCATGCTGCTCGGCAGCCGTAGCCGCCGTTTCGGCGAGCGGCGAGGGCGCGTGCCACCAATCGAGCGACACCACGGCGTGCGGCCCCGCATCGGCCGGTGGCGCGAAGCCGGTACCAACGGAAGGTGACTGCCGCCGAGTGAGCTGGCCAGGTGGCGCCGATAGAACCCGGCCAGCCTTATCTCGATCTTGAACGCGCCGCCGGCCAGCGCGGCTATCGAGGTGAAGTATTCGCCGGAGAGGTCCGCCGAGCTCATCGATCAAGGCGGGCAGCTGCGTGGCCGGCACTGTCTCGACCCGGCTCTGGGCAGCCGCCACGCCTGCGCGATAGCGCGGCTGAATGTCCTCTCGCCACTCCCGTTCGAGGATCGGTACGCTGTGCTGGACCGTCGCCGGGAACAGGCCGGCGACATGGCGCGGCGATCTGATCAGGTGCCAGAGCATGGCCGGCAGGTTGCGAACGAAGACGCGGGGGAGAGCCAGTTGACCGAGTAGTAGTACCAGCCATTGACGACGACGTGGTACGGGCGCGGATCACGCTCGCCGAGCAGGTCCTCGAGCAGAGCGTGCAGCCGGTTCTCCATGGCAGTCAACAGCCACGACTCGAAGAGCGGCGTCACCGGCTCGGAGATCCACTCACCGAAGCGAAACGTTCGGGTGAAGGCGCCAGGTGCGGGCGGGTCCCAGGACACCTCGCGCGGCAGTGCCGTCATCGGCCTGGCCTGGAGGATCCAGAGGGTGCCGTCCGCATCGATTGCCCACTCGATGTCCTGGGGCGCTCCGCGGGCGGCGGCGATCCGCCGGGCCTCGCTCGCCACCTGGATCGCCTGCCGACGGTCGAGGGCGTGCTCGGGCTGGCGGCGCGGAGTCGCGTCACGGCCCACGACCACCCATTCGTCACCGATTGCCTCACCGGATACCAAACGGTCGCCGATGCCACGCACCGCGGAGATGACGGTCGAGCTCCGGTCCCCGGTTATGGGATCGGCGGTGAGGGCGACACCGGCGGCGGCCGGCGCGACCATGCGCTGGATGATCACCGCCAGGCGGCTGTCCGTGCCGTGGCTGGCCGCGGTGTAGGCCGCGACGCGAGCCGCACCTGCGCTGGAAATGCTTCGATCCGTCGCCTCGGCGAGCTCTTCTGCCGACACGTTCAGGACCGTCTCGTACATGCCGGCGTAGGAAGACTCCGCGCCGTCCTCGGCGACGCCGCTGGAGCGGACGGCGAATGGCCCGGCGCCCAGCTCGTCGGCGGCGGCGCGCAGCAGCGGCTCGCGCTCGTCCACGGTCATCTCGGCGGCCGCAGCGGTGAGGACGACGCCATCCGGAACGCGCGCGCCCACGGCAATCAGCTCGCCCAGGCCGGCGGCCTTACCTCCGACCTCGGCGGCATCCGCCATGCCCACCTCGCTGAGCCGTCGGACCGCGGTGGAGGTCATGGTTCACTCCTTGTGCTGGCGGCTATGGCCGCGCTCGATTACCCAATCGATGTCGCTGGCCGCCTCCTCTACCGTCGAGCCGAGATGGTCTCGCCACACCCGCAGCGCTGATGCTGAGATCAGGATCGTCAGGAGGCGTGCGATCCGATCCCGATCGCCCGGTGTGAGCTTCGGCACGATCGAACCGGCCAGCCGGCGGCTCATCTCGAGCCGGGCCGGCATTCCGACGCGCCGCACTTCCTCGACCGCCGGGCTCGCCGCCGCCGCCCGAGCGAGGTCCCCGGCCGAGTCGATGCGCTCGAAAAGAGCACGCACTCCGGGTCCGAGTTCATCGATTGACCGTGGAGGTACGAGATCATCGAGGCCGGCACGGTGGACGACATGCGGGAAGACCGCTGCGAGGAGGTCGCTCTTCGTACCGAAGTGGCGGTAGACCGTCGGGACCGATACCCCGGCCTCGCGCGCGACCGCGGGAATGGAGACGCTTGCGATGCCAGTGGCCATCACGCGTAGGGTTGCGTCGAGGATGCGGCCCCCCGTCGCGTCGGCCTGCTCCTCACGGAGCCGGCTGCGATACGAGCGGCCCGTGCCATTGGCGATACGAGTCATATAGTGAATATAGGACTCGTGTCAAGGGGCGGTCGGACATGGCCTCTGGGGCCTGATGACGTAGGTTCGGCAAGCCTTTAGGCCGGTGGGGATGCGGAGGACGATGGCGTATCCTCCGCGCCCATGGCCCGAGCTCCCACTCAGACCGAGCCGGCGACCGTGCCCGGGGCCGACTCGGCCGCGGCACGGGAGCTCCTCGTGCACGCCGTGGAGGAGGCCGCGCGTCTCCTGGATGCGGATGGAGCGATCGTCTACCTCGTCGACGCGGAGAAGCGGCTGCGGTTCGCGGTCGATGCGGGCATCAAGGACCCAGAGGCGCAGCAGCTCATCCGCGACCTGGCGCTGCCGGTGGGCGTCGGCCTGTTCGGCCACTCGGTCGCGGCGGGCGAAGTGGTGGTCACCGGTGACTACTCCAAGGACAAGCGCTTCTCACACTCACCGATCGCGGACCGCATCGTCACCATCACGGGCATCCGGACGATGGCCGCTGCGCCGCTCATCGCGGACGGCGAAGTGCTCGGGGCGTTGGGGGCGTACAACTCGAGGGCGGACGACTTCACCGAGGCGGACGTCGCGCTGCTGCGCTCGCTCGCCGAGCACGCCGCGGCGGCCATTGCCAACCAGCGCCTGATCGCGCGTCTCGCCGAGTCACAGGGCGAGCTCGCTCGTCACGTCGAGGCGCAGAAGACGTTGGGGGAGATGGCCACCCAGCTGACGTCGCTCCGCGAGCCGTCGGCCGTCCTCGAGCACGCGCTTCGCGCCGCCGTCCGCCTCCTCGCCGGGGACGGAGGGCAGATCGGCACCGTAGCGGCGGATGCCGAAGGACGGCTCCGCTGGAGTGATGGCCACTCCCAGGTGCACGACAGCCTGGTCCCCTTCACGAAAGAGGACCAGACGCCGGTCGAGCATGGCGTCTCGGGGCGCGCGCTGCGCGAGGGCCGGCCGTCGTGGTCCGACGACTACATCCCGGACACAGCCTTCGGCCATGACGAGGGCTCGGACCGCGTGGCGCGAGAGCTCGGCATCCGCGCGGTGATCGCGGCGCCGCTCGTAGGCGAGAACGGGCCCATCGGCGCTATCGGCGTGTATGCCGAGCGGCCCCAGGCATTCGACGCCGAGGACGCGGAGCTGCTTGGGCTCCTCGCGGACCAGGTTGCGATCGTCCTCACGAACGCGCGGCTCAACTCCGAGGCGGAGCTCGCGGCCCAGCAGCTCGAGCACCGCATCGAGGCCCAGCGGAGCGTGGGCGAGATCGCCGCGCGCATCACCGCCATCCGCGACCCGGACGACGTCCTCCAGCGCACGCTCGACGAAGCCGTGCGGCTGCTCGACGCCGACGGGGGACGCATCGAGCTGGTCGCCGAGTCCGGCGGCCTGCACTGGGCGTTCGGGCACTCGGCCATCGACCTGCCGATCGAGCGCGACGACGAGACCGATCCGGTCGTGCTCAACGAGGGCGTCTCCGGCCGCGCCGTAATCGAGCGTCGCGTCATTCGCAGCGGTGACTACCTCGCCGACGAGAGCTTCCGCCACGCCGAGGCGCCCGACCGCTACATCCGCCAGCACGGAATCCGATCGGTGATGAGCGCTCCGCTCATCGGCGAGGAGGGCGCCATCGGCTCGATCACGGTTCACTCGCAGGCCCGCGACGCGTTCGGAGTGCCTGACGCGGAGCTGCTCGAGGTGCTCGCCAGCCAGGCGGCGATCGCCGTGACGAACGCGCGCCTGTACGAGGCAGTGCGCCAGCGCGCCGACGCCCAACGCAGCCTCGCCCAGATCGCGTCGGAGATCGCGTCGTTGCGGGATCCGCTCACAGTGCTCCAGCACGCAGTCGTTGACGCCGCCCGGCTGCTGCGGGCGGACCGCGCACAGGTCAACCTCGCGCGCGAGGGTGCGGACGTGCTCGACCCGCCGATCGCTGCGGCTCCGGCCCCACCATCGGCACACGACGTCGTCGTGCCGATCGGCTCCGGCATCGCGGGCCTCGCGGCGTCCGAGTGCCGGGTGTGCTGGACCGGGGACTGACATGGCCGACACCTCCTTCACGCACGACCAGGGCGACGAGCGCATTCGCGAGCAGGGGATCCGCTCGATGATGGCCGCGCCGCTGCGCGAGGCAGATCGGCTGATGGGCACCATCACGGTGCAGTCAGTGCAGGCGAACGCCTTCGGCGAGGCGGACGCCGAGCTGCTCGCGCTCCTCGCCGACCAGGCGTCCATCGCGCTCACCAACGCGCGCCTGTACGCCGAGCTGGGAGAGTCGGAGCGCCGATATCGGCACCTCGTCGACTACTCGCCGGACATCGTGTGGAGCGTCGACGCCGAGGGTTGCTTCACATTCCTCTCCGACTCGCTCGAGTCGCGAACCGGCTGGAAGGCGGCCGAGCTCATCGGTAAGCCATTCACGGTCCTCGCCGACCGAGGCTCGATCGAGGGCGCGGAGGCGGCGTGGGCGGCGCTCATCGCAAACCCGCTCGGCGAGCAGCGGGTGCGCCTGGACCTGCCGCTCGCCGACGGCTCCGCCTCCCAGGCCGAGGTCGCGATGGCGGCGACGATGGTGGATGGCAAGTTTGCCGGTGCCCACGGCTCCGTCCGGGACATCAGCGAGCGGGAGCGGCTGGAGGGCGACCTGCGCCGCCAGGCCGCCGAGCTCGCCGCCAGCCAGGAGCGCGCGCACCTGGCGCGAGAGCTGCACGACTCCGTCACCCAGGCGCTGTTCAGCATGGGCCTCACGCTCCGCAGCCTCGAGCTTCTTCTGGAGACCGATGCCGCCGCCGCGGCGGGCAAGGTAGCCGAGCTGCGGGAGCTGCAGAAGGATGCGTTGGCCGAGATGCGCACGCTCATCTTCGAGCTGCGCCCGGCCAGCCTCGAGACCGATGGGCTCGTCCAGGCGCTGCGCACGCACGCGACGGCGGTTCAGCGACGCACGGGCCTCACGCTGGTGGTCGTTGCCGAGCCGATCCCGCGGTTGCCGCTCGCCACCGAGGAGGCGCTGTATCGGATCGGCCAGGAGGCGATCCACAACATCGTCAAGCATGCGAACGCATCACGCGCGTCGGTCCGCATCGCGCAGGACGGTGACCTCGTTCGGCTCGCGATCGTCGACGACGGCGAGGGCTTCTCACCGGGCGACGTCCCGAGAGGCCACCTGGGGCTGCTGGGCATGCGCCAGCGGCTCGACCTGATCGGAGGCGAGCTGCGCGTCGACAGCGCGCCGGGACGCGGAACTACGGTCGAGGCCGAGGTTCCGGCCGCCGGCCAGGCGCGCTCGGCCGAATGACGTACGCCCGGCCGTCCGACCGGCCGTGGGCGGCGAGCGAGATGCCGCGTAGGCTCGTCGAGTGACCCCGACTCCGCCCACCGCACTGACCGCGTCACCACGCGTGGTGATCGTCGACGAGGACAGGCGCGTGCAGCAGAGCCTCGCCGACCTCCTCCGTCTCACTGGCCGCGTGAACGTCATCGGCCGCGCGAGCAACGTGCGCACCGCCCTCGAGATAGTCGAGCGGGAGAACCCGGACGTCCTCATCGTGGACCCGCACCTGCCGGACCTCGAGGCCGGCGCTGCGCTCGTCTCGAGCCTGGAGCGTGCCCGCCCGTCGCTGCGAATCGTCCTCGCCGGGTGGAGCGTCGCGCCTGAGCAGCCGGAGCTGCTCAGCAGGGCGTGCTCCTACGTGAGCAAGAACGGGTCTCCGGAGGACTTCATCTCAGCCGTCGTCGACGCCTGCTGCGCCCCCAGCTGAGGTCCTTCTAAAGCTCCATCTCGCGCCGGATGCTCCCGAGATCGGCCGCGATCGGCGTGAGCGAGCCCTCATCCGCCTGCACCGAGTCCGGATCCTTGAGCCCGTGACCGGTGAGCACGCACACCACCGTCTCCTCCCGGCCGATGCGTCCCTCGGCAGACAGGCGGCGCACTCCGGCGACGCCGGCCGCCGACGCGGGCTCGCAGAAGATGCCCTCAGTTCGCACGATCTCGCGCTGCGCGTCCATGATCTCGTCGTCCGAGACGGCTTCGATCAGCCCGCTGGACTGGTCGCGGGCGTCCGTCGCACCGGTCCAGGAGGCCGGGTTGCCGATGCGGATCGCCGTGGCGACCGTCTCCGGCGCCTCGACCGGCTCGCCGCGGACGATGGGCGCGGCACCCTCCGCCTGGAATCCGAGCATGCGCGGGAGCGCACCGCCTGGGATTCGTCCCGCTTCGGCATAGCGGCGGAAGCCGGCCCAGTAGGCGGTGATATTCCCCGCGTTGCCGACCGGCAGCGCCAGCGCGTCGGGGGCGCGCCCGAGCTCGTCCACAACCTCGAAGGCGGCGGTCCGTTGCCCTTCCAGCCGATCGGGGTTGATCGAGTTGACGACGACCGCCACGCCGGCGTCGCCGAGGCGGCGAACCGCCTCGAGCGCCGCGTCGAAGTTGCCGTCCACCATCACCAGGCGCGCTCCCGCGGCGAGCGCCTGCGCGAGCTTTCCGCGCGCGACTTTGCCAGCGGGCAGTATCACGTGGCACGGCAGCCCGGCCGCCGCCGCGTACGCGGCCGCTGACGCGGACGTGTTGCCCGTCGAGGCGCAGACGACGGCACGCGCGCCGGAGGACATGGCGCGGTTGACGGCCAGGACCATGCCCCGGTCCTTGAAGGAGCCCGTCGGGTTCATGCCCTCGAACTTGAGGTAGAGGTTGTCGAGGCCGATCTCCGCACCGAGGCGCCGAGCGTGGATGAGCGGCGTGCCGCCTTCGCCCAGGGAGATCGGGAAACTCCTCGTCGCCACGAGCCAGCAGATCGCGGTAGCGTTCGAGGAGCGGCTGGCTCACGCCGCAACCTTATCGCAGGTGAAGGCATGACCGATCCACCGCCGACCTGGTACCTGTTCCAGGTTCCGGCGCCGACGCCCACGCGCGGCGAATCCGCCCTCGAACTCTACGAGAAGCGGGTGACCTGGATTACCGATGCCATGCGCGCCTCCGCGCGAGTCCACGGCTGCCTGTTCCACCGCGCCTGGCATGCCCGTGACGGATCCGCCTTTTACGCGGTCGCCTGCTGGGCGACGCGTGAGGGCGCATCGGCTTTCTTCGAGGAGTGGCAGATCGATGACGAGGAGGGCGAGGTGGCGATCAGGCTGGAGGGAGACGTGGGCCTCGTCCCGGTGCCATGAGCCCCTATCGGCCTGTGAGGGCCTCGTGGACGATGCGCGCCTGCTCCGCCTGGTGCGTGGCGGGGTAGCCCTCGGCGGGGCGTGAGCGCTCCGGGCGCGAGATGTCGCCGATCGGGATCCTGTATGGCACTAGCCGCCGGATGTGGGGAAGCACGAACTTGCGCGCACCCATGTTGCGCGGCTCTTCCTGGACCCACGCGCATTCCTCGATCCCCGAGTAGCGGTCGACGACCTCCTGCAGGTCCTCGGATGGGAACGGGTAGAGGCGCTCGACCCGCACCAGGGCGACGTCCTCGGCGCCCGCGAAGTCGTCCGAGCCGATGAGGTCGTAGTACACCTTCCCGCTGCACAGGAGGAGGCGGCGCACGGCCCCGGCCAGCTCGTCGTTGGCGGCGAAGCGCGGATCGTCGATCACCGAACGGAACCCGCCAGACGCCAGCTCCGACGGGCGCGAGGCGGCCGCAGGAAGCCGGAGCAGCGACTTCGGGGTCATCACCACGAGCGGGCGGGCATCCTCGTGTCGCGCCTGCCGCCTCAGGAGGTGGAAGTACTGCGCCGGCGTCGTGGGGTAGACGACGCGGATGTTTCCCTCCGCACCGAGGGCCAGGAAGCGTTCGAGGCGCGCAGAGGAGTGCTCCGGTCCCGATCCCTCGTAGCCGTGCGGCAGCAGCAGCGTCAGCCGCGACGTCTGGCGCCATTTCGCGAGCCCGGACGTCAGGAACTGGTCGATGATGATCTCGGCGCCGTTGACGAAGTCGCCGTACTGCGCCTCCCAGAGCACCAGTGCATCGGTCGTCGCGACTGCATAGCCGTACTCGAAGCCCATGCACGCGTACTCGCTCAACGGCGAGTTGTGCAGCTCGAAGCTGGCGGCCGAGCCGGGGATGTGCTGGAGCGGGATGTGCGACTCGCCCGTCTCGACGTCGAAGAGTCCCGCGTGCCGCTGGCTGAAGGTGCCGCGCACCGTGTCCTGCCCGGTGAGCCGGATCGGCGTGCCCTCCGTGAGCAGGGCGGCGAACGCGAGGAGCTCCGCGTGCCCCCAGTCGACGTGGGCGTCGGCGCCGTCGAGCGCCCCCGCGCGCCGCTCCAGCTGCTTGGCGAGCTTGGGATGGAGGGTGAATCCGCTCGGCACGGCCGAGAGCCCGGCGTTGAGCTCGCGCAGACGGTCGAGCGGGACCGCCGTCGCTGGCTCCGCGACCTCCTCCGGCGGGATTGCCTCCGAGCCACGGTCGAGCTCACCCTCGCGCTCAGCCGACCCCTGGCGCAGCGCGGCCTGCCGCTTCGCGAGGTCCGCGTGCGCCTCCACGACCTTTGCCTCCGCCGCCTCCGCGCTGATGACCCCGGCCTCGACGAGGCGTGCCTGGTAGAGCTCCCGGACCGTGGGGTGCTTCGCGACCGCCGCGTACATGGTTGGCTGGGTATACGCCGGCTCGTCGCCCTCGTTGTGGCCGTAGCGCCGATAGCCGACGAGGTCCATCACCACGTCGTGCCCGAATCGCTCGCGGTACATCATCGCCATGCGCGCCGCCGCGAGGCAGGCCTCCGGGTCGTCGGCGTTCACGTGGACGATCGGCACGTCGAAGCCCTTGGCGAGGTCCGAGGAGTAGTCGGTGGAGCGGCCCTCCCGGGGGCTCGTGGTGAAGCCAACCTGGTTGTTGGAGATGAGGTGGATCGTGCCGCCGGTCCGGTAGCCGTCGAGCCGGGCGAGGTTGAACGTCTCCGCCACCACGCCCTGCGCCGCGAACGCGGCGTCCCCATGGATCAGGACGGGGAGCGTGGCCTGGTGGTTCTGGGTGGCGATCGGCTGGGAACGATCGGTCTGGTCGGCGCGCGTGCGGCCCTCGATCACCGGATTCACGGCCTCGAGGTGGCTCGGGTTGGGTGAGAGGACGACGCGGACCTCCTCGTCCTCGGCGGTGAGGTAGCCGCCCTCCGCGCCGAGGTGATACTTCACGTCGTCGAGCCCGCCCTTGGGCGCGCCAGCCTCGGTTCCAGCCCGCCCGAGCTCGAACTCGGCCAGGATCGCCTCGTAGCTCACCCCCACGACGTGGGTGAGCACGTTCAGGCGACCGCGGTGCGCCATGCCGATGATCACCTTGCGAGCGCCCTGATCTGCGGCCTCCTGCATGACCACGTCGAGCATCGGCACCATGGTGTCGACGCCCTCGATGCTGAAGCGCTTTTGGCCGAGGTAGGCCTTGTGCAGGAAGCGCTCGAGGGTCTCGACCGCGATCAGCCGTTCCAGCAGCGCGACCTGGTCCTCCGGCTCCATCGGCAGCCGATGCTCGCCGGACTCGATGATCTGTCGCAGCCACACGCGCTCGGCGTGCGAGCCGATGTGCTCGACCTCGTACGCGATCGTGCCCGCGTACGTCTCACGCAGGTGTGGGAGCGCTTCCGCCATGGTGGCGCCCGGCACGTAGATGCGCAGGAGCTCGGCGGGGATCGCGGCCATCAGCTCATCGGTCAGCCCCAGCGGCCGCGGATCGAGCGCGGGGTCACCCTCCGGCTCGCTGCCGAGCGGGTCGAGCCGCGCCGCCGTGTGCCCGAAGTGGCGGTACGCCTTGACCAGCGCCATCGCCGCCGCCACCGCCTTGAGCTGCTCGTACGTGTCGCGTGCCGTCGACGTGGGTGCGGCTGCTTGAGCGGGTGAAGCCGGCGCAGGGGGAGCGGCGGCCGGAGCAGTCGGCATCGGCTCCTCGGCTTTCGGAGGTGAAGCACCGGCAGCGGGGGCCGGCGCGCCAAGCGCCGCGAAGAGATCGTCGTAGAACGCGTCCTCGCCCGCCAGCAGGCCTTCGATGCGCTGCAGGAAGACGCCCGACTCCGCGCCCTGGATGACGCGGTGGTCGTACGTGGAGGTGAGCGTCATCCGTCGTTCGCTGCCGACCGAGCGGATGGTGCCCGTCGCGACGATGGTTCCCTGGTTCGGCATGAGCCTTGGCACCGATGCGCTCGTCCCCAGCGTCCCGGGATTCGTCAGCGTGATCGTCGCGCCGCTGAAGTCGTCCGGCGAGAGCCGGTTGGCGCGCGCGTTCTCGACGAGCTCCTCGTAGCGGGCATGGAACGCGGCGAAGTCCATGCCGTCCGCCCCCTTGATCACGGGCACGACCAGGAATCGCGATCCGTCCGGGCGCTCCACGTCCACCGCCAGGCCGAGGTTTATCGCGCCGGGATCCACGCGGTAGGCCTGGCCATCGGCCTCGAGGTAGTAGTGGCTCATCGAGCGCAGCTCGGAGGCGGCCCGCACGATTGCCCAGCCGATGAGGTGCGTGAAGCTCGCCTTGCGTGGCGCGATCTGCGCGTTGAGCGCCCCGCGACGCGCCTCCAGGATTGCGACATCGATCTCACGGAAGCTCGTGGCCGTGGGGACCGAGAGGCTCGCCTTCATGTTCCGCGCCAGCGTGGCCGCCGGTCCGCGGATCGGCGTCGCACCCTCCGGGACGGCAGCCTGCGGCTGCGCGGGAGTCTCGGCCGCGGCCGATGCGGCCGGTGCCGGAGCCTCAGCCGATGGGGGTGCCGGAGCCTCAGCGGAGACTGGTGCGGGCGCCGTTGCGGCGGGCGTCGGCTCGGGCGTGGTCTCCGCAGCGGGTTCCTGCCCGTTGTCGGGCGCCTGGGGAGCGCCCGCCACAGGCTCGTAGCCACCACCGCCGGCGTCGAAGATCCCGCGCCATTCCGGGTCAACGCTCGAGGGGTCCGCGCGATACCGCTCGTAGAGGTCAGCGACATACCCGGCGTTCGCGAGGTTCAGCTCATCGAGCGCCGAGCTTGTCGGTGCGGGCTGCTCCGGATCGGGCGGCGACATATCAACATCAAGGATACGGCGCGCGCGAGGCCTCGGCCGCGCTTCTGGAGCCCATGTCACGCGGCGTACGATGCGCCGCGATGGACCTCAACGCGGACCTCGGGGAGAGCTTCGGGCATTGGAAGCTCGGCGATGACGAGGCGCTCGTGCCCCACATCACCAGCGCGAACGTCGCCTGTGGCTTCCATGCGGGCGATTTCAACGTCATGGAGGCCACCGTGGACCTCTGTCGGCGCGCGGGCGTTGCGGTGGGCGCTCAGCCCGGCTATCCCGATCTGGCGGGCTTCGGCCGACGCCCGATGCTATTCACGCCGGACGAGATCGAGTCGCTCGTCCGTTACCAGATCGGTGCGCTCGCGGCGTTTTGCCGTGCGCACGACGTCGAGCTGCGCCACGTGAAGCCGCACGGGGCCCTGTACAACTCGGCAGGGGCCGACGCCGCCCTGGCGGATGCCATCGCCCGCTCAGTCGCGCGCTTCAGCCGGGAGCTGATGCTCTTCGGGCTGGCATCTTCGGAGCCGATGCGCTCCGCGGCCGCCGATCACCGTCTCCGCTTCATCCCCGAGGCGTTCGCCGATCGCCGCTATCTCCCGGACGGCGCACTCCAGCCGCGATCGGAGCGAGGGTCCGTGATCGCCGATCCCACCGCCGCTGCCGCCCAGGCCGTTCAAATCGCGGTGAATGGATCCGTCGCGGCGGCGGACGGCACCGTTTTCAGCCTGAACGCGGAATCCATCTGCTGCCACGGCGACACGCCTCGCGCCGCGGAGATCGCCGCCGCCGTCCGTACGTCGCTGACCGATGCCGGCGTCGCGCTTGCCGCTCCCTAGTCCGGTCGTTCACGCATTCGGCGAGGCCGCCGCGCTCGTCGAGCTAGCCGGGCCGATCGAGGCACAGCCGCTCGCCTCGTCGCTCGCTCAGGCTGAGATTCCCTGGCTGCGTGGCGCGGTGCCCGGACTCAGCTCGCTGCTTGTCGAGTACGACCCGTTGATCGTCGACGCCGCCGGGGTGGAGCGGGAGCTTGTGTCGAGGCTCGGTTCGCTCCCATCGGTCGCGCTCAAACCAGGGCGCCGCCGCACGATTCCGGTCGTGTACGGCGGCGAGTTCGGCCCGGATCTCGAGGCGGTCGCGGCGCAGGCAAAGCTGTCTGGTGGCGAGGTCATTCGCCTCCACGCGGCCACCGAGCTGCGTGTCCTGTTCGACGGCTTCGCTCCGGGATTCGCCTACATGGGCGGCCTTCCCGAGGCGATCCAGGTGCCCCGACTCGCCACGCCGCGGACGCGCACGCCGCGCGGCTCCGTGGCGATTGCGGGCGCAATGACGGGCATCTATCCCGCCGATCTGCCCGGGGGCTGGCGCGTCATCGGGCGGACGCCGGTCGAGCTGTTCGATCCCCGTCGAGACCCGCCCGCGTACCTCATCCCCGGCGACACCGTCCGCTTCGAGCCGATTGCCGCCGCGGACTGGGGCCTCCATGCGGGACCGCGAGACGACTGGTGATGCTCGAGGTCATCGACCCCGGGCCGCTCACCTCCGTCCAGACGCCGAGCGGCCGCCCGGGCTGGCAGCGCTTCGGCGTGCCGGTGGGGGGCGCCGCCGACCCCTGGAGCGCGCGCCTCGCGAACCGTCTCGTTGGCAACGCCGACGATGCCCCGTTGCTCGAGGCGACCCTTGCCGGTCCAACGCTCCGATTCGACACCACCACGGCCGTCGCGCTGGTCGGCGCGTGGAACGCGACCCTCGACGGCATGCCCCTCTCGGGCGCCCACGCCCATTCCGCGCGGGCCGGCGCGAGGCTCGCGGTGGGGACGGGGTCGGGCGCGCGGGCCTACCTTGCGGTGGCGGGCCTGGTCATCGAGCCGGTGCTCGGATCCGCGAGCACCGACCTGCGGACCGGATTCGGCGGCCACCTGGGCCGCGCCCTGCGTGAGGGCGACCTGCTGCAGATCGCGCCGCGGGCCATCGACCTGAGGCGGTGGCGGGGGAGCGACGCCGGCTCGGGCCCGATTCGCATCGTCACCGGCCCTCACGCGGCTCGTTTCGCGGCGGACGCCCTCACCGGAGGGATGTGGCATGTGACCGACGCGGCGGATCGGACCGGGGTGCGGCTGTCGGGTGACCCGGTCGGGAAGGGGGACTCCGAGGTCGCGTCCTTCGGCCTCCCGCTCGGTGCCGTGCAGATCCCGCCTGATGGCCAGCCGATCGTGATGCTCGCGGATCGGCCGGTCACCGGCGGCTACCCCGTCCCGGCATGCGTCATCCGCGCCGACGTCGGACGCGTGGCACAGCTGCGGCCCGGCGACGAGGTGCGGTTCGCATCGGTCAGCGTCGAGGAGGCCATCCAGGCCCTCCGTCGGGCCGAGGCAGATCTCGACGAGCTGGAGCACTTCACCCTTAGCGCGGAAGAGGAAACCGGCTGGGCGGGCTCCCTGGAGTAGATCAGGCTGGAGCGAGGACCGAAGCCAGCGCCTCCAGGCCGATGTTGCGGCCGGTGGTCACCACCGCCACACACGCACCGTCGACAGCCACCCGACCGGATCGCAGCGCCGCGATCCCCAGGACGCCGCTGCCCTCCAGTAGGGCGTGAGGGACGTCGATGGCCCAGCGCATGGCATCGGCGATCTCGTCCTCCTCGACGATGACCACGTCGTCCACGTACTCGCGGCACAGCTTCCAGGTGATGCTGCCGCGCTCGATGTTGCCCTTCACTCCATCGGCGATGGTCGGCGCGACCGGCATCGGCTCCATCGAGCCCGTCTGGAAGTAGGCGTACAGCGGAGCCGATGCGGACGGCTGCACGCCGATGATTCGCACGCCCGACCTGACCGCCTTCGCCCACAGGCCGATCCCGGCGATGAGCCCTCCGCCGCCGACCGGCACGACGATGACCTCGACCTGTGGCCAGTCCTCGAGGATCTCGACCGCGACGGTGGCCGCGCCCGCCACGACCTCCGCATCGTTGTAGGGTGGGACGTAGATGGCGTGGCCCGCGTCGTCGCGGCGTCGCGCCTCGGCCTCGGCGTCATCGGTGCCGTCTCCGGAGAGCTCGACGGTGCATCGGCCGGTCTCGAAGCCGCGCAGGCGTTCCAGCTTGGCCGGTGATACTGAACGACCGACGAGCACGGTGAGCCGCATGTCGTGCCTCGACGCGGCCGCGGCGACCGCGATGCCGTGGTTGCCGCTGCTCGCCGTCACCAGCGGCGCCTCCGGGTGGCTTTCGGCAATGACCGCCACCTTGTTGTGCGCCCCGCGGAGCTTGAACGCGCCGGTGGGCTGGAGCTCCTCGCGCTTCAGGCGAACGTCGGCGGCGCCGATCTCGTCCGCGAGCTCGCGCGATCGCTCGAGCGGTGTGTGGAGCGCGATCCCCCGCAACCGGTTGCGAGCGGCGTTGACGTCGTCGAGCGTCGGCATGCGGGGCATGGGCGGAGTCTATCGGCCCCGCGGGAGGTCGCCACGGGAGGAGCCTAGGCTGCGGGCAGCGGCTCCGGTTCGTGGTCGCCCGAGTTCCCGTCGAGGAAGGCACGCATGAGCAGCCCGATGCGCATCAGCGAGCCGACCCAGTCCTCCACCTGCGCGCGCTCCGCGGGCGTGGCCGGGTGGCGCAGCGAGTAGTCGATCTGGTGCTTGTGGCGCGTTGCCGCCGTGTACAGCTCCTCGAGGCGGTGCGCGTCGACCTTGGCAAGCCGTGCACGCATGCTCTGGCGCGACTGAAGGATGTCGAGGTAGTACGACGTGGCCAGCCGGTCGAGGTCGCGCTGCGCGCCGTGCTCCCAAGGCTCAGGAGGACCTCCAAAGCCAAACCGCTGCCACTCGCGTGGCTGCACCTGCTGCATCGGGAGCTGTCTCCTAGCCTGACCGGCGACTCGTGTCGCCCTGCTCCGAAGATAGGGAGACCCGTGGTCCGAAGCCAGACGCTGGAGGGACTATGGGTGGAGGGACGAATGGTGTGATCGATCCTCACCGATCTCCATCGCACCGCGCCGTGCGCCCGCCGACCGACCAGGCCATTTGCCGCGGGTCAGGCGGTTGACCTCCGGCCTAGACTCGCAACACCGTGAGCACTCGGACGCTCGCCGCCATCGCGATCGCAGGTCCGGTGATCTTCGCGCTCGCTGTCCTCGTCCAGGACGTCGTCCAGTACGACTACCTCGTCGCCAACGGAGACGACCCGTGGAGCACCTCACCGGTCAGCGTGAATGCGCTCGGGCCCTACGGCTGGATCCAGACCCTGAACTTCGGCGTGATGGGGCTGTCCGTGCTGGCACTCGCCGCCGCAGCCCATCGCGGGATCCGTGGGCCAAATCGCTCCCTGGTCGGTCCGGTGTTCATCGGCCTGTGGGGACTCGCGTTCCTGCTGTCGATGTTTCCGATCGAGCGGGTGCCGAAGACATTCAGCGGCCAGGCCCACGCGGTCGCGTTCCTGTTCGCCTCGCTGCTGCCGCTCCCCATGTACGCGTTCATGTGGCGCCGCATGCGACAGACGCCGGGCTGGGAGGGGTTTGGACGCTACAGCCTGGTCATGGGCGTTCTCACGCTCCCGCTGGAGATCGGGAGCATCGCGCTGCAGCAGGTGGTTCATTTCTCATGGTTCTACCTCTGGCTCGGGGCAAACCCTACGTGGTGCGTCCTGCTCGGACTGCGCCTCTTCGCCGAAGCGTCGGCACCTGATCGGGTCGGACTGCCCGCGGGGTAGTCGTAGAAGGGCCGGGCACCCCACCGCGGGATGCCCGGCTTCGCCTGGTATCGTCAGCGCTCGGCGAGCAGGGCGTCGAGGCGGTCCCAGGTCTCGATCGCGCCACCGACCATGCCGGTCGCGAGCGCGCCCTCGATCGTCTCGGCTGATCCCATGTGCGACACGGCTCGCATCAGCGTCTTGCCGCCGACGTCCTCCAGCGTCAACGTCTCCGGCCCGCCCATCGGGCCGACGCCCTCGACGTCGAACATGAACGTCCACTTGATGAGCTCCGGCGGCGTCACCTCGAGATACTCGCCGTAGAACGCGATGTCCTCGCGACCCGGCGCGCTGCTCACGTAGCGCCACTTTCCACCGGGCCGGACGTCCATCTCGGCGACGGTCGTCGTGCTCCCCGCCTGGCCCCACCAGCGCGGGATGAGGTCGGGGTCCGTGTGAGCCTTCCACACCAGCTCTCGTGGAGCGTCGAAGGTGCGCTCGTAGGTGAGGTCGCCTCCCTCCGAGTAGATGGTCGTCGTCTCGGTGCTACCGCGGTCGATTCGGGTCGCTGCTGTCATCGTCGTCTCCTTCTGAGGCTGCCTGTGCCTGTACTTCGCGCAGATACGCGTCCAACCGTTCGAAGCTCTCCTCCCAATGCGGCCGGTACTGACCGACCCACTCGGAGATGTCGCGCAGAGGCCCTGCCCGCAGGCGTCGCGGTCGCCACTGTGCCTGTCGCCCCTGCTCGATGAGACCGGCCCGCTCCAGCACGCGCAGGTGCTTGGAGATGGCGGGCTGGCTCATGTCGAAGGGTGCGGACAGGTCCTTGACCGATGCCTCGCCTTGGGCGAGACGGGTCAGGATCGCCCGCCGAGTCGGGTCGGCGAGGGCGGCGAACGTGGCGCTCAGGGGATCGGGCTGCTGCATGTCCATCACTAGGTAGTTATATAACCTAGTGGGACTATACGCATCAGGCCAGACTTGTCAAGCCCGTTCCTGGAACGCCGGCGACGCCGGAGCTGGCGTCACCCGTGGAGGAACGCGGTCGTGCTCCTGGCGGCGCGATCGAGGTCGTCGAGCCAGGGGGCGTGACCTGCGCCGGCAAAGATCTCGAACGTCGCGTTCTGCATCCGATCGGCAAGCCGGCGCGCCGTGTCCTCACCGCCGAAGGGATCCTTCTCGCCCCAGATGAAGTGAGTCGGGGTGCTGATCGTGCCCAGGAACTGGTCGGACAGGAGGACCCGATCGTCGATCCCATGCCGAAGCGAGAGAAGACCGCGGGTCAGCCGCGCCTCCTGCCTGGTCGTGTCGGTGTGGCGCTGCAGCGCGAGGAACCAGTCGATGATCTCCTGTGAGATCCGGCCGGATTCCAGGCTCTCGGCGTGGCCGATCTGGCGAAAGCCAATCCGAATCATCCGCTCGCTGGGCGGCAGCAGGGCGACCAGGCGCCCCGCCAGCGGGACGGCCGTCATCCGCATGAGCATCGGCAAATGGGAGATCGGCGCGCCCACCGGCCAGCTGAACTGCACCATGCGGCCGACGCGGTCGGCGTGCGCGGCCGCGGCGCGCAACGCGAAGTACCCGCCGAACGAGGTTGCCAGCAGGTGGGCTGACTGGAGTCCGAGCGCATCGAGCACGTCGACCAGCAGCGAGTCGCCGATGCCAGGCAGCGTGTCAGGCGTGAGGGGCGTGTCGAGGGGGTCGCTCAGGCCGGTGCCGGGCCGATCCAGGAGGATGCAGCGGAATCCCGTCAGGCGACCGGCTAGGGTCGCCCAGCTCGAGCCGCTGACGCTGGCGCCGTGCACGAACAGCGCCGGTGGGCCGTCGCCGACCTCCTGCACCCGCACGGTCACGTTGGTCCGCTCCAGGCGCAGCCACTGCTCGGTCGGGGTCACACCGACCCACTCCCAGAGGCGACGCTCCGCCTCGCGGTATCGGGCTTCGTCCATCGCCTCGCCCTCCGTACGTACCGTACTCCGGAGGTTCGCCCTTCGGCTATGGGAAAGCTGGCGGACCGCGACTCACACGGTGATGATGACCTTGCCCCGGGCGCGCATGGTCTCGAGGTACCGGATGGCGTCGGGGACCTCGCTCAAGGGGTAGCGTCGGTCGATGACCGGCGAGATCTTCCCGGCTTCGGCGAGCTCCTTCAGGTAAAGGAGGTCGTCGCGCGCGATCTCGGTGAGAATTCCGATGAACTTGCGGCTCCCGAATCGCGACATCTGCAGTGCGGCGAGCAGGCGGGCGACCGGCCCGACCCAGTTGCCCTTCGAGGCCCCCACCAGCACCGCCCTCCCGTTGGGAGCGAGGGCGCGCCTCATCGAGAGCAATGAGCGATTGCCGACGTTATCGATGATCAGGTCGTACTTCCGACCGCCCCGCGTGAAGTCCTCACGCTTGTAGTCGATGACGTGGTCGGCACCGAGGGATCGGACCAGCTCCACGTTCCCCGTGCTGCACACGCCGGTCACCTCGGCTCCGAAGTGCTTGGCGAGCTGGATGGCGAATGTTCCGACGCCCCCGGAGGCCCCGTTGATCAGGACGCGGTGTCCGGGCTGGACGCCCCCCTTCTCTCGCAGCGCCTGCAGCGCGGTGATCGCGCCGACGGGCAGGGCGGCGGCCTGCTCCAGTGTCATGCTCGCCGGCTTGTGGACGAAGAGCTTCTCCGGGCCGCAGACGTACTCCGCGCAGGCACGCGTCTTCTCGCCAAATACCTCGTCTCCGGGCTTGACCAGGGTCACGTCTCGGCCGACCGCCTCGACGACGCCGGCGACGTCGACGCCGGGGATGTTGCGCTTCGGCTTCCGCCACCCTGACGTCGGGCGGACGATGTACGGCTTGCCGCGCAGGAGGTGCCAGTCCAGCGGATTGACCGATGCCGCATGCACGCGCACGAGCACCTCGCCGTCCTTGGGAACCGGCTTCGGAACCTCCTCGAGCCGCAGGATGTCCGGCGAGCCGTACGTCCGATAGACGATCGCCTTCATCGCGCTCCTGCCCGCGCCGATCGCAGCATCGGATCGGCCGCAACCCACGCGCCCAGGCGGATGAGCTCCTCGCCGATCCGGCGTCTGATGAGCGTCGAGCGCTCACGCCCGATCAGCACGGTCCTGCGTCGCAGCTGCGCCTCGCGCTCGTTCGCGAGCTGGCGCAGCACATGTGTGTTCTGCATGTCTGTTTTCCTCTCATGTTCGGTCTTCGCTGTCGAGGCCTAGCTTGGGATCGTCGGTTGACGTACACTGTAAGCTCGACTACGAGCACCTTAGACGTACACCGTAAGTCTGTCAAGCCCTAGATGTGAGGAAGATGGCCAGCACATCGGCTCCGAGTGAAACCCGAGTCCCCTTGAGCAGGGACCGGGTGCTGCGTTCCGCGATCGCACTTGCCGATGAAGCCGGCATCGATTCGCTCAGCATGCGCAGGCTGGGTCAGGCACTCGGGGTCGAGGCGATGTCGCTGTACAACCACGTTGCCAACAAGGAGGACATCCTGAACGGCATCGTCGACCTCGTGGTGAACGAGTTCGAGCTCCCCGCGCCAGGCGCCCATTGGAAGGCCGCCCTCCGCACTACCGCGATCTCTGCCCACGACGTCCTCGTGCGGCACCCCTGGGCCGCGAGCCTGATGCTGGCTCCGAGCCGAACGAGCTCGGCCCGGCTCCGGTACATGGAGGGCATCCTCGGAGCGTTGCGCGAGGGCGGCTTCTCAGCCGAGATGACCCATCACGCCTATCACGCGCTGGACAGTCACATCTCCGGCTTCACGTTGTGGGAGGTGCACTTTCAGATGGATCCGGAGGAGTTCGATGACATCGCATCGGACTTCATGAG
Source organism: uncultured Chloroflexia bacterium (assembly GCA_963840205.1). Taxonomy (GTDB): domain Bacteria; phylum Chloroflexota; class Limnocylindria; order QHBO01; family QHBO01; genus JACDBZ01. The sequence goes on from CAWIXZ010000023.1 coordinate 28,808, forward strand.
CCGGGTCCAAGAAGGCGCCTTCCCCTATCTGCTCGAGCACGCCAGCGTGCACATGGACAAGGACGAAACGCCCGACGACGAGGGGGAGTTCGCCTTTGGGCTCGACCTCATCCTCGACAGCCTCGAGAGGATCCGCGACACGGCGTAGCCGCGGTCGGTACCCGTCTGAGCTGGTCGGTGCCTCGGGTCAGGGCAGCCGCAGCAGGCGGCGCAGGTGAGCGACGGCGTCGACGAGCGGATCGGGCAAATGGGCAGAGGCATCTGACAGGTCGCGACTGTGCCTTCCCCCGACCGCGATCAGCAGTTCGGGCTGCCGGTCGCGGAGGGCTGCTACCACCGCGGCCGCACCGGCCACGTCTTCGGCCGTTGCGACCCCGATGACCACCGCTCGAACACGCGCCTGCCGGGCGGCGGTGACCCACGACGTGATCGGGACATCCGGCCCGAGGTAGGTCGCACTTATCCCGGCGCGGCGAAGGGCTGTGGCGTACCCCAGGGCAGGCAGCTCATGGCGGGAGCCGGGAGGGAGTCCGACCAGCACGGACGCATCGCCGGCTCCCGCATTCCCGGCTGCGTCGAAGGCCATCCCGAGCCGTCGCAATGCCGCGGCGCTGGCGGCGTGCTCGCCCGCGACATCGACCTCGCCGCGTGCCCAGGCGTCGCCCAGGTCCACGAGGGCTGGATACAGATGGTCGTCCAGCACTCGCTCGAAGCTTCCCATCGCGAAGATGTCGTCCAGCGCGCGTTCTATGGCAGGCCCGTTGATCTGGGCCGCGGCCTCCACCAGCCCCCTGGACGGCTCGGTGGGCGGTCGAGGGTCGATGGGTTGCGCAGCAACCGCCGCCGACTGGGAATCCCTTGGCTTGCGTCGAGACGATGTGTGCCGCGGCCTGACGCGGCGACCATCCATCCGCGACCAGCGCGCGCATCGCTCTGATACGCCCAATCGCGGCATCGTCATAGATCCGATACCCCGCCTCAGTGCGCAGCGGCACGACGATGCCGTAGCGGCGCTCCCATGCGCGCAACAGGGCGACGCTGACGCCCGTCCGCTGCGCGGCCTCCTTGATCGTGTACATGCTGTCCAGCATACCATGGACAAACAGTTGACAATGGTGTGACGGAAGCGCTATCCTGCGCCTTGTGACTGAACAAACAATAGACACACTCGAGTCCGACCAGGACCTCATGGCTCGAATCGGGGCGGGCGACGCGAGCTCCTTGGGCGCACTCTACGATCGCCACAACCCCATCGCCTTTCGCGTCGCGCTGTCCATCGTCCACGATCGCGACCGGGCGGAGGACGTCGTGCATGACGCGTTCCTCTCGGTCTGGCGCAAGGGCGGTTCATACGCGCCCGATCGCGGCAGCGTCAAATCCTGGCTGATCGGGATCGTGCGCAACCGTGCGATCGACACGCTTCGCGCGCAGCGTGCGTCCGACGCGGACGGTGAGGCACTGCTGCTCTCGCTCCGCGACAACCGTCCGGCCGTGGTGGACCAGGTGGTCGCGAGACTCGAGGGCGAGACGCTTCGGACGGCGCTTCGCAAGCTGTCGCGCGAACAGCGACAGGCCATTGCCACTGCCTTTTACGAATCCCGTTCGCACGCTGAGATCGCGACGATGACGGGGCTCCCTCTGGGCACCGTCCACGGTCGCATTCGACTCGGCCTACGGCATCTCAGAACGCACCTGCTCGCGGCAGGCGTTGGGCGGTCGAGCGACGACACCGAGGCAGTCGGCGCGATCATGGCGGCGGTGCCGCAGACCCCGCCGCATCGCAGAGCGGGAGCACCGTGATTCACGCCCGTCGCCGGCCGGTGTCCGCGTCCTCAGGCGGCAGGCGGGGCATCGGTCGCCCGCGACAGGTCGACGACGAGATCCCACAGACGTCGCCGGTCGACCGCTCGCAGACGCGTCATGGGGACACGGTCAAAGGGCCGTGGGCGGCGGTCGAGGAAGACGCGACCGCTCAGCGCCGCGGCTTCGGGTGCCGCAGCCAGCCAGACGAGCGTGTCAATTCCCTCCGCCGGGGTCCGGAGGATCGGCCCCATCAGCCCGTGGAATCCGGGCAGCGACTCCGCGAGGCCAGGCGTGTCTGCCCACCCGGGATGCATGGCGTTGAAGCTGATTCCCGCCGGCCCCAGCCTGCGCGCCCATTCGCGGATCAGTGCCACCTGGGCGCGCTTGGCTCGAGCGTAGGCGCGAGTCCCGGAATAGGGCTGGATGCGCGACTGCAGGTCGTCGAGATTCAGCCGTTGCCCGTACATCCCACCCGAGGTAACGGCAATGACCCGAGCGCCCTCGGTCTGCCGAAGCATTGGCAGCAGGCCGGAGACAAGTGCGAACGGGCCGACCACGAGCGTCGCGAACATCGCTTCGATGCCGTCCGGGCCAACGGTGCGCGTCGGGAAGATGGCCCCCGCATTGTCGACCACCACATCCAGCCGGGGCTCCGTGGCGCGGATCGTCGCAACCGCTTCCGCGATGGAGCGGAGAGATCCCATGTCGGCCACGACGGCGGGGAAGCGGTCAGCCCCGTGTCGGGCAACCAGCGCATTGCGCACGGCGGCCAGGCGCTCCTCGCTTCGCCCCACGAGGATCACGCGCGCACCGAGCGCCGCGAGCTCATCGCTCGCCGCTCGACCGAGGCCGGACGTCGGACCCGTCACGAGGACCGTTCTGCCCTCGAGCGCGCCTGGCGTGGGCGCGGACCAGTCGTACAGCCAGCGCCGAACGGCGTAACCGACTCGGGAGAAGCTGCCGACCACGGTCAGCTCCAGCCCGTCATCCACAAGCGAGCGCCAGTTCATCGCCACCCCTTTGCCTCGAATGATGACCCATACCTGGATCGGAGCCACACATGACCAGACTCAGTGAGACGATCGAGACGACGCTGCCGATCGAAGCCACGTTTGCCTATCTCGCCGATTTCGCGAATTCGCGGGAATGGGACCCCGGCGTGGCGACGGCCGAACGGATCGGGAACGAGCCGCTCGGCGTGGGAATCAGCTATCGCCTCGGGGTACGAGTCGGCAACAGCGTCAGGCCGATGGAATACACCGTCTCGAAGTTCGATCCGCTGCGGCGCGTCGTCCTCATCGGTTCAGGTTCAGGCGTATCGGCCGTGGACACCATCGAATTTGCTCGAACGCCGACCGGGACGCGGGTCGACTACACCGCCGACATCAGTCTTCAGGGCCTCATGCGGCTCGTCCAGCCATTCATCGGCGGAACCTTCGCCAAGATCGCCCGGGACGCCGCCGGCGGGATCCAGCACCAGCTTGACGCGCGGGCATCCGAGACTGCGCCGGACCGACCGTGAGGGTCGCCGTCGTCGGATCCGGTGTGGGCGGCCTGACCGCGGCTTACGCCATGCGGAAGGACCACGACGTCCGGCTCTTCGAGCGGGAGCCCGTCGTCGGTGGCCACGTGAAGACCGAGACCGTTGACGCGGATACGGGGCCGGTGACCGTCGATACGGGATTCATCGTGTACAACGAGCACACCTATCCGGCGTTCGTTGGGCTGCTCGCCGAGCTCGGAGTCGCCACACAGCCGAGTGACATGTCCCTCGGCTCCGCCTGCCGTTCCTGCCGTGTGGAATTCAGCTCTCGCGGGCTTCGTGGCTACTTCGCGCGGCCCCAGGCGGTGGCTCGGCCGGGACACTGGCGGATGATGGCGGACATCCTGCGCTTCTACCGGGACGCTCGGCGGATACTCGACGGCGCAGGGTCTCCGCGCGCGACGTTGCGAGAGTATCTCGTTGATGGAGCGTTCGGACCGCACTTCCGGAATCACTTCCTGCTCCCGGTCACCGGTGCGATCTGGTCCAGCGCGGCGAATCGCATCGGCGACTTTCCGGTTGAATACCTCCTGCGCTTCCTCGACAATCACGGGCTCATTGGACGTGGGAAGGCGCTCCCCTGGCGGACGATCCGGGGCGGATCGATGGCGTATGTCGACCGCCTCGTCGAGGCGCTCCGGCCGGGACCGTCCGCACAGGCGACGGCGTGGTCAACGTGGCTCGCGACGCGCGGGGCGTGATCGTGCACACTCGCTCGGGGTTCAGCGAGCGATTCGATGCCGTGGTGATGGCCACCCACGCCGACGATGCCCTGGGCGTCCTGCACGACGCGGACGCGCTGGAACGCACCGCTCTCGAGGCCTTCGCGTATTCGTCGAACCAGGTGGTTCTCCACACCGACACCCGGCTTCTCCCCGGCCAGCCGGCAGCGTGGGCGTCCTGGAACGTCGACCAGCTGGACTGTGGGCGGCCGGGCGAGGCCCTCACCATGACCTATCACATGAATCGGCTGCAATCGATTCCCGGCCCGGTCCAGTACTTCGTGTCGATCAATCCGGACGAGCGGCTCGATGCGAGGAAGATCATCTCGGAGCGCACGATGCGTCATCCGATGTACACCTTCCGCACCCTCGAAGGGCCAGGCCGCGATGAGGCGCCTTCAGGGCCATAGGAACACGTACTTCGCCGGCTGCAGCACTGGTTACGGCTTCGACGAGGACGGTTGTCGCTCGGGCTTCGAGGTGGCGGATCTCCTTGCCCCAGTCGCCCAGGAGCGAGCGGCATGAGGTCCCACCTCCTGGAGGGTATCGTCCGGCACCGTCGGACCCGCCCGTTCACCTATGCCTTCGAGCACAAGGTCTTCTACTTTGCGCTTGACCTCGGCGAGCTGGACGCCGTCGCGCGCCTCCGACTGGTCAGCCGGAATCGGCGCAACTTCTTCACATTCCGCGACGACGACCATCTCGATCCGCCGGCGGCTGACCTCAATGCGTCGGTTGGCGCGCACCTCCGAAGCGCGGGATTCGATCCCGAGGGCTGGCGCATCACGCTCATCACCAATCTGCGCGTTATCGGCTACGTGTTCAATCCAGCGAGCTTCTACCTGTGCCGGGACCGATCCGGAACGCTGCAGGTGGTGGTGGTCGAGGTGCACAACACTCACGGTGAGCGACATCAGTACACCCTCCGTCCGGACCACGCGGGCGAGCACTTCGTCGCCTCGATGGACAAGGCGTTCTACGTCTCCCCGTTCATCGCCGAGGCGGGGAGGTACGCGGTCAGCGTCCGCGATGAGGCATCGCGCCTGCGGATCACGATCAACGAGCAGGAGGAAGGGACGCTCCTCCTCCACACGAGCCTCGATCTTGCCCGCCGCCCCCTCACCGATCGAAGCCTGGCTCGCATGCTCGTTCGCTATCCCTTGGGCCCGCATCGCACGATCGGCATGATTCATTGGCATGCGCTGCAGCTCTGGCGGGCGCGGCGTGCGCGTGTACCGCCACCGGGCCGCCACCT